>NZ_CP077082.1:4800000-6573451 GCF_014268205.2 Pseudomonas sp. OE 28.3
CTTTGAGGCGACCGGTGATGTACACCTCGCCGTCGCGGATAAAGCCCAGGTCGCCGGTGCGCAGCCAGGTGCGCCCCGCGTGTTGTACAAAGGTTTTGGCGCTGGCCTCGGGGTTGCGCCAGTAGCCGTGGGCGATGCTGGGGCCGGCGGCCCAGAGTTCGCCGACACGGTTGTCGGGCAATTCGGTGAGGGTGTGCGGATCGGCGATCAGCACCGCGTGTTCCGGCTGGCTCGTGCCGCAACTCATGATCGCGCTGCCCTGCCCCGGTTCAGCGCGGTTGGCGGCCAGCGCCTGTTCATCCACACGCAACGCGGGGATGCCTTGACCACGGGTGCCACCGGCGACAAACAACGTCGCCTCGGCCAGCCCGTAGGAGGCGAAGAAATTATTCGAGGTGAAACCACAAACGGCAAACTTCTCGGCGAAACGTTCCAGGGTGTCGAGGCGGATCGGCTCGGAGCCCGAATACGCCACGCGCCATTTGCTCAAGTCCAGGCGTTCCAGCGCGGTTTCACTGACCCGCTCGCTGCACAGGCGATAGGTGAAATCCGGCCCGCCACTGATGGTGCCTCCGTATTCGCTGATCGCTTCCAGCCAGCGCAATGGGCGGCCGAGGAAGTACGCCGGCGACATCAACACACAGGGCACGCCACTGAAGATCGGTTGCAGCAAGCCGCCGATCAGGCCCATGTCGTGGTACAGCGGCAGCCAGCTGACGATTACATCATCCGGGTGCAGATCAATGCCGAAGCCGCGACGGATCAGCACTTCGTTGGCCACCAGGTTGCCGTGGCTGACTTGCACGCCCTTGGGTAGCGCGGTGGAGCCGGAGGTGTATTGCAGGAAGGCGATGTCGTCCGCTTGCAGTTCGGGTTCAACCCAATTGCCGGCGGTCTGCAGGGTATCGACGCTCAATACCGGCGGCGCGTTCTCGATCTGCGCCAGGCCGTCGGCGAGGCTGGCGATGGTCAGCAGCAGGCGCGGCTCGGCATCGCTGATGATCGACAGCAGCCGCTCCTGATGATGGCGCTTGGTCGACTCCGGCGGATAGGCCGGCACCGCGATGACCCCGGCGTACAGGCAACCAAAGAACGCCGCGACGTAATCCGGGCCGCTGGGGAACAACAGCACCGCACGGTCGCCCAATGCCGCATTGGCCTGCAAGGCGGCGGCGATGGTGCGGGCGCGCTGGTCTAGGTCGCGGTAACTGAGCACAACGCTGTCTGCGGCGGATTCGGCAAGGAAGCGCAGGGCCACCTGGTCCGGGGTCTGCGCGGCGCGGTGTTGAAGGGACTGGACCAGGGTGCGGGGAAGTTCGAAGGCGTCCATCATGGGGTTCCTGCCTGAAATCGGCTTACGGGAAAATCGGGAATTAGGGCCGTGCTAAACGGCAGCCAGTTGGCGCGCCGCATCATTGCGCCAGCGGGCCAGGTGCTCGTCGGCATAGCGACGCAGGCAGCGCAGCACCGCGCTTTCGTGCTGCACGAGGAAGAAGTGGTGGCCGTCGAACATATCCAGGGAGAAGCCGCTGGCGGCATCCAGTTGCCAGTCGAGCAACTGGTCGGCGCGCACACTGTCCTGCTTGCCGCCAAACACATGGATCGGCATGCCCAGTGGCGCGCGCTCGCCATAGATGAAGCTGCCGCACAACAGGAAGTCGGCGCGCAGAATCGGCAGCATCAACTGCATCAATTCCGGGTTGGCCAGCGCCTCTTCGGCGGTGCCCTGCAGTTCGCGCAGGCGGGCGATCAGTTGTTCATCGGTCTTTTCGATGGCGTATTCGCTCACATCGCGGCGCGCCGGGCCGGCGGTACCGGAAGCAAATAACGCCAGCGGCGCAGGCAGATTGCGTGCTTTCAATGCATGCGCCAGTTCAAATGCCAGCAGGCCGCCCAGGCTGTGGCCGAACAAGGCATAGGGGATGCCCAGGTCACGACCGATCTCGTCGGCAAGCTGCGCGGCCAAGGTTTTGATATCGCGCTGCAACGGCTCATTCATGCGCATGCCGCGACCCGGCAATTCCAGCGGGCACACCTGCAACCAGTCAGGCAGAGCCCGGCGCCAGCGTGCATAGACCATCGCGCTGGCCCCCGAATAGGGCAGGCAGAACAGGCGCAATCGCGTGGAAACGCTCATTGATCGCGGTCTCCAAACTGAAAAACGCTGCCTGCACGATAAAAACCCATTTCGCCCTCCTGCGGGTGCTGATCCTTGGCCGTTGGCTAACGGGCCTGTCACCCAGAAGAACGGACGGCCCGGGCAAATAATTAGTCGCCGGGAGCGAGGGAGGCGTAGTTCACAGCGAACAAGAAAGCATAAGATTAGTTCGTCTTCTCATTTGACAATCATTATCATTAAGCATAATTTGTTGCCCGATGTGTAGGAGGCCTCAGCAAGGACGCCCTCCCCTAACTCTTTCGCGACAAGGTGATTTCCATGACGGAACAAGTATCCACAGGCAGGTGCGACTCACCCCTTTTGCAGGCATTCGTCGACAATCGACTTATTTTGGTGAAGATCGCCGCCCGGATTACCGGTTGCCGCTCGCGCGCCGAAGACGTCGTGCAGGACGCCTACTTTCGGCTGCAATCAGCGCCGACCATCACCTCGTCGTTCAAGGCTCAATTGAGTTATCTGTTCCAGATCGTGCGCAACCTGGCGATCGACCACTACCGCAAGCAGGCCCTGGAGCTCAAATATTCGGGGACGGAAGAGGAAGGCTTGAATGTGGTCATTCACGGCGCTTCACCGGAAACTTCGCATATCAACTTCAACACCCTGGAAAACATCGCTGACGCCCTGACGGAGTTGCCCCAGCGCACCCGCTATGCGTTCGAGATGTACCGCCTGCACGGCGTGCCGCAAAAGGACATCGCCAAGGAGCTGGGCGTTTCCCCAACCCTGGTGAACTTCATGATTCGCGATGCGCTGGTGCATTGCCGCAAGGTGTCGGGCAGCCATAGCGATACGTTTGCGCGCAGGGTGTGAAGCTGTAGAGATATGTGGCGAGCAGGCTTGCCCTGCGCTGGGGCGCGAAGCGGCCCTAAAACCGGACACTCGGTCCTAATTGGAAGAGCGCGGTGGCCTTACTGGGGCCGCTTCGCAGCCCAACGCAGGGCAAGCCTGCTCGCCACAACAAGCCTGCTCGCCACAGCAAGCCTGCTTGCCACAACAAGCCAGGTGACCACAACAGGCCTGCTCAACGCAGATAATCAGGGCACCGGCCTCACATCAATGCGATACGGCTCGAAGATCTTCAACATCTCCCCGCTCTCACGCAGGTGCTTGAGCAGCTCGGCGAACGCCGCGCCGGTGATCGGCGCTTTGGGCCGTACCAGCGCGTAGTGGTGATACACCTGGTCAATCCGCTCCGAGACCAGGAACTGCCCGGCCATGTCCGCATTACGCACCATGAAGTCGCTCAGGTACGAACGCGTGACCAGCGCAATATCGGCACGCCCGCGCGCCACCATCAGCAGGTTGCTGTCATGGGAGTAGGTCAATGTGGCGTTGAAGTGTTCGGCCATGTTCTTGGGGTCGGGGTTGAAACCGGCAAAGGCGTAGTGATAACCGCTGAACACTGCAAGGCGCTTACCGGCGAGGTCGGTGAAATAGCTTTGGTCGCGGCCGGGCTTACGTTGGGCGACGAAGATTTCTGCATCTTCCAACCCCATGTCGACACTGGTGTGGGAAATATCCTGCCAACCCCAGTCGGGGTTTTCGAAGATGGCCATGTCGACCCGACCTTGCTCGAAATCACGAAAGCGCCGTGGAATCGACGTCGGCACCAACACAAACTGGTAGTCGGTTTGCGCAGCGTTCAGGGCTTCGACCAGTTGCGGCAACAAACCGGTATCGGCGCCCTGCTCGGGCCGAACGGTGTAGGGCGGGAAGTGCGCGGCGCCGATCCTGACCAATTGCGCGGCCGACGCCGGCAGCCACCACGCGGTGCCCAGTGCCCATATAGTCAGTCCTGCAGCCAGCCGCCATGGCGAAAACATTGAGGCACACACCGTTTAACACTCTGATGGCAATAAGCTAGGCGTTTTTGTCAGGGGAGACAACTTTCCGTCGGCAAATTAATAGCTTGCGCCTCAATCAGCTTTAAGCACCATCAACAGCGCCTCCTCGGCCAACTGCTCGAGGGTCAGGCTGCCTTCGGCGCGAAACCAGGTGGTGGTCCAGGACAAGGCGCCGGTCAGGAAGCGTCGAGTGATAAACACATCGCCCCTGATGTAACCCGCCGTCTTGGCCTCGCCCAGCACCTGCAGCCAGATGTCCTCATACACATCGCGCAGCGCCAGCACCTGAGCCTGGCCTTCAGCCGACAGCGAACGCCATTCATAGACCAGCACTGCCATCGCCTCGCCACTGCCGCCCATGATCGACTGCAACTCGCAGCGGATCAGCGCCAGCACGCGCTCACGCACGTTGCTGGCCTCTTCAAGTGATGCGCGCATCATCGCGGTGTTGTAGTGGATGGTTTCCTCCATCACGGCACGCAGGATCTCGTCCTTGCTCTTGAAGTGATGAAAGATACTGCCGGACTGAATACCCACGGCACTCGCTAGGTCACGCACGGTCGTGCGCTCGAAACCCTTGTTGCGAAACAGGTGAGCCGCGATTTGCAGCAACTTGCCCCGGGCACTGCCGGGGTCGGTCAACTGGCCGCCGTCGACCATGGTGCGCATCACCCGCAGGGCTTTTTGCTCATCCATGCTGCTCTCCTTCATCTCTACTGACGTCTTGGGCGGCAATTTAGGCCGTGGCCGCCAGCCAAGCAAGCGCTTGGGCAAAACTTATATCAACCGTTTACAAACCAAGCGCTTGCTTGGTAGTCTCGACACCAGCCATCGGAGGAAGGATTTCTCATGAGCAAGACGGTTCGTATCGGCTGCGCCAGCGCCTTCTGGGGCGACACCTGCACGGCCGCCGCCCAATTGGTGCACGGCGGCGCCCTGGATTACCTGGTGTTCGACTACCTGGCGGAAGTCACCATGTCGATCCTTGCCGGTGCGCGGATGAAAGATCCCCAGGCCGGTTACGCCACCGATTTCGTCGAGGTGCTCACGCCGTTGCTGGGGGAGATCCAGCGCCAGGGCATCCGTGTGATCAGCAACGCCGGCGGCATCCACCCGCACGCCTGCGCCGCCGCCCTGCAAGCGGCCTGCGACAAGGCCAGTGTGCCGCTGAAAATCGCCGTACTGCTGGGCGACGACCTGCAACCCCAACTCAAGCAATTGCACAACATTACCGATATGTTCAACGACGCGCCCCTGCCGCCAGTGTGCGTCTCGGCCAATGCCTACCTCGGCGCACCCGGCATTGCTCAGGCACTGGCGCTGGGCGCCGATATTGTGATTACCGGGCGCGTGGTCGACAGCGCCGTGGTCAGCGCCGCCTTGGTGCATGAATTCAACTGGTCGTGGCAGGACTACGACCGCCTCGCTCAAGCCGCGCTCGCCGGGCATATCATCGAATGCGGCGCGCAGTGCAGCGGCGGTAACTTCACTGATTGGCGTGATGTACCGGACTACGAGCACATCGGCTTTCCCATCGTCGAAGTCAGCACCGACGGCCAATTTACCGTGAATAAAGTCGCCGGCACCGGTGGGCTGATCAGCGAACTCAGCGTGGCCGAACAGTTGCTGTATGAAATCGGCGACCCGCGCGCGTATTTACTGCCCGAAGTGATCTGCGATTTCAGCCAGGTCAAGCTGCAGCAGCAAGGCCAAAACTGCGTGCGCCTGCACGGCGCCAAGGGTTTACCGCCCACCGACCAGTACAAGGTCAGCGCCACTTACCCCGACGGTTTCCGCTGCACCGCCAGCTGCCTGATCGCCGGGATCGACGCGGTGGCCAAGGCCGAGCGAGTCAGCCAGGCGATCATCAACAAGACCTCGGAACTGTTCAGCCAACGCGGCTGGGCGCCTTACACCGAGGTAAACATTGAACTGCTCGGCAGCGAAGCCACCTACGGTGCCCACGCCCAGCGCCAGGATTGCCGCGAGGTGGTGGTGAAATTGGCGGTACGCCACCCCAGCAAGCAGGCCTTGGTGCTGTTCGCCCGCGAGATCGCCCAGGCGGCGACCGGCATGGCACCCGGCTTGACCGGCATTGTCGGCGGGCGACCGACCGTGTACCCGCTGATCCGGCTGTTTTCATTCCTGATCGACAAATCATCCTGCGCACCGCAGGTCGACTTCCAAGGCGCGCGTCACGCCGTTGCATTGCCTTCATCAGCGCCGATGCGCACACCCGCCGCGCCGATTGATCCACCCAAACCCGAAGGCCGCGCGGACGCCAGTGTGCCCCTGGTGAAACTGGCCGTGGCGCGCTCCGGCGACAAGGGCAACCACAGCAATATCGGCGTAATCGCCCGCCACCCCGACTACCTGCCTTGGATCGCCGAAGCGCTGACCCCGGAGGTGATCGTCGACTGGATGAGCCACGTGCTCGACCCACTTCACGGCCGTGTCGAGCGCTGGTACTTGCCCGGCAGCCACAGCTTGAATTTCCTGCTGGAAAACGCCTTGGGCGGCGGCGGCATCGCCAGCCTGCGCATCGACCCGCAAGGCAAGGCCTTCGCCCAACAGTTGCTGGAAATCCCCATCGCCGTGCCGCAACACATAGCCGATCAACTCTCCTAAAGGACCGTCGCCGTGGCCTTCGACTCGATCTTCAAAGCCGACCTGTTCCAGGGGCAAACCGTGATAGTCACCGGCGGCGGCAGTGGCATTGGCCGCTGCACCGCCCATGAACTGGCGGCCCTTGGTGCCAGTGTGATACTGGTGGGGCGCAAGCCGCAAAAGCTGCAACAGGTGGCCGCCGAAATCGCCGAAGACGGCGGCACCGCGCATTGGCAGGCCTGTGATATTCGCGATGAAGAAGCAGTGACAGCGCTGGTCACGCAGATCATCCGCGAGCATGGGCCGATCCATGGGTTGGTGAACAACGCCGGCGGTCAATACCCGTCGCCACTGGCTTCGATCAATCAAAAAGGCTTTGAAACCGTACTGCGCACCAACCTGGTCGGCGGTTTCCTGATGGCCCGTGAAGTGTTCAACCAGTCGATGAACAAGCACGGCGGCGCCATCGTCAACATGCTCGCCGACATGTGGGGCGGCATGCCCGGCATGGGCCACTCGGGTGCTGCACGCTCAGGCATGGACAACTTTACCAAGACCGCCGCTTTCGAATGGGGTTACGCCGGTGTACGCGTCAACGCCGTGGCGCCGGGCTGGATTGCGTCCAGCGGCATGGACACCTACGAAGGCGCGTTCAAGGCAGTGATCCCCACCCTGCGTGAGCACGTGCCGCTCAAGCGCATCGGCACCGAATCGGAAGTCAGCGCGGCCATCGTGTTTTTGCTCAGCCCCGCCGCCGCGTTTATCAGCGGTAGCACCTTGCGCATCGACGGCGCTGCCAGCCTGGGCAGCCGCGCCTGGCCGCTGCACAAGGCGCAGCCGCCGAGCGAGCCGTTCAACGGTTTCCACCGCGCCTATTTACCCGATGTGCTGAAGACGGAGCACTGAACCATGCCGGTGATTGAAAGCCTGATCGACGCCCACAGCCCACAGTTCGCGCACAACCGTGAAGCCATGCTGGCAAGCATCCAACAGTTGCGCCAACTGGAGCACAACCTGCTCGCCAAAGCACAGGAAGCCAAACCCAAGTTCGACAAACGCGGCCAGTTGTTGCCCCGCGAGCGCCTCAACCTGCTGCTGGACCCCGGCGCGCCGTTTCTGGAATTGGCCAGCCTGGCCGGCTACAAACTCCACGATGACAAAGACGGCAGCGCGGCCGGAGGCGGCTTGATCGCCGGTATCGGCTACGTCAGCGGCGTACGCATGCTGGTGGTGGCCAACAACAGCGCGATCAAGGGCGGCACCATTTCGCCGTCCGGCCTGAAAAAATCCCTGCGTCTGCAACAGATCGCCATGGAAAACAAACTGCCGGTGGTGACCCTGGCGGAAAGCGGCGGTGCCAACCTCAATTACGCCGCCGAGATTTTCGTCGAAGGCGCACGCAGCTTCGCCAACCAGGCGCGCATGTCGGCCATGGGCTTGCCGCAGATCACCGTGGTACACGGCTCGGCCACGGCGGGCGGCGCGTATCAACCGGGGCTGTCGGATTACGTGGTGGTGGTGCGCGGCAAGGCCAAGCTGTTTTTGGCCGGGCCGCCGCTGCTCAAGGCCGCCACCGGCGAAGTCGCGACTGATGAAGAGCTGGGCGGCGCCGAGATGCACGCGCAAACCGCCGGCACGGCCGAGTACCTGGCGGAAAACGATGCCGATGGCGTGCGCATCGTGCGCGAAATCGTCAGCCTGCTGCCGTGGGATGATCGCCTGCCACCCGCTCCACAACGGGCTTACAAGGACCCGCTGTATCCTATCGACGAGTTGCTGGGGTTGATCCCCGATGACCCGAAAAAACCCTACGACGTGCGCGAAATCCTCGCACGCCTGGCCGACGGCTCGCACTTTCTGGAGTTCAAAGGCGAGTTCGACGCCCACACCGTCTGCGGCCACTTGCATATCCAGGGCCGCGCCGTCGGTGTGATCGGCAACAACGGCCCCATTACGCCCAAGGGCGCGAGCAAGGCGGCGCAATTTATCCAACTGTGCGACCAGAGCCGCACGCCGCTGCTGTTCCTGCACAACACCACCGGCTTTATGGTCGGCACCGAATCGGAGCAACAAGGCGTGATCAAGCACGGCGCGAAGATGATTCAGGCGGTGGCCAATGCGCGGGTGCCTAAACTCACGGTGGTGGTCGGCGGCTCTTATGGCGCGGGCAACTATGCAATGTGCGGCCGTGGCCTGGACCCGCGTTTTATCTTCGCCTGGCCCAACAGCCGCACGGCGGTGATGGGCGGCGCGCAAGCGGGCAAGGTGCTGCGCATCGTGACTGAGGCCAAGCAATTGAAGGACGGTCTGGTGCCCGACCCCAAGGTGCTGGACATGCTCGAACAGGTCACCGCGCAGAAACTCGACAGCCAGTCCACCGCCCTCTATGGCAGCGCCAACCTGTGGGACGACGGGCTGATAGATCCACGCGATACCCGCACGCTATTGGGGTTCTTGCTGGATATCTGCCACGAGGCCGAGGTGCGCCAACTGCAGCCCAACAGCTTTGGTGTAGCGCGCTGATCGTGCCCACGCTCCGCGTGGTAACGCAGCCAAGGACGCTCCGCGTCCCAATAAGGAGAACAACAACAATGATCTTCACCCAGGAACACCAGGAACTGCGCCGCACCGTGCGTGCCTTCGTCGACCGCGAGATCAACCCGCACGTGGACGAGTGGGAAAAAGCCGGGCGTTTTCCCATTCACGAAATTTTCCGCAAGGCCGGCGACCTCGGCCTGCTGGGCATTTCCAAGCCGGAACAATTCGGCGGCATGGGCCTGGACTACAGCTACTCCATTGTCGCCGCTGAAGAATTTGGCACCATCCGTTGCGGCGGCATCCCCATGTCCATCGGCGTGCAAACCGACATGTGCACGCCCGCCCTCGCCCGCTTCGGCTCCGATGAACTGCGCGACGAATTCCTGCGCCCGGCCATCAGCGGCGAGCAAGTGGGTTGCATCGGCGTCTCGGAAACCGGCGCCGGCTCCGACGTGGCGGGGCTTAAAACCCACGCGCGCAAGGACGGCGGCGACTACGTGATCAACGGCAGCAAAATGTGGATCACCAACTCGCCCAGCGCCGACTTTATCTGCCTGCTGGCCAACACCTCCGACGACAAGCCGCATATCAACAAATCATTGATCATGGTGCCAATGACCACCCCAGGCATCAGCGTCAGCCCGCCGCTGGAAAAGCTCGGCATGCACAGCTCCGAGACCGCCCAAGTATTTTTCGACGGTGTGCGCGTGCCGCAACGCAACCGCATCGGCCACGAAGGCGCAGGGTTCATGATGCAAATGCTGCAGTTCCAGGAAGAACGCCTGTTCGGCGCAGCCAATATGATCAAGGGCCTGGAGCATTGCATCGACAGCACCATCGAATACTGCAAAGAGCGCCAGACCTTCGGCAAGGCGCTGATCGACAACCAGGTGATCCACTTTCGCCTGGCCGAGCTGTCCACCGAAATCGAATGCCTGCGCGCGCTGGTCTACCAGGCCACCGAGCAATACATCAAAGGCCAGGATGTGACACGCCTGGCCTCCATGGCCAAACTCAAGGCCGGGCGCCTGGGCCGTGAGGTCAGCGACAGCTGCCTGCAATACTGGGGCGGCATGGGCTTTATGTGGGACAACCCGGTGGCCCGCGCCTACCGTGACGTGCGGTTGGTATCGATTGGCGGCGGCGCCGACGAAATCATGCTGGGCATCATCTGCAAATTGATGGGCACCCTGCCCGGGAAAAAATCATGAACACCCTGCTGCTCGAGCCGCACAACGGCGTGCTGCACATCACCCTTAACCGCCCCGCCAGCCGCAATGCGATGAGCCTGGAGATGGTCAACGAACTGCGGTCGGTATTGGCACAATTGGACAGCCAGGTGCGCGCCGTGGTGATCAGCGGCGCCGGTGGGCACTTCTGTGCCGGGGCGGATGTGAAAGACATGGTCATGGCGGGCGGGCAGTTGCCGGCGCTGAACCGCGCCTTCGGCACCCTGCTGCAAGCCGTCGAAGCCGTGCCGCAAGTGGTGATCGTGGTGCTGCAAGGCGCGGTGCTGGGCGGCGGCTTTGGGCTGGCGTGCGTGAGTGATATCGCGATTGCCGACCACCAGGCGCAGTTCGGGTTACCTGAGACCAGCCTGGGCTTGTTGCCGGCGCAGATTGCGCCGTTTGTGGTCAAGCGCATTGGCTTGACCCAGGCACGCCGACTGGCGCTGACGGCGGCGCGCTTTGATGGGGTTGAGGCTGAGCGGTTGGGCGTGGTGCATTACGTCGAGCGCGATGCACAAGCCTTGGCGGAACGATTGGATGAGGTGCTGGGGCAGGTGTTGCGCTGTGCGCCGGGGGCGAATGCGCGGACTAAAGCGCTGTTGCTCGCCAGTGTGGAACAGCCGGTCGGCCCGCTGTTGGATCAGGCCGCAGAATGGTTTGCCGAGGCGGTGACGAGTGAGGAAGGGATTGAGGGGACGCAGGCGTTTGTGCAGAAGCGTAAGCCTGGGTGGTCTCGATGACGCCATCGCAGGCAAGCCAGCTCCCACAAGGGGAATGCATTTCAAACTGTGGGAGCTGGCTTGTCGGGTCGCCGCATCGCTGCGATAGGGGCCGAACATTCACCCAATGTGCCAAGGGATAAACCCATGCCTGCATTCACCAAAATCCTGATCGCCAACCGCGGCGAAATCGCCTGCCGCATACAGCGCACCGCCCAAACCCTGGGCTACCGCACCGTCGCCGTCTTCAGCGACGCCGACGCCCAGGCCCTGCACGTGCAAATGGCCGACGAAGCCGTCCACATCGGCCCCGCGCCGGTTAACCAGTCGTACCTCAACATCCCGGCCATCCTCGACGCCGCCAGACGCACAGGCGCCGACGCCATCCACCCCGGCTACGGCTTCCTCTCCGAAAACGCTGGATTCGCCCAAGCCTGCCTGGACGCCGGCCTCACCTTCATCGGCCCCAGCGTTGCCGCCATCGAGCTGATGGGCAGCAAACGCCAGTCCAAACTCGCCATGCTCGACGCGGGTGTGCCGTGCATCGCCGGTTACCAAGGCAATGCCCAGGATGACGCGACCTTGCAGCAAGAAGCCAACCGTATCGGCTACCCGCTGATGATCAAAGCCAGTGCCGGCGGTGGCGGGCGTGGCATGCGCCTGGTCCACGACGGCAGCCAACTGCTCGATCAACTGCGTACCGCACGCTCCGAAGCCCTCAACGCGTTTGGCAGCGACGAACTGATCCTCGAACAAGCTTTGATCGACCCGCGCCACGTTGAAATCCAACTGTTCGGCGACAGCCACAGCAACCTCATTTACCTGGGCGAACGCGACTGCTCGATCCAGCGCCGCCACCAGAAAGTCATCGAAGAAGCGCCCTGCCCGGTGATGACACCTGCGCTGCGCCAGGCCATGGGCGAAGCTGCGCTGAAGGCTGGGCGTGCGGTCAATTACGTCGGCGCCGGCACCGTCGAATTTTTGCTCGACCGCAACGGCCACTTCTACTTCCTGGAGATGAACACCCGCCTGCAAGTGGAGCACCCGGTCACCGAACTGATCACGGGGTTGGACTTGGTTGAGTTGCAACTGAACATCGCCGCTGGCGAACCGCTGCCCTTGCAACAGGCCGACGTGACCCTGACCGGCCACGCCATGGAAGTGCGCCTGTACGCCGAAGACCCGGCCCAGGGCTTTTTGCCGCAAACCGGCGATGTGCTGCGCTGGGAGCCGGCTGCCCAGGTACGCATCGACCACGGCGTGCTCGAGGGCCAGCGCATCAGCCCGTTCTATGACGCCATGCTGGGCAAAATCATCGCCCACGGCGCCACCCGCGAAGAGGCCCGGCGCAAATTGCTGCGCGCAGTGCAAGACACCGTGTTACTGGGCGTCACCACCAACCAGGGTTTGCTGGTGGACCTGCTCGGGCAAGCGGACTTTATCGCAGGCGAGTTCAGTACCGGGTTTATCGCCAAACACTTCAATGACATCCCACGTCACGCCGCGACAAAGGAGCAGGTCGCGCTGGCCGCCGCACTGTTTTACCAACACAGCGCCAACACCCACCGCCAAGGCTTGTCGGGATGGCGCAACAAGGCCGCCTGGCGCTATCGCCTGGCGGTGAACGACGAGGTGCAGGACCTCGACGTCAACGTATTGGACGGCAACCATCTGCAAGCCAACGGCATCGAGATCCATGACCTGACCACCGACGGCCGCTGGGCCACACTGGTGATCGACGGTATTCGCCGTCGCCTGCCCTACCATCTGGACGACACTCAGCTCTGGCTGCCGGGCGTGAAGATCATCAACCGCACCCAACACGTCGCCAGCCGCCAGGCCGACGCCAGCACCGGCATCGTCAAGGCACCGATGGACGGCGCGATTGTCGATATCCGCGTGAGCGCCGGTGAAAGCGTCAGCAAAGGCCAACTGCTGCTGGTGCTCGAAGCCATGAAAATGGAACATCCGCTGACGGCCGGCATCGACGGTGTGATCAAGGGTGTGCAGGTCGTCGCAGGTGATCAAGTGCGCAATCGCCAGGTTTTGCTGGAGATCGAATAACACCCTAGGCGGAACTACACGGCCCAGCTACGCTCTATCCCCATCAGGAAAGGACGAGTACGGGAACCTGCACGATGCCCCATTGGCTGATTATTGACCTTGAAGCCACAACGGATGAAGGCGGCTGGCCCGTGACGGAGATGGAAGTCATCGAGATCGGCGCCAGCCTCGTGAACCGCCAGGGCCGCGAACTGGATCACTTCCAGCGCTTTGTGCGGCCGCTGCGTCGCCCCTTGCTGACGCCGTTCTGTCGCCAACTCACGCATATCACCCAGGCCAACATCGACGCGGCGGCGCCGATCACCGAGGTGTGGCCCTTGTTTGAGCGTTGGCTGGGCCAACATCAAGCGCGCCTGGAAGGCTGGGCCAGCTGGGGCGACTACGACCGCGCGCAGCTTGAACTTGAATGGCAACGCCATGGCCTGACCAGCGCGCTCGCCCAGACCGCGCATGTGAACCTCAAGCAGCGTTTCGCCAAGGCCCGGCGGCTGGACAAGCCCTTGGGGCTCAACGGTGCGCTGCAATTGGCGGGGATGCAGTTCCATGGCCAGCAACATCGGGCATTGGAAGACGCGCGCAACACCGCACGCCTGCTGCCGTTGATTTTGCCGGTCTAGGCAGCACCCCCGGCCTTGGGCATACTGGCCGACCTTTCCAGACCCTTTTCCGAGGATTCACCCATGTTCAAAGTCAACGAGTACTTCGACGGCACCGTCAAGTCGATCGCTTTCGGCACCGCAGAGGGCCCTGCGACCATCGGCGTGATGGCACCGGGTGAATACGAATTCGGCACCGCCCAGCGTGAAATCATGCACGTGGTGTCCGGCGCCCTGTCCGTCAAGCTGCCAGACGCCAACGCCTGGGAAACCTTCGCCGCCGGCAGCCAGTTCAACGTGCCGGCCAACAGCAAGTTCCAACTGAAGGTTGCCGTAGACACCGCTTACCTGTGCGAATACCGCGGCTAAGGGTTACAGCGCAAAAAAAATGCCCGTCTCGCAGGAGACGGGCATTTTTTATTCCAGGATCGTCACGGGCATTCCGACGGCTAATTCACCGCTGCCATCGTTGACCAGGTTCTGGCCGAACATCACGTCACCGCCCTGCTCACGGTAGGTCTTGAGTGTCGCCAGCGGCTCACGGTCGGCGCTGCGCTCGCCGCTGGCCGGGTCGATGGTGGTGAGGATGCAGCGCGAGCACGACTTGACCACGCGAAACTCCACGTCGCCGATACGCAGGCGTTTCCAACCGTCTTCGGCGAAGGCCTCGCTGCCTTCAATCACTAGATTGGGACGGAAACGCAGCATTTCCATCGGCCGGCCGATGCGCTGGGACAAGTCGTCCAACGAGGCTTGGCCGATCAGCAGCAAGGGGAAACCATCGGCAAAACCGACCTGATCGTCGTCCTTGCCATAACCGGCCTCGGTAGTACGTGCACGTGCCAGCGGCACCTGCACCAGCCGCGTGGGCTTGCCGATAAAGTCGCTGACCCAGGCCGCCGCCGCATCGCCGGCATCCGGCACACGCAGTGTGTCGCGCCATATCGTCACGCCGCGCAACTCGGCATCGCTGCCCGGCAGCGCCACGTCCAGCGTGGCAAAGCCAGGCGAATTCAGGGTCAGGCCACCGGCGCTGTTCCACAACGCCGACAACTGGCTCATCTTCGCCACCGCCCGCTGGGTCAGGAATCGGCCACTGGCTTCGTCCACCAGCATCCAGCGTCGATCCCCATCCAGCCCGAGTTTATCCAGGCCGATGTGCTGCAAGGCTTCGGCCTTGCCGGACTTCAAGGGGTAACGGTACAGCGCGCTGAGACGAAGCATGGGCCTGCATTCCTGAGGGGGACAAAGCGCCACCCTATAGGACGGGACTTCCAGAATCAAAGGTCGCTGGAGCTCTTGTGACCGGTAAGCTTACTGTGGCGAGCAGGCTTGCCCTGCGTTGGGGGGCGAAGCGGCCCTGAAACCAGGCGCTTTGGTTTTGCCTGAGGTTACGCGGTGTGTTTATTGGGGCTGCTTCGCAGCCCAACGCAGGGCAAGCCTGCTCGCCACAACAAGCCTGCTTGCCACAACAAGCCTGCCTGCCATCACGAGACTGCCTGCCACAATAGGCCGCCTGCTCAGGCGGGCACTTCGTCCAACATCAAGCGTTGGCGCACCACATCCACCAGCTTGTCGGGCTGGAATTTGGACAGGAAGTTGTCGCAACCGACCTTTTTGACCATTGAGTCGTTGAAGCTGCCCGACAGCGAGGTGTGCAGCACCACATAAAGGCCACGCAGGCGCGGGTCGTTGCGGATTTCGGTGGTCAGGCGGTAGCCGTCCATCTCGGGCATTTCGGCGTCGGTGAAGATCATCAGCAATTTGTCGGTCATGACCTGGCCGCTGTCGGCCCAGGCCTTGAGCATGTTCAGCGCCTTGAGGCCGTCGCTGGCAATGTGCATCTTCACGCCGAGTTGCCCCAGGGTGTCGCGCAGTTGCGAGAGGGCCACGTTGGAATCGTCCACCAGCAGCACTTCGCGGCCACGGGCGCGTTCCAGCACCGGGTCTTCGAGTTTTTCCCGCGAGACTTTGGCGTTGTACGGCACGATTTCGGCGAGGACTTTTTCCACGTCGATGATTTCCACCAATTGGTCATCGACCTTGCTGATGGCCGTGAGGTAATGCTGGCGCCCGGCGCTGGCCGGTGGCGGCAGGATGGCTTCCCAGTTCATGTTGACGATGCGGTCCACACCGCCCACCAGGAAGGCCTGCACCGAACGGTTGTACTCGGTGACGATAATCGTGCTGTTCGGCCCCGGCACCAGCGGGCGCATGCCGATGGCCTGTGACAGGTCAATGACCGGCAGGGTCTGGCCACGCAGGTTGACCACGCCGCATACAAACGGGTGACGCTGGGGCATCAGGGTCAACTTGGGCAGTTGCAGGACTTCCTGAACCTTGAACACGTTGATCGCAAACAATTGCCGCCCGGCCAGGCGAAACATGAGGATCTCCAGGCGATTCTCACCCACCAGTTGCGTGCGTTGATCTACCGTGTCGAGAATGCCGGCCATTAAAAGCTCCTGATGTGGGATTGTGCAGCTCACTTAAGGGTGGTTATCGGCGGCAAGCGCCAGACCTTGACCCCGGTAAAATGCCATGTAAATACATTGATGTCACACTGACATCATGGTTTACTGCAATCCGCTCTCCAGACGGCAGTACAGCGACCTTGCGCGACATTCAAATCGACGTAGGGTTCCGCTGTGTAAGGGATTCCCCTATGCACAATCAGGCCCGACCTGATATTCGCGATATCTAATAGCCATTAATGTGACGCCATTCTCATTGCATGAATGGAGTCAGGCTTTTGTTTGCCATCCCAAGCCCTCGGCCCACAGGTCTTCCAGACTTATACGTGGCGGCAACCAAAGTTGTGCAAATGACCCGAATGACCAGGGCCTTCCACGGCTACTCTGATCATTCAAGTAACGGTCCTACTGAAATTTCAGAAGCAGGCTACAGATCTCAGTCATATTTCAGCGGTAGTTTTACGCCATTCACCCGGTGCGACATCTCATCACCCGACCTTATGTTGCGGAGACTTGCATGATGAATAGCGCAAACGAATGGCAGACTGCACTTCCCGAGTTTCTGCTGGAAGCCGAAAAGCTTTTGGCCAAGTCAGAAGAGTGCCTGCACCATTTACATCTGATTCGCAACGACAGCGATGCCATCGACTGCATGAAAACCAGCCTGGCCAAGCTGGCGGAAAAAGCCGAAGGCCTGGCCCTGCAGGCGATCAGCGAGTTTTCCCGACATATCCAATACCTGATCGCCAACGCCGCAAGCCCCATGGAGCTGCACGACCAGGCGCTGAGTGCCCTGCATGACTGCCTGACGCTGCTGGCCTGGCAACTGGAGCTGATCGACATCCGCACCGGCGAACTGACGCTGGATGACAGCGAACAAACCACACTGATCGCGACCGTCACTTTGCAGATCCCGCAGAAAGACTTCACGCATAAACCACAACAGCGCGTACATCACGCGTCCTGAGTACTGACAGGTCGTATTTGATCGTCGAGTTATCTAAAAACGACCGTACATTCAACGGTCGACAATGATGCGTGGGCGATATATATCAATTAGCCATCAACGCAATATCGATACAAACAAACCAAATTAATATAACTATGCTGAGTAAACCGCTGGCTCTTTGAACTACGGAGTCAGGTTCCTCGGCGTTTGGCGCAGATTAGGCGGCACCGGGTAAGGCGCCAGGCGACCGACGGTAATAGTGGTGGTACTATGCCCCGTTCGAAGTGACTCAACTTCATCATGTATAAAAAAACGTTCCAGCACCGTATTCCACACAGAGCCCTGTCAGCCGCAGTGACCGGTCTTCCCGCAGCGAACCTTCATTGGCTCCATCCGCTATGTACGCCAGCCTAAAGTCACTCATCGCAAGGTCCGTGTCCCGCAGCAATGCTCGCCGCCTGGCCCTCGCCCTGTGCCTTTGCTCGCTGTTGGTCAGTCTGTGGGCCTACACACGCTCAGCGCCCCTGCCTTTGTTGATAGTGCTGCTCAACCTGGCCACCCTGGTGGTGGTGGGGCTGCAGCAGTGGCGCTCGCGCAAGTCGATAAAATTCCAGCCGCAGGAACTGGCCGACCGCCTGCTACAGGTCCAGGAAAACGAACGCCACCGCCTCAGCCGCGAACTGCATGACGATATCGGCCAACTGCTGACCGCCGCCAAACTGCAAAGCGAATGGCTCAAGCGTCGCCTGCCCGACGACCTGCAAAGCCAATGCACGGTGTTATGCAATACCTTGAACGAAACCCTGGCCAAAGTGCGCGACGTGTCCGCCATCCTCAACCCCCGCCAGTTGGCCAGCCTGGGCCTTGAGGCGAGCCTGCGCGCGCACTTGCTCAAGACCCTGGAAAACACCTCGGTGCACTGGAGCCTGGAATGCCAGCAGCGCCTGACCGGCATCCCGGAAGAAATGGCCGTGGCCGCCTTTCGCATCACCCAGGAAGCGGTGACCAATATGTTGCGCCATGCCCAGGCGCAGAATTTGCTGGTACGCCTGCAACGCCTGCCCGAAGGCCTGTCGCTGATGATCTGCGATGACGGCCTGGGCTTTTCACCGGCGACCAACCCAGGCCTTGAAGGCCAACGAGGCATGGCCGGCATGACCGAGCGCATCGACCAACTGGGCGGTGCATTGTCTGTCAGCAGCCAGCCAGGCAAAGGCACACGCATCGACGCGCTTTTTCCCTGGGCGCCCCGCGCCCTCGAACGGGCCAATTCCCCTAAGGTTCTCGAGTGACTTGCAACTTACTCCTGGTGGATGACCACGCACTGATCCGGGCCGGCGTACGCGCGCTGATCCAGGATATCCAAGGCTACAGCGTGATCGGCGAGGCCAGCGATGGCGCGCAATTGCTGGAGACATTCAGCGCGCTGCAGCCAGATATCGTGCTGCTCGACCTGTCGATGAAATACACCGGCGGCCTCGACGCCCTTCAGCAACTCAAGGCGGCCTACCCCAAAAGCAAGGTGCTGATCCTGTCGATGCACACCGACCCGGAGCTGATCATGCGCGCGCTGGAGTCCGGCGCCCATGGCTACCTGCTCAAGGACACCACCGCCAGCGAGCTGGAACATGCCCTGCTGGCCTTGCGTAACAACGAGCGCTACCTGAGCCCTGCGATTGCCCACACGGTGATCAACCAGGCGCTGATCCGCAGCCAGGGGCCTGTCTCCTCCGCCGCCGACAGCCATAACCTTACGGCGCGCCAGCTGGAGATCCTGCGTTTGATCGTGCGCGGCAAGTCCACCCGGGAAATCGCCCATGGCCTGGGCTTGAGTATCAAGACAGTGGAAGCGCATCGCTCGCAGATCATGAAACGCCTGCAGATCTTCGACGTGGCGGGCCTGGTGTTATTCGCCGTTCGTGAGCAGATCATCAGCCTGGACGACTAACGGCGAGCCCAGCGGCAAGTGCACGCGCAGGGCCTTGGGCAGCGCGGAAAAACGCAGGTCATCGCCTTTCAATGGCTCGCCATCAAGGTTGATATACAGCCCTTCGGCCACTTTGATCTCGACCCATGGCAGGCGCGCGCGCACAAACATATTGTCCAGGCCCCAGCCGTCACTCATCAGGGTCATCAGCGTGCCGACCACTTCCTGGGGCGCCGGCAAAATACTGATATCAAGCAAGCCATCATCGGCCAGCGCGCCAGGGCACAGCACATGCCCACCGCCCGCCTGGCGGCCGTTGCCGATGCCCAGTGCAAGCAAATCGCCCTTCCAGTGAAAGCCCGGCCCTTCCAGCTCGCCATACGCCGCCTTCAACTCGCTGAAACGCGACAGCCCGGTGAACAGATACGCCGCGCCGCCCAGCACTTTTTTCAGGTCTTCAGAGGTATTGGCGGTGACCTGGCTACCAAAGCCGCCGGTGGCCATATTGAGGAACATCTGCCCACCGGCCTGACCGAGGTCGATGGCCCTGGGCGGCACATCCAGCAGCGCCAGCGCGCGTTCAGGCTCCAGCGGCACACCGGCGGCGCGGGCAAAGTCGTTGGCGGTGCCCAGCGGCATCAACACCAGGCTGGCGTCGGTCTTGGCCAAGGCCATGGCCTCGGCTACATCACGCAACGTGCCGTCGCCACCACCGGCGATCAAGTGGGTATAACCGTCGGCCAAGGCTTCATTGACCAGGCGCTGGGCATCGCCGCCCTCCCACGTCACCCGTACCGCCAGCTCCCAACCCTGCTCGCGCCGGGCCTGCACGGCAGCGCGCACGTCCTCATTGAGGGCTTGCTTGCCGTGCAGGATCAACAGTGCTTTGGGGGTGGTCATGGGGGCATTCTCCTGGGTTCAAGGGTTCCTGAAGGATGTGGACCTTTGAGGAGAAGAAAAAAGCCATCTGCTTGAAAATTAATTCGTCGCCGGGTTACATCAATTTCAAAGCCTGCGATTAAAAACCGACTACATTAAAACCAATGGTGCAGCGTTAACCGCTGGCGAGTCGCCAAAATTTTTGCTCAGGAGAGCCAGAATGAAAGACGACTCAACAGACGATAAACCCGCAATCGCCGCGCCCCTGGCTCGCCGGGACTTCCTCGGCAAAACCAGCCTGCTGGTTGGCAGCGCCGCGCTCGGGGTTGCTTTTGGCCCGTTGGCGCGCGCGGCACAGTCTCCCGGATCAGCCGAGGAACAACTGGAAGTGCCGGCCTGGACAAAAACCTTGGGCGGTCCCACCGGTGTGCCTTACGGTAAACCGTCCAGCTTTGAGACGGATGCGGTGCGCAATCTCTACCCCGGGCTTACCGAGCGCATGTCGGCTTACAGTACTTCGCCCCTGCAGGAACTGGACGGCATCATTACGCCCAACGGGCTGTTTTTTGAACGCCATCACGCCGGCGTGCCAGCGATTGACCCGGCCAGGCACTTCCTGGTGATTCATGGGCTGACCGACACAGCCTTGCTGTTCACCCTCGATGAGCTACGCCAGTTTCCCGCCGTCTCGCGCATCCACTTCATCGAATGCTCGGGCAACCCTTCATTCCTGCCGCCCTGGGGCAAAACCGCCGCTGAAGTCGCGGGCCTGGTCAGCTGTGCCGAGTGGATCGGCGTGCCGCTGAAAACCTTGCTGCACGCGGCTGGCCTTAAGCCAGGGGCGAAATGGGTTGTGGCTGAAGGCGCCGATGGCGCCGCCATGACCCGCAGCCTGCCGCTCGAAAAATGCCTGGATGACGTGTTGGTCGCCTACAGCCAAAACGGCGAAAGGCTGCGCCCCGAGCAAGGTTACCCCCTGCGTCTTATCGTTCCGGGTTATGAAGGCAATACCCACATCAAGTGGCTGCGCCGCCTGCATGTCACCGATGCCCCGGCGTACAGCCGTGAAGAAACGGCCAAATACACCGACTTGATGCCAGATGGGCGAGCCAGGAAGTTCTCCTTCGTGATGGAGTGCAAGTCACTCATCACGGCCCCGTCCGGCACCCAGACACTCACCCGCAAAGGCCCGCATGAAATACGCGGGATCGCCTGGAGCGGCAACGGAAAAATCACCCGCGTGGACGTGTCCGTCGACGGCGGGAACAACTGGTATGCGGCCACGCTGCAGGAGCCGGTGCTGAACAAATGCCTGACGGTGTTTCGCGCGCCCTTCCAATGGCTGGGCAAAGAAATGCTCATCATGAGCCGCGCCATCGACGAGACCGGCTACGTGCAACCCAGCCTGGAACAATTGAAAGCCGTGCGCGGGGACTTCTCGTTCTACCACAACAATGCAATCCAGCCCTGGCGCATCAACGCCAATGGGGAGGTGAGCAATGGCCGTGCATAACCTTACCGCCATGGCATTGGGGCTACTGAGCATGGGCGTGGTCGCATGCGCATCGACGGCTGCGCAATCCGGCTTGGGGCAGCCGGTGACAGAGCACTACATCGCCCGCTGGGACATCGACGTCGCTCCCGATGGCAAGAGCCTGCCCGCCGGACAAGGCACGGTCATGGAAGGCGAAAAGGTCTATCAAACCAGCTGCCTTGGCTGCCACGGCGCCAACCTGGAGGGCGGCACTGGCCCGGCACTAATGGGCGGCGCAGGCTCGCTCCCCACATCCAAACCGGTCAAAACTGTCGGCAGTTATTGGCCCTACGCAACCACCCTGTTCGACTATGTCAGGCGCACCATGCCCTTCCAGCAACCACAGTCGTTGAGCAATGATCAGGTGTACGCAGTGGTGGGTTATATCCTCAACAAAAACGAGATAGTGGAAGCGAACGCCACGGTGGATGCTGCCACCCTCACTCATCTGAAAATGCCCAATCGCGACGGCTTCTACGTCGACGACAGGCCGGATGTGCGTGTGGAGCCTTGCTATAAGGAATGTATCGGCAGCCCGAAAGCACATTGATGCGCTTTTGATCCAACCACTCCGGTCGGCTTTCGATCTCAAGCGCAGATCAAAAGACCGCTGATTTCGCCAGCGAAAAGGATGTAATGGCCAGAGCAACAGAACAATACTCGGTCAACTGTGGGAGCTGGCTTGCCTGCGATGCAGGCACTTGGGTACATCAGGTACACCGAGTTGATGCCATCGCAGGCAAGCCAGCTCCCACATTTCGACCGCGGTGTCTCAGAGGATCGCCGCAATCAGCTCTTGTGCAACTTGCTCATCAACTGCGCCTCAGCCTGGGTCAACCCACACGACTGCGTCAGCTCATCCACCGTCGCCCCCATGCCGACCAATTTGGCCGCCTGGGCAAACGACAGGCTTGAAGGATCACGCTGCTCGATCTGCGCCAACTTATCCGGCAACGGCCCAAGAATCGCGCGCAGTTCATGCACTTCATCCCCGACCTTCACCGCACTCTGCTGGAAGTGATCCACACGCTTGACCAAATCCAGAATCCGTCGGTCACGCACAGCATCGCGCTCGGCCTGCTGCACGGCCAGCTCCCGTTGCTGGCGCATATAGCGCAGCAGGAATGCCAACGTCCCGGCCCACAACAGGGCCAGGACAATCACCGCCGCATCAAGGAACAATCAGATGCTCTCCAGTTCCGACCATTCTTCTTCGCTCATCATCTTGTCCAACTCAACCAGAATCAACAGCTCGTTGTTCTTGTTGCACACGCCCTGGATGAACTTGGCCGACTCTTCGTTACCGACGTTCGGCGCGGTTTCCACTTCCGATTGGCGCAGGTAAACCACTTCAGCCACGCTGTCGACCATGATACCGACCACTTGCTTGTCGGCTTCGATGATCACGATACGCGTGTTGTCGTTGACTTCAGTAGGCATCAGGCCAAAACGCTGGCGGGTATCGATCACCGTCACCACGTTGCCACGCAGGTTGATGATGCCCAACACGTAGCTCGGCGCGCCTGGAACCGGGGCGATTTCGGTGTAGCGCAGCACTTCCTGCACGCGCATCACGTTAATGCCGTAGGTTTCATTGTCCAGTTTGAAGGTAACCCATTGCAGGATCGGATCATCCAAACCTTGTGCGGATGCTGACTTGTTCATACCCCTGACCCCTTCAGTGTGTGCTTCTTCGACCGCGCAACCGCACGGCCCTTATTGTTCAATCAACTGCGTTTGTTCTGTGGCATCGTCTTGACCGCCCCACTGGCGATCAACTCGGCCAGTTCGGCGACGTCGAGCAACGCGCACATATGTTCAATCACGGTGCCCGCCAGCCAAGGCCGCTGGCCCCGGTGGCTGCGCCACTTGATTTCATTCGGGTCCAGGCGCAACGAGCGGCTGACTTGATGCACCGCCAGCCCCCACTCGTAGCCCTGCACCGAGATCACGTATTGCAAGCCCTGGCGAAAATCATCGCGGTAGCGGTCGGGCATCACCCAGCGCGCCGTATCCAGCACCTTGAGGTTGCCGGCCTGGCTGGGCAGGATGCCGAGGAACCACTCCGGTTGCCCGAACAGCGGCGTCAGCTCCTGGCCTTCCAGCGAGTAGATCGACCCCAGGCACACCAGCGGCACCGCCAGGGTCAACCCGGCGACGTCGAACAGCAGGCACTCGAACGGCTCGGCCGCCCACGATGGGCGACCGTCACCCGTGACCGGCGGCGGCGTGATGCTCGGCGGCAGGTGCACATCGACCACCGGTTCAACCACCACGGGCGTGACCACCACGGGCGCAGGCACAATCGGCACCACCACGTGGGCATCACGAGCCTGTTCTTCCAGCACCGCTAACTGAAATTCATCCAGGGTGCTTTCGGGTTCGACTACGGCCGGTTCAAGGACCAGAATCGGCTCAGGCAATTCTTCTGCCGTCGCATCCTGCAACAAGGCGTCCAGGTAGGATTCCAGTGCCAGTTGCGGCCGGGTCTTAAGCTCAACGGGACGGTTCATCACGCCACCTGCGCCACAAGTTGCTGGGACAGCAGATGTTTAAGCAACGCACGGTAAGCCAGTACGCCACGGCTTTTGCCGTCGAACTGCGACGGCGTGAGCCCGGCGCGGCTGGCGTCACGCAAGCGCGTGTCCACCGGAATGTAGCCGTTCCAGATCGTTTCCGGGTAAGCATCGCGCAACACCCGCAAGGTGCCCAGCGACGCTTGGGTACGACGGTCGAACAGTGTAGGCACGATGCTGAACGGCAGCGCCTGTTTGCGCGAACGGTTGATCATCGCCAAGGTGCTGACCATACGCTCCAGGCCTTTGACCGCCAGGTGTTCGGTCTGTACCGGGATCACCAACTGCTGGCTGGCCGCCAAGGCATTGACCATCAGCACGCCCAGCAACGGTGGGCTGTCGATGATCGCGTAGTCGAAGTCCTGCCACAGTTGCGCCAGGGTCTTGGCGATCACCAGGCCCAGGCCGCTCTGCCCCGGCGACTGGCGCTCAAGGGTCGCCAGCGCGGTACTCGACGGCAACAGCGAAATGCTCTCGTTGCTGGTGGGCAGCAGCAATTGCCCGGGCAAATCTGCCGGTACGCTGCCCTTGTGCAGGAACAGGTCGTAACAGCTGTGCTCCAGCGCATCCGGGTCATAGCCGAAATAACTGGTCATCGAGCCGTGCGGGTCCAGGTCGACCACGACCACACGCTTGCCCGCCTCGGCCAGCAAGCCGGCCAAGGCGATGGACGTGGTGGTCTTGCCGACTCCACCCTTTTGATTGGCAACTGCCCAGACTCTCATTCAGTTGGTTCCTCCCGGTAGGCTAAGGCGCGACCGAGACATTACATAACATTATTGAGCCGGTGACGGAGAATTGACGGCGCTCTGACGAACCGGCGGCTTAACGGTTGGCGGTGCAGTTTGTGTGCCAGCCCGCTTCAAGGCTGCATCCGGTGTTGCGTTGGCAGTACCGGTGCCGGTCAGGCTGCGGCGCACATCCAGGTTACGTGACACCACCAGCACCACACGGCGGTTGCGCGCGCGGCCTTCGGCAGTGGCGTTATTGGCCACCGGTTGGAACTCACCGTAACCCACCGACGCCAGGCGCCCAGGGTTCACGCCCTGCATCGCGAGCATGCGCACGATGCTTGAGGCCCGTGCCGATGACAGCTCCCAATTGGTCGGGTATTGCGCGGTGCTGATCGGGAAATTATCGGTAAAGCCTTCGACGTGGATCGGGTTCTCAAACGGTTTGAGAATCGCCGCCACCTTGTCGATGATGGTAAACGCCTGATCGCTCGGCAACGCATCGGCGCTGGCGAACAGCAGGCTCGAATTAAGCTCGATCTCCACCCACAACTCATTACCGCGCACGGTCATCTGGTTGGATTTGATCAAGTCGCCAAACGCGGCACTGATGTCATCGGCGATGCTTTTGAGCGGGTCGCTGGTGCCACCGATGCCGGCGGCGGTTTCGTCACTGTCATTGACCAGCGGCTTGGCCGGCGTCACGGTCTTGGGCCGCTCCTCGCCAATCGGGATCGGCTTGAGCGAGCGGTCGGTGTCGTTGAATACGCCCACCAGCGCCTGGGAAATAATCTTGTACTTGCCCTCGTTGATCGACGAGATGGAGTACATCACCACAAAAAACGCGAACAGCAAGGTGATGAAGTCGGCGTAGGACACCAGCCAGCGTTCATGGTTGACGTGCTCTTCAGGCTCGCGGCGACGACGGCTCACAGGCAGATACCTCCCTGACCCCTATTGAGCGCTTCACTGTGGCCCGCTTCACTGTGGCGAGCGAGCTTGCTCGCGCTGGGGCGCGAAGCGGCCCCACTCCAGGCAATGTGTTTGTTCAGGCAGGTTGCGGTGTATGGTTTTGGGGCTGCTTCGCAGCCCAGCGTGAGCAAGCTCACTCGCCACAACAAGTTCGCTCGCCACATAACGCTCACTGGCCACAGGTCGATGTGCATGGGCATTAATCCATGAAGCCCTGGAGCTTCAATTCGATGGAGCGCGGGTTCTCGCCCTCGGCAATCGACAAGATGCCTTCCAGCAGCATTTCGCGGTAACGCGATTGGCGCATGGCGATCGACTTGAGCTTGCTGGCCACCGGCAACAACACCAGGTTGGCACTCGCCACGCCGTAAATGGTGGCGACAAACGCCACGGCAATGCCGCTGCCCAGTTGCGACGGGTCGGCCAGGTTGCCCATCACGTGGATCAGGCCCATCACGGCACCGATGATGCCGATGGTCGGCGCGTAGCCGCCCATGCTTTCAAAGACTTTGGCGGCGTTGATGTCGCGGCTTTCCTGGGTGTAGAAATCCACCTCAAGGATGCTGCGAATCGCCTCGGGTTCGGCGCCGTCGACCAGCAATTGCAGGCCTTTGCGTGCATAGCTGTCGGGCTCGGCATCGGCCACGCCTTCCAGGCCCAGCAGGCCTTCCTTGCGCGCGGTGAGGCTCCAGTTGACCACACGGTCGATGCCGCCGGGCAGGTCCACGCGCGGCGGGAAGATAATCCACACCAGAATCTGCATGGCGCGCTTGAACGAACTCAGCGGCGACTGCAACAGCGCCGCGCCCACAGTACCGCCAATCACGATCAGCGCCGCCGGGCCATTGGCCAAGGCGCCGAGGTGGCCGCCTTCCAGGTAGTTGCCGCCGATAATCGCGACAAACGCCATGGTGATGCCAATCAGGCTCAAGACATCCATCAGAGGCAGGCCTCCACCAGATGTTTGCCAATGTCGTCCAGACTATAAACCGCGTCAGCCAGGTCCGCCTTGACGATGGCCATGGGCATGCCATAAATCACGCAGCTGGCTTCGTCCTGCGCCCAGATCGCGCTGCCACCCTGCTTGAGCAGGCGTGCGCCTTCACGGCCGTCGGCGCCCATGCCGGTGAGTACCACCGCCAGAACTTTGTCGCCGTAGGACTTGGCCGCCGAGCCGAAGGTGATATCCACGCACGGCTTGTAGTTCAAGCGCTCGTCGCCCGGCAGGATTTTGATCGCGCCACGGCCGTCGACCATCATCTGCTTGCCGCCCGGTGCCAGCAGCGCCAGGCCAGGTCGCAGGATGTCACCATCCTCGGCCTCCTTGACGCTGATGCGGCACAGCTTGTCGAGGCGCTCGGCGAAGGCCTTGGTGAAGGCGGCGGGCATGTGCTGGATCAACACGATCGGCGCCGGGAAGTTAGCCGGCAGTTGAGTCAACACGCGTTGCAAGGCCACCGGGCCGCCAGTGGATGTACCAATGGCGACCAGCTTGTAGGCTTTGCGCTTGGGCGCAGGCGAATGCGCGCTCGGTGCCGGGGCCCGCACCGGCGCCACTGCGGGCCGGGCTATCGGGGCCGGGGCCGGGCGAGCAAACGTCGAGGTGCTCGGCGTCGGCGCGGCAACTGGCGCAGGCGCAGGCGCAGGCGCAGGCGCAGGCGCACTGAACAGGCTGCGACGGTTACTGCGCGAAATGCTGTGCACCTTCTCGCACAGCATCTGCTTGACCTTGTCGGGGTTGCGCGAGATGTCTTCGAAATTCTTCGGCAGGAAGTCCACCGCACCCGCGTCCAGCGCGTCGAGGGTCACCCGGGCGCCTTCGTGGGTCAGCGAGGAGAACATCAACACCGGGGTCGGGCAGCGCTGCATGATGTGCCGGACTGCGGTGATGCCATCCATCATCGGCATCTCGTAGTCCATGGTGATCACGTCCGGTTTCAACGCAATGGCTTGATCAATCGCCTCTTTGCCGTTGGTGGCCGTGCCGACCACCTGGATGGTTGGATCGGCGGAAAGAATTTCCGAGACGCGGCGGCGGAAGAAACCCGAATCGTCCACCACCAGGACCTTGACTGCCATAAACACTCCGTTAGGCGGGGCGGGCAAACCGCCCTGCCCCGCCAGAATCAAATACGCCGTGCGGCGTAACGCTTGAGCATGCTCGGAACATCGAGAATCAGCGCGATCCGACCGTCACCGGTGATGGTCGCACCCGACATGCCCGGGGTTCCCTGCAGCATTTTGCCCAAAGGCTTGATGACCACTTCTTCCTGGCCCACCAGTTGATCGACCACAAAGCCAATGCGCTGGGTGCCCACGGACAGAATCACCACATGGCCTTCGCGCTGCTCTTCATGCTTGGCCGAAGCCACCAGCCAGCGCTTGAGGTAGAACAGTGGCAACGCCTTGTCGCGCACGATCACCACTTCCTGGCCGTCCACCACGTTGGTGCGTGACAGGTCGAGGTGGAAGATCTCGTTGACGTTGACCAGCGGGAAGGCGAACGCCTGGTTGCCCAGCATCACCATCAGGGTCGGCATGATCGCCAAGGTCAACGGCACCTTGATCACGATCTTGGAGCCCTGGCCCTTGGTCGAGTAGATGTTGATCGAGCCGTTGAGCTGGCTGATCTTGGTCTTCACCACGTCCATGCCCACGCCACGGCCGGACACATCGGAAATCTCGGTTTTGGTCGAGAAGCCCGGCGCGAAGATCAGGTTGTAGCATTCGGTGTCGGTCAGGCGGTCGGCGGCGTCCTTGTCCATCACGCCGCGCTTGACCGCGATATTACGCAGAATCGCCGGATCCATGCCTTTGCCGTCATCGGTAATCGACAGCAGGATATGGTCGCCTTCCTGCTCGGCCGCCAGAATCACCTTGCCGTTACGCGACTTGCCCGAGGCTTCGCGTTCTTCCGGGGTTTCGACGCCATGGTCGACGGCGTTGCGCACCAAGTGGACCAGCGGGTCGGCCAGGGCCTCGACAAGGTTTTTGTCGAGGTCGGTTTCTTCACCCACCAGTTCCAGGTTGATTTCTTTCTTGAGCTGGCGCGCGAGGTCGCGAACCAGGCGCGGGAAACGGCCGAAGACTTTCTTGATCGGCTGCATGCGCGTTTTCATTACGGCGGTCTGCAAGTCTGCGGTGACCACGTCGAGGTTCGACACGGCCTTTTGCATGGCTTCATCGCCGCTGTTCAGGCCCAGGCGCACCAGGCGGTTACGCACCAGCACCAGTTCGCCGACCATGTTCATGATGTCGTCCAGGCGCGCGGTATCAACCCGCACGGTGGTTTCGGCTTCACTGGCAGGCTTTTCGGCTACCGGCGCCGCTGCGGCACGCGCAGGTGCGGCAGCCGGTGCCGGTGCGGGCTTGGCAGCCACAGGCGCGGCGGCTTTGGCAGGCGCAGGTTTGGCAGCCACAGGCGTTGCAGTCGCTGCTGCAGCCGGGGCCACTTCAGAGAACTTGCCTTTGCCATGCAACTCGTCGAGCAGCGCTTCGAATTCGTGATCGGAGATCAGGCCGTCAGTGGCAGGCTCAACGCTGGCAGGCGCAGCGCTGGCGGCAGGTGCGGCCGCGATGGCGGCGACTTCCGGCAAGGCTTCGGCAGCAAACGTGCCCTTGCCATGCAATTGGTCGAGCAGTGCTTCGAATTCGTCGTCGGTAATGTCGGTGGCGCTTGTAGATGTGGCAGACGCAGCAGGCGCTGCCGACTCAGCAGCAGGTGCCACGGCGTCCGGCGCAAACTGGCCTTTACCGTGCAACTGGTCGAGCAGGGATTCGAACTCTGCGTCGGTAATGTCTTCGCTGGTCGGCACGGCAGGCGCAGCCACCGCTTGCGGTGCTTCAGCTTCGGCTTTCACCGCGCTCAGGGAGTTGAGCAGCTGTTCGAACTCGCTGTCGGTCACATCCGGCTCGGCTTCAACCTCAGGCTCAGGCGCGGCGACCGGCGCAACCGAGGTATCGGCAGGTTCGGCCAGGCGTGCCAGCGCAGCCAGCAACTCCGGCGTGGCAGCCGTGATCGGCGCACGTTCACGCACCTCGCTGAACATGCCGTTGACCGCATCCAATGCTTCGAGAATCACGTCCATCAGTTCCGAGTCGACGTGACGCTCACCCTTGCGCAGGATGTCGAACACGTTCTCGGCGATGTGACAGCACTCCACCAGCTCATGGAGCTGGAGGAAGCCGGCGCCCCCTTTTACAGTGTGAAAACCGCGAAAAATTGCATTGAGCAGGTTCGCATCATCCGGTCGGCTTTCCAGCTCGACCAGTTGTTCGGACAGTTGCTCTAAAATTTCGCCGGCCTCTACAAGGAAATCCTGAAGGATTTCTTCATCGGCGCCGAAGCTCATGTGGGTGCTCCTTAGAAGCCTAAACTGGATAACAGGTCATCTACGTCATCCTGACCTGACACAACGTCTTCACGTTTATCGGCATGAATCTGCGGACCTTCACCCTTGGCGAGATGTTTTTGTGGATCTTTTTCCGAGAGGATCGCTGCGCGGTCATGTTCGATGCCGGCAAAACGGTCGACCTGGCCGGCCATCAGCACCAATTTGAGCAAGTTGCTTTCCACTTCGGTGACCAGTTGGGTCACGCGCTTGATCACTTGACCGGTGAGGTCCTGGTAATCCTGGGCCAGCAGAATGTCATTGAGGTTGCTGGCCACCGTGCGGTTTTCCTTTTCGGTGCGCGACAGAAAGCCCTCGACCCGACGCGCCAACTCACGAAACTCCTCAGCCCCCACTTCCCGGCGCATGAAGCGGCCCCAGTCAACGCTGAGCGCCTGAGCTTCGGTGGCCATGCCATTGACCAAGGGCGTGGCGTTTTCCACCAGGTCCATGGTGCGGTTGGCCGCCGCCTCAGTCAGCCGGACCACATAGGACAGGCGTTCGGTGGCATCGGTGATCTGCGAGATTTCTTCGGCCTGGGGCATGTGCGGGTCAATCTGAAAATTGACGATTGCACTGTGCAGCTCGCGTGTGAGCTTGCCCACTTCCTGATACAGGCCGCGGTCACGGGTCTGGTTAAGCTCATGGATCAACTGCACCGCGTCGCCGAACTGGCCTTTTTCAAGGCTGTCGACCAACTGGTGAGCATGCTTTTTCAGGGTCGATTCAAAATCGCCCTGTGACGTTTCTTTATGCTCCATAGCTCCCCCGTGGTGACATCAGCCGTGGATGCGTTCGAAGATTTTTTCGATCTTCTCTTTCAAGGCCAATGCAGTGAATGGCTTGACCACGTAACCGTTAACCCCGGCCTGGGCGGCTTCGATGATCTGTTCACGCTTGGCTTCGGCGGTCACCATCAACACAGGCAAGCTGCGCAGTTTTTCATCGGCGCGCACGTGACGCAGCAAGTCGATACCGGTCATGCCCGGCATGTTCCAGTCGGTTACCAGAAAGTCGATGCTCCCGCTGTTGAGGATCGGAATCGCCGTCAGGCCGTCATCCGCCTCGACCGTGTTGGTGAACCCAAGGTCACGCAACAGGTTTTTTATGATCCGCCGCATCGTTGAGAAGTCATCAACGATGAGGATTTTCATGTTCTTGTCCAATTCGACCTCCAAGCAGTCTTAAACGCGCCCAGCACCTGGACGCGCCATTTCAATCAACAGGCGTTACACAAAAAGGACTGCCCAGGGCACCACGGCACGAACCCGCAAAAGCGTAGAGCCTTTGCGGTAGCGTCTGCAGTGTCCCCACACTGCCTGTCAGCGCGCGCGCCACTCTCCCAATCGCCCCCGCAAGCGGGCGGCGCACTGGCTATGCAGCTGGCTGACACGCGATTCGCTGACCCCCAGGACCTCACCGATTTCCTTGAGGTTCAGCTCTTCGTCGTAGTACAGCGCCAACACCAGTCGCTCACGCTCCGGCAAATTGGCAATCGCCTCCGCCAACGCGCTCTGGAAACGTTCGTCTTCCAGGTCGCGCGACGGTTCCAGATGTGCACTCGCGCCGTCCTCGTGCAGCCCTTCGTGTTCGCCGTCCTGCAAAAGGTCGTCGAAACTGAACAGGCGGCTGCCCAAGGTATCGTTCAAAATCCCGTAGTAATCGTCGAGACTCAATTGGAGTTCGGCCGCAACTTCATGATCTTTAGCGTCACGACCGGTTTTTGCTTCAATTGCACGAATTGCGTCACTGACCATACGCGTATTGCGGTGTACCGAACGCGGCGCCCAATCCCCTTTACGCACTTCATCGAGCATCGCACCGCGTATGCGAATACCCGCATACGTCTCGAAACTCGCGCCCTTGCTCGCGTCGTATTTTGTCGACACTTCGAGCAGGCCGATCATGCCGGCCTGGATCAAGTCCTCAACCTGCACACTGGCAGGCAGGCGTGCCAGCAAGTGATAGGCAATGCGCTTGACCAAGGGCGCATAGCGCTCGATCAGTTCGCCCTGACTGTCACGTGCCGACTTTTTGTAAAGGTTGTAGCCGCTGGATGTCATAGCACAGGTCCCGCGCTCGTCTGATGCACCAATCGCTCGACGAAAAACTCCAGATGCCCCCGAGGGTTGGCAGGCAACGGCCAAGTATCGACCTTCTGAGCAATAGCCTTGAACGCCAATGCGCACTTCGAACGAGGGAACGCTTCATAGACTGCACGCTGCTTTTGCACAGCCTTGCGCACACACTCGTCATAAGGAACTGCGCCCACGTATTGTAAGGCGACATCGAGGAAGCGATCCGTGACCTTGGTCAACTTGGCAAACAGATTTCGCCCTTCCTGCGGGCTTTGGGCCATGTTGGCCAGCACGCGGAAGCGGTTCATGCCGTAGTCACGGTTAAGCAGTTTGATCAGGGCATAGGCGTCGGTGATCGACGTGGGTTCGTCGCACACCACCAGCAGCACTTCTTGCGCGGCGCGCACGAAGCTGACCACGGACTCGCCGATCCCGGCGGCGGTGTCGATCACCAGCACATCGAGGTTGTCGCCGATGTCGCTGAACGCCTGAATCAGGCCGGCATGCTGCGCCGGGCTCAGGTGCACCATGCTCTGGGTGCCTGAGGCAGCCGGCACGATGCGAATGCCACCGGGGCCTTGCAGCAGCACATCGCGCAGCTCACAACGGCCTTCGATCACATCGGCAAGGGTGTGTTTGGGTGTCAGCCCCAGCAGAACGTCCACGTTCGCCAGGCCCAGGTCAGCATCCAGCAGCATGACGCGACGGCCAAGCTCTGCCAGGGCCAGGGACAAATTCACTGACACGTTAGTTTTCCCGACGCCACCTTTGCCGCCGGTCACCGCGATCACCTGTACGGGATGCATGCTGCCCATTTTATTTCTTTACCTTGTCTTGCTTAGACGCAGGCTACATGGCTTGGCCGCGTGAATCGCTTGCAGACCATCGATGTAGATACATTTCACGGTGTTCATCCTGCCTCACCCCACCCGCTTAGCCGGGTTGTGGTAAAGGTCGGCGAACATATCGGCCATCGCTTCCTCGCTAGGCTCTTCTTGCATTTGCACGCTGACAGCACGGCTGACCAACTGATGACGGCGCGGCAGATGCAAATCATCCGGGATCCGCGGCCCGTCGGTCAGGTAGGCAACCGGTAACTCATGACTGATAGCCAGGCTCAACACCTCGCCCAGGCTCGCAGTTTCGTCGAGCTTGGTGAGAATGCAACCGGCCAGGCCACAGCGTTTGTAGCTGTGGTAGGCAGCGGTAAGAACCTGTTTCTGGCTGGTGGTTGCAAGCACCAGGTAATTTTTCGACTTGATGCCACGCCCGGCCAGGCTTTCAAGCTGCATGCGCAGTGCCGGGTCGCTGGCTTGCAGGCCGGCCGTGTCGATCAACACCACGCGCTTGCGCAGCAGTGGGTCGAGTGCATTGGCCAGCGACTGGCCCGGGTCGACGTGGGTCACCGTCACATTGAGGATGCGGCCCAAGGTCTTGAGCTGCTCCTGGGCGCCGATGCGATAGCTGTCCATGCTCACCAGCGCGATGTTCTGCGCGCCGTACTTGAGCACATAACGCGCGGCCAGCTTGGCCAGGGTGGTGGTCTTGCCCATGCCGGCGGGGCCGACCATGGCAATCACACCGCCCTCTTCCAGCGGTTCGATTTCCGGCGTGGCGATCATGCGCGCCAGGTGCGCCAGCAACATGCGCCAGGCTTGGCGCGGTTCTTCGACTTCAGCCGTCAGTGCAAGCAAATCGCGCGACAACGGGCCGGACAGGCCGATGCGTTGCAGGCGACGCCACAGGTTGGCCTGGTGCGGTTTACTGCCTTGCAGCTGCGTCCACGCCAACGAGCCCAGCTGCACTTCGAGCAGCTCACGCAGGCCATTGAGTTCAAAACGCATCGAGTCGAGCGCGCGCTGGTCGACAGCGGCGGCCGGGGCTGGCGCTGCAGGACGAGGCGGTTCTTTGAAGGTCGGTTCTACCAACGGCTCGGCGGCGGTCAGCGGCAGGCCGGCGAACAATTGGCGATTGGTGCTGGCATCGCTGTCGCCACGCATGCTCAATTCAGCCTGGGCCGAGACAATGCGCGAAGCGGTCTTGCGCAGTTCGTCTTCGAGTTCCATGTTCGGCACGCGCGGCGCCAGCGCCGACGGGGTGTAATCCAGGGCAGCCGTCAGCTCGACACCGCCGGCAATGCGACGGTTTCCAATAATCGCGGCATCGGCGCCCAGCTCATCACGTACCAGTTTCATGGCCTGACGCATATCGGCGGCGAAAAAACGCTTAACTTGCATAACCCACTACCTCAGCCGTTGGGCCCTACTGTCGCGACGATAGTCACTTGCTTATTGTCAGGAATTTCCTGATAAGCCAAAACGTGCAAATTCGGAACTGCCAGGCGACCAAACCGCGACAACATCGCTCGAACCGGGCCTGCCACCAGCAGAATCACCGGGTGGCCCGCCATTTCCTGACGCTGGGCGGCTTCGATCAACGAACGCTGCAGTTTCTCAGCCATGCTTGGCTCCAGCAGAACGCCCTCTTCCTGGCCAAGTCCGGCCTTCTGAATACTATTGAGCAATATTTGTTCCAACCTTGGTTCCAAGGTGATCACAGGCAGCTCAGACTCAATACCTACAATGCTTTGCACGATGGCGCGGGACAACCCGACACGCACCGCGGCCACCAAAGCGGCAGTATCTTGACTCTTGGCGGCATTGTTGGCGATGGCCTCGGCAATGCTGCGAATGTCGCGCACCGGCACCTGTTCGGCGAGCAAGGCTTGCAGCACCTTGAGCAACTGCGACAGCGACAGCACGCCGGGTACCAGTTCTTCGGCCAGTTTCGGCGAGGCTTTGGCCAGCAAACCCATCAATTGCTGGACTTCCTCGTGGCCGATCAGCTCATGGGAGTGCTTGTAGAGGATCTGGTTGAGGTGGGTGGCGACCACGGTGCTGGCGTCGACCACGGTGTAACCGAGCGATTGTGCCTGGCTGCGCTGGCTGACTTCGATCCATACCGCTTCCAGGCCAAAAGCCGGATCTTTGGCGGTAATGCCATTAAGCGTGCCGAACACCTGGCCAGGGTTGATCGCCAACTCACGATCCGGGTAGATCTCGGCTTCGGCCAGGATCACGCCCATCAGGGTCAGGCGGTAGGCGCTGGGGGCCAAATCAAGGTTGTCGCGGATGTGCACGGTGGGCATCAAGAAGCCCAGGTCCTGGGACAGCTTCTTGCGCACACCCTTGATCCGCGCGAGCAGTTGGCCACCCTGGTTGCGGTCCACCAGCGGAATCAGGCGGTAGCCGACTTCCAGGCCGATCATGTCGATCGGGGTCACGTCATCCCAGCCCAGCTCCTTGGTTTCCTGGGCGCGGGCCGGGGATGGCAGCAAGTCTTGCTGGCGGGCGATTTCCTGCTGGGCCTGGACCTTGACCGCATTTTGCTTGCGCCAGAACAGGTAGGCACCACCGGCGGCCATGGCCGCCATGCTCAGGAACGACACGTGCGGCATGCCCGGCACGATGCCCATGATCGCCATGATGCCGGCGGCTACGGCCAGCGCCTTGGGCGAGGCGAACATCTGGCGGCTGATCTGCTTGCCCATGTCTTCGGAGCCCGAAGCACGGGTGACCATGATGGCTGCAGCTGTGGATAACAACAGTGATGGCAATTGCGCCACTAAACCGTCACCAATGGTCAGCAAGGCGTAGACCTTGCCCGCATCGCCGAAGGTCATGCCGTGCTGGAAGATCCCGACCGCGATGCCACCGATCAGGTTGATAAACAGGATCAGCAGACCGGCGATGGCGTCGCCGCGCACGAATTTACTCGCGCCGTCCATGGAGCCATAGAATTCGGCTTCCTGGGCGACTTCCAGGCGGCGGGATTTGGCTTGGTTCTGGTCGATCAGGCCGGCGTTGAGGTCGGCGTCGATCGCCATTTGCTTACCGGGCATGGCGTCGAGGGTAAACCGCGCGCTCACCTCGGAAATCCGCCCGGCGCCCTTGGTCACCACCACGAAGTTGATGATCATCAAAATCGCGAACACCACGATACCAACCACATAGTTACCGCCGATCACCACCTCACCAAAGGCCTGGATCACCTTACCGGCGGCGGCGTGGCCGTCCTGGCCGTGGAGCATCACCACCCGCGTGGATGCCACGTTCAGCGCCAGGCGCAGCAGGGTCGCGATCAGCAAAATGGTCGGGAATACGGCGAAATCCAGCGGCCGCAGGGCATACACGCAGACCAGCAGCACCACCACCGACAGCGCAATGTTGAAGGTGAAAAACACGTCGAGCAGGAACGGCGGCATTGGCAACATCATCATTGCCAGCATCACCAGCAACAACAACGGCACACCCAGGTTGCCCCGCGACAAATCAGTCAGGGTGCCACGGGCCGTGTTGAGCATTTGAGAGCGATCTACCACCGGTATTCCTCGTGTTCCTTGAAGCAAAGTTTTGACGCGGGAGAGCGTCCTGGAGGCGGTATTGCAAGAAGCCTTCCAACTTTGGTTTCAGGGCGACGATCGTCGAGTGGTCACCGGTTCAACTGTGGGAGCTGGATGGGGGGGTGATGATCGTTCCCACGCGCAGCAAAGGAATGCAGCCAGGGACGCTCCGCGTCCCGACTTGAGCCCGGCGCAACGTTGACGCAGAGCGTCACGGGAGGCATTCCCACGCGGGAGCGTGGGAACGATCTTCAGCGGGCTTGCTCGCGAAGGCGGTGGTTCAGTTAGAACAGTTTTGGCTGACACACCGCTTTCGCGAGCAAGCCCGCTCCCACAGCTGAATGGGGGTGTACCTGTTGTAAAGATCGTTCCCACGCTCTGCGTGGGAATGCAGCCAGGGACGCTCCGCGTCCCGACTTGAGCCTTGCGCAACGGTGACGCAGAGCGTCACAGGAGGCATTCCCACGCGGGAGCGTGGGAACGATCTTCAACCGGTTCCAGTGTGGGAGCTGGCTTGCCTGCGATTGCGGTGGGTCAGGCACTGAAGGGCCAGCCATGAGTCAGCCATCGCAGGCAAGCCAGCTCCCACAGTTGGATGGGTGTGTACCTGTTGTTACTGAGGAAATTTCCGACAAGGTTTTCGGGTTGCCCCTAGGAACCGGGCTCCCTAGTCTCCGTACACCGCTGCAAATGCAGTGGTCGGGCGTCGCGGCCCGGTTTACTACGGAGTAAAAGCACCATCTCCCTTTCAGTCGACGCTTTTTTATCGTCTACTGTGCGGCGCTATGGCGGCTGTGCGCGGGATACCTTCGGGTATGCCGGGTTGCTCCTAGACCGGTCCGCGAACCTGCGTACAGCTGCCACCTTCAATCGCGTCGCGGCGATCAGTGGCGGCTCCACTTTCGCAAGGAGCTTCACAATGATCAAACCCACCCCAAATCCCCCACCCAGCGTAATCCTCACCCTTATCGACGGCATCAGCACCGAAGACCTGCTGGTCAACCTCACCGAAAACCTGGCATCCGCCCACGCCCTGACCTGCGACTTCGCCTTTGACCTGGAAGGAACACAGCGAGAAGGTGCGCTGGGTATTGCGCAGTTGATTGAGGTGGGACGGTTGTTGGCTGAGCGACTGCTGGATGACAGAGCGCCGTCACCAGAGGCAGAACCTGCCTGAATGATCGTGATGATCGTTCCCACGCTCTGCGTGGGAATGCAGCCAGGGACGCTCCGCGTCCCGACTTGAGCCTTGCGCAACGGTGACGCAGAGCGTCACAGGAGGCATTCCCACGCGGGAGCGTGGGAACGATCTTCATAAGGGTTGGATGTTGGACGCTTGCTTGCCTTTGGGCCCTGTCGTTACGTCATAGCTGACTTTTTGGTTCTCTTGCAGAGATTTGAACCCAGCACTCTGAATCGCTGAAAAATGCGCAAAAAGATCCTCGCTACCATCATCTGGAGTAATAAAACCGAACCCTTTTGTTTCGTTAAACCACTTCACAGTACCCGTCGCCATAACCCTTCTCCTGACATTGCGCGCAAAAAATCCCGCTAGATAAGCCTGATACAAAACGCAAACACACCCTTTGGCCGGTGAATCCTGGCGAACTGTACCCGCTGACCTTCTCTCCACCGGGTACACGCTGAACTCAAGCGGTCCAAACACACCGGTTCATCATCGCCATCCAACGCAATCAGCCCTTCACCGGTCTTGCGGTTATAAACCTTGATCGTCCCCGTCACCGCTTCCATCACCCTTCCCCTGCATCTCGTTACTACTTGCGTACAGTGCCTGGCACCATCAAACCGCGAGAACGCAGAGCTGACTACTGTCAGAGTTGACAGGTAGACGGGGATTAACGACCAGTGGTAGTGATTGTTTGCTGAGCAGGCGGGGGGTTATTTTCTTCGTTTGCGGGATTTGCGCGCCTTGGGCGGCGCATCGATTTCGCTGCAGGGATTGCCCGTTGCCTGAACGGGTACTGCATTGCCTTCGCGGTCGCGGGCGACAAAACCAATGCCCTTGACGGCGTCAAACCACCTGACCGTAGCCCTGTCCATGACCGCTCTCCCGAGCCGCGCATGACGGCGCACCTCGCCGCTCTATGTAACAGTGAAGGCGGTGCAATGGATACTGTCAAAGTTGACAGGTAACGCTGAACTTTAGACAGATGGCAGCGCTGGTTGTTATGCCGCCAAGGGCTCCGCCCGCCGTGCCTGCTCCGCAGCCAGTCCGGCAAGTTCGGACAAGAGAGCAACCGAAGGGGTTGCCCAAGCAGGGTGCGGAGCTTCAAGGCTGGTGTTCAAACGTTCCGATGCTCATCTACGAGGTGTCAGCGCTTGGTAGGTCGTATCAGTTTGAAGTAGTCATGGTCTTGTTCCAGAACAGCTTTGTAACCGGCGCCTGCTTTGAGGGGAATCCTTACACTTTTGAAAATGTCATCCCATTGGGCAAATGCGGCTAGCGTTTGCTCAATGTAGTCGTTCGGCTTGAGGTACTTGTAGTCTGCGCACAGCTCCTGAATCAGCCTCCGGGTTGCCTTCCCTCGACCGTTATATGCCGTTGTGTGTTCACCCCGAGCCTCCGAGAAAGTCAGGTCGTATGCCGGCGCGAGCGTCCACCTTGCTTCGTCGCCAGGCTTCTCTGGCTCACGCCCGATGAACGCGAAGTTCTTGGTGTGATCGTCGTAGTTGTGAAACAGTGCATTGAAAACCATCACCCTGGCCATTTTTTCGACCTCTGCGGCACTACGCGTCAGCATGTTTGTGAGCTTCAGTAGCCCGCTGTAGTCCATGGATGGCAGTTTGTACGCAGCGTACATAAGCGCAGAAACCGTGATCATGTGAAGCTTTTTATCGCGCTGCCGGTCAAAGCGCTTTGTTGCGAAGAAGCCCTCGCGACTACCGTCATGCATGGTCATGTTCAGGACAGTCGACTCAGCCATTTCGACACCTGCGTCCCTGGCCATCAGGTAGTAAGCATACTCAATTGCGCCGGTTTCAACCGGCTCATCTGGCGCCCTGAATTTGACTATCCAGTGATCATAGCCCGGCAGAATTGGCCCAAAAGCGGACGTTGCATGCTGCCCATCAGGAGACATTGCGACAATCGCTTTAGGGCGGGCACCACCAGGCGATCCCCCTGCAAGCCTGAGCTTGGTAAGCACTGCCGAAGTGTCTCCTGACAGGACTTCCACGGAATTCTCGAAGAGCTCTGCAAGGTTAATTGTCCCCCTCAGCTCTCCTCTTTCCGCTTTTGGATGGTACTCAAACGCTCCCATGGCTCTGTCGCCCATGTAAGCGAGCCGATCCAGGGCAGTAACTGTGTAAGCAGTTCCCTCACCGAATGTGGCATTAAGGAATCTGTCCATCAGCAGCATGCCCCAGCCGTCTGGAAGAGAGTCCGCAAAGGGGCCGTGCAATCCTTCGAACAGTTCAGGAGCACGAGCAAGCTGGGGTTTGTCGTCAAACTTCATCGTGAACGGCGACAGGTTGAAGCCTGTAGCGAGCCATACCGGGTCGTAAGTGAAAAAAATCCCAACCCCCTCCTCCCTGTACAGATCACCGACTTTCACACCGCTTTTGGTGACCTCAAGGGATTCGAAACGCTTCAGCTTCGGATAATCCTGGCGCGGTTTCATTTAGAACCCCGTTTGCGCTTTGAGTTTTTCAGCTCTGTGAGGGAGTTCGGCTGCGAAGGTTTAAACAGAGTCGTTAGCGGAGTCAGCTCATCGAGCGCGGTGGCGAGCAGAATCATCGATTCGAGAGTAATAGAACCTGCAGTCTCGAACCGCTGGATCGACGACTCCGATACCCCTGAAAGCTCTGCCAAGGTCTTCCTCGTGAGGTTTTTCGATAGCCGTAGCTTTTTTGCATTTTTCCCCACATCGCGAGCGATCTCTGCGGGGGAGCTGAGCAAATGCATGAAGGACATGGCAGGCCTCGTTTAATTTTTCCTAATGGCTAAATCTGACTTATTAATGGCATAAAATCAGCATTATTAGTCAGTTTTGACCATTATAGTGCTATTGGCGTGCGCGAGGAAAAATCATATACCTTGCTAACAGTCAGATATGACTATTTATATGGAAAAATTCGCTTTAATAGGTCAGTTATGACTAATTATATCTTCCATGCGCACAACTCAAACTTTGGTTGTCCGTGAGGCTCCGTATCCATTGGGGTTTAGATCATGCGCCGAACGGCGCGCTGCAAGCTCGGCGCACGGGCAGGAAAAAACGCGAGGTCGGAGCCGGGCTTGCCTGCGATGGCGTCGGTGCAGGACGAATCAGGAATCGCGGCGCAGCTCCGGCGGAATCGGCAGGTCCTTGAGCGGGTCGGGCCGCTTGCCCTTGCCCGCGCGGTATTGGCGGATCTGGTACACGTAGGCCAATACCTGCGCCACGGCCAGGTACAGGCCAGCGGGGATCTCCTGGTCGAGGTCGGTAGAGTAGAAGATCGACCGCGCCAGCTCCGGCGATTCCAGCAGCAGAATGTCGTTGGCCACGGCGATTTCGCGAATCTTCAGCGCGGTAAAGTCGCTGCCCTTGGCCAGCAACATCGGCGCGCCGCCCTTCTCCGGGTCGTACTTGAGCGCCACGGCGTAGTGGGTCGGGTTGGTGATGACCACGTCGGCATCCGGCACTGCCGCCATCATCTTGCGCTGGGACATTTCGCGCTGCAGTTGGCGAATCCGCTGTTTGACCTCGGGGCGGCCTTCCTGGTCTTTGTGTTCGTCACGCACTTCCTGCTTGGTCATCAGCAGTTTCTTGTGGCTTTCCCACAGCTGAATCGGCGCGTCCACGGCGGCGATGATGATCAGCCCGCAGGCCATCCACAGCGCACTCCAGCCCACCACCTGCACACTGTGAATAATTGCGGATTCCAGCGGCTCATGGGCAATGCGCAGCAAATCGTCGATGTCGGAGGACAACACCGTCAGCGCCACAAACAGGATCAGGATGAATTTCGCCAGCGCCTTGAGCAGTTCCACCAGCGCCTTGGTGGAAAACATACGCTTAAGCCCAGGCCCAGGGTTCATGCGGCTGAACTTGGGCGCCATGCTGCCGGCGGCAAACAGCCAGCCGCCGAGGGACACCGGCCCGATCAGCGCCGCCAGCAACAGGGTGATAAGCACCGGCTGCACCGCCAGAATCGCGATCTTGCCCGAGTGCAACAGGTACTGGCCCATGGCGCCGGGGCTCAGCAGCACTTCGCGCGGCAGCGAAAAGTTGAGCTTCATCAACTCCATCAGGTCCAGCGCCAGGCCACCGCCGTAGATCAGCAGGCCCCCGGCACCGGCGAGCATCACCGCCAGGGTATTGAGTTCTTTGGAGCGGGCAATCTCGCCCTTTTCCCTGGAGTCCTTTTTACGTTTCTCCGTGGGGTCTTCTGTTTTGTCCTGGCCACTCTCGCTCTCGGCCATGTCTCAACGCGCCCGTGCCAGATCACGTAAAAACTGCAAGGCGTCGGTGGCCAGCGGTTGATACTGATTGAGAATGTCGGCCATGCCGATCCAGAAAATCCCCATGCCCAACACCAGGGTCAGCGGGAAACCAATCGAGAAAATGTTCAGCTGCGGCGCCGCGCGAGTCATCACGCCAAACGCGATGTTGACCACCAGCAGCGCAGTAATCGCCGGCAACACCAGCAACAACGAGGCGCCCAATACCCAACTCATGCGGCCGACCAATTCCCAGAAGTGATTGACCACCAGCCCCGAGCCCACCGGCAAGGTGGTGAAGCTTTCGGTCATGACCTCGAACACCACCAGATGGCCGTTCATCGCCAGGAAAATCAAGGTCACCAGCATGGTCAGGAACTGCCCGATCACTGCCACCGACACGCCGTTGGTAGGGTCGACCATGGACGCGAAGCCCATGCCCATCTGGATCGAGATGATTTGCCCGGCGATTACAAAGGCCTGGAAGAACAACGTCAGCGAGAAGCCCATCAGCGCGCCGATCAATATCTGCTCGGCAATCAGCAACAACGCACTGAGGTCCAGGGCATTCACCGGCGGCATCGGCGGCAAGCCGGGCACGATGACGATGGTAATGGCGAAGGCAAAATACAGGCGGATGCGCCTCGGCACCAAGGTAGTCCCGAACACCGGCATGGTCATCAGCACTGCCGTGACGCGAAACATCGGCAAAATGAAAGACGCCACCCAGGTGCTGATCTGGGTGTCGGTCAAGGCCAGCACAGATTGCATCGGTCAGCCGATCAACTGCGGAATACTGCCGTACAGCTGCAGGATGTATTCCATAAAGGTTTGCACCAGCCACGGGCCGGCGACGATCAGGGTGATCAGCATCACCAGCAAACGCGGGAGGAAGCTCAAGGTTTGTTCGTTGATCTGGGTCGCGGCCTGGAACATCGCCACCAGCAGGCCCACCAACAGGCTCGGCACCACCAGCACGGCGACCATCATGGTGGTCAGCCACAGCGCTTCACGGAACAGGTCGACCGCTACTTCTGGCGTCATGTCACTACACCCCGCCGAAACTGCTGGCCAGGGTGCCGATAATCAGCGCCCAGCCGTCCACCAGCACAAACAGCATGATCTTGAACGGCAACGAAATAATCAGCGGCGACAGCATCATCATCCCCATGGCCATCAGCACGCTCGCCACCACCAGGTCGATGATCAGGAACGGGATAAAGATCATGAAGCCGATCTGGAACGCGGTTTTCAATTCGGAAGTGACGAAGGCCGGCACCAGGATGGTCAACGGCGCCTGATCCGGTGTGGCAATGTCGGTGCGCTTGGACAGGCGCATAAACAGCTCCAGGTCGCTGGAACGGGTTTGCGAGAGCATGAAGTCCTTGATCGGACCCTGGGCCTTGTCTATCGCGTCCTGAGCCGAGAGTTTCTCCGCCAGATAGGGCTGCAAGGCTTGCTGGTTCACCTTGTCGAACACCGGCGCCATGATGAACAAGGTCAAGAACAGCGCCATGCCGGTGAGGATCTGGTTCGACGGTGTCTGCTGCAGGCCCAGGGCCTGACGCAAAATCGAGAACACGATGATGATCCGCGTAAAGCTGGTCATCAGCATGACAAACGCCGGGATAAAACTCAGCGCAGTCATGATCAGCAAAATCTGCAGGCTGACCGAGTATTCCTGGGCGCCGGCCGCGTTGGTGCCCAGGGTGATCGCCGGGATCGACAACGGGTCGGCTGCCAACGCCAGCGGCGCGGCCAGCAACAGCATGAGCGTCAATAAAACGCGCATTACTTCTTATCCTTCTGATCCTTGCCCAGCAACTCCATCAGGCGCTGGGCGAATTCCGGCGTGGCGGTCTCGGTCCTGGTTGCTTCCACCGGCGTCTTGAGTACGTGCAACGGGGTGATGCGGCCGGGCGTGATACCCAGCAGGATTTGCTCTTCGCCCACCTGCACCAGCACCAGCCGATCACGCGGGCCGAGGGCGCGCGAGCCGATCATCTCGATCACCTGGGCATTGCCCGGCCCGATGCGCTGCACGCGGCGCATCAGCCAGGCGAGCACGAAGATCAGACCGACTACCAGCAACAATCCAAGCACCAGCTGGGTCAACTGGCCGCCGATACCACTGCTGACCACAGGTGCCGCAGCCGCCGCTTGGGCGACCGGCTCAGCCGCCAGGGCGCTCAATGGCAGCGCCAGAAACAGTCCCGCCATCGAATACTTCATCTCAGCGCAACTTCTTGATGCGTTCGCTTGGGCTGATCACGTCCGTCAGGCGGATGCCGAACTTCTCGTTGACCACCACCACCTCGCCATGGGCGATCAGGGTGCCGTTGACCAGCACGTCCAGCGGCTCACCGGCCAGGCGGTCGAGCTCGATCACCGAACCCTGGTTGAGTTGCAGCAGGTTGCGGATGTTGATTTCGGTGCTGCCGACTTCCATGGAGATCGACACCGGAATGTCGAGAATCACATCCAGGTTCGGGCCGTCGAGGGTCACCGGGTCGTTGTTTTTCGGCACGCTGCCGAATTCTTCCATCGGCAGGCGTTTGCCGGCCGGCGCCATGGCGGCGTCGGCGGCCAGCAGCGCGTCGATGTCGTCCTGGCCGACATCGCCGGTTTCTTCCAGGGCCGCAGCCCATTCGTCAGCCAGGGCCTGGTCTTCGGCGGAAGTGTTTTCGTGTTCGGTAGCCATTACATGTCCTCGGCGCAGCAAAAATTCATCGATAGAAGGGGCAGATCAGCGACGGTTGATCGGTTCGATCACTTGCAACGCCAGGTTGCCCTTGTGGGAACCGAGCTTGACCTTGAACGACGGCACGCCATTGGCGCGCATGATCAGCTCTTCCGGCAACTCCACGGGGATCACGTCCCCCGGTTGCATGTGCAAAATATCGCGCAAACGCAGCTGGCGACGGGCCACAGTGGCGCTCAAAGGCACGTCGACGTCCAGCAGGTCTTCGCGCAGGGCCTTGACCCAGCGTTCGTCCTGGTCGTCAAGGTCGGACTGGAAACCGGCGTCGAGCATTTCGCGCACCGGCTCGATCATCGAGTACGGCATGGTCACGTGCAGGTCGCCGCCACCACCATCAAGCTCGATGTGGAAGGTGGAGACCACAATGGCTTCGCTGGGGCCGACGATGTTGGCCATGGCTGGGTTCACTTCCGAGTTGATGTACTCGAAATTGACTTCCATGATCGCCTGCCAGGCTTCCTTCAAGTCGATGAAGGCTTGCTCCAGCACCATGCGCACCACACGCAATTCGGTAGGGGTGAATTCACGCCCTTCGATCTTGGCGTGGCGGCCGTCGCCGCCGAAGAAGTTGTCCACCAGCTTGAACACCAGCTTGGCGTCGAGGATGAACAGCGCGGTACCGCGCAACGGTTTGATCTTGACCAGGTTGAGGCTGGTGGGCACATACAGCGAATGCACGTACTCACCGAACTTCATCACCTGCACGCCGCCCACCGCTACGTCTGCCGAGCGGCGCAGCATGTTGAACATGCTGATACGGGTGTAACGGGCGAAACGCTCATTGATCATCTCCAGGGTCGGCATGCGCCCACGGACGATGCGATCCTGGCTGGTGAGGTCATAACTTTTGACGCTGCCGGGTTCGGCAGCCATTTCGGTCTGTACCAGACCATCGTCGACGCCATGCAACAGCGCGTCGATTTCATCCTGGGACAGCAGGTCTTGCACGGCCATGTCGTGATCCTACTGCAATACGAAGTTAGTGAAGAGCGCCTGCTCGACCACGACTTTGCCGAGCTCTTTCTGGGCCACTTCCTGCACGCTGGCAGTGACCTTCTGGCGCAGCATTTCCTGGCCGACCGGGGTGGCCAGGCTGTCGAAGCTCTGCCCGGAGAACAGCATCACCAGGTTGTTGCGGATCACCGGCATATGCACTTTAAGCGCATCCAGGTCCGCCTGGTTACGCGCCAGCAAGGTGATGCTCACCTGCAGGTAGCGTTGGCGACCGTTCTGATTGTAGTTGGCGACAAAGGCCGGCAGCATCGGCTCGAAGATTGCCGGTTGCTTGACGTTAGTGGCGGTTTCGGCGGCGGGAGCCGGTTTGCTCGCGCTGCTGTGCATGATGTACCACGTGCCGCCAATCGAGGCGCCAATGGCCAGGAGCAGGCCCAGCACAATCAGCAGGATCAGCTTGAGCTTGCCTTTGCCTGCGGGTGGGGTTGCTGCTGCGTCGTCACTCTTCGCCATGCCAATAATCCGTCACTATTCGGGGATTCATAGATCTACGGGAAGGCAAGAGCAAGTGTTATGCCAGAGTTGTCTGACTAACCGGGGAACGGCGAACACCCAAAATCAAATGTGGGAGCTGGCTTGCCTGCGATAGCGGTGGATCAGCTCACATCTCTGTGCCTGATACAGCGCCATCGCAGGCAAGCCAGCTCCCACATTGACCGCGTTTTTTGGCTCAAGTCAGGCGTAGTAATCGACGGCGCTGGAGCCGATCACGGTCTGGCTCACCGGCGCGACCGCCGCCGCCACTTCAGCAGCGTCACCCGCATCGCCGCCATCACCACGCCCACCACTGCCGCTTATGCCGCGGGCCTGATTCTGCTGCTGTTGCTCCTGGCCCTGACCCTGCCAGCCACGCGACTGGTCGGAGACGTTGACGTCGACCTGCCCCATGCCTTGCTGGGCAAACATCTCGCGCAAACGGCCGGACTGGCTTTCCAGCGCTTCACGTACCACGGCGTGGCCGCTCATGAAGTTGACCTGGGCTTGCTGGTCGGCGGTCATATTGACCTTGATATCCAGGCGCCCCAGTTCAGCCGGTTGCAACTGAATCTCCGCCGACTTGAGGTTGGCGCTGGACAGGTACATCACGCGGTTGACCACCTCTTCGGTCCAGCCGCTCTGGTGCATGGCCAATGGCGCATTGGCCACGGGCGGCAAGGCGTTCGCGGTTTTCGGCGTGGCAGCCTGGGTCAGCGCGGCCAGGCGGTTGGCGAAATCATCCACCCGCGTGTCGCTGCCGGCGTCTTTCAAATCCTTGAGGCCACCTTCGATCAGCCCACTGAAGGCCTTGTCGCCGCCCTGGTCAGTGCTGTCTTTGGTGGCTTGCTGGTCGACCATACTGGCAAGACCTGCGGCAAAGTTCTGCGCGGCGGTTGGCTGGTCCTGAGTGGAGGTCGGCGCGGCTTTCTGAGGCGTCTGGCTGCTGGCCGACACATGGCCGCCCTGCTCCATGGCCAAGCGCACGGCCGGCATCGAATCCAGCGGATCGGCTTCGGGGTCGAAGGCCGGTTGCTTGGCGTCATCGGTGCCTGCAAGCGGCGCCGCGACCACCGGCTGGGCCGTGTCGTCATGGGTGGCTACCGGCGCGGGCGTTGGCACCGGAACAGGCACTGGCGTAACAACGGCGACCAATGCCGGGTCGACCACCGGATCAGCCGGGGGCTGCTGCGCCAGGGCCGGGTCGGCGGACTTGTCGTCATCACTGCTGGCGCTGTCGTCGGCCTTGGCCGGCTTGGCAGGCAAGGGATTGCCGCTATCGGCAACCGCTGGCGTACTGGCGGCAGGCTTGTCGTTGCTGGCAACCGGCTTGGTATTGGCGTCCGCAGGCTTGTCACGCGAGATTTTGACCGGAGTGTCATTGGTCTTCAGCGTGGGCTTGGGGCTTTGGTTGGCAAACACTTGAGCGAAACCAGGGCCCTTGTCCCGTGGGTCCGCGGCCGCTACAGGCGGTGTGGCGGCCGGCGCTTGAGGCTTGGCCGCGGGGGCAGCCTGAAGGAGCGAATTGGGGGCGACTGGCATAGGTAAAGGTCTCCACTGCACTGGGGGTCGGGGATGCAGTATTGGGAGGTAGAGCAAGAGTTGGGCCAGGTTTGGTTTTTTGACGGTAGATCCATTGTGCTCTGTGGGAGCTGGCTTGCCTGCGATGCAGACACCTCGGTGTATCAGGCAAAACCAGTCGATGCCATCGCAGGCAAGCCAGCTCCCACATTTGGCCGAGACCGGCTTGGCGACTCAATTCAAAGCTGAAAGCGCTGCCTTTCCGACTCATACAGCGGCCGCACCAACGCAAACTCATGATCAATCTGATCAACCAGCGCACCCAAGTCCGCCGACAACTCGACGGACTCCACCTCCAGCCGCTGACACAACTGCGCCAACCGCACCGCCCCAAGGTTGCCACTGCTGCCCTTGAAGCTATGGGCAATCCGGCCCAACGCCTTGGCGTCACCACGCGACTTGCGCAACGCATCGATACGCTTTTGCGAATCGTCCAGAAAGGTATCCAGCAATTTCGGATATTCGCTTTCCATCACTTCCTGCAGGCCCGTCAGCACATCAGGGTCCAGATGAATCTCAAGCACTTGTTCGCTCCTTGATCAAGAATCGGCGGATTATGCCAGAGCCCCCCAGCAAAACTCCACGCACACACTGCGCCCGCCATCGGTCCAGCGTACATCGCTGCTCAGTTGCCGTACCAGGCTCAGCCCCCGGCCAGACAAACGGTCGATATCCAGCGGCCGCGCCAGCACCTGTTCCACGTCAAACCCTGGGCCACTGTCTTCGATGCGCAGCGTCATTTTGCCGCCCGTGGCAGTCGGCAACACCTGCACATGTACCCGCACGTAACCGCTGTTCAACTGCGTCAGGCGCTCGTTGCGCTGGCGGTAATACTCGGAAAATCCTTGGGCATCGCGCTTGAGTCGCGAATCCAGGCCCAGCACGCCATGCTCCAGCGCATTGGAATACAACTCGGCCATCACGCTGTACAGCGCGCCGCTTTGCCCACGCAGGCCATGAATCTCCAGCAGCAATTGCAACAGGTACGGCAACGGGTTGTAGCTTTTGAGCGTTCGCGCACGAAACTCGAAGCTCACCGACCAATCCAACGGGCACGACTGGCCACTGTCGGCATACAGCGGCTCAGCCGCCCGCGACGGCTGGCCAGGCTGCAAGGTGATCTCCACCATGCTGACATCATCGCGCGCCTCACCCCGGAACGCCGCCAGGGCCTGCTCAATCTCCTCAAACAAGCGGTCGGGCTTGCGATTGCTGGCAAATACCTGCTGCAAACGCGCCGCGCCAAATAACTGTTCACTGGCGTTGGCGGTATCCAGCACCCCATCGGACAACAAGAACACCCGGTCGCCCAAGGCCATGGGCCAGACTTCGGTACTGTCATCAAACGCCTGTGCCGAAAGCACACCCAGCGGCAGGTGCCGGGATAACAAAGGCGTACGCTTGCCGGTGGCGATCTCATGCACATAGCCGTCGGGCATGCCGCCGTTCCATACCTCCACCACGCGCCGCTGGGTACTCAGGCACACCAGCGTGGCGCAGCAGAACATGTCCACCGGCAAGATGCGCTTGAGCTTGGCATTCATCTCGCGCAGGGTCTGCGCCAGGCCGTAACCCTTGGCGGTCATGCCGTAGAAGACTTCCGCCAGCGGCATGGCGCCCACTGCGGCCGGCAGGCCATGGCCGGTGAAGTCACCGAGCAGCACATGCATGTCGCCGGACGGCGTGTACGCCGCCAACAACAGGTCGCCGTTGAACAGCGCATAGGGCGATTGCAGGTAACGAATGTTCGGCGCCGCATTGATGCAACCCGAATGCGCTACCTTGTCGAACACCGCCTTGGCCGCGCGTTGCTCATGCAACAGGTAATCGTGGTGCCGGGCGATCTGGTCGCGCTGGCGCAGCACCGTGGCCTGCAGGCGCCGCAGACGGTCCATGGCATTGATCTTGGCGGCCAGGATCAGCGGGTTGTAGGGTTTGGGCAGGAAATCATCGCCACCGGCATCCAGGCATTGGGCCAGGGCTTCGCTTTCGCGCAGCGAGGTGAGGAAGATGATCGGCACCAGCGCCTCACCCGCCAACTGTTTGATCCGCCGCGCCGCTTCAAAACCGTCCATCACCGGCATAAGGGCGTCCATCAACACCAGTTGCGGGCGCTCGCGGGTAAACACCTCGACGGCTTGCGCGCCATTGGTGGCGGTGAGCACCTGGTGGCCCTGACGCCGAATGATGGTCGACAGCAACAATAAATCGGCGGCGCTGTCTTCGGCGATCAGGATCGTCAGTGGTTCAAGGACCGGGGCCAAGGTGCTCAACTGATGTCGAACAGTTTGTCGAAGTTGGAGATGCCGAGGATCTTGCGCACATCGGAGTTGCTGTTGATGACCTGCACTTCGGCCTCATCGCCACCGGCATGGTCCCGCAGCAGCAGGAGCATGCCGAGCGCCGAGCTGTCCAGATAGGTGGCTTCTTTCAGATCTACCACGTAGATGTCGGGCACCTTGTAGAACCGCTCGTAGGCATCGCGAAAGGTCTGGTGGCTTCCGAAATCGAATCGGCCTCTTACTTTAATCGTCAACTTCGTCCCATCCAGGGATACTTCTGACTCGACTGACATGTGACTGCTTCCTTGTCATTGGCAATGTGCAACAAGGTTTAGCAGCTGAACCGGATCTGGGCAACACCGAGCACTCAATGTGGGAGCTGGCTTGCCTGCGATGCAGGCGACGAGGTGTATCAGTGATACAGCGGTGATGCTATCGCAGGCAAGCCAGCTCCCACCTAAGCCAGCACCCACACAGCCCGGCTCCCACAGTAGGCAAGTGGAAACTGTTAGTACTGTGACTGGCGGGGAAGGCGTTGTGACAGCTCATCGAGCAGCTTCTGCTCACGCTTGTCCTCAATCGCCCGCGCTTCGTCGATATAACGCTGCACCAGCTTGCGCAAGCCTTCAACGCGGGCAAACGCCGCCTGCCAACTTTCACGGGCTTTATCAAGATTGTTCTGGTGCCAGGCCAGGCTCTGGCGCTGCTGGCCCACAGCGGTTTCCAACTGGTTAAGAAAGCCCTGGTAGCCCATCAACCACTGTCCGGACACACCCTTGCTGCCACGCTCGATCCACTGCTGCTGGTATTCGCCGCGAAAGCGCTCCAGGTCGCCCAGCTTGCTTTCCGCCAGGCGCACCTGCCCCTGGAAGTAACCCAGGCGTTGCACGGCGGTTTTTTCGGCCTTTTCGGCCATGTCCACCACTGGGGCCAGGCGTGAAGAACGGGTGCTGGCCATGGCTTAACCGCCCGGCGCCGGAGCGAAGATCGAGCCCAGGTGAGCTTCGCTTTCGCCCATGCTGATCTTGTCGTTGAGCCCCTGGCGCAGGTAGCTCACCAGTTGCGGTTGCAGCGCGATGGCCAGGTCGGTTTCGCGATCACCACCGGCCACGTAGGCGCCGACGCTGATCAGGTCGCGGCTCTGCTGGTAGCGCGACCACAGTTGTTTGAAGTGCTGCGCACGCGCCATGTGCTCGGGCGTGACCACCGCCGGCATCACCCGGCTGATCGAAGCTTCGATGTCGATGGCCGGGTAGTGCCCTTCCTCGGCCAGGCGCCGCGACAGCACGATGTGGCCATCGAGCACGCCCCGCGCCGAGTCGGCAATCGGGTCTTGCTGGTCATCGCCTTCGGACAACACGGTGTAGAACGCGGTGATCGAACCACCACCGGCCTCGGCATTACCGGCGCGCTCCACCAGCTTGGGCAGCTTGGCGAACACTGAAGGCGGGTAGCCTTTGGTGGCGGGCGGTTCGCCGATGGCCAAGGCGATTTCCCGCTGGGCCTGGGCGAAACGTGTGAGCGAGTCCATCAGCAACAGGACATTCTTGCCCTTGTCGCGAAAATATTCGGCGATACGCGTGCAGTACATGGCGGCGCGCAGGCGCATCAGCGGCGCATCGTCCGCAGGCGACGCGACTACCACCGAGCGTTTGAGGCCTTCTTCACCGAGGCTGTGCTCGATGAACTCTTTCACTTCACGGCCGCGCTCGCCGATCAGCCCGACCACAATAATGTCGGCCTCGGTAAAACGCGTCATCATGCCCAGCAACACCGACTTACCCACGCCCGTACCGGCAAACAGGCCCAGACGCTGGCCGCGACCGACCGTCAATAAACCGTTGATGCTGCGTATGCCCACGTCCAGCGGCACACTAATGGGGTTGCGGTTGAGCGGGTTGATGGTCGGGCCGTCCATCGGCACCCAGTCTTCGGCCTTCATGCCGCCCTTGCCGTCGAGTGCGCGGCCGGCGCCATCGAGCACGCGGCCGAGCATGCTCATGCCCATCGGCAGGCGGCCGGTGTCGGCCAACGGCACCACGCGGGCGCCAGGGGCGATGCCCGCCAGGCTGCCGACCGGCATGAGGAAAATCTTGCTGCCGGAAAAGCCCATCACCTCGGCTTCGACCTGCACCGGGTGGTAGCTGTCGTCGTTGATCACCAGGCAGCGGCTGCCCATGGCGGCGCGCAGGCCTTCGGCTTCGAGGGTCAGGCCGACCATGCGCAGCAGGCGCCCTTCGAGGATCGGCTGGCCGGGCAACTCCGTGGCCTCGGCGTAGCCACCCAGGCGCTTGGCGAAGCTGGTGCGATCAAGGCGCATCGGTGGCGTCCAGATCAACGCTCAGGTCAGGTTCGGCGGGGTTCAACACCTGCTCATGCACCTGATCCAACAGCTTGGCCATGATCTGGCTGATGCGGGTTTCCACCGTGGCATCGATGCGGCTGTGTTCGGTTTCCACGCGGCAACCACCGGGCAACAACGCCGCGTCCTCGACGATGCGCCAGGTTTCTTCATGGCGCTCGCGCAGGGCTTTGACCTGTTCGAAATCCTGCGGGTTGATGTACAGGCGCACATTGCCCACGCCCAACGGCAGCAGCTTGAGGGCTTCGCGCATGACGCTTTCGATATGGCTGGAATCGAGCACCAGCTCGCGCTGGATGACTTGCCGGGCAATGTGCTCGACCAGGCCGACCATGGCTTTTTCGATCTGCGAGTCCTGCTCGGCAATCGGGTCGAACAGCGTACCCATCAGCCGCTCAAGGCTGGCGAGTTTGACGCCGAGCGCCTCTTCGGCTTCCTGGCGTACTTTGAGGGTAGTGCTGCGAAAGCCGTCTTTTTCGCCGGCCGCAAAGCCTTCGTTGTAGGCTTCCTGGCGGATGGCTTCCAACTCTTCAAGGGTCAGTGGCTGGACTTCATCCAGTGGCACTTCTTCCATCTCTACCGGCGTTTCAACCAACGGCTCGGGCTCAGGTTCCGGCACATGTGGATCGAAGCTGGGCAGCGACCAGATGTCGAACCCGCCGACATCCCGCGCGCGAATCAGATCGCTGGGCGTCTCATCTTTGTTCGACATGGGACGCGCCTTAGATCATTTCTTCGCCGCCCTTCCCACCGAGAACGATTTCTCCGGCTTCGGCCATACGGCGGGCAATGGTGAGGATTTCTTTCTGCGCGGTTTCGACGTCGCTGACGCGCACCGGGCCTTTGGCTTCGAGGTCGTCGCGCAACAGTTCGGACGCACGCTTGGACATGTTCTTGAAAATCTTCTCTTTGACGTTTTCGTCCGAGCCTTTGAGGGCCAGCACCAGCACGTCGGAGGAGACTTCGCGCAGCAACGCCTGGATGCCACGGTCATCGACATCGGAGAGGTTGTTGAACACGAACATGAGGTCTTCGATCTGGCCGGACAGGGTGTCGTCGATCTCGCGGATCGAGTCCATCAACTGGCCTTCGACCGAGCTGTCGAGGAAGTTCATGATGTCGGCCGCACGCTTGATGCCGCCCAAGGTGGTGCGCGAAGCGTTCGAGTTGCCAGAGAACTGCTTCTCCAGAATCGTGTTGAGTTCTTTCAGGGCTGCCGGCTGCACGGTGTTCAGCGACGACACGCGCAGAATGATATCCAGGCGTACTTTATGGTCGAAGTGGCCGAGCACTTCACCGGCCTGGTCCGGGTCGAGGTAAGCGACGACGATGGCCTGGATCTGCGGGTGCTCGTAGCGGATCACGTCGGCCACCGCGCGCGGCTCCATCCACTTGAGGCTGTCCAGGCCACTGGTGTTGCCACCCAGCAGGATGCGGTCGATCAGGCCGTTGGCCTTGTCTTCGCCAAGTGCCGAGGTGAGCATCTTGCGGATATAGCTGTCGGAGCCGACGCCCAGGCTGGTCTGGTCGCCGACGATCTCGACGAACTCACTCATCACCTGCTCGACTTGCTCGCGGTGCACATTGCGCATCTGCGCCATGGCCACGCCCACGCGCTGGACCTCTTTAGGCCCCATGTGGCGCAGCACTTGGGCAGCGTCGGTTTCACCCAGGGACAGCAACAGGACTGCGGCTTTGTCGACCTTGGTGAGCTTGGCAACAGCGGCTCGATTATCACTCATCTGCGTTGATCCACTCTTTCACGACCTGGGCCACACGGCCCGGGTCTTCTGCTACCAGACTCTTGATTGCGTTCAGCTGAGCGTCATAGCCTTCGCTCGGGCTTGGCAACAGGATGCTTTGCGGGCCGCCGAGGCTGACGCGGTCGTTGGCCAGTTCGCCGTCCAGGCCGCCCATGCCACCCAACTCGACGTCGCCACCGGCCAAGGCCAGCTGTTTCTTGCCGTTGCCGGTGATGTTGTTGAGCACCGGACGCAGCACGCCGAACACCAGCACCAGAATGAACAACACACCCAGCACTTGTTTAACGATGTCCCAGAACCACGGCTGCGTGTAGAACGCAGGGTCGGCGATCACTTCGGCGCGCTCGGCGGAGAACGGCATGTTGATCACGCTGACGCTGTCACCCCGGCTGGCGTCGAAGCCGACGGCGTCCTGCACCAGGCGCGTGAAACGGGCCAACTCATCAGTGCTCCAAGGCGCACGGGTGACGGCGCCGTCAGCCGGGTTGACCTTGACCTGATCATCGACCACTACCGACACCGACAGGCGATTGATCTTGCCCTGCTGCTGCTTGGTGTGGCTGATGGAACGGTCGAGTTCGAAGTTCTTGGTCGACTGGTTACGCTTGTCCGCCGGGTACGGCGCGAGCATCGGCTGGCCGGTGGCCGGGTCCATGATCTGCTGGCCGTTGGCGTCCAACAATGGCTGCCCAGGCTGGATCGCGCCAGCCGTAGCGGCCGCGCCACCGGTGGTTTGTGGTGCAGTCGCCGGAGCCGGTGGCTGGTTGCTCAGGGCACCCGGCACACCTTGCGGGCCATTGCTGGCGGTGCGTTGTTCGCTGGTGGACTGCTCGCTGCGCAGCGCCGGTTGGTCGGGGTTGAACTGTTCGGAGGTCGACTCGACCGCGCTGAAATCCACGTCGGCGGACACTTCAGCCTTGTAGCGATCGTTGCCCAACACCGGTTGCAGGATGTTGTGCACGCGTTGGGTCAGCATGCTTTCCATGCGACGGCTGTAGTCGAACTGCTTGCCGGCCTGGGTCAGCGCGGAGTTCTCGGCCTGGTCAGACAGCAGGTTGCCCTTCTGGTCGACCACGGTGATTTGCGACTTGCTCAATTCGGGAACGCTGGTGGCCACCAGGTTGATGATCGCCAGTACCTGGCCAGGCTCCAGGGAGCGGCCGGAAAACAGTTCAACCAATACCGAGGCACTGGGCTTGCGTTCGTCACGCACGAACACCGAGCTTTTCGGGATCGCCAGGTGCACGCGGGCGCCCTTGACGTTGTTCAGGCTGCTGATGGTGCGCGCCAGCTCGCCTTCCAGGCCACGACGGTAGCGGGTGGCCTCCATGAACTGGCTGGTGCCCAGGCCCTGGTCCTTGTCGAGGATTTCAAAACCGATATTGCTGTCGGACGGCGTTACGCCGGCCGCAGCCAGCTTCATGCGCGCACGGGCCACGTCATCAGCCTTGACCAGCAAGGCGCCGGAGTTGGGCTCCACGGTGTAGGCGATGTCGGCGGCGGCCAGGGTTTCCATGATCTGCTTGGAATCCATGCCGGCCAGGCTGCCGTACAGCGGGCGGTAATCAGGTTGTTGCGACCACAACACCACGGCAAAACCAATCGCCACACTGGCGGCCAGGCCGACCATCAGGCCCACCTGACGCAGCATGGTCATTTCCGAGAGGTTTTCCAGGAACGACAGGCCAAACAGCGGCGGCTTGCCGTCTGCCTTGGCGGGTACGTTGTCGGAGACTGCTTCTGCCATGACTTAAATCTCGTCCTTAAACCGGCATCTGCATGATGTCTTGATAAGCCTGAACCAGCTTGTTACGCACTTGGGTCAAGGCTTGAAAGGAAACGCTGGCCTTTTGCGAGGCGACCATCACATCGGTGAGGTCCACGCCGCTCTTGCCGATCTCGAAGGCGGTGGCCAACTGATTGGAGGCTTGCTGGGTGTCGCTGACTTTGTTGATTGCCTGACCGAGCATGTCGGCAAAACTGCTTTGGCCCAATTCCGGCGCTGGCGCGACGGATTTCGGTTGAGCCATGGCATCCATTTGCATGGAGCGCATATCCAACATCAACCGATTGAACTCAATACCCTGGCTCATGACCTTCTCTCTCCGACGACCCGCAATTTTTTGACACTACGCAGCGGTTACTACGGGTGGTAGCAACAAGGGTGCCAGCTCCGTGGCAATTCGTAAGAAAAGGCGACAAACCCTGTCAGCCCAAGAATTTTTCACGTGGCGAAAAGGTAGGCTTCCACGTCCATCCCGGCGTCGCGCATCTGTGCCAGCTTGTAGCGCAGGGTGCGCGGGCTGATGCCCAGGCGCTCAGCGGCCTCTTTGCGGCGGCCGCGCTCGGCACGCAAGGTGTCGATGATCATCTGGAATTCGCGGCGGCGCAGGTCGTCGCCCAGGGCACCGCCGGACTCGGTTTCGGCAGCCGCCACAGGTGCGGGCGCCAGGCTCGGCAACGGCGCGCTGCCATTGCCCATGGCCAGGCAGAAGTCTTGCGGCTGGATCAAGCCGCCCTGCTGCAAAATCAGCGCGCGCTGGATGGCGTTGTCCAATTCGCGCACGTTGCCGGGCCATGGGTAGCTGATCAGGCAAGCCTGGGCCTCAGCCGACAACCGCGCCTGGGCGTGCTTCATTTTTTTGACGTGGTTGTTCAGCAGGCGCTCGGCCAGCGGGATGATATCCGCCGGGCGCTCGCGCAACGGGCGCCAGGCCAGCGGGAATACGGATAGCCGGTAGAACAGGTCTTCACGAAAGCGCCCCGCCGCCACTTCGCCCGCGAGGTCGCGGTTGGTGGTGGCAACCACGCGGATATCCAGCTGGATCGGCTTGCGTGCGCCCACACGCTCAACCTCACGCTCCTGCAACACCCGCAGCAGCTTGGCTTGCAGGCCCAGGGGCATTTCCGAGATTTCGTCGAGCAGGATGGTGCCGCCGTCGGCCTGTTCGAACTTGCCGGCCTGGGCCGCGATGGCGCCGGTGAACGAGCCTTTTTCATGGCCGAACAAGGTGGCTTCAAGCATGTTGTCGGGGATGGCCGCGCAGTTGATCGCGATAAAGGGTTGTTTGGCGCGGCTCGATTGCTGGTGGATATACCGCGCCAGCACTTCTTTACCGGTGCCGGACTCGCCGGAGATCAGCACGGTGGAATCGCTACGCGCCACACGCGCTGCCAGTTCCAGCAACTGTGCGCTGGCCGGCTCAAAGGCAATCGGGCCTTCGCCGTCGGCATTCGAAACAACGCCGAGTGCATGCCGGGCAACCAGTTCGATCAGGGCTTTAGGCTCAAAGGGTTTGACCAGGTAATCCGCCGCGCCCTGGCGCATGGCGTCCACCGCCCGCTCCACGGCGCCATGGGCGGTCATCAGCAGCACCGGCAACTGCGGCTGGCGCGCGCGCAGCAGGCCGAGCAACTGGTGGCCGTCCATGCCGGGCATGTTGACGTCACTGACCACCAGGCTGAAAGATTCCTGCTCAACCGCCTCCAAGGCTTCCTCGGCAGAACCGACCGCCCGGTAGTCATGGCCCGCCAACAGCAGCGTGTCAGCCAATGCTTCACGCAGGGCGCGATCGTCTTCGACCAATAAAACCTTGATAGCCATAGTCCTTTTACTCCGCGCTTGCCGTGCTGGAAAACAGCGGCAAGGTCATCAATGCACAGGTGCCACGCCCCAACCGGGAGTGCAGCTGCAATTCTCCCTGATGCGCGCGTGCCACGGCCTTGACCACGGTCAGGCCGAGGCCAGTGCCGTTGGTCTTGGTGGTAAAAAACGGTTCGCCCAAGCGTTGCAGCACACACGGCTCAATGCCGCTGCCGCTGTCGCTGATACACAGGCGCAGGGTTTGCTCGCGGGTGTACAGGTGCACCTTGAGCCGCGCCCCGGGCAGGCTTGCCTGGGTGGCGTTTTCGATCAGGTTGAGCAAAGCGCCGACCAGGGTGTCGCGGTTGCACAGCAACTCGCCCTGGTGGCTGTCGCACTGCCAACGCACCTGGGCGTCCTGGATATGGGTGGCCGCCGCCGCTTGCAGCGACTGCATCAACATAGCCGGCGTAACGCGGTCGGTCAGCGGCAATTCGCCGCGGGCAAACACCAGCATGTCGCGCACCTGGTGCTCCAACTCATGCAGGCGCTCTTTAAGGCGGCCAGCAAAACGTTGGTGGGTGGCGGCCGGCAATTGCTCATCAGTCAAATGACTGGCGTAGATCAGCGCCGCCGACAACGGCGTGCGGATCTGATGCGCCAAAGAAGCAACCATCCGCCCCAACGACGACAAGCGCTCATGGCGCGCCAGTTGGTCTTGCAGGTGACGGGTTTCCGTCAGGTCGTTGAGCAGCACCAGTTGGCCAGGCTCGGCGTCCAGGGAACGGGTGGCGATGGACAGACGGCGGCCGTCCTTGAGGGAGATTTCGTGGCCGTCGTCTTCACGGGGGGCGAAGCAACGGGCGATGACTTCCCGCCATAACTCGCCTTCCAGCGGCAGGCCGAGCATGTCGACGGCAGCCGGGTTGGCTTCACGCACGCGGCCCTGATCATCAATGACGATCACGCCACCGGGCAGCAGCGACAGCAGGTTTTGCAGACGGTTGGCCAGGCGCTCTTTCTCGGCCAGCTCTTGCATGCGCTGGGCACTGACCACCGCCAGTTCGCCTTTAAGCTCGGAAACCCGCGCCTCCAGCAAGCTGTAAGAGTCAGTCAGTTGGCTCGACATCTGGCTGAACTGCGAGAACGCCTGCTCAAGACCCTGCCGGGTAAGCGGCTCTGCAGACGGAACGAGCCCCGGGATAGCAGGGGCTGTAGAAAGTTGGGCGGCGTGGGGCATCATGCTCTCTCGCTTGGCTGACCGTCAGTTAAACGGAACGTTGCGAGGGCTATAGCAATACCCGTGCCGAAAAAAAACTACTGATATTTCAGTAGCTTAAAAAACAGGCGTCAATCATCCGCCTGTTCATCACCTTCCCGGCGGCTCATACCGTACTTGCGCATCTTCTCAACCAAGGTGGTTCGACGGATACGCAAGCGCTCGGCGGCACGGGCGACAATGCCGTTGGCATCGTCCAGCGCCTGCTGGATCAGGCCTTGTTCGAGGCTACCGAGGTAGTCCTTCAAGTCCAGGCCTTCGGGCGGCAGCATGGCGGTGGAGCCGAAGTCCGGCGTGTGGCCGTTGATGGCCACGCGCTCTTCGAGGTCGGTGCGCAGGCTGTCGACCAGTTGCTCGTCTTCGTCGTCGACGTAGCGAAATTTCTTCGGCAACTCGACCACGCCGATCACACCGTAGGGGTGCATGATCGCCATGCGCTCCACCAGGTTGGCCAGCTCACGCACGTTGCCCGGCCAGCCGTGGCGGCACAGGGACATGATCGCGGCGGAGTTGAAGCGAATCGAACCGCGCTTTTCGTGCTCCATGCGCGAGATCAACTCGTTCATCAGCAACGGGATGTCTTCCACGCGTTCGCGCAGCGGGGCCATCTCGATGGGGAATACGTTGAGGCGGTAGTACAGGTCTTCGCGGAAGCTGCCGACCTCGATCATGCTTTCGAGGTTTTTGTGGGTGGCCGCGATGATGCGCACGTCGACGCTCTGGGTCTTGTTGCTGCCCACGCGCTCGAAGGTGCGTTCCTGCAACACGCGCAACAGCTTGACCTGCATCGGCAGCGGCATGTCGCCGATTTCGTCGAGGAACAAGGTGCCGCCGTTGGCTAGCTCAAAACGCCCGGCACGGCTGGTGATCGCCCCGGTAAAGGCGCCCTTCTCGTGGCCGAACAGTTCGCTTTCGAGCAGCTCTGCCGGGATCGCCCCGCAGTTGACCGGCACGAAAGGCCCGTCGCGGCGCTTGGAGTGGTAGTGCAGGTTGCGGGCGACCACTTCCTTGCCGGTGCCGGATTCGCCAAGGATCAGCACGCTGGCGTCGGTGTCAGCGACTTGCTGCATCATCTGGCGCACGTGCTGGATCGCACGGCTGGTGCCGACGAGGCTGCGGAACAGGTTGGGTTCACGGTGACGGCCGCGCTCGCGGGCCTGGTCGTACATCTCGCGATAGACCTGGGCACGGTGCAGCGAATCGAGCAATTTGCTGTAGCTGGGCGGCATTTCCAGGGTTGAAAGCACGCGGCGGCGCTGGTCTTCCGGCAGGTCCACGGAAGAAATATCGCCCATCAGCAACACCGGAAGGAACTCATCCCAGGTCGACAGTGTCTTTAACAGGCCCAAAATGGCGCCAGGAGCATTTACCGTCCCGATCAGCACACAGATAACTTCACGGCTCGACGACAAAGAGCTGACCGCCTGCTGCCAGTCATGGCTGCCGCAGGGTAAATTTTCTTCACCGAGAAAATTTAAAATCACCGCTAAATCGCGGCGGCGGACGCTATCGTCATCAATCAGCAGAATTTTGGTTTCACGCCACATGCAATAGCAACTTCCCTAGTAAAACTTCCTGCCCCAGAGTGAGGGCAATCGAGACGCCTGTAGGACTTCATACCTTACTGACGCCTGAAATCTGAAAACAGCACTAGTTAAGTCAAAAATACGAGCACAGTCAAATATATGACGCGCTGTTCGGATTAACTGAGCCAGTTCAGCCGAACAGATGGTAAACCTTTGACGCACTTTGCGCGCGGTTGATCTGCGACATCTCTTCGAAAATCGCCTGGCGCTCGCCGGTCGTCACTTCCAGCAACTGCTGATACACCGCCAGCAGGCTTTCCAGCTTTTCCCGCAGTGCATCCTCGTCCACCGGCGCTTCGCTGAGCACTTCATCGATGACGTTGCGGCAGCCCATATCCAGTTCACCAATGGCGTCCCAGTTGCGCTCCGCCAACGCGCCGATCAGCGCTTCACGGGTTTCATCAATGCGTTGCAGTGCGTGGCTCATGACGTATTCCTCAAGGCCGTTGGCCTTATTGTGCAGCACCTTGTGGCTCAGCGATGGCATCCCAGCCTTCTTTTACGGTAATCAGCAAACGGGCGACTTCGTCGATCATGTCGGCGTCGTTATGCAGGTTGGCTTCCATCAAACGGTTTGTCATGTACACATACAAGCCTTCCAATTGCTGGACGTATTCCTTGTTATCGCTTTTTTCCGCATTCAGGCCATCACGAAGGCCGATCAGGATATCGGTGGCCTTGCCCAGCATCAGGCCTTTCTGAGCGACGTCGCCACGCGCCAGCGCGCCTTTGGCTTGGGCCATACGGTCCAGGCCACCTTCCATCAGCATCTGCACCAGGCGATGCGGGCTGGCCTCAGAGATTTGGGCATGGGAATTGACCTTCTGGTATTGGCGAAGGGCTCTCATGGGATTCATGTTTCTACCTCGTGACAGGCAACAGCGAGAAGGTTTTCAGTAACCAATATGTCGACTGGGTCGCAAAAAACTTTAACCCGCCGGTCTCAGAAAGAACAAAGCCCAGGTCAACGGACCCGGGCTTTTTTTATGCGATCAATCAGCTGCTGCTGCTTTTCGAATTACTGATCGCATTGAGCGTGCCGAGAATGCTGTTGCTCTGCTGGCGCAACTGCGCCACCAGGGTATCCATGGCCGTGTACTTGCGGGTCAAGGCGTCTTGCATCGTCGTCAGACGCTCATCCAGATCGGTCTGCTGCTTGGTCAGATCTTTCAGGCTGTCGGCCAACGACGTCGTGCGTGTCGCCAGAATCCCGGTGGTGGGCTTGGCGTAGGAGTCGGTCGCGGCCGTCAAGCGTGCGAGCAGACCGGTCTTGCCGCTGAAGATACTGTTGATATCGGCGGCATTGGTCAGCACCGCCTTGTCCCACTGCTTGCTGTCGATGCTCAGCGCGCCTGTATCCTGGTCGGTGGTGACACCAAATTGCGCCAGGGACTTGATGGTACCGTTGCCGGAGAGTGAGTTGAACTCGTTACGGATCGCCGCCTGCAAGGTGCGCATGGTCGAGTCGCCGGTCAGGGTCGCGGCAATGGAGTTACCGGCAGCATCTTTGGTGACCTTGGTCTCGGCGTTCATGGCCTTGAGCAGGGCGTTATAAGTGTCGACGAAGCCCTTGACCCCGGACTTGAGCGCGGTGGTGCTGGTGGTGACCGAAATGGTCATGGCCGTACGTGGCGCGTCTTTAGTCTGATCGTTGGCCGTGACCGTAGGCGACAGCGACAGCAATTTAATGCTCACCCCACTCACCGCATCCGTGATGCTGTTGGATTTGGACTCCGCCGCAATACCATCAATGGTGTACTTGGCGTTCTGAGGCGGGCTGACTACCGTGTAGCCGGTATCAATCCCAGAGTTGCCCGACATCGTCAGGTCCGAACCAACCCCGCCATTGGTGGAGGTCAGAATAAGACGCGAACCCGTGGAGTCTGTGAGGATGTTGGCACTCAAGCCGGCGGTGCCGAACGTGGTGTTGATCGAATCACGCACCTGTTGCAGCGTCGCGCCCGCCGGCACACTCAGGTCGAAGTTCTTGCCCGACTGCGAGATGGTCAGCGTTGTCGGCGTGGTGCCGGCGTTCACGACTGTCGACTGGCCACCGACAAACGTTTTGGTCGATAGCTTCGACGGTGTGGCCAGCTGGTTGACGATCAACGAAAAGCTACCGTTCGCAGCCCCCGGGTTAGCCGTCATGGTGGCGACCTTTTCATCCGAAGACGTACCGGTCAAGCCACTGAAGCTGTTATCGGTGCCCATGCTGGTCAGCGCACCACGGAAGGCGTCCAGGGCAGCCTGGATCTTGCCGATCGACGACAGCTGGGTAGTTGCCTTTTGCGATTGGGTGTTGATCTGCGCCTGTTTCGGCGCGCGCTCGGCATCCACCAGGGACTTCACAATCGCCTGGGTATCGAAGCCCGATCCCACGCCCGTAATCGTTGTACCCGCCATCATCTTTCTCCTGTTCCGGTGGCTGCCGTTATCTTGACGAACAACACTTCAAGTCGTAGCAGCAACAAATTTCATGCCAGCTTAAGCCTTGTCGTCAAACAACACGTGGCTGGCGCTGGACAAGCTTTGCGCCAGCTTCAAGGCAGTTTCCGAGGGAATCTGGCGGATCACTTCACCGGTGTCGGTGGCAATGACCTTGACCACAACCCTGTGGGTGGAATCATCAATAGAAAAATCCAGATTACGCTGGGCCGCTTGTACGAATTCTTTAATATCAGTGACCGCTTTTTCCAGATCGCCCTTTTGGGACGCGTCTGCGGTTGGCGCGGCCGGCTCAACCTTGCTCTTGTCTTTGTCAGCAACCACAGGTGCCGCACTGCCTTGAGTGGCCAGCGGCGGATAAGACAAGTTCAACTTTACATTCATGTCCATGCCCAATCTCCTCTGATTGGAAAAGACGAAAGGGCACGTAAACGCGCCCTTCCGTCAGTTACCAAGTGCCGTGATTACTGAAGCAGCTTCAGTACAGCGGATGGCAGCTGGTTAGCCTGCGACAGGATCGCAGTGGAAGCGGACTGCAGGGTTTGCTGCTTGGTCAGTTCAGCGGCTTCGGAAGCGAAGTCGACGTCCTGGATGGTGGAGCGAGCAGCGGTGCTGTTTTTCTGGATGTTGGACAGGTTATCCACAGTGCTGGTCAGACGGTTCTGTACCGCACCCAGGCCCGAACGGGAGCTGGAGATGGTAGCGATAGCCTGGTCGATCACGGACACAGCGTTCTGGGCCTTGGTGGCGTCAGTCACGTCGGTCTGCGATACGAGGGTCTTGGTCGAAGCAGCCGAAGTAGCGGCACCGAAGACATCGGTCACACCAGCACCTTCCAAGGAGTAACCCTTCGAGGAGTTCAAGTTCACAGCGCCGGTAGCGATTAGGCCGTCGGCCAGGGCAATACCAGTGCCGTAAGCGCCGGCACCGTTTTTAGTGGCAACAGTGATCGAACCGGCAGCAGTCGAAGAGCTGAAAGTCAGGTTTTCGCCGGTGTCGGATTTAACCGACAGGGTGCCTTTGGATTGGTCAAAGTTAACGCTGATACCCAGTTTGGCCGAGTTGGACTTCAGCTGTTCTGCCAGGCTGGCGGTGTCAGTCACGCCAACGAACGTAGTGGCTTGGCCGCCAACGGTCATGGTGAACGAAGCCGGAGCGGTAGCAGCAGCGCCGCCGACCACGAACTGTGCTTCGGTGCTGGCGGTAGCGCTCAGACCACCGATAGCACCGTTCAGCTGGGCAGCAATTTGTTGAGCAGAAGCTTTAGCACCGATAGTAACGGAGGCAGTCTGGCCGTTACCGGTTACGGCGATTGGGCCACCTGCAACTCCCGTAGTGCTCGGAGCGATGCCCAGGCTGCTGATCTGCTGCGAACCGATGTTGTTGGCTGCAACGTTGTCCAGGGACAGGTTGATGGTTTCGTTAGCGTTGGCGCCAACCTGGATAGCTTTGGTACCGTACGAACCGTCCAGCAGCTTCTGGCCACCGAAAGTAGTGGTTTGAGCGATACGGGTCAGTTCCGAAGTCAGAGCCTGGTATTCGTCGTTGTTCGACTTACGGTCGTCGGTGCTCAGGGAGCCGGTAGCCGAGGACAGAGCCAGGGTACGCATTTTTTGCAGAATGTCGGTCGAAGCCTGCATTGCGCCTTCAGCGGTCTGCGCGATGGAGATACCATCGTTGGCGTTCTTTACAGCTTGACCCAGGCCGTTGATCTGGCTGGTCATGCGGTTAGCGATACCGAGGCCGGCGGCGTCGTCTTTAGCGCTGTTGATACGCAGGCCGGAAGACAGGCGCTGCATGGAAGTGGCCAGGGCGCCGCCAGCTTTGTTCAGGTTGCCCTGAGTAGTGATCGAAGCAATGTTGGTGTTTACTGTTAAAGCCATGACGAAATCCTCGTTGGATGGATACTGCGGCTTCCGGCCCTGGCAACCGCCGGGTGTGGCCTGAGAACCTACGTAATAGTTATCGTCGTGGGAGCCGGTTGCTTGAGGGTTTTTTTGAAATTTTTTACTAGCCCTATGCCATCCCTTGCATTTCAAGGGTTTACGGTAGCTCAAAACCCCGGATTCATTGGCTTTTCTGGCGCCAAATAAAAAACGCCGATGATCGGTCGATCATCGGCGTTTTTTTATGAAGCGCTCGTAGAGCGCGTTCAGGCTATTAAAGCGTCACGGGCGATAGAGAATCGCCGAGCCCCAGGACAGGCCCACACCAAAGCCACTGATCGCCACGCGCTTCCAGGTCGCGCCCATCACGTGCTTCTCCAGCAGCAGTGGAATGCTTGACGACACGGTGTTACCGGTCTCGACCATGTCCTTGATGAACTTGTCCACCGGCGCATCTTCAAAACGCCGCGCCACGGCATCGACAATCGCCGCACTGCCTTGGTGAATGCAGAACGCATCGATGTCGTCAGCCTTGAGGTCGGACTCATTGAGCAACTCGTGCAAATGCGCCGGCACCTTTAGCAAGGCAAAGTTGAATACCTGGCGGCCATTCATAAAGAACACGCCGTCGCTGACCTTCAGGTGCGGTGCGCCGGAACCATCAGTGCCGAACTTGGACTTGCCCAGCAACCATGGCGCGTCTTCGCCCATCCAGGTGGCGGTGGCGGCGTCGCCGAACAACATGGTGGTGTTGCGATCTTCTGGGTCGACGATTTTCGAATACGGGTCGGCGGTGATCAGCAGTCCGTTTTTCAGGCCAGCGGCTTCCATGAAACCCTTCATCGCGTAAATGCCGTAGACATAGCCGGAGCAGCCCAGGGAAATATCGAAGGCGGCCACATGGGTCGGCAGGCCGAGCTTGTCCTGAACGATGGCGGCGGTGTGGGGCAGACCCTCTTCGTCGCCGTTCTGGGTCACGACGATCAGCGCGTCAATCGACTCACGCTTCAAATCCGGGTTGTTGGCAAACAAAGCGTTGACCGCCTCGACACACAGATCGGAGGTTTCCTGCGCGGCTTCCTTGCGCGGCAAGAACGCCGAACCGATCTTGCCAATGATGAATTCTTCATCCTTGGCGAATTTGGCACCCTGGGCGTAGTTATCGATCCCGTCTGCCGGCACGTAACTGGCGATGCTTTTTATGCCAATCATTGTGGCTTCCCAATACTAAATAGCTGGAGAACACCCCGCGAACGGTGTCGGGGGCGCTGACAATAAAGGGGATAACCCCACAAAAATCTCGCTGAAAGCCTGCGCGCAACGACCTGGCGACGACTTATCCTTTTCACACGATACAGTGAAGATGCGCTTTATGACTCACAGGTCACTCAATTTTGTGTGCTTTGTGCAAAACCTTCAAACAATTAAGCCGCACAAACGACAACGGCCCAGCCTGTTTCCAGGCTGGGCCGCTGCGTATTCGCGATGAATTTACATGCGGCTGAACAGGGTCAACTGGGAAATTTTCACGAAAGCCAGCTGCGACGCCTGCAGCATGGTTTGCTGCAACGTCAGGTTGATCGCCGCCTCACCCATGTCGATGTTGGCCAGATCACTCATGGTGCTGGTATTGGCCAAGCCAATACTGGTGTTTTCACCGGCCTGGATATCCAGGGCATTCTGCCGCGCACCGATGGAGCCGCGCACGTTATCGAGCTGGGTACGTGAATTGGCCAGGTTGCTGATCGATGCATCCAGGACATCCTTGAGCTTGATCGCCGCCGCCGGATTGTTGTCGGCAGGTTGCTCCAGTGCCTGACGCAACTGGCTGAGGGTATCCAGCGCGTTCTGGGTTTTCTTGGTACTGGCACCGACTGAGAACTGATCACCCGCCTGCGGTGGCCCGGCATTCACATCAAACGTCACCCCAGCCGCCGTGACCGTTGTACCGCCGCCGGTATCACCGGTGGCAATGGCCTTGCTGTCGGCCGAGTAAGGCTGGGCGTACACCTCGTAGGCGGTGGCGCTGGTGAACTTGATAACCGCGCCACTGTTGGCCGGGAACGTGCTGGCGTAGTCCGCCTGATTGGACACACGGGCACCGGTCAATTGTGCGGTGGAGGCATTGCTTGGCGTGCGCGAGACACTGAAGGTATCCGGCTTGGCTTCCAGGCTGAACGAACGATCCTTGACCAGTGCATCAGAGTTGGCGCCGGGCGCGACATCGCCCAGGTTCAACGTGATGTCGAACTTCACACCGCGCAACGCAACGCTGGTACTGCCTTCCTTGGTGGCATCGAACGTGCCGTTGCCCGGAATCTCGGACGTCACGTCGTTGCCGTCCTTGTCGGCCACTTTGTATTGCGTGCTGCTGGTAAAGGTCAGCTTGTAAGGCTGGCCATCGGCGAATTTCTTGGTGTAGTCGATGCCCGAAGTGACCAACCCGGCCGACAGCGCGACCTTGTTATCGTTGACCGTAGGCGGCACCGTCTGCGGCACCGGTGGCAGCCACGTGGCCTGGGTACGCCCAGAGTTTGCTGCGCCTTCCAGAATGGTCTTGCCGGTATCACCAGCACTGACATTCAGTGTATTGGAAACCTGCAGGCTCAGCGGCGTTTCATCGCCCTGATAGCTGTAGGTGCCATCGCTGTTACGCGAATACGGCGGGGTCTGGGACTTGGAGCCGGAGAACATATAGTTGCCGGACGAGTCTTTGCTGTTGAGCAGCCCCAGTACCTGATTTTCAATCGCGCCGATCTCGCTGGCGATAGACCGGCGATCAGCGTCGCTGATCGAACCACCGGCACGCAAGGCCAACTGGCTGGCGCGCTGCATGGCATCGTCGATCGAACTCAGTACGCTTTCTTCGTTGGTCAGGGAGTTCTTCAGGCTGGTGACGTTGCCGCTGAACTGGCCCAGCATGTCTTTTTGCTGTTGCAGCAACAACAAACGCGCCGCCGCTACCGGATCATCCGCGGCGGTTTGCACACGCACACCGGAGCTGGCCTGCTCCTGGGCCTTGACCACACTGGAGTAGTTATCTGAATACTTGGTGGAGCTGGTTTCAAAATATTGAGCAGTAGAAATACGCATCGTCCCAGGCTCCCTTAAAGACTATTGATCAATGTGCTGAAGGTTTCTTGCGCAGCCTTGATGATCTGCGACGACGCGGTGTAGTACTGCTGGAACTTGATCATGTTGCCCGCCTCTTCATCCAGGTTCACCTGGGACACTGAGTTGCGTGCGTCCTGGTTGGCCTTGAGCAACGCACCGGTAGCCGTGGTGTCGGTAATCGCCGACGCCGCCTTGGCCCCCACGGTCGATACCAGTCGGCTGTTGGCCGCCACCAGGCTCACACCGCCGCCGCTGCCGTCCGACAGACCGACTGTGGCTTTGGTCTGCAAGTCCAGCAGCGCTTGAGCATTGCGGTTGTCCGACTTGCCCGAAGCGTTGAAAGAGAACGTGGTGCTGTCGCCATCGGCCGGCGAGCCGCCCACGGTCGTATCAAACTTGAAGCTCTTGGCTGGCGATACCAACGCGCCGTTGGCATCACGCATCGGTACGTTGATGGTGATTTTGTTGCTTTGACCCGGAACGATAGTGCCGCTGCCGATCGGATTTCCCTGAGAATCGTTGAGCGTGTAGGCCTGCGTGCCATCAGCAGCCGGCTTGCCGAATACCATTTTCACCGGCATCGAATGTTCAATCCCGGTACGCAGTTGAGCGGTGTCCGCACCACCGTGAATGTCGATAGGCAAGGTCAGAGTCGGTGGCGTAAAGGTGCCGGTACCTTGATTGGTCTTGCTGCCCTCGCCCAGCAACGGCCCGGCGAATGCAATTTTATTGGCATCCGTCAGGTCTGTGCCGATATTGGTAGCGCCGTTGGCGGTCGGGCTGACTTTGAAACTGTCGCCAGCGCCCACCGGCCCTTTGCCGTCCAAGGCCAGGGTGAACCCGTCAATGACCGGCGGCGGCGTGGTAGTGGTGTCGAATGCGCCCATGGCTTTACCGTCGGAACGCATCACGGTGTAGTTACTGCCACTGGTGAAGGTGACTTTATAGTCGTATGTCGACAGCTTGCTGCTGTCTTTGATGCTCACATTCAGGTTGCCGGAACCGACGCTGTTGCCCGCCGCACCTTGGCTGCGTTGCGCAATGGCCGCCGCGCTGTTGATGTCCTTAAACAGCGACGTGCCGAAGTCACCGTTCAAATCCAGGCCCTGGCCCAATTGACTGTTGACGGTATCGGCAGTGGCAATCGCAATACGCCCCAGGTCGTTGATGGCGGGCATCAACGCATCGCTGCGATAACGCAGCAAGCCGCCAATGCTTCCGCCGCTGAGCACATTACCCAGGTCAATCGCCGTACCGCCGCCAGCGTTGAGCTGGATGGTGTACTGGCTCGGGTCGCTGGCGCTCGGCACCGCAGAAATGGTGTTGGACTGATCACCCAGCACCAGCGACTGGCCGGTGCCGGTGCTGACGCTGAACACGCCGTTCTTCTCGCTGGCAGTGACGCCCACCAATTCATTGAGCGAGCGCACGGCTTCATTACGAGCGTCCAGCAGGTTGGCCGGGGCACTGTTGCTTGACCCCTGGACCTGAGTGATCTGCTTGTTGAGCGAAGCAATCGAGGCAGTCAATTGGTTGACCTGATCACTCATAGTGCTCAACTGGCCGTTGATCGACTCTTTTTGCTGGTTCAACTGGTTGGAGATCGAGTTGAAACGGTTGCTCAGCGTCTGGGCGCTGGTCAACAGCACTTGTCGGGCAGACACGTCGCTCGGGTTGGCCGACGAGGTCTGTACTGCGGCGAAAAACGCACTCAGCACCGAGGACATGCCGGTGGTCTTGTCCGACAGGGTCTTATCAATCGCACTCGCCTGGCTTGAGTAGGCCTTAGCATCGTTATTGAGCGACGTGCTGTTTTGATAGGCCTGATCAAGGAACTCGTTGTAGACCCGGCGCACATCCGCCAGGGTCGTGCCGCTACCGATGAATACGCCGCCATACGGGTTGTTGGCGTTAGCATTCTGGGTGGTCTGCTGGCGCGAGTATCCCGGGGTATTGACGTTGGCAATGTTGTTACTCAAGACCGACAACGAGCCTTGAGCGGCATTGAGTCCTGACATCCCGATACTGAGCAAACTCATGGTTCAGACCTTATAAATGTGTGGTTGCGCCAGCGGCAGCGAAATTCTGGTAACTGTTCATCGTTTTGGCGATCTGCGAAATCTTGCTGGCGTAGTCCGGGTCGGTTGCATATCCGGCTTTTTGCAACTCGCGTACAAACTGTTCCGGGTTGTCGGCTGATTTCACAACTTCTTTATAGCGATCATTGCTTTGCAGCAATGTCACGAGGTCGTGGAAGCTGTCCTGGTAGGAGTTGTAGGAGCGAAATTGCGCCGTTTCCTTGACCATCGACCCATCACGAAACTCGCTGGTGATTGCACGCGCCTGGCCGCCCTGCCAGCTCTGCCCGGCCTTGATGCCGAACAGATTGTGGCTGCTGCTGCCGTCCTCGGCGCGCATCACCGATTTACCCCAGCCGGTTTCCAGCGCGGCCTGGGCCACCAGGTACTTGGGATCCACGCCGATGCGCGCGGCGGCCGCCTTGGCCATCGGCAGCATGGTGGCGACAAATTCATCCTGCGAGCTGAAGGCTTTTTTCGCCGGCGCCAGCGGTGGCTGGGCAATCGCTCGGCCATAAACCTGCATGCGCCCGCTCGGCACGGCAAAGTTGCGCGCGGTGCTGTTGACCACGTTATCGGTGGCGGCGCTGTTACGCAGTGGCGCACTCGCGGCCTGCGTGGCGGGCTGAGTGCTCGGCACGATGCCGGCCAGCAGGCGGTCGGTCAGCTTGCTCGGCAACGCCATGCGGCGCTGGTTCATCAGTTCCATGTCGTTGGTGTGCGCACTGGCGCCTTGCGGCTCTGCAACGCGGTAAGCCCACAACGGCCGCTGGCCATTGGAGCGCCCCAACGGGCCATTAGCCAGGGTGCCGGCGGCGATTTCAGTCGGCACATCAACCTTCTTGGCCTTGACCGGCTCGGCCGCCGCCGGGCCTTGCAAGGTCGAGGACTGCGCCTCGACCGGCTTGTTCTTCTGCATCTGGCGCATCAGCACGTCAGCCAAACCGATACCACCGCCTTCGCGGGACATCGAGACCGCCAACTGCTGGTCGTACATTTCCTGATACTGCTTGGCAGCCGGGGTGTTCAGCGGGTTGTCCTTGCCCAGCGCCTCGGTGGCCGAACGCATGGACTTGAGCATCTCGCTCAGGAACAGCGACTCGAACTCCTGCGCCACTTTGCGCATGTTGCCTTCGCTGTTCTTGTCGGCGCCGACCTTGAGCTGGTTCAGCCGGTTGAGGTCGGAGTAAGACCCCGAATCCGCCGTGCTGGTGAACCCGCTTTTGTGCATATCCATGGCCATGGCCTTAGATCACGATCAGGTCGGCTTGCAAGGCGCCGGCCTGTTTCAAAGCTTCGAGAATCGCCATCAAGTCGCCGGGCGCTGCGCCCACCTGGTTCACCGCGCGGACAATCTCATCCAGGGTAGTTCCGGGGCCGAACTTGAACATCGGCTTGGCTTCTTGCTGGGCATTGACCCGCGAGCGCGGTACCACTGCCGTCTGGCCATTGGACAGCGGCCCGGGCTGGCTGACGATCGGGTCTTCGGTGATGGTCACGGTCAGGCTGCCGTGGGTGACCGCCGCCGGCGAGACCTTGACGTTCTGGCCGATCACGATGGTGCCGGTGCGCGAGTTGATGATGACTTTGGCCACTGCCTGGCCCGGGTCGACTTCAAGGTTTTCCAGGATCGACAGGTAGTCGACACGCTGGCTTGGGTCGAGCGGCGCCGTCACACGGATCGAGCCGCCGTCGATGGCTTGTGCTACGCCAGGGCCGAGCATGTCGTTGATCTTGTCGACCACACGCTTGGCGGTGGTGAAGTCCGAACGGTTGAGGTTCAGGGTCAGGCTGTTGCCCTGGTTGAAACCGCTGGGCACGGTGCGTTCAACCGTGGCGCCGCCAGGAATGCGGCCGGCGGATGGCACGTTCACAGTGATTTTCGAGCCGTCACGGCCCTCGGCGTCAAAACCGCCGACCACCAGGTTGCCCTGGGCAATGGCGTAGACGTTGCCGTCGATACCTTTGAGCGGCGTCATCAGCAAGGTGCCGCCGCGCAGGCTTTTCGAGTTACCGATGGAGGACACGGTGATATCCACCACCTGGCCCGGCTTGGAGAACGCCGGCAAGTCGGCACTGATCGACACGGCCGCGACGTTCTTGAGCTGCACGTTGCCCGACCCAGGCGGCACCTTGATGCCGAACTGCGAGAGCATGTTGTTGAAGGTCTGCAGGGTGAACGGCGTCTGGGTGGTCTGGTCACCCGTACCGTTAAGCCCCACCACCAGCCCGTAGCCGATCAATTGGTTGGAGCGCACGCCGGAAATACTGGCGATGTCTTTCAACCGCTCGGCGTGTGCTCCTGCGCTCAAGGCCAGCAATAACGCGGCAGCCATCAGCTGTTTGAGGTTCAAAATGGCCACCTAGAAAGGGAACAGCGGGCTAAGGAAGAAACGGTCGAACCAGCCCGGCTGACTCGCATCAGCAAACGAACCCGTACCCGAGTAGGTAATGCGTGCATCGGCAATGCGCGTGGACGGCACGGTGTTGTCGGTGGAAATATCATCGGCACGCACCATGCCCGCGATACGCACCAGCTCGTCGCCGGTGTTGAGGGTCATCCACTTTTCACCGCGTACGGCGATGATGCCGTTGGGCAATACATCCGCCACCGTTACGGTGATCGAACCGGTCAGGCTGTTGCCCTGCCCCGCCGCGCTCTTGCCATTAGTGGCACGGTCGCCGCTGTAACCGGCGTTGAGGCTCAGGTCGCCATCGCCCAAAGGGTTATTGGTGGTCAGGCCGCCACCAAACAGCGAGGTCAGGCCGATGCCGGTCTTGCTGGTCTTGCCGATCTGCGAGTTGGCATTCTTGCTGGCCTGGGTCTTCTCGTTCAACGTGATAGTGATGATGTCACCCACACGGAAGGCCTTGCGGTCGCTGTACAGGTTCTGTTCGAAACCGGCCTGGTAAATCGAGCCATTGTTGGCCGCCGCCGGCAACGGCGTGCGCGGCAACACCGGCGCGTAGTACGGGTCATTGGGTTTTGGCGTCGGGGCGACACAGCCCGCGAGCACGGCGATCCCACTCAATGCCAGAACAGAAACATAGCGATTCATGACCCTTACCTCACGGTGTTGCAGGCGCCGCAAAAGGCGCCCCATAGACTTGATTACAGATTCTGCGTTACGAACGAAAGCATCTGGTCGGCGGTGGAAATCACCTTGGAGTTCATCTCGTAGGCGCGTTGGGTGGTGATCATGTTGACCATCTCCTCAACCGTGCTGACGTTGGAGGTTTCCAGGGTTTGCTGCAGGGTGGTACCGAAGCCGTTGAGACCTGGGGTGCCGATTTGCGGCGCGCCGCTGGAGGCTGTTTCCAGGAACAGGTTGTTACCCATGGCCTGCAGGCCGGCCGGGTTGATGAAGTCGGCGGTTTGCAGGTTGCCGATCACTTGCGACGCCGGGTTGCCGGCCACGGTGATAGACAGGGTGCCGTCGGTGCCGACGGTAAAGGTCTTGGCATCGGCTGGAACCACCACAGCCGGCTCCAGCGCGAAGCCGTTGGCGGTGACGATCTGGCCATTGGAGTCGAGGTGAAAAGTACCGTCACGGGTGTAGGAAGTAGTGCCATCCGGCTGCAGGATCTGGAAGAAACCCCGGCCGTTGATGGCCATGTCCAGCGGCTGGTTGGTTTGCTGCAGGTTACCGGCGCTGAAGTTCTTCTGGGTGCCGACGATCTGCACACCGGTACCCAGTTGCAGGCCCGACGGCAGTTCGCTGTCCTGGGTCGACTGGGCGCCTGGCTGGCGCTTGATCTGATAAAGCAAGTCCTGGAACTCGGCGCGATCACGTTTGAAACCCGTGGTCGACACGTTCGCCAAGTTGTTGGAAATGGTGGTCAGGTTGGTGTCCTGCGCGGCCAAACCTGTTTTGGCAACCCATAGAGCCGGAAGCATAGTGTTCTCCTTCGTGCGCCTGTTTGTTGGCGCTGTGCTGCAAAATTAGTCTTCAGTAAACCGGCAATCAGCTCATCGACAGAACGCGGGTCATGGCCTGGTCGTCTTCTTTAGCGCTGTTCATCATCTTGATGTGCAACTCGAACTGCTTGGAGAGCGACAGCACGGCGGTCATTTCTTCCACCGCATTGACGTTGCTCGCCTGCAGGAAACCCGAGGTCAGCCGCACGTTCGCGTCGGCCTGGGCCGGTTTGCCATCCTTGGTATGGATGGCGCCATCCAGGCCCTTGGTCATGTTCTTGAGGTCGGGCTGGACCAGCTTGATGCGGTCCACTTCAGCCATCACGCGCGGGCCTTCGCCCATGGCGCGGATGCTGATGGTGCCGTCGGCGCCCACTTCGATTTTCTGCTCGGGCGGCACGGCAATCGGGCCACCGTTGCCCATCACCGGCATGCCGTTGCCGGCACGCAACACGCCCAACGCATCCACATTCATGCTGGCGCTGCGCACGTAGGCTTCGCCGCCATCCGGGGTTTGCACGGCCATCCAGCCGTCACCGCTGACCGCCACATCGAGGTCGCGACCGGTTTCAATCATGGCGCCCTGGGAGAAGTCGGTGCCCGGCCGTTCGGTCATGGCAAATGCCCGCGCCGGAAAGCTGTCACCGAACACCGGCATCGAACGCGCCTGCTCCAGGTCCCGTTGGAAACCGTTGGTGGAAATGTTCGCCAGATTGTTGGCATGGGCCTTTTGCGCCAGTGCATTCTGGCTGGCGCCGGTCATTGCCACATAAAGGTACTTGTCCACGCTCTATCCTCTTTCTGACGGACGCTTGCCGCCCACCGTTGCTCTGATGAGGCTTAAGCAATTTGCGAACCAACTTTTGAAAATAGATTGAAGTCCATGTACGGCGGGGGTTTGCGGGCAGGCTTAGAGATTAGGTGGCAGGGATAGAGTCGAAAAAACGGCGGACTACTGCCGCCTGCGGCAAGCACCGGTCTTAAGGACGACAAAGATCAACTGTGGGAGCTGGCTTGCCTGCGATAGCGGTGTATCAGCGACACATGAGCCAACTGACCCACCGTCATCGCAGGCAAGCCAGCTCCCACAGGTTTAACCGCGTTCATTCTTCAGAATTTCGTAATCACGCAACTTATTCGCGATCGTGGTGTGCGACACGCCTAGGCGCTTACCCAACTGCCGACTGCTCGGGTGCTCGGCGTACAAAGCCTCCAGCACCGCCTTTTCAAACCGCCCAACGATGTTCTCCAACCCGCCTTCCAGGGAAAAATCCCCAAGGGGCTGGCGCACCCCATAATCCGGCAGGCGAATATGCTCAGCCTTGACCATGCCGCCGTCGCACAACGACACCGCCTGAAACAACACGTTTTCCAACTGCCGCACATTGCCCGGCCAATGGTAGTGACTGAGCCGGTCCATCGCCGCCGGCGCCAGCTTGGGCAGCGGGCAACCAATCTGTCGGCTGGCCTGGTCAAGAAAGTGCTCAACCAGCGGCGCCAGGCCATCCAGGCATTCACGCAGCGGCGGGATATGCAGCGACAGCACGTTGAGCCGGTGATACAGGTCCTGACGGAATTCGCCACGGGCGCAGAGTTCCGACAGGTCCACCTGGGTGGCACAGATCACCCGCACATCGAGGTACACCTCTTCATCACTGCCCACCCGGCGAAAGCAGCCGTCCTGCAAAAAGCGCAGCAATTTCACCTGCAAGCGTGCGCTCATTTCCCCCACGCCATCGAGAAACAACGTACCGCCCGCCGTCAGCTCCAGCAGGCCCAACTTGCCCTCGGCCCGCGCCCCTTCAAATGCGCCGGGGCCGTAGCCGAACAGCTCGGTCTCGGCCATCGACTCCGGCAGGCCCGCGCAATTGAGCGCCATCAAGGGCGATTGCCCGCGCGGACTGGCCAAGTGGCAAGCGCGTGCCAGCAACTCTTTGCCGGTGCCGGTTTCGCCTTCTATTAATAGCGGCGCATCCAGCGGCGCCATGCGCCGGGCTTCGCGCACCACCGCGGCCATGACCCTGGAGCTTTGGAAAATACTGTCGAAGCCGCGCAGCTCTTGCTTGCGCACATTGTAGATACGCTCGCCCACACGGTCGGCACGGTGCAGGGTCAGCACGGCACCGGCCATGGCCTCGCTGTCGTCGTGTTCGGAAGACTGCAGCGGCGCGATGTCCGCCAAAAACACGTCACCCTTGACCTTGACCCGCAAGCCGTTGATGCGCGATTTGCTCGCACGCACCAACTCCGGCAGGTCGAAATCCTCGGCATAACGCGACAGCGGAATGCCCGGCACCTCGTCCACCCGCACCCCGAGCAACTGCGCCGCCGCGCGGTTGGCGGCGACGATGGAGCCGCCCATATCAATCGACAACACCGGAAACTCCAGAGCGCCGAGCAGCGCATTGAGCTCCATATGCCGACGTTCGCTGGGCATCAGCCCTACCCTTTTAACGCCAAATACCCCGGCAATTGCTTCGAATTGCGGGCGCAGCGCCTGGAACTGCATGTTCACAAGGTTGGGGCAAAACAGGTAAATGGCGTTGCCATGTTCACCGCCTACCTCGCCTTTGGCGACGTTGACGCCGTATTCCACCAGCAGGTTGAGAATGTCCCGCAGGATGCCGATACGGTTCTGGCAGTGCACTTTAATACGCATGAAAAAGCCCAAATGGTGGGAAAGCGCCGGGTCTTTTTGCCGCTGGGCGCAGATAGTCGTCAAGATTATGTGACAGCTTGTGACCTTTTCCCAGCCCAAGACAACGAGAGGCCGGCATACCGTAACGAAAACTTTACGAATAACGGTAACTTTTCCTACGCGCAAGCACCGAAGCCCGATGGAATCCGTCGCCTTCCGCGTTATCAATAGGCTCATCGCAGGACATAACAAGAACGAATGCCTAGCAGGAGAGCCGTATGAAGCAGACGCACTACGTGGCCCGCGAGCCCGATGCGCAAGGTTTTATCCACTACCCGCCGGAAGAACACGCGGTGTGGAACACCCTGATCACGCGCCAATTGAAAGTGATCGAGGGGCGCGCCTGCCAGGAATACCTGGACGGCATCGACAAGCTCGGCCTGCCCCTGGACCGCATCCCGCAACTGGGTGAGATCAACAAGGTGTTGGCCGAAACCACCGGCTGGCAAGTTGCCCGCGTCCCCGCACTGATCCCCTTCCAGACCTTCTTTGAATTGCTCGCCAGCAAGCAATTTCCGGTGGCGACCTTTATTCGCACCCGCGAAGAACTGGACTACCTGCAAGAGCCGGATATTTTCCACGAGATCTTTGGCCACTGCCCGCTGCTGACCAACCCATGGTTTGCCGAGTTCACCCACACTTACGGCAAGCTCGGCCTCGCGGCCACCAAAGAGCAACGCGTGTACCTGGCGCGCCTGTACTGGATGACCATCGAATTCGGTTTGGTGGACACGCCGCAAGGTCGACGCATCTACGGTGGCGGCATCTTGTCGTCGCCTAAAGAAAGCGTGTATTGCCTGTCGGATGAACCCGAACACCAGGCCTTCGACCCGCTGGAAGCAATGCGTACGCCGTATCGCATCGACATCCTGCAACCGCTGTACTTCGTACTGCCCGAGCTTAAGCGCCTGTTTGAAGTGGCGCAGGAAGACATCATGGGCATGGTCGAGCGCGGTATGCAGTTGGGTCTGCATGCGCCGCTCTTCACCCCAAAGGCAGTGCCGCCCAAACCCGAAGCTGCTTGAACCTTACATTTTGAGGCCAGGTGAATCTGTTCCCTGGCCTCGCGTTGCTTTAGGGTAACGCCCACTGATCTCAATCTTTCGAATTCAGGACACCCCCATGACCACCTTGAACCAAGCCCACTGCGAAGCCTGCCGCGCCGATGCCCCACAAGTCAGCGACGAAGAGCTGCCGGTACTGATAAAGCAGATTCCCGACTGGAACATCGAAGTACGCGACGGCGTGATGCAGCTGGAAAAGGTTTTCCTGTTCAAGAACTTCAAGTTCGCCCTGGCCTTTACCAACGCCATGGGTGAAATCTCCGAAGCCGAAGGCCATCACCCGGGCCTGCTCACCGAGTGGGGCAAAGTCACCGTGACCTGGTGGAGCCACTCGATCAAAGGCCTGCACCGCAACGACTTCATCATGGCCGCGCGCACCGACGAAGTGGCCAAGGACGCCGAGGGCCGCAAGTAATGCATTTTGATGCCATTGGCCGCGTGCCCGGGGACCCGATCCTCGGGCTGATGGACCTGTATGCTCAGGACGCCAACCCGAACAAGTTCGACCTGGGCGTGGGTGTGTATAAGGACGACCAGGGCCTGACGCCGATTCCGCACTCGGTAAAACTGGCCGAACAGCGCCTGGTGGACACGCAAACCACCAAGACCTATATCGGCGGCCATGGCAATGCGGCCTTCGGTTCGCTGATCAGTGAGCTGGTGCTGGGCGCCGATTCAGCGCTGATTCGCGAACGTCGCGCCGGTGCTACGCAAACCCCTGGCGGCACCGGCGCACTACGCCTGAGTGCCGACTTTATCGCGCAAAACCTGCCCGACCGCGGCGTGTGGCTGAGCAACCCGACCTGGCCGATCCACGAAACCATCTTCGCCAAGGCCGGGCTCAAGGTCAGCCATTACCCGTATGTGGGCGCGGATAACCGCCTGGACGTGGCCGCGATGCTCGCAACACTGGCCACCGTGCCCACAGGCGACGTGGTGTTGTTGCATGCCTGCTGCCATAACCCGACCGGTTTTGACTTGTCCCAGGACGACTGGCGCCAGGTGTTGCACATCGTGCGCGAACGGCAATTGCTGCCATTGATCGACTTCGCCTACCAGGGCTTTGGCGACGGCCTGGAGCAGGACGCCTGGGCGGTACGGTTGTTTGCCGCCGAGCTGCCGGAAGTGCTGGTCACCAGTTCCTGCTCGAAGAACTTCGGCCTGTACAGCGACCGTGTCGGCGCGCTGATCGTGTGCGCGGCAGACGCCGAGAAGCTCACGGACGTGCGCAGCCAACTGGCGAATATCGCGCGCAACCTGTGGTCGACGCCGCCGGATCATGGCGCCGCAGTGGTAGCGACCATCCTGGGCGACGCCGAGCTGAAAAAGCGCTGGAGCGATGAAGTCGAGGCCATGCGTTCACGCATTGCCCAGCTGCGCTCCGGGCTGGTGGAGGCGCTGGCGCCCCACGGGCTGGCCGAGAAGTTTGCGCATATTGGTGCGCAGCGCGGGATGTTTTCCTATACCGGTTTGAGTGCTGAGCAGGTCAAGCAACTGCGCGAGAAGCACAGCGTGTATATGGTCAGTTCGGGGCGGGCGAATGTGGCGGGTATTGACGCGACACGCCTGGCATTACTGGCCGAGGCCATCGCCGACGTCTCGAAGTAACTGAAGAAATCCAATCAAATTGTGGGAGCTGGCTTGCCTGCGATTACGGTGTGTCAGTCACTGAATAAGTTGACTGAACAACCGCCATCGCAGGCAAGCCAGCTCCCACATTTTTGACCGTGCGAACCTTCTAGCCCGCAACCATCTCAGCTTTGAGCAGCGCCTCTTTAGCCTGCGCATCCGCCAACCGATACAACTCGATACTGCCATCCCAGTGCTCGATCAACGCGGTGCACGACTCCACCCAATCCCCGCAATTAAGGTAGTCCACCTCGCCCACCTTGCGAATCTCGGCATGGTGAATATGCCCGCACACCACACCATGCAACTCGCGCTTGGTCACTTCGTGGGCGATCGCCTCTTCGAAATCACTGATAAAACTCACCGCCGTCTTGACCTTGTGTTTCAGGTACGCCGACAGCGACCAGTAGCCATAGCCATACCGCGCACGCCAGTGATTGAGCCAGCGGTTGAGCGTGAGGGTGAACTCATAGGCCGAATCGCCCAGGAACGCCAGCCAACGGTGGTATCGGGTGATCACATCAAATTGATCACCATGAATCACCAGGAGATGGCGGCCATCGGCAGTGACGTGCACGGCCTCGTCCACCAGCTGGATATTGCCCAGGATCAGCTTGGAGTAGCGGCGCAGGAATTCGTCGTGGTTGCCGGTGACGTAGATCACCTCGGTGCCGCGCTTGGCCATGGTCAGCAGGCGGCGGATCACATTAGTATGAGCCTGAGGCCAGTACATGCCGCCGCGCATTTTCCAGCCGTCGATGATATCGCCGACCAGGTAGACCTTGTCGGCGTGGTAGCCCTTGAGGAACTGTGACAGGTGCTCGGCCTGGCAATCCCGGGTGCCCAAGTGCACGTCGGAGATCCACAGGGTACGAACCCGTTGTTTGCGGCTGGGTTTGGCGAACTCGGCACTGGTCATGGGCATCCCTCGACGGTGTTTTCGCGAGCTTGCGCCCAGGCGGTTAATAGCCCATGACAACTGTGCGTCAGTCTGATGACAGCGATCAAAGCCCTTGAAGCGTTGTAGACTGCAGGCCTGCTGCCCAGGAGACCGCGATGAGACCGACCCTCACGCTGCGCCACTACATTGAAGAGCCGCTCGCCCACAGCCATGACCACGCCCAACTGGTGTTCGGGTTGTCGGGGCATCTGGACCTGGAAGTCGATGGCCTGGGCAGCCAGGTGCACGCCAGCAGCGTGATGGTGCTGCCCTTCTCGGCCCACCATGCCTGCGGCAGTCGCGACGGCAGCCGCTGCCTGGTGCTGGATGTGCCCGACGAACATTGGGTGGCGCAGTCCTTGGGCGAGCACGCCGACACCAGTCGCCGCCTGCTCGATCAACCGGCGCGACTGACACTGGACGCCCGGCAAAGCCAGTTGGTGCAATGGCTGGCACACAGCCCGGTGGATGACCCGCTGATCGCCCAGCAAGGCGCGGTGTTGCTGCTGGCCAGTCTCAATCATCCGCTGGCCCAACCGCTACCGGGCAAGCGTTTGCCGTATGCCGCGTTCAATGCGCACATCGAACGCCATGCTGCGCACCCGTTGCAGGTGGCCGATCTGGCGCGTATTGCCGATCTCTCGGTAGCGCGCCTGCATGCGCGCTTTATGGCCGAGTGCGGGCAAACCCCCATGGACTACCTGCGCGGCCGTCGTCTGCACATGGCGCTGAAGCTCCTGCGCGAGACGCCACTGCCCGTTGGCGAAATTGCCGAGCGCGTCGGCTACGCCTCGCAAAGTGCCTTCTCTGCCGCCATGTTGCGTGAGTTTGGCGCCTCACCGGGCACCTTACGCCGCTCATCGTAATCATCAACGCTGACCGCCCAGGCGGCTGATCCCAACCGCGAACACCGTCACTGTGGCGAGCGGGCTTGCCCCGCGTTGGACTGCGCAGCAGTCCCATTTTTGGGGTCGCTTCGCAACCCAACGCAGGGCAAGCCTGCTCGCCACAGGTTATTCGTTGCCTAATGGGATGATTATGATGAGAGGCTGGCGCTAAGATTCGCGAGGTCCGCGACAGACACCGGCGCCCTCGAACCTCTAGACTGCGATTCTGTCACCCCCGTTGTTTCAAGGATCGCAATGACTCCCCGCTCAGCCCTTGGCGCCCTGCATATCGGCGCACTGATGTTTGGCCTCACTGGTGTTTTCGGCAAGCTGGCAGCCGCCTCGCCGGCCATCATCGTGTTTGGTCGCGCCGCCTTTGCCGTAATCGCCCTGGCGATCTTTGCGCGATTTGCCAGCAACACCACCTGGAAAACCCTGGAGATGCGCGACTGGCGTCGCCTCGTGGTCAGTGGCGTGCTGCTGGCGGCGCATTGGGTGACCTTCTTCATTGCCGTCAAAGTCGCCGGGGTGGCCGTCGCCACCCTTGGCTTCACCGCGTTCCCGGCCTTTACCGTGATGCTTGAAGGGCTGATCTTCCGTGAGCGCATTCGCGCCAACGAAGTGTTGCTGGTTGCGCTGGTCACGGTGGGCCTGGTGTTGGTCACGCCAGACTTCGACCTCGCCAGCCAAGCCACGGGCGGCCTGCTGTGGGGGATTCTCTCGGGCCTGTTGTTCTCGCTGCTGTCGCTGAACAACCGCGCCAGCTCCGGGCGCATTCCGGCGGTGCAGGCTGCGCTGTGCCAGAACGTGGTGGTCGCGGCGTGCCTGCTGCCAGTCGCAGCACCGGGCCTGGCGGATGTACGTGCGATTGACTGGCTGTGGATCGGTCTGCTCGGGGTGTTCTGCACCGGCCTGGCCCATAGCTTGTTTGTCGCCAGCCTCGCGGTGATCAAGGCGCGCACCGCGTCCGTGGTGTTCGCCATGGAGCCGGTCTATGGCATCACCGCGGCCTGGCTGCTGTTTGCCGAAACCCCGACCTTGCGCATGCTGCTGGGCGGCGCGCTGATCATTGTCGCCATCGTGCTCTCAGGCTTGATGGGCAGTGCCAGCCAGGCCAAACAGCCGGCAGCCACCGCGTAGCCTTCAGGCTTGGCGGTCGTTGTGCCCCAGGTCGCGCTGCGGGTCGATCTGGTCGCGCACGCGCTGCTTGAGTACCTTGGCCTCTGGAAAGCCGCCGTCGGCCTTGCGCTCCCAAATTTGCACACCGTCGCAGGTGATGCGAAACGCCCCGCCGGTGGCTGGCTCAAGCGCCACACGGCCCAAGTCATCGGCAAATGTACTCAACAATTCCTGGGCCAGCCACGCCGCGCGCAACAGCCATTGGCATTGGGTGCAATAGGTGATGACGATCTCGGGTTTGCTGGCAGACATAATTAGAGAAGTTCCTGACATATCGGGCACGGACGATCGAGTGACTATAATACCGGCCTTTATCGCCCAGCCTCGAGATTCATGATGCGCCGCCTGTTGTCCTGCCTGTTTCTGTGCCTGCTTCCCCTGATCGCCGATGCCGTCGAAAGCCCACGCCCCAAAATCGGCCTGGTGCTGTCCGGCGGTGCCGCCCGTGGCCTTGCGCATATTGGCGTGCTCAAGGCCCTGGAGGAGCAAGGTATCCATATCGATGCTATCGCCGGCACCAGCATGGGCGCGGTGATTGGCGGCCTGTACGCCTCGGGCTACAAGATCGATGAACTGGAAAAGCTCGCGCTCAATATCGACTGGCAGCAGGCATTGTCCGACGCCCCGCCGCGCGAAGATGTGCCGTTTCGGCGCAAACAGGATGACCGCGATTTCCTCGTCAAACAAAAACTCAGCTTTCGCGATGACGGCAGCCTTGGCCTGCCGCTCGGCGTGATCCAGGGCCAGAACCTGGCGCTGCTGCTGGAAAGCATGTTCGCCCACTCCAGCAATACGCGTAACTTCGACAAGCTGCCAATCCCGTTCCGCGCTGTGGCCACCGACATCACCACCGGCGAAAAAGTGGTGTTCAGCAAGGGTCACTTGCCCCAGGTGATCCGTGCGAGCATGTCGATCCCGGCAGTGTTCGCTCCGGTGGAACTGGACGGACGGCTGTTGGTGGACGGCGGCATGACCGACAACATCCCACTGGATGTGGCGCGCGAAATGGGCGTCGACATCGCTATCGTCGTGGACATCGGCACGCCGCTGCGCTCACGCAAGCAACTGGCGACGGTCGTGGACGTGCTCAACCAGTCCATCACCCTGATGACCCGGCGCAACTCAGAAGAACAACTCAAGGCCCTGCATCCCAAGGATGTGCTGATCCAGCCACCGCTGGCCGCCTACGGCGTGACGGACTTCGGCCGCGCCAAGGACATGATCGACGCCGGCTACCGCGCCACCCGCGCCCTCGACGTGCGCCTGGCGCATTTGCGCCCCGCCGAACCGATCGACCCGCAATTGGTTGAGGCCCGCACCCCGGGCGAACGCACGCCGGTGATCACCGCCATCAAGGTGGAGAACGACTCGAAAGTCAGTGACGACGTAATTCGCTACTACATCCGCCAAACCCTGGGCGAGCCGCTGAACCTGGGCCGCCTGCAAACCGACATGGGCACGTTGTACGGCCTGGATTACTTCGAGCAGGTGCAATACCGCGTGGTGAAAAAGGGCCAGGACAATACCCTGGTCATCAGCGCGCGCGGCAAACGCAGCGGCACCGACTATTTGCGCCTGGGCCTGAACCTGTCGGATGACATGCGCGGCGCCAGCGCTTACAACCTCGGCGCCAGTTACCGCATGAACGGCATCAACCGCCTTGGCGCCGAATGGCTGACGCGCGTGCAGATTGGTGATCGCCAAGAGCTGTACAGCGAGTTCTACCAGCCACTGGATGTGGGCTCGCGCTATTTCGTCGCGCCTTATATCAGTGCCCAGGCGCAGAACGTCGACCTGGTGCTGGACAGCGACCCTATCGCCGAATATCGCCTGGAGCGCTACGGTTTTGGTTTGAACGTGGGGCGCCAGATTGGCAATAGCGGCGAGATCCGCTTCGGCGTCGGTGAAGCCTGGGGCAAGGCAGATGTGCGTGTTGGCGAGCGCGACTTGCCGAGTGTGAGCTTCAATGAGGGTTTCTATGAGCTCAAGTACTCGTTCGATTCGCTGGATAACGTGTACTTCCCCCATACCGGCGAAGACATCGGCCTGGCCTTCCGAGAGTTCGAGCCCGGCCTGGGTTCGGACCAGCGCTACCGACAGTGGGAGTTCAAGCTGGACAAGGCCATGAGCCACGGCCCGGACACCTTGATACTCGGCGGTCGTTATGGGCGCACGCTGGATAAATCCGACGTGGTGGTTTCCAGCTTTCTGCTCGGCGGTGCGCGGCAATTATCAGGCTTTCGCGAAGACTCAATCTCGGGGCAGAACATCGCCCTGATGCGTGCTGTGTACTACCGCCGCCTGACGCCGCGCTCATACCTGCCGCTGGATTTCCCGCTGTACCTCGGCGCATCGGTGGAACGCGGCCGGGCGTGGAACAACGATAACCAGTTTGACAGCGGGTACATCAATGCCGCGAGTATTTTCCTCGGTTTTGATACGCCGTTAGGGCCGCTGAATTTCAGCTATGGGTTCAATGATGACAAGCAGCAGGCGGTGTACCTGAACCTGGGGCAGACGTTCTAGCTGGATGCCAGGCTACTGTGGCGAGGGAGCTTGCTCCCGCTGGGGTGCGAAGCGCCCCCAATGCGGTGAATGCGATCATTCAGGTGCAACGAGGTTGATGGCTTTGGGGCTGCTACGCAGCCCAGCGGGAGCAAGCTCCCTCGCCACACCTCAGGACTTTTCCAGGTTCGCCAGAATGTGCCCATGCACGCGCATGCACACGCGCAAATCTTCTTCATCCACGCCCACGAACAACTCATGGCGCAAGGCCGTGGCGATGGTTTCGATCTGATCAATCAACGGACGGGCGGTGTCGCACAACAGAATGCGTTTGGCGCGACGATCCTCCAGCACCGCCTGGCGCTGCACCAGGCCCTGGCCTTCAAGGCTGTCGAGCAGGCGCGCCAGGGTCGGACCTTCTACGCCGACGCTTTGCGCCAGTTCACGCTGGGTGGGCGCATCTACAAAACGGGCCAGGTGCAACAGCACCAGCCAACGCGCCTGGGACAAGCCCAGCCCCGCCAAACGGCGGTCGAGTTCGGCGCGCCAGCCTCGGGACATTTGCGCCAACTGCATGCCAAAGCGGTGTTGTTCGGTTAACGGCATAAAAAACTCATGATTTAGACTGAAAATAGAATGTGGCTAATTATTAGTCAGCTAAGCATGAGCCATGCCAGGAGGCAAGTGGTGCTATGTACTGATTCGTTACATTGTCGTAATTGGCACATTAAATTTCGAATTCAGACTGCAAAGCGGCACGTACGCAATACAAAACCCCCTCAGGAACACGCCCGGTAAACAGCGGTGCGATCTCCGTGACAGGTGGCAATTCGCCTTCTCCGTCGAGGAAGGCATCCTGGATTTCACCGAGCAAATCTTCCGGTAAATCAAGGGCCTGCTCCAACGACAACTGTTGCTTGCCGATGGATTCAGCCAGCAAGGTGTAGACGTTTTTTTCCGAGCATTGCAGCTGGCCGGCGATCTGGATCGGGGTCATGCCGGCACGTGCCAGGCTGATCAGTTCATGGCGGATGTCGGCGACTTCCTTGGGCGCCTCGGCCTGGCCGCCGAGCACCTCGAGGAAGGCCTGGCCGTAGCGTTCCAGCTTGCGCGCACCCACGCCGCTGACCTTGGCCATCTCGGCCATGCTGGTCGGTTGCTCGCGCAACATCTCCAGCAACGTGGAGTCGGGAAAGATGACGTAAGGCGGCACGCTGTGTTCCTGCGCCAGTTTGCGCCGCAGGGTGCGCAAGGCTTCCCACTGTTCGCGTTCTTCGCCACGCACCAATTGGCTGGCCGGGCTGGTGCTGCTGCTTTTTGCGGTGGTTTGCGGCTTAAGGTCGCGGCGCAGCTCCAGGCTCACCTCGCCCTTGAGCAATGGCCGGCAACTGTCGTTCAGGCGCAAGCCGCCGTAGCCTTCGATGTCGATGTCCACCAGGTTGCGCGCGACCATCTGCCGGAACAACGAACGCCATTCGCCTTCGGCGCGCGCCTTGCCGACGCCGTACACCGAGAGTTTTTCGTGGCCGAAGCTGCGCACTTTCTCGTTGTCCTTGCCCAGCAATACGTCCACCAGATGCCCCACGCCGTAGCGCTGGCCGGTACGGTAGATGGCCGACAACGCCTGGCGCGCCGGCTCGGTAGCGTCCCAGGTCTGTACGCCATCGGTGCAATTGTCACAGTGCCCGCATGGCTCGGGCATGTCCTCGTCGAAATACGCCAGCAGCGTCTGTCGGCGGCAGCGGGTCTCTTCGCACAGCGAGAGCATGGCATCGAGCTTGTGTTGTTCCAGGCGTTTGTGGCGCTCGTCGCCTTCGGAGTTCTGCAACATCTGCTTGAGCATCACCACGTCTTGCAGGCCGTAGACCATCCAGGCATCCGCCGGCAGGCCATCACGGCCGGCGCGACCGGTTTCCTGGTAGTAGGCCTCAAGGGACTTTGGCAGGTCCATGTGTGCAACAAAACGCACGTTGGATTTGTCGATGCCCATGCCGAACGCGATGGTGGCCACCATGATCAGGCCTTCCTCGTTGAGGAAGCGCTTCTGATGGGCAGAGCGCGTGTCATTGGGCAGCCCCGCGTGATACGGCAGCGCCGGGTAGCCTTGCTCGCAGAGAAACGCGGCCACTTCATCGACCTTCTTGCGCGACAGGCAATACACGATGCCTGCGTCGCTGCGCCGCTCGGACAGGAACGCCAGCAACTGCTTGCGCGGTTGTTCCTTGGGCACGATGCGGTAAAAAATATTCGGCCGGTCGAAGCTCGACAGAAAGCGCTCGGCGTTCTGCAGATGCAGGCGCTCGACGATTTCTTCGCGGGTGCGTTTGTCGGCGGTGGCGGTCAGGGCGATGCGCGGCACGTCGGGGAACAATTCCGCCAGTTGGCCCAGTTGCAGGTATTCGCGACGGAAATCGTGGCCCCATTGCGACACGCAGTGGGCTTCGTCGATGGCGAACAGCGCAATTTCCAGACTTTGCAGGAAGGCCAGCATGCGTGGCTGCACCAGCCGTTCTGGCGCCAGGTAGAGCATCTTCACTTCACCGCGCTTGATGCGCGCAGCCAGCTCGCGCTGCTGTTCGGCACTCAAGGTGGAGTTCAAGGCGGCGGCGGCGACACCGAGTTCTTCTAGGGTGGCGACCTGATCGTCCATCAACGCGATCAGCGGCGACACCACCACGGCCAAGCCATTGCGCAACAGCGCCGGCACCTGAAAGCACAGCGACTTGCCGCCGCCGGTAGGCATCAGGACCAGGGCATCACCGCCACTGGCCACGCGCTCAATGATCGCACCCTGGCGGCCACGAAAACTGTCGTAGCCGAAGATGTCCTTGAGGACGCGTTGAGCCTGTTCGAGCATGTAAAACTCCAAAATGGTGCCGAAATCCCTCTGTACAGGCTGGCCGAAAAAACACCGCTTCACGGGAAATAATCCGTAAGCGAAGTTTTCGCGGATTGGCGCTTGGCCTGCAGGGGCATCACAAAACGCGGCAGTATACCCGAGCGTTACCTGGCAAAGGGCGCCACTGACGAATAGTCACCCCGCTCCAGTACCCGGCAAATATGCCTTGCAGCTGGCCTGGACGCTCAAGAAAGCCTAGAATTGCGCATCGTTTATTCCCAAGGTAGCCCTTCAATGTCCTTCGCTGAGCAACTAACCCGCCTGCAAGCCTTCCTCGACGCCGATGAGCTGCATGACGAGGCGCTGGACTACGTGGCCGCTCACGGCTACCTGACCGCCCTGTCGATCTGCGCCGACGTCGTGCCCGACCGTGAATGGATCGACGCGCTGTTCGCCGAAGAACCGCACTACGCCGACGCCGCCCAACGCGAAGAAATCGAATCCACCCTGCTGGCCCTCAAGGCCCACATTGGTCGCCAACTGGCTTCCGATGAGGAATTCGAGCTGCCGTGCGAGCTGGACCTGGGCGAGGAGCCGGATGACTCCGACCTGCGCGGCTGGTGCATCGGCTTCATGGAAGGTGTGTTCCTGCGCGAAGCCGCCTGGTTCGAAACTGCCGAGGAAGAAGTCAGCGAAATGCTGCTGCCGATCATGGTCGGTTCGGGCCTGTTCGACGACCAGCCGGAATTCTCCGACATCGCCGCCGATGCCAACCTGATGGACGACATGATCGTACAGATCCCGGAAGCCCTCACCGCCTTGTACCTGCTGTGCAATGCGCCTGACGAAAAACCGGCGATCCTCAAGCCACGTCACCACTGAGTCGGTTGCCCATGACGCCCATGGGCAAGCGCTCACTGCTCCTGCGCTACGTGCTGCTGGCCATCGGCTGGCTGAGCGTAGCGCTGGGAGTGATCGGTATCTTCCTGCCGGTATTGCCGACCACGCCCTTCCTGCTACTCGCAGCCGCCTGCTTCGCCCGAAGCTCCCCGCGCTTCTACCAATGGCTGGTGGAACACCCGCGCCTGGGGCCGTGGATCAAAGACTATCTGGACGGCAATGGCATTCCGCTCAAGGGCAAGGTCTACGCCATCGGCCTGATGTGGCTGAGCATTGGTTTTTCCTGCTACCTGGTGCCGCTGCCTTGGGCACGTGGGTTTATGCTGACCAGTGCAGTGCTGGTGAGCATTTACATCTTGCGTCAGAAAACCCTGCCACCGCGTTGAACACGCGCTGCGACATTCGATCCCACACGACCTTGGTCGACACTGACTAACCCCCAGCATCATGCGAGACTGTCCCACCGGGCTCGGAATGCCCGGGTGTTCTTATGCTCGGAGTTACCATGACGCTGTCCAGCGGGCTGATCGCCGCCGTTGCCCTGGCCTATATGGCCATTATGTTTGCCATCGCCTTTTACGGTGATCGCCGCCACGCGCCGCTACCGCCACGAATACGTGCCTGGGTATACAGCCTGTCGCTGGCCGTTTACTGCACCAGTTGGACCTTCTTCGGCGCCGTAGGCCAGGCCGCCGAACAACTGTGGGCGTTTTTACCAATCTACCTGGGACCTGTCCTGCTGCTGGTGCTGGCACCTTGGGTGTTGCAGAAGATGATTCTGATCAGCAAACAGGAAAACATCACCTCCATTGCCGACTTTATCGCCGCACGCTACGGCAAATCCCAATCGTTGGCGGTGGTGGTGGCGCTGATCTGCCTGGTCGGCGTGCTGCCCTATATCGCTCTGCAACTCAAAGGCATCGTGCTGGGCGTGAACCTGTTGATCGGTTCCGGCCCCGACACCACCGGCACCCGCGCCCAGGACACCGCGTTGATCGTGTCGCTGGTATTGGCGCTGTTCACCATTGTGTTCGGTACCCGCAACCTCGATGCCACCGAACACCACCGTGGCATGGTGCTGGCGATCGCGTTTGAATCCCTGGTCAAGCTGTTCGCCTTTCTGGCGGTAGGCGCATTCGTGACCTTCGGCCTATACGATGGTTTTGGCGATCTGTTCAGCCAGGCCATGCTCGCCCCGCGCCTTGAAGAATACTGGACAGAAACCATTAACTGGCCATCGATGGTGGTGCAGACTGGCGTAGCGATGATGGCGATTATCTGCCTGCCCCGGCAGTTTCACGTCACCGTGGTAGAGAACATCGACCCGCAGGATTTACGCCTGGCCAAGTGGGTGTTCCCGGCGTACCTGATCCTCGCCGCGCTGTTCGTCATCCCTATCGCCCTCGGCGGCAAAATGCTCTTGCCCGCCTCGGTATTGCCGGACTCCTACGTGATCAGCCTGCCCATGGCCGAAGCGCACCCGGCCCTTGCAGTGCTGGCGTTTATCGGCGGCGCCTCGGCGGCCACCGGCATGGTGATTGTGGCGAGCATTGCCTTGTCGACCATGGTCTCCAACGACATGTTGCTGCCGTGGCTGTTGCGCCGCTCCAGCGCAGAGCGGCCGTTCGAAGTGTTCCGCCACTGGATGCTGTCGGTGCGCCGCGTCAGCATTGTGATCATCCTGTTGCTGGCCTACGTGAGTTACCGCCTGCTCGGCTCCAGCGCGAGCCTGGCAACCATCGGCCAGATCGCGTTCGCCGCCGTTACCCAACTGGCGCCAGCGATGCTTGGCGCGTTGTATTGGAAGCAGGCCAACCGACGAGGCGTATTTGCCGGCTTGGCGGCTGGCACTTTCTTGTGGTTCTACACCTTGGTCCTGCCGGTGACGGCGAAAAGCCTGGGGTGGTCGTTGAGCCTTTTCCCCGGCCTGACGTGGATGCATTCGCACCCCTTTGGTTTCACCGTCACCTCGTTAACCCTGGGTACTGTGTTTTCTCTTGCGGGCAATTTCACGCTGTTTGTGTGGGTCTCGATGCTGTCGCGCACACGGGTATCCGAGCATTGGCAGGCCGGGCGCTTTATCGGCCAGGAAATCAGCCAGCGCGCCAATGCGCGCTCGATGCTGTCGGTGCAAATCAGCGACCTGCTCAGCCTCGCGGCACGTTTTGTCGGCAAGGAACGCGCCGAGCAGAGCTTTATCCGATTTGCCTATCGCCAAGGCAAAGGTTTCAACCCCAACCAGAATGCCGATAACGACTGGATCGCCCACACCGAACGCCTGCTGGCCGGCGTGCTCGGCGCCTCTTCGACACGCGCAGTGGTAAAAGCCGCGATTGAAGGCCGGGAGATGCAGCTGGAGGACGTAGTACGCATCGCCGACGAAGCCTCCGAGGTGTTGCAATTCAACCGCGCATTACTGCAAGGCGCGATCGAAAACATCACCCAAGGCATCAGTGTGGTCGACCAGTCCCTCAAGCTGGTGGCCTGGAACCGCCGCTACCTGGAGCTGTTCAACTACCCTGAAGGCCTGATCAGCGTGGGCCGGCCGATTGCCGACATTATTCGCTACAACGCCGAGCGCGGCCTGTGTGGGCCGGGTGAGGCCCAGGTGCACGTAGCGCGCCGCCTGCATTGGATGCGCCAAGGCCGCGCGCACACCTCCGAACGTTTATTCCCGAATGGCCGCGTGATTGAGCTGATCGGCAACCCGATGCCCGGCGGTGGGTTTGTCATGAGTTTTACCGACATCACTGCGTTCCGGGAGGCCGAGCAGGCGCTGACCGAGGCCAACGAAGGCCTTGAGCAACGGGTGACCGAGCGTACCCATGAGCTTTCCCAGCTCAATGTCGCTTTGACCGACGCCAAGGGCGTGGCCGAATCCGCCAGCCAGTCGAAGACCCGCTTCCTTGCGGCTGTCAGCCACGACCTGATGCAACCCTTGAACGCTGCACGCCTGTTCTCCGCAGCCCTTTCCCACCAGCACGACGGCCTGTCTGCCGACGCGCGGCAATTGGTGCAACATTTGGACAGCTCGCTGCGCTCGGCCGAAGACTTGATCAGCGACTTGTTGGATATTTCACGCCTGGAAAACGGCAAGATCAACCCGCAGCGGCAGCCCTTTGTGCTCAACGAGCTGTTCGACACCCTCGGCGCCGAATTCAAGGCGCTGGCTCAGGAGCAGAACCTGCGCTTCCGCCTGCGCGGCAGCCGGTTGCGGATAGACAGTGACATCAAGTTGCTCAGGCGGATTCTGCAGAATTTTCTCACCAACGCGTTCCGCTATGCCGACGGCCCCGTGCTTTTGGGCGTGCGCAGGCGCAAGGACGAATTGTGCCTGGAAGTGTGGGACCGTGGCCCTGGCATCCCGCTGGATAAACAGAAGGTCATCTTTGAAGAGTTCAAGCGCCTGGACAGCCACCAGACCCGCGCCGAGAAGGGTCTGGGCCTGGGTTTGGCAATCGCTGACGGCCTGTGCCGCGTGCTCGGGCATACGTTGAGCGTGCGCTCGTGGCCGGGCAAAGGCAGCGTGTTCAGCGTGCGCGTGCCGCTGGCGCGTAACCAGGCCAGCCCGCAGGCCAAGATCGCGCCAGACAATGGGCTGCCATTAAGCGGCGCGCAGGTGCTGTGTGTGGATAACGAGGAAAGCATCCTGATCGGCATGCGCAGCCTGCTGACGCGCTGGGGCTGCGAAGTGTGGACGGCCACCGACCAGGCGCAGTGCGCGGCACTGCTGGCCGAGGGCGTGCGCCCGCAACTGGCGTTGGTGGATTACCACCTGGACCACGGCGAGACGGGCACGGAGCTGATGGGCTGGCTGCGGGCGCAGTTGGCAGAACCGATTCCCGGGGTGGTGATCAGTGCCGATGGGCGACCGGAGATGGTGGCCGAGGTGCATGCGGCAGGGTTGGATTACTTGGCCAAGCCGGTGAAGCCGGCGGCGTTGCGGGCGCTGTTGAGTCGGCATTTGCCGCTTTAAACAGAGTTTACTCGGCCCCACATTTTGGATTGCATTTACTCAGGCAGATGCGCCACACCGTCTGAATCGGTCATCGCCCGTTCAAGCAAATCCGCTGGCAGACTTTTACTCGCACGCGCACCCAGCAACCGCAATTGCTCGGTACGGCTGACCAGATTCCCACGCCCATCTGTCAGCTTGTTACGCGCCGCGCTGTAAGCCTTATCCAACTGTTGTAGGCGGTTGCCCACTTCATCCAGGTCCTGGATGAACAGCACGAATTTGTCGTACAGCCAGCCGGCCCGTTCGGCAATTTCCCGCGCATTCTGGCTTTGGCGCTCCTGCTTCCACAGGCTGTCGATCACTCGCAGGGTAGCCAGCAAGGTCGTGGGGCTGACAATCACGATATGGCGGTCAAACGCCTCCTGAAACAGGTTCGGCTCGGCCTGCAGGGCGGCGGAAAATGCGGCCTCGATGGGCACGAACAGCAACACGAAATCCAGGCTGTGCAGCCCTTCCAGACGCTTGTAATCCTTGCCGGCCAAGCCTTTGACGTGGTTACGCAGGGACAGCACATGCTGCTTGAGGGCCGCCTGGCCAATCACCTCATCATCTGCCGCGACGTATTGCTGATAGGCCGTGAGGCTGACCTTGGAGTCGACCACCACCTGCTTGTCGCCCGGCAACATGATCAGCACGTCCGGCTGGAAGCGCTCGCCGTCCGGCCCTTTGAGGCTCACCTGGGTCTGGTACTCGCGGCCCTTCTCCAGCCCGGCATGTTCCAGTACCCGCTCAAGAATCAGCTCGCCCCAGTTGCCCTGGGTCTTCTGGCCCTTGAGGGCACGGGTCAGGTTGGTGGCTTCGTCTGACAGGCGCAGGTTCAATTGCTGCAGACGCTCAAGCTCTTTAGCCAGGGAAAAACGCTCGCGGGCTTCGTTCTGATAGCTTTCTTCCACACGCTTTTCGAAGGACTGGATGCGTTCCTTCAGTGGGTCAAGCAACTGGCCCAGGCGTTCCTGGCTGGTTTCGGCGAAACGCTGCTCACGCTCATCGAAGATCTTCCCGGCCAGCTCGGCAAACTGCGCGCGCAACTCATCGCGCGAGCCTTGCAGGTCGGCGAGGCGTTGTTGATGACTGTCCTGTTGTTCACGCAATTCGGCGCGCAAGGCAGCTGACAGCGCATCGAGGCGGCGCAGCTCGGTTTCCTTGGCGCTGCGGTCGAGGTTCCAGGCATGGGCGGCATCGCGGGCGTTATCGCGGTCGATTTGCAGCAGTTCGACTTCGCGGCGCATGGCGGCCAGGTCGGCCTGTTTCGCGGCATTGGCCTGGCTGAGGTCGCTGATTTCATCGCGGCTGGCGTCCAGTTGCGCGGCTAGCCCTTCCTGGGCCAGTTGCGCGGTTGCCAGGCGCTCTTCGAGCAGCTCCCAACCGGTCATGCGCGCGGTCAGTCGACGTTGAATCTGCCAGCACAGGGCCAATAAAGGCACTGCTGCACCCGCCAGACCCAAGGCAATACTGGTCCAGTCAAAAACCATAGCCATTTCTGCCATCACCGAAAAGGAGCAAGGTTAACCAAGCATGGGGCTCGAGGACAGCTCAGTCTTCGACCTGCCCCAACTCGCGCAGGGCGCGGCGGTCGCCAGCGCGAGCCGCCAGGCGCAGCAGGTCGTGGCCAATGCGGCGGTCGCGGGCGTTGCCGCACTCGCGGCACATCAACTGGCCCAGCCGACTTTGAGCGGCGACCACGCCATCGCGGGCCGGCTGCTTGAGCAAGCGCCCGGCGAAGTGCTTGATGTTGGCGTTATGCCCCAGCCGCGGGCTGTCGAGCAGCCACAAGGCAACCTTCAACGAAAATCGCTTGGGTGTGGTAACAGTTTGAGGGGTATCGGTAACAGAGGGTGATACTGAGCGAAACTTCATAAAGCACTGTGGGACAGATTGGAAGGCGCGCCACTCTACTCTTTTTTTCGCGCAGGTAAAGCTGGATAAATCCTACACGCCCGTTCTAGAGCAAGCGCTCGGGACAATCCACAGAAGCTGTGGATAACTCAGTGGACAACCCACCTTGAACCCGCTCAAAGCCCCATGAAACGGGGGCCGCAGTCAAACTGACGATTTTTTCACCAATAAAAAAAAGCGATGTTTTTCATTGACTTAAATTTTCGTTGCAGGCAAACGACGGCACTTGCGGGCAGTTGACAGAGTGGTTACACACCGCGCAACGAATGTGCACAAGTACCCATCCACTGGTTATATCGCCGACACTTTTTGCTTCAATCTGTCCGAAAATGTTACCGCCACAGAGCAACCAGCCTGCAAAACAGAGCACTTTTCAAAACCGCCCGCGCTCGCCACACTGCTGCACCAACGATGTCACTCTCCTGTAGGCGCAGATGAAAGGAATCCTGTTGTTCGCCGTGTTGCTGCTCGCCATCTGCGCGACATCATTGGGAATCAATGCAGCTTTGCCCTCGCCTGACGGGGCGTTGTTTGCCATCGCCATCCTGTTATCAGCGGCCTTTACTGCGGTAAGCCTGTGCATCGAGCTGGGTGAAGGCCGGATCAATGACATGCGCGACGTGATGACGGTGATCGAAACCGGCCGCTCCTGGCGCCTGACCCTCGCGGCCTACGTGCTGGGCTGCTCGCTGGCGGCCGCCGTAACAGTGCTGGTCTATAGTGGCTTTCTAGGCAGCTGATAAAAGTTTTTTGCTCAGCCGCTTCCCTTCCCGGTTTCGATCCGTTACTATCCGCGGCGTTAGTACCAAGCTGAAAGTCAATTCTGGTCGAACAACTCCCCTGAACAACACGGGACCGACCACCTCGATGGTTTCCAGGTATCACTTGCGACGACACTGCCTTTGAACATGCAAAGGGTGCCGCGAAGTCTCAATACTCTGACCGAACCAACCTGCAAATTGATCAGGATCTTCACCCCGGGCCCAGAACCTTTGCCCCTGTTGTGCTGCCTGCCCTCCTAAGTACCTACCTGCCAGCCCAAGCGCGCCAACTTAATAGCGCTTCAAACTGGCTGCTTTGTTCCAGTCGGTTCTTCGTTTGATCAATGGTGATCAACGTTACTGGAACGTTTTAACGCTGCACGGTTCTTATCCGTGTCATTTGTAGGAACACCAATAATATGAACGCTCAAATCCACACTCAGGATGCCATTCGCACCCTCACCAACGCTTTTGCACCAATGAACTGCCTGATCATGGCCGCTCGCAAAGGCTGCTTCAGCTTCACCCTGGTCAACGAACACGGCATCGCTCGTCACAGCGAACGCCTGTACCCCGATCAATACTCCAGCGCAGAGCCGCTGCAGGCCGTGATCGAGCGTACCCGTCAGGCACTGACTGCCTGATCGACCCGAGTCGCTGAAACACAAAAACCCTGTTTAAAAAGCAGGGTTTTTTATTGCCTGAAATTCGGCATTGAAACATTTTCGCTAAGTTCAAATAGATATAAACGTTATAACTAAATGAAGAAGATGTTTTAAAAACAGTCCTTTACATCGTAAATATGACACTACACTTCAACTCAAGCGGCTTGATCCGCTTGCGACGGGCCTGAGATCCGATTCACAGCTGCCAAGCCCCCTCTCAGGCACCGTCGACCACTTTCATGGACCGAGGCTTGTATGGGTATCGCCGCCAGCGAATTGTGTCGTTATGTGATCCGGCCGACGTTGATTTACCTCGGCCGCCATAATGCGACAGCCGAAGCCCTGCTGCTGGGCATTGCTGCCAGCCAGTCGGAACTCGGCTCGGCCCTGCACGACCGTCGTGGCCACGGCCTGTACAGCATCACCGAACCGCGCCACCGCGCCCTTTGGGACCATTACCTGGCGCGCGACCCCGAGCGCGCCAGCCTGGTACGCGGCCTGGCCAGTCAGCACGCATTCCTCAGTGCGCCCCAGCTTGAGTTAACCGTCAATCTGCGTTACGCCACCGCCATCGCATGGCTGCTGGTGGAGCAGCACAGCCCTGCCCTGCCGCAGCCGGGCGATGTACTGGCAATGGCACGTATCTGGAAAGAAATTTTTCACCCACAAGGTCGGCTGCGGGACTTCACCCAAGCCTGGCAGACCTGTGTTTCACCCATGAATCAGGTCACTTGTTGACCAGGCGTTTTGCAAGATTCGGCTAAAAACCCCGATTTTGGTCGGATTGTCCTACAAAACCGCTCTATCTCCTGCATTACAGCCTATAGCGCTAACCTAAATTTATTGTTACTTTCCGCAGCGGTGATCACCACGGAGTTCTAATAATGAAAAAAGTAATGCTCAAGACCACACTTAGCCTCGCCGTTGCCATGGCCTCCACCCAACTGTTCGCGAGCGGCTTTGCCCTCAACGAGCAAAGCATCAGTGGGATGGGTACAGGTTTCGCCGGGCGCTCTTCATCTGCCGATGATGCAAGCACTGTCGCTGGCAACCCTGCCGGCATGTCACGCCTCAAGCGCGATCAAATCACTGCCGGTGTCGCAGCTATCGACGCCAAGACCGATATCAAAAACACCAGCGGTGGCCCACCCGGCAGCAGCAACGACGGTGACATGGTTCCTTTTACCAAAGTCCCGATGTTGTTTGCCGTGAAAAAAGCGACCGATGACCTGGCGTTCGGCCTGGGCGTGTATGCGCCGTTCGGCCTGATCACCAACTACGAAGACAGCTTCGGCGGCCGTTACTACGGCAAGAAGAGTGACGTTAAAGTCGTCACCCTCCAGCCGACTGTCAGCTACGCCTTCAACGAATACGTGTCCGTGGGTATCGGCCCGACGTTCAACAAGATCAGCGGTAACCTGACCTCGTCGACGCCGCTGGCGCAAACCTTCGGCCGCAATGATGGCCTGGTGGACATCAAGGGCGATGACACCGCATGGGGCTACAAAGTCGGTATCCTGGTGACGCCATGGGCTAGCACCAACATCGGCCTGACGTACACCTCCAAGGTTTCCTACAACCTGTCGGGTCACACCGATATTTCCGGCCGTGGTTTTGGTCCGTTCAACGGCGGGCGTTTTGACGCCAAGTTGAACATCACCACTCCAGAATCCTACGACATGTCCATCACCCACAAGCTGGATGACCAATGGACGTTGTATGCGGGTACCACATGGACCCGTTGGAGCCGCCTGAAAGAAATCACCGTCAACAACTCGGGCGTTTCGCCTGCACTGGGTGGCGCGGCTGGCCCGATCGGTCGCATCAACGAGCCACAGAACTGGCATGACACCTGGGCCTCGGCCATCGGTGCTTCGTTCCAGGTCAACAAACAGTGGGTACTGCGCACCGGTTTCTCTGTTGACCAATCGCCTACCAACAACACCGACCGTTCGGTGCGTATCCCGACTGGCGACCGTAAGGCTGTCAGCTTTGGTGCCGGCTTCAGCCCTACTGAAGACTGGACGATCGACGCTGCCGTCTCCTACCTGTGGGAAGAAGAAGTCAACGTCAACCGTACCGGCAAGGGCAACGCCTACAACGCCGAGTACAAAAACAGCGCTTGGGGTTACGGCCTGGGTGCGACTTACAAGTTCTGATTCACTGCGAGCCTGACCGGCTCGCCAGCTGAATCTAAAAAAGCCCCGCTCTCCTGCACAGGAGGCGGGGCTTTTTAATCGCCGACGATCAGGGTTTGGAAGCCAAGGCTTCTTCCACTGCCTTGATCAAGTCCGGGCTGTCCGGCTTGGTCAAACTGGAGAAGTTGGCAATTACCTTGCCTTGGCGGTCGACCACGTACTTGTAGAAATTCCATTTCGGCGCGCTGGTCTGCTGCGCCAGCACCTTGAACAGGTGTACCGCATCCGGTCCTTTGACTTTTTGCGGTTCGGTCATGGTGAAGGTCACGCCGTAATTCACGTAACAGACCTTGGCGGTCTCTTCACCGGTCTTGGCTTCCTGCTTGAAGTCATCGGACGGCACGCCAATCACTTCCAGCCCCTGGCCCTTGTAGCGCTGGTACAAGGCTTCGAGGCCTTTGAACTGTGGTGCGAACCCGCAGAAGCTGGCGGTGTTGACGATAACCAGGGGTTTGCCGGCAAAGCGATGGCACAAATCGATGGATTCCTTGGCGCGCAGCTTGGGCAATTGGCCCTCAAGCAACGGTGGGCAATCAGCGGCCATGGCAACACTGCCAATGGCCATCAGGACGGGTACTGCAAGCCAGTGCATCTGCATGTCGTGAGTCCTTAACATTTCCAGACCACGAACTTAACAGATCGACATACCCAGTTGCATCAACGCCAGCCCACCACGCTGCCAGCCCCACCAGGCCAGCAGCATCAGCACGACCAGCGCCGCTACCGTCAAACACCGTGCCGTCACACTCATGCCGCCTCCATCTGCGCCTGCAAGCGCGCCACCGGCCGCTCGCGCACCGGCCAGTTCAGCGCGGCGGCGAGCACGCTCAGCAGAATCGCCACCTGCCAGATCAAATCGTAGTTGCCGGTTCGATCATAGACCACCCCGCCCAACCAGCCGCCGAGGAACGACCCGATTTGGTGGAACAGGAACACGATCCCACCGAGCATCGAGAGGTTTCGCACACCAAACAAGGTTGCGACGGTGCCATTAGTCAGCGGCACCGTAGACAGCCACAAAAAGCCCATGGCCATGCCAAACAGGTAGGCCGTGATTTCGGTAACCGGCGCCCACAGGAACAACACAATGACGACCGCACGCAGCAGGTACAGGCCGGTAAGCAAGCGTGGCTTGGACATGCGCCCGCCGAGCCAGCCGGCGGTGTAGGTGCCGAATACATTAAACAGACCGATCAAGGCCAGCACCGTGGTGCCCACCGTGGCCGGCAAATGCTGATCGACCAAGTAGGCCGGCAGGTGCACGCCGATAAACACCACCTGGAAACCGCACACAAAAAAGCCGAATGCCAGCAACCAGAAGCCGGAATGGGAACAGGCTTCCTTCAAGGCTTCACGCAAGGTTTGCTGGCCAGTCACCACCGGCAGCGGCTTGTCCTTGAGCATCGCCACCAGCGGCAGAATCAGCGCCACCATCAGCCCCAGCGCCAACAAGGCGGCCGACCAGCCCAGCCAGCCGATCAAGCCCAATGTGCCGGGCACCATGGCGAACTGACCAAAAGAGCCTGCGGCGCTGGCGATGCCCATGGCCATGCTGCGTTTTTCCGGCGGTACGGTGCGGCCCACCACGCCGAGAATCACCGAAAACGAGGTGCCCGACAGGCCGATACCAATCAGCAAGCCGGCACTTAGTGACAATGACCACGCCGAATCGGACATGCCCATCAACACCAGGCCCACGGCGTACAGTACGCCGCCGACGAACACCGTTTTGGTCGCGCCGAAACGGTCGGCCAGGGCGCCGGTGAACGGCTGCGCAAGGCCCCAAATCAGATTCTGCAGCGCGATGGCGAAGGCAAACGTCTCGCGCCCCCAGCCAAATTCGTTGCTCATCGGCGCCAGGAACAGGCCGAAACCGTGCCGCACGCCCAAGGACAACGCCAGGATCAGCGCACTCCCCACAAGGATCCAACCACTGGTGCGCCACATCGAGGTCATGTTCTTATTCTCCGCTCGCGGGTATATACCCGCTTGTAATCGAACAAACCCGCGCTCAGGCGAGTTCATCCAGCAAGGCCAGCAAGGTTTCGCGCTTTTCGGCGCCTAACTGATCAATCAATTTTTGCTGCGCCGCTTCCCACGCCGGCAACGCCGCAGCCAGCCGTTCTTCGCCGGCTTGCGTCAACAGCACCAGGCGGTTGCGCAAGTCATCACCCTCGACCAACTGCACCAGGCCTTCGCCTTCCAGCACCCGCAAGTTGCGCCCCAAGGTGCTGCGATCCAGGCCCATGGCGTCGGCCAGGCTGGAAATGCTCGGTTGGTCGAGACGCTGCAAGTTGCACAGCAAAGAATACTGGGCGACGTTGATCCCGAAGCCGTCGAGAGCGCCGTCGTAATGCCTGCTGACGCCACGGGCGGCACGTCGCAGGTTGGTGCATAAACATTGGGAGGCAAGCATGGAACGTGTATATACCCGCGATTAAGGAAATGCAAGAAAGTGTTACAGAGCCAAACCGATCAACACCGCGACTTCCAGCAACTCCAGGAGTGCGCCAGCTGTGTCGCCGGTGGTGCCACCCAGCCGGTTGACCATCAATTGGCGCAGGCCGATAAAACACAGCGCCGCCAGCAGAACAGCCATGCCGCCGCTGAAACCGCCGATCAGGATGCAGGCCAGGCCACTGAGGATCAGCACCTGTTGGCCGACAACCCGCGGTAAATGGTCCGACAGCGCCTGACCCAAACCGCCTGCACGCACATAGCGCGTTGTAAGGAACAGCGCCAGCATCGACGCCCGCCCGATCAATGGCGCCAGGATCAATGCCGCGCCATTACGTTGCTCGATCAACGCCACCAGCGCGGTGAACTTGAGCAACAGCACCAAGCCCAGGGTAACCACCGCAATCGGCCCGCTGCGCGGGTCTTTCATGATGGTCAGGGTGCGCTCGCGGTCGCCGAAGCCACCGAGCCAGGCATCGGCGCTGTCCGCCAGGCCGTCCAGGTGCAGGCCACCGCTAAGCAACACCCACGCGGTCAGCAATAAGGCGGCATGCAGCAACAACGGCGCGCCCATCAATACGCTGTTCAGCGCCCATAACAGCACGCCGAACAACAGCCCGACCACAGGATAAAACAGCAGCGAACGCCCCAACTCTTGTGGCTGCGGCATGCCCGGCAAACAAATCGGCAGGCTGCTGAGAAATTGCAGGGCGATCCAGAATGGCAGCATCGTCAGGTTCCTTCTTTCAACACACCATCGGCAGCCACGTGCAGGCTGAACAGCCCACCATGGCCGACCTCGACATTCAACAACTGCTCGCGCGGCAAACCTCGCGCTCGCGCCAATAGCAGACGCATCACGCCACCGTGGCTGATCAGCAACACGCGCTCACCAGCATAAGCCTGGTGCAAGCGCGAGACGGCGCTGAGGACACGGTGTGAAAAGTCGCTGACCGGCTCACCCTCAGGGGGGGTGAAGCTGTAGGGATCGGCCCAGAACAGCCCCAACCCTTCAGCGTCGGTTTCCATCAGCGCCGCTGCGCTATGCCCTTCCCAGGCGCCGAAGTGCAATTCCTGCAGGTCTTTTTCCAGGTTCACCGGCACATCGAGGCGTGCGCCCAACTCTTGGGCGAACAGCGCGCAACGCTGCAGCGGCGAGCTGACCAGGCGGTCCCAAGGGCCCTGCTCTGCTACGGCGGCGCGCATCTGCGCCCAGCCCTTGTCGGTGAGCGCGTCGTCAAGGCTGCCGCGCAGACCGCCACCCAGCTCGGTTTCGCCGTGGCGCAGCAGGTCCAGGTGCAAGGTCATGCCGGGCGGTCTGCCACGGCCGCTTCGGCGAATGTCGCCATTTGCCCGTGCAGCGCACACGCAAGGCGCAGCAACGGCACCGCCAGCGCCGCACCACTGCCCTCGCCCAGGCGCAGGCCGAGTTGCAGCAAGGGTTCGGCGTTGAGGCTTTGCAGTACGTGACGATGGCCCGGCTCGGCGCCACCATGGCCGAATACCAGCCATTCTCGACACGCCGGGTTCAGGCGCGTGGCGACCAGTGCGGCGACGGTGCAGATAAACCCGTCCACCAGCACGACGATGCCTTCTTGTGCGCAGGCCAGATAGGCACCGACCAGCGCGGCAATTTCAAACCCGCCGAGGTTGAACAGGGTGTGCAATGCGTCATCGCGCTGTCCGGCATGCAGCGCCAGTGCGCGCTCGATAACTGCCACTTTGTGGCTGACGCCCTGGGCGTTCAAACCGGTGCCCGGGCCTGTAAGGTCGCTGACCTTGCAATCGAGCAGCGCACAGGCCAAGGCGCTGGCGGCGGTGGTATTACCGATGCCCATTTCACCGCCGATAAACAGCTGGGCGCCACCGGCCAAAGCGCGCCGAGCGCTATCGCGACCGGCTTGCAGCGCCAGGCAGCCCTGAGCTTCAGTCATGGCCGGGCCGTTGACGAAATTCGCCGTGCCCGCGCCGATGTTCAGGTGACGCACTCCGGGCAGGTTCAGCGAGGGCGTCACCGTGCCGAGGTCGACCACTTCCAGCTGCGCATCCAGCTGACGTGCCAACACACTGATGGCTGCGCCGCCAGTGACGAAGTTGTGCAGCATCTGCCCGGTCACTTCCTGGGGAAACGCCGACACGCCTTCTGCGACGACGCCATGGTCACCGGCAAAAATGGCGATCCACACCTGGTCCACCAACGGTTTGACCTGGCCTTGCAGGCCGGCCAGTTGCACCGCTACAGCTTCGAGCTGGCCGAGCGAACCGGCCGGTTTGGTCAGCTGTTGCTGGCGCGCCAGCGCTTGTTCGTACGCTGAGGCGTCGACAGCCTTACAAGGGTTGAGCCACCAGGTGTCAGTCATAACGCAGTACCTTTCAAAGTCAGGGGCAGGCCGGCAACCGTCAGGACAACACGCTGACACCGCTCGGCCAAGGCTTGATGCAGCCAACCGGCTTCATCCACATAGCGGCGAGTCAATTCGCCCAGCGGCACGACACCCATTCCGGTCTCGTTGCTGACAAAAATGATTTCACCCGGCAGTGCAGCCAGGGTTTGCAGCAATTGATCGCGCTCCAGCGCCAGGCGTGCCGGGTCTTCGAGCATCAGCAGGTTGGTGAGCCACAGGGTCAGGCAATCCACCAGCAGGCAGCGACCGGCGGCGGCGTTTTCGCGCAGTACGCGGGCCAGTTCGATGGGTTCTTCAATCAGGCCCCAATGATCGGGACGCCGCTCACGGTGATGCGCGACGCGCGCGCTCATCTCGCCATCCAGCGGCTGGCTGGTGGCGATGTAGATGACGGGCAAGGTGCTGTCGCTGGCGAGTTTTTCGGCCAGGCGGCTTTTGCCGGAGCGGGCACCGCCGAGGATTAATTGATGCATGGGGTGGCACCTTGTTCGGCGGGTGGACAGGTTGAAGTGTGCCGCGGCAAGTGGGGTGAGTCAGGTAGGCATGCAGTGGCTGAGCCATGGCCATCGCAGGCAAGCCAGCTCCCACTGAAAGGCAGATCTGCTTTTGATCTGGCGGTTGATCTGGCTTTTGATTTTGATCTCAGTCGCCCCGTTAAACCACGCTGGCCTGCGTTCGGGTACACCGAGCCCAGGCGAGGTGCCGAGTGGTGGGGCGAAGACTTTTTGGTTACTTTTGTGTCTTTACAAAAGTGACCCGCTGTAAGAGCGGAACCATAAGTGGCCGTTACCCAGCTGAGGGATATGTACACCGACAAACCGCCATCGCAGGCAAGCCAGCTCCCACATTTGGACTGGGTGTACACCGTCAGAGCCCGCATAGCTTGCGCAACAACGTGGTATCCAGGTGGTTCTCCACCAGGTCCGCCAAACGCTCGATATCGCGCTCGCGCAAGGCGTGGTAATCCACCTCCTGCACGTCCTGCAACCCAGCCCAGCGCAACAAGGCGCTGCACGCCGCGGGGCTTTCGAACAGGCCATGCAGGTAGGTGCCGAGAATCTGCCCGTCGGCACTCTGGGCGCCGTCACTGCGGCCGTCATCCAACCGCACGGCGGCGTTCGCCAGCGCTTCACCGCAAGTCACGCCGGCGTGGATCTCATAACCACTGACCTCGGCATCTTCCAGCAACAAGCGCCCACGCACATTGCGCAGCTGCTTCTCTTCCTCCAGCGTCGTACTGAACGCCAACAGCCCCAAGCCTTCACTGGAGCCAGCCGGCCCTTCCAGCCCGAGCGGGTCATGCAGCTGCTCGCCGAGCATCTGCAAGCCGCCGCAAATCCCCAGCACCTTGCCGCCATAACGCAAGTGCCGCGCCACGGCAGTGTCCCAGCCGTTGGCGCGCAAATAGGCCAAGTCACTGCGCACGCTTTTGGAGCCCGGCAGGATAATCAGGTCGGCAGGCGGAATCGGCTGGCCCGGCCCGACAAACTGCAAATCCACCTGCGGGTGCAGGCGCAGCGGGTCGAAATCGGTGTGGTTGCTGATGCGCGGCAATACCGGCACCACCACCTTGAGCACTTGGGCGGCCTTGTCGATCTGGCGCTGGTCGATGCCGTCTTCGGCTTCCAGGTGCAGGTCCATCACGTAGGGCAGTACGCCCACCACGGGCTTGCCGGTGCGCGCTTCCAACCAGTCGAGGCCAGGCTGCAGCAAGGCGATATCGCCGCGAAAACGGTTGATAATGAAGCCCTTGACCCGCGCCTGTTCGGTTGGCGAAAGCAATTCCAGAGTGCCGACCAGATGGGCGAACACGCCGCCGCGATTGATGTCGGCAATCAGTAGCACCGGGCAATCCACAGCCTCGGCAAAACCCATATTGGCAATGTCATTGGCGCGCAGATTGATCTCGGCGGGCGACCCCGCGCCTTCCACCATCACCACCGGGTAAGCCGCGCTCAGGCGTGTGTGAGAGGCCAGCACCGCCTGCATCGCGATAGCTTTATAGTCGTGATAGGCCACGGCGTTCATGCTGGTCACGGCGCGGCCATGGATGATGACTTGGGAGCCGGTGTCGCTGTTGGGTTTGAGCAGCACCGGGTTCATGTCAGTGTGTGGCGCCAGGTTGGCGGCCTGGGCTTGCACCGCCTGGGCGCGGCCGATCTCGCCACCTTCAGCGGTCACGGCACTGTTGAGCGCCATGTTCTGCGGCTTGAACGGCGCCACCGCGATGCCTTGGCGCACCAGCCAGCGACACAGCGCGGTCACCAGGGTACTTTTGCCCGCGTCGGAGGTGGTGCCTTGCACCATCAGCGTACTCATGGTGCTTCCTTGTAGACAGCCAGGGCTTCGTCGAGTCGCAGCCAATCTGCCTCGGTATCGGGCAAGCCAAAGCGCAGGCTGCTGTCGTGGACAAACAGGCGCAGCAGAATGCCGCGCTGGGCCATGAATTCATGCATGCGTTCGGCGTGCGGGGTGATCAGCCACTGGAACAGGGCGCAGCCACCGTGGGGTTGAAAGCCGTGGCGTTCGAGCAGGTCAAACAAGCGCCGGCCCGCTTCGACACAGCGCTCACGCTGACGAACCTGCCCGGCGGTATCACGCAGGCACACTTGCCCGAGCACGCGGGTCGGCCCGCTGACGGCCCACGGCCCAACCTGCTCGGCCAACAGCCGCAGCAACCGGCGCTCAGCCAGCACGAAGCCCAGGCGCACACCGGCCAGGCCGAAAAATTTGCCGAACGAGCGCAATACAATCAGGCCGACATGATGGGTGTGGCTGGCCAGGCTGAGCTCTGGTGTGACGTCCATGAATGCCTCGTCCACCACCAGCCAACCGCCGCGTTGGGCCAGCCGCGCGTGCCAGTCCAGCAGGCGTTGCGGGCTCAGGCTAAGGCCGGTGGGGTTGTTGGGGTTAACCACCACCAGCACGTCAAGGCTGTCGAGAAAGAAGTCGACTTCCTGCTCCTGCACTTCGCGCACCACATACCCGGCGCGGCGCCAGGCTTCGGCGTGCTCGGCGTAACAGGGCGACAACACGCCAACCTTGCCGGAGCGGCGCAGACGCGGCAGCAGCTGGATCGCGGCCTGGGAGCCCGGCACCGGCAGCAGGTGGGCGGCACCGTAATAGTCGCAGGCGGCCTTTTCCAGGCCGTCGTCGGCTTCCGGCAAACGCGCCCAGGCGCGCAGCGGGATGTCCGGGATCGACCAGGGCCAGGGCGCGAGGCCGCTGGACAGGTCAAGCCAATCGGCCTCGGCAATCCCGTATTCAATCACCGCCTTACGCAGGCGCCCACCGTGCTCAAGCATACAATTGCGCCCCCGCGCAGAGGATCAACAGCCATAACCAAACGCCACGCTGCACCAGTTGCCAGCCACGGTCGATGGCGTCGGCATCGGCGGCCGGGCCTTCGCCCAACTGCGGACGCTGATGCAGCTCGCCGTGATAGATCGCCGCGCCACCCAGCTCGACGCCCAGGGCGCCCGCCCCGGCCGCCATCACCGGACCCGCGTTGGGACTGTCCCAGGTGGGGCCTTGGGTGCGCCAGCATTTGAGCGCCAAGCGAGTTTTGCCTAAAACGGCGTAGGTCAGCGCCACCAGCCGTGCAGGAATATAGTTGAGTACATCGTCGATCCTGGCGGCTGCCCAGCCGAAGCGCTCGAAGCGTTCGTTGCGATAGCCCCACATGGCGTCGAGAGTGTTGCTCAGGCGGTACAGCACCACGCCCGGCACACCGGCGACCACAAACCAGAACAACGCGGCAAATACTGCGTCGCTGCCGTTCTCCAGCACTGACTCGGTGGCGGCGCGGGCGACTTCGGTGCTGTCCAGCTCGCTGGTCTGGCGGCTGACCAGATAACTCACGCGCTTGCGCGCTTCATCCAGGTCACCGCTGCGCAACGCCTGCGCAACCGGGATCACATGTTCACCCAGGCTGCGCATGCCCAGCGCCAGGTACAGCGCCAGGATTTCCAGGACCCAGCCGATATAGGGCGCCCACGATAACGCGGTCGCCAGCAGTGTCAGCGGCACCACGGCGATAAACCATGCGGTCACGCCGTGGCTGCGCCAGCCACGGCCACCGGTGTTGAAACGTTGCTCGATGCGCCCGGCGAAATTGCCGAACGCCACCAGCGGATGCCAGCGCCTGGGTTCACCCAGCAGCGCATCCAGCGCCACCGCAGCGACACACAGCAAGGCCACACTCATTGACTCACTCCCCACACATTCTCATACAACATGTCACTCAGCGGCCGTGGTTCGGTCCAGCCTTCGAGTTGCAACATCGGTGCCGGGTAGAACTCGGCCACCGGGCCCAGGCACAACACGGCCAGGGGTTTGGCGCCGGGCGGCAGGCCCAGCAGGTCGGCCAGGGCTTGTGGCTCGAACAGCGAGACCCAGCCCATACCAATGCCCTCGACACGGGCGGCCAGCCAGAGATTCTGGATCGCGCAGGACAGCGACGCCATGTCCATCTCCGGCAAGGTGCGCCGGCCAAAAATATGGCGCTCGCGGTCGTCCATCAACGCGGCCACCAATACTTCGGCGCAGTCGTGGATGCCTTCGACCTTGAGCTTCATGAATTCGTCGGAGCGCTCGCCCAGGGCTTCGGCGGTGCGCACGCGTTCTTCCTCCACCAATTGCTGAATATTCCCACGCAGTTGACGGTCGCTGATGCGGATAAACCGCCAGGGTTGCATCAAGCCCACGCTGGGCGCCTGGTGTGCGGCCTGGAGCAGGCGGTGCAGCAATTCGGGCGCGACCGTGCCGCCGGTGAAGTGGCGCATGTCGCGGCGTTCGGCGATGGCGCGGTAGACGGCTTGGCGGTCGGCTTGGGGATAGGCGTTGTTGGTCATGGCCCTATCGCGGGCAAGCCCGCTCCCACATTTGCAATGCATTCCCCTGTGGGAGCTGGCTTGTCGGGTCGCCGCATCGCTGCGATAGCGGTCTCAATGCTCGGCGCGAAGAGTGCGGCCACCGCCGTTGGATTCGACGGAAAATAAAAGTGCACATATGAAGCCGTCATCCGCCCCTGCCGATACACCGCCTCCGCCCCGCGCCCGCCATTGGGGCTCAGGCCGCGGGCAATCGGCTGCCATTCGGTGCTGGTCAGGGAATGGTGATAGGTATGGCCGCGCAGCACGCCTTCGGGCAACTCGACACTTTGCAGGGCCAGGGCGGCAAGTTTCTTTTGCATCACCGCATCGCCTTGCAGCAGGCCGACCAGTTCGGCACGGGCGCCGTCCACATCGGTGAGCGAATCCAGCAGGTAGAGCATGCCGCCACATTCAGCCAACAGTGGTTTGCCAGCCGCATGATGGGTGCGAATAGCCGCAAGCATCCGGGTGTTTTCAGACAGTGCCTGGTGATGCAATTCGGGATAGCCGCCGGGCAAGTACAGGCTGTCGGCGTCGGGCAATTGGTGATCATGGATCGGCGAGAAAAACTTCAGCTCAGCGCCCATTGCCCGCAACAGATCCAGGCTGGCGCCGTAGGTAAAAGCGAAGGCTTCATCACGGGCTACGGCAATACGCACACCGGCCAACAGCGGCTCAGCCTCAGTCAGTTGCGGCGCGGCGAACGTCACCGGCGGCGGCAGCGCCACTTCGCAGCTGCTGCCCAGCGCCTGGGCTGCGGCGTCCAGGCGCGCATCGAGGTCATTGAGTTCACTGGCTTGCACCAGGCCCAGGTGACGACTCGGTAATTCAATCCCCGTTTCACGGGACAACGCGCCATACCAGCGCAGGCCTTCGGTGAGGCTGCCCTCGAGCAGCTGCGCATGACGCAGGGTGCCAACGCGATTGGCCAGCACACCGGCGAATGGCAAGTCCGGCTGGTAGCGCGCCAGGCCCAAGGCCAAGGCACCAAAGGTCTGGGCCATGGCGGTGCCATCAATGACCCCGAGCACCGGCACACCAAAGTGCCGCGCCAGGTCGGCGCTCGACGGTGTGCCGTCAAACAGCCCCATTACGCCTTCGATGAGAATAAGGTCAGCCTCGCCGGCTGCTTCCCACAGCAAGCGGCGACTTTCTTGCTCGCCCACCATCCACATGTCCAACTGATACACCGGCGCACCGCTGGCGCGCTCGTGGATCATCGGGTCGAGAAAATCCGGCCCGCATTTGAACACGCGCACCTTGCGCCCCAGGTTGCGGTGCAAGCGGGCGAGCGCGGCGGTGACGGTGGTTTTGCCCTGGCCGGACGCCGGTGCGGCGATCAATACGGCTGGGCAATGACGGGGCTGATTCAAAGTTCGACGCCCTTCTGTGCCTTGATACCGGCTTGGAACGCGTGCTTGAGCATGCCCATTTCGGTGACGGTGTCGCCCATTTCGATCAGTTCAGGCTTGGCGCCACGGCCAGTCACCACAACGTGCTGCATGGGTGGGCGGGCCTGCAGGTCGCTGAGCACCTGGTCCAGATCGAGGTAGCCGTGCTTGAGGGCGATGTTCAACTCGTCCAGCACCACCAGGCCGATGGACGGGTCTTGCAGCAATTCGCGGGAAACTGCCCAGGCGGCTTCGGCGGCGGCGATGTCGCGCTGGCGGTCCTGGGTTTCCCAGGTGAAGCCTTCGCCCATTACATGGAAACGCACTTGCTCGGGGAAACGCCGGAAGAACAACTCTTCGCCGGTGCTGTTACGCCCCTTGATGAACTGCACCACGCCGCACTGCATGCCGTGGCCCATGGCGCGGGCGAGCATGCCGAATGCCGAGCTGCTTTTGCCTTTGCCGTTACCGGTCAGCACCAGCAGCAAGCCGCATTCGTTTGGGGAATTGGCGATACGCTCGTCGATCACGGCTTTTTTGCGCAGCATGCGCGCCAGGTGGCGTTCGTCGCGGTCGGGGGAATCAGTCATGGCAGCTCTCCGTTGGGGCTGGACAAAAACGGCGGGCAGGAAAAAGAAAAACAGACAGCCAAGCATCGCCCACCGTGATGCTGTTGGATGATCCAGGCCGGTCTCCGGGCTCATGAGTGGCGCTCTGCTGATAGCGCGAGCAGGCCAACGGCGCGCCTTCCCATATCACGCGGATACAGTGGCAAAAGGCACCGTTTTGACTCATTTACCGTTGCGGGGGCAGCGCCGGAATTGCGGCTGCGCTGTGTACAAACGCGCTCACTCACCGGCTTCCCTGTTTCACTCTGTCGGCACATGGGCCACAGAGCACCTGGAACAAGCCGCGAAGGTTAGTGGGTTGGGGGTGGAGCGTCAATTAAAGCTGGCCTTGCACTTGAACCATCCGACTGCCGCGCTTCTCTACCTTTACAGGTATTAAGGAGAAAACCATGTACAAAACCAGACTCGCCTTACTGATCATGCTGGCAGGCACCCTCGCCGCCTGCGGTGAAAGCTCTACCCTGCAGGTCTCGGACGGCACCGGGCCATCGCCCAACCTGCCGGAGCCGAACAAAACCCTGATCCCCACCGTAAACATCGCCCCGGCGATCGGCTGGCCGGAGGGTGCCAAGCCGACAGCCGCTGCCGGGACTCAAGTAGCGGCATTTGCCGAAGGCCTGGATCACCCGCGCTGGCTCTACGTTTTGCCTAACGGGGATGTGCTGGTAGCCGAAACCAATTCGCCACCCAAACCGGATGACGCCACGGGCATTCGTGGCTGGGTGATGGAGAAGGTCATGGGCCGCGCGGGCGCGGGCGTGCCGAGCCCGAACCGCATCACACTGCTGCGCGATGCCGACCATGATGGCGTGGCCGAGACGCGCACGGTGTTTCTGGAGAACCTCAATTCACCGTTTGGCATGACCCTGGTGGGTAACGACCTGTACGTCGCCGATTCGGACAAGCTGCTGCGCTTCCCTTACCAGCCGGGTGAAACCGCGATCAAGGAGGCCGGCACCAAGGTGGTCGACCTGCCGGGCGGCAGTATCAACCACCACTGGACCAAAAATGTGGTGGCCAGCAAGGACGGCAGCAAGTTGTATGTGAGTGTCGGCTCCAACAGCAATGTCGGTGAGAACGGCCTGGCGGCGGAGGAAGGCCGAGCGGCGATCTGGGAGGTCGACCGCGCCACGGGCCAGCACCGTATCTTTGCCTCCGGTTTGCGCAACCCCAATGGCATGGCCTGGGAACCGCAGAGCGGCAAGCTGTGGACGGCGGTCAACGAGCGCGATGAAATCGGCAGCGACCTGGTGCCGGACTACATCACCTCGGTCAAGGATGGCGCGTTTTATGGCTGGCCCTTCAGCTACTACGGCCAACATGTGGACGTGCGGGTCTCACCGCAAAACCCCGACCTGGTCGCCAAGGCCATCGCCCCGGACTATGCCGTGGGGCCGCATACCGCGTCCCTTGGGTTGACGTTTGCCGAGGGCAGTAAACTCCCGGCACAGTTCAGCAACGGCGCTTTTATTGGCCAGCATGGTTCGTGGAACCGCAAACCGCACAGTGGCTACAAGGTGATCTTCGTGCCGTTCGAGGGTGGGCAACCCAAGGGGCAGCCGGTGGACGTGCTGACCGGGTTTCTCAATAAAGACGAAAAAGCCATGGGCCGGCCGGTGGGCGTGGTGATTGATCAGCAAGGGGATTTGCTGGTGGCCGATGATGTGGGGAATAAGGTGTGGCGGGTGTCGGCGGTTAAGTAACTGCCTTGTATGGGGCCCATGTGGGAGCTGGCTTGCCTGCGATGGAATCGCCTCGGTTTAACTGACAGACCGAGCCGCCTGAATCGCAGGCAAGCCAGCTCCCACACAAGCCGGCTCAGACACTTGGGCCCGAGTGGCTTAAGGATTACGCGCCAGGCTTGCCGGCAACACGCGCTTGGCGCTCAGGTAGGCATTCTGCCAATAGGCCTTGGACAAGGTGTCCAACTTCACCGTACCGCCCGTTTGCGGGGCGTGTACGAATCGCCCTTCACCCACGTAGATACCTGCGTGACTTACTCGCGAGCCGCCGCCGGTGGCGAAGAAGATCAGGTCGCCGGTTTGCAGGTTGTTTTCGCTCACATCCTGAGCGCGCATCACGATCAGTTCGCGGGTGGTGCGCGGCAGGCTGATGCCGGCGGCGTCACGGTACACAAAGCCGATCAGGCCGCTGCAATCGAACCCGGAGTCCGGGGTGTTGCCGCCCCAACGGTAAGGCGTGCCGACCAGGCCCAGCGCACGGAAGAGCACGTCTTCGGCAGCTGGCGAGAAATTTTGGGTCGAATAGTTGAACACCGGCCTGGGCTTGACCGCGACAGGCGCAGGCGGCGGTGGACGGCTTGCGCAGGCGCTGAGGAGCGCGGCGCAAACAAGAAGAATGAGGCGGGCTGAGGTCGACATGGGCAGAACAATCCTGATCTGGATGCGGCTTTCGCTGCCGAACGCTGAAAACCAGAACGCGCAAGCAAAGCTCGCGCGAACGAATTACAACAATGTCCAGGGATTCTAGCGCTTACGCGTCAAACTTCAAGTATCACTTTAACTTTACTTACTAGCGGTAACCGTAGTCGGGGCCATGGCGAGGGCGCGCTTGGCTTCGATGAAGGTTTTGCTCCAGTAGCTGTCACCCAGGTTGTCGACTCGAACACCGCCACTGCGACGGCTGCTGGAGTGGATAAACTGGTTATCGCCCAAGTAGATACCGGCGTGGCTTACACGACCACGGCCTGCCGTACTAAAGAAAAGCAGATCACCGGGCTTGAGGTTGTTGCGTGCGACCAACGGTGCATCCACGTTGATCATTTCGCGTGTCGAGCGTGGCAAATTCATGCCGGCTTCTTCACGGAACAGGTAGCCGATAAAGCCGCTGCAGTCGAAACCGGCTTCAGAGGTACCGCCGAAACGGTAACGGGTACCGATCAGGGACATGCCGCGTTCGAGGATGCTGTCGGCCAGAACGGGAAGCTGGTAAGGCTTGTTGCCGGCGAAGGCAGCCAGTTCTTTCTCAGTAGCCTGCTCTTCTTTATAAAGAGCTTCTTCATAGACAGTAGAAGACTGCGCTGCAACGAACTTTGCCTGATTTTGAACCTGTGGTTTTTGCTGCTCAGCCACGTTTTGAGTGTGGGTGGCGCAACCAAACAACAGGGTAACGAGTGCGAGAGGCACGAGGGGTGCGAAGCGATTTAGCATGGGCACGACCGTGGCTGATGTGTAAAGAAGTCGAGACTATGCCCTCTATCACATCGATTTGCAAATTCAATCGTGATCTATGTGACTTCTGGTTTGGACTATGACATCTAAGCCCTTAACACCCTATTCATGCCTGTTGCGTGGCCAAACCGGCCCAAACGCAGGTTTTCTGGCGCCTGGAAGTTGCCGAAAACCCCACTGGACAAGGGCTGGCTACCAGCCGAGGGTTTCCTTGAGAAACGGAATGGTCAGCTTGCGCTGGGCCTGCAGCGAGGCCTGATCGAGCTGTTCGAGCAAATCGAACAACGCGCTCATGCTGCGGGTGCCACGGGTAAGGATAAAGTGCCCGACCTCATCGGTCAGGTGCAGGCCACGACGCGATGCACGCAATTGCAGGGCACGCAGCTTGTCTTCGTCGGAGAGTGGGCGCATTTGAAAGATGAGCGCCAGGGTCAGGCGTGACTTGAGATCAGCCAGTTTCACCGGCAGCTCACGTGGCGAGGTGGACGCAGCAATCAACAAGCGCCGGCCGCTGTCACGCAAGCGGTTGAACAGGTGAAACAGCGCCTCTTCCCAATCTGCCTTGCCGGCGATGGCCTGCAGGTCATCCAGACACACCAGTTCGTATTGCTCAAGGTGGTCGAAGATGCCGATGCCACGGTCCATCAGCTCAGCCAGCGGCAAGTAAACCGCCGGCTCGCCCATCTGCTCGAAGCGCAGGCACGCGGCCTGCAACAGGTGGGTACGCCCCACGCCGTGTTTGCCCCACAGATAGATCAGGCTTTCAGTCCACCCGGCGTCGGCTTCGCAGAGTCGCTCGACATAGCCGAGTGCAGCGGCATTGGCGCCTGGGTAGTAATTGATAAAGGTGGCGTCGTCACGCAGACGCACACCCAAGGGCAGCTGAATCGGTTTCATGCTGACTGAACGGCTCCAAACGAACCGTTAGTGGCCTCTGTGTAAAGTTTGCAAAGTTTATACCCGTGAAGCCGGGCGCACAATGCAGCAGACCACAAGCAAAATCAAAGGTTTGCGTTAACTTGGGGCGATTTGCGCAATTTGTTTGACACCCCGTCCCAGAAACAACAAACCCGGCTTAGGCCGGGTTTGTTGCGAAACGGTTACAGGTCCGGGTCTTCAACCCCGGTATACGCATCCGAATCCTTATATAGATCATGGACGTGACGCACCAACACCATGATCACCGCCGCCACCGGCAGCGCCAGCAAGATGCCAGTAAAGCCAAACAGCTCACCACCCGCCAGGATCGCAAAGATCACCGCTACCGGGTGCAAGCCAATGCGGTCACCCACCAGCAACGGCGTCAGCACCATGCCTTCCAAAGCCTGGCCGACCATGAATACCGCCACGATCCCAAGCATCGGGTACAGGTCGCCGCCAAACTGGAACAGCCCGGCCACCAGCGCGGCGCCGATGCCAATCACAAAGCCCATGTACGGCACGATGGCGGCCAAGCCGGCGATCAAGCCGATCAACAGTCCCAGCTCCAAACCAATCGCCATCAAGCCGGCGGCATAGATGATCCCCAGCGCCAGCATTACCAGCAACTGACCGCGTACAAACGCGCCGAGCACCTCGTGGCACTCTTGTGCCAGGGAAACGATGCGCTCTTCGTTATTGCGTGGCAGCAGGCTGCGGATCTTGGCCATCATGATGTCCCAGTCACGCAGCAGGTAGAACGCCACCACCGGGATCAGCACCAGGTTGGTCAGCCAGCCGATCAATGCAAGGCTGGAGGCCGTGGCCTGGCTGAGCACCACACCGACAATGTCGGTGGTCTGGCCCATATGCTCACTGATCGCGGCCTTGACCTTGTCGAACTTCCAGAAGCCATCCGCCAGCCCCAGCTTGGCCTGAGCCCACGGCATCGCAGTGTGCTGCAACCAGTCGAGCATTTGCGGCGCCAGCTCATAGAGACGGAACAGCTGCTTGGCCAGCATCGGCACCAACACCAACACCAGCACCGTGATGATCAATGTGAACAGCGCAAACACCGTCACCACACCCCAGGTGCGCGACATGCCGATTTTCTCCAGTCGATCCACCACGGGATCGAACAGGTAGGCGAGCAGCAACGCCACCAGGAACGGCGTCAGGATCGAATGCAGCAAGAACACAAAAACGCACAGCAGGACAACCCCACCAAGCCACACCCAACGACGCGTATCCGCCATAAACCACTCCATCTATCATTTGTTTCCTTCTATCTATATAGAAGGAAGATCACCTACCAACGAAAACGTAACTGCGCCTGGGGCTCCGGGGCAGCCGGCGGCTGCGTACCATCGGCCACCGGCGGTTGAACCGGCGCTTCGCCCGCAGGCACTTCCTGCAACTTGGCCAGGCTCAACTGAGTGCGCAACTGATCGGCACTGCCGTTGACCCGATACACAATGCGATTGCCATCCACCCGCTGTGGCTGAGCGCCAAAGGGTTCGAGCAGATGGCCCAAGGCGGCATAGCGCTCCAGATTCATGCCCTGCACTTCGAGCAGCTGTTCGGTGCTCACACCTGGTTTGACGGCAAAACGCGGTGCCAGTTTTTGACTGACCGCCAACATCACGGCATCGGCCACCGCGCCAGTGTCAGCGCCCTGGGCGGTGCCCTGCTCGCTTTTGTCGCCCAGCCACAGGCGCCATTTGGCCTGCCACTGGCTGCCTTCCTGGCGCGCGTGCACGGCCAGCAACGCGTCGGCGCCGTAGCGTTCGGAGGCGGCGCGCAAGGGCGTGGCATCGGCACTTTCCAGATTCGGTGCAGTGGCGACGACCTGCTCATCCAAGTCACCCAAGGGCAAACGCAACGGCAAGCCGCGGTGTTGCGCGGCACGACGCAGTGCACCGGCTATCGCCTGGCCATCACCGACCAGGCTGCTGCCGTCAGTAGAATCGTTGAGCCACCAGCCGAGGATCGACGGCCGATTGCTGCCCCAGATCGACAAGCCGGCCTCACGCAATGCGCGATCAGTGCTCACAGGGTCGAAGTCAACTTGCAGGCTTTCCGGCGGGCCGGCGTCGTAGCCGTATTGGCTGATGATTTGCTGCGGGTCTTTGCGGATCGCCGCCAGGCCTGGGCCATCGGCAGCCTTGGCATCGCCGGTCAGGCGGATCACCAGGGTTTGCACGGCGCGCTGGGTGGCCTGGTCACGCTCTTGGGGCGACTGGCTGGCAACCGGTTCAAGTACTTGATAAAGGCCATTGAGGGTTTCGGCATGACTCGCCAGGCTGACCAACGACAAGCAGCCTACAAAGAAGAAATTACACAGACGCATGGAAGATTCCCGAACGACAAATTTAGCGGCTGGAACAGACCGCGTGAACTCGGCTTGGCAAGGCTGTGACCACAGCAGCCGGTAAAACATTCACAGGGTCATGGCAGTTTTTGTACTGTCATAACGATAGCGGGTTAAAGGCTATACCTTAATACACGCCATTACCGGCACGTTTAGCATTTTTTTAACCGGCTTTTTTAACCTATATGGCCCTGCCCGTCGGCCCGAGGATGGCCGCTGCCCCTCAAGCCTGATAAAATCGCGCGCCTTCGCAGACCGTCAGCGGCTGGGCCTTTTACCAAAAGCGCCTGCCGGCTCGGTCGTTACCCAGAAATCCCCCCTAAAGGCCTGGATCATGAGCAAGCAACCCTCCCTGAGCTACAAGGACGCCGGTGTAGACATCGACGCCGGTGAAGCATTGGTCGAACGCATCAAGAGCGTCGCCAAGCGCACTGCGCGCCCCGAAGTCATGGGCGGCCTGGGCGGTTTTGGCGCCCTCTGCGAAATCCCGGCCGGCTACAAGCAGCCTGTGCTGGTGTCCGGCACCGACGGCGTGGGCACCAAGCTGCGCCTGGCGCTGAACTTGAACAAGCACGACACCATCGGTATTGACCTGGTTGCCATGTGCGTCAACGACCTGGTGGTGTGTGGCGCAGAGCCGCTGTTCTTCCTCGACTACTACGCCACCGGCAAGCTGAACGTGGACACCGCTGCTCAAGTGGTCACCGGCATCGGCGCCGGCTGCGAGCTGTCGGGTTGCTCTCTGGTCGGCGGCGAAACCGCTGAAATGCCAGGCATGTACGAAGGTGAAGACTACGACCTGGCCGGTTTCTGCGTCGGTGTTGTCGAAAAAGCTGAAATCATCGACGGTTCCAAAGTCGCAGCCGGTGACGCCCTGCTCGCCCTGCCATCGTCCGGCCCGCACTCCAACGGCTACTCGCTGATCCGCAAGATCATCGAAGTGTCCGGCGCCGACATCGAGAATACCCAGCTCGACGGCCAGCCGCTGACCGACCTGCTGATGGCCCCGACCCGCATCTACGTGAAGCCTTTGCTCAAGCTGATCAAGGACACCGGCGCCGTCAAAGCCATGGCCCACATCACCGGTGGTGGCCTGCTGGACAACATCCCGCGCGTGCTGCCTAAAGGCGCACAGGCGATTGTCGACGTGGCAAGCTGGACGCGTCCTGCCGTGTTCGACTGGCTGCAAGCGCAAGGCAATGTCAACGAAACCGAAATGCACCGCGTGCTGAACTGCGGCGTAGGCATGGTTATCTGCGTGGCTCAAGAGCACGTTGAAACCGCGCTGAACGTACTGCGTGAAGCGGGCGAGCAGCCTTGGGTTATCGGCCAGATCGCAACCGCTCCAGAAGGCGCGGCCCAGGTTGAACTGAAGAACCTCAAGGCTCACTGATGCCTGAGACCTGTGATGTCGTGGTGCTGCTCTCCGGCACCGGCAGTAACTTGCAGGCCCTGATCGACAGCACGCGCACCGGCGATAGCCCGGTGCGCATCGCTGCGGTGATCTCCAACCGCAGCGACGCCTACGGCCTGCAACGCGCCAGGGACGCGGGTATCGACACCCGCTCCCTGGATCACAAGGCTTTCGAAGGTCGCGAGGCCTTCGACAGCGCCTTGATCGAACTGATCGACGCCTTCAATCCCAAACTCGTGGTGCTTGCCGGTTTCATGCGCATCCTCAGCGCCGATTTCGTGCGGCACTACCAAGGGCGCCTGCTCAATATTCACCCGTCCCTGCTGCCCAAATACAAAGGGTTACACACACACCAACGCGCCCTTGAGGCCGGCGACACGGAGCATGGCTGCAGCGTGCACTTTGTCACCGAGGAACTCGATGGCGGGCCTCTGGTCGTACAGGCAGTGGTTCCGGTAGAGTCTGCAGATTCGGCGCAGACACTTGCGCAACGGGTTCACACCCAGGAACACAGGATTTACCCGCTGGCTGTTCGCTGGTTTGCCGAGGGACGATTGATTCTCGGCGAACAGGGTGCATTATTGGACGGTCAGTTACTCGCGGCCAGCGGCCACTTGATTCGAACCTAGGAGATTTTATGCGTCGCGCCCTGCTCTTCGCTTTTGCGCTGTTCGCCTTGCCCGCTGTGCAAGCAGCAGACCTTCACCCTTTCTCCGCCAGCTACACCGCCGACTGGAAGCAGTTGCCCATGAGCGGCTCGGCCGAGCGCAGCCTGGTCAAGAATGACAATGGCTCGTGGACCTTGAATTTCAAGGCGTCCATGATGATCGCCAGCCTCACCGAGACCAGCGTTATCCGTCTCGACAAAGATGCCCTGCAGCCCGTGAGCTACAGCTTCGAGCGTGGCGGCCTGGGCAAGTCGAAGAAGATCAACCTGGACTTCGACCAGACGGCCAAGAAAGTCACCGGCTTTGAAAACAAAGACCCGGTCAACGTCGCCCTGCAAAGCGGCATGCTCGACAAGTCGACTTACCAGTTGGCACTGCAACGCGATGTGGCGGCCGGCAAGAAGAGCATGAGCTACATCGTCGTTGAAGGCACCGACACCGACACCTACGACTTCCGCGTGATTGGCCCGGAAAAGGTCCAGACCAAGGTCGGCTCCATCGATGCGATCAAGGTTGAACGTGTACGTGACCCGACTCAAAGCAAGCGCATCACCCAGATGTGGTTTGCCAAGGACCTGGGCGGCATTTTGGTTGCCCTGCGCCAGGTGGAAACCGACGGCAAGGAATACAACATCATGCTGCAGGACGGTACCGTTGATGGCCAGGCTATCAAAGGTAGCTGATACCGTGATGTGATTAAAAAGAGCCTCGCTGAATGCGGGGCTTTTTTTCGCCTGGAGGTTTTGTGTTGAAACCACTACCGCTATCGCAGGCAAGCCAGCTCCCACAGGTGAATGCATTTCAAATGTGGGAGCTGGCTTGCCTGCGATGGCGGCTCAATGATCAACACAAGGCTCCAGCCGGTCGCAAACATGAAACTTTTGTCATAAAACTCAGCACCCTGCGACGCAATGTCGCGATTTGCGTGGCCTGCAGCACTGTTGCATTTCCTGCAATAAATAGTTGCGCGCAAAATCGGTTTACTTAGCAAGCTAACAAAACATATAAAAGAGACCTGCGACGACTTGCCGCAGATCAACCAGAGATTGGAGCAAGCAGATGACTGTAAAAGTAACTGAACGCGACGATGCACACATGTCCCACGAAGCACTGGGCCATGGGATTCACATCTGGGATGTACATCAACAAGACCAACTGGTCGGCATGTTCCACAACGAGAACGAAGCCCACAATTATAAAAACGAGCTCGAATCTCTTGAGATGAAACGCCAGGCTGAAGGCTCCTGAAACTCTGAAATCTGCCAGTCACCCAGCCCCACACAGCAGCTGGTGTGCCTACACACAAAAACCCCGCCTTTGAGCGGGGTTTTTCGTTTCTAACAGCCACCGTTTTCCTGTGTTCTGCCACGACCGCATGAAAGCAGATACACCCTACAGAACCCCAGGCTTCGTACTACAAGTCACCTCAAAGACACTGAACCAGCCTGACTTAGCCCCTTCAACCCTGATTCCAGACCTGCATGGTCGCTCTCTCCGGCTTCGAACCGCCCTCCTTTCGCCCCTGAATAATCGTTTCCGCAAAAAGCGTAACAACAAATAGACATTTGGTAATGATTCTCGATAGTATCCGTTCGCTTTTCACTCAGCCCTACGGATAAGGAGTTCGATTTGATGCACGGACAGGTCGCCACACCGGAAAAACTACTGCTGGAACGCTGGGGTGAAGCACTCTCCACTCGCCAATTCCTGGCTAAGCACGTCACGCTTGATGCCCTGATCGATACCCTCGCACCTGCCGCCGAACGCAGCTTCCAGCGCCTGATCCAAGCCCTGTTCCGTGAAGGCCTGCTCAACCCCACCACACGCACTTATGACGAACACAATCGCTGCTGGCTGGAGCTACCCGACCACACCCGCCTATGTTTTGATCACCTGCGCCCAGGCCGCATGGCCAGCTGGGATTTGCGCGGCACGGTGAGTGTCCTGCGCGCTGGCCAGCCCGAACAGAAAATCCGATTCCCCTCGCAGTTGCTGACATTACTCAACAGCAGCCTCGAATCATCTGCCGCCCCAGACGTCTTGAGCCGCCTCAACCGGGAGATAGACGACAGCTTTATCAACGATACGCTGTGCCTCGCCTTCCACGAGCAGTGGACCCTCGAGCTGCACGCCGCAATGGCCCCCGCGCATCAAAACAATTTGCTCAGCTACCTCAAGAACAACCCAAGCGTTTCCAACCCGACATCAGTACTCGAGCAGTGGGGCACCTTGGGCCATCCATGGCACCCCAACTACAAGACGAAGTTGGGCTTGGGTACAGAGCAGGTGATTGAATTCTCGCCGGAGTTCGAGGCGCGCTTTCCGGTATTACTCTGCGCGCTGCACCGCCAGTTCGCCCATGTCGAAAGCCTGGCCGGTACTGCAGATTACTGGCAGTGGTGGCAAAACCACTTCCCGCAGGCCGCCCGCCAACTGACAGCGCACTTAAGCGCTCAAGGCCTTGAGGCTGGCGACTACCTGCCGATGCCCGCTCACCCTTGGCAAGCTCGCCAAGAGCTGCCGCAACTGTTCGCCAATGAAATCGGTGACAGGCTGCTGGTGCTGACCGACATCGTCGCGTTCACCGCCCACCCCACCATGTCATTCAGGACCGTGTTGCCTGAAGGCCGGTGCGACGCGCCAATGGTTAAACTTCCCGTGTCGCTGCGCTTGACCAGTGTGCAGCGCACAGTGTCGCCACGCTCCGCGCGCATGGGGCCACGGATCAGCCATTTACTGCAAACCATCCTGGCACGCGAGCCACACATTCAAAAAATCCTGAGCATCGTGCCCGAACGACTCGGCGTGCATTTCCAACCACAACCTGCCAATGACGAGCACTCCCGGCACCTGGCCGTCCTGTACCGTGACAACCCGCAGAGCCTGCTCGAACCGGGCGAAATGGCCATTCCGGTAGGCAGCCTGTTTGCCATTGATCAGCATGGGCACCCCTTGCTCAAGCAGTGGGTACGCCTGAGCAAAGGCGCTGATGACGCGCAGGCCATGCAGGCGTTTTTTAAAGACTATGCATCGATTGCAGTGCCGGCACTGCTGGGCATGTACTTGCGTTATGGCGTGGCCTTCGAGGCCCATCAGCAGAACTCCTTTATGGTCATGGGCACAAACGGGCAAGCAAACCGCCTGTTGCTGCGTGATTTCGGTGATATCCGCATCGACCGCAAGACCTTGCATGCCCATGGCCTCGACATCGAACTGCACGACCCGAAGATGACCTTGTACGACGATGCCGGCTTCGTGCGCGACAAGTTGCTGCACACCGTGTTCATGTGCCACTTGGGCGAACTGGTATTGCTCAGTGCGCGCCATTTCGATATTCCGGAGGGGCTGCTGTGGGACGAGCTGTCAGCCCAGGTCCGCGAGTGTTTCGATGATTTGCGCAGCCAGGTCGAACCCCAACGTTGGCAGACCGAACGTGCCGCGCTGCTGGAGCAGGACTGGCCAGCCAAGTCGTTTATGCGCATGCGCCTGATGGAAAGCCACGCCGATATCGTCGGACGCCTGCCGAACCCGCTGAGCACTGCCGCCAATGTCGGCTAACAACACTGCATTGCGCCTGTTGGTGGTGATTCAGTTGGTGTCGATGGGCGCCATGGAGATGAGCGGCCCCTTCTGGCCGTTGCAGATCCAGAAACTGCTGGGCGTTGCCAACGCCCAGTACACCGGCCTGCTGTCGTCGCTGGTGTATGCCGGGCCGATGATGGCGGCGATGATCCTCACGCCAATGTGGGGGCGCCTGGGTGATCGTACCGGCCACAAGCCGATGATCATTCGCGCGCTGCTGGCCCTGGCGGTATGCCAGGCGCTGGCCGCTGTCACCACCGACCCGTGGCTGCTGGTGGTCATCCGCGTGGCGCAAGGTGCGCTGGCAGGTTTTATTGCAGCAGCCCAAGCCTATGCGCTGGCGTACTGCGCCGAAGGTGGGCGCGGGCACATTCTGGCGCGGTTGCAATCGGCCACCGCCGTGGGCTCGCTGGCCGGGCCGGTGCTGGGTGGCTGGCTGATGGATATTTCCGGTTTCGCGTTGCTGTGCTACAGCGCCACGGCGGTCTGCCTGCTGTGCGCGCTGATCAGCCTGTTTCTACCCAGCGATGCGCCGCGCTCAAGACCGGTACGCGCCTCAACGCCTACGGCACTGCCCAAAGGCTGGCTCGGCGCAATGCTCGCCATCATCGTGCTGATCCAGGCCGCCAAGATGATGCCCCAACCGTTTTATGCCCTGTACGTCGCCGATGTTCTACACGCTCCTGCCTGGCTGATCGGCGCCAGCTACGCCGCCAGCGCACTGACGCTCGCGCTGTCCGCGCCGCTGTGGGGCCGCCTGTTTGACCGACACCCCGCGGCGCAAACATTACGCATCATCGAATGGGTCACGTGGTTTTGCGCCTTGACGCTGGCCTTCACGGCGATGGCCGGCGAATGGCTGGGGTTCCTCGCCAGCCGGCTGCTGTGGGGCGTGTGGCAAGGCGCGCTGCTACCGGTCGCCTACACGTTGATCGCCAATACCGTCGCACCCAGCCAGCAGGGGTTTGCCTTGGGCCTGGGCAATAGCGCCGCAAAAGGTGGCGCGTTGTGCGGTGCACTGTTGGGTGGCGTCGGCATGGCAATGGTGGGCTTGGCGCACAGCTTTTGGCTGGTGGCACTGACCTATGCCTTGGCGGCCCTGGGTATCCGCGCCATCCGTTCGTTCACCCGAACACCTGAGACTACCGATTTTTCTGTCAATACTTCTAATAACTCAAAGGCAAGATCATGAACAAATCACAATGGGCCGTCCTGCTGCCCCTGCTCGGTTCGATAAGCGCGCCTGTCTGGGCCGATCAACCTGAAGACGCGCCAGCGGCGGCTACCAACCTGCAATTGCAGGCGACGGTCGTTTCGGCCACTCGCAGTGAAACCAGCATTGCCGCGATCCCAGGCTCGGTGCAGGTCATCGACGAAGCACAGATCCGCCAGCAGACAGCAGCAGGACGCCGGGTTGCCGATATCCTCGGGCAACTGGTCCCGGGCATAGCACCCTCCAGCGGTGGCATGAGCAACTTCGGCCAAACGCTGCGCGGGCGCAACACGCTGATCCTGATTGATGGCGTGTCCCAGAACGCCACGCGTGACAACTTCCGCCAGCTCAACAGCGTGGCACCGGAAAGCATCGAGCGCATCGAAGTGATTTCCGGCGCCAGCAGCGTCTACGGCGCCGGCGCCTCAGGCGGCATCATCAACATCATTACCAAGCGCAACAAAGGCGAAGACCTGGCCTTCAGCAGCAAGATCGGCATGACCGCCGGTAACAATTTCAGCCACAAGGGGTTTTCCTACGAAGCTTTCCAAAGTGCCACCGGCCGCAAAGGCCCGGTGGACTGGTACGTGTCGGGCAATACGGTGCAACGCAACGACCAGTTCGACGGTAACGGCAAACGCATTCCCCAGGACACTTCCCAGGGCAGCAACATGGACACCGACACCTACGACCTGCAAGGTCGCTTCGGCTACGAGCTGGATGACGACAAGAAGATCAGCCTGTCGCTGCAAGACTATAAAGATGAACAGGACACCCGCTACACCAAGAACCCACGCATCACCAGCACTGCCGTCGCGGTAAAAGGCCTGGACCTGGATGACCAACCCTTCACCCACAACCAGGCGGTCAACCTCAATTACGCCGACAAGGACTTCTACGGCCAGGGCTTGCAGGTCGAAAGTTATTGGCGGCGTGCCGACGCACTGTTCTTCCCCGACCTGTCTCGCGGCCGTGCCGGGGTGTCCGACAACAACAGTGTGCAAGACGTCTATGGTGTGCGGGCAGCGATTGATACACAAATGCCGGACATCGGCTCGGCGACCGGTAACCTGGTCTGGGGCGCCGACTATGACCATGAAACCTCGCGCCAACGCGGCGACCAATACCGGGTCAACGGCCTGAGCTATACCAAGACCGGCACCACCTTTGAGATGGGCCCGGACATCGCAACCGCCACCAAAGCCATTTTTGGCCAGCTGTCCTACGATATCGATGACTGGACCTTACGTGGCGGCATCCGTCGTGAGTGGATCGAAAGCGAAGTGTCCGACAGCATTGCCTACGGCGAGATCGTGCAGACCGGCAACCGCGCCACACTGCCGGGCGGCACCCTCAAATACGATGACACGCTCTACAACCTGGGTGCGGTGTACCACCTGAATGAAAACCAGGATGTGTTCGTCAATTTCAGCCAGGGGTTTTCCCTGCCGGATATCCAGCGCTTCCTGCGTGACGTCAACAGCAAGTACGACATCCAGGACCTGAACGCCCAAGCCCTCAAGGTCGACAGTTACGAGCTGGGCTGGCGTGGCAACTGGGACAAGTGGCTGGCCAACGTCACCGCGTATGAGAACACTTCGGACGTCACCCAGTTCTATGATGCCAATGACCGTGTGTTGCGCCTGATCAACCAGAAAGAGCGCGTGCGCGGCATCGAAACCAGCCTGACCTACAACGTCACCGATCAATGGTCGGTAGGCGGCACGTACGCCTACGCCAAAGGCGAGACCCAGCAAAACGGCAAATGGATCGACCTGCCCGCCACACGTATCTCGCCTGCCAAGACCACCGCCTTTGTCGGCTATGACCGTGGCGACTACAGCCTGCGCCTGCAAGGCATGCAACTGGCCGACTATGATGCCGCGGCCAAAGACAACAACGGCCGCGATATCAAAGGTTATACGCTGGTCGATCTGCTCGGTTCGGTCAGGTTGCCAGTCGGTCGCCTGGAAGGCGCGATCTACAACCTCAGTAACCGCAATTACCAGAACATGTTTGCCCAGGCCAACGCCCGTGCGCCGTACCCGAACGCTGAAGGGCGTACCTTCAGCGTGAGTTATGCAGTGGATTGGTGATCGGCTGAAGCTGCAGGTTAAAAACACAAACCCCGCCTTTTGAGCGGGGTTTGTTGTTTTTAACGCCTTACCACATCAGATCATCCGGGATCTGGTAGGCCGCGTATGGATCGTCCTCATCCGGCACCTGGCTTTCGGTGAGGATATTGAGCTGCACGATACGCTCTGGTGCGCGCTCCTGGATCTTCAGCGCCGCTTCACGCGGGATCACCTCGTAGCCGCCACCGTGGTGCACGATCGCCAGGGAGCCGTTGCTCAGTTTGTTGCGCATCAACGTGTTGACCGACAGGCGCTTGACCTTCTTGTCATCCACGAAGTTGTAGTAGTCCTCGGTAGTCAGCTTGGGCAGGCGCGAGGTTTCGATCAGTTGTTTAACCTGAGCCGTGCGGGCCTTGGCCTCGGCTTTTTCCTGCTGCTGGCGGTTCAGTTCCTGGTCGCGCTTGACCTTTTCGGCATGCGCTTCGGCGGCCAGGCGCGCCTGGGTGTCATCAGCCTCGATCTGGCCTTTGTGGACCAGGCGCTGCTGCTTCTGTTTGTCTTTGCCGACCTGCTTGGCCTGCTTTTGGTTGACCAGACCTGCTTTGAGCAACTGGTCGCGAAGGGAAAGGCTCATGGTGCTTACTCACTTAGGCAACTGCTCAACCGCAGCTGGACACATTCTTTTCCTGGCGTTTGGCTTCGCCCCACAGGGCGTCCAACTCTTCGAGGGTGCAATCTTCTATGGGTTTGTGCGTATCGCGCAATGCCTGTTCGATAAATCGGAAACGTCGTTCGAACTTGGCGTTGGCGCCACGCAGCGCGGTTTCCGGGTCGACCTTGAGGTGACGGGCCAGGTTGACCGCCGCAAACAACAGGTCACCGACCTCATCGGCGATCGCCACCGAATCGTTATCAGCCATGGCTTCGAGCACTTCATCCAGCTCTTCACGCACGTTGTCGACCACCGGCAAGGCAGCCGGCCAGTCGAAACCTACCTGGCTGGCGCGCTTTTGCAATTTGGCGGCGCGGGATAACGCGGGCAAGGCCGCAGGTACGTCATCGAGCAGGGACAATTGCTCGGGTGCGTCGGATTTTTCTGCGCGCTCCTCAGCCTTGATCTGCTCCCAGCGTTCTTTAACCTGTTCTTCGCTTAACTGGGGAATATCCAGCGGCGCGTACAAATCACCCGTCGGGAATACGTGCGGATGGCGACGAACCAGCTTGCGCGTAATGCTGTCGATTACCCCGGCAAACTCAAAGCGCCCTTCTTCCCGCGCCAGCTGGCTGTAATACACCACCTGGAACAACAGGTCGCCCAACTCGCCTTGCAGATGATCAAAGTCGCCGCGCTCGATGGCATCGGCAACCTCGTAGGCTTCTTCAAGGGTGTGCGGCACGATGGTCGCGTAGGTTTGCTTGATATCCCACGGGCACCCGTATTGCGGGTCGCGCAGGCGATTCATCAGGTGCAGCAGGTCTTCAAGTGAATACATCGGTCAATCTCTGCCCATTGTCTGGAACCGCTGAAGATCTAATGTGGGAGCTGGCTTGCCTGCGATAGCCTCGACTCGGTCTATCAGACAGACCGAGTCGCCTGCATCGCGGGCAAGCCCGGCTCCCACAGAAAGCAGCCCACAGATATTTTCAGACCGCATCAAGGTGTGCGATTACGCCGCGTCTCGATGATGTTCGGCAACTGGGAAATCCGCCCCAGCAACCGCCCCAACGCGTCCAGCCCCGGGATCTCGATGGTCAGGGACATCAACGCGGTGTTGTCCTCTTTGTTCGAGCGGGTGTTGACCGCCAGCACGTTGATGCGCTCGTTGAGCAGCACTTGCGACACGTCACGCAGCAAACCGGAACGGTCGTAGGCACGGATGATGATGTCCACCGGATACGTGAGCACCGGCACCGGGCCCCAACTGACCTGGATGATGCGCTCGGGCTCGCGCCCTCCCAGTTGCAGCACCGAGGCGCAATCCTGGCGGTGAATGCTCACGCCACGCCCCTGGGTGATGTAGCCGACGATGGCATCGCCCGGCAATGGCTGGCAGCAGCCGGCCATTTGCGTCATCAGGTTGCCCACGCCCTGGATCTGGATATCGCCGCGCTTGCCAGGCTTGTAGCCGGTGGCTTTGCGCGGAATCAGTTCCAACTGCTCGCTGCCGCGCTCCGGCTCGACCAGTTGCTGGGCCAGATTGACCAATTGCGCCAGGCGCAAGTCGCCAGCACCGAGGGCGGCGAACATGTCTTCGGCGATCTTCATGTTGGCTTTTTCGGCCAATTTGTCGAAGTCCACCTGTGGCAGGCCCAGGCGCGCCAATTCGCGTTCAAGCAAGGTCTTGCCGGCCGCGACGTTCTGGTCGCGTGCCTGCAACTTGAACCAGTGAACGATCTTCGCCCGCGCCCGCGATGTGGTGATGTAGCCCAGGTTCGGGTTCAGCCAGTCGCGGCTCGGCGTGCCGTGCTTGCTGGTGATGATCTCGACCTGTTCACCGGTTTGCAGGCTGTAGTTGAGCGGCACGATGCGCCCGTTGATCTTGGCGCCCCGGCAGTTGTGGCCGATTTCGGTGTGTACGCGATAGGCGAAGTCCAGCGGCGTGGCGCCCTTGGGCAAGTCGATGGCGTGGCCGTCGGGGGTGAAGATATAGACCCGGTCCGGCTCGATATCCACCCGCAGCTGCTCGGCCAGGCCGCCGATATCGCCCAGTTCTTCGTGCCATTCCAGCACTTGGCGCAACCAGGAGATCTTCTCTTCGTACTGGTTGGACCCGGCCTTGACGTCCGTGCCCTTGTAACGCCAGTGCGCGCAAACTCCAAGCTCGGCCTCTTCGTGCATGGCGTGGGTGCGGATCTGCACTTCCAGCACCTTGCCCTCAGGGCCGATCACGGCGGTGTGCAGCGAGCGATAGCCGTTTTCCTTGGGGTTGGCGATGTAGTCGTCGAATTCCTTGGGGATGTGCCGCCACAACGTGTGCACGATGCCCAGCGCGGTGTAGCAGTCGCGCATTTCCGGCACCAGTACGCGCACGGCGCGCACGTCGTAGATCTGGCTGAAGGCCAGGCCCTTGCGCTGCATTTTGCGCCAAATGGAATAGATGTGCTTGGCGCGGCCGCTGATGTCGGCGTCGACGCCGGTGGCTTGCAACTCGGAACGCAGCTGGCCCATCACGTCGGTGATAAAGCGCTCACGGTCGAGCCGCCGCTCGTGCAACAGCGTGGCAATTTGTTTGTATTGGTCGGGTTCGAGGTAGCGGAAGGACAAATCCTCCAGCTCCCACTTGATATGGCCGATGCCCAAGCGGTGCGCCAGCGGCGCGTAGATGTCGAACACCTCGCGGGCCACGCGGTTGCGCTTTTCGTCGTCGGCGGTCTTCACCGCACGGATCGCGCAGGTACGTTCGGCCAGCTTGATCAGCGCGACGCGCACGTCGTCGACCATGGCCACCAGCATTTTGCGCAGGTTTTCGACCTGGCCCTGGGTGCCCAGCACCATGGACTGACGCGGGCTGAGGCTGGCGCTGATGGCGGCCATGCGCAGCACGCCGTCGATCAGCTTGGCCACCACCGCGCCGAAACGCTGGCTGACCGTCGGCAACGGGATATGCCCTTCACGCACGCCACGATAAAGCACGGCGGCGATCAGCGAATCCTGGTCCAGCTTGAGATCGGCGAGGATCTCGGCGATTTCCAACCCGGTGCGAAAGCTTGAAGTGCCTTCGGCCCACAGGTTCTTGGCCGCATTGTCTTGCTGTTCAGACTCACGAGCGAACTCGCAGGCTGCTTTCAAGGCTTCACGGTCCAGTGCCGGGTCGACACTGACGGCATGATCCAGCCATGCCTCGAGATTGATACTGCCGTCGGTGTTGATCGGCTGGTGTGCTCTCACCTGTACCATCTTGCTTACCTTCCCTACGACGCACCTTGGATGCGCCAAAAATCATCGCTGACCTGCTGCGTAACCCTAGCGGTGCAACCATTAGGCTAGGTACCACTCCCTGACAGGTCACGGCCCAGGAGACGACAGGCCAGTCGGATTAAACGGGCATCCTAGCCCGCTTCAAATAACGCCATGGCCTCGACATGCGCTGTTTGCGGAAACATGTCGAGGATCCCGGCACGTTTTAGCCGGTAGCCTTGCTTGACCAACTCAACCGTGTCCCGCGCCAGCGTGGCCGGGTTGCAGGACACATACACCAAGCGCTTGGCCCCCAGGGTGGCGAGCTTGCGCACAACCTCCAGGGCACCGTCACGGGGTGGGTCCAAGAGTACCGCAGAAAAGCCCTGTTTGGCCCACTCCGCGTCGGTCAAAGGCTGGGACAGATCGGCCTGAAAAAACTGCACATTATGCAAATTGTTGCTGACGGCGTTCTGCGCCGCCCGCTCGACCATGGCTTGCACGCCCTCTACCGCCACCACTTCGCGCACCTGTTTGGCCAGTGGCAGGGCAAAGTTGCCCAGCCCGCAAAACAGGTCCAGCACCCGTTCTTCGGCCTTTGGCGCCAACCACTCCAGGGCCTGGGCGACCATCGCATCGTTGACTCCGGCGTTGACCTGGACAAAATCTCCCGGACGGTAAGCCAGTTCCAGATCCCACGCCGCCAGTCTAAAACCAAGCGCCTGACCCGGCTCTACCGGCTCCGGCTGGCCCTCGCCATGCAGCCACAATTGGGCGTCATGGAAGGTGCAAAATTCTTTCAATACCTGCAGGTCCGCTTCGGACAGCGGCGCCATGTGCCGCAGCAACACGGCAATCGACGAACCACTGAACAACTCCACATGCCCCAACGCCTGTGGTTTGCTCAGGCGGCGCAGCATGTTCGGCAAACGCTGCATGATCGGTTGCAAGGCTTGTACCAGCACCGGGCAATCATCGACAGCGACGATATCCTGGCTGGCCACGGCGCGAAAACCCACCTCAAGCTGTTTGGCCTTGGCATCCCAGCGCACCGCCACACGGGCGCGGCGACGGTAGCCGAACTCCGGCCCGCTCAACGGTGCCGCCCACTCTTGCGGTTCGACACCGGCCACACGGGTCAGTTGCTCGGCGAGCATGCGCTGTTTCAGGGCAAGTTGTTCGTCATGGGGCAGGTGCTGCACGCTGCAACCGCCACAGCGGCCGAAGTGCGCGCACGGTGCCGGGCGACGCAGCTCGCTGGCCTTGAACACACGCTCGGTACGCGCCTCGACGATTTTGCCGTGGGCGCCCAACACCCGCGCTTCGACTTCTTCGCCGGCCAGCGCGCCATTGACGAACCAGGTGCGGCCTTCAAAGAACACAATGCCGCGGCCATCGTTAGCCAGGCGTTCGATGGTCAGGCGTTGCTTCTTGCCCACCGGAATCTGCGGGGCGCGGCTGCCGCCCGTCGGCTGAAAGCGCAGGCCTCTCTCGTGCTTGGCCATCAGTTGGGTTCGTCGAAGATGCCGGTCGACAGGTAGCGGTCGCCTCGGTCACAGATGATCGCGACGATCACCGCGTTTTCAACTTCTTTGGACAGACGCAACATACCGGCCACAGCGCCACCGGAGGACACGCCACAGAAGATGCCTTCTTCACGCGCCAGACGGCGGGTGGTGTCTTCGGCTTCACGTTGGGCCATGTCGATGATGCGGTCCACGCGCGTCGCGTTGTAGATCTTGGGCAGGTACTCTTCAGGCCAACGACGGATACCGGGAATGGCCGCGCCTTCCATCGGTTGCAGGCCGACGATCTGGATCGCCGGGTTCTGCTCCTTGAGGTAGCGCGAGTTACCCATGATGGTGCCGGTGGTGCCCATGGAACTGACGAAATGGGTGATGCTGCCTTGGGTCTGGCGCCAGATTTCCGGGCCGGTGCTGGTGTAGTGTGCCTCGGGGTTATCGCCGTTGGCGAACTGGTCGAGCACCACGCCACGGCCTTCGGCGGCCATGCGCTCAGCGAGGTCACGCGCGCCTTCCATGCCTTCTTCCTGGGTGACCAGGATGAGTTGGGCGCCATAGGCGGTCATCGCCGCCTTGCGCTCGGCACTGCCGTTGTCGGGCATGATCAAGACCATCTTGTAACCCTTGATCGCCGCGGCCATGGCCAGGGCGATGCCGGTGTTACCCGAGGTGGCTTCGATCAGGGTGTCGCCCGGCTTGATCTGCCCACGCAACTCGGCGCGGGTGATCATCGACAACGCCGGGCGGTCCTTGACGGAACCGGCCGGGTTGTTGCCTTCGAGCTTGAGCAGCAAGGTATTGCTGGTTTCACCCGCCATGCGTTGCAAGCGGACCAGGGGCGTGTTGCCGACGCAATCGGCGATTGTAGGGTACTGCAAGGTCATGGCGTATTCGCAATCCAGACTGCGGGGGCGAACATCATACCGGGAAAGGCCGGCGGGCCATATCACGCAAAGTGTGGTGCTTATTCAATACAGATATAAGCGCAGTCAGTCGCTGCCGACAAATGCCGCCCATTCCTGCGCCGTCAACTGCAGAACGAGGTCATTCTTGGCTGAGAGCATTGCCACAGCAATCTCGCCCCCCTTGATAAAGTAAGCATTTTCGCTCAAATCCCCGACTTGGACTTGCTCTAAAGCCTGCTGATACCGCTCATCGTACGGGCTTCGCGCCGCCTCAAACATTAACGGGTATTTGAGCTCCAGAAACGTCACCCAATATTCTTTATCCTTGAGTAAATCCGGCCAATTGATTCGAGCCTCATCACGAATAATGGCCAGGCGATATTCATTCAACACCTGCGGATCAATTTCCACGACGGGTGTAGAAAAACGCATCGTGAGCGGCAGGGGTAGATTCAGATCCTGCGCCAAGGCGAGCCGACAACCCAGCAAGAACATACTGTGTTCAACGCCTGAATGGGCTGGAAAGTCTAAAGTGGCCCGCTGCTTGATGGACGCGATCCGATTAGATCCTCGGTAATAATTCAAAAAGTCTGCTGCCACGGCTTGACTGCCTGGTGCCAGCATCTGCAACGGCAACACTGCAAGTTCCAGATCATTCAGGCACAGCAGCCAGCCATCAGCCTGGGCCCGGATGTACTCCAAGGGCTGCTCAAACAAAACCCGTTCAATGTGTGTGTCATGGGTGGCGCAGTCAATCAATTGCCAGACTCTGCGGCTGATGTCCTCGCGCAATGCTCGATACTTGGCAGCTAAAAATGGCGGATAGGCGGCAAAAACCCCTAGCAGCACGCGAAAGTTCTGGGAATTACGATTCGCATCGATCAAAGACCAAAGCGCTCGACGTTGCGCTGTCTCGCCGGCGGGAATCGATATCAACCAGGGGTCAACGGAAGACAACACCGTGAGTGGAGCGTCCGACACGCCGAAATGAACATTCTGGTAACCCGGTCTTTGTTGGTATTGGCGGATTACCTCCAATGTGCTCGCAGCCAACTCGTTGCCCTGCAAATCCATTGCACGATGGACATTGAGGTTCAGGCCCAGATCCGTTTCGGTCAGTACATGAAGCTGATTGTCGCGCAGATCGAAGGTACTCAGACGTCGCAGAGTCACCGCGCCCCGGGGCAACTGATGGATGTGTGTATTCTTGAGGTTGAGGACTTCCAACGCCTTCAGACGATACAGGTTCAGCCGGCTGCCTTGCCCCAGAGGGTTATAGGACAGGTCCAGCCAGGTCAGGCGTGTCAACTCTTTCAGACCCAGAACATCCTGCAAATTGGGCCGAATACGATTGTTCGACAAATTCAGTTGCTGCAAATACCGCAGCTCTGACAACCCTTGAGGCACATGATCCAACAGGTTGCCATCAACAGAGAGACTGCGCAGAAACCCAAAGCACCGGAGGAACTCTGTCGGCAGTGTTTGCAACTGATTGTTCCTCAAGCTCAGCAGATCGACGTGGGAAAAGCTCGCAGTCGTCACAGGCAGGTCATTCAGGGCAAGGTCGTCGAGGTAAAGCTCATAGGGCATACCACGTACGGACTCCTGTCGGCTCCAGCAACGTCGAATACGTTCAGAGGCTTGAAGGTGTGCGCTCAAGTTCACACTATCGCCCAGCAAGCACCATCGCTCCAGGCTGGCATTCAAGGCCTCCTGTTCAGAAAAAAGTTGATTGATGGCGGACTGTCGCTCCGCGAAGGATTCCCCCAGGTTGAGGACTCTCTCACTCGCCTCTGCATCGGTCTTGGTCGGAAACAACTTGCGCCACTGCGCCACCTGCGCAGCCGCTACGCCACCTGAACCGCCATCGCCGCTCAGCGGATAACCAATACGCCCATCACTGAGCCGTTGCGGCGGGTTAAACCAGGGGCGTGGCTCCATACCGAGCAGCTTTTCAATATTAAACCGGGAGTCGCCGAGCGCTGGCTGGGTTTCCAGTCGCCGCGCAATCTCCTGTGTCAGTTCTTCAACACCCGTCACATGGGTGTAGCCCAAGGCCTGGCGCTCCGCCGTCGGCAGTGCATTTAACAAAACCACCAGAAACTCACCGTAGCCGCCTATCGGTTGGCGCCCGCCGTTGATTTGCACCGTGTACGCCTGGTACTGACCGTCCTGCACCTCCAACACACGCTTATGCGGCGAGTCAGTGGCGCCGATGCTGTCAATCAGACGCCCTCTTTCCCACACCTCGACCCGCAGGTTCTTTGGCCATCCATTGATGTCCGACAGTGTCCGCAGGATTAATTTCGCGCTGTCTTCATCACCGGTGATAGGCATATGTACCCCCTCCAAGGCGCGCGCCTTGCGCAGAGAATGCAACCACCAACGCACGAGTGGCGTAAGCGTCAACGGCACGCGACCGGCCTCCAGACTACTTCGCTCAGCAGGCGTGGACTGACTCACCAAGTCTTGGGCAATGACCGCAGTCAAACCGGGAAAATCGCGCTGCAGCACTTGCGCCAGAGGGTCGGACGACTGCGCGCTTTTATGACACAACGCCTTGAAAAAAAGCCGCTCCATCCTGGGTTTATTGGTCATAACCTTGGCCTCCAGCACGGACACCTGGTCCGCCCTGCTGACTCCGGCGCGCCCGACCAGTGCATCGGCATTGGCCGGCCCAATCTCTCCCAGCAGTTCATCAAGGAAATCGCGCCCCAACGCGGTGCCCTCAAGCGTCTCCATGCCTTCCAGGTGCGTCTTGAGCCGCTGATGAATCGTGAAGCGCTCGACGGTCTCTCTCAGGATAGCGGGAGGCCGTTCATTACGTGCGTGCATCCGGCGCAGGATGTCCGGCGTCACTCCACTTATCTGCTGGATCTGCACAATGGCATCCGGCGTCAACGCACGAAACGATGGCCCCAGGCGATAAAACGGCTTCTGCCCGTCCCAGGTCAGCGGGTTCTCCCATTCGTGGCGCCAGGCGCCCGCGCCATTGTGGGTCAGCACGGGTGCATAGGCCTGCTCCAGCAATGGGTGTTGAATACGCCAGGGGACCAGCCCTTGCCCCTGGATGACTTTGAAATAATTTCCCTCGATAAACACGAAGCGATCGTTGCCCGGGCTGTAAAGGCCGAGCGCGTCAGGCTCGGGCACCATATTTGGCGTCTCGACAACGCTGGCGTATTGCCCGATCTCACGGCGTGCCGGATAAAACCTGCCATCGGCCGTACGGTTATTGAGCAAGGCCTGGGCGACTGTGTGCCGGAACTGAGAGGCAGCGCCCTGCTCGTCCCACCCCAACCGTAACAGGTCGGTTTCAGAGATTTGGCTCACGACCGTTTGATATAAATCATCGGTTTCGGTCGACCTTGGTTTGGGGGATTGAATGTCAAACAACGAGAACTGTCCGCGCCCGTGATCGATCACGACGATGGTTTTGTCCAGCGGTCCCCGCGAAACATAAGGTATCGCTTGCGCTTCAGGGCTGATGACGAGTACCTGGCCGGTCAGGTCGCGCAGTGCTTGGACGGCAAACTCCGTAGCCCAGTTCTGAATATTCTGACTGAAGCGCCGAGGATGGAGTACGCCGTCAACCATGGTTTCTGCGCGTGCCACCTGACGGGCAGAGCGCAGCGCGGTGTAAAGCGCTTCGGGTTGCAGTTGCGATTGCAGGAGTTGTGCCTGCTGATGTTCCGACAACGGATTTCGGCGCAGCACTTCCAGCAACCGTGCCCGGCTCAATCCGGGGTGCAAGGTATGTAACTGCTCAATCACGGGGTGCGGCGGGGTAGCGCTGGCAACGCTGTCAGGCAGTAATCGAAGCACTGATGCTGGTGCGCCCGTGGCCGCGGATCGACTGGTATCGGCATACACCGTGAGTGCCTCAAACAGATCAATGCGCAACGCGTCGGCTTTATCGGCAAGTTGCTCGACCAACGTCGACCTGCGCGATAAAAAAACGTCGGGTAGCAAATCGACAATAGCCTGGGGCAAATGAGCGCTGATCCGGCGTGGCGTTGAATAAGCGAACAGTCCGCTTTCCAACACGGTGACCGTGACCACTGCCGTGGTCTTGTGATCCGCACGTTTGCTATAGCGCCGTACTTCCACGCCTTGCGGGTTTTGAATGCTCAAGGATGTGCTTTTCGGCCAATCCTTATGCTGGGTGAGTAGCGGAGCGAGAATCTCAACGGCACCGACCGCCTCGGGAAGGTTAGCGTCGGCCCCCTTGGCAGCCCAGTCGATCAGCTTGTCGACGTTAAACCGATTCACCGCCTCAACCAGCGATGCCGAGGGCGGTGCTCCATCCCATACCTGGTCCAGGTCGGCTCGCGAGCTATTACTGAGGCTGACGATCCGCTCTAACGTTTGTGTGGGTACGTCGGTGGCGCCCATCATTTTTTCAACCAGTTGGCCGCCTGTCTGACTCTTGCGCTCAGTGGTCGTCATCAGTCTGCTTTGCTGGGCCAGCCGGCTATACAACGCTTGATGCCGGCGCCTGACCGTCGGGGCCAAACGTCGGTGCAAAAACCTGCTGCTGAGCAAGTCAGCGATATCTATCGCCAATTGCACCAAGTTTGCGCGGCTATCCTCTTGCAGCGCCTGGAAAAATGTCAGCCCTATTGAAGTGAACAGGGCGAACGCTCTCAACCGCCCCAGGCCTTTCAAAGGCCCTGGCACCGGGATCAACAGCAGGTTGATGATTTCACCGAACAGCGTCTGGGAAAACTCAAGCAAGGTGGCCATGGCGCCCGGCGTTTCATGCGCCAATACCTTGAGGTTGGCTCGGCAACGCTCGATGTAAAAACGATAGAGGCTGACTGTCGGCGCGTTGTAAACGCTATCGCGCTTGTAGCCGATGTGGTTGACCTGGGTAAGCCTGCTTGCACGCCCGCACAACCGGTGTAAGAACTGCGCAAATGCATTGAGCTTCTCCGGCCTGCTTTCTTTCGCCGGCCTGGCGTTCAAGCGCGCGTAGTCGGACAGCGACATGGACTGATACAACCACCCCATTTCCTTTCGCGCATGAAACGCCTTGAAGCCGACATAAAATTCGTTGGCAGCCTCCGAAAACTTGTCGTAGTGCTTGAGGGCACCGCCAGGCCGGTCGGGGAAATAGCTGAACGCGCCTTTGCATCCTTTGACCGAGAAAATCACATAAGGAATGCTCAGGTAGTCACCTCTTGGCAGGTCCGTGTATACGCCAAGCAGGCCATAGCGTTCGGTCCCATTGATATTGTTCGGGCCATAGGGAATGAACAGTTTCACTTCTTGAGTGACATCCCAAGGCGACTCGCCTGACAACGCACCCACCACAGCGTGGTATTTTTCCCGGTCAACCCGGCTTCGGTCGGTGGTCCTCAAGGCCTCTATCAACGCGAATTCAAGTTCTGCAGTTGCCAGCGCCAACACCTGCGCCCCCAATAGCGTAGAGCTCTGCAGCGCGCTGTCCAGGCGCGTGCGCAATTGGGTGCCAAGATTGAGTTCGCGCACCAGCTCGATGAAATCCGCCGCGCTGATTCCGACATTCGAATCCAGATAGCTGGCCTCCTTCAGGCTGACATGCCCCGGAAAGCCCCACCCCGACAAACCGCTGTAGTTCATGCAGGCGGCCTCCCACAGGGTGACGCTGGACAGGCCCTCGCTGTCCACGCGGTCATCTATCGCGCGTGGAACTCGCAGGGTTGGGTTGTTTGGCGTCGATGTATCAGCCGGTTTCACATAGCGGGTATGGATACGCGCAACCTTGGGATCAACCTCTTTGCCGGCCAGCGCTTTCAGCCTTGCAGTCAGGCTCGCCAACAAGGTGGTTTCAAGGTCCGCGCCGAGTTGCTTGATAGCCGCTTCGAATGTGGTTTGTGCGCTGACGTAGGCCTTTTGCAAACGTATGTAGTCTTGCTGCTCTTGCTCATCAAGGCCGCCGAAAAAGCGCTCAAGTGTCTTGCGCAAAGGTAACAAGACGCGTGTTATGGACCACTCTGCGCCAGTCATCAACGGCCCTTGGGCTTGTTGTTCCTGGATATACGCAGACAACGTATCCATGGGTCGAAGTGGGAGTGTCTCTTCAGGCTCTGTCATTTTTCCCTCAAAGGGTGTGATAAATGACGAGCCTAATCAGCGGCGCTTACGCCAGGCGGTAGCTATGTAGCCTCTACGTGATTACGCTGGTAGACCGCCTCGCCCATGGCGGCAATCTGGCCTTCGATCAACGCATCGAAAGGCTTGAGCAACGCGTCAAATGAAGCCGGGGCTTCGAGTACCTGCAACGCTTGCACGATTGCTTCCACCGTCGACAAAGCGCCCGGGCCGGGTGCCTTGCGTAACCGATAACGCGACACGCGCTCGCCCGCCAGGGCCACGCGCGGCAAAGCCGCCAACAGCGGGTTGAGGTGCAGCAGCTTGCGCGCCTTGCGCCAAGTGCCATCGGGCACCACCAGCAACAGCGGTTGATCGCTCGGCGTATAGGTTTGCAACGGCTCAGCATCGTCCGCCGGGAACAGCAGGCGTGCCTGATAACCCGGCGGGCTCAACAGCATGGCCAGGTCATCAAACACCTCGCCCACCACCAACTGCGCATTGTTCAAGCCCAGTGCCGCCAAGCGCGCAGTATTGAGCGCGTGATTGACCTCACTCGGGTGCTGCAACAGCAAGATGCGTGTGCGGCTGTCGAGGCTGGGGATCAGCGCGCACAGACAGTGGGTAACGGGCCTGAGGCAGCGAGGGCATTGGGGTCTGGACATGGTTTATCAGGCCTGGTTGAGCTGCGCTTTGAGCAGATCGCGGAAAGTCTGGATCAGCGGTTCGCGACTGCGGCCACGGCGCATGATCATGGAAAACGGCGCCTGGTAGCCGAAGGTTGCCGGCAACAAAACGCGCAAGTCACCCTTGTCGGCCCAGGCCTGGGCGTAGTGCTCGGGCAGGTAGCCGATATAGGCGCCGGACAGCACCAGGATCAACTGGGCTTCCATACTTTCCACGGTGGCCGCGCTGTGTTTGAAACCATGCCGCGCCAGTTCGGCCTGGCTCCAATAGCCACGGCCGACCATGCGTTGCTGGGTGATCACTTGTTCGGGGATACGCCGCTCGTTGAACAGCGGGTGGCGCGTGCTGCAATACAGCCAGTGCTGTTCGCGATACAGCGGCATGTAGATCAGCCCGCTCATGCGGTTGGAGAACGCGCCGATGGCCAGGTCCAGGCGATTGTCCTGCACGCCCAGTTGCAGCTCGTAAGGGCTCATCACCGACAGATGCAGATGCACGGCCGGGTGTTCGAGGCTGTAGGCGCCGATCACTTCGGCGAACGGCAAGGCCTTGTCGCTGACGGTGGAGTCCAGCACGCCCAGCTTGAGGGTGCCGCGCAGCTCGCCTTTGAGGGCGGCGGCGTATTGCTCGAAGCCTTCGAGTTCACCTAAGAGACGCAAGGTTTCCTGATGGAACAGCTCGCCTTTGCTGGTCAGGCTGAATCCGCCCCGGCCGCGATGGCACAGCACCAGGCCCAAGGCCGATTCGAGTTGGCTCATGTAGGTGCTGATGGCCGACGTCGACAGGTTGAGTTCGTGCTGGGCATTGGCAAAACCCTGGTGGCGCACGACGCTGACGAAGATGCGCAGGAGTTTCAGGTCGGGCAAGGCGTTGGCCATTTGTTCTCCGCGGAACACAAAAATCCTGTGGGGGCTGGCTTGCCTGCGATAGCAACAGTGAAATCAACGCCGCCATCGCAGGCAAGCCAGCGCCCACATTTGGACCGAGTTTACCCCAAGCATTAGTTTAGAAAAATCTGAACTAAGTATTTGCCTCTGCCGATTCTTCCCGCCACGGGCTTTTCGCAGAATCGGCCCCTAATAAACAAAACAACGATGAGGCACTCCCGTGGACAAGATTTTCCACCAACCACTGGGCGGCAACGAAATGCCGCGCTTCGCCGGCATCGCCACCATGATGCGACTTCCCCACCTGCAAACGGCCAAAGGCCTGGACGCTGCCTTTATCGGCGTGCCTCTGGATATCGGCACGTCGCTGCGCGCCGGCACCCGCTTCGGGCCACGTGAAATCCGCGCTGAATCAGTGATGATCCGCCCTTACAACATGGCCACCGGCGCCGCACCGTTCGACTCGCTGTCGGTTGCCGACATTGGCGATGTGGCGATCAACACCTTCAACCTGCTCGACGCCGTGCGCATCATCGAAGAAGCCTACGACGAGATCCTTGAGCACGACGTGATCCCGATGACATTGGGCGGTGACCACACCATCACCCTGCCGATCCTGCGTGCTATCCACAAAAAGCACGGCAAGGTCGGGCTGGTGCACATCGATGCCCACGCTGACGTCAACGACCATATGTTCGGCGAGAAAATCGCCCACGGCACCACCTTCCGCCGCGCCGTGGAAGAAGGCCTGCTCGATTGCGATCGTGTTGTACAAATCGGCCTGCGTGCCCAGGGCTACACGGCCGAAGACTTCAACTGGAGCCGCAAACAGGGCTTCCGTGTGGTCCAGGCCGAAGAATGCTGGCACCACTCCCTCGCCCCCTTGATGGCCGAAGTGCGCGAAAAAGTCGGTGGCGGCCCGGTGTACCTGAGCTTTGATATCGACGGCATCGACCCCGCCTGGGCGCCCGGCACCGGCACACCGGAAATCGGCGGGCTGACCACTATTCAGGCGATCGAGATCATCCGTGGTTGCCAGGGCCTCGACCTGGTTGGTTGTGATCTGGTAGAAGTTTCGCCGCCTTACGACACCACCGGCAACACCTCGCTGCTCGGCGCCAACCTGCTGTACGAGATGCTCTGCGTACTGCCCGGCGTGGCGCACCGCTGATGAGCGCCCAAGAGGTGCTGAAAGCCGCCGCCGACCTGGTGGCGGCCTTCGCCGCTAATGACCGCGAGGCTTACTTTGGCGCGTTCACGGCCGATGCCAGCTTCGTGTTTTACACCCTGCCCCAGCCTCTGCTCAGTCGCGATGCCTACCAGGCGTTGTGGGACAGCTGGCGCGCGGACGAGGGGTTTGAAGTGCTGTCCTGCAGCTCAAGCAATGCCGTTGTCAGCCTGCAGGGTGACGCGGCGATTTTTATTCATGACGTGGCCACCGAGCTGCGCATGAACGGGGAGCAATTTTTTAGCCAGGAGCGCGAGACCATTGTCTTCAAACGGCAAGCGTCTCACCTAAAACAACAAGGCCTGTGGCTGGCCTGTCACGAACATTTGTCCGCTATGCCGGAAGGGCTGCCGCCCCCTTAGCCAATGTGATCGGAGCTGATCATGAATAATAAAAACAACGAAAACAGTATTCGCAGAATAGAAACCAACGGGGTCGAACAGATCCCGGACCACGAACGTACCGCCAGGCCCAAGGATCTGTTTCGCCTGATCTTCGGCGGTGCCAACACCTTTGCCACCGCCGTGCTGGGCTCGTTTCCGGTGCTGTTCGGTTTGTCGTTCCAGGCTGGGGTCTGGGCGATTGTGCTGGGCGTGTTGGTGGGCGCGCTGATCCTGGCGCCCATGGGCTTGTTCGGGCCGATCAATGGCACCAACAACGCCGTGTCTTCCGGCGCGCACTTTGGTGTGCATGGGCGGATTGTCGGCTCGTTTCTGTCGCTGCTGACGGCGATTGCCTTCTTCTCACTGTCGGTGTGGAGTTCGGGTGATGCGCTGGTCGGTGGTGCGAAACGCCTGATTGGCCTGCCGGAAACCGACCTGACGCTGGGCTTGGCTTACGGCCTGTTTGCCCTGCTGGTACTGACCGTGTGCATCTACGGCTTTCGCTTCATGCTGTGGGTCAACCGCATTGCGGTGTGGGCGGCGAGCCTGCTGTTTCTGCTGGGCATCTTCGCGTTCGCACCAGCGTTCGACAGCCACTTCGCCGGCACCGTCGCCATGGGCCAGGCTGGTTTCTGGGCTGCCTTCATCGGCTCGGCGCTGGTGGCCATGAGCAACCCGATTTCCTTCGGCGCGTTCCTGGGTGACTGGTCGCGCTACATCCCGCGTGAGACGCCGAAAATGCGCATCATGCTGGCGGTCGTGCTGGCGCAGATCGCCACCTTGATTCCGTTCCTGTTCGGCCTCGCCACCGCGACCATCGTGGCGATCAAGGCGCCGGACTATATCGCGGCCAACAACTATGTCGGCGGTTTGCTGGCCGTATCACCGAGCTGGTTCTTCCTGCCGGTGTGCCTGATCGCGGTGATCGGCGGCATGTCCACCGGCACCACCTCGCTGTATGGCACCGGGCTGGACATGTCCAGCGTGTTCCCGCGCTTGCTGTCGCGGGTCAAGGCCACGTTGCTGATCGGGGTGATGTCGATTGCCTTCATCTTTATCGGACGTTTCGCCGCCAACCTGGTGCAGAGCGTGTCGACCTTCGCCGTGCTGATCATCACCTGCACCACGCCGTGGATGGTGATGATGATCATCGGCCTGATCGTGCGCCGCGGTTTCTACTGCCCGGATGACTTGCAGGTGTTCACTCGCGGTGAGACCGGCGGGCGCTACTGGTTCAGCCACGGCTGGAACTGGCGCGGCCTGGGCGCCTGGGTCCCGAGCGCACTGGTGGGCCTGTGCTTCGTCAACCTGCCGGGGCAGTTTGTCGGGCCGCTGGGCAACCTGGCCGATGGCATCGATATCAGCCTGCCGGTGACGCTGGGGCTGGCGTCGGTGGTGTACCTGACCTTGCTTCGTGCGTTCCCGGAGCCGGCCGAAGTCTATGGCCCGGCCGTTGTGGCGAGGGAGCTTGCTCCCGATGGGGTGCGGAGCGGCCCTAAAAAAGCCGGCTCCAGCTTCGCTGTCGAACGGGAGCAAGCTCCCTCGCCACAGCAAGTGCCCTTCCTGCAGAAAACCTCTCAATAGCCTAAAAAAATAAACGGAGAACCGCCGTCATGGCTTTGGATTTATTCGTCGTACTCATCTACGCCGCCGGCATGCTCGTGCTCGGCTATTACGGCATGCGCCGTGCCAAGACCCACGAAGACTACCTGGTGGCCGGTCGTAACCTGGGCCCGTCGCTGTACATGGGCACCATGGCCGCCACCGTATTGGGCGGTGCATCCACCGTCGGCACCGTGCGCCTGGGTTATGTGCATGGCATTTCCGGCTTCTGGCTGTGCGCCGCACTGGGCGCAGGGATCATTGCGCTGAACCTGTTCCTGGCCAAGCCGCTGCTCAAGTTGAAGATCTTCACCGTCACCCAGGTGCTGGAAAAACGTTACAACCCGATGGCCCGCCAAGCGAGTGCGGTGATCATGCTGGCCTACGCGCTGATGATCGGCGTGACCTCGATCCTGGCCATCGGCACCGTGCTGCAAGTGCTGTTCGGCCTGCCGTTCTGGGTGTCGGTGCTGCTCGGCGGTGGCGTGGTGGTGGTGTATTCGACCATCGGCGGCATGTGGTCACTGACCCTTACCGATATCGTGCAGTTCGTGATCAAGACCGTCGGCCTGATGTTTATTCTGCTGCCGATCTGCCTGTACCGCGTCGGCGGCTGGGATCAACTGGTGGCCAAGCTGCCGGCGTCGAATTTCAGCTTCACCGAAATCGGCTGGGACACGATCATCACCTACTTCATGATCTACTTCTTCGGCATCCTGATCGGCCAGGACATCTGGCAACGCGTGTTCACCGCCCGTGACGAAAAAGTCGCCCAGTACGCAGGCACGTTCGCCGGTTTCTACTGCATCCTCTACGGCCTGGCCTGTGCCCTGATCGGCATGGCCGCGCATGTGCTGCTGCCGAACCTGGACAACGTCAACAACGCCTTCGCCGCCATCGTCAAAGCCTCGCTGCCAGACGGCATCCGTGGCCTGGTGATCGCCGCCGCACTGGCCGCGATGATGTCCACCGCCAGCGCCGGCCTGCTCGCCGCTTCCACCGTACTGACCGAAGACCTGCTGCCACGCCTGCGTGGCGGCAAGCAGTCGAGCCTGAGCATCAACCGTCTGTTTACGATGCTGACCGGTATCGCCGTGCTGGGTATCGCGCTGGTGGTCAACGACGTGATCAGCGCCCTGACCCTGGCCTACAACCTGCTGGTGGGCGGCATGCTGATCCCGCTGATGGGCGCAATTTTCTGGAAGCGCGCCACCACCTCCGGCGCCATTGCATCCATGACATTGGGCTTTGTGACGGCGCTGGTGTTTATGTTCAAAGACGGCTTGGACGCGAATACGCCGATCTACTACAGCCTGGCGGTTGGGCTGGTGAGTTTTGTATTGGTGAGCTTGTTGTCACGTCGGCCAGAGGCTTCGGTGGCCAGGGCCATTTGACAGGTAACAGGATTTAAAGCGGTTTCTTCAGCGGGCGCGACGTCGGATGTCGCGCCCGTTTTTTTGCCTTGCACAAAACGACTGTGGGAGCGGGCTTGCCCGCGATAACTGTGTGTCAGTCAACTTTAAATCGACTGATACACCGCTATCGCGGGCAAGCCCGCTCCCACATTCTAAAACCTGTTGCTAACTGAGCTTAGCGGCGACGCGGACGACGCTGCTCGTCATCCGTGCGAATCGGTATCGGCTGCAGTGGCGGTTCAATCAGGCCCAGCGCAACGCCGAGGTCGTGGAGCCAGTTTTGAATTTTCTCTTTCATGGTTGCCCCCTTTGAGGGTAATGCGGCTAGGCGGGAGTTCTGTCGCCTTTTCCTACAGTGATAGTAGCTCTAAGTCTTACGTAATGCTTGAACGAAACCACAACGAACTATTACAGGATTGATCTGAATCCTGACGGATCGTTCAAGCAATCGCGTGCGCGTCTTGCAGGAAATCGGCCTTGCCCTCTTGTTGCAGATCGATCCATGCATTGAGGTTAGCGCCGAGCATGCCCTTGCGCCACATTAACCAGGTAGTAGCAGTGGCAAAAGGCCCGGTCAACGGATGAACGGACACGCTGTCCTTGCCTGGCAGGCTGTCGAGCATCGATTCTGACATCAATGCCACGCCGGAACCGGCGATCACGCAGGCGAGCATGCCTTGGTAAGACTCGATCTCGATGGCACGCCCCATGGCCACACGCTCGTGGGAAAACCAGGTTTCCAGGCGCGCACGGTAGGCGCAACTGCGTCGGAAGGTGAACACCGAGCGGCCGGCGACGTCCTGGGGGCCACGCACGGGCGGGTGATCCGCCTCGCAAATGATCACCAGGCGCTCTTCGCACAGCGGCACGCCGTCCAGCGTCGCGATCGTTATCGGGCCATCCACAAAGGCCGCGTCCAGACGCCCGGTGATCAAGCCCTCTAGCAACTCGCCGCTGGGCGCCGATTGCACCTGGAGGTTCACCATCGGATACGCCTTGTGATAGCGCGCCAACAGTTTGGGCAAATGCACTGCGGCCGTGCTGTACATGCTGCCCAATACAAAATCGCCCGCCGGCTGCCCTCCTTGCACCGCGCCGTGGGCTTCATCATGCAGCGCCAGCAGTCGGGTGCTGTAGTCCAGCAACACTTTGCCTGCGGGAGAAAGCTGCAAGCGCTGGCGTTCGCGCACGAACAACTCGACGCCCAGTTGCTCCTCCATTTGCTTGAGCCGTGTCGACAGATTCGAGGGCACGCGATGCAGGCGCTCAGCCGCGCGGGTGATGGAGCCCTCTTCCGCCACGGCCTGGAAGATGCGCAATTGACTGAACTCCATACCTTTCTCCAAAACTGAACAAGTTACTCACTATTATTCATTTTTACAGAAAGTCAATCCGCTTTAGCCTACAGGTCATTCGCTTCCCCGTAGGAAACCTGCACATGTCACCGCTGATTCGCTTAACCGCCAGCTTTATCGCCCTGATGATGGCCATGGGCATTGGCCGCTTCGCCCTCACCCCGCAGATGCCGCATTTGCTCAGCGAGGGGCAGATTGACCTGACGGGCGCGGGCCTGATTGCCGCCGCCAACTACCTGGGCTATTTCGTCGGCGCGGTGGACTCGATCTTCGCCCGCAGCCATCACCACATAAAAGCGCGTTTGTATGGCGGGCTGTGGCTGTGCGTGCTGCTGACCCTGGGGTCGTACTGGGCGCATGGCTTCTGGCCGCATTTGCTGCTGCGCTTTGGTACCGGCGTGGCGAGCGCCTGGGCGCTGGTAATGATCACCAGTTTGAGCCAGCCGCTGGCGATTGCCGCCGGGCGTCCGCGTTTGGGGGCATTGGTGTTTGCCGGGCCGGGCTTGGGGATTCTGCTGACCGGGTTGCTGGCACTGGGCTCCAATCTACTGGGCGAAGACTCTGCGACCTTGTGGCTGGTCTATGGCGTAGTGGCATTGGTTATGTTGTTAGGCATTCTGCCCTTTTTACCGAAACCGACCGCCGCGGTGGCACATGCCACCCGCGCGGGCAGCAACGCCAGCATCGCGCACCTGTGCTGGATCTACTTCTTGTATGGCCTGGGCTACATCATCCCCGCAACCTTCTTGTCGCAGATGGCCAGCGCGCAGTTCCACGGCGCGTGGCAAGCCGACCTGTTCTGGCCGTGCTTTGGCCTGGCGGCGGCGCTGGGTGTGGTGGTGGCGAGCCTGCGTCGCAAGGACCCGGACACCACCCGCCGCTGGTTGATGACGACGTTATGGCTGCAAGCGGCCGGGGTATTCGCCTGCCTGCTGGGCAATAGCTGGGGCCTGGCCCTGGGAGTGCTGCTGTGCGGTGCGCCGTTCCTGGCCTGTATGCAGTTGGTGATGGCGCGTTTGCGCGAGGTGGCGCCCCACGGCTACCAGCGCAGCACCGGGTTGCTCACCGCCAGCTTTGCCATTGGCCAATTGTGCGGCCCGTTGCTGGCCTCGGTGAGCAGCCACCTGGGCGGTGGCCTGCAACCGGCCTTGGTCATTGCCGGTTGCGGCTTGGTGGTGGCGGGTGCGGTGTTGGTCAACCGGCAACCAGCGACGTCGGCGCACGAACCTGCTCGCGCCGCGCCAGCACCAGGAAAAACAGCCCTCCCAGGAAGCACCCGGTAAACCAGGCAAAGTTGGCCATGCCCTGCAACGCGGGCGTGAAGGTGATAGCGACGCCCACCAGCGTCGCAGGCACCAAGGCTTTGACGGCGGTCCAGTTCACGCCGCCGTCGTAGTAATAACGGCCGTTGGGGCTGTCGTCGAACAGGGCATCCACGTCGATTTTCTGCTTTTTGATCAGGTAAAAATCCACAATCAAAATCCCGAACAGCGGGCCGATAAACGCAGCGAGAATGTCCAGGGTGTAGTGGATCATCAGCGGGTTGTTGAACAGGTTCCACGGCGTGATAAAGATTGAGGCCACGGCCGCGATCATGCCACCTGCGCGCCAACTGATCTTGCTCGGCGCGACGTTGGCGAAATCAAACGCCGGTGACACGAAGTTGGCGACAATGTTGATGCCGATGGTGGCGGTCACGAAGGCAAAGGCGCCGAGCAGCACGGCCATGCTGTTGTCGATGCGCGAAACCGTAGCGATGGGGTCATGCAACATTTCGCCAAACACCGGCAAGGTGCCCGAAACGATGACGACAGTCACCAGCGAGAACGCCAGGAAATTAACCGGCAACCCCCAGAAATTGCCGCGTCGCACGTCGTGCATGCTGCGGCAGTAGCGGCTGAAATCACCGAAATTGAGCGTAGGCCCGGAGAAGTACGACACCACCAGCGCCGTCGCCACAATCACTTGGCCAAATGCCTGCCAGCCCGACAGGGATTTTTCCGCCAGGGTGAAACTGATGTTCGCCCAACCCGCCTTCCACACGATCCAGCCGGCCAGGGCAAACATTACCGCATAGACCACTGGCCCCGCCCAGTCGATAAAACGGCGGATGGACTCCATGCCGGCCCAGAATACGGCTGCCTGCAGCGTCCATAAGCTGAGGAAGCCAAACCAGCCCAGGTAAGACAGGCCCGCAAAGTGCGGCTCTGCATACACCGCCATCTGTGGGAAAAAGCGCAGCACTACGATAATCAAGGCACTCGACGCCAAGTACGTCTGGATGCCGTACCAGGCCACGGCGATCAAACCGCGAATCACCGCCGGAATATTCGCCCCAAACACGCCAAATGCCAGCCGGCAGATGACCGGGTATGGCACCGCCGCTTGCTGGCTCGGCTTGGCCACCAGGTTGGCAATCAACTGCACGATGCAAATGCCGGTGAGCAAGGCGATCAACACCTGCCAACTGGCCAACCCGAGGGCAAACAGGCTGGCGGCGAACACGTAGCCGCCGACGCTGTGCACGTCGCTCATCCAGAAGGCGAAAATGTTGTACCAGGTCCATTTCTGCGGCAGCGGCCCGAGGTCCTGGTTGTACAGGCGCGGGCTGTAGCCTTTGGGCAATTGTTCGGTCATCGCTTGGCTCCTCGAAATACCGGCCTGCGCTGCCGTAACGGTGTGCATACGGGAGGCGGCCTGGTTTGTATACGAGGTATTCAGCAGAATATGTGCCAATGGCACACAATCCCTCTGAAACGGTGTTCCAAAGAGATTTATGAAGGGTTGTTGGCGGGGGTTATGCTCAGCAACGGTGCACGTCAATCCTGTACACAATCAATGCCGCACCCGATGTGCACACAAATAGCCGACACTGCAACAGACGGCCGTCAGGAAGGTGCCCCAGGCCATGTCCATCAGTGCCAGTCCGGCTGACCAACCTTGCAATGTGGCCCAGTTGCTCAGGTCATACGTGCCGTAGGCCACCAGGCCGAGCAGAGCGCCAAGGCCTGCTGCACGTTGCCAGCTGCCGCTGGGCAAAACCACGAACACCACACAACCGAGGGCATACAGCAGATAAAACAGCACAGCAGGCAGCAAGCGAGGCTGATCAAGCATCAGCGAGCCGAGCAGGGATCTGTAGGTCTGGCCCATGAAAACGCCGAGCCAGAGGCCGTCGAGCACCAGAAACGCGAGTAAAGTGCCGAGGTAAGCGAAGCGTATTTTGCGGGTCATGGTTGCAGCCTCCATAGGCGCCGAGCGGCACCTACAGAAGAGCAAAACGCGATCAGCTTAGTTCAATGCGATCGGCGTGAATCACAATCTGGCCCTGCTTGTAGAGCGCACCAATGGCTTTCTTGAAGTTGCCTTTGCTGACACCGAACAAATTGCTGATCACCGCCGGGTCGCTCTTGTCGCTGACCGGCAGGGTGCCGTTGTTTTCACGCAACTTGGCGAGGATCTTCGAGTTCAGGCTCGAGGCCGCTTCCTGGCCAACCGGTTGCAGGCTCAGGCTGATGTTGCCATCGGCGCGAATCTCTTTAATGAAGCCTTTCTCTTCCTTGCCCGGGCGCAGGAACTTGAACACTTCGTTCTTGTGGATCAGGCCCCAGTGCTTGTTGTTGATGATCGCCTTGAAACCCATGTCGGTGGCTTCGGCCACCAGCAGGTCGACTTCCTGGCCCACCTGGTAGTTGGCAGGTGTCTTATCCAGGTAGCGGTCAAGTCGCGCGGTGGCGGTGATGCGTTTGGTGTGCTTGTCGAGGTAGACGTGCACCACGCAGTATTCACCTGCAGTCAGCTGGCGTTTTTCTTCCGAATACGGCAGCAACAGGTCTTTTGGCAAACCCCAGTCGAGGAATACGCCGATGCTGTTGACTTCGACGACTTTCAAACTGGCGAATTCGCCGACTTGAACTTTCGGCTTTTCAGTCGTCGCGATAAGTTTGTCATCGCTGTCCAGATAAATGAAAACGTTAAGCCAGTCTTCATCTTCACTGGGAATATCTTTGGGGATATACCGATTAGGCAAGAGGATTTCACCATCTTGCGCACCATCCAGGTACAAACCAAAGTTAGTGTGTTTAACCACTTGCAAGCTGTTGTAGCGCCCGACTAAAGCCATTTCCAGATACCTTCGTTACGTGGGCGGCATTCTACCCGAGTTGCGCCCGCCACGCGCGTGCGCCTGAAAAATCGCGGGCTGGCGTGGCCTCGTAATGGCACCGCCCCGCTCGTCTGATCAATCGATCGAATTTTACCCGCGGGCAGCAGCCGAATAAACCCTGTGGTTTCGAGTTAAAACAGTAAGTTAGGGGCTTATTTCAAGGTCAAATTTTGGCCGATTACATCGGCTTTGGTTATTCCCAGAGGATATTTGCCAAGCAATTGTCAAGTATTTCCTGTACGATGCCTGGCCAAGTTAATTTTCTACAGGTTAGTGGCCGCCATGCGCGTAAAAGCATCCAACAGCAAAGCAAAGCCAGCTCCCGCCGTTGAAACCAGCGAATCGATCAACAGCCAAATTGCTGCTTTCCTCAAGTCCGGCGGCGAAATCCAGCAAATTGCCAAGGGCGTGAGCGGCCAGACTTTCGGCCCGTCCAAGCAGATCAGCCTGGGCAAAAAGTAATACCCGCGCGTCGCATCTAGCTCCTAAGCGTCTTGCCTTCCAAGGCGCCAGGACTAGAGTCTGAAACACCCTCCTGCTACTTATCTTGATGTGCTAATCGACGAACGGGGCTCACCGCGAAGCATTCGCCGGTATGCTTGCACCCGTCTAGCACGGGCATCTGTCCGATTTTTTCATTACTGCTCCTCGCTTTTCATGGAGTGAAGCATGCTCAAGCCCTGCTTGTTTCTCATCGCAGCCCTTACAGCAAGCCCCCTCGCATACGCGCAGATTTTTCAGCGTGAACTGGGTGACTTCGACCTCAAATTAGGCACCACGCCCAGCCGCAGCATGGCCCAGGGTTTGGTCAAGCCCACCTCGCCGGGCAGCGATTCCTTCCACGGCGGCCTGGACCTGAGCCACGACAGCGGCCTGTATTTCGGCCAGTTTTCGCCCAATATGGGCCTGTCCTCGGCCAACAACCTTGAAGTCGACTCCTACATGGGCTTCAAGCGCCCCTTCGACCAGACCCTCGGCTACGAAGTCGGTATGATCCACTACAGCTACCCCAAGCTCAGTCCGCTCGACAGCCAGGAGTTCTACGGCGGCTTGAACCTGCTGGGCAATCGCTTCGGCGTGTCGTTCAGCAACGATCCGGATCGCCAGGACAGCACGCTGTTTGCCGACCTCGGCGGTACACAGCCCTTCGGCATCGGCGTCAGCATGAAGTACACCACTCACCAGCTCGGCACTCCAACTGCGGTGGAAGGCGGCACCATCAGCAGCTTCAGCGACTGGTCAGTGCAGTTCTCCCGCGCATGGAAAGGCGTTGACCTGGACCTGATCTATAGCGGCTCCAGCCTCAGCGGTGGAGACTGCTCGGCCTACTCCGGACACAATTCGCAATGCGACGGCCTGTTGACCTTGAAGGCCGCGCGGTCGTTTTATTGATGGGCTGAACTGTCGCGCCTCGCACAGGCTCACATGCATGAACCCTCCCTGCGAAAGGACACGCCCATGCTGCGTCGGCTCAAATTACTGGTGGTATTACTGACGTTGAGCCTGGTGCTCGCCGGCTGCAATCGCGTGGGCCTGGCCTACCGCAACCTTGATGTGATCATCCCCTGGACGCTCAACGACTACCTGGACATGAACGCAGGGCAAAAGAGCTGGTTCAATGACACACTCAAGGAACATCTGGCCTGGCACTGCACCACTCAACTGCCGGGCTACCTGGACTGGCTTGATCGCCTGCAACAAATGGTCGACAACAACCAGATCACCGACGCCGCGCTGCAAGCGCGCACCAGCGAAGCCAAGCAGGCGATCGCTGAAGTGGCCCGTGAGATCACCCCGTCAGCCATCCAGTTGCTGCAGGGCCTGGATGATCAACAAGTCAAAGACATGGGAGATGCGCTGGCCAAAGACCTGCGCAAGCGCCAGGACGAATACCTCAAACCGCCACTGGCTCAGCAGATCAAGGAGCGCGCCGAGCGCATGAGCAAACGCCTGGATGCGTGGATGGGGCCTTTGAGTCCCAGCCAGCAGAACCGAGTGACGGCGTGGTCAATCGCGCTGGGTGAACAGAATCAGGAATGGATCGGTAATCGCGCCCATTGGCAGGCGCAATTTATCGACGCCTTGCAGCAGCGTCACAGCGCTGACTTCCCACAGAAAATCCAACAGCTGCTGGTGGATCGCGAGAGCCTGTGGACCCCGCAATACCGCACCGCCTATGCACAGACCGAAGCCGCTGCCCGCGGCCTGATCATCGACCTGATGGCCGAAAGCACGGCGCAGCAGCGCCAGACACTCACACAAAAAATCGGCAAGGTTCGCAGTGACTTCCAGGCCCTCAAATGCCTCAAGGCAGCCTCGATTTAAAAATGTGGAAGCGGGCTTGCTCGCGAATGCGGTGAATCAGTCGATGAATCTATTGACTGACACACTGTATTCGCGAGCAAGCCCGCTCCCACATTTTGATTTGGGGTGTGCTCTTTCAGGCAATCTGCGCCTTGGAAGCCACCTCGGCGAACGTCGCCGGGTCCAGCGCGTCGGCCTGCTCGTCCAGCACCTGGCGCGGGTGGTCGTTGCCCGGAATTGAGCTGTCGATCAGGGCCAGCAACTGCGCGCCCAGCGCCGTGAGGATGAAGTTCTCACCATTGCCGCCCTCTTCTTCCGGGCGCGATTCAATGAAACCGCGTTTGAACAACAGCGCTTCGTAATCGGCGGCGGTCTTTTTCAACACGTCCAGGTTACCGGTGGATTCGCCCGCCGTGGCCTTCTCGGCGGCTTCCTGCTCGGCGTATTTGCGCGGCGCAAAGCTGCCTTCGCCGTTCTGCACTTCATGCAGTAGACGTTCGATCAGATCCCAGTTGTAAGTCGTCATCCTGATTACTCCCGCGGGCAGATTAAAAAGTGGCCCGTCATAGGTAGTGACATGACCTGACACTGGCCGTTCATCCCAATAGACGAGCGTCATTTCTCTGAACTTTCCAGACGTTCGCGCCCTCAACTGAACACCACTGCCAAGGAGGTCCGACCATGAAAACCCTGATGAACCTGGCCATCGCCGCCGCCCTGCTGAGCGCCCTGCCCGCCTGGGCCTGCACGCCGGAAGAGGCCACGGCCAAACGCGAACAACTGGCCAGGGAAGTGACCAAACTGACCCAGCAAAACCCGGCCAAGGCCAAGGAAATCAACGATGAGTTGCAACACATGAACCTGGAGACTGCCAGCGCGGATCTGCCAGACAAGTGCCAACTGATCGACCAGCGCCTCAAGGAGCTGGACGAGGCGGCCGCCAAAGCAAAGAATTAACCACCACAACGGGACGCGGAGCGCCCTTGGCGGCATTCCCACGCAGAGCGTAGGAACGATCAACTGAGGGCATAAAAAAACCGGACAGCGTCCGGTTTTTTTATATCAGCGGCCTTATTCGGCAGCTGGCGCTTCTGGCTTGCGGCGCTTGAGCGGCGCCATGCCGTCCTTGCTGACGAGCGACAGGTTGTCGGTCTTCGGCCGGTTGGCAATCTTGCGCTTGGTTGGCGACTTGGCGCCGGTTTTCTTCTTGTCACCCTTGGCGTCGGTCTTTTTCTTCTTCACGCCAACGGCTTTGCCCGACGCCTTGACCTTCTTCGGCCCGGTGTAGGTGCCTTTGACTTCCTTGATGGTGCGGCGCTCGAACGACTGCTTGAGGTAGCGTTCGATACTCGACATCAGGTTCCAGTCGCCGTGGCAGATCAGCGAGATCGCCAGACCATCATTGCCGGCACGCCCGGTCCGGCCAATACGGTGTACGTATTCGTCGCCGCTGCGCGGCATGTCGAAGTTGATGACCATGTCCAGGCCATCCACGTCCAGGCCTCGGGCGGCAACATCGGTGGCGACCAGGATCTTCACGCCGCCGGCCTTGAGGCGGTCGATGGCCAGCTTGCGGTCCTTCTGATCTTTTTCGCCGTGCAGCACGAACGCCTTGTATTCCTGAGCCACCAGGCGACCGTAGATACGGTCGGCTGCTGCACGGGTATTGGTGAAGACGATGGCCTTCTGATAGGTCTCGTTGGCCAATAACCAGTTCAGGATCTGTTCTTTGTGTACGTTGTGGTCGGCCATCACGATCTGCTGACGCGTGGTCGCGTTCAGGTCGCTGACGTTATTGACCTGCAAGTGCTCAGGGTTGTTCAGCACCTTGGCAACCATATCGCGCAGGGTCGAACCGCCGGTGGTGGCGGAGAACAGCATGGTCTGCTGGCGATTGACGCACTCGGCAACAAGACGCTGCACGTCATCGGCAAAGCCCATGTCGAGCATGCGGTCGGCTTCGTCGAGCACCAGCACTTCGACTTCCTTGAGGTCGAGGTTGCCGGCGTTGAGTTGCTCGATCATCCGGCCTGGGGTGCCGATCAGGATGTCGGGCACCTTGCGCAGCATGGCGGCCTGGACCTTGAAGTCTTCACCGCCGGTGATGATGCCGGACTTGATGAAGGTGAACTGCGAAAAGCGCTCCACTTCTTTCAAGGTCTGCTGGGCCAGTTCGCGGGTTGGCAGCAGGATCAGGGTCTTGATGCTCACGCGGACTTTGGCCGGGCCGATCAGGCGGTTCAGCACCGGCAGGACGAAAGCGGCGGTTTTACCGCTGCCGGTTTGTGCCGTCACCCGCAGGTCACGCCCTTGGAGCGCGAGCGGGATGGCCGCTGCTTGCACAGGCGTAGGCTCGACAAATTTAAGCTCGGCCACGGCTTTGAGCAGGCGTTCGTGCAGGGCGAATTGGGAAAACACGGGTGCTACCTCGAAGAAATACAAAATATCAGCTGCATAGGGTAACGGTTTCGGGCGCTCAAACCGAGTTTCTTTACGCGAACGAGGCTAATCAGCTGCTTTTTTGTCAGCAGATTTGTCCGCAAAACCAACTTTGTTGCACATAAATGCTCTAATCGACCCGTGTTGTCTTACAGAAGAATCGGTTTTACCCATGGATATCAAACAGCTCTGGCTCAACGTCCAAGACCTTTGGGGCGCCCTCGATGAACACCCGCTGCTGCATGCCAGCCTGGGTTTGCTGATACTGCTGGTAGTCGCCCTATTGGTCGGACGGGTAGCACGCTACCTCATCCTCCACGCCGTCAAACTGCTCGGCCGGCAACCGGCGCTGCACTGGCTCAATGACCTGCGGCATAACAAAGTCTTCCACCGCCTGGCGCAAATGACGCCCTCGCTGGTGATCCAGTTCGGCCTGTACCTGGTACCCGACCTGAGCAAGACCGCCACCCTGTTTATCGGCAATGTGGCGCTGGCGTTCACCATCCTGTTCATGACGCTGGCCGTGAGCGCCCTGCTCAACGCCTTGCTGGATATCTACGCGCGCACCGAACATGCCCGCACCCGCTCGATCAAGGGCTATGTGCAGTTGGCAAAGATGGTGCTGTTCGTGTTCGCCGCGATCATCATCGTCGCTACCTTGATCGACCGTTCGCCGCTGTTGCTGCTCTCGGGTCTGGGTGCAATGTCAGCGGTGATTTTGTTGGTGTACAAGGACACGCTGCTGTCGTTTGTGGCCAGCGTGCAGCTGACCAGCAACGACATGCTGCGGGTCGGCGACTGGATCGAGATGCCTCAGGTCGGCGCCGACGGTGACGTGGTGGATATCACCCTGCACACGGTCAAGGTGCAGAACTTCGACAAAACCATTGTCTCGATCCCCACTTGGCGCCTGATGTCCGAGTCGTTCAAAAACTGGCGCGGCATGCAGGCTTCCGGCGGGCGCCGCATCAAACGCAGCCTGTATATCGACGCCAGCGGCGTGCGCTTTTTGCGCGACGACGAAGAAGTGCGCATGACCCAGGTACACCTGCTCACCGACTACATCAGCCGCAAGCAGGCCGAACTCAAGGCCTGGAACGCAGCTCAGGGCCATAGTGCGCAACTGTCGGCCAACCGCCGCCGCATGACCAACCTCGGCACCTTCCGCGCCTACGCCCTGGCGTACCTGAAAAGCCACCCGGACATCCAGCCGAACATGACCTGCATGGTGCGCCAGATGCAAACCACCGCCCAAGGCGTGCCGCTGGAAATCTACTGCTTCACCCGCACCACGGCGTGGGCCGATTACGAGCGCATCCAGGGCGATATCTTTGATTATTTGCTGGCGGTGTTGCCGGAGTTTGGCTTGAGCCTGTATCAGCAGCCGAGTGGCAATGATTTGCGCGCGGGGATGGTGCCGGCGGTGTTGGGGGCCAGCCATTTGCCAGCCCTGGAAAACGAATCTGCCTGACGCCATCCATTCCCTGTGGGAGCGGGCTTGCCCGCGATAGCGGTGTATCAGTCGAAATATTTGCCGACTGACACCCCCTATCGCGGGCCGCTCCCACATCTGGATCAGCTTATGACCGGCACCTTGCGCACACCCAAGCGACTGATCCACACCGCCCCCAGAATCACCAAACCTCCCAAAGCCAAGCGCCCCAACGGCTCGTGCTGATTCCAGATCAGCAAGTTGAGCAACAACCCCACCGGCACATGCAGGTTGTTCATCACCGCCAATGTACCGCCGTTGACCAGGCAGGCGCCTTTGTTCCACCAGTACATGCCCAGCGCAGTGCTGACCAGCCCAAGGAACACCAGTACGCCCCATTGCAGCGGCGCTTCGGGCAAAAAGTTGCTTTTCCCGAACAGCAGAAATGCCGGCAGCACCACGATCAAGGCGCCCAGGTAGAAGTAGCCGAAGCGCCGGTAGTGCGGCAGGTCGCTCGGATAACGCGCCACCAGGTGCTTGTACATCACCTGCCCGGCGGCGTAGGTGAAGTTGGCCAGTTGCAGCAGCAAGAAGCCCATCAGGAAGTTCGGCGTGATCTGGTCGAAGCGAATCACCGCCGCGCCGCCCACGGCCACCAGCGCAGCAATCAGCGCCCAAGAGTTGAATCGGCGGTTAAGCGCGTCTTCGATCAGGGTCACGTGCAACGGCGTGAGGATGGTGAACAGCAACACTTCCGGCACCGTAAGTACGCGAAAGCTCAAGTAAAGGCATACATAGGTCACGCCGAACTGCAGCGCACCGATCAGCAACATGCCGCGCATGAAGGGTGGCGCCACCGAACGCCAACGGGTCAGCGGGATGAAGATCAACCCGGCCAATACCACGCGCACCAGCACGGCGAAGTAGCTGTCGACGTGACCGGCGAGGTATTCGCCGATCAAGCTGAAGGAAAATGCCTGAATCAGGGTGACAACCAGTAAGTAGCCCATGCGCGCCTCGTTTCGAATGGGCGGGACATTAAAGGTTTTCGCCGTTTACTGAAACTCAAGGCAAAAAAAACCCGACCTCGCTAAAGCGGCAGTCGGGCAGGAGCACTCAGGAGCAACAAGTGCAAAGGGAGGTTCGATACGCGTACTTGAAGGGTTTGCGTGGAGCGATATAAACACCACGCGATTATGTGACGATTAAAACGTCAGGCGACCTGTGCCAGCAGCGCTTTGGCGTGGTTGATGCCCTTCTCCTGGAAGTCACCGCTCAAGTTCACGCCTTCGGCATGAATGAAGGTGACGTCATGAATCCCGATAAAGGCCATGACCTGGCGCAGGTACGGCTCCTGATGGTCGGAGCTGGCGCCGGTGTGGATGCCACCGCGTGCGGTCAGCACAATAGCGCGCTTGCCGGTCAGCAAACCCTGCGGGCCGGTGGCGGTGTACTTGAAGGTCACACCGGCACGCAACACGTGGTCCAGCCAGGCTTTGAGGGTGCTGGGAATGGCGAAGTTGTACATCGGCGCGGCCATCACCAGCACATCGGCGGCGAGCAATTCGTCGGTCAGTTCGTTGGAGCGGTCCAGGGACGCCTGCTCGACGCGGCTGCGCTGGTCGGCGGGTTTCATCCAGCCGCCGAGCAGGTTGGCGTCCAGGTGCGGAACCGGGTTGAGGGCCACATCACGCACAGTGATCTGATCCGCCGGGTGGGCGGCCTGCCATTGGCTGATGAACTGTTGAGTCAGCTGGCGGGAGATCGAATCCTGCTGGCGGGCGCTGCTTTCGATGATCAGAACATTGGACATGGCTGGGTAGGCTCCATCTGTAAATGCTGTAAGACGATGGAGTGAAGATTAAACAGAGCCAATTCGATAAAAAAGCGTAAAAAACTGCTATAACCCATCTATAAATTTGTTTATAAGCGGAGTATTGCTGTGGGCATGCTCCGCTGCCGGTTTATTTTGGGGTGCAGGTCAGTGCGATACGCATTTTGATAATGGCGCGGCTGAAATTCACCGTGGTGTTGGTGGTTTTCCCCGCCGCAACTGTGACCTTGCGAGTACGCGGGGCTTCCGGGCCGTTGGTAAAACGCACCTTGCACTCCGCATCATTTGAGCCGTAATTGGTCAGTCGGATCGAACTAATATTGCTGTCGACATCCGAGGCGCTGTAATCGATCTTCACACCCTGAATGTCTTTCGTCACATCGGTGCTGAATGCAAACGCGCCCATCGGCAGCAGCGCCAGCAACACACAACAGAATTTTCTCATTCGGCAGTCTCCAATAAGGACCGCCAGCTTAGGACAAGAGGAGCTCATCTTGAAAGCGCCCCGCGTTACCCTCGATCAATGGCGCACGCTGCAGGCCGTGGTCGACCACGGCGGCTTCGCCCAGGCGGCTGAAGCACTGCACCGTTCGCAGTCCTCGGTGAGCTACACCGTGGCCCGCATGCAAGACCAGCTCGGCGTGCCATTGCTGCGCATCGATGGGCGCAAGGCCGTGCTCACCGAGGCCGGTGAAGTGCTGTTGCGCCGCTCGCGGCAACTGGTCAAAAACGCCAGCCAACTGGAAGACCTCGCCCATCATATGGAACAGGGCTGGGAAGCCGAAGTACGCCTGGTGGTGGACGCCGCCTACCCGAATGCACGCCTGGTGCGCGCGCTCACCGCCTTTATGCCGCAAAGCCGTGGCTGCCGCGTGCGCCTGCGTGAAGAAGTGCTGTCGGGCGTTGAAGAGCTGTTGATGGATGGCATGGCGGACCTGGCCATCAGCGGCTTCATCATTCCAGGCTACCTGGGCACCGAAATGAGCGACGTGGAATTTATCGCTGTGGCCCACCCCGACCACTCACTGCATCGCCTGAACCGCGAGTTGAGCTTCCAGGACCTGGAAAGCCAGATGCAAGTGGTGATCCGTGACTCTGGCCGCCAGCAGCCGCGCGACGTCGGCTGGCTCGGCGCCGAACAGCGCTGGACCGTCGGCAGCTTGCCCACCGCCGCCACCTTCGTCAGCAGCGGCCTGGGCTTCGCCTGGTTGCCCCGACACCTGATCGAACGCGAACTCAAGGATGGCCTGCTCAAGCAGCTGCCATTGGAAAAGGGCGGCAGCCGCAACCCGACGTTCTACCTGTACTCGAACAAAGACAAACCCCTGGGGCCGGCCACGCAGATTCTTATCGATTTGTTGCGCACCTTCGACACCGCTCCCCTGGACGCACCTTTCGCCGCCCCCCAGCAAGCCTGAAACGGAGTTCACCCATGGCCTGGTTCGACCACGAAGGCTGCAGCCTGCATTACGAGGAATACGGTCACGGCGCTCCGCTGATCCTGATCCACGGCCTGGGCTCCAGCAGCCAGGATTGGGAACTGCAGATTCCGGTCCTGGCCCGGCATTACCGCCTGATCGTGGTGGATATACGCGGTCACGGTCGCTCCGACAAACCCCGCGAACGCTACAGCATCCAGGGTTTTACCTTCGATCTGGTGGCGTTGATCGAACACCTGAACCTGCCGCCCGCCCATGTGGTGGGTTTATCCATGGGCGGCATGATCGCATTCCAGCTGGCCGTGGACGACCCCGCTCAGGTCAAGAGCCTGTGCATCGTCAACAGCGCGCCCGAGGTCAAGGTGCGCAGCGCCGATGATTACTGGCAATGGGCCAAGCGCTGGAGCCTGGCGCGCGTGCTTAGCCTTGCCACCATCGGCAAAGCGCTGGGCGATCGGCTGTTCCCCAAACCCGAGCAAGCCGACCTGCGGCGCAAAATGGCCGAACGCTGGGCAAAAAACGACAAACGTGCTTATCTCGCCAGCTTCGATGCGATTGTCGGCTGGGGCGTGCAGGAACAACTTTCCAGAATTACCTGTCCTACCCTGGTCATCAGCGCCGACCACGACTACACCCCCGTGGCGCAGAAAGAAAACTATGTAAAACTGCTGCCCGATGCGCGGCTGGTGGTAATCGAAGATTCCCGCCATGCCACGCCCTTGGATCAACCCGAAGTCTTTAACGCTACCTTGCTCGATTTTCTAAAGACAGTCGAAACCACTACCCAGGATCACTGACCCATGCTGAAAAAAATCGCCTTCTTTGCCGGCTCCGTATTGTTCGCAGCCAACCTGATGGCTGCTGAGCCTGCCAAGGCCCCTCACGTCCTGATCACCACCACCAATGGCGACATTGAAATCGAACTGGACCCGGTCAAGGCGCCGATCAGTACCAAGAACTTCCTGGCCTATGTCGACAAAGGCTTCTACACCAACACCATTTTCCACCGCGTGATCCCGGGTTTCATGGTCCAGGGCGGCGGTTTCACCGCGCAGATGTCGCAGAAGCCGACCGAAGCACCGATCAAGAACGAAGCCAGCAACGGCCTGCATAACGTTCGCGGCACCTTGTCGATGGCACGTACCAACGATCCAAATTCGGCCACCAGCCAATTCTTCATCAACGTGGCTGACAATGCCTTCCTCGACCCAGGCCGTGATGCGGGCTATGCCGTGTTCGCCAAAGTGGTTAAGGGCATGGACGTTGTCGACGTCATCGTCAACTCGCAAACCACTACCAAGCAAGGCATGCAGAACGTGCCAATCGATCCTGTTGTGATCAAGTCGGCCAAGCGCATCGACTGAGGTCCGCAGCAAGCTCCGCACGCGGCCCACAACGCCGCGTGCGCATTTGAAAGGAGAGCCCGCAACGCGGGCGTCAGACTGAATGCTCTATCGTCGCTTTGAACAACTGATCGACATTTTCCGCGACGCTCCCAGCGCCGCCCCTCCTGATAAAGTCCTGCCCTTCTACCTCTACTACCTGCGCCAGGTGTGGCCAAGTTTTGCCGCCTTGCTGGTGGTCGGCCTGATCGGCGCGTTGATCGAAGTGGCATTGTTCAGCTACCTGAGCCGCATTATCGATTTGGCCCAAGGCACGCCGCCCGCCAACTTCTTCCAGATTCACAGCGCCGAGCTGATCTGGATGGCCGTGGTTGCCCTGCTGCTGCGCCCGATCTTCAATGGCCTGCATGACTTACTGGTGCACCAGACCATCAACCCAGGCATGACCAGCCTGATCCGCTGGCAGAACCATAGCTACGTACTCAAGCAGAGCTTGAACTTCTTCCAGAACGATTTCGCCGGGCGCATTGCCCAGCGCATCATGCAAACCGGCAACTCCTTGCGCGATTCGGCAGTGGCGACCGCGGAAGCCATCTGGCACGTGTCGATCTACGCCATCAGCGCCCTGGTGCTGTTTGCCGAGGCGGACTGGCGCCTGATGATCCCGCTGATCACCTGGATCATTCTTTACAGCCTGGCGTTGCGTTACTTCGTGCCTCGCGTGAAAGAACGCTCGGTGATTTCCTCCGAGGCGCGCTCCAAATTGATGGGCCGCATTGTCGACGGCTACACCAACATCACCACCTTGAAGCTGTTCGCCCATACGCAAAATGAGCAGGAATACGCCAAGGAAGCGATCATCGAGCAGACCGAAAAAACCCAGTTGGCCGCACGCGTGCTCACCAGCATGGACGTGGTGATCTGCACCTTGAACGGCGTGCTGATCGTCACCACCACCGGCCTGGCGTTGTGGCTGTGGACGCAGTCACTGATTTCGGTGGGCGCCATCGCCCTCGCCACAGGCCTGGTGATCCGTATCGTCAACATGTCCGGCTGGATCATGTGGGTGGTCAACGGCATCTTCGAAAACATCGGCATGGTGCAGGACGGCCTGAAAACCATCGCTGCACCACTGGCAGTGACCGACCGCGACAATGCCCCGCGCCTGAACGTGCCGCACGGCGAAGTGCGTTTCGAGCAGGTGGATTTCCACTATGGCAAAAAGAGCGGGATCATTGGCGGCCTGAACCTTCAGATCAAGGCCGGTGAGAAAATCGGCCTGATCGGCCCCTCCGGCGCGGGCAAATCAACCCTGGTCAACTTGTTGCTGCGCCTGTACGACCTGCAAGGCGGGCGCATCCTGATCGACGGCCAGAACATCGCCGAAGTCGCCCAGGAGTCCTTGCGTGCACAGATCGGCATGATCACCCAGGACACCTCGCTGCTGCACCGCTCGATCCGTGACAACTTGCTGTACGGCAAGCCGGATGCCACCGATGAGGAACTCAACGCCGCCATCCACAAAGCCCGCGCCGATGAGTTCATCCCGCTGCTGTCGGATGCCGAAGGGCGCACAGGGCTGGATGCGCACGTGGGCGAGCGCGGGGTGAAACTCTCGGGCGGGCAACGTCAGCGCATTGCCATTGCGCGGGTGCTGCTCAAGGACGCGCCGCTTCTGATCATGGACGAGGCCACCTCGGCACTCGATTCGGAAGTGGAAGCGGCGATTCAGGAAAGCCTGGAGACCTTAATGCAAGGCAAGACGGTGATTGCGATTGCGCACCGGTTGTCGACCATTGCGCGCATGGACCGGCTGGTAGTGCTGGAGAAAGGCCAGATTGCCGAGACCGGCAGCCATGCCGAACTGCTGGCCCATGGCGGCTTGTATGCCAGGTTGTGGCAGCACCAAACGGGTGGGTTCGTCGGCATCGATTAAAAACACACCGCAAAACAGTGTGGGAGCTGGCTTGCCTGCGATAGCGCACTGTCAGTACCGAATTGGTTATCTGGCACACCGCAATCGCAGGCAAGCCAGCTCCCACCTTTAATCAGCGCCAAGCCCCTAATCCACGGGCCCCTGGCGCTTTTTTTATGGCCTGGATTTGTATCAAAAGCGTGCTGTAATCAGTGCAGTGCCTAGAGGGGCGCTGAAGTAAATCTGCAGGGAGCATCACTGATTTGCTGATTCGGTAGAGCTATCTATCAAGGACGTGTCGCATGTCTTTGTTCAAACGTTCAATCACAGAGGGGTTAGGTACGTTTTGGCTGGTGTTGGGCGGTTGCGGGAGTGCGGTGTTGGCCGCAGCGTTTCCCGCCGTCGGGATCGGGTTCCTCGGTGTGGCCCTGGCCTTCGGGCTGACGGTGCTGACCATGGCGTTTGCCATCGGGCATATCAGCGGGTGCCACCTCAACCCGGCAGTGTCAGTGGGGCTGGTTGTGGGCGGGCGGTTTCCGGCCAGGGAGTTACCGGCTTACATCGTCGCGCAGGTAATCGGCGCCACTGTCGCCGCTGCGCTGTTGTACTTCATTGCCAGTGGCAAGCCGGGGTTCGAACTGGCGTCGGGCCTGGCCTCCAACGGCTACGGCGAGCATTCGCCGGGTGACTACTCGATGGCTGCGGGGTTTGTCTGTGAGCTGGTGATGACGGCGATGTTCGTGCTGATCATCCTCGGCGCCACCGACCGTCGTGCTCCGCCGGGTCTTGCACCCATCGCCATCGGCCTGGCCTTGACCTTGATCCACTTGATCTCCATTCCCGTGACCAACACTTCGGTCAACCCGGCCCGCAGTACCGGCCCGGCCCTGATCGTCGGCGGATGGGCGATCCAGCAGTTGTGGATGTTCTGGCTGGCGCCGATCCTCGGTGCTGTAATCGGCGGCGTGACCTATCGATGGCTGGGCAAGGAGCAGCCAGCCTGAGGCAATCGGGTTCAGCCCTGCCGATAAGGCAGGGCTGCCCTTGCCTCTTCGGCATACGCCAGAATCCCAACCCGCTCGCGCTCCAGGAAGTCTTCCACGGCATTCTTCAAACCCGGATGGCGCAGGTAGTGCCATGACCGTGTGATCACCGGTTCAAAGCCGCGAATCAACTTGTGTTCGCCCTGGGCGCCGGCGTCAAAACGTTGCAGGCCGTGGGCGATGGCGTAGTCCATGCCTTGGTAGAAGCAGGTTTCGAAGTGCAGGCGGTCGAACTCCGCCAGGCAGCCCCAGTAGCGGCCATAGAAACTGTCGCCACCGATCAGGCTGAAGGCCATGGCCACCGGGCGTGCGCCTTGTTTGGCCAGCACCACGCGGATCGCCTCGGGCATGCGTTCGGCCAGCAGGCTGAAAAAGGCGCGGGTCAGGTAGGGTGACTGGCGACGCACCGCGTAGGTGTTGGCGTAACAGGCGTAGACAAAATCCCACTGCGCCTCGCTTAACTCGTGGCCTTGCAACCATTCAAAATTGATGCCCTGCCCCGCCACTTGCTCGCGCTCTTTGCGCATTTGTTTGCGCTTGCGTGAACTCAAGGCATCGAGGAAGTCCTGGAAGTCGCGATAGCCGCGGTTTTGCCAGTGGAACTGGCAGCCCAGGCGCTGCAACCAACCCGCCTGCCCAGCCAATGCGGCATCGGCCAACGGGTCGGTGAAGTTGATATGGGCACTGGAGAGCCCTTCGATTTCCAGATACCCGGGCAAGCTACCCAGCAGTTCAACCCCGTCCTCGGCATTCCTGGCCAACAAACGTGGGCCACTCACCGGACTGAACGGCACCGCCGTCAGCAACTTGGGGTAGTACTCGATGCCCGCGCGCGCGCACGCATCCGCCCAGCCGTGATCAAACACGTACTCGCCGTAGGAGTGCCACTTGCGGTAGCTGGGCAAGGCCGCCACCAGCCGCTCGCCTTCCCAATGCAGCAAATGCTCGGGCTGCCAACCGGACTGCGGGCCCAGGCTGGCGCTGTCTTCCAGGGCACTCAGAAAGGCGTGCCGCACAAAGGGTTGGGCCTGCGGCACCAGGGCATCCCAGACTTGCGGGGCGATTGCAGACAGCTTGTCCAGGCGTTGCAGCGGCATCGGCATCCTCACTGTTTCTTGGCGTGAAAGCCTGGCGAGTATCGCCTATCGCGGCGCCAGGCACACCTCGAAACGAGCGCGACAAACCTCGAAACAATTAGTTCCAGATTAAATAATTTGTCATCTAGGTGAAATCACTTAGCCACTACTCCGTCATAAACGATCGCGATACTGACGCCTGTTTTTAGAGCGCCTGGTTCTACCAGGCGGCTATTTTCCGTCCGTCATCGGTCGGTTGTGTCCTGGATGGTTTGCCATCCCTCCTCACTTTCGGAGATTGATATGCGTCTTGCTTCCACTAAAACTGCGGCGGCCCTGTGTGGCGGCCTGTTGCTGGCCCTGAGCGTTCCGGCCAGCGCTGCAGTCGACGCTAAATTGCTCGACATGCTCAAGGCCAACGGCCAGATCACCGCTGCGCAGTACACCGAACTGCAAACGGAATTAGCCAAGGACCAGAAAGAAAAGCAGATCGCACAGCAAGCTCAACAAGAGACCAACGAGCAGATCGCGGCCACCGCGAAAAAAACCAACGACCTCAGCGTCTTCGATCAGAAGCTGGCCTGGGCCGCACGCACTCAGCTCAAGGGTGATGTGCGCTTCCGTCAGGAAACCGTGAAGATCCAGGGCGAATCCAACAACGGCGGCCGCGACAAAGACCGTCAGCGCATCCGTGCCCGCCTGGGTGCCTACACCGAAATCAACTCCCAGGTCGACACCGGCATCCGCGTAGCCACCGGCAGCAGCGACGACGCGCGCTCCACCAACCAGGACCAGGACAACTACTTCGACAAGAAGTCGATCTGGCTGGACCTGGGCTACATCGACTACCACCCGGACCAGATCAAGAACCTGCACGTGATCGGCGGCAAGATGCTGCAGCCGTGGGTAAACATGGGCGACGTGATCTGGGATAGCGACATCAACCCTGAAGGCCTGGCCGTCACCTACAAGTACCCATTGGGCGGCAGCGCCGAGCTGTTCGGCAGCCTGGGTAACTACAACCTCAAGGACAACGTAGACGGCGACGGCGTGCAATTTCGCCACGACCTGCGCCTGACCTCCGGCCAGTTGGGCACGCGCTTCTCGCTCACCGACAACCTGAAAATGACCCTGGGCGGCAGCGTCTACGCCTACCAGAACGACAAGGACAGCCGCTGCACAACCACCACCACGCCATGCGCGCTGGCGGTCAACGGCAACTCGGCCAACAACGAATTCCGCCTGTATGAAGGCTTTGCCCAAGCCGACATCGGCGGCCTGGCCGTGCCTTTGGCGTTCTACGGCCAGTACGTGAAAAACAACGATGCGGTGACCGACCAGGACACCGCCTGGTTGATCGGTGCCAAATCCAAGGTGTTCGGTTTCAACCTGGACTACAACTACCGCGATACGCAACGTGATGCAGTGGTTGGCGCCTTCACCGATTCGGACTTCGCCAACGGCACCACCGGTTCGCGCGGTCACAAGCTCAAAGTCAGCTACGACATCGACAAGAACTTCGCCCTCGGCGCCACGTACTTCCTGACCAAGGCTGACTACGCCAGCCGCACGCAGCGTGATGCCAACACCAACACCTTGCAGTTGGATGCTGAAGCCAAGTTCTAAATGTGCATGCAATAACCCTTGGGCCAGGACGGCCCGAGGGGGTTTCAACAGCCTTGCGTGGGTGGGTCGATCCCCATCATCCGTTCGACTCACCCACGCGAGCCTGCCTCTTTCCCACCGTTACTGATCTTTGAGCCTTTCGGCCACCAGCCGATCAGCCAGTGCATCAGCGTCCTTTACCGGCTCCTCCGGCATGATCTTCAAAGTCGCCTGCATCAGGCGCATCTGACGAATAAATCGCCGGCAGTTGGGGCAGAACATCAAGTGATGACGCACCAGCAAACGCTCTCGAAAGGTCAATTGCCCATCGAGGTAGTCACTGGACCGCGCCACTTGTTCCTTACAGGTCAACATTCGCCCGTTTCCTCAAAATGCTCCACCGTGGCGAAGACTTTAAGCCGTGCTCGATGCAACAGCACACGGACATTGGAGAGCGAGAGGGTCAGAAGATTACAAATCTCCTCCAACTCCAGGCCCTGACGTTCACGCAACACCAATACGCTGCTTTGCAGCTCCGACAAGCTCAGGATTGTATGCTCCAGGCATTTGCGCAGTTCATCCTCGGTCAGCAAGGCTTCCGGGGTGTCCTGGTGCCAGGCGTAAGGCGCAACGGCCCAGTGGCCGTCGTCGGGGACGAAGCGGTCATCGCCAATGGTGCCGTGGGGCGAAGGCAAATCGTCGAGCAATACTTCCCGGCGATTCTGTTTGTAGCGGCCCTTGGCAGAATTGGCGGTGATGGTCAGCAGCCAGGTTTTGAGGCTGGAGCGCCCTTCGAACTTGGCCAGGTTACGCACCACTGACAACCAGGCGTCTTGCACCACTTCATCGGCGTGGCGCTGGCCGACAATGGCATAGGCTACCGCGCGCATTGCACTCTGGTAGGTGGTGACCAGTTCCTTGTAGGCCCGCTGCTCGCCCTTGAGCAGCCGTTCAAGCAGGTGCGCGTCGTCCGCTGCTGCCATTCAAACCTCGATCTTGCCTTGGAAATAGGATCAATGTGGGAGCTGGCTTGTCTGCGATGAAGGCACCTCGGTGGATCAGTCACACCACAGTGATGCCATCGCAGGCAAGCCAGCTCCCACAAGATTAGCGCTTGCGCAGGATCACGCTGCCGATCGAGTAACCCGCACCGAACGAGCTGAGCACTGCAACCGAGCCCTTGGGCAGATCGTCCTGATAGGTGTGAAACGCGATCACCGAGCCCGCCGAGCTGGTATTGGCGTATGTATCAAGGATCACCGGCGCTTCTTCCACCGAGGCTTCGCGGCCCAGCAGCTTCTTCACAATCAGGTGGTTCATGCTCAGGTTGGCCTGGTGCAGCCAGAAGCGCTTCACGTCGGTCACGCTCAGCTGGTTTTCTTGCAGGTGTACACCGATCAACTCGGCAACCATCGGGCAGACATCACGGAAGACTTTGCGGCCTTCCTGCACGAACAGCTTGTCCGGCGCGCCGATGCCTTCTTCGGCGGTACGGTTGAGGAAACCGAAGTTGTTACGGATGTTATTGGAAAACTTGGTCAGCAGCTTGGTGCTGACCACGTCGAACTGGTGCTCGGAGGTCGCCAGATCAGCACGCTCAAGAATCACCGCCGTGGCCGCATCACCGAAGATGAAATGGCTGTCGCGGTCGCGAAAATTCAAGTGGCCGGTGCAGACTTCCGGGTTGACCATCAGGATCGCCCGGGCCTGGCCCAGTTGGATGCTGTTGGCCGCGTTCTGGATGCCGAAGGTGGCCGAGGAACACGCCACGTTCATGTCGAAGCCGAAACCCTGGATGCCCAGGGCTTCCTGGACTTCAATGGCGATGGCCGGGTAGGCGCGCTGCAGGTTGGAGCAGGCGACGATCACGCCATCGATGTCGGCGGCGGTCTTGCCGGCGCGCTGCAGGGCTTGTTCGGCGGCGCCGACGGCCATCTGGCAGAGTACCGACCACTCGTCGTTGCTGCGCTCGGGCAGGCGCGGGGCCATGCGTTGTGGGTCAAGGATGCCGTCCTTGTCCATCACAAAGCGGCTCTTGATGCCCGACGCTTTCTCGATAAAGGCGGCGCTGGACTCGGTCAATGCCTGCACGTCACCGCGCTCAATGGCGGCAGCGTTGTCTGAATTGAACTGTTGCACGTAAGCATTGAAAGACTGCACCAGCTCTTCGTTGGAGATGCTGTTGGCCGGGGTGTACAGGCCAGTGCCGCTGATGACGACGTTATGCACGGTCGTTCCTCTAAATCTGTCAGGCAGAGAAGATATTGGTACCGTCGTACCAAACTTTAATTCGTTCGATACCCTCCAGCGGGCATCAAACTGGCAACGCTTTATCCCATCGCACCACAGTGTTTCGCGGCGTTACCGGTCTTTATGACTGCGAAGTTTGCCACAACCTCGCGCATTTGGCGCCATCCCCAGGATTAACCCCCGCAATCCACAGTGGGAGCTGGCTTGCCTGCGATGCAGACACTGCGGTGTATCAGCCAAACGGTGGTGATGCCATCGCAGGCAAGCCAGCTCCCACAGGGGTTGGGCGTTGACTGGAGGATCGAGGAAGAATTCAGGCCTCGACCAGGCTCCACTGTTTGCTCAAACGCTTATCGGAAATCGGCACCTTGGTGCCCAACTGCTGGGCAAACAGCGACACCCTGTATTCCTCCAACCACCAGCGGTAAAGCTCCAGCTGCGGGTCGCGCTTGCCTTCCTGGGCATGTTTGTTCAAACGGTTCTGGTACTGCGCCCACAGGCCGCCCAACTCCGAGCTCCAGACCCGATCTTTTTGCACCTGGCTTGGCAACTTCTCCAGGCGCAACTCGATGGCCTTGAGAAAGCGCGGCAATTCCTTGAACCACTGCGCCGGGGTTTCGCGCACAAAACCGGGATATACCAGGTTGCTGAGTTGCTGTTTGATGTCGTTCAACGCCACCGCCTGGGCCAGGTCGATCTTGCCTTTGAAGCGTTTCTGCAAGCCATGCCAGAGTTTCAGCACGTCCAGGGTCAAGCGCGCCAGGCGTTCGGCGTGTTCGGTCCAACTGCCGCGCTTGCGTTCGGCCAACGCAGCCAGACCCGCACCGTCACGCGGCAGGCTGGCTTCGCCTTCGAGCACGCAGGTGTCGAGGCTGGCCAACAGAATATCTTCCACCAGCGCATCAATGCGCCCCAGCTCGCGGTACATCAGGCCCAGCTCAGTCAACCCAGGCAATTTGCCGCGCAGGAATTTTGCCGGTTCCGCCAGTTGCTGCATGAGCAGGCGCTGCAAGGCGCGACGGTGCTGAAACTCGGCTTCGGCGGCAGTGGAGAAACGCCCTTCCTTGACCGTGCCGTTTTCTTCGACCAGTGCCGGATACACCGTCATCGACAGGCCAGCAATCTTTTGCTGGGTCTTTTCCGCCACGGCGGCAAACACCTTGGCTTCCACCGGCTGTTGGCTTTTCGCGGTTTGCGGTACAGCCAATGCGGCCTGGCTGGCCTCGGCGAAACGTGCGGTCAGCTCGGCCAGGTCGCGGCCTTCGCCCAGGAACTTGCCCTGGCCGTCAACCACCTCCAGGTTCATCTTCAGGTGGCTTTCCACCTGCTGCGCCGCCTCGGCCCAGGCTTCATCGCTGACCCGCGCGCCGGTCATGCGCAGCAATTCGCGGCCCAGCGCCTGGGGCAACGAGCCCTGGCCAAATTCGATACGTTGCAGGGCGGCCTTGACGAAATCCGGCACCGGCACAAAGTTCTTGCGCAGCGCCTTGGGCAAGTTGCGCACCAGCGCAATGCACTTGGCTTCGATCACACCCGGCACCAACCACTCCAGGCGCTCAGGCGGCAACGCCGGCAACAGCGGCGCCGGTACGCGCAGGGTTACGCCGTCGCGGGGGTGGTTGGGTTCAAAGTGGTAACTCAGGGCCAGTTCCAGGTCGCCCAGTTGCAGGGTGTCGGGGTAATGCGCGGCCGTGACTTCACTGGCCTCGCGGGCCAGCACGTCCTCTTCACGCATGATCAGCAGTTGCGGGTCTTTCTGGCTGTTGACCTTGTACCAACTGTCGAACGTGGCGGTCTGGTGGATCTCTGCCGGCAAGCGCGCGTCATAAAAGGCGTACAGGGTTTCTTCATCCGCCAGAATGTCGCGACGACGGGCCTTGGCCTCCAGTTCATCGAGCTGTTCCAGCAGTTGCTGGTTGGCCGTGAGGCACTTGGCGCGGGATTGAATCTCGCCGCGTACCAACCCTTCACGAATAAACAACTCGCGGGACACCACCGGGTCAATCGGCCCGTAATGTACCGGCCGGCGCCCGACCACAATCAGCCCGAACAGGGTGATCTGCTCAAACGCCACCACTTGGCCGCGCTTCTTTTCCCAGTGCGGTTCGAAGTGGTTTTTCTTGATCAGGTGCCCGGCCAGCGGCTCGATCCAGTCGGCGTCGATCTTGGCGACCATGCGCGCATACAGCTTGGTGGTTTCCACCAGTTCGGCGGTCATCAGCCATTGCGGACGTTTTTTGCCGATGCCCGAGGACGGGTGAATCCAGAAGCGCCGCTGCCGTGCGCCGAGGTAATCGCCGTCTTCGGTTTTTTGCCCGATCTGGCTGAGCAAACCGGACAGCACCGCCTTGTGCAGTTTCGCAAAGTCGGCCGGTTCCTTGTTGAGGGTCAGCTGCATATCGCGGCAGATCAGGCTCAACTGGCGATGGGAGTCACGCCACTCGCGCAGGCGCAGGTAATTCAGGAAGTTCTTGCGGCACCAGTTACGCAACGGGCTGGCGGTCAACGCCTGGCGCTGTTCTTCAAAGCCGCGCCACAGATTGACCAGCCCGGCGAAGTCCGAGTCTGCATCTTTCCACTGTGCGTGGGCCTGGTCGGCGGCTTGCTGGCGCTCCGGCGGACGCTCGCGAGGGTCCTGGATCGACATGGCACTGGCCACAATCAACACTTCCTGCAAACTGCCGAGCTTGGCCGCTTCGAGCAGCATGCGGCCCATGCGCGGGTCCACCGGCAAGCGCGCCAGTTGGCGGCCCAGCGGCGTGAGCTGGCTGTTGCGGTCGACTGCCGAGAGTTCTTGCAGCAGGTTGAAACCGTCGCTGATCGCCTTGCCATCCGGCGGTTCGATAAACGGGAAGTCGGTGATTTCGCCAAGGCGCAGGTGCAGCATCTGCAGGATCACCGCGGCGAGGTTGGTGCGCAGGATCTCCGGGTCGGTAAATTCCGGACGGCCGATAAAATCTTCTTCGCTGTACAAGCGAATGCAAATGCCCGGCTCAACCCGGCCGCAGCGGCCTTTACGCTGGTTGGCACTGGCCTGGGAAATCGCCTCGATCGGCAGGCGCTGCACCTTGGCGCGGTAGCTGTAGCGGCTGATGCGCGCGGTGCCGCTGTCGATCACATAACGGATGCCCGGCACGGTCAGCGAGGTTTCCGCAACGTTGGTCGCCAACACCACGCGGCGGCCTGGGTGGGACTGGAAAATCCGCTGCTGTTCGGCCGGCGACAGGCGCGCGTACAGCGGCAGAATTTCAGTGTGTTTGAGCTGGGCCTTGCGCAGCATGTCGGCGGCGTCGCGAATCTCGCGTTCGCCGGGCAAAAACACCAGCACATCGCCGGGGCTGCGGCGCTCACTGCGCTCATAGGCGGCAATTTCGTCGAGGGTGGCGAGAATCGCCTGGTCGACGGTCAAGTCATCCTCGACGCGGTTGCCCTCCTCGTCCTGCTCAAGCGTCAACGGGCGATACCAGGTGTCGACCGGGAAGGTGCGGCCCGAGACCTCGACAATCGGCGCATCGTCGAAGTGCTTGGAAAAGCGCTCCAGGTCGATGGTCGCCGAGGTGATGATGACTTTAAGGTCCGGGCGGCGCGGCAACAGGGTTTTCAGGTAACCGAGCAGGAAGTCGATGTTCAGGCTGCGTTCGTGGGCTTCGTCGACGATGATGGTGTCGTAGCGTTCCAGATAACGGTCGTTCTGGGTTTCCGCCAGCAAAATGCCGTCGGTCATCAGCTTGATCAGCGTGTTGGAATCGCTCTGGTCTTCGAAACGCACCTGATAGCCGACCAGCGCGCCCAATGGCGTAGCAAGCTCTTCGGCAACCCGGCTGGCGACGCTGCGCGCAGCAATCCGGCGCGGCTGGGTGTGGCCGATCAGGCCGTACTGGCCGCGCCCAATCTCCAGGCAGATCTTCGGCAACTGGGTGGTTTTACCCGAGCCGGTTTCGCCGGCAATGATCAGCACCTGATGCTTGTTTAGCGCCTCTTTGATCTCGTCACGCTTGGCCGCGATCGGCAGGCTGTCGTCATAGCGAATCACCGGCAGGCTGGCACGCCGCGCGGTGACTTGGGCGCAGGACGCCTGCATACGCGTGACCCACTGCGCCAGCTTCTCCTCGTCGGGCTTCTTGCGCAGCTCAAGCAACTGGCGCCGCAAGCGGTGGCGGTCGGCGAGCATGGCGTGGTCGAGGTTTTTGAGCAGTTGGTCGATAGCGGGCGCTTGGTCAGTCATCAGGTACTTTGCAGGTCGTCTATTTATGCACGGCCGGCAAGTGTGGCAGAAAAGCAGCTGATCTGGCAGACGGCTAAGTAAACCGGATCAAATGTGGGAGCAACTGTCTTAACCCACGCTCCTCTGTGGCGAGCAGGCTTGCCCTGCGTTGGGCTGCGCAGCAGCCCCATTGTAAACACCGAGATACTCCTGAAAGAACTCTGAGTCTGTTTTTGGGGCCGCTGCGCAGCCCAACGCAGGGCAAGCCTGCTCGCCACAACAGCCCACTTTGCACAGACGTTGTTAAATTGGAGCAAGCCTCCTCCCAAACGGTATATGCGTTTACAGCGGGTCTTTGCGCCGATACGGAAACACATCAATCACCTTGCCGGCGCGAATCGCTTCCTGCAGGCCTTTCCAGTAGTCGGCGTTGTACAACTCGCCATGCAACTCGTCGAACAGCTTGCGCTGGCCGGCGTCGGCGAACAGGAACGGCGGGAACTCTTCCGGGAACACGTCCAGCGGGCCGATGGAGTACCAGGGCTCCGAGGCCATTTCATCTTCAGGTGTGCGCGGTGCGGGGATGTGGCGGAAGTTGGCTTCGGTGAGAAAGCAGATCTCGTCATAGTCATAGAACACCACACGACCGTGGCGGGTGACGCCGAAGTTCTTCAGCAGCATGTCGCCGGGGAAGATGTTCGCCGCCGCCAGTTGCTTGATTGCCAGGCCATAGTCTTCCAGGGCTTCGCGCACCTGGGCGGGGTTGGCGTTGTCCAGGTAGAGGTTGAGCGGGGTCATGCGCCGCTCGGTCCAGCAGTGGCGAATCAGTACCGTATCGCCCTCCACTTGCACCGTGCCGGCGGCGACTTCCAGCAGTTCGGCCAGGCATTCGGGCTCGAATTTGCTCAAGGGAAAGCGGAAATCGGCGAACTCCTGGGTGTCGGCCATGCGCCCCACACGGTCAACACTTTTGACCAGCCGGTACTTCTCGATCACCGTGGCGCGGTTGACGTTCTTCGACGGCGAAAAACGGTCCTTGATGATCTTGAACACGGTGTTATAACCCGGCAGCGTAAACACACTCATAACCATGCCGCGCACGCCGGGCGCCATGATGAATTGATCATCGGTGGTCGCCAGGTGGTTGATCAACGCGCGGTAGAACTCCGACTTGCCGTGCTTGTAGAAACCGATCGAGGTGTACAGCTCGGCAATATGCTTGCCAGGCAGGATGCGCTTGAGAAAGCCGATAAACTCGGCCGGCACCGGCACATCGACCATGAAGTAGGAGCGCGTGAAGGAGAAGATGATCGACACATCGGCTTCGTCGGTGATCAGCGCATCGATCTGGATGCCGCGCCCTTCGCGGTGCAACAACGGAATCACCAGGGGCCATTGCTCGTCACGGGTAAAAATACGACCAACAAGGTAGGCGCCTTTATTCCGGTAAAGCACTGACGAAAACAGCTCGATGCTCAGCTGCGGGTCTTTGCACACCCAATCCGGCAGGTTTTCGCGCAACTGCGCCTGGAGGCGGCGCAGGTCGCCGTCGAGGTCGGCGTAGGCTTCGCTGAAGCGGTAATCGGCGAAGATCTGCGCCAGCGTCGCCGCCAGGTCGCCCGCAGGCTTATAGGTACGGGTTTGCGCCGCACGTGCCCGGCGCAGGCTGGGCCGCGTGGTGTGGATGAACATGCAACCGTCGCTGATCAGGTCATGGCTGAACAGCCCGCAAAAGATCGAGTTGTACCAGGTCTCGGACAGCTCATCGTCAAAACGCAGGTCGATCAGGCCGATGTACTCGCTTTTGACCAATGGCCACTCGTCCACTGCCAGCAACGCCGCCTCATCGAAGTGGGCACGCAGACGCGCCGTGACTTCAGCGACCTTCTCTTCATACAAATTGATCCGCGCCGCCGACGCCGCCTGCCCTTGTTGCCACTGAGCCTTTTCGAAACGCTCGCGAGCGCCGTCGGTGATCTGGCGAAAGTGCTCACGGTAATCGTCGAAGCCATCGAGGATCATGCGGGCAATGGCAGGGGCGGATGGCGACATGCGGGAAACCTCGAACGGGTATCTGGATGCCTGAGCTTAGCCAGTGAATCGAGGCAGGAGAAGGATGATTTGCACGGCCTGACTGTACAACATCATGCAATTTGTACATTTATTTTCAATTTTCACCAATCGACCGTACGGTCAGCAAAAACACTATAAAGTCGCGCCGCCCACCGCTACAGGCCTCGAGCTGCGGGGCTTGACGCTCGTTGCCAGGAAACCGCGCAAACCTGTGAATTCTCAACGTATGTAACACCCTTGATACCACTTAGGGGAAACCCCGATTACCACCTTGATGGCACTTTGATATATAGCGCGCCCTTCCCAACCTAACAAGGTCTGAAGACCGACAAGGGAACCGGTTCAAACCGCCTAAGGAGCACTAAGATGTCATTGAGGAATATGCCGATCGGTCTGCGCGCCAGCCTGAGTTTTGGGGTGTTGGCCAGCATGCTGGTGATCGTCGGAATGTTTGGCCTGGGGCAGATGGCCAAGCTGCGCGAAAGCGCGTTGGTGATTGAAGAATCGTGGATGCCGAGCATCGAGAACATCCACGACGCTGCCGCCTGCATCGCCAGCATCCGCCTGGAGTCGATGCGCATGGCGACCACTGACGAATCACGGATCCGCGACAACAGCAAAAGCCTGATCGCCAACCAGCGCAGCGAACTCAACACCCTGCTGGAGCACCACGCAGACCTGCTCAGCGGCGACGACGAACGCGCCATGCTCAAGCAGCTCAACATCAATGTGAACACTTACAACAGTATCGTCAGCCAGATGGTGGAGCTGGTCGACAAGGACCAGCAGCAAGACGCCATCGACCTGCTCAGCACGCGCCTCGGCCCGCAGGGCACGCTCCTGAATAAAAGCCTGGAGGACATGATTACCTTCAACCAGAAAGGCGTGGAAACCGCAGCAGACGCGGCGGCGCAGATGTATACCAGCGCACAGTGGGTGGTCGGCCTGATCATTGTGTGTGCGCTGATCGCGACCTTGTTGCTTGCCAGGCTGCTGACCCGCAGCATCACCGCCCCGCTGGGCCAGGCCCTGGCCGTGGCGCGCACCATTGCCGGTGGTGATTTGAGCCAGCCCGTCGTGGTCAAAGGCAGCGACGAACCGGCGCAACTGTTGACGGCCCTGGCCACCATGCAGGACCAGTTGCGCACCACCCTCCATGGCATCAGCGAGTCGGCGCAGCAACTGGCGTCCGCCGCCGAAGAGATGAGTTCGGTGATGGAGCAGAGCACCCGTGGCTTGCAAGCCCAGAACGATGAGATCGAACAGGCCGCCACCGCCGTCAACGAGATGAGCGCGGCGGTGGACGAAGTCGCGGCCAATGCGGTGTCCAGCGCCGAGGCATCCAAGGCCTCCGACGAAGACAGCAAGCACGGTCATTACCAGATCAGCGAAACCATCAGCTCGATCCAGAACCTGGTGGACGAAGTGCTCGGCGCCTCGAACAAGGCCGAAGGGTTGGCCGTGCAAGCCCAGAACATCAGCAAAGTGCTGGAAGTGATCCGCGGCATCGCTGGGCAAACCAACCTGCTGGCGCTTAACGCCGCCATCGAAGCCGCCCGCGCCGGCGAGGCCGGGCGCGGGTTTGCAGTAGTGGCCGACGAGGTGCGCTCGCTGGCGCAACGCACCCAGGACTCCACCGAAGAAATCGAGCAGATGATCAACGGCATCCAGCAAGGCACCCAAGGCACCGTCGAAGCGCTCAACAGCAGCGCCGAGCACGCCGGCCAGACCTTGCAGCGGGCCAACAACGCCGGCAGCGCCCTGGAAAAAATCACCGCCGCCATCTCGCAAATCAGTGAACGCAACCTGGTGATCGCCAGCGCCGCCGAGCAACAGGCGCTGGTGGCCCGCGATGTCGACCGCAGCCTGGTAAACATCCGCGACCTGTCGACCCAGACCGCCGCCGGTGCCACCCAGACCTCGGCGGCCAGCCACGAATTGTCGCGCCTGGCGGTGGACCTCAACGGCATGGTCACGCGGTTTGTCCTGTAATTAGCGATTGTGTCGTGCAGGCCACTGGGCAACACTCCCCGCCTTATTGATGTAGGAGTGTTCCGTGAGACCTGTCGACACCCTGTACCTGTTGGGGCTGGCTGCCATTTGGGGCGCGAGCTTCCTGTTCATGCGCATCATCGCGCCGGAAATCGGCACGGTGCCGACCGCGTTTTTTCGCGTGTCGATTGCGGCAGCCGGCCTGCTGGTAATCCTCACCGTGATGCGCGTGAACTGGGACTTCCAGGGCAAGTTCAAGACCGTGCTGCTGCTCGGCGTGATCAATTCCGGGATTCCCGCCACCATGTACTCCGTTGCGGCCCAGGTGCTGCCAGCGGGTTACTCGGCGATTTTCAACGCTACCACGCCGTTGATGGGCGTGTTGATCGGCGGGTTGTTCTTCAGTGAGCGCCTGACCCCTTCGAAAATCGCCGGTGTGTGTTTGGGCCTGTTCGGCGTAGGAGTCCTGACCCGTGCCGGGCCGGTAGCGTTTGATATGGACTTGTTGATGGGCGCACTGGCCTGCCTGCTGGCCACCACCTGCTACGGCTTTGCCGGTTTCCTCGCGCGACGCTGGCTCGATCAACGTGGCGGCCTGGACAGCCGGCTTGCGGCGTTGGGCAGCATGCTCGGCGCTACCCTTTTCTTACTGCCGTTCTTTGCCTACAGCGCCATCAGCCATCCACCAGCGAGCTGGGGTGGTTGGCAGGTATGGTCTTCGTTGCTGGGGTTGGGGCTGGTGTGTACGGCGTTTGCCTACATCCTGTACTTCCGTTTGCTGTCGTCCATTGGGCCGGTGAAGTCGATGACGGTGACGTTTATGATTCCGCCGTTTGGGGTGTTGTGGGGGGCGTTGTTGCTGGGGGAGCCGTTGTCGATGGCGCATTTGTATGGGGGGGTGTTGATTGGGGGGGCGTTGTGGTTGGTGTTGCGACCCGGAAAATTGGCGAAAGCGTTGTAGGAGATCGTGCCCAGCCCAGGACGGGTGTGGGCACGCTCAAGTGCCTGACAGGAAGGCCAACTAGGCGAAGGTTTCAGCCTCAGCAAAACGGGTGGCATTGGTATCTTTGGCCGACAGCGTAGGCGGCTCGGAAATCGGCCAATCGATAGCCACGTCGGCGTCATTCCAGGCAAGACTGCGCTCATGCTCTGGCGCCCAGAAATCGGTGGTTTTGTACAGAAACTCAGCACTTTCAGACAGCACTACGAAGCCGTGAGCGAAACCCTCGGGTATCCAAAGCTGGGCTCGGTTGTTCTCGCTGAGGTAAGTGCCCGCCCACTGGCCGAATGTGGGCGAGCTTTTACGCAGGTCCACTGCCACGTCAAAGACTTCTCCGCGTATCACACGCACCAGCTTTCCTTGGGCCTGCTTGATCTGATAATGCAGGCCGCGCAGCACGCCTTTTGCAGATTTTGAGTGGTTGTCCTGCACGAAGTGGACAGGTTTTCCGACAGCCTCCTCGAAAACCTTCTGATTGAAACTTTCGTAGAAAAACCCGCGCTCGTCCCCGAATACTTTCGGTTCAAACAGAATAACGTCCGGGATGGCGAGGGAAGTGGCTCTCATTTTTACGGTATCTCCAACATGTTATCGGGCCAGCTTGGCGGTGCCACGGATCGACCTTAAGGCAGCAACTGGGGATGCCGCGTTCCACTCAGGCCATCAAAAAATCTTGTCACTGAGCAATCGCTTGAGATATTGGCCATAGCCATTCTTGGAAAGCGGCACCGCAAGTTTCTCCAACTGTTCGGCGTCAATCCACTTCTGGCGAAACGCAATTTCTTCAGGGCAGGCAACTTTAAGCCCCTGACGATGCTCAAGCGTTGCAATGAAGTGGCTGGCCTGTAGCAGTGAGTCATGCGTGCCTGTATCCAGCCATGCGTAGCCACGACCCATAATCTCAACCGACAGCTTGCCCTTCTCCATATAGAGACGGTTGAGGTCGGTAATCTCGAGTTCGCCACGCGGCGACGGCTTGATGCTTTTAGCCATTTCAACCACGTCCTGGTCGTAGAAATACAGACCGGTAACCGCGTAGTTTGACTTGGGTTGCAGCGGCTTCTCTTCCAGGCTGATCGCTTTGCCCTCAGTATCGAACTCTACGACGCCATAACGCTCCGGATCGGTCACGTGATACGCGAAGACACTGGCGCCGTCCTGACGCAACATTGCGCTCTTGAGCAGCTCATTAAAATCATGACCGTGATAGATGTTGTCACCCAGCACCAGTGCAGACAGATCATTACCGATGAAGTCCTCACCGATGATGAACGCCTGCGCCAGGCCATCCGGAGACGCCTGTACAGCGTAGGAAATATTCAAACCCCAGTTGCTGCCATCGCCCAAAAGTTGCTCGAATCGCGGGGTGTCCTGTGGCGTGGAAATGATCAGAATGTCGCGAATACCCGCCAGCATCAACGTGGTCAGCGGGTAGTAGATCATCGGCTTGTCGTAAACCGGTAGCAACTGTTTGGAAATAGCCAAGGTTGCAGGGTGAAGGCGCGTGCCCGAACCGCCGGCCAAAATAATTCCTTTGCGTTTTAGCATAGTCATTTCTCTAGAATTTCTTTAAGCATCCGTGCCACACCGTCCTGCCATTCAGGCAGGCAAAGGGAGAAGGCATTCTGCAGTTTTTGAGTATTGAGTCGAGAGTTGCCAGGACGCTTGGCAGGCGTAGGATAAGCGGCCGTGGTTATCGCGCCGACGGATGCCGAAGCGACTTTGAGCTCCACACCTGCCGCCTGCGCCTGGTCGAGCACGAAACGGGCATACCGGTGCCAAGTGGTCTCACCGGCTGCCGCAAGATGGTAGATGCCTTGCAATTGAGGGTTCAAACGCACCGCACGGATAGCATGGGCGGTGACGTCCGCCAGCAGGTCCGCCCCGGTAGGGGCGCCAAATTGGTCGTTGATCACATTCAGGCTGTCACGTTCTGCTGCCAGGCGCAGCATGGTCTTGGCGAAGTTATTACCGCGCGCCGCATACACCCAACTGGTGCGCAAGATCAGGTACGTGCAGCCGGAGGCCTGGATCGCCTGCTCACCTTGCAGTTTGGTCGTGCCATAGACGCTCAGCGGGCCCGCTGGGTCGCTTTCCTGCCAAGGCGTATCACCCTGGCCGTCAAACACATAGTCCGTGGAGTAATGTACCAGCAAGGCATTCAGCTTTCGGGCTTCTGTTGCCAGCACCGCGGGGGCTTCAACATTCACGCGCAGCGCTTGGCCCGGCTCACTCTCGGCCTTGTCGACGGCGGTGTAAGCCGCTGCGTTGACGATTACGTCAGGCGCAAACCGCTGCACGGTAGCCGCCAGCCCTTGCAGATCGTTCAAGTCACCGCAGTAGTCCGGGCTTTTGGAGTGCAACGCCAGGACCTGCCCCAAAGGCGCCAAGCTACGTTGGAGTTCCCAGCCTACCTGGCCATTTTTGCCAAGCAGTAAGATTCTCATACAGAACGCTCGGAGTAGCGCTTCACTACCCGGCCCAATGCCACGTTTGCACCGATAAAGCCTGCACCGCCGGTTACTAAGATAGTCATTGAGTTAAATCTTTTCAGTAATGTCGCAAGGATGGGCCCGAAGTTTCCCATCAACGTCTGCCGATTCACACCCGCCAACCGAAACCCTAGCACTCGTCTGATAAAACCGCCTCGACGATTAACAGGCAAGCAACACGCTGAGTGAGCGCTTGAAACACGAAGAGGTCGGCGAAACGGGGAAAATTAGGCGTTGCACCAGCGAAACCGCCACTTTCAATACGACGAGAGTATAGAGACCGATTTTAAACAAATACGGCCTGCAACCACGACTTTGTCACTAGAGAGAAACCCTCGACCGAAGCCGGCAGCGTTGCTCAGCCAGCCGCCACCTGCAGACGCACCGATTACCCCATATAAAAATAACTTACACTCTAAAGGGCGGAATTATTACAGCATCGCCCTACAGGTACAACATGACCCTCTGATGCCCAAGGGGGCGTTTCGGCGTGCGATCTACCGCCCCCTTGGTGCTCACCTTCTAGTGTTTACGGAAGACAAACGCCAAGCCGATGATGATCAAAACCATCCCTAGCACACTCAATACCGCGAGCCGATTGCCAAAGATCAGATAGTCCATCACGGCCGTTACCGCCGGCACCAGGTAAAACAGGCTGGTGACATTTACCAGATTGCCTCGCGCAATCAGGCGGTACAGCAACAGCGTCGCCAGCAATGACACCACCAACCCCATCCACAACACTGGCAGGTAAAAGCCGGCGTTGTGTTCAAAGTGGAAGGGCTGGAATGGCACAAATACCGAGCACAGCAACAGCCCGGCCAGGTACTGCACCGGCAGCGTGCCCAAGGGGTTGTCAGTAATGCGCTTCTGCATGATGGAACCAAAGGTCATGCTCGCCAGCGCCAGCAGCCCGAACAGCATCCCTGCCAGAGACATGCCCGACAGCCCAATGCCCTGGTAGACCACCATGATCAACCCCGCCAACCCCAGCGTCAGGCCGAACATGCGGCTTAACGAACGCTGACGTTCCATCAGCACCACCGTCAGGATCGGCTGCACGCCCATGACGGTTGCCATCACGCCGGGCGTCACTTTGAGGTCTAGGGCCAGCAGATAGAAAATCTGATACGCCCCCAACAGCACCAGCCCGGTTGCCGCCGCATACAACATCGACTTGCCGGTGCGGGGTAGCTTCAGCTTGAGGATCGGCACCAAGATCACCAACCCTGCCAGGGCAATGGCAAAACGGATCAACAGAAAGGCAAAGGGCGAAGCATGGGCCAGGCCCAACTTGGAGAAAATCGCCCCGCTGCTCCACAGCAGGACAAACAGGCTCGTCGTGGCCGCCGCGGCCACGGATTGTTTCGAAAGAACAGACATGGTTACCACCTGTAATCAGGCAAAAAAGCCAATTCAGCTAAGGCTGAAACTCAGTAGGTTTTTCAGGCGGGCACAGGGGAACAGCTATTCGCTGATCAGCCCGAAATGCCAACACCCGGCGGTGATACGACTGCGTACACCGGCGTGCTACTGACAGGTGGGGGGTAGTGACTGATCTGCGCAGGCTGCTTGTTCCTGCACGGCACGACCACAGCGTTGACCGCTGAATCGACTACCGCTATGCGAGGGGAAGCTGGCATGGGCTGATCTTGTGTGAAGGGTTGAAGAGCGCTGACTATAACCAGCCGTCGACAGGTTTTGCAATCAGCTCTATTCGCGTGGAGGAGTTTTCACTTTGAAGCGTAGGCTCGGTCGTTATAATGCCGACCAGTTTTTATCCAAGGATTTCACATGCTCGCTCTGCCCTGGTTGTACCTGGCGCTTCTCTCCATTGGCTATGTACTGGCCTTGACCTATGGGCAACTCGGCGCGCTGGCGGCGGTGTCGGTCGCCCTGCTGCTGATCGCCGGCTACGCCGTGCGCCAGCAACGCACGCCGTGGGCGCGTTACCTCGGCCACGGGCTATTCATCGTATTGGCGCTGGGCCTGGCGATGCACTGGTTGCCGGGTTTCTACAATGGGCGCGGGATTGACCCGCAGCGCTTTACGCCCGACGCCGTACCGTTCTCGATGTACCTGAACCAGGACAAACCACTGATTGGCTTTTGGCTGTTGCTGGCCTGTCCTTGGATTGTGGTGCGACGCTCATTGCGCCTGACCATTTGCGTTGCAGCCTTAGCCTTGACCCTGACGGCCGTTGCAGCGCTAGGTGGAGCGGTGTTACTTGGGATTATCACCTCGGCACCCAAATGGCCGGAACAGATGTGGCTGTGGGTACTGAACAACCTGCTGCTGGTGACACTGGTGGAGGAAGCACTGTTTCGTGGCTACATTCAGGGAGGTCTAAGCCAACGCTTCAAAAACCTGCCATACGGCGAGAATCTCGCACTGCTACTGGCCTCGCTTTTGTTCGGTTTTGTGCACATTGGCGCAGGTTGGCAGTGGGCCCTTCTGGCGAGTATTGCAGGCATAGGCTACGGCCTTGCTTATCGTTTTGGGGGCCTGTGTGCTGCTATTGCTACCCACTTCGGCTTAAATCTGATCCACATTACTCTATTCACCTATCCGATGCTTAGCTGAAGAACGCTTCAAATCTTGAAAATGCTCTATCAGTTCAGCGGTCCTTGCCGGCAGGTGATAATGCTTCAGGAAGAACTCCCGCCCACTCTTCCCCATTGCTGCCAGGCGCGAAGGATCACTGTTGTATAGCTCCAGAACAGCATCCGCAAGACGCCCGGAATCTTCCGCCGGGGAGCTTAAACCCGCCTGTGCATCCAAGATAACCTGCGCCGTTTCCCCATTGCAGCTGGCAATAATAGGCTTGCCAGCTGCCAGATAACCCTGGACCTTACTTGGAATCGTCGCGGAAAGGACAGCATCACCCTTCAGCGTTACCAGCAACACCGAAGAGACCGTATAGATATCAGCGACTTCCTCAGGGGATATACGCCCCAGCAACTCCACATTTGTAACGCCCAAGTCTTGAATTGTTTGAGCAACAGCTTCCTCCGCACTACCACTTCCTACGACAAAGAACTTAATACCTTCGTGCTCACGCAAAAGGTAAGCGGCTTCTACAATAGTGTTACACGACTGAGCAGAACCTACATTACCCGCAAACACTACCGAAAAATGACGAAAAATCTCGTGCAATTTAGAGGATGCAGGGGGCGCGGTCCGGACTAACTCTTTAGACGAATTAGGCAGTAGCCTGATCTTGCTCCACTTCTTCGTGAGTCTTTGTACCGATGAGCGAAACCCCTCCGACTGAATCAAAATTGAATCCGAAAACCTGTAAATATAGCGTACAAAATACTCGACCAGTTTTAAAATCACTTTACTCTTAACAAATCCTGTAGCCAGCAAGGTCTCAGGCCAAATATCTTGCACCCAAACTGCTAGCGCGGCACGCTTGATGAATGAAACGTATACAGCCGGAAGTGCCTGAAGCAGAGGCGATGGGGCGTAGACAAAAACCACATCAAACTTTCTACCGCGTAACACCCAAGGGGCGAACAGGTAACCAGATACAATAAATGACAAATAATTCAGTGCCATGCCCTTTCCCGAGTTCTTACCTCGAGCGCGCAAAGGCAACCTGATTATTTCTACACCCTCATGGTGTTCAGTGTGAATCCCCATCGCGCGATATCCGGGAAAAATTTTTCCTTCAGGGTAGTTTGGCTTACCGGTCAGAACGGTAACGTCCACGCCCTGAGCCTGCAGCTCTTCTACCACATGATTGATATGAAAACTTTCCGGCCAAAAATATTGCGCCCACACTAAAACTTTCATTCTAATACTTCTCTTAAAAACACCTCTGGACCGAATATGGCTTGAGGCAAACTCACAATACCGAGATGACGTTTGACAGCACGCGCGATAGAAGTGGCTGAGTGAGGATCAAAAGTCTCCACAGGGTCAACAATATCTCTGACGTAGTCAAGCTCAGCGGCGATGATGGGCAGGCCCATTCGAGAAGCCTCGATCAGAGGCAACCCCAATGACTCGGTAAAAGAGGGGTAGATCAAGGCCCTTGCTTGAGCGTAAAGACTGCCAACCTCTGTTGATGTTAGTGAACCGAGATTAGTGACGTTTAACCCCCAGCGCTCTTTCAAGTCTGCAACCTGCGCAGCTAAGGGTGAATCCAGGGAAAGGGTAAGCGCCAGACTGGGGCGTATACCCTGCTCCGCCAACTGTGACCACCCGCGCAATAGCGATTCATGATTTTTATGAGGGTCTGCGCTAGCAACATAAACAAAATCAAAGCGCCGCTCTCTATCAGTGACAGCAGCAGACCTACTGGAGTTCGCAATATATGGACAAATCACAATGTTGGTATTAGGACCTAAATACGCGCGGGTTTGTTCCGCCATCGAAGGGCTTTGCACGATAAATTTATTGACCCGGTGCGCCAAGTTTTTTATCAAAAAACGTTCGACAGTTAGGCGTAGCCGGGTTCTCAACGAATAATTATGCAGGCGAGCGGTGGAAATCAGCAGTCTGTTCTGCAGGAATACCGTTATTTCGCCTTGACAGCGAAATAATGGGACCAAGCCGTTGAAACAAAGCACCGCGTCGCCTTTGGCAACATGCTGCTTAAGCCTGAACTCGGCAGCAAGCCTGGAAAAAAACGAGGGCCGTATTAAGTGTCGCTCAGCGGATGACGAGGGTATCAGGTGCGCAGCTCGAGTATCCAATTGCTCGAAATCCACACGACTATCTGCCGCAGAATAAAGCGCTTGCAGAAGCGTCAGTCCACCACCAACATGAATACCAGGTGCGTGTAAAAATAGTTTCCTTGGAGTGTTCAAAGAACCTTAAAACCTCTCTGGATTTCGCACAGACGACTATAGGCGCGGCGCACTCTTTGTTTAGTACGCGAGGACAATAATCTCAGTATGGTTTTCCTTAGAAAATAGGCGCAGCCAGCCTGACTGGTTACTGTAAGTATGCGAATAGAGGAAACGCCGCAACGCCTGGCCACACCAGCACAGTACTGTCCTGCGTCTATAAAGCCACGCCCCCTTAAGCTTGAGGCCAATATCAAATAACTACCACCCACTTCATGTGAAGTGGCTCCAGGCACCTCCAAATATGAAAGTTCCTTCACAAAAGCCAGGTATAATTCACTCGACTCTTTAAAGGCAAGTTCGACTTTGCTACGCGTATCCTGGCCAGCGTGGCTACGAGCACGAATAAGGACGGAGGGCATATGAATAAATGCAAAATGTTCTGCAGCACGAAACCATAAATCATAATCCTGCGTCGTCCGTAAGCCCTCACTAAACATTCCAACTTCCGCAAAAACACCTCGTGGTATCAGCAAACTGCAACCATGCAAGGCGCTACGTGCGGTCAGCCAATAGCGAAAGTACTCAGTCGGCACCCCTGGCATAAAAACGGAAATATCGTCTGCTTTCGCCTCGTCCGTGAAAATTGAATAATCAGAATAGATAACCGTTCGAGCAGTTTCGTATTTGTTCAAAAAACTGATCTGTTGGGCGATTTTTTGGGGGGTATAGAGGTCATCATGGCTTAACCAGGAAAAATACTCTCCTGCCATTTCACGTATCGCACAGTTCAATGCTGACGCGACACCACCATTAATCTTTTTTAAGTAACGGATGCGATCTCCAAACGAAAGGGCGACGCGCTCAGTCGCCCCGTCATCATGACTACCGTCGTTTACAACAATGACCTCTATATTCGAGTATGTTTGCCCCAGCGCACTCTCTATCGCTCCACCTAAAAAAGCCGACCCATTGAAAACCGGAATAACGATTGTCACCAACGGCGAGAAATCATCAACCGGTAATTCCTTCTCAGGAATCGAAAGCATCACAAACTCCTACGCGAGTTTTTCAGCACTCAAACTCTGTGTTTTCTCACGATGTTTCTTTGTGCTGTACAGTAGAGTCGCGACCATTCCAGGAATATTTACCACAAGCATGCCAACTCGAAAACAGAAGTAAATCGTCGCAAAGGGAGCAACCCTGCTAGCTAACTCGACGCACACTTTAGAAAACACAGACTCACCGACACCTAAACCACCTGGCGTTATAGGAATAACCGAGAATAAGTTCCCGAATACACCTGCAATGGCAGTCACTTCCGCATTCGCGGCGAACGGGAACATTGACGCTATTATCACCATTCCAATAATCACAATACCCGTCGCAGCCAACGAGGCGACCCAACAAAGCAACAACGTTGGCCAGGCACGGAAATACATGAGCAGCGTCAAACCGAACGGCTGAAGGTGATGTCGAATTTTTATCGGCAACCGATCAATAAGGGAAAACTTCAACGCAACAAAGACCCCCAAGACCAGCAGTATCAAACCCATGAAAGACAGTAATACCAGAACTCTTAGCAAACCAATATATTGAAGAAACTCTGAATCCGGAGATACGGCAGCAGGTAGAAAAACTGAAACCAGCATTGCGACAGACACCAAGCCTAACATAGCAAACACTCGGTCTGTGACGATTGAAATAAGCGCTGTCGACCGGCCACTTTCCAACAGCCGAAAGATCTGTACGCCCTTAACCGCGTCACCACCCGCCGCCCCTGGTAGCCAGGTGGAGAAAAAGCTCCCCATCAACTGCAGATTAAGCACCGTACTCAGTGGAATTATATTCTGTGTTGCCTTAAGCAATAGCCACCAGCGAAAGCCGCTAATCAAAATCCCTAAAAACAGGCAAATCAAGGCCGGAACAAAAAGATCGATATGATCGAACACTACTGTTATTGAACCAAAGTCCAACTGACCACTGTTCAGAAGCGCCACGACCAGCGCACCAGCAAGCAACAGTTTTATAATCAAAAAAACCTGGCTCTTTTTTATATAACGCATAATCCCCTACTCTTTAGCCTGTTTTTTTCTGAAATGCGCATTGGACTGTGGTTTTAAGCTCATATCATGCGCCGAAGCTATCAATACCGTCCATCCGCGATGCTAATGCCACCTTACCCGCCATCGCGGGCCCCTCACCGGAAACAGAATACACGCATAGGCTGGCCTCCGCTCCAGCCTAATACGCGCTTCGTCAGTGAAAAGCGGCCAAGCGCTCACGGAGTAACTCATCAGTGCGCTTACTGTATAACCCCAGCGAAATTAACAACAATACGATCAACAATGAACACCCCAGCGCCCATGACAAGCTTTTGGGTTGGTACTCCATCGTGATCGTGTAATGGCCAGGAGGAACAATGACGCCACGGAATGTGTTTTCGACCTTGATGATCGGCGCTTTCTTGCCATTCAACAGCGCGCTCCAGTTGGAGTGCCAGTTATCCGAAAGGAATACTAATGACTCTTCAGTCACATCACCACTGAGCACCACTTTGCTATTGCGGTAAGTCTCTATGACCGCTGGCACCAGCGTATTCCTGAAGCCAGGTGGCAGCTTCGCGCTGTTATTATCCGGTCGCTCCGCCATCCTGACCGAAAAAGCTCTCGGCAGCACCTTGGTGTTTTCCATGACAACAGTACGTAGACTTTCGTAAGCCTCGACGAACCCCACACGCTTCAACTCTTCCTTGTACGCCGAGTAAGCAACAGGTAACAGTACATATTTAACTCCCAACACGTCGACAGCCTCCCAATTGATGGAGTTCGCATTCGGCTTGTCCTGAATTAACATGAAGGTTGGAAAAGATCCTCGCGGCGCAAATCTAGCGTCATACCCAATCCGTTGAGTGTTAGCCAAGTTGAAGGTTGAATAGAAAAAATCATTGAATGCCGGCAGGTTTCCTTGGTTCATGGTCGACACTTCTTGAATCTGATAAGCAGAGCCTAGCTCAGGATCTAGACCACCTTGGCCAAAATTTAAGGTCCGGTAGTGACCGATATTATCTTTTACAAACTGTATGGCGACTGGCATTTTGTCAAATACATCGCTTCTTTCAAAGCGACTCATTTTCCCCCAACCCAACAGTTCAACAAATAACGTAATCAGCACCACCAGGAACACTGCACCCGAACACTTTGCCGTGCGCGGCACATACTTTAGAGTAAGTACAACGACACTCATTAACACGACCGTGGCAACGATGAAGTACAAGGAATTTGTTTTATACTCCAACGCAGGCGCGTGGAGTCCAAATAGATTGAACAAGTAGACTAGGGATGCAACGAGAATTGCCATAAACACTATATACGGCAGCAGATAGAAATCGCGCTGCTGTAAGTTATTAACGCCAAAACCCACCAGCACCACCATAGCAAGCATGATCACGGGCCACCAATACTGGCTCCCGATATTCCCAACGATAGGTAAGTATGAAAATAACCAGTGAATCCATACCGGATCAAACAGCCGTACCACGATAAACAAGCCGCCCAGCGCACAGAGCGATACCAGCCACTTGAAGTGCTTCAGGCGTGCCGAAAATGCACAGCTGGCCAAAGCGATGGCCACGACCCCACTGTGAAAAACGCTATTGCCGGTAATGGAGCCGGCGTCGTCCCAAAAAGCCGCTGCTGGCTCCATGGCGTTATACGATTCAAACAGATAGCTCGGGGTATAAAAGGACGCCAATGCGTTGGGAAAACGCAGCCCCCAGAATATCCTTTTCGAGTAATCGTCCAGCGTACCGAGACTTTTCAAGTTCTCTAGGAAGGGAAAGTATAACGGTGCCAGCAATAGGCCTGACGCCAACACGCTTGTCGCCAGAACAGCTAGAACAAAAAAGCCCTGCTTGACCGAATACTTACCCGTCTGGATGGAAGCTATCAGGCAGCCAACAACTATTAGCCCTATCGCCAGCAGCCCGGTAATAGTGGTCGGCATGAACGTGCATGAAAAGAACAACGCAAACGCCAGTACCGCCATACTCCAAGTCAATACCGAGAGACGATCAATTAGGACTAACGCGGTGTATAGACAGACTGGAATATAGAGATAGCTTTGAGTAACGTTTGAACCAAGGTTCGCAGTGATATAACCGTTGAGCAGGTAGAACGTCGCGGCGCTTGCAGCGGCGATAGAGGATAGCCCAAACACTTCCCGGACGGTGCGATAGATGAAGAACACCCCAAAATATAGGGCGATCATAATCGCAATGTTGAAGCTGAGAGAGCTGCCGCCGAATAACGCACTTACGACCGTCAACGCAGAAAACTTCTGATCAACAAGAGCCTCAGGGCCAAGCGCACCGGCAGCAGAATAAGGGTTCCAGTAAGGCGACTCACCGTTTCTCAAGGTATGGGCCATAAACTGGATCATAGGGTCAGACTGATAAGTCGCCCCACCGCTATCGTTATAGCCCCCCCACCAGTCCGTCCCCATTGGAATGGGGTAGACCGATTTTTTCTGCAACCCCATCACGGCACCTGTCACTTGATCCGTAAGACGCAGACTCGCACCATTGAACAAGACATCAGGGAAGGCGGCCAAGATGAGCAGCAAAGCGACCAGACAGGCTTCCAAAAGAGGCCGCTTCGGATACGATCGTGACACTTGATCACAAAATAAGTTAGACACGGCAGTTCCAAAAATACTTGTTAAAGAAAATTAGAACCAATAGACCAACTTAGTTTTGTGTAAAAACGCACGAATCAGGCAATAACCAAAACCCAACCCCTCTTTATGAAAGATAAACTTTGAAACGCCCCGCTCACGGACACCCTGTGCACCCGCGATGTATTTTACTTCGCCTCCCTTCAAGATCGACTTAAAGGTGATTTCCGGGCTGATGCTGAATCTGTTTTGGCTCAGGCCGACACCCAGTGTTTCTCTTCTACGAAACATCTTGAAGGCGTAAGTCGAGTCAGGAATATACTGACCCAGTGCCAGCTTGACGCCGATACGGAAGAAAAACTGGAAAAACTTATATTTAAATGGAATGGTACCGTCATCGCCCGACTGAATATAACGAGAGCACTGGGCCAAAATGGCACCCTTTTCCATCTCTTCATAAAGTGCTGGAATCAGGTGGATAGGATCTACCGCATCGGCTGAGACGAAAATGCAGTAACGGCCAATCCCGTGAGCGGCACCATATCGAACGACTGCCCCGTAGCCGCGACGATGAAGAGAGCGGCTGATAACGCGAACTGGCAAGTGATCTCGGTTTTGTTCGCTCCATGCAGAGGCCAGGCTATAGGTCTCATCATCGCTTTTGTCATCAACGACAATAATTTCGGTGGTGAATTCCTTGCCGCTCACAGCTTCTTTGACGCTGTCAAGAATCCCAACGATATTTTCTGCCTCATTCAGGCAGGGAATAACGATGGTCAAATCGATAGGATCTTCTTTTCGCGTGGGTACGTCGGCCGTCACGTCTTCGTGTGGTGCTGGATTAGTCTCAATGCTCATATATTTCCCCTTCCCCTAAAAGTGGTGCTTCAGTATATTTTTTGTTTTTTGTTAACCAACCAGTCTGGACGAATAAGGAACCAGACGGCTCAACGCGGCGATAATCAAACTAACTATAAATGCACTGAGCGATAAACTGATGATGCTGGCGAAGGCTGACATTGTTGACAGCGATAAGGTAAAGCCAAACATGCCGCCCTTGATAAGTTCAATGACCAGCAGATGCATAAAGTACACAGGGAACACCAGGCCCGACAAAAACGCCACAGGCTTTGCAAGCTCAGGCGAAAGGCGGATTTTCCCAATTAGCATGAAGGCCGCAACCGCCGCAATCATGACATTAGGGCTGAAATATTCCATCGCGGTTTCAACCGGGGTGGGTGATTTGGAGTTCAAGTACCAGCTGACTAAAAATGTCGTGACACTTGCCAGGACAAACACAATGCCGCTGTACCACGAGGACAGCTTCTTAACCGCCTCGGCGTGCGCCAGGTAGTAGCCGAGCAGGAAATAACCTGGCCAATGCAAGAAGTCAGTTAGTACTAGGTGGTTGAGTATCGGCTCATGATCATAAATCCTTACCGCATTCGCCAGAAACCAGATCCCGAAGAAGTAAGCGGCAAAATGCTTACTCGAAAGGATCGCTGCGGAAAGAGGCTGGAGAATAGGCAAAACGATGTAGATCCCTATGATCATATAAACGAACCACAGATGATACATAACCGGGCCGTTGAATGCCTGTAGCAGCGCCGATGGGATACTCAGCGGCAGCCCCTGCCAGTAGCAAATCCAGAAAACGTGCAGAACGCTCCAGAACGCCAGAGGCACTGCGACTTTCATTATACGGGACGCTACGCCTCTAAAAGCACCAGACGTCTCTCTCCCCAAGAGAAGTGCGCCAGAGAGCATCGCAAACAAGGGGACCGCCACTCGCGCAATGGAGTCAAGAGCGTTGGCAGTTAGAAAGTCCCCAAGACTTATGTTTCTATAGTTGTAGAATATCGGTGCTGAAACATGAATGATAACAACCCCCAGCATTGCAATCAGGCGGCATGAGTCTGCCCAAGCCAATCGCCCCATTTGTTGTTGTGTCATAGCCGTGCTAAACCCTTGAAGTAAGTATTATTTTGTCCAACGGTGCCCCAACAATCACACCGTCAATGCTTGAGGCAGCTACTTTAAACAGAACAGCATCGTGCATCCAATGCAACTGTACGTGCTCCTGCAAGGTTCCATTGGCAATAGCCGCGACAATCGAGTAATCCCCGATGGCCAAAATAGGTAACTTGAAGTGAAAGGCAGCTTCAATACGTTTGCCGGCCTCTACTCTTACGGGAGACTTTTTGTACGAGTGATAGGTGTTGCCCCCAATCAACGGTTGACCCAGACGGTCCTTTATCGTGAACCCCAAGATCGGAAGGTCGATGTCATGATTAGCTTTTGCCACGACCTTGACCACCACCTGTGCGCCGCCCTCACTGACGATCAAGGGATGGCCGGACTCATTGGTAAAGCTGACTTTCAGAATCTCCGCGCCCCCGGTTCCAAATGCTGACGACTGTTCATTGAAACCGAAGCACTCGATTTCTTGATCGCCTTTAGCAATTGACCCATCCGCGATGGAAACCACCTGCTGCTCGATAATGTCAAATTCGGGCTCTTGCTCGGTCGCCGCAACGGAATCGTCTGTCGTCACCGCCGCATCTGCAACAGTGGCAATTTCGGCCCCCGTGTGTTGCATGTATTGCTGAGCGAAGTAGTTTTCACACACTTCCTTGGCGCTACCGGCCTCACGAACAGCACCTCCCTCCAGCCATATCGCGTGATCACAGAATGCAGTGACCGCAGCCAAATCATGACTGACGAAGAGTATGGTGCCCTTCTCCTGAAACTGCCGAAGGAACCGCATGCACTTCTGTGCAAAGAAAGCATCCCCCACGGACAAAGCTTCATCGATAATCAGAATATCGGCATCAACGTGCGCAATCACCGAAAAAGCCAGACGTGCCTGCATGCCACTTGAATAGGCTTTGACCGGCTGGTCGATAAAATCCGCCAGCTCCGAAAAATCGACGATTTTCTGGAACCGCTCTTCAATGCATGACTTCTTCAGCTCGAACAGACTGGCATAGAGGTAAATATTTTCCCGGCCACTGAACTCAGGATTGAAGCCTGAACCCAGTTCAAGAACTGCTGCAACTTTCCCATTAACTTTTATTGAACCCTTGGTCGGCGTCAATGTGCCCGTCAACAATTGAAGCAGGGTACTTTTGCCTGCACCGTTACGACCAATAACACCGACAGACTGCCCTTTAAGTACTTCGAAGCTCACTTCCTTCAAGGCAAGAAAATCACGGTAGTAGTTGCGCTTCCACCCAAAAAAAATTTGCTTCAGACGATCGTGCGGTGAGTCATAGATATGGTAAGCCTTCTCAAGGTCTGAAACTTCGATGACGGGGAGGGCTTTGATTTCGCTGTTCATTTCAACACTCATAAAACATCCGAGAAGCCATGTCTGACCGACCTGAAGAAGCGAAGCCCCAGCGAACACACAAACAAGCTCACCGCGGTGTAGATCAACAGACCCCGAAAGTCAGGGATAACCCCATTGATCAATACCAGTCGACTTTGTTCTACGATGAACGTGAGGGGGTTGAGCATGATAATGTTGCTGGCCCACGCCGGCAGCTTGTCCAGCGGATACAGCACAGGAGAGAAAAACATCAATGCTTGCGTGACTACCACGGTCAGTTGGGCGATGTCTCTCAAGAAAACACCCAATGCGCTTAGGAACCAAGTGATACCCAGCAGGCACAGCACCATTGGGGCAATGACAAATGGCAGGAAGACGATGGTCCATTGCAGACTGCCATTTACCGCAAGCGCTATCGCCATCCAGGCAACGATGCTCAGCAACAATTGAAAGACGGCCGAGCCGATAGGCACCCACACTAACAACTCAACCGGAAAGACGACTTTCTTCACAAAGTTGGGGTTCTGCGTGATCAAGTTCGGTGCACGGTTTACGCACTCGGCAAAGAAATTGAATACGATCAACCCCGGAAACAGCATCAGCGCGAATCCGGTTATCCCATCGACACCCGGCCAGCGCGATGGGAGGAAATAACCGAACACCACGGCATACATCGCCAAGGTCAGCAGCGGCGTAATCAAGGGCCATAACACGCCCAGCAGTGCGCCTTTAAAGCGCATATCGATATCACGCTTGATTAACTGCTTAATGAGGTCAAAATGTCGTACATGCGCGGTCAGGATATGTTGATTCATGTAGCTAGCCCCGCCGCTGCCTTCGTATGGTCACCCAAAAACTCGAGCAACGACGTCTTCATTCGCTCTAGGGTGAAATCCCTCATGAAGCATGAATGCCCATTCGCTGCGTATCGCCCATAGGTCTCCTCATCCTGGATAACCTTCTCCAGGCACGCAACGATCGTGGCCGTGTCCAAGGATTGGCAGAGGTAACCTGCGTCGTTAGCCTCAACATATTTGGCAGGGGACGCATAGGCAGGCGCATGGCAGAACACCGGCCGCCCTGCTGCGAAATAGGAAACCAGTTTGGACGGGAAACTGTTACTCGACTCTTCTCGGTATTCCTCGGAAAACCAATAAGGCATGTACAGCAGATCCGAATCCGCCAACAAGCGGATGGTTTCTTCCTGGCTTCTCCATCCAAGATATTCAAAGTTGGATGGGCTCTGAGTAAATGCACTGAATCCCCCGCCCATTACCCGGACACGTATGCGCCGGCCGGCAACCGTCCAGTTGCACCCATTAAGCGCATATTGAAGACATTGCCATTCTGCCTGCGCATAAAACTGTCCGGCCATTGCGATAATGAACTCGTCGCGCACATGAGGACGCGCTGCGGGTTCAGTTGCCAACTCACGGGGTAAGCCCGCAATCACGGGAACGTTGGCGACGTTGTATTTGGCCGTGTAGTTCTCAGACATCGCCCAGGATGCGGTTGCGCAAGACGTACTGTGTTTAAGAACGTCGTCGAACTCCTTTTGAAGTCGGCGACGTGTAAACCCGTCAATGCGGTTCGCCTGCAACCACCAGCCAAACGGATCCCACACTTGGGTCAACAAAGGAACATTCAGCTTTTGCGTCAGCTGACGCGCGAGCCGAACCATGGTCTGCCCCTGAAGCACGACCCAAACCGCGTCTACCCGCTGGGCTTTAGCGAACTCAACGATTTTAGGCAGTAGATCGTTACGCACTCGGCCAGCCTGAAGCAGCTCGTAAGGAAACGCCGACAACACACCGGCTCTACGCGGAAGAACCCTGACCGACGCCTCCCGCGGTTTCGTCAATAGCAACCGCGGGACGTCGTCCAGTTCGGCCGGTATTTCCGGCTGCAGTGCAGGGTTGACCACAGCACAGATCGCAAGCTGGTCCTTGGGCAGAAAACTGACCAGGCGATCAAGCACCAGCCCCGCAGTGAAGTTCCGGCATGGCGGAATATCGGTTAAGAGCAGTAACTTCATTTAGCCGCGACCGTTTTGTAAACATCAGCCAGGCGTTGTGCGTATAGCTCATCACCGTAATGCTTTTCTGCAATTTCGCGACCTTTTCGCCCACGCTCAAGTCGCTCTTGCGGGTTATCGATCAAATGCTGGAGGGCTTCATAGAGCGCCGCCCCATCGTGCATGGGAACGGAAATACCGACGTCGGGAGCGAAGGTAACTTCAGGCAAGGAAGTGCCATCAAACACCACGACCGGTTTACCGCAGGCGAGCGCTTCGATGGCCATAACGCCAAACGCTTCGACGATGGAGGGCATCAGAAAAATATCCGAAGCCACAAACGCGTCGCGCGCCTCTTCCTCGTTATTGGTCCAGCCCAATTCGACCAACTGGAAACGATCAGAAAACCGCTCCATCAACCCTTTGCTATTGAGCGTGAGCAGGCAAATCGGTTGATCCGTTTTGATGCGTTCCAGCGCCTCGATAATATAAGGCAAGCCCTTGAACTGATTGTCGACTGCGCGGAAGCAGATAACCAAAGCGTCGTCAGGAATGCCAAAGCGTTTACGCGCATCCGGAGAGGCCGTCGGTGAAAAAAAGTTCAGATCCAAACCGAAGGGTACATGGTGGATGTCAACGTCCTCGAACAACGGAGACGCTTCGACCATGTCACGCATCCACTGCGAAGCCACAATCACATCAAACTTGGATTTTTTGTAAGAGCGTTTTTTGTAATTGAACAAAAACCGCGTGGTATCTCTGAGTAATGGAAAGTGAATATTCAAGTCTGGGCAACTGCCGCAGCCGGTCTTCCAGCGCTCACATTCAAAGGGATAGATGCAGTGCCCGGTCATCGCCCAAGGATCGTGCAAGGTCCATACAGTGGGCTTGCGCCGGGTGATTTCCGGAAGATGGGAAAGACTCATGTACCCCGAATGAATAATGTGCAAGTGCACGACATCCGCCTCTTTGAAAGCGGGCATCTTCATCATCTGCTTTGCATGCGGGTAGAACATAGACTGCGTTGAGGTAAGACGCTCAAAGCGGTTTACGATCCGATTTATTTTTCGAGTCTTATCGCCCTCGAACGTCAAAACTTCCGGATTCTGACTATCTTTCTCCCAAACGAGGTGCTGGGATTCAATATTATGCGTCTTTAATAAAGGGGTGATGGACAGTCCGTTAAAGCGCCGTCCTGGCGACTCATAGCCATTAACTTGCAGAATTTTCATTTACGGAACGAACCTAGTTTTAGGGCTACTTTCGAAATAAGACTATTAGAAATCAACGTTTCGCGATGAGCCAAAGCGACTTCCATCTCAGCCAGTTCTTTTTCTCGGACTGCAAGCCGCGCGTGCTCTTCTACAGCACCTACTTCACTTTGTCGAACTTGACTTTCCCGAACAGACAAAACGTTGTTCTGGTGAGCAATGTTCGCCTCATGCTCCACTGCACTTAACTCACGGGCCGTAAGCTGAGCCTCCTTCTCGGAAATACCCGCTTCGCGCCGAAGAATGTCTTGCTCACTGCTGGACATCTCCTGATTACGTCGAACTAGGTCCTCATGAATACCATTCAGGTTACTCTCGTGACCCAGCAACTGCGCTTCTTTCTCGGCAACCGCGGCTTCACGCCGCACCAGATCTTCCTGAATAGCATTCAGGTTGTTCTCGTGATTCAGCAACTGCGCTTCTTTCTCGACAACGGCCGCTTCACGTCTAGCGAGGTCTTCCTGAATGCCCTTCAAGTTGGACTCGAGAGCCACCAGCTGCACTTCTTTTTCAAAAACCTGAGCCTCACGGCGCTGAATACCGCCTTCCGCCTCTGCAACGACCACTTGACGGGGGTGCAGACCCGCCTCAATGCCTTCCAGATTGGCACCATGCTCAATCAGTTGCTGTTCTTTTTCTGCAATCGCGAGTTCACGCTCGACGAGGGCTGACTTGATGCCGTTGAGGTTCACCTCATGGTTGGCAAGCTGCGCCTCTTTTTCCGCGACCCATGCTTCACGCCGAAGAATATCTCCTTCTAAGTTTTTCAGGTTCGCGTGGTGATTTTCCAGCTGGGCTTCTTTTTCAACAAGCTGAGTTTGTTTCTGAAGCGACAGTAACTCGGCAGTCTGAATACTTGCCTCAAGTGATTCGATACCCAAATTTTGCAAAAATTCAGGTTTCCACGCTGGAACGGGAAATCCAATAAGCTCTTTTACCGGCTTCAGCTCCGCTGCACTGGAAATGCACACAATGGAGTTAGGCGGTTCTTCTTCATCGCGCGCCACCTTAGTTACACCGTCTAACCCTTCATAAAAAAACTCTTTATTAGGGTAAGCATCAAAATGCTCTTCTTTGATACGGTGTACAAGATGATGAATATTACCTTCCGACTCATTGAAAGGTACATTCACCATCAGCCGACGACGACACGCGATCCCCAGCGCGAAGTTTAAACCATTTTCGACGTGCTCAAGAGCGTGACGAGAAACCACGTAATCAAAGCCTTTGGACTGACTTACAAAGGCTTCAGCGTCGCAATTGATATAGTCGATATTGTTCGAACCATAATTATCTTTTGCGTACTGGATGGACTCAACACTTGGATCAATGCCGACAATCTTGACACCAAGAATAGTATCAAGCATGTAGGTGCCGTGACCGGTACCGCAGCCGATATCGAGCACGGTGATACCCGACTCTATCAGCGCCGGATTTTCCCGAATATCAGATTCAATGATGTCGCGAAAGAGCTGATAACTGCTTTTATGGCGAACAATCTCTGCACGGTCATGAGTCTCTCCTGGTACCAGACGCTCTCCTGCGTTATATATTGCGTCCAGCGTCTCAGTATCTGTACTCATATCAAATATCTCGCTGTTTTTTAGGTATATACGTTTCCAATCACTTGGACCAAACTGTCCTATTAATAAAGTCTACGTAGCTCATTACAACACGCAAAACTTTCTGTGAAACAATGCCACCCTCATAATCCGGAACGATGCGCGGCGCGACGGCGTCTTGGTGTTGGCTGGTGACGATACGAACGGCGTCAAGGACGCGTTCGGCTTTCAAACCGCTCATAATCAGCGTTCCCTGGTCCATACCTTCAGGACGCTCGTGAGCATTACGGATAGTGATGGCGGCCAGGTTCAGTAGAGACGCTTCTTCGGTGATCGTGCCGCTGTCTGACAACACACAAAACGCTTCCATCTGTAAACGGATGTAATCAAAGAATCCGAACGGTTTGAGAAACTGGATTCTCGCGTCCAACCCATCCATGCCCAGAGCCTCGAGACGCTGCCGAGTACGCGGGTGGGTGGAAACGATTACTGGTTTGTCATAGGCTTCAACCAGCGCCTGCAAGGTATTGAGCAGGTCCTGTAGGTTGGCAGGTGTATCAACGTTTTCTTCGCGGTGAGCGCTGACGATGAAGAACTCTTTAGGCTTCAATTCGAGTTTTTGCAAAATCTCGGACTTGGCAATCTTGGGCTTAAAGTACTCAAGCACTTCCTGCATATGGGAACCGGATTTAATAATACGGTCCGGCGGGATTCCCTCGTCCAGCAAGTAACGACGCGCGTGCTCCGTCAGAACAAGGTTGATATCGCTCAGGTGATCCAGGACTTTACGGTTCAGCTCTTCCGGTACACGTTGGTCGAAGCAGCGATTACCGGCTTCCATATGAAATACCGGAATCTTACGACGTTTGGCTGCAATGACCGACAGGCACGAATTAGTGTCACCGTACAACAGTAATGCGTCAGGCTTCTCGGCCTCCATCACTTCATCGGCTTTTTCAATGACGCGGGCAATGGTTTGTGCGGCGTTACTGCCAACCGCACCGAGGAAATAATCAGGCTTGCGAATATCCAGGTCATCAAAAAAAACCTGGTTCAACTCATAGTCAAAATTTTGCCCGGTGTGCACCAGGATGTGTTGAGTATGCTCATCAAACTCCGCAATCACCCGGGACATTTTGATCAACTCAGGACGCGTCCCGACAATGGTCATCACTTTAAGCATTGAGTTGCCCCTGAATGTACGGCAGTTTTAGAAGCAATTGTTTGACACCATCAACATTGAGCTGAACAGTGTTGTGAGACGTGTAGTCTTCGGAACCGGCAATACCCAGTTCACCCTCCACGACGAATTTAGCGTAGTTGAGATCCCGGTTATCGGCCGGAACGCGATAGTACTGGCCCATGTCTTCTGCTTTTGCCAGTTCCTCACGAGACACGAGCGACTCGTAAAGCTTCTCGCCATGACGTGTGCCGATGACGCGAATTTCGTTGGTTTTTTCGAACAGTTCCTTCAACGCTTGGGCAAGCACTTCAATTGTCGATGCCGGCGCCTTTTGAACAAAAATATCACCTTGGCGACCGTGCTCAAATGCGTGTAATACCAGGTCCACGGAATCCTCAAGAGACATCAGGAAACGGGTCATGGTCGGGTCAGTGATGGTAATCGACTTACCTTCTTTCAACTGCTCGATGAAAAGCGGTATCACAGAGCCTCGCGAGGCCATGACGTTGCCGTAGCGAGTGGCGCAGAACACCGTTTCGCCATTGCCCTGCATCCGCGCCTTGGCGACCATGAGTTTTTCCATCATGGCCTTGGAGATACCCATTGCATTGATTGGGTAAACCGCCTTGTCCGTACTCAGTACAATAACTCGGTCGACATTGTTATCAATGGCGGCCTTCATGACGTTTTCCGCACCCAAAACATTGGTGCGTATCGCTTCCATCGGGTAGAACTCGCAAGACGGCACTTGCTTGAGTGCTGCGGCGTGAAAGACATAATCGACGCCTTTCATCGCATCTCGAATGCTGTCGTAATTGCGCACGTCGCCGATATAAAACTTCAGCTTCGGATTATTCAACGCAATTCGCATATCTTCTTGTTTCTTTTCGTCACGACTGAAGATGCGAATTTCCTTCACATCCGTCTTGAGAAAACGATTCAAGACAGCATTACCGAACGAGCCTGTACCACCAGTGATCATCAAAACTTTGTTATCGAACATCGCCAGACACCTGAAATTTAATTGAAATCATGCATATACTTGACCAGCGCCGGCCACTCCGGGGCCACATAGCCTGTCGCCATTCGAAACCTACTCGAGTCCAGCGAGCGATCAATAGACAGCTCATCGGACGGTAGTATTTCGATATCTTTCCCATACACATCAGCAATTAATCCCAACAAGTCATACTTGTTGATCGGCTGAGCAGACACGTGATAGAGGCCGTGCAGCTCAGGATGAGGCAGCACATAGTCATTTATTAGCCTGGCGAGTTCCATCGTGGGCAAGCCGGAAAATATCGCCCGCGTAAAGCCCTTCACTTGACCCTCTTGAGCGAGGAACCACCCAACAAGGCTGCGGTTCCCGGACAACTCTTTACCGATGATCGAGGTGCGCAATGTAATCGCGTGGGGATAATCAACTTCGCCCAACAATTTGGAGCGACCGTACAGGTCATAGGCATCTGGAAAATCTGATTCGAGGTAGCCGCCCTTCGTGCCGGAAAAAACACAGTCAGTGCTCACATGTACCAGACGTGCATCAGTGGCTTTGCACAGGGCGGCCAATCGATGAGGTAGCAGTGTATTGATGGGAACGGCCAAGAGGGGGTCATTGGCATCGGCGAGCTGCTTTACCAAGCCTACACAGTTAACGACAACATCCGGCTGAATACTGCCGAATGCTTTTATAAGTGAATCGTGGCTTTCAACATCAACACCGAATACTAACTTCTCGGCCAACGCGGGCGAAAAGTGATTACGAGCACTTTCGCTACGCGCGGTACCAAAAACATTCAAACCAGGATTATCGGACAGCACGCGGTACACCGCGTTACCCAGCATCCCGGAAACGCCCAAAACCATAACTTTCATTGCTTCAACCTCCACTTCCCTGCTACTACAAAGCCGCTCACTCTCTAACGTGAACAGACACGTCTGTTGAAGCCTTCAAAGGTGTAACAAAAAACATCACTCCTAACGGACAACGCGCGATACACATTGTTCGCGTGACCGCCTGATGTTTTCTGCTCACCCCAAACCGCAAGCTTCGCGAGAGCCGATCCTCAGGCAAGGAGACTCCGAAATCGTCGCTACGACCGCAATCCATAAGGTTTTTTGGCGCTAGGCACCAACCCGCCTATGCTAAAGAAAATCTTACAATAATAAAACTAGAAACAAAAAAGACGAGCACGCCAGCGGCGGCGGAATAGCCTTTAGCCATCACCGCATGCGCCTGACGACTAGATCGGCGGTGCGGTGGGCCTACCTGCTAACTATTACAAAAATAGGCTAAATAAAGCCTCGCCACGGCCGATAACCCCTGAAAGCCTTGCGGATTGAACAACCATGCGTAATAACCAACCCGTTACCCAGCGCGAACGTACCTTCCCCGCTCAGCAACGGTTGATCTCCACCACAGACGCCAAAGGTGTAATCACCTACTGCAACGACGCTTTTGTCGAAATCAGTGGGTTCACCCGCGACGAACTGGTCCGAGCGCCGCACAACCTGGTGCGTCACCCGGATGTTCCGTCGGCTGTGTTCGCGCACATGTGGTCCACGCTCAAACAAGGCTTGCCATGGATGGGCATCGTCAAGAACCGCTGCAAGACCGGCGATCACTACTGGGTTAACGCCTATGTGACGCCGGTCTTCGACGGCAACCAGGTGATCGGCTACGAATCGGTGCGCATCAAGCCCACCGCCGAGCAGATCCGCCGGGCCGAAGCGCTCTATCAACGCATCAACCAGGGCAAGTCCGCCGTGCCGCAGCGCGACAAGTGGCTGCCGGTGTTGCAGGACTGGCTGCCGTTTATCCTGGTCAGCCAGCTGAGCTTTATGATTGGTGCATCGCTCAATTCCCACTGGGGTTTTGCCCTGGCGGCGGGCCTGTCGGTGCCACTGGGCCTGCTGGGCCTGAGCTGGCAGCAGCGCGGCCTCAAGCGTTTGCTGCGTTTGGCCGAGCAGACCACGTCTGACCCGTTGATCGCGCAGATGTACACCGACAGCCGAGGCGCGCAGGCGCGGCTGGAGATGTCGATTCTCAGCCAGGAAGCGCGGCTGAAGACCTGTCTGACACGCTTGCAAGACACGGCTGAACACCTGAACGACCAAGCGGCGCAGTCCAATACCTTGGCGCATAACAGTTCCAGCGGCCTGGAACGCCAGCGTGTAGAGACCGAACAAGTAGCCACGGCGGTCAACCAGATGGCAGCGACCACTCAGGAAGTCGCCAGCCATGTACAGCGCACGGCGGACGCCACCCAGGAAGCCAATCGCCTGACCGGTCGCGGCCGCGACATCGCCGGGGAAACCCGCGAGGCGATCCAGCGTCTGTCGGTGGCCGTGGGCGAGACGGGTGTGACCGTCACCCAACTGGCCAAGGACAGCGATGAAATCGGCGGTGTGGTCGATGTGATCAAAGGCATTGCCGACCAGACCAACCTGCTGGCACTGAACGCGGCCATCGAAGCGGCGCGCGCCGGTGAGATGGGCCGAGGTTTTGCGGTGGTGGCTGACGAAGTTCGCCAACTGGCGCAGCGCACTGCCGAGTCCACCGGGCAGATCCATACGCTGATCGCCAAGCTGCAACACACCGCAGCGGCGGCCGTGCAAACCATGGACGCCGGGCATCGCCAGGCCGAAGAAGGTGTGGCGCGGGTGATGGAGGCGGATCAGGCGCTGGTGGGCATCAGTGAGGCGGTGGCCAATATCACCGACATGACGACGCAAATCGCTGCCGCTACCGAAGAGCAAAGCGCAGTAGCCGAAGAGATCAGCCGTAACATCAGCACGATTGCGCTGTTGGCGGATCAGACCTCGGAACAGGCGATGAACTCGGCGCAGTTGAGTGAGGAGCTGACGCACACCGCCAATACCCAGTATTCGCTGGTAGAACGTTTTAACCGGTAAATCGCTATCGCAGGCAAGCCAGCTCCCACATTTGAAGGTATTCACAATTCAAAATGTGGGAGCTGGCTTGCCTGCGATGGGGCCCTAACAGGCGCCCAAAAACCCAGCCACCTTCACCGCAGCCGCCTCCAAATGCTGCTCATGACCAAACCCCGAAGCCTTCAACGGCTTCAAATCATGATCCCCCGCCACCAGCCACATCACCTCGATGCTCGGTGACAGCGCATACCCTTCCACCGCCGCCCGATTACCCAGCGCATCGCGCTCGCCCTGCACAATCAACGTCGGCGTCTTCAACCCGGCCAGATGTTCGACTCGAGGTTTTTCCGGCTTGCCCACCGCATAAAACGGATAACCCAAACACACCAGCGCGTCAGCCCCCAGCTCATCGGCCAACAAACTGGCCATGCGCCCCCCCATGGACTTGCCGCCAACCGCCAGCGTCCCAGCGACATGACGTCGCACCTCGGCATACACCTCGCGCCAGCATTCGAGCAGTTTCGGCGCCGGGTTCGGCGGGCGTTTACCGCCGTCCACGCGGCGTTGAGCCATGTACGGGAACTCGAAGCGCAACACGTTCACACCATGCCCGGCAAGGCGTGCAGCCATGTCGCCCATGAAGGCTGAGTCCATCGGTGCACCGGCGCCGTGGGCCAGGATCAGTGTCGCCGGCGCACGCGCGATAGACCCCGTCGCGGCATTCCACAACCAGCCATGTTCCCGTACACACTGCGCCCATTGATCCCCGTCAATACTGGCCTTGTGCTCTTTGCCCATGCTTGCCTCGCTTTTTAGTCTGCCTATAACTCCAGCCCAAGTGCCGCATTTGCTTGGGTTGAACCGTGGATGGGGAACCATGAACACTACTTTAAGTACCGCCTATAACTACAAGGTGGTCCGCCAATTCGCCATTATGACGGTGGTGTGGGGCATCGTCGGCATGGGGCTCGGGGTTTTTCTCGCCGCCCAATTGGTATGGCCTGCGCTCAACTTCGATTTACCCTGGACCAGCTTCGGCCGTTTGCGCCCGCTGCACACCAACGCAGTGATCTTTGCCTTTGGTGGCTGCGCACTGTTCGCCAGCTCGTTTTACTCGGTGCAACGCACCTGCCAAACCCAGCTGTTCGCGCCAAAAATCGCCGCGTTCTGCTTCTGGGGCTGGCAGCTTGTGATTGTGCTGGCCGCTATCAGCCTGCCACTGGGCTACACCACATCCAAGGAGTACGCCGAGCTGGAATGGCCGATCGCCATTCTTATCGCCGTGGTCTGGGTCGCCTACGGTGTGGTGTTCTTCGGCACGGTGATGAAGCGCAAGACCAAGCACATCTATGTCGGCAACTGGTTCTTCGGTGCGTTTATCATCACCGTGGCCATTCTGCACATCGTCAACCACGCGTCCCTGCCAGTGAGTTGGACCAAGTCCTACTCGGCCTATGGTGGTGCGACGGATGCGATGGTGCAGTGGTGGTACGGGCATAACGCGGTAGGCTTTTTCCTCACCGCAGGCTTCCTGGGGATGATGTACTACTTCGTACCCAAACAGGCCGAGCGTCCGGTGTATTCCTATCGCTTGTCCATCGTGCACTTCTGGGCGCTGATTACCCTGTACATCTGGGCCGGCCCCCACCACTTGCACTACACCGCGCTGCCGGACTGGGCACAGTCGCTGGGCATGGTGATGTCACTGGTACTGCTGGCACCCAGCTGGGGCGGCATGATCAACGGCATGATGACCCTCTCGGGCGCCTGGCATAAGTTGCGCAGCGACCCGATTCTGCGCTTCCTCGTGGTCTCCCTGGCCTTCTACGGCATGTCGACCTTCGAAGGGCCGATGATGGCCATCAAGACGGTCAACGCCCTCTCCCACTACACCGACTGGACCATCGGCCACGTACACGCCGGGGCGCTGGGTTGGGTAGCGATGATTTCCATCGGCGCGCTGTACCACATGATCCCGAAAGTCTTTGGCCGCGAGCAGATGTACAGCCTCGGCCTGATCAACGCGCACTTCTGGCTGGCCACCATCGGCACCGTGCTCTACATCGCTTCGATGTGGGTCAACGGCATCGCCCAGGGCCTGATGTGGCGTGCGGTCAACGAAGACGGCACCTTGACCTACTCCTTCGTCGAAACCCTGGTGGCCAGCCACCCTGGCTTCATCGTGCGGCTGGTGGGTGGTGCGATCTTCCTCAGCGGCATGTTGCTGATGGCTTACAACACCTGGCGCACCGTGCGTTCGGCGCAACCTGTCGAAGCCACTACCACTGCGCAGCTGGCCTGAGGAGTCGATGATGAAACACGAAACGATTGAAAAGAACGTCGGCCTGTTGATGCTGCTCATGGTGCTTGCCGTGAGCATCGGCGGCCTGACCCAGATCGTCCCGCTGTTCTTCCAGGACGTCACCAACAAACCGGTGGAAGGCATGAAGCCCTACACCGCGCTGCAGCTTGAAGGCCGCGACATCTACATCCGCGAAGGCTGTGTGCAGTGCCACTCGCAGATGATCCGCCCGTTCCGCGCCGAAACCGAGCGCTACGGCCACTACTCGGTAGCCGGTGAAAGCGTGTGGGACCACCCGTTCCTGTGGGGTTCCAAGCGCACCGGGCCGGACCTGGCACGCGTTGGCGCACGTTACTCGGACGACTGGCACCGCGCGCACTTGTACAACCCGCGCAACGTGGTGCCGGAGTCGAAAATGCCAGCCTACCCATGGCTGGTCACGGCCCCGGTCGACAGCAGCCACACCGAGACCAAGTTGAAGGTGATGCGCACCCTCGGCGTGCCGTACACCGACGACGACATCAGTGGCGCCGTCGCCAGCCTCAAGGGCAAGACCGAGATGGACGCGCTGGTTTCGTACCTGCAAGTGCTCGGCACTGCCATCAAGAGCAAGAGGTGAGCCATGGGATTTGAATTCGATGCGGGCACCATCCGCGGCCTTGGCACGCTGGTGGTCGCCATCGCCTTTATCGGCCTGTCGCTGTGGGTGTTCAACAACCGGCGCAATGCGGACTTCGAGCAGGCCCGCCTGCTCCCGTTTGCCGATGAACCTTCTCCATCCGACGCTCAAGAAGAGCCTGCAACAAGGAGCACCCGCCCATGACTACCTTCTGGAGTACATGGATCTGCGTACTGACCCTCGGCAGCCTGATCGGCCTGACCTGGCTACTGATCGGCACCCGCAAGGGCGAGACCAAGGGCAGCGTGGACCAGACCATGGGCCACGCCTTCGACGGTATCGAGGAATACGACAACCCGCTGCCCCAGTGGTGGTTCATGCTGTTCGCCGGAACCCTGGTGTTTGCCGTCGGCTACCTGATCCTCTACCCGGGCCTTGGCAACTGGAAAGGCGTGTTGCCGGGCTATGAAGACGGCTGGACCCAGACCAAGGAATGGGACAAGGAAATGGCCAAGGCTGATGCCAAGTTCGGGCCGATCTTCGCCAAATTCTCGGCCATGCCGGTGGAAGAAGTGGCCAAAGACCCGCAGGCGCTGAAAATGGGTGGGCGCCTGTTCGCCTCCAACTGCGCGGTGTGCCACGGCTCGGATGCCAAGGGCGCGTATGGTTTCCCGAATCTGGCGGACAACCTCTGGCGCTGGGGCGGCTCGGCTGAGGCGATTAAGGCCACGATCATGAGCGGGCGCCATGCGGCAATGCCGGCCTGGGGTGAAATCCTCGGTGAGGACGGCGTTAAGAACGTCGCCGCTTATGTGCGGCATGACCTGGCCAAGCTGCCATTGCCGGCTGACAACACGGCCGACCTGGTAGCCGGCCAAGCCGCGTTCAACACCACCTGCGTGGCGTGCCACGGCCCACAAGGCCACGGCATGGAGCCCATGGGCGCGCCGAACCTGACCGAGCCCGCCGGTTTCATCTACGGCACCAGCCTGGCCCAGTTGCAGCAGACCATCCGCCATGGTCGCCAAGGGCAGATGCCGGCGCAGGATGTATTGCAAGGCAATGACAAGGTGCACCTGCTGGCGGCCTATGTGTACAGCTTGTCCCACACCGCTGATGGCGCAACGCCAGAAAGCCAACCTGAGTAACTGCTGAATGCCTCCCCCTGATCAGGGGAGGCCCGCTTAACTGTGGCGAGGGAGCTTGCTCCCGCTGGGCTGCGAAGCGGCCCCAAAATCCTGGGAGCGCTACGCACTCCAGCGCGAGCAAGCTCCCTCGCCACAGGTTCACCTCGCGACCAAGTGTCGCACCCTTCCCAAGTCCAACTTTCCCCTCCTCACTTTCGGGTCTACGCTTGTTCCCACAGTGGACCAATCCTGGCCTACGCGACGGTATTCGTTGCGCCCCTGAAAATTCCTGTCCACTTGATCAGCTTTCCATTTCCGATTTTGTCCCTACGTAAAACATGGAAAGGGCGCAGAATCTGGCTCGGAACGCATTGATACAGGTCAGTCATTGCGTTGCAATGGCCCCTCGCTTTCTACATACTTGCGGCCGATTTTACCTATAAAAAAACCTAAACCGTGGAACCTTAGAATGAGCACAGCAATCAGTCCGACTGCTTATAACTATAAGGTCGTCCGCCAGTTCGCCATCATGACGGTGGTCTGGGGGATCCTTGGCATGGGGCTCGGGGTGTTTATCGCCTCGCAACTGGTGTGGCCGGAATTGAATTTCGGTTTGCCCTGGACGACCTTCGGCCGCCTGCGCCCGCTGCACACCAACCTGGTGATTTTCGCCTTCGGTGGTTGTGCGTTATTTGCCACTTCCTACTATGTCGTGCAGCGAACCTGCCAGACGCGACTGATCTCCGATGGCCTCGCCGCCTTCACCTTCTGGGGCTGGCAAGCCGTAATCCTCGGCGCCATCATCACCCTGCCGCTGGGCTACACCACCACCAAGGAATACGCCGAGCTGGAATGGCCGATCGCGATTTTGCTCGCCATCGTCTGGGTGACCTACGCCCTGGTGTTCTTCGGCACCATCGTCAAGCGCAAGACCAAGCACATCTATGTCGGTAACTGGTTCTACGGTGCCTTCATCCTGGTGACGGCGATGCTGCACATCGTCAACCACGCTTCCCTGCCGGTGAGCTGGTTCAAGTCCTACTCGGCCTATGCCGGGGCGACCGACGCGATGATTCAGTGGTGGTACGGCCACAACGCCGTGGGGTTCTTCCTCACCACCGGTTTCCTGGGGATGATGTACTACTTCGTGCCCAAGCAGGCCGAACGCCCGATCTACTCGTATCGCCTGTCCATCGTGCACTTCTGGGCGTTGATCACCCTGTACATCTGGGCCGGTCCTCACCACCTGCACTACACCGCGCTGCCGGATTGGGCGCAGTCGCTGGGCATGGCGATGTCGATCATCCTGCTGGCGCCAAGCTGGGGCGGCATGATCAACGGCATGATGACCCTGTCGGGCGCCTGGCATAAGCTGCGCACCGACCCGATCCTGCGTTTTCTGGTGGTGTCGCTGGCGTTCTACGGCATGTCGACCTTCGAAGGGCCGATGATGGCGATCAAGACCGTCAACTCCCTGTCCCACTACACCGACTGGACCATTGGCCATGTACACGCCGGCGCCCTCGGCTGGGTGGCGATGATCTCCATCGGCGCGCTGTACCACATGATCCCCAAACTGTTCGGCCGTGCGCAGATGCACAGTGTCGGGCTGATCAACACCCACTTCTGGCTGGCCACCATCGGCACCGTGCTCTACATCGCCTCGATGTGGGTCAACGGCATCACCCAGGGCCTGATGTGGCGTGCGATCAACGATGACGGCACCCTCACCTACTCCTTCGTCGAAGCGCTGCAAGCCAGCCACCCGGGCTACATCGTCCGCGCCATCGGTGGTGCGTTCTTTGCCAGCGGCATGCTGTTCATGGCCTACAACGTCTGGCGCACCGTGCGTGCTTCCGACCCGGTAGAAGCCGAAGCCGCCACCAAGATCGCCGTTGTGGGAGCTCACTGATGAAGCATGAAGTAGTCGAGAAGAACATCGGCCTGCTGGCCTTCTTCATGGTCATCGCCGTGAGCATCGGCGGCCTGACCCAGATCGTTCCGCTGTTTTTCCAGGACGTGACCAACAAACCCGTAGAAGGCATGAAGCCGCGCCCAGCGCTTGAAGTTGAAGGCCGTGACGTGTTCATCGCCAACGGCTGTGTGGGTTGCCATTCGCAAATGATCCGTCCGTTCCGTGCCGAAACCGAACGCTACGGCCACTACTCGGTTGCCGGGGAAAGCGTCTGGGACCACCCGTTCCTGTGGGGCTCCAAACGGACCGGCCCGGACCTGGCCCGTGTCGGTGGTCGTTACTCCGATGACTGGCAGCGTGCGCACTTGTACAACCCGCGCAACGTGGTGCCTGAGTCGAAAATGCCGGCGTACCCGTTCCTGGTGGAAAACAAGCTCGACGGCAAGGACACCGCCAAGAAACTCGAAGTCTTGCGCACCCTGGGCGTGCCCTACACCGATGAAGACATCGCCGGTGCAGCCGCTGCCGTGAAGGGCAAGACCGAAATGGACGCACTGGTGGCCTACCTGCAAGGCCTTGGCACCATCATCAAAAGCAAACGGTGATCTTCATGGATATCGGGATGATTCGTGGCCTGGGCACCGTTGTGGTGATGGTGGCCTTTGTCGGCCTGGCGCTGTGGGTGTTCAGCCCGCACCGCAAGTCGGAGTTTGACGACGCGACCATGCTGCCCTTTGCAGATGATCCCGAGGCCATCAAGCACGTCGAGCAAGCTTCTAGGAGTAACAAAGAATGACTACGTTCTGGAGTCTGTACGTCACAGTCCTCAGTCTGGGTACCATTTTCGCCCTGACCTGGCTGCTGCTGTCGACCCGCAAGGGCCAGCGCACCGAGCAGACGGACGAGACCGTCGGCCACTCGTTCGACGGCATCGAGGAGTACGACAACCCGCTGCCCAAATGGTGGTTCATGCTGTTTGTCGGCACCATCATCTTCGCCCTCGGCTACCTGGCGCTGTACCCCGGCCTTGGCAACTGGAAAGGCCTGCTGCCGGGCTATAACTACCTCGACAACGACAAGCAAACCCCTTTCGCCAACGGCCAGACCGGCTGGACCGGCGTGCACGAATGGGAAAAGGAAATGGCCAAATCGGACGCCAAGTTCGGCCCGATCTTCGCCAAATTCGCTGCAATGCCGATTGAAGACGTCGCCAAAGACCCGCAAGCCTTGAAGATGGGTGGCCGCCTGTTCGCCTCCAACTGCTCGGTGTGCCACGGCTCCGACGCCAAGGGCGCCTACGGCTTCCCTAACCTGACCGACGCCGACTGGCGCTGGGGCGGCGAACCAGCCACCATCAAGGAAACCATCATGAAAGGCCGCCATGCGGTGATGCCGGCCTGGGCCGATGTCATTGGCGAACAAGGCGTGGCCGACGTGGCGGGCTTTGTGGTGACTAACCTCGATGGCCGCAAACTGCCGGAAGGCGCCAAGGCCGACGTGGCCAACGGCGCGAAACTGTTCGCCGCCAACTGCGTGGCCTGCCACGGCCCGGCCGGTAAAGGCACGCCAGCAATGGGCGCGCCGGACCTGACCCACCCGGGTGCATTCATCTACGGCTCAAGCTTCGCGCAATTGCAGCAGACCATTCGTTATGGCCGTCAGGGCCAGATGCCGGCGCAGGAGTTGCTGCAAGGCAATGACAAGGTGCACTTGCTGGCAGCGTATGTTTACAGCCTGTCCCATGGGGATAAGCAGGCTGAGGAGCAGTAAGCTCTCGGCAAACGACAAAGCCCCGCAGTGCGGGGCTTTTTTATGCGGGGCTGGTTTTCTGCCGGGCTGGGGCGATTGCAGCGCATGACCATTCGGAACCTTGCACTTGCTGCGCGCCGACGCAAAGTAGTAACGTTACTACATTAAATTTGCCGAAGGGGAATACCCCATGACCATCACTACCATTTCCAGCCGTGAATTCAATCAAGACACAAGTGGTGCCAAAAAAGCCGCCAGTAAAGGTCCGGTTTTTATCACCGATCGCGGCAAGCCTGCCCATGTACTGCTAAGCATTGAGGACTACCAGAAACTGACAGGTTTGAACGTCGACATCGTTGACCTCTTGGTGATGCCGGAAGCGGCCGAAATCGACTTCGAAACCGAACGCGCCGTGATCACCCACCGACCTGTGGACCTCTCTTGATGTATCTACTCGACACCAACGTAATCTCCGAACTTCGCAAACCCCAGGCCGACGCTAGAGTAGTAGCCTGGGCAAAAAGTGTTATCGCTCCGCGCATGTTCATCTCGGCAATTACGCTGAAGGAATTGGAAACCAGTGTACTGCGCATGGAACGCCGAGACCCGGTTCAGGGGAAAGTGTTACGAACATGGCTCAAACTCCACGTGATGCCAGCGTTCGATGCCAGGATACTGCCGGTTGATGCCGCCGTTGCGCTGCGTTGTGCCGATCTGCATGTGCCGGACCAGGCCAACGAAAGTGACGCGTTGATTGCCGCAACGGCTCTGGTGCACGGGCTCACCGTGGTGACGCGCAACGTCAGTGACTTCATGTCCAGCGGTGTGCCTCTGATCAATCCATGGGACGAATGACCTGCCTACCGGCAAAAACCGGCCATACTTCACAAGTCAATTGATCCAGATCACGTACACCATCAATTGATTTCCCCCAACGCGACCAAAGGTCGCACCCTTTACACAGCACCGGAGGCGTATCATTACGCCACTGCAACACCCTGTTTTTGACCCCGGTTGGCACGTACTGGCCGAGGCAAATCTCCACCGCCGTGGGATGCAATGATGAGCAACCAGATACCGGTACATGACGTTACCCCGCCTGCCAAAAACGCCAGCAGCACTGTCGACCTCTACGCCTCGCGCGAGAAAATCTACACCCGCGCCTTTACCGGCCTGTTCCGCAACTTGCGCATGGTCGGTGGCGCCGCTCTGTTCTTGTTGTACTTCGGCACCGTGTGGCTGAACTGGGGTGGCCACCAGGCCGTCTGGTGGAACCTGCCGGAACGCAAATTCTTCATTTTTGGCGCCACTTTCTGGCCTCAGGATTTCATCCTGCTCTCGGGCATTCTTATTGTGGCGGCCTTTGGCCTGTTCTTTATCACCGTGTACGCCGGGCGCGTGTGGTGCGGTTATACCTGCCCGCAAAGCGTGTGGACATGGATCTTCATGTGGTGCGAGAAGGTCACCGAAGGCGACCGCAACCAGCGCATCAAGCTCGACAAGGCGCCGATGGGCGCGAACAAATTCCTGCGCAAGTTCAGCAAGCACACGCTGTGGCTGCTGATCGGCTTTGTCACCGGCATGACCTTCGTCGGCTACTTCTCGCCCATCCGCGAGCTGGTGTTCGACTTCTTCACCGGCCAAGCCGATGGCTGGTCGTATTTCTGGGTCGGGTTCTTCACCCTGGCCACCTACGGTAACGCCGGCTGGTTGCGCGAGCAGGTGTGCATCTACATGTGCCCGTATGCGCGTTTCCAGAGCGTGATGTTCGACAAAGACACCCTGATTGTTTCCTACGACCCGCGCCGTGGCGAAGTGCGTGGCCCGCGCAAAAAAGGCATCGACTACAAGGCCCAGGGGTTGGGCGATTGCATTGACTGCACGATGTGCGTGCAGGTGTGCCCCACCGGCATCGACATCCGTGACGGCCTGCAAATCGAGTGCATCGGTTGCGCCGCGTGTATCGACGCCTGCGACAACATCATGGACAAAATGGACTACCCGCGCGGCCTGATCAGCTACACCACCGAGCACAACCTGTCCGGGCAGAAAACCCATAAGTTGCGCCCGCGCCTGATCGGTTATGCCTTGGTGCTGCTGGCGATGATCGGCCTGTTGGCCGGCGCATTTTTCATGCGCTCGCTGGTGGGCTTCGACGTCAGCAAAGACCGCGTACTCTACCGCGAAAACGCCGAAGGGCGCATCGAAAACGTCTACAGCCTGAAAATCATGAACAAGGACCAGCGCGACCACACTTACGTGCTCGATGCCTCGGGCCTGCCGGATCTCAAGCTGCAAGGCCGACGCGAGATCAAGGTCGCCGCCGGGGAGATCTTCACGATGCCGGTAGAGCTGTCCAGCGCCCCTGAGCAACTGCCATCGAGCACCAACGAGGTGAAATTCATCCTCAAGGATGCCGACGACGACAGCGTCCACATTGAAGCCAAGAGCCGATTCATCGGCCCACAAGTCCGCTAATAACAGAGAGCACAACAATGCCCGCAGCTACTGCCGCAAGCCCTTGGTACAAGCACCTCTGGCCCTGGATCATCATTGGGATCCTGGCCTGCTCGGTGACCTTGACCTTGTCCATGGTGACCATTGCGGTGAAGAACCCGGACAACCTGGTCAACGACAACTACTACGAGGCCGGCAAAGGCATCAACCGCTCCCTGGACCGTGAGCGGCTGGCCCAGACCCTGCAACTGCGCGGCAAATTGCACTTGGACGAGTTGACCGGTGAAGTCGAGTTGCAACTGACGGGCTACAGCAACCCGAACACTCTGGAACTGAACCTGATTTCCCCGACCCAGCCGCAGAAGGATCGCAAGATCAACCTGACCCGCAGTGACAGCGAACCCGGCCGCTACATCGGCCAGGTCACCGACAAGGTAGAGGGTCGGCGCTTCGTGGAATTGCTCGGCGTGGAGGGCGACAAGACCTGGCGCCTGTTCGAAGAAGAAGAGGTCAGCCACGACAAGGACTTGCTGCTGGGTGATGAACCGTTGCAGGGTGCCGAAGACCTGAAAAAGTAAACACATGCGCTTCGCGCATCGCGGGCAAGCCCGCTCCCACAGTGGATCGCGGTCTCCTGTGGGAGCCGGGCTTGCCCGCGATGAGGCCCTCCCAGCCGATATAGATTTCACACCATGACCAGCCCAACCCCCTGCTACCACTGCGCCCTGCCCGTCCCGCCCGGCAGCCGGTTCACCGCCGAAATCCTCGGCGAGCGCCGCGAACTCTGCTGCCCGGGCTGTCAGGCAGTGGCCGAGGCGATTGTAGCCGGCGGGTTGCAAAGCTATTACCAGCACCGCAGCGAAGCCTCGGCCAACCCCGAGGCGCTGCCGGTGCAACTGGTCGACGAACTGGCGCTGTACGACCGCGCCGACGTGCAAAAACCCTTTGTGCGCCACGAAGGCGATCTGGCCGAAACCACCCTATTGATGGAAGGCATCAGCTGCGCGGCCTGTGGCTGGCTGATCGAAAAACACTTGCGCAGCCTGCCCGCCGTGGCCGAGGCGCGGCTGAACCTGTCCAACCATCGCCTGCACGTGCGCTGGGCCGATGGGCAATTGCCGTTGAGCCAGGTGCTCAGCGAACTGCGCCATATCGGCTACGCCGCCCACCCTTACCAGGCCGATCGCGCCGCCGAGCAATTGGCCAGCGAAAACCGCCGGGCCTTGCGCCAACTGGGCGTGGCGGGGTTGTTGTGGTTCCAGGCGATGATGGCGACCATGGCGACCTGGCCGGAATTCAATATTGACCTGAGCCCGGAGTTGCACGTGATCCTGCGGTGGGTGGCGATGTTTCTGACTACGCCCATCGTGTTCTACAGCTGTGCGCCGTTCTTCAAAGGCGCCCTGCGCGACCTGCGCACGCGCCACCTGACCATGGATGTGTCGGTGTCCCTGGCGATTGGCGGCGCGTACCTGGCGGGCATCTGGACCGCCATAACTGGCACTGGCGAGTTGTACTTCGACGCGGTGGGCATGTTCGCGCTGTTCCTGCTCGCCGGGCGCTACCTGGAGCGCCGGGCACGTGAGCGTACGGCCGCCGCCACCGCGCAGTTGGTCAACCTGCTGCCGGCGTCATGCTTACGCCTCAAAAGTGATGGTCAGAGCGAGCGCATCCTGCTCAGCGAACTGGCCGTAGGCGATCGCGTACTGGTGCATCCAGGCGCCGTGCTGCCGGCCGACGGCGTGATTCTCGACGGCCAGTCGAGCATTGACGAGTCCCTGCTCACCGGCGAATACCTGCCGCAGCCGCGCAACGTCGGCGACGCGGTTACCGCCGGCACGCTCAACGTCGAAGGCGCGCTGACCGTCGAGGTGCGCGCCTTGGGGCATGACACCCGCCTGTCTGCCATCGTGCGCCTGCTGGAACGTGCCCAGGCCGAGAAACCGCGCCTGGCGCAAATCGCCGACCGTGCTGCTCAATGGTTTCTGCTGTGCTCGCTGATCGCGGCCGCGCTGATCGGCCTGCTGTGGTGGGAACTGGACGCGTCACGCGCATTCTGGATTGTGCTGGCGATGCTGGTGGCAACCTGCCCTTGCGCGTTGTCGCTGGCGACACCGACCGCCCTCACCGCCGCCACCGGCACATTGCACAAACTCGGGCTGTTACTCACTCGTGGGCACGTGCTGGAAGGCTTGAACCAGATCGACACGGTGATTTTCGACAAGACCGGCACCCTGACCGAAGGCCGCCTGGCCCTGCGTGCCATCCGCCCGTTGGGCACGTTGAACAGCGACGACTGCCTGGGCCTCGCCGCCGCGCTGGAAAACCGCTCCGAGCACCCGATTGCCCGCGCCTTCGGGCGTGCGCCGCTGGCCGCTGAGGAAGTCCTGAGTTTCCCAGGCTTAGGCCTGGAAGGTCGTGTGGGCGAGCATCAATTGCGCATCGGCCAGCCGGGCTTTGTGTGCCAATTAAGCGGCTGCGCGATTCCCGCCTCGCCGGACGAAGCAGGCCAATGGTTGCTGCTGGGCGATCGTGAAGGCGCCCTCGCCTGGTTCGTGCTCGATGACCGCCTGCGCAGCGATGCGCCCGCCCTGCTGGCCGCGTGCAAAGCGCGAGGTTGGCGTACGCTGTTGCTGTCGGGTGACAGCTCGCCGATGGTCGCCAGTGTCGCGCTTGAGTTGGGGATTGACGAGGCCAAGGGCGGCTTGCGCCCCGACGACAAACTGCAGGTGCTGCACCAGTTGCACCAGCAAGGCCGCAAGGTGCTGATGCTTGGCGACGGCGTCAACGATGTGCCTGTGCTCGCCGCCGCCGATATCAGCGTGGCGATGGGCTCAGCCACCGACTTGGCAAAAACCAGTGCCGATGCCGTGCTGCTGTCCAACCGTCTCGACGCGCTGGTGCAGGCGTTTACCCTGGCGCGGCGCACGCGGCGGGTAATCATTGAAAACCTGCTGTGGGCCGGGCTGTACAATGGCCTTATGCTGCCGTTTGCCGCCCTCGGTTGGATCACCCCGATCTGGGCCGCGATCGGCATGTCCCTCAGCTCGTTGACCGTGGTGCTCAACGCCTTGCGCCTGACTCGCCTGCCGAGCACGCAGGCAAACAGTGCCACCTTAGTAACCCGCCCGCTGCCGGCTTGAGCCGCGTGGGCATGGAGTACCGATGCCAGCTCTCTACGTGATGATTCCGGCGGCGCTGCTGTTAGTCGGCGTGGCCATTTACATTTTCTTCTGGGCGGTGGACAGCGGCCAGTACGACGACCTCGACGGCCCGGCCCACAGCGTGCTGTTCGACGACCAGGACCCGAACCACCTGGCGGGCGTCGACGAAGCCAACCGGGCCGAGCAACCGCCCAAAGACCCACCCCATGCTTGAGTTGGCGCCATTGCTGGTCTCGGCCTTGATCCTCGGGCTACTGGGCGGCGGCCATTGCCTGGGCATGTGCGGCGGGCTGATGGGCGCGCTGACGCTGGCAATCCCCAAAGAACAACGCAGCCGCCGTTTTCGCCTGCTGCTCGCCTATAACCTGGGGCGCATCCTCAGCTACGCCGCTGCCGGGTTATTGATCGGCCTGGCCGGCTGGGCGGTGGCCAACAGCCCGGCGGCGATGTTCATGCGCGTGCTCGCCGGGTTGTTGCTGATCAGCATGGGTTTGTACCTGGCCGGTTGGTGGAGCGGCCTCACCCGTATCGAAAGCCTGGGGCGCGGCCTGTGGCGCTACGTACAGCCGGTCGCCAACCGTTTGCTGCCGGTATCCAGCCTGCCACGCGCATTGCTGCTGGGCGCGCTGTGGGGCTGGTTGCCGTGCGGGTTGGTCTACAGCACGCTGTTATGGGCGGCGAGCCAGGGTAATGCGCTGGACAGCGCAATGCTGATGCTCGCCTTTGGGCTTGGAACCTGGCCAGTACTGCTGGCGACTGGCTTGGCGGCGGAACGTGTCACGGCGGTGCTGCGCAAACGCAGCGTGCGTGTGGCCGGTGGCGTGCTGGTTATGCTCTTCGGCGTTTGGACGTTGCCAGGCCCGCATCAACACTGGCTAATGGGCCATTAAATCGCCATGTGGCATAGCGCCGCTCCCCGTTGATGCAAATCAAGATGGTACCTGCGGTGCGCCCCTAGACTCGGCTCACTAGCCAATCCCGGGGACCGCCCGCATGCTCGACGCCATTCGTTGGGACACAGATCTGATTCACCGCTACGACTTGGCGGGGCCGCGCTACACGTCCTACCCCACCGCCGTACAATTCGATAGCCAGGTCGGCACCTTCGACCTGCTCCACGCCCTGCGCGACAGCCGCAAGGCCGTACGGCCCTTGTCGCTGTATGTGCATGTGCCGTTCTGCGCAAACATTTGCTACTACTGCGCCTGCAACAAGGTCATCACCAAGGACCGTGGCCGAGCCCAGGCCTACCTGCAACGCCTGGAGCAGGAAATCCAGCTGGTCGCCTGTCACCTCGACCCGAAACAGCCCGTGGAACAGTTGCATTTCGGCGGCGGCACGCCGACTTTTCTCAGCCACGACGAACTGCGCCAGGTGATGACCCGCCTGCGCCAGCACTTCAATTTGCTCAATGATGATTCCGGCGACTACGGCATCGAGATCGACCCGCGTGAAGCCGACTGGGCGACCATGGGGCTGCTGCGCGAACTGGGCTTTAACCGCGTAAGCATCGGCCTGCAAGACCTTGATCCCGAGGTGCAGCGTGCGGTCAACCGCCTGCAAAGCCTGGAAGAAACCCGTGCGGTGATCGATGCGGCGCGCACCCTGCAATTTCGCTCGATCAATATTGATTTGATCTACGGCCTGCCCAAGCAGACGCCGCTGAATTTTGCGCGCACCGTCGAAGAGGTGATCAACCTGCAACCGGATCGCCTGTCGGTCTTCAACTACGCGCACCTGCCCGAGCGCTTTATGCCGCAGCGGCGCATTAATGCCGACGATTTGCCCTCGCCGGAAGAAAAACTGCTGATGCTGCAAACCACCATCGAGCAGTTGACCCGTGCCGGCTACCGCTACATCGGCATGGACCACTTTGCCCTGCCGGATGACGAACTGGCCGTGGCCCAGGAAGAAGGCACGCTGCAGCGTAACTTCCAGGGCTATACCACCCACGGGCATTGCGATTTGATTGGGCTGGGCGTGTCGGCGATCAGCCAGATCGGCGACCTGTATTGCCAGAACAGCAGTGACCTCAATCACTACCAGAACGCACTGGCCGGCGCGCAACTGGCCACCAGCCGTGGTCTGGTCTGCACCACGGATGATCGTTTGCGCCGGGAAGTGATTCAGCAGCTGATCTGCAATTTCAGCCTGGCATTCGAGCGGATCGAACAGGCTTTCAACATCGATTTTCGCGGCTATTTCGACGAACTCTGGCCACAGCTGGAGACAATGGCCGCCGACGGCCTGATCGAACTGGATGCCCACGGCATTCGCGTTTTACCGGCCGGGCGCTTGCTGGTGCGCTCGGTGTGCATGGTGTTCGATGCCTACCTGGAGCACCAGAACAGGCAGCGATTCTCGCGGGTGATCTAAGGGCAGCTACTTCATTGCCAGGGCAGCGGTCTTAGCTGCGTCGCTCGCGCTCATGTCTTTCATCGCCTTAGTCAAAGACGCCTGCATGCCAACCAAGCTGGCTTGTAAGGCGCTCAACGCACTTTGCAGACCGGAGAGGCGGGCTCGCATCTGATCAGGGCTGAGGTTTTTATCTGCCATCAGCGCAGCCATCTCAGCCTGCTTCTCGGCAATCTGCTTTTTGATCTCACGAATCATCTTCAGCAGATTCTTGACGTTATCCGCCAGGCCGCTGTCGTCGATATCGCTGTTGGAGGTTTTCTCATCCGCCGCAGCTTTCATCGCCGCGCCGGAAATTGTAACCGCCACACCTTCGACCGCCGCGGAATCGGCCTGCGGTGTCGAAGCGCTGTTGGTGTTGTCTGCCACCGCGTCCTTTTGGGGTTGTGGCGCAGCAGGAATACGAATACTTGAAGGATTGACACCCATGATGGAAGACATGGCTCTGGTCCACGGTTATTGAGTTGTGATCTTGTATCGACCCCGATACAAAAAGCTTTATATCTTTGCTGCTTTTTTGTACACGCTGGCCTCACAGTCCCCCGGTGCGTTACCCTTACGTCTTATGTGTGTTTTCCCACAAGGATTTAAGAAATGTCCGAGCCAGTTAAACTGCGCGCTCACAGCCAGGCTCACTGCAAGGATTGCAGCCTGGCCCCCCTCTGCCTGCCACTTTCGTTGAATTTGGAAGACATGGAAGCGCTGGACGAAATCGTTAAACGCGGCCGACCGCTGAAAAAAGGCGAGTTTCTGTTTCGCCAGGGCGACAAGTTCGATTCCGTTTATGCAGTACGTTCAGGCGCGTTGAAGACCTTCAGCCTTAGCGACGGCGGCGAAGAGCAGATCACCGGCTTCCACCTGCCCAGCGAACTGGTCGGGCTGTCTGGCATGGACACCGAGATTCACCCGGTGTCGGCCCAGGCCCTGGAGACGACCTCGGTGTGCGAAATCCCTTTCGAACGCCTGGATGAATTGGCCCTGCAGCTGCCGCAACTGCGCCGCCAATTGATGCGGGTGATGAGCCGCGAGATCCGTGACGACCAACAGATGATGTTGCTGCTGTCGAAGAAAACCGCCGACGAGCGCATCGCCACGTTTTTGGTCAACCTGTCGGCACGCTTCCGTGCCCGTGGGTTCTCGGCCAACCAGTTCCGCCTGAGCATGTCGCGCAACGAAATCGGCAATTACCTGGGCCTGGCGGTGGAAACCGTGTCCCGCGTGTTTACCCGTTTCCAGCAAAACGAACTGATTGCCGCCGAAGGCAAGGAAGTGCATATCCTCGACCCGATCCAGCTGTGCGCGCTGGCCGGGGGCTCGCTGGAAGTCTGAGGCAGACACTTGCGGCCGCGCCAATCGGCAGGGCCGCAGGTATACTTCGAGTCCGTTTTCCGCTCCCAGGACTCTTCGACGATGACCTTCGATTCGTTCGACATCAAATCCCTGATCCGCCCCGTCATCGACTTCCCCAAGCCTGGGGTGATCTTTCGTGACATTACCCCGCTGTTCCAATCGCCCCGCGCCCTGCGCCTGGTGGCCGACAGTTTTGCCCAGCGTTACGTCGAGGCCGACTTTACCCACATCGGCGCGATGGATGCCCGTGGCTTCCTGATCGGTTCGATCATCGCCTACCAATTGAACAAACCACTGATCCTGTTCCGCAAACAGGGCAAGCTGCCCGCTGACGTGCTGGCCGAGGGTTACCAGACCGAATACGGCGAAGCCTTTCTCGAAGTACACGCCGACAGCCTGTGTGACGGCGACTCGGTGCTGATGTTCGATGACCTGATCGCCACTGGCGGCACCTTGATTGCCGCGGCGAACCTGGTGCGACGTATGGGCGCGAAGATCTTCGAAGCGGCGGCGATCATTGATCTGCCTGAGCTGGGTGGTTCGCAACGCCTGCAGGATATGGGCATTCCGACGTTTTGCCTGACGCAGTTTGGGTTGACCGAAGTTTAAAAGTTGCCTGGGCCGGCGCTATCGCAGGCAAGCCAGCTCCCACATTTTGATTTGCATTCCAAGTGTGGGAGCGGGCTTGCTCGCGAAGAGGCCCTCAAGGACACCCCGCATCACAACCCCATCTGCTTGCTGATGATCTCGTTCATCACCTCACGCGTGCCCCCGCCGATAGACAGAATGCGGTTATCCCGATACAGCCGTTCCACCAGGCTGCCACGCATATAGCCCTGCCCACCCAGTATCTGCACCGCGTCATAGGTCACCCGATCAGCCGTATCAGTGGCCAGGTTCTTGGCCATGGAAATCTCCTTGATCACACTCTTGCCGGCCGCCATCTTCGCCGCCTGGCGGTAGGTGAACTCGCGGGAGACTTCCACTGCGGTGGCCATTTCCGCCAGCCGATGCTTGAGCACCTGGAATTTGCCGATGGGTTTGCCGAAGGCTTCGCGCTGGCTCGCCCACTTGAGGCTTTCTTCCAGGGCGAGCTGCGCAGTCATGTTCGCCATCAGCGCCAGCGCCAGGCGCTCGCTCTGGAAATTGCCCATGATGCAGGCAAAGCCCATGTTCTCGACGCCGATCAAGTTGCCTGCGGGCACGCGGCAATCGTCGAAGAACAACTCAGCCGTGTCCGACGCCCACCAGCCCATTTTCTTCAACGGTTGGCCGACGGTGAAACCTGGCGTCTGTTTTTCAATCAGCAACAGGCTGATACCGCCAAAGCCCGGCCCGCCGGTGCGTACGGCTACCGTATAGAAGTCGGCGCGGATGCCGCTGGTGATAAAGGTTTTGCTGCCGCTGACGCGATAAAAGTCGCCATCGCGAAGGGCGCGGGTTTGCAGGTTGGCTACATCGGAGCCGCCACCGGGCTCGGTGACGGCCAGGGCGATGATCTTCTCACCGGTCAGCACTTGAGGCGCAACGCGCTCACGCACCTCGGGGCGCGCCCATTTGACTACCGGCGGCAAGCCGATATCCAGCGAACCCAGGCCCGCGACCACGCCACCCGAACCGCAACGCATCAACTCTTCGCTGGCGGCGACCTTGGCGAACAGGTCGCCTTCATGGCTGCCGCCCAGGCTTTCGGGATAGCCGATGCCCAGGATCCCCGCCGCGCCCGCCTTGAGGTACAGCTCACGGGGAAAGCTCTCGCCCTCCTCCCATTGCTCGATGCCCGGCAACATCTCGCGCTCGACGAAACGGCGCACGCTGTCACGGACCAATTGGTGGCTGGGGTCGAAGTAGTCCTGATAGGCAGACATCGGCAAGCTCCACGGTGAGGTGGAGAGAACTTACCAAGCGCTTGCTTGGTTATCAAGATATCCCTGACAACACAAAACCACTGTGGGAGCTGGCTTGCCTGCGATAGCGGAGTGTCAGGCGACATCAATGCCACTGATCCACCGTTATCGCAGGCAAGCCAGCTCCCACATTTTAGAGCGTGATCGGCTTGCGACCGGCAAAAGAGTGCGCCAACGTGCCGCCATCCACCAATTCCAGCTCGCCACCCAACGGCACGCCATGGGCGATACGCGAGGTGATCAAGCCTTTGTTGGTCAGCAATTGGGCGATGTAATGCGCCGTCGCCTCGCCTTCCACCGTCGGGTTGGTTGCCAGGATCACCTCGGTAAACGTGCCCTGCTCTTCAATGCGCGTCACCAGTTGCGGAATGCCAATGGCTTCCGGCCCCAGGCCGTCCAGCGGCGAAAGATGCCCCTTGAGCACAAAGTAGCGCCCGCGATAGCCGGTCTGCTCGACGGCGTACACGTCCATCGGCCCTTCAACGACGCACAGTAAAGTGTCGTCGCGACGTGGGTCGGCGCATTGCGGGCACAGGTCTTCTTCGGTCAGGGTGCGGCACTGGCGGCAGTGGCCCACGCCGGTCATGGCCTGGCTCAAGGCCTGGGCCAACCGCGTGCCGCCGCTGCGATCACGCTCCAGCAGTTGCAGCGCCATACGCTGGGCGGTTTTCTGGCCCACACCCGGCAAAGTGCGCAGGGCGTCGATCAGTTGGCGAATCAGGGGGCTGAAGCTCATGGGCGAAGGGTCCGACAAAACAACGAGACGCGGTTTATACCCGCGCCTCGGATTAGCGTCAAATGCTCAATCCTGTGCGACGCGCACCACCAACTTGCCGAAGTTGCGCCCCTCGAGCAAACCGATAAAGGCTTCGGGTGCCTGTTCCAGGCCATCGACCACGTCTTCGCGGAACTTGATCTTGCCGTCGCGCACCCACGGCGCCATGGCGCTGAGGAATTCGGGCTGGCGATCGCCATAATCGTCGAACACGATAAAACCCTGGATGCGCACGCGCTTGGTCAACAAGGTACGTTGCAGTGCCGGCAGCCGATCAGGACCGCTGGGGGCTTCATGGGCGTTGTAACCGGCGATCAGGCCGCACAGCGGAATGCGTGCCTTGGGGTTGAGCAGCGGCAGCACGGCGTCGAAGACTTTGCCGCCGACGTTTTCAAAGTAGATATCCACGCCTTTGAAACAGGCCAACGCCAGCTCATGGGCAAAATCGGCGCTCTTGTGGTCGATACAGGCGTCAAAGCCCAGCTCATCGACCACGTAGCGGCACTTGTCCGCGCCGCCGGCAATACCCACCACGCGCAAACCCTTGAGCTTGGCCACCTGCCCGACCACCGAACCCACCGCGCCGGAGGCAGCCGCCACCACCAGGGTTTCGCCGGCCTTGGGCTGGCCGATATCCATCAGGCCCATGTACGCGGTCATGCCAGGCATACCCAATACACCCAGCGCCATCGAGGGGCTGGCCAGGCCTTTGGGCAGCGGGATCAGGTTGTTTCCGTCTGAGATGCTATGGCTCTGCCAGCCGGTGGAACCCACCACAAGATCACCCGCCGCGAATTTCGGGTTACGCGATTGCTCGATACGGCTGACAGCACCACCGGTCATCACTTCGTCGATTTCCACCGGAGCTGCGTAGGACGGCGCGTCACTCATGCGCCCACGCATGTAGGGATCGAGGGACAGGTACAGGGTTTTGAGCAGCACCTGGCCATCTGCCAATTCCGGCAGGTTCACGCGTTCCAGGCGAAAGTTTTCAGGTGTCGGCGCGCCTTGCGGGCGCGAGACCAGGACAATGCGCTGGTTAAGAATGGGTTCTTGAGGCATGAGGGGCTCCTTTAACGAATCTTTCGGTATAGGGTGCAGACCCTGCTTGCCATGCCAGGGTTCGATCGGATTAGCACAAACAAAAATGCCAGGCGCGATGCCTGGCATTTGAGTCTAGCTAACGCTGCACGATCAAAACGGCAGTTTCATGCCCGGCGGCAGTTGCATGCCAGCGGTCACGCCACCCATTTTTTCCTGGCTGTTGGCTTCGATCTTGCGCACGGCGTCGTTGACGGCCGCGGCGAACAGCGCTTCGAGCATTTCCAGGTCATCTTCGCCGACGCCAGGCAATACGCTTGGGTCGATGCTCACGCGCTTGATGTCGTGACGACCGGTCATCACCACGCTGACCATATCGCCACCGGCTTTACCGGTGACTTCGGCGTTGGCCAGTTCTTCCTGCATCTTGGCCATCTTTTCCTGCATCTGCTGCGCCTGCTTCATCAGGCCGGCCATGCCACCTTTCATCATGGGAATCACCTCAAAGTACGTGGATCAATCAATTAGTAGCCCGGTTTTATGACGCTTGGGGCACCGGGGCTTCGACAGGTTCAATAGTATCGTGACGCACCACCGCACCGAACTGTTGCATCAACTGTTGGATGAGCGGATCGCCATGGATCGAGTCTTCGGCCTCACGCTGACGGTTGATGCGCTTACGGGTCGCCGCCTGGGCCGGGGTTTCCTGCTCAGGCTTGATCAGTTCGATGGCGATGGTCAACGTGCGTTCATGGTACTGGTTGAGCGCATCGTTGAGTCGGCGTTGCTGAGTGGCGTTGAACAAGGCGCTGTGGGCCGGGTCCAGGTGCAACAGCCAGTGGTCGCCCTCGATGGAGATCAAGGTGCAGTTGGCGGCGATGCTGCCGGTCATGCCGGAGATCGGCAATTTCGGAAACAACTCCAACCATTGCAACGCCAGGCCAGTGGCCGGGGCCGCAGCGGGTTCCGCTTCGGGCTCGGGGGCCGGTTCGGCGGTGTGCTCGCTGGCCAGGTCGTCCAGGTAGCTGTAGGCCGAATCCATGTCCGGCTCGATGTAATCTTCGTCCAGCGGCGGCTCGTCATCGAGGTCGATACCCGGCGTAGCGGCGTCCACCTGCGCAACGGTCGGCTCGGGGACCGGCGCCGACACCCATTCCGGCGCGTCCGGCACCGCACTGTCCGGAGTCGGCGTGGGCATCGGCGTCAGCTCGGGCTGCTCGCCGGTGGTTTCCAGCACGGGCTCCACAGCAGGCACTTGCTCGACTTCAGGTTCAGGCTCAGGTTCAGCTTCTGCGTCGACCGGATCGTTCCAAGGCAGGTCAACCACCGGCGCGGGAGCAGGTTCAGGCTCAACCACGGGCGCAGGTTCGACCACCGGCGCGGCAACCGCAGGCTCGGGTGCTGGCGCAGGTGCAGGCGGCGCAGGTTCAGGTGCAGCAACTACTGGCGCGACTACCGCCGCGCCAGCCACTGGTTTGGCGGAATCAACTGTGGCCTGGCTGATCCCCACTGGCTTTAGCGGCTGTCTCGGTGCGTCCGCCGAGTCGGCGGGCCGGAAGGCCAGCATCCGCAGCAAGACCATTTCAAAGCCGCCACGCGGGTCTGGCGCCAAGGGCAAATCGCGGCGGCCGATCAGGCCCATCTGGTAGTAGAACTGTACATCTTCGGCTGGCAACGCCTGGGCCAGCGCCAATACGCGGTCGCGGTCGCCATGGCCGTTGTCGACACCTTCGGGCAACGCCTGGGCGATGGCCACGCGGTGCAGCACATTGAGGATTTCCGAGAGTACGCCGTTCCAGTCCGGGCCTTGCTCCGACAAGTGGCGCACGGCTTCGAGCAACGCCTTGGCGTCACCTTCGATCAGCGCGTGCAACACGTCGAACACCTGGCCGTGGTCCAGCGTGCCGAGCATGGCGCGTACATCCGCGGCCATGACCTTGCCTTCACCGAAGGCGATGGCCTGGTCGGTGAGGCTCATGGCGTCACGCATCGAACCATCGGCGGCGCGGCCGAGCAGCCACAACGCGTCGTCTTCGAACGGCACGTTCTCGACGCCGAGCACATGGGTCAAATGCTCGACCACGCGCTCGGGCGTCATGTTTTTCAGGGAGAACTGCAGGCACCGCGACAAAATCGTTGCAGGAAGTTTCTGCGGGTCGGTGGTGGCCAGGATGAACTTAACGTAGGGCGGCGGCTCTTCCAGGGTTTTCAACAGGGCGTTGAAGGAATGGCTGGAGAGCATGTGCACTTCGTCGATCAGGTAGACCTTGAAGCGCCCACGGCTCGGCGCGTACTGCACGTTGTCGAGCAGCTCGCGGGTGTCTTCGACCTTGGTGCGGCTCGCGGCATCGATCTCGATCAGGTCGACAAAACGCCCTTCGTCGATCTCGCGGCATACCGAACAGGTGCCACAAGGCGTCGACGTGATGCCGGTTTCACAGTTCAGGCACTTGGCAATAATGCGCGCGATAGTGGTCTTGCCGACCCCGCGAGTACCGGTGAACAGGTAGGCGTGGTGCAGCCGTTGGCTGTCCAAGGCATTGATCAGAGCCTTGAGCACATGGGTCTGGCCGACCATTTCGCGGAACGAGCGCGGGCGCCATTTACGTGCAAGAACCTGATAACTCATCGAAAACCGTCGCAACTGGGAAGCGGAAGCCGGTAATGCTAGCGGAGCAAGGGGGAAATTGCATCCGGCACGCTCGTCTAATCTGACTAAGCTTGCCTGACTGGCCCCACAAAGGCCTGAACCCGGAGAGTGTATGCGTGTAGTCCTGGGCGCTTTATGGATGATTTCCGTTGCTTGCCTGGCGGCGCCCGCACCGTTGCGTTTTTCGGTTTCCGACAGCTGGGCAATGCCCATGGCACAGATAGAGGGTGACCAGCCCACACAGGGCATTCTGTATGACTTGATGTTGAGCCTGGCCACCCAGGTCGGGCGGCCAGCCGAGTTCCACGTGCTGGCCCGGGCGCGACTCGCCGGTGCCATGGCACGCGCAGAGGTCGATGTGCGCTGCTATGTCGCCCAGGATTGGCTCGGCCAATTGTCCGGCGACTACAGCTGGAGCGTACCCTTGATGGTGCAGCGCAATGTGTTGGCCAGTGTCCACGCACCGCCCGTTCAGGTGGCCAGGTTGGCACCGCAGGCCATTGGCACGGTGCTCAACTACCGCTATGTCGTCCTCGAACCGCTGTTCGCCAGTGGCCAATTGACCCGCGACGATTCGCGCAGCGAGGAGTTGGTGCTGCACAAGCTGGTGGCCGCGCGTTTCGAATACGCCGTGATCAACGAATGGACCCTGGACCGTTTCAACCTGAAAGTGCCCCCAAGCCTGCGGCTGCACAACGTCGCGGTGATCGACGAACAAAACCTGGGCTGCATCGTGCGCAATGACCCGAGCGTGCCGGTGCAACGGATCTTGCGCACGCTGCTGCGGATGAAAATGTCGGGCGAGATCGATGACCTGATCAAACTGTACACCGGGGAGAACGCGCGACCGCTGCGCACTCCTGACAAGAACGCTCCTGACAAGAACTGACAGGGCCGTCCCCTAGACTGGGCTCACTTAACCGCCCGTAATCAAGGAGCCTGCATGCACACCGTCGCCCATTACTTCCTGCTCTACGTCGACAGCCCGGCCACCAGCGCCAACTTCTATAGCCGCCTGCTGGGCAAGCCGCCGGTGGAGCTGAACCCGACGTTCGCCCTGTTCATTCTCGACAACGGCGTCAAGCTGGGGCTGTGGTCGCGTCACACCGTAGAGCCTGCGGCTCAGTTTACCGGCGGAGGCGGTGAGGTAGGTTTTTCGCTGAGGGACCCAGCCGCCGTAGACGCCCTTTACGCTCAATGGGTAGAGCGCGGCGCGACCATCATTCAGTCACCGACCCACCTTGACTTCGGCTACACCTTTGTCGCCGAGGACCTCGACGGCCACCGGCTGCGCGCGTTCAGCCTGAGCGATTGAGCGCCAGCGCCCTTCAAGGCTGATGGCGGCGACACTGGCCAGCACGATCACCGCGCCCAATATCACTTGCAGGGCAATGTGCTCGCCCAGCAGCGTCGCCGCCATCAGCATGGCCACCGGCGGAATCAGGTACATCGCCACCGAGGCGCGGCTGACGTCCACGTGCTTGAGCACATAGCCCCAGGCCAGGTAGGCCAGGGCGCTGGGGAAAATCCCCAATACCAGCACCGACAGATTCTCCGGCATTGGCGCCTGGGCCACCGCAGCCGGCAAGCCCGGCAGGTTCACGCACAGCATCAAGGTGCCCGCCCACACCATGTAACACGCCATGGTCAGCGGGCTGTAGCGATGGGCGTAGTGTTTCTGGATGACGAAATACACGCTCCACGACACGGCTGCCAGCAAGATCAGCAAGCCGCGCGGGTCGATATCACCGACGCCATGATCACCCCAGATCACCACCAGCACACCCAGCAACCCGAGCAAGACGCAGCCCCAACGCCAGAGGCTGACCCGTTCCTTCAAACAGAAAAACGCGATCACCACACTGAACAGCGGCACCGACTGCGCCAGTACACTCGATGCCGCCGCCGTCACCCACTGTTGCCCGTAGTTGAGGCTGGTGTGGTGCAGGAACACGCCGAAAAAACCCAACACCAGCAACCACGGCAGATCCCGCACACGCGGGCGGCCGATGCCTACCGCCAGGGCGATGCCGCCCATGAACACCGAGGCGATCAGAAACCTCAGCAACGCCAACTGGCCAGGGCTGTAGCTGTGCAGCCCCATGTGCACGCCAATCGGCGAATAGGCCCAACAGAGAATCACGCCAGCGATGACTAGCGTAAGCTTTACGGGTGACGGGGCATTCATCGACGGCATCCAGATACTGAGAAGGAATACCGTCAGTCTTGAGCCGCGCAAGGCGCAGGACAATTAAGCGTTTCTGACTTCTGAAATCATTGGAACTGAGCAATGGAACTGGCCCAACTGAAAATGGTGCGCGCCGTGGCACAAACCGGCAGCGTGGCCCAGGCCGCGCTGCAACTGCACTGCGTGCCGTCCAACATCACCACGCGCATCAAGCAGCTGGAAAGCGAGTTGGGCACGCCGCTGTTTATTCGCGCAGGCCGTGGGCTGGCCATCAGTGCCGCCGGGGAAATCTTCCTCGATTACTGCGAGCGCATCCTGGCCCTGGTGGATGAGTCCAAACGCGCAGTGGATGCCAACGCCATCCCGCGCGGCACGCTGCGCATCGGTGCGGTGGAATCCAGCGCCAGCGGCCGCCTGCCGCCGCTGCTGGCCGAATACCACCGGCGCTACCCGGACGTCAGCCTGGAACTGGTCACCGGCGCCTGGGCGCAACTGCTCGACGACCTGCAACACCATCGCCTCGATGTGGCGCTGGTGGCCTCGGGCGGCAAGCGCGCCAAGCTCGAACACAGTGTGGTCTACAGCGAACGCCTGGTGCTGATCGCCAGCGCCTCCAGCGCGCCGATCAACAGTGCCGAAGACTTGGCAGGCCGCACCTTGCTGGTGTGGCCGCCCGGTTGTCCGTATCGCGCGGCGCTGGAGAACTGGATCAAACCGCACGCCTTCAAACCAAGCATCGCCAGCTATGCCAGTTGGGGCACCATCATTGGTTGCGTCAGTGCAGGGATTGGCGTGGCGTTGGCGCCGGAAGGCATCCTGGCCCGCTACGAGCAGGCCAATCAACTGGCCTCCTACCGGTTCGAGGAGTTGCAGGCCGTGGACAACCTGCTGTTCTGGCACACGGACACCCAGCGCCACCTGGCGCGGGATGCGTTTGCCGGGCTGCTGCGGGAGACGTTTGGCTAGTTGGCTTGCGGCGCCGCCAAGCGTGCGTACTGGTCCTGGCTGATCCAACCGGTGTAGGTATGGTCTTTGGCATTGGTGAACTCGACCTTGGCCCAGCCGTCCTTGAACGCCAGCACGCCGACCACATCGTCCTTGACGATATACGCGCGTTTGGCCGCTTCAGCGCCTGGTTTTTTCAGCAGGTAAGCCTTGTCGGCCGTCACGGTCACCAGGCCGATCCATTGCTTGCTGGCCGTTTGGGCCAGGTCCAGGCCGGTGGCGATTTCCGGCATCAGCACGCTGATGCAACCGGGATGCTCGCGCCCCTGCTCCACCGTCAAGGTCACGCCGTCGGAGGACGCTGCGACGCTGCCGGGATAGGCCTTGTCTAGCCAGGTGGTGAGCGCTTCGGGCTGGCCTTGCAGGTAAAACGTGCAGCTGCGGGTCACACCCTCGCCCAGTTCTTCTGCGTAGTAGCCTTCGACCTGATGCTCAGGGGTGACCGCCAGCATCAATCCCTCGTATTTGCCAGAATGCAGCTCAGCGGCACCTGCCAACGCGGGCACCAAGGCGCACAACGACAACACACTCATCGCTAGAAAACGGCTCATCTTATTTCTTCCCTTCCAATGCTTCGTAGGCCTTTTTGATACGGCTGTCGTAGTCGCCGTAATCCTTGCCGTTATAGTTACGCGCCATGGCCACGTAGTCTTTATCTTTCATGGCCTTGATCAGGGCCGGGCTCTGGCTGCAAAAACCGATAAACGCTTTTAATTGGTTACCGGCATTGATCTTCAGGGCGGCAGCAAACTCAAACACCGTCTTGTAACCGCAGGAGGTGTAGTTGAACCCCATTATTTGAAACATGCCCCACGACGCCGACATCAATGCCGCCTCCTGGTCCAGCGCAAACGCTGTGGCCATGGTCTCCCAGGCTTTGGTCTGGTCCTTGTTATTGACCTGCCACTGCGGCCCGGCCTTTCTCACGTAGATATAAGACAGCAACGGGTGCGCCTGATCGTAGATGTGCTTGGTGTACTTGCGAAACAAGTGGCCTTCAAAGGCAATCACCGGCAACTTGGCCGGCCCGAACCCGGAACGCCCGCCGGATTCGACCGTGGCGAAAGCCTTGATGATATTCACCGAAATGCCGCTGCCCAACTGGGTGGCAGCGCTTTGAAAGTCGGTATCGGTCAGCGTCATGCCACCATCGCACGTGGCCTGGAGCATCAACTGGCGGTTACGCCGCTCGGCCTCGATGGTCGCGCGCATGCGCTCCAGGTACACATTGACCGTGGCCTGTACCGCATCGCCGCCGTTATTGCCAAACGCGTTGAGAAAGCTCGGAATGCGCATCGTCGGAAACGCCTTCACCGGCACTTTGACCGCCTCTTCTATCAGGCTATTGAAGGTTCGACCGGTAGGGTCGATCACGCCATCAGGATGCGCATACTTGAGGTGCCGGAACTGATACTGGCTGATGCACTGCACCAATTGCCCATCGCACTTACCGTTTTCGGCCAGCGCAAAACCCATCTTGGGAATGATCAGATTAAATAGATACTGGATGCACTGAACATCGACGGGCAAGTTGCGCGCTTTACCCGGCGCGCCCACTGAAGCACTGATAAGACGGGGCAACCCTTGCAGGCTTTTCATCATGGACATCCTTGTTAGTTCAAGAAGTGATAGCACTTCAATATCAGCACCGCACACCTGTCACAACTTGAAACAAGTGGCTGGCGGAAACTAACAAGATGATTTTGGGTTGTCCAGTGGGCCACCTCAACGATGTGAGGCAGCCAGCAGGTGCGGCTATTTTTTCCGTTCCAGCGCCTCGAAGGCTTTTTGGATACGCCTGTCGTAGTCGCCATAGCTTGAGCCATTGTAATTGCGCGCCATGCCGGCAAAGTCCCTGCTTTTCATCGCTCTGAGCAAGGCCGGATTCTTGCGGCAAAAGCCGCAGAACGCCATCAATTGCTGGCCGGCGTTAAGCTTCAGTGCAGCCACAAACTCGAACACGTTCTTGTAGCCACAGGCAGCAAAATTAAAGCCCATGACCTGGAACATACCGTAGGACGCCGACATCAGCGCTGCTGCCTGGTCCAACGTATAAGCATCGACCAGAGTCCGCCACGCAATCGCCTGGGTTTTATTGTTGGCTTTCCATTGCGGGCCAGCATTGACCAAAAAGGGGTAGGACAAAAAGGGGTAGGTCCTGTCGTACTTATGTTGAGTGTACTTGCGAAAGATATGGCCCTCGAAGGCGATAACCGGCATGTTGGCCGGCCCGAACCCGGATCGCCCACCAGACTCAACGGCGGCGAACGCCTTGATCAGGTTCACCGAAATACCGTTGCCCAGCGCTGCAGCCGCGCGCTGAAAATCAGCCTCGGTCAGGGCGATTTGACCGTCACAGGTGGGCCTGGTGACTAACGACTGGTCGGGAAGAACAACGGCATTGGCTTTGCCTGCATCGTCGACCAGGCTATTGAACGTCCGACCGCCCGGGTCAATCACCCCATCAGGTTTGCTGACCTTGAGACGATTCGCCTGATAGTCGCTGATGCGCCGCAACAACAGCGGGCCGCACTTTCCGTCCTCCACAAGGCGCGAAGCGGATTCTGGCGTGATCAGATTAAACAGATGCTGAATAAAGCGAACATCAGCAAGCACATTCTGCGCCTTGCCTGGGGCGCCGACTGAAGCACTGAGCGTTCTGGGTAAAACGGGAAGGCTGGGCATGGCAATCATCCTTGTTGATCAAAGGAGTGCCATCACTTCTTTACTACTCCAGCACAGGGTCGCTTACAAGAATGACGCTAGCAGGCCGCTGAAAGTTTTCCAGCACAACGCCGTCATCGCTGCGCAAAAAATGGCAGATGGGCGATTAAAACAATGTTTGATTTGAAACAGGAAGGGTAGAAACAAAGGAGAGCGTTATGGAGGCAACCCCACCAGCCACACCCCGGCACACAATGTTCCCGCTGTGGCTGCTGCCTTCCGGCTCTGACCAGGTTCACGGGTAATCGTTGCGGGGGGACCGATGGGGTCACCATAACGACGCTGGCCTCTCGGCAAGCCGCGCCATTGTACCGATCTCATCGGAACTTACAACCGTTGTTCCGGATTAAAAATATGAAGGGGCTCAAGCACTTGTCCACAACCTCGATAACCTGCCAGAACCTTGTGGGAGCCGGGCTTGCCCGCGATTACGGTGTATCAGTTGGGGCATTCACTGGATGATGCACCGCAATCGCAGGCAAGCCAGCTCCCACATAGGGGTGGATTACTGTGCTTGTACGACTTCGTCGGCCCTGCCGCCCTCCTCCTGAATCACCAAGTGAATGAAGTGCAGCTTGGCGATCACCGCCGGCGGCAACACAAAGGGGTAGAAATCCGGCTGGCCCATGCTGCGCGACAGTTCGTTGAGCATGCCGGCCAGTTCGATCCAGGCGTTGACGAACGACAGGAAGGCCGGGCCGCCAGGGTGTTCGGGGTCGTAGAGCGTGGTCAACGGGAAGGGCTGGTAATCCAGGTCCATCTCGCGGGCACTCATGCCAAAGCCCAGTGCGGTGTCGACGGCGTCCATCATGTGCAGGTAGTGAGCCCAGGTTTCGGCCCAGTCTTCCCAGGGGTGCATGGTCGCGTAGGCGCTGACACAGGTTTGCTGCCAGTCGGCGCGCGGGCCGTTCTGGTAGTGCTGCTCGAGTGCCTCGGCGTAACTGGCGCGTTCGTCGCCGAACAGGCTACGAAACGATTCAAGCCAATGGCTGTTGGCAATCAGCCGATCCCAATAGTAGTGGCCGACTTCGTGGCGAAAGTGGCCGAGCAACGTGCGATACGGCTCGCGCATTTGCACACGGACTTTCTCGCGATGGGCGTCGTCCGCTTCCTTGATATCGAGGGTGATCAGGCCGTTGGCGTGGCCGGTGGTGGGTGCGTTGCCTTCAAGGTCAATGCCGACGAAATCGAAGGCCAGGCCGCTGTTCTCGTCAACACTTTTGGGCACCACTTGCAGGCCCAGGCTGATCAGTTGCGCCACCAACCGGCGCTTGGCGGTTTCGACTTTGCGCCAGCGTTCGGAGTTTTCCGGCACCGATAAGTCGGGAATAGTGCGGTTCAGGCTGCACGCGACGCACAGCGTTGCGGTGCTGTGGGCAGGAATCAGCCAGTTACAGGCGGCCGGGGTGTCGAGGTTGGCGCAGCGGCGGAAGGTGCCGGCGTCAAGGTTATCGTCCTGTAGCCATGTGCCATCGACTGGGCCGGGCTGTAGCGACGACAGCCGGCTTTGCTGGGGCTGATAGCCCAACAGCGCAGAACAGACCAGGCACTGGCTGTTGCGAAAGAACAGCGACTGGCCGCACCGGCACTGCCACACCTTGCTGCTGCGCGAGGATCCGGCCATGAACGGTGCGGCGATGCGCGTGCTGAGTTGCTCGAAGTAGCGGAACATGGCGATCTCTCCCTGGGTGACCAAGACTAGATCATTTACCGTGAAAGATCGTTCCCACGCTCTGCGTGGGAATGCCTGCGGTGACGCTCTGCGTCACGAGGTTCAAGAGCCGACGCAGAGCGTCCAGGGCTGCATTCCCACGCGGAGCGTGGGAACGATCGTCAGACGCTGATGTTGTGTCTGGCCAGGAAGGCGACGAAGGCCTCCTCGTCCAGCACCTTGAGGCCCAGCTCGGTGGCCTTGGCCAACTTGGAACCCGCGCCCGGCCCGGCAACCACGCAGTGAGTCTTGGCCGAGACGGAACCTGCCACCTTGGCGCCCAGGCTTTCGAGCTTGTCCTTGGCCACATCACGGCTCATCAGCTCAAGAGAGCCGGTCAGCACCCAGGTATGCCCCGCTTCCGGCAAGCCCTCGACGACCTTCTTCTCGCTCTGCCAGTGCATACCGAAGTCCTTGAGCTGCTGCTCGATGGCCAGGGCACGGTGGGCATTGTCCGGGTTATCAAAAAACTCGCGCACCGCCTTGGCCTGCTTCTCGGGCAACGCCTGGCGCATATCCAGCCAGTCGGCCTTGATTACGCCTTCGAGGCTTACGAACTTGTCGGCCAGTTTTTGCGCGGCGCCAGGCCCTACGCTGGGCACGTGCAGCTTGTCGAGCAGGCCGCCGAGGGTGGTGCTGGCGGCAAACTCGGCGCTCAGGTCGCCCTGATCCTGCAACTGCAGGCCGCATTCATCCGGCGACAGCAGCGCGCCAATCACCTCCTGGTTATGGCTGTCTTCAAAGAAGCTGTGAATCTCGTGGGCGACTTCAAGGCCCACGTCCGGCAAGTACGTCAGCACTTCCGGCAAGGCCTGCTGCACGCGCTCCAGGGACGCCAGCGAGCGCGCGAGCACCTTGGCCGTCTCTTCGCCCACGTCCGGAATGCCCAAGGCGTAGATAAACCGCGCCAGGGTTGGAGTCTTGCTGTTTTCGATGGCGGCAATCAGCTTCTTGCTGGAAATATCGGCAAAGCCTTCCAGGTCGATGATCTGCTCGTATTTGAGCTTGTAGAGGTCAGCCGGCGAGCCGATAAGCTTTTCATCCACCAACTGCTCGATGGTTTTGTCGCCCAGGCCGTCAATGTCCATGGCGCGGCGCGACACAAAATGGATGATCGCCTGCTTGAGCTGCGCGCCACAGGCCAGGCGCCCGACGCAGCGGTAAACCGCGCCTTCGCTGACGGTTTCCTTGCCCTTGCTGCGCTTGACCAGTTGCGTGCGCTCCACATGGGAGCCGCACACCGGGCAGCTTTGCGGAATGTGCACGGCGCGGGCGTTTTCCGGGCGGCGTTCGGTGACCACCGAGACGACTTGCGGGATCACATCACCGGCACGGCGAATGATCACAGTGTCGCCGATCATCAAGCCCAGGCGCGCCACTTCATCCATATTGTGCAAGGTTGCGTTGGACACCGTCACACCCGCGACCTTGACCGGCTTCAAGCGCGCCACCGGCGTTACAGCACCGGTGCGGCCGACCTGGAATTCCACATCGAGCAGCTCGGTCAGCTCTTCCATGGCCGGGAATTTATGCGCGATGGCCCAGCGTGGTTCGCGGGCGCGGAAGCCCAGCTCACGTTGGGAAGCAATGTTGTTGACCTTGAACACCACGCCGTCAATCTCGTACGGCAGGCTGTTACGCCGCTCGCCGATATCGCGGTAGTACGCCAGGCAATCCTGAATGCCCTTGGCCAGCTTCAGCTCATGGCTGATGGGCATGCCCCACTTCTGCAATTGCTGCAGGTTACCGATATGGGTGTCGCTGATGTCGGTAGTCACGCCGTAGCAGCAAAACTCCAGCGGGCGGCTGGCGGTGATCTTCGAGTCCAGCTGGCGCAAGCTGCCTGCGGCGGCATTACGCGGGTTGGCGAAGGTCTTGCCGCCCACTTCCAGTTGCGAGGCATTAAGGCGCTCGAAGCCAGCCTTGGACATGAACACTTCGCCGCGCACTTCCAGGGTCGCCGGCCAGCCGCTGCCGTGCAGTTTCAACGGGATATTGCGCACCGTGCGCACGTTGACGCTGATGTCTTCACCGGTGGTGCCATCGCCGCGCGTGGCACCGCGCACCAGCTCGCCGTCCTGATACAACAGGCTGACCGCCAGGCCATCGAGCTTGGGCTCGCAGCTGTATTCCACCGCTGCGCCGCCGCCAAACAGATCGCCCACCGGCAGGTCGAGACCTTCGGTAACCCGGCGATCAAATTCGAGCATGGTGGTTTCATCAAAGGCGTTGCCCAGGCTGAGCATCGGAATCTCGTGCTTGACCTGGGTGAACGCCGACAGCGCCGCACTGCCAACCCGCTGCGTCGGCGAATCACGCGTCACCAAATCCGGGTGCTCGGCTTCCAGAGCCTTTAGCTCATGGAATAACCGGTCGTACTCGGCGTCCGGAATGCTCGGCTCGTCGAGGACGTGGTAGCGGTAATTGTGCTGATCCAGTTCAGCGCGCAGTTCGAGAATGCGGGTGTGGGCGGCGGTCATGGGTGTTCTCTCATAAAGCAAAAGAGCAGCCGAAGCTGCTCAATATGTTAGTGCACGGATTCTACAGGCAACGCTTAAGATCGAACCTCAGCGTTTCTGTGTCAGGGCGCGACGCTCGAACTCGACGATGCGCTGACGGTAATGCTCGATGGTCTGGGCAGTGAGCACGCTGCGTTGGTCGTCCTTGAGCTCGCCGTTGAGCTCTTGGGACAGTTTGCGCGCAGCAGCCACCATCACGTCGAACGCTTGTTTCGGGTGACGCGGGCCTGGCAAACCGAGGAAGAAGCTCACCGCCGGGGTGCTGAACAAGTCGATATCGTCCAGATCGAAAGTGCCCGGCTTGACCGCGTTGGCCATGGAGAACAGCACTTCGCCGTTACCGGCCATGCTTTCGTGGCGGTGGAAAATATCCATCTCGCCAAAACGCAGGCCGCTTTCGAGGATATTCTGCAAGAGTGCCGGGCCTTTGAAGCCGGCGGCGTCGCGGCAGATCACGCTGATCACCAAGACTTCTTCGGCAGCCGGCTGGTCGTTGACCGATTGGCGCGGCGCACTGGATGCCTTGCCGATATTTTCATCCGGGAAATCGTCGTCGCGGCTGCTGAAGCTCGGGCCTTCATCGACGTCGAGGTTCAGGTCGCCCTGATGCGGCTCGGCGACGGCGGCACTGGCGCGCTTGCCACGCTTGGACGACGGTTCGCGGGCTTCACGCACCGGCGCACTCATCGACGGCAAGTCATGCTCGTCCAGTTGTGGTTCTTTATGGTTATCCAGCACACGAGGCGGCCCCAGCAGCTCGGCGCTGCCGTCGTCGTCGGGCAAGTTGGACAGGTTACGGTCCAAACGGAATTTGAGCTTGCCCTTGCCACCGCGCATGCGGCGCCAGCCATCAAAAAGAATACCGGCAATGACAATAATGCCGATGACGATCAGCCACTCGCGCAGACCGATTTCCATGTAATCCCGTGCCTCTAATAAAAAATGCTGAAAAATAAGGGGTTTAGCAACGTCCAAACCGCTTTAAAACGTGGCGCCAACTCTATGTTCTGACTGACGTTTTGCCCACGCATACGAGGAATTGACAATAAACTAGCACGACCTTCGATAACTTTACACAGTTGGCGCGAAATGTATCGGTTTGCCATCTTTCGGCGACATGGGAGATCTCTTACGCAAGCCGCCAACTGTGAGCTACACACTGCAAGCTATAGCCTCACACACTTGCAGCTTGCAACTCGCCGCTAGGCGTCCACCATCGCCATCGCTTCTTCGACATCCACCGCCACCAACCGCGAACAACCCGGCTCATGCATCGTCACGCCCATCAACTGATCGGCCATTTCCATGGCGATCTTGTTGTGGGTGATATAGATGAACTGCACGGTCTGGGACATCTCTTTAACCAATCGAGCGTAGCGTCCAACGTTAGCGTCATCCAGCGGCGCGTCAACTTCGTCGAGCATGCAAAACGGCGCCGGGTTCAACTTGAAGATCGCAAATACCAGGGCCAATGCCGTGAGTGCCTTTTCGCCACCGGACAACAAATGGATGGTGCTGTTCTTCTTGCCCGGGGGCCGCGCCATAATCGTCACCCCTGTATCGAGTAGATCTTCGCCCGTCAGTTCCAAGTAGGCGCTGCCGCCACCGAAAACTTTCGGGAATAACGCCTGTAAACCGCCATTAATCTGATCAAAGGTATCTTTGAAGCGATTACGGGTTTCCTTGTCGATCTTGCGGATCACGTTCTCCAGAGTGTCCAGCGCTTCGACCAGGTCGGCGTCTTGAGCATCCAGATAACGTTTACGCTCGGACTGTTGCTGGTATTCGTCGATGGCCGCCAAGTTGATCGCGCCCAGGCGCTGGATACGCGCGGCGATGCGCTCAAGTTCTTCTTCGGCGTCTTTTTCATTGGCCTGGGCGGTCAATGTATTGAGCACGCCGTGCAAGTCATAGCCGTCTTCGAGTAACTGGTCTTGCAGGGTTTTGCGGCGCACGGTCAGGGCTTGCCATTCCATGCGTTGCTGTTCGAGTTGGCCGCGAATCAGTTGGGATTGCTGCTCGGCCTGGGTCCGGCGTTTCTCGGCGTCTCGCAGTTCGCGGTCGGCGTCTTCCAGGGCGATTTGCGCGGTCTTGAGTTCTTCGTCAACGGTCATGCGCTTGTCGAGCAACTCTTCGAGCTTAAGGCGCAACTCTTCCAGCGGCGCCTCGCCCTCCTCCAGGTTGAGGCTCAGTTGCTCGCGCTTTTCGGTGAGGCGTTCGGACTGCATCTCCAAACGCTCAAGCGCCTGGCGCGTGGAGGTGTGCTGGGCCTGCAACGAGCCCAGGCGCACGGCCAATTGGTGGGCGTGATCCTTGTGCTGACGGGCTTCCTGGCGCACGCGATCGAGGCGCTCACGCAGGCTGTCGCGCTGGGCCAGCAGCAGTTCGCGCTGCTCGGTATCCAGCGCCATGCTGTCGAGGGCTTCCTGCAAGTGCAGGCGCGCTTCGCCGATCTGCTCGTGTTCGAGGGCGCGCTGCTCGCCCATCTCGGCCACTTCTTCGTCGAGGCGGGTGCGGCGCAGGGTCAGTTGCTCGGCCTTGGCCTTGCTCGCCGACAGCTGGGCTTTCAATTCGCCTTGCTGGCGCGCTTCGTCCTGCAAGAGGCGGCGCAGGTGTTCGCGGCCAGTCTCTTGTTGGCGCTGAGTGGCACGCAGGGTTTGCAGTTCGGTTTCCAGGCTTTCGAGGGTGGCCTCGCGTTCTTCGCGTTCGGCGCTCAGGTTGACGATTTCCTGGCCACGGGCCAATACGCCGCTCTCGGCCTCACTGGCGCGACGCACGCGCAGGAAGTGCCGGCCAACCCAGTAACCGTCTCGGCTGATCAGGCTTTCACCGGCGCCCAATTGGCCACGCTGGGACAAGGCTTGCTCCAATGATTCAACCGGTTTGACCTGGCCCAGCCACGGCGCCAGATCGATCGCGGCCTCAACCTTGTCGAGCAAACTGCCCGGCACTCGCGTGCCATCGACGGCGGGGCTGAGCAAACGCAAATCGCCCTGGGCAAAACCGGCCAGGTCGAAACCGCCAAAATCATCCACCAATACGGCTTGCAGGTCGGCACCTAACACGGTCTCGACCGCCAACTCCCAACCCGCTTCGACTTTTAAGCCTTCGGCCAGGCGCGGGCGCTCGGCCAGGTGTTGGTCACGCAGCCATTCGGCGGTGCCGGTGCCTGGGTCCAGCGCTGCCTGCTGCAAGGCTTCAAGCGACGCCAGGCGCCCGTTCAGCCGCTGCAAATCGCCCTGGGCCTGCTGCTGGGCCTGGGTCGCCTGTTGCAGTTGCTGACGCAATTGCTCCAGGCGCTCCACTTGCTGTTCTTCGCTGGCCTCGAGCTCTTCCAGGGTCATTTCGCTTTCGGCCAGTTGTTCGCTCAACGCCATGATCGCCGCGTCTTCCGGGTCGGCGGCGAGCAACGCGCGCTCCTCCTGCATGCGGCGCTGGCGCTCGGCCAGGCGCTCCATGCTGGTTTCCAGTTGCTGGATGCGCGATTGCTGCACCTCAGCCTGGCGGCGCGGCTCGGCGGATTGCAGGTTGAAAGCGTCCCACTGTTCCTGCCAGCCGTGCATGGTGGTTTCGGCTTCTTCCAGGGCGGCCGCGGCCTCTTCGGCGGCGGCGCTGGTGATTTCCTGCTCGGGCGTGAGCATGTCCAGCTCTTCGCCCAACGTCAGCAGCAGGGTGCGGTCGTGGCCCAGGTGCGACTCGGTTTCCAGCCGCGCGCGTTCGGCTTCTTTCAAATCGTCCTGCAACTGGCGCAGGCGCTGCTGGCCGTGCTGGATGCTCTGTTCGACCCGAGCAATATCGCCGCCTACCGAGTAGAACCGCCCCTGCACCAGATTGAAGCGCTCGGACAGGTCATGGTGACCGTCACGCAAGCGCTCGATGCTCGCGTCGGCATTACGCTGCTCGGCCACCAGCGCTTCGAAGCTGATTTCCTGGGTGCCAATGATCGCTTCGCGCTGGCCGACCTGATCATTCAGCGCCTGCCAGCGCAGGGCCGAGAGCTGCGCCTTGAGCTGGCGCTCTTCGCCCTTGTATTCCTGGTACTTCTCGGCGGCCTGGGCCTGACGGTGCAGGCGTTCCAGTTGACGCTCCAGCTCTTCACGCAGGTCGGTGAGGCGGGCAAGGTTTTCGTGGGTGCGGCGGATACGGTTTTCGGTCTCGCGACGGCGCTCCTTGTACTTGGAGATGCCGGCCGCTTCTTCGATAAAGTTACGCAGGTCTTCGGGCTTGGCTTCGATCAGCTTGGAGATCATGCCCTGCTCGATGATCGAGTAGCTGCGCGGGCCTAAGCCGGTGCCGAGGAAAATGTCGGTGATATCGCGTCGACGGCATTTGGTGCCGTTGAGGAAGTAACTGTTCTGGCTGTCGCGCGTCACTTTGCGGCGAATCGAGATTTCCGCGTAAGCGGCGTATTCGCCAACCAGGGTGCCGTCGGAGTTGTCGAACACCAGTTCGATGCTGGCCTGGCTCACCGGCTTGCGGCTGGTGGAGCCGTTGAAGATGACGTCGGTCATCGACTCGCCACGCAGGTTTTTTGCCGAGCTCTCGCCCATCACCCAACGTACGGCGTCGATGATGTTCGACTTGCCGCAGCCATTGGGCCCGACCACCGCCGCCATGTTACTGGGGAAGTTCACCGTGGTCGGGTCGACGAAGGATTTGAACCCCGCCAGTTTGATGCACTTGAGCCGCACGTTTAGGCGCCCGCCAACGCAGCGATGACCAACGAGCTGCTGCGCTCGCAGTAGGCCGACAGTACCTGGCGGATCTGCGGCAGATCACGGGCGAGCACCGCCGCGAGCAGCTGCTCGAACAGCGCCAGGTACTCACTCATCTCCGCCTTGCGCTGGTCCAGGGCCAGGTAATAGGCACGGTTCATCGCCGGCTGCAGGTTTTCGACGGTTTCCTGCAAGTACGGGTTGTTGGCGAAGGGGTACGCGGCGCGCATCACACTGAAGCTTTCTTCGACGAAGGCACGCACGTCCTCACGTTCGAAACTGGTCATCAGGCGTTGCTGGATCTGCAGGAACGGCGCCATGTCAGCCTGGACCTTCCAGCCCTCAGCCACCGAATTGCCGAGCAGGATGTACATCTCGCCCATCAGCGTGCACAGGCTCTGCACCTTGTGCGCGGTGAGTTCGGTGACGTGGGCGCCACGGCGCGGCAGGATCGCGATCAGGTGGCGGCGCTCGAGGATCAGCAAAGCTTCACGCACGGAGCCACGGCTGACATTGAGTGCCAGCGTGACTTTCTGTTCCTGGATCCGCTCCCCAGGCTTGAGATCGCCGCGAATGATACGTTCGGCGAGGTGGTGAGCAATTTGCTCGGCGAGACTGTCCGGCGCCTTGAACGTCATGTTTTCCCTTCAAAATCTTCTATCGGTACAAGCGCGGCAGTGTAGCGCATTGGCTGGCTGATGGCGCTACGCCCACAGGCGCGAATTTGGCATGAAATAAGCAGCGATGAAAAGCCAAAAGCCAGCAAAAACACCGGTTCCAGAAGACTGGACCATAATTAAAAGTGTTGCGATCGCAATTTCTTGACCTTCTGGTCAGAAAATCGTTGACCGAAAAGTCAGACATGACTAGATTCGGCGCAAAGCGGTTAACAACAATAATGAGTCTGCGAGGCCTTCCGTGATCCAGTTTTTACTTAACCAGGAACTCCGTAGCGAGCACGCCCTGGACCCCAACCTGACCGTGCTCAACTATTTGCGCGAGCATTTGGGCAAATCCGGCACCAAGGAAGGCTGCGCCAGCGGCGATTGCGGTGCATGCACCGTGGTGGTCGGCGAATTGCACACCGACACTCAAGGCGCGGAGCAGATCCGCTATCGCAGCCTCAATTCCTGCCTGACGTTTGTGTCGTCATTGCACGGCAAACAGCTGATCAGCGTCGAAGACCTCAAGCATCAAGGCCAACTGCACAGCGTGCAACAGGCCATGGTCGAGTGCCACGGCTCGCAATGCGGCTTTTGCACCCCAGGCTTTGTGATGTCGCTGTTTGCCCTGCAAAAGAACAGCGACGCCCCCGATAGCCAGAAAGCCCATGAAGCCCTGGCCGGTAACCTGTGCCGTTGCACCGGTTATCGACCGATCCTCGCCGCCGCCGAACAGGCCTGCTGCAACAAGCCGGCTGATCAGTTCGACAGCCGCCAGGCCGAGACCATCGCCCGGCTCAAAGCCATCGCGCCCACGCAAACCGGTGAACTCAACAGCGGCGACAAACGCTGCCTGGTGCCGCTCACCGTTGCCGACCTGGCCGACCTCTACGACGCCTACCCGCAGGCGCGTTTGCTGGCGGGCGGCACTGACCTGGCGCTGGAAGTCACGCAGTTTCACCGCGTGCTGCCGGTGATGATCTACGTGGGCAACATCGAAGAGATGAAACGCATCGAGTCGTTCGACGACCGCCTGGAAATCGGCGCGGCTACACCGCTGTCCGACTGCTACAGCGCGCTGCACCACGAATACCCGGACTTCGGCGATTTGCTGCACCGCTTCGCTTCGCTGCAAATCCGCAACCAGGGCACGCTGGGCGGCAATATCGGCAATGCGTCGCCCATCGGCGATTCGCCACCACTGCTGATCGCGCTCGGCGCGCAGATCGTGCTGTGCAAGGGCAACACCCGTCGCACCCTGGCGCTGGAAGATTACTTCATCGATTACCGTGTCACTGCGCGTCAGGACAGTGAGTTTATCGAGAAGATCATCGTGCCCAAGGGCCACGCGCTGTTCCGCGCCTACAAGGTTTCCAAGCGCCTGGACGATGATATTTCCGCCGTGTCCGCCGCCTTCAACCTGAAGCTCGACAACGGTGTGATCAGCGACGCCCGCGTGGCGTTTGGCGGCATGGCCGCCACGCCCAAGCGCGCGAAAAGCTGCGAAACCGTATTGGTGGGCGCCACCTGGAACGCCGCCACGGTGGAGAAAGCCTGCGCCGCCCTCGCCCAGGATTTCACCCCGCTGTCAGACTTCCGCGCCAGCAAGGAATACCGCCTGCTCAGCGCGCAGAACCTGCTGCGCAAATACTTCATCGAACTGCAAACACCGCACATCGAGACTCGGGTGACCGCTTATGTCTAACCATCACGCCGTCGTTAAAACTCAGGCCGAACTCGCCGAGCTGTTTGCCCAGGACCTGACCACCGGGGTCGGCCGCAGCGTCAAGCATGACAGCGCCGCCAAGCATGTCAGCGGTGAAGCGCAGTACATCGATGATCGCCTGGAATTTCCTAACCAGTTGCACCTGTACGCGCGTATGTCCGACCGCGCCCATGCGCGCATCATCAGCATCGACACCGCACCCTGCTACGCCTTTGACGGCGTGCGTATCGTCATCACCCATGAAGATGTGCCGGGCCTCAAAGACATTGGTCCATTGATGCCCGGCGACCCGTTACTGGCCATCGACACCGTGCAGTTTGTCGGCCAAGTGGTGCTGGCCGTGGCCGCCCGCGACCTGGAAACCGCGCGCAAAGCGGCCCTGGCGGCGGTGATCGAATACGAAGACCTGGAGCCGGTGCTGGACGTGGTCGAGGCCTTTCGCAAGAAGCACTTTGTGCTCGACAGCCACACCCACCAACGCGGTGATTCGGCGGGCGCACTGGCCACCGCGAAAAACCGTATCCAGGGCACCCTGCATATCGGCGGCCAGGAACACTTCTACCTGGAAACCCAGATTTCCTCGGTAATGCCCACCGAAGACGGCGGCATGATCGTCTACTGCTCCACGCAAAACCCCACCGAAGTGCAAAAGCTGGTGGCCGAAGTGCTCGACGTGTCGATGAATAAAATCGTCGTGGATATGCGCCGCATGGGCGGGGGTTTTGGCGGCAAGGAAACCCAGGCCGCCAGCCCCGCGTGCCTGTGCGCGGTGGTCGCGCACCTGACCGGCCAGCCGACCAAGATGCGCCTGCCGCGTGTCGAAGACATGCTGATGACCGGCAAGCGCCACCCGTTCTATATCGAATACGACGTGGGCTTTGACGACAACGGCCGCCTGCACGGCATCAATCTGGACCTGGCAGGTAACTGCGGCTGTTCGCCGGACCTGTCCAACTCGATTGTCGACCGCGCCATGTTCCACTCCGACAACTCGTATTACCTGGGCGACGCCACCGTCAACGGCCACCGCTGCAAGACCAACACCGCGTCCAACACAGCGTATCGCGGCTTTGGCGGCCCGCAAGGCATGGTGGCCATCGAAGAAGTCATGGACGCCATTGCGCGTCATCTGGCGCTGGACCCGTTGGCGGTGCGCAAGGCCAATTACTACGGCAAGACCGAGCGCAACGTCACCCACTACTACCAGACCGTCGAGCACAACATGCTCGAAGAAATGACCGCCGAGCTTGAAGCCAGCAGCCAGTACGCCGAGCGTCGCGAGGCGATCCGCCTGTACAACGCCCACAGCCCGATTCTGAAAAAAGGCCTGGCGCTGACGCCGGTGAAATTCGGTATTTCGTTTACCGCCAGTTTCCTCAACCAGGCTGGCGCGTTAATCCACATTTACACCGACGGCAGCATCCACCTGAACCACGGCGGCACCGAGATGGGCCAGGGCTTGAACATCAAGGTCGCGCAGGTGGTGGCTGAAATATTCCAGGTCGAGATCGACCGCGTGCAGATCACCGCCACCAACACCGACAAGGTGCCCAACACCTCGCCGACCGCCGCCTCCAGCGGTGCCGACTTGAACGGCAAGGCCGCGCAGAACGCTGCCGAAACCATCAAGCAGCGCCTGGTGGAATTTGCCGCGCGCAAGTACGACGTGAGTGAAGCGGACGTGGAGTTCCACAACGGCCATGTGCGCGTGCGCGATCAGATCCTGACCTTTGAGGCGTTGATCCAGCAGGCGTATTTCGCTCAGGTTTCGCTGTCGAGCACCGGCTTTTACAAAACCCCAAAAATCTTTTACGACCGCAGCCAGGCACGTGGCCGGCCGTTCTATTACTTCGCGTTCGGCGCGGCCTGCTGCGAAGTGATCGTCGACACCCTGACCGGCGAATACAAGATGTTGCGCACCGACATCCTCCACGATGTGGGCGCCTCGCTGAACCCGGCCATCGACATCGGCCAGGTCGAAGGCGGCTTTATCCAGGGCATGGGCTGGCTGACCATGGAAGAGCTGGTGTGGAACAACAAGGGCAAGCTGATGACCAACGGCCCGGCCAGCTACAAGATCCCGGCCGTGGCGGACATGCCACTGGATTTGCGTGTGAAGCTGGTGGAAAACCGCAAAAACCCGGAAGACACGGTGTTCCACTCCAAGGCCGTGGGCGAGCCGCCGTTTATGCTCGGGATTGCTTCTTGGTGTGCGATCAAGGATGCCGTGGCAAGTTTGGGTGACTATCGCCATCAGCCGAAGATTGATGCGCCGGCGACGCCGGAGCGAGTGTTGTGGGGCTGTGAGCAGATGCGGCAGTTGAGCGCTGCAAAAGCCGTTGAGACTGAACTGGCTTGATCGTTCCCACGCTCTGCGTGGGAATGCCGCCTTGGACGCTCTGCGTCCGCTGTTGTGACGCAGAGCGTCACGGTATGCATTCCCACGCGGAGCGTGGGAACGATCTGACTGGAGGTGACTATGAACAACTGGATCAGCGCCCTCGCCGACCTGCAGAACCAGGGTGAACCCTGCGTGCTGGTGACCATCATCGAAGAGCTCGGCTCCACGCCGCGCAATGCCGGCTCAAAAATGGTCATCAGCGCCGCGCACACCTTCGACACCATCGGCGGCGGGCACCTGGAATACAAGGCGATGCAGATCGCCCGTGACATGCTGGTGCGTGGCCAGCAGAACACCCATCTGGAGCGCTTCAGCCTCGGCGCCAGCCTGGGCCAGTGCTGCGGCGGCGTGACGGTGTTGCTGTTCGAACCCATGGGCCAGGTGCAGGCGCAGATCGCGGTATTTGGCGCCGGCCATGTCGGCCGCGCGCTGGTGCCGTTGTTGGCAAGCCTGCCGTGTCGGGTGCGCTGGATTGATTCGCGTGATCAGGAGTTTCCAGAACACATCCCTCAGGGCGTGCGTAAAATCATCAGCGAAGAGCCGGTCGACGAAATTGCCGACCTGCCGGTGGGCAGTTACTGCATCGTGATGACCCACAACCACGCGCTGGACCTGGAACTGACTGCCGCCCTGCTCAAGCGCAATGACTTTGCCTATTTCGGCCTGATCGGTTCAAAGACCAAGCGGGTCAAGTTCGAACACCGCCTGCGTGATCGCGGCTTCGACACCGCGCAACTGCAACGCATGCGCTGCCCCATGGGCCTCACCGAGGTAAAGGGCAAACTGCCGGTGGAGATCGCCATCTCCATCGCCGGTGAAATCATCGCCACCTATAACGCGAATTTCGGCCAGCACAGTGCGAGCGCCGAACCTATTGCCAAACTGCTGCCGGCCTCGCGTCGCAGCCAAGCTATCTAACACATTGAGATCACCATGCCTTTGACTCGCAAAGCCTACCGCGCCGCCATTTTGCACAGCATCGCCGACCCCGCCGAAGTGGGGATCGAAGCCTCTTATGAGTATTTCGAAGACGGCCTGCTGGTGATCGATAACGGCCAGATCAGCGCCCTGGGCCACGCCAGCGATTTGCTGCCAACCCTGCCCGCCGACATCGACGTGACCCATTATCAGGATGCGCTGATCACGCCCGGCCTGATCGACACCCATATCCACCTGCCGCAAACCGGCATGGTCGGTGCCTATGGCGAGCAGTTGCTGGATTGGCTCAACACCTACACCTTCCCGTGTGAAAGCCAGTTCGCCGACAAGGCCCACGCCGAGGAAGTCGCGGGTATCTTTATCAAGGAACTGCTGCGCAATGGCACCACCACGGCGTTGGTGTTCGGCAGTGTGCACCCGCAGTCGGTGAACGCGTTCTTTGAAGCCGCCGAGAAACTCGACCTGCGCATGATCGCCGGCAAGGTGATGATGGACCGCAACGCGCCGGACTACCTCACCGACACTGCCGAATCCGGCTATCAGGAAAGCAAGGCGCTTATCGAACGCTGGCACGGCAAGGGTCGCTTGCACTATGCCGTCACGCCACGTTTTGCGCCGACCAGCACCCCGGAACAACTGGCGCTGGCCGGGCAACTGCTGGGCGAATACCCGGACCTGTACATGCAGACGCACATCAGCGAGAACAAGCAGGAAGTCGAGTGGGTAAAAGCGCTGTTCCCGGAGCGCAACGGCTACCTGGACGTGTACGACCATTACAAGCTGCTGGGCGAGCGCTCGGTGTTTGCCCACGGCGTGCACCTGTGTGATGACGAGTGCGCACGGCTGGCGGAGACGGGTTCAGCCGTGGCGTTCTGCCCGACCTCGAACCTCTTCCTCGGCAGTGGCTTGTTCAACTTGCCGATGGCCGAGAAGCACAAGCTGAATGTCGGCCTGGGCACTGACGTGGGCGGTGGCACCAGCTTCTCGCTGCTGCAAACCCTGAACGAAGCCTACAAGGTCATGCAACTGCAGGGTGCGCGTTTGAGCCCGTTCAAGTCGCTGTACCTGGCCACCTTGGGCGGTGCGCGGGCACTGCGTCTGGAAGACAAGATCGGCACATTGCAGCCGGGCACGGATGCGGACTTTTTGGTGCTGGACTACAACGCTACGCCGCTGCTCAGCTATCGCTTGAAGCAGGCCAATAACATTGCCGAGACGTTGTTTGTGTTGATGACGTTGGGGGATGACCGGACGGTGTTGCAGACGTATGCAGCGGGTCAGTTGGTGCACCAGCGCTAATTTCAGCAACACCACAAAACAAATGTGGGAGCTGGGCTTGTGTGGGAGCTGGCTTGCCTGCGATAGCATCACCGCGGTGTACCTGATACACCTCGGTGCCTGCATCGCAGGCAAGCCAGCTCCCACACAAGCCCGGTTCCCACATTTTTAGTCCCAGGCGAACCTGGAACATTACAGTTTGACTGAAGAACGCCCTGGCTTCTTGGTCTGCAACAAATGCGAGAACACCGCGTGCAAATCATCCGACGCGCTTTCCTCGTCGAGGTTGAGCTTGCTGTCGATGTGATCCATATGGTGCATCATCAAATTCACTGCCAGCGTCGCGTCGCGTGCTTCGATCGCATCGATCAGTTGGGTGTGCTCATCGTAGGAACAGTGCGAGCGGTTGCCGCTTTCGTACTGGGCGATGATCAACGAGGTCTGCGACACCAGGCTGCGCTGGAAGCTGATCAGCGGTGCATTCTTCGCCGCTTCGGCGAGCTTCAAGTGGAATTCGCCGGAGAGGCGGATACCGGCACCGCGATCACCCCGTGAGAAGCTGTCGCGTTCGTCGTTGACCATCTGGCGCAACTCGGCCAGTTGCTCAGCCGTGGCGTGTTGCACCGCCAATTCAGTGATCGCCCGCTCGACCAGACGCCGGGCCAGAAACACCTGGCGCGCTTCTTCTACACTTGGGCTCGCCACTACCGCGCCACGATTGGGCCGCAGCAGTACCACGCCTTCATGGGCCAGGCGCGAGAGCGCGCGGCGGATGATGGTGCGGCTGACGCCGAAGATTTCGCCCAGTGCTTCTTCACTCAATTTGGTACCGGGCGCCAGGCGTTGTTCGAGGATCGCCTCGAAGATATGCGCGTAGACGATATCGTCCTGGGTTCCGCTGCGACCAGCCTTGCCGGCTCGCGGTTGTTTCTTGAGAGGTTGCAACTGTTCGTTCATGGGCACTCGGGGTTTGGAGAACGGCGGCGAATTAACGGTAATACGTCAACAGCGTGTTGCTGGCAAGTATCACCTAAAAACAGGGCACATTGTACACAACCCAGTGCGCCAACACACTGTACGGCTATTTGCGGCGGCGGCTGTATTGCAATGAGTGGTTACGTTTGAGTTTAGGCTTGAATTCGCTTTTTCCCAGGTAAAAGGAACACCTCTCCATGACCGACGCCACTCAAGCGCCCTTGCGCCCATTGGCCGACACTTCTGCGTCGGCCGTCGTCGCCGGCTTCATTGCCATGATGACCGGCTACACCAGTTCCCTGGTGCTGATGTTCCAGGCCGGCCAGGCAGCCGGTTTGACCACGGCGCAGATTTCTTCGTGGATCTGGGCGATCTCCATCGGCATGGCGGTGTGCAGCATCGGCCTGTCGTTGCGCTATCGCACGCCGATCACCATTGCCTGGTCCACGCCCGGCGCCGCGCTGCTGATCACAAGCCTGGGTGGTGTAAGTTACGGCGAGGCCATCGGCGCCTATATCACCTGCGCGGTGCTGGTCACGCTCTGCGGGCTGACCGGCAGCTTTGAAAAACTGGTCAAGCGCATCCCCGCCTCATTGGCGGCCGCCTTGCTGGCGGGGATTCTGTTCAAGATCGGCAGCGAGATTTTTGTCGCCGCGCAACATCGCACAGGCCTGGTGCTGGGGATGTTTTTCACCTATCTGATCATCAAGCGCCTGTCGCCGCGTTATGCAGTACTGGCCGCGCTGGTAATCGGCACCCTGTTGTCAGGGCTGATGGGTTTGCTGGACTTCAGCGGTTTCCACCTGGAAGTGGCAACACCGGTGTGGACCACGCCGCACTTCTCGCTGGCGGCGACCATCAGCATCGGTATCCCGTTGTTTGTGGTGGCAATGACCTCACAAAACATGCCCGGCGTCGCCGTGCTGCGCGCTGACGGCTATACCGTACCCGCCTCGCCGTTGATCACCGCAACAGGGCTGGCCTCGCTGGTGCTGGCGCCGTTTGGCTCCCACGGCATCAACCTGGCGGCCATCAGCGCGGCGATCTGCACCGGGCCACATGCCCATGAAGACCGCAACAAGCGCTACACCGCGGCCGTCTGGTGCGGGGTGTTCTACGGGATCGCCGGGGTGTTCGGCGCCACCTTGGCGGCGTTATTCGCAGCGTTGCCCAAGGAACTGGTGCTGTCGATTGCGGCCCTGGCGTTGTTTGGCTCGATCATCAATGGTTTGAGTATCGCCATGAATGAGCCCAAGGAGCGGGAAGCGGCGCTGATCACCTTTATGGTCACCGCGTCTGGCTTGACGCTGTTTTCCATCGGCTCGGCGTTCTGGGGGATTGTGGCGGGGGTGTTGACGCTGTTGATTCTGAATTGGCGCAAGGCATAAAAAAACGGCGACCCGAGGGTCGCCGTTTTTTTAGTATCACTTAGCCGCGTTGATCGGCTTTTCCGGATACCACACGTCCAGCAGTGGGCTGACTTCAGCGCTTTTCAGCTCGCTGCGGCCTTTGAGCCAGCTTTCAACAGCTGCGCGTTGCTCTTCGTTGACCGAGCCACGCTTCTGCAGGCAAACCAGACCGAAGTCATCGCCGCCGACATAGCCCAGACCATTGGCTTCCATGGCTTCTTTGATGAATGCTTCGAGGAAAGCATCGGTAGCTTCTTCACTCAGGTCTTCTTTGAAGTCCAGGTTCAGTTCGAAACCCAGCTCTTGAAATTCATCAACGCACAGTTTTTTGCGCAGACGCTGGGAACGGTTAGTCGCCATTGGAACAATCCTCTTAAGTAATAACGGCCGGCACTTTAGCAGTTTAAGCCGACCTTTGCCCGACTCTATGGGACGGGCGGCCATTGGTCTGCAAAAAAACCCGAAATACCCGCTATCGTTCAGCTACAACTGGATCCACCTTGGGGCATAATGCCGACACTTTCGTGACCAATGAGGGATTTTCTTCCATACCCCTCACCTTTTTCACCCTTCTCAGCAGTAGGGTTTTATTCCTTATGATCAACTCTTTTCGTTCAGTACTCTTTGCCGGTTTTCTTCTACCTCTGGCTTTTTCCGTCACCGCCGCGCCGATCAACAACAGCCTGCCGCCAAATGTTCAGCAGGCACTGCAGAAAGCCAAAATACCCAATACTTCGCTGTCGTTGGTGATGCTGCCCCTCACCGGGCCCGGCACGCCGACCGTGTTCAACGCTGATGTTTCGGTTAACCCGGCCTCCACCATGAAGCTGGTCACCACCTACGCAGCCCTGGAAATGCTCGGCCCCAACCACCAGTGGAAGACCGAGTTCTACACCGACGGCACCCTCAGCGGTGGCGTGTTACGCGGCAACCTCTACCTCAAGGGCGGCGGCGACCCCAAGCTGAATATGGAAAAACTCTGGCTGTTGATGCGCGACCTGCGCGCCAATGGCGTACAGCAAGTCACTGGCGACCTGGTGCTGGACCGCAGTTTCTTCAATCAACCGCAATTGCCTGAATTCAATGACGACGGCAACGACGAGAACAAGCCGTTCCTGGTCAAGCCGGACGCCCTGCTGGTCAACCTCAAGGCCCTGCGCTTTGTCACCCGCAATGACTCGGGCCGGGTGATCGTGTCGGTCGAGCCGCCGATTGCGAGCATCCGCATCGACAACCAGGTCAAAGTCTCCAACGCCAAGCAATGCACTGGCGATGTGCGCTACAGCCCGGTGACCGCCGCCGATGGCAGCGTGACCGTGACGGTCAGCGGCCAGTTGGGCGATGGGTGCAGCTCGCAGACCTACCTGTCGCTGCTCGACCACGCCACCTACACCGCCGGCGCCGTGCGTGCGATCTGGCAGGAGTTGGGCGGCACCATCCAGGGCCGTGATATCCAGGCACCAGTGCCCAAGGACGCTAAAGTGCTGGCTCGTGCGTTCTCGCCGGACCTGGCGGAAATCATCCGTGACATCAACAAATACAGTAACAACACCATGGCCCAGCAGTTGTTCCTGAGCCTGGGCGCGCAGTTCCGCAACGACGCCGATGGCGACGACGCCAAGGCCGCGCAACGCGTGGTGCGTCAGTGGCTGGCGAAAAAAGGCATCACCGCGCCGCACCTGGTGATGGAGAACGGCTCCGGCCTGTCCCGCGCCGAACGCGTCAGCGCCCGCGAAATGGCGGCCATGCTGCAAGCGGCGTGGAAAGGCCCGTACTCGGCGGAATACATCAGTTCGCTGCCGATTGCCGGCACCGACGGCACCATGCGCAAACGCCTGAAAACCACGGCTCTGCGCGGTGAGGCTCACGTCAAGACCGGCACCTTGAACACCGTGCGCGCCATTGCCGGGTTCAGCCGCGACAACAATGGCAACACCTGGGTGGTGGTGGCGATACTCAACGATTCGAAGCCATGGGGGGCTTCTTCGGTGCTCGATCAGGTGCTGCTGGACCTGTATCGCCAGCCGAAGCTGACAGCCGCAGCGCCCGTCTTGTAACTGATCGTTCCCATGCTCCGCGTCACTAGTGTCCGGTAAAAACCAAAGGGGGAGCTTGCTCCCCCTTGTTGTTCGCGACTGTCAGTCATAATCGGATTTTTCAGACTCGATTTTGACCCATGTTTACCAGTACCCGTTTAGCCCACCTACTCAGTGCGATCCCGCGCCAGTTCTTTCGGCAATCCACCGAAAAGCACCAGGCTGATCGCTACGTCAAACGCTGCACGAGCTGGCAATTGCTGGTGACACTGGTCAGCGGCCATATAACCCAAGCCTTAAGCCTGCGGTCCTTGGCCACTTTTTCCGAAACGCTAAGTCCGCATAGTTACCATCTTAAAGCGGGGCCCGTCGCCCGATCGACCCTGTCAGATGCCTTGAACAAGCGAAACTACCGGCCATTCCAGGATCTTTGCCAATTACTGTTGAGCGGCATCAGCCGCCAGCAGCGCAAAGAAGTCGGTGCCATGATTAGCCTGCTTGATTCCACGTCAATCACTTTGCGCGGACCTCACTTTGATGACTGGACAGCCTCCACGAAAACCCGCATCACGCAGGGCCTGAAAGTACATGTCGGACTAGATTTGGCGCAGTTGGCCCCGGTGTACGTCAACATCACTCCTGCCAACGTCAACGACCTGAGCGATGCGCTGGAAATGCCGATTCAGGTCGGCATGACGTATGTCTTTGACAAGGGATATTGCGATTACAACTGGTGGCACCAGTTGCAGACCAAAGGAGCCTTTTTCGTCACCCGCCTGAAAAAAAACGCCAATATCAAAGTGCTGCACAAGCACTCGATCGCAGCCGAGCAAAGCCCCGTCATGACCGACGAAGTCATCCTGTTCGGAAAAAAGCATCTAGGCGGCAAGCGTCTTAATGACTACCGAGAAACGCCGGCAAGACGCGTGGTGGTAGAACGCGAGGGACACGCCACGCCGTTAATCCTGGTGACCAATGACTTCGTAAGATCAGCCGAAGAAATCGCGGGATTGTACAAAGATCGCTGGAAGATCGAGCTGTTTTTCAAGTGGGTCAAGCAACATCTGAAACTCAAACGCTTCTACGCATTCTCTGAAAACGCCGTGCGTCTGCAGATTTACAGTGCCTTGATCAGCTACTTGTTATTGCACCTTTACCATCGTCGCTCAGAATTTACCGGTTCGTTGTTTGAGCTGACGGTTCGCATATCTCATGTCCTGCACGAACGGCCCGCGACGCCAGAATTGAGGGATCGACGAAGGCAGGAGCGAGAAAAGCTGAAGGCTGCCCAAGGCAGCCTTCAGCTATGAAACATGTTTACCGGACACTAGTGATGCTCCGCGTGGGAACGCAGCCTGGGACGCTCTGCGTCCCAAAGCGTGACGCAGAGCGTCACAAGAGGCATTCCCACGCAGAGCGTGGGAACGATCAGGCGCGCAAGCGCTCGGCCTCCACCCGGTCGCGGCCCGCCTGCTTGGCCGCATACACCGCCGAGTCCGCGCGCAGCAGCAGCCCGTCAATCCCTTCATCGATCCGCCAACTGGCCACACCGAAGCTGGCGGTCACCACGCCCACCACCTCCATCGGTTCGGTGCGCAGCGACTGCCACAACTCCATCGCCAGGCTATAAGCCTGCTCGGCATCGGTGTGCGGGCACAGCACCACAAACTCTTCGCCGCCCAGGCGACAGAACACATCCGTACGGCGCAGGCGCCGGCCGATGCGTTTGCACACTTCCTGCAACACCCCATCGCCCACCGCATGCCCGTGCTGGTCATTGATACGTTTGAAGTGATCAATATCGAGCATGATCAACGACAATGTGCCCTTGGTTCGGTTGAGCCGCAGCATCTCGGCCTTGAGGCGATCCTGAAAATAACGGCGGTTATGAATGCCCGTCAGCGAGTCGGTAATCGACAGCGCACGCAGCTCCTCTTCGACCCGCTTCAGATCGGAGATATCCGACACGTAGCCATGCCACAACGTGCCACCGCCGGTTAACTCCTCCGGCGTGGCTTCGCCGCGAATCCAGCGCAGGCCGCGTTGCGGCAACACCACCCGGTACTCTTCGCGCCAATGGCTCAACTGCAGCGCTGACAGACGAATCGAAAGGCGCACACGCTCCACGTCTTGCGGATGAATGCGTTCGAACACCTTGTCCGCGTCTTGCTGCAGTACGCCCGTGTCGATTTCATAGATATCGCGCATACCATCGCTGGCATAGATGAAACGCCCCTTCCCCTTGGGTTCGAGGGTGAACTGAAAAATCCCGCCAGGCACGTGGGCACTGAGCTTTTTGAGTAGTCGGTCGCGCGCGGCCAACGCCTCGTAGGCGCGTTTTTGTTCGGTCACATCCATGTAGATCGCCAGGTGCCCGATCCACAGGCCGTAGTCGTCCAGCAATACGGTGGTGAGCATATTCACCGTCAGGTAGCGGCCATCCTCGCGCAGTAATGTCCACTCGCGCGCCTCGTGCAGATTGTCCGGGCTTTCCACCAGCATCGCCTGGCTCGCCGGAATACGCTTGCCCAAGGCCACGCTCAAACTGGCCGCGCGCGCTTCGAGTTCCAGGGCCAGATGCAGGCTTTCCAAGGTCAGTCGCCCCACCACCGCCTCGGATTTGAACCCGAGCATTTTCTCGGCACCGGCATTGAAGGTGTTGATCACACCCCGCAGGTCAGTGGCAATGATCGCAACATGGGTGGCGGCGTTCAGCACACTGCGCAATTGCCCGTGGGCTGCGCGAAGCTCCTGCTCACGCAGGTGCAACTGCTGCGTGCGTTGTTCCACCAGCTTGAGCGCGCGCTGGCGCTGGCTGACCAACACATACAGCAACGCACTGAGCAGCAGGCTGAGGAGCACGCCCATGGCCAGTATGGTGTGCATCGACGAGTGATTGGCCTGGTCGAACACCTGGCTGGCGCGAACGCTCAAGGCATACACATGGTCGCCGAGGGTGAGACGACGCGTGGCAACAAGGCCGCTGTCGCCCACCGCGTTGCTGGACGCGTACAGCACGCGCTGCTGCGTGTCGGAAGTGTCGACGATCTGCATCACCAGGTTGTCGCGGCTGGGCTTGGGCAAACCATCGGCGACCAGTTGGCGCATGCTGATCACTGCCATCACATAACCATGGGGCTCGGTGTCGACGGGTTTGCTCACGGGCGCCACCAACAAGACGCCGGCGGCATAAGCCGGTTCTACGCCCACCAACTGCATGGGCTGGGACACCGCAGGCCGGCCGCTTTTCTGCACCCGCTCAAGCACCGAACGACGCAGTGGCTGGGCCAACAGATCGAACCCCAAGGGCGAACCCAGCAAGCTTTGGGTCTGGCTGTACAGCACCGGCACATACTCGTCGCGCTCGGGCGCCGGCGCCAGTTCACCCGAAGTGTTCAATTCTCTAATGGCGAAAGGTGTACCACGCTGACGCGAGATTTCCTGTTCAAAAGCGTTGCGCTGTTCGCGAAATATACGCGGCGCCCAGGCATAGGCGCGGGCGCGCAGAAGCAAAGGCTTGGCGAAACCATCGAACTCGGCGCGGGACACGTCACTGGAATTGACGAAGAAACGCTGCAGGCTGGCCAGGCGTTGCTCCTGGTCTTCGAACCGCTCCTGAAGGCGGGTGTAGCGCTCGTTGACCAATAACTGGAAACGCTGGCGCACTTGCTGTTTGTAGAGGTCGGCGGCCGCCCAGGCGACGATGACCGTCAGCGCTCCACCTGCCAATAACACCACCAATGCCACCAGCCAAGCCGACGCCTGCTCACTGATAAAGCCTAGTATTTTCGGGCGAACGGCTTGCATCGGCATAGGCAACACTCACAACGCCAGCGTGCGGGGGGTGTCACTTTGGCTAGGCGTTAAGTTATAACCATGAGGCCGGTGTTTGACCAGTGCAAAAAAGCCGCAAGCCCGGAATATTCCGGGCTTGCGGCTTTTTGGTGCAGCTTGAGTGTGGCGATCAGCGAGCGGTGATTTTCCAGGCCCGGTGAATCTTCGCGTTACGTGCGAAATCCGGGTCCAGGGTCTTGTCGCTGATTTCCTCGACCGCATAGCGCTCGCTGAGGTTGTCCTCCAGCACGAACTTGCGGAAGTTGTTCGAGAAGTACAGCACGCCGCCAGGGGCCAGGCGCGCCATGGCCAGGTCGAGCAACTGCACGTGGTCACGCTGTACGTCGAAGATGCCTTCCATGCGCTTGGAGTTGGAGAAGGTCGGCGGGTCGATGAAGATCAGGTCGAACTCATCACGGCTCGCCTCCAGCCAGGCCATCACATCACCTTGCTCCAGGCGGTTCTTGTCAGAGAAACCGTTAAGGGAGAAGTTGCGACGCGCCCAGTCCAGGTAAGTCTTGGACAAGTCGACGCTGGTGGTGCTGCGCGCGCCGCCCTTGGCTGCGTGCACACTCGCGGTGGCGGTGTAGCAATACAGGTTGAGGAAACGCTTGCCGGCCGCTTCCTTCTGGATGCGCATGCGCATCGGGCGATGGTCGAGGAACAGGCCGGTATCCAGATAGTCGGTGAGGTTGACCAGCAGCTTCACGCCGCCTTCGCTGACTTCGGTGAACTTGCCCTGAGCGCTTTGACGTTCGTACTGCTTGGTGCCGCTCTGACGTTCGCGACGCTTGACCACCACGCGGCTCTTGTCGACATTCAGCGCCTGGGGAATCGCGGCCAGCGCATCGAACATACGCGCAGAGGCTTTTTCCGGGTCGATGGATTTAGGCGCGGCATATTCCTGCACATGCACCCAATCGTGGTACAGGTCGATGGCCATGGAGTATTCCGGCATATCGGCGTCGTACACACGGTAGCAGTCAACACCTTCGCGCTTGGCCCATTTGCCCAACTGCTTGAGGTTCTTTTGCAGGCGGTTGGCGAACATCTGCCCGCCTTCGCTCAGGCGCGCCTGCTCAACCACCGGGGCTGGAGCCGGCTTGATCGGGTTGCCGTTCTTGTTGTACTGGCGCTCGACCGGCTCGGTCGGGGCTTGATCGTAAGCGGCTTGCTCACGCTCGGCCTGACGCTGCTCCGGGGTGCGGCGCTCGCCAGTGACGAACTGGTCCGGGTTGACCTTGATCAGCAGCAACTTGCACGGCAACGCGCCGTTCCAGAACGAATACTGTTTGTGGCTGCGGATGCCCATGCGCTTGCCCAGGTCCGGCGCGCCGGTGAACACCGCCGCTTCCCAGCCCATGCAGGCCTGGCGCAAGCGCTCGCCGAGGTTCTGGTAGAGGTACAACAGGCTGGCTTCGTCACCGAGGCGCTCGCCGTAGGGCGGGTTGCAGATCACCAGGCCTTTCTGGTTCTGGTCCGGGCGCGGCTCGAACGTGCCGACTTCGCCCTGGTACACCTTGATCCAGTGGCTTAAGCCTGCGCGTTCGATGTTGTTACGGGCGGGCTGGATCAGACGCGGGTCAGCCTCATAGCCACGCACCCACAATGGCGGCTTGTTCATGCCAATGGCAGCACGCTCGGTGGCCTCGGTGTGCAGCTTCTTCCACAGCGCCGGTACGTGACCGAGCCAGGTGGTGAAGCCCCACAGCTCACGATTGAGGTTGGGCGCCATGTCGGCGGCGATCATTGCGCCTTCCACCAGGAAGGTGCCCACGCCACACATCGGGTCCGTCAGCGCGCCGCCTTCGGCCGCAATACGCGGCCAGCCGGCGCGAATCAGGATCGCGGCTGCCAGGTTTTCCTTCAACGGTGCGGCGCCCTGCTGCAGGCGATAACCGCGCTGGTGCAGGCTGTGACCGGACAGGTCCAGGGAAAGGATGGCTTCGCCACGGTCCAGGCGCAGGTGAATGCGCAGGTCCGGGTTGATCTTGTCGATGGACGGGCGTTCGCCGGTCGGGGTGCGCAGTTTGTCGACAATCGCATCCTTGACCTTCAGCGCGCCGAAGTGGGTGTTGTCGATGCCCGAGCCGTGGCCACTGAATTCAACGGCCAGGGTGCCGTCCGGGACCATGTGGTCGGCCCATTCGATATCCAGCACGCCGTGGTAGAGGTCCTCGGCGTCCTTCATCGGGAAGCGCTTGAGCACCAGCAGCACGCGGTTGGCGAGGCGCGACCAGAGACACAGGCGGTAGGCGGTTTCCATGTCGGCCATGCCGCGCACGGCCGAGGTGTGCTCGCGGGCTTCCTCAAGGCCAAGCCCGACGGCTTCCTCGATCAGCAGGCCTTCGAGGCCCTTGGGGCAGGTGAGGAAGAGTTCAAAACGGTCCGACATGGGGCATTCCAGGCTTTTCAGCAATAAATGAACGGGCGACGCATCGCCGGCTCGGTTTTCAATCAAGCACTTTTCTTGAAGAGTGCTCGCGTGGCACGAATGTGCCGTTCCACCCCGGCTACCGGGCGTTTGAGCCTGAATTGCCGGGGCAGATAAATAAATCATCGCAACAAAAAGAAATATTCCGACCCTTCGTCGAATAATAACCGACTGCAACAGGCGGGCATTCTCACTAAAGGATTAAACCCATCCTCTATGCAGGGCACATCATAGCTGGGTTTGCCTATTAAATGGGGCGAAAAGCCATCCCAGCTTATGGCTATAGCATCGTTATCGTTACGTGCTTATGACAAAACGATCATTGAATCCATGTGACCTATTGGTTAGAACTCAACACAGGTTGGCGCCGTAACGACGCCGACACATAGGCTCGCCACGCCGGCAGCGAGCCCACCAACGGCAGGAAAACCCTGCCCGGCCCCACGCGGGGCCGAAGGATATCTAGACAGTCAACAAGTGAGGGAAACACCCTATGAGAAGACTTAAGCGTGATCCGTTGGAAAGAGCATTTTTACGCGGATATCAATATGGCGTTCATGGTAAATCCCGTGAGCTTTGCCCATTTACTCTACCGTCGGTACGCCAAGCCTGGATCAACGGCTGGCGAGAAGGACGCGGCGACAACTGGGACGGTATGACTGGCACTGCGGGAATCCACAGACTCAACGAACTTCACGCCGTCGGCTGACACGGGGCACTTAATCCGACAACCACCTTGAAGATTTTGTAACGACTTAACCACGCACGTCCTATCCGGGCGGCGGGCTTCGGCCCAGGGGGCTCCTTTTGGAGCCCTTTTTAATGCTCAGGAATTGGCTGATCGTTCCCACGCTCTGCGTGGGAACGCCTCCCAGGACGCTCCGCGTCCAACCTGAGGTCTTGCGCAACGGCGACGCAGAGCGTCACAGGATGCATTCCCACGCAGAGCGTGGGAACGATCTATTGGCTGATCTATCAGCGCAAAGCCGCGATGGCATCCACCGACTCGCGAATCAACGCCGGGCCTTTGTAGATAAAGCCGGAATAGAGTTGCACCAAGCTGGCGCCGGCAGCGATCTTCTCGGCTGCGTGCTTGCCTTCGGTGATGCCGCCCACGGCGATGATCGGCAAGCGCCCCGCCAGTTCAGCGGCCAGTACCTTGACGATATGGGTGCTCTGGTCCCGCACCGGCGCGCCCGACAGGCCGCCCGCTTCGTCACCATGCGCCAGCCCTTCAACGCCGACGCGGCTTAAGGTGGTGTTGGTAGCGATCACCGCATCCATGCCCGAATCCACCAGGGCCTGGGCGACCAGCACGGTTTCTTCATCGCTCATGTCCGGGGCAATCTTGATGGCCAACGGCACGCGCTTGCCATGGCGCACGGCCAGGTCTTCCTGGCGCTGGCGCAAGGCTTCGAGCAATTGCTTGAGGGAATCACCAAACTGCAGGCTGCGCAGGCCTGGCGTGTTGGGCGAACTGACGTTGACCGTGACGTAGCTGGCGTGGGCGTAGACCTTGTCCAGGCAGGTCAGGTAATCATCCACGGCGCGCTCGACCGGCGTGTCGAAGTTCTTGCCGATATTGATGCCGAGAATGCCTTTGTACTTCGCGGCTTGAACCCGCGACAGCAAGTTATCAACGCCCAGGTTGTTGAAGCCCATGCGATTGATGATTGCCTCGGCTTCGGGCAAACGGAAGATACGCGGCTTCGGGTTACCCGGTTGTGGCCGTGGCGTCACGGTGCCGATCTCGACAAAGCCGAAACCCAGTTGCGCAAAACCGTCGATGGCCGCGCCGTTCTTGTCCAGACCCGCAGCCAGCCCGACCGGGTTGGGAAAATCGAGCCCCATCACCGAAACCGGCATTTTTGCCGGTGCCTTGCATACCAGACCATTGAGCCCCAGGCGGCCACCGGCACCGATCAAGTCCAGGGACAGATCGTGGGAGGTTTCCGGGGAGAGTTTGAACAACAGCTGGCGGGCCAGGGTATACATGGGCGGGCTAGACTCGGATGGCGGCGAAAGGTGGCGCGATTATAGCCGGGGTGGCACGCCGGGTGCGAGGCGTGCCGTCCATTCGTCACTGGCGATGTGCAACCAACGCTTCATACTGCGCCCAGATTTTTTCTGCATAACGCAGGCGTAATGCCTCACGCTCGGGTGCCGGCCCGGCATTATAGGACCCCACGGCTGTCCAGTTGTAACCGAAGCGCTGGATGAAGTCGGCCAGGATCGAAGCCCCCACCTCGATCGATAAACACGGCTCAGTCAGCAACCTTTCCTCGGTAATCCCCTGCTTGGCCAGACGAGGCAAGTGCATGCTGTTGATCTGCATCAGGCCAATGTCTCGCGAACCATCGCTATTACCCGGGTTCATCGCGCCCGCGCGTGCGCCCGACTCCACCACAGCAATGGCTTTCAACAGCTCCGGCTCAATGTCATACCGGCCGGCGACTTCCTCCCAACAACTGGCCCAGGCCGGGTAGCTGCCCATCAGCAGGCACAGCAGCAAGCCTTTGCGCAAACGCTTAATCATGGTTCACCTGGCCACAGGCCGAACAGATGCGAGGCACACACGCCTGCCCGGGCAGCCGTTGGGTGTGTTGCCGAACGGTGACAGCACAGGTAAAGCGATACCCCCTGCCATAGATCGTCTTGATAAAGCCTTTGTCTTCTCTCAAGTGCTTGCGCAATTCATAGATACAACGGGTGAGCGACTCTTCCGCAACCTCGCCACGGGACCAGGCCTGCTCGAGTAAACGGTCCTTGGTCATCAGCACACCACCGGATGCCAACAGCAACCGCAGCACCTGCCACTCCTTGGGTGGCAGCTGAATATCCACACCCTCACCCGTTAACCGGCCATCAACATGCAAGGTCCATCCGGCAAAAAACCACGAGGCTGCCAGTTCTTCATTCGCGAGGGTCATATTCACCTCTGTACCTGATCTACTGACATTGATTACCTTGTTTCCAGAAACGGTCGATACGCCAACCCCGCGACTATAGAAAGTCGGCCCCTGAACAACGTTAGGGAAAAACCCATGTAATCGAAGCTTTGTGTGCGTATCGCGTAGGACTTTTCGCCATTACCGGCAAAAAACACTCAGGAAAGCGTTGATAGGCGTTCAGAAAGTTATTGGATGTCAGAGGTTTCGCGGTTTTCGCGCACAAATGCGCGTTGCACACGCTCATATTGACTTTGCGTCAGCGGCGGCGGCCCGATAGCACCCGCCAGCATCCGCGGCTCTGCGCCAACCGCCCGGGCCTGGATCACAAACAGCCGTACCTCGGCGCGCCGACCGGAACCCACGCCGCCCTCACGCTCAAACGCGCCCAGCCACAGTCGCTTGCCCTGAGGCACGCGCACCACCGTGTTGATTCCCACCCGCCCTACTGCCCCTACCGAGCCTGGCTCGAGTTTGCTGTCCAGTTGACGGCCATCCTCAAGGGTCAGCTGCATTTCAATCTGATTCGCTGCCGCAAAGCGTGGTAGCACGCTGGCTTCGGTGCCATACCCAACGGGCTCCCACTTGCCGCTGTCAGCACCAGGCTTGGGCAGGTAAAAAGTATGCTTGTCCTGGAAAACCGCTGGAACATTCTCTTGGGTAAGCAGCACGGGGAACGCGGTGATCCTGGCTTTGCGTCGCCGCTCAAGAACACCGAGCTGTGCCATCAAACGGCTGTCATCCAAGGGCTCCAGCACCCGCGTCACGGAGGCTCCGGTGCCGGTTTCCTGAGCCCAGGCCACGCCCATCTTGTCGAGTTCTCTACGGTCTACATCGATCTGCCACAGCGACACTTCGATTGGTCGCTTGGGCTTGTCCAACTCCGCCACCAGTTCCTCTATCACCTTGACCTGATCAGGCTTGCCCTTGATCAGCAAGCTGTTGGAGTCCGGGTAGGCCATCACCAACAGGCTCTTGTCAGCCAGCAAACCCGGAGGGCGCTGCCTGGCATCCTTCTGCTCGATAGCCAGCAGGTTCTCGATCATCGTGGCCATGCCCGGTACATTGACCTTGTCGTCACCCATGACGTACTGACGGTCTGCCACATGGGTGTTGAATACCTGCACCACACCGAAGGCCTGTTTACCGACACGCACTTCGGTGCGCGGCCTGTCCATCAGTTGGGCCAGGTGCAACACCTGGTTCACATAATTAGGTGGCCCGGACACATAGAACGTGCGCGCGCCGCTCTCTCTGAGCGGATAACGTGATTCATCAAGCCCCGAACGGCGCATGAACCCGCGCAACCTGTCGACCGGAATGTGCCGCAGCGCAACCGCCGAGCTTTTTGCTTCGCTGGCGTCATACAGGTAAAGCACCTGCCCGTCGCTGTACCAGATCAGGCCCTGCTGCTCGGCGACGGTCGCGAGGGTCTGCTGCGCAGCCTCCAGATCGAAGGTGCCGCAAATGCGTTTACGCGCCGCTTCGCGGCTGACAACGACGGGCACCCCCAAAGAATGCGACAACGCACTGAAAAAGGTATGCAGGCTTTCATCCCGGGCTTCGTAGCTTGCGCCCCAGGCGCAGGCATTGGCCCACAGCAACGCACCGCACAGCAGCCAGCGGCATAGCCAGGGAGAGCTCATCGGTGATAGCTCATCAGGGTCGGTGAATCGATAGGCAACTTGGGTGTTCCTGGCAGTCGGGCGCAAAGAAGCGGCCATACTGAAAGGCACTCGAGTTTCAATCTTGATGGAAAGGTGACGGCAGGCTCCATCCGCCTGCCCGTGGCATGTGCCTTGCTACGGACTCTGCATCAGAGCCCGCGCCAACGTCGGAGCAGGCTTACAGACAAAGGCGTCGTTACCCGGCAATGGCTTGTACTGCCATGCGAAGGAGCGATGCTTTTTTTTTGACAGAAAAGGTAGGTGTTGATGAACGACTCGGTCGGCAACAGCCCGGTGAACACCCCACTGGCGTGGGTCAACGGCAGTGACGCCCCGGAAAAGAGCAGCCTGGACCTGGGTTTCATGGCACTCACCGACTGCGCTTCATTGGTGGTCGCCGCCACCCAGGGATTTGCCCAACCCTACGGCCTGACGCTGAACCTCAAGCGCCAATCCTCCTGGGCCAGCCTGCGCGACAAACTGGTCAGCGGTGAACTGGACGCCGCCCACAGCCTGTACGGGTTGATCTATGCCGTACACCTGGGCATTGGCGGCGTGGCGCCCACCGACATGGCGGTACTGATGGGGCTCAACCAGAACGGCCAGAGCATCAACCTGTCCCACGGCCTGCAACAGCAGGGCGTGACCACTCCTGAGGCACTCGACCGCCACGTGCACCAAAGCCGAACAAAGCTGACGTTCGCCCAGACATTTCCCACAGGCACCCACGCCATGTGGCTGTATTACTGGCTGGCGAGCCAAGGCATTCACCCGTTGCAAGATGTAGACAGTGTGGTGGTGCCGCCACCGCAGATGATCGCGCACCTGCAAGCCGGGCGCATCGACGGTTTTTGTGTCGGTGAGCCCTGGTGCGCCAGCGCGGTCAAGCAAAACCAGGGGTTCACCCTGGCCACTACCCAGTCGATCTGGCCAAACCACCCAGAAAAAGTGCTCGGCTGCACCCAGGCGTTCGTCGATCAATACCCAAACACCGCCCGCGTACTGGTTATGGCGATCCTCGAGGCCAGCCGTTTTATCGAACAAAGCCAGGAAAACCGCCGCTCTACCGCACAACTGCTCAGCGCTCGCGAGTACCTCGATGCCCCGCTCGACTGCATCGAACCCCGCTTGCTGGGGGCTTATGACGACGGCCTCGGCAACCAGTGGCAAGACCCGCACGCCCTGCGCTTTTTTGCTGATGGCGAGGTGAACCTGCCGTACCTCTGCGATGGCATGTGGTTCATGACCCAGTTTCGACGTTGGGGCCTGCTGCGCGAAGACCCGGACTACCTGGGCGTGGCTCGCCAGGTGCAGCAACTGGACCTGTATCGCCAGGCCGCGACTGCCGTTGGCGTCCCGGCCAACGCCCAAGACATGCGCAGCAGCCTGTTGATCGACGGCAAGATCTGGGACGGCTCCGACCCCGCCGCCTACGCCCGCAGCTTCCGCCTGCATGCCCTGGCGGACCTTACCAGCCGCCAGGCACTGCGCTGACAGGACCACGACTATGTTACGAATCCTGTTGATCAACGACACCCCGCGCAAGGTCGGGCGCCTCAAAGCCGCTTTGACCGAGGCCGGTTTCGAGGTGATCGATGAGTCCGGCTTGACCATCGACTTGCCGGCGCGCGTCGAAACGGTGCGCCCGGACGTGATCCTGATCGATACTGAGTCACCCGGTCGCGATGTGATGGAGCAAGTGGTGCTGGTCAGCCGCGACCAGCCGCGACCAATCGTGATGTTCACCGATGAGCACGACCCGAACGTGATGCGCCAGGCGATCAAGTCCGGGGTCAGCGCCTACATCGTCGAAGGCATTCAGGCCCAGCGCCTGCAGCCGATTCTCGATGTGGCCATGGCCCGCTTTGAAAGCGACCAGGCCTTGCGCGCCCAGCTCCAGGCCCGTGACCAACAGTTGGCCGAGCGCAAGCGCATCGAGTTGGCCAAGGGCATGCTGATGAAAATGAAGCACTGCAATGAGGAAGAGGCCTACACCCTGATGCGCCGCCAGGCCATGAGCCGCCAGCAGAAATTGATCCAGGTGGCCGAGCAGATCATCGCCATGAGTGAGCTGCTCGGCTGAACTGGCGCAGCTCTTGCTAAGCACTTATTACAGGTAGCCAACGGCGGTTGCCCCTTCTACGACAAAGACGTCGCCCATCCGGTTTGCACTCGCGAACTCGATGGCGGCGTTTTTTTTCGTTTTGGCCCCGGCGATTGGGGCCAACAGGCCTTCTGACAAGACCCCCAACCGTTGAGGTGCGTGATGAAATCAAGCTTCTGGAAATCCGGGCACACCCCGACCCTGTTTGCCGCGTTCCTGTATTTCGACCTGAGCTTCATGGTCTGGTACCTGCTGGGGCCACTGGCGGTGCAGATTGCCGCCGACCTGCACCTGACCACCCAGCAACGCGGCCTGGTGGTGGCCACGCCAATCCTGGCAGGCGCGGTGCTGCGCTTTTTGATGGGCATGCTGGCCGACAAGCTGTCACCCAAGACCGCCGGGCTGATCGGCCAGGTGATTGTGATCGCCGCCCTGTTCGGCGCCTGGAAACTCGGCATCCATAGCTACGAGCAAGCGCTGTTGCTGGGCGTGTTCCTGGGCATGGCCGGTGCATCCTTTGCAGTCGCCCTGCCCTTGGCCTCCCAGTGGTATCCGGCTGAGCACCAAGGCAAGGCCATGGGTATCGCCGGCGCCGGCAACTCCGGCACCGTGTTTGCCGCCTTGCTGGCGCCGGTACTGGCCGCCGCATTTGGCTGGAGCAATGTGTTCGGCTTCGCGCTGATCCCGCTGGTGCTGACACTGATCGTGTTCGCGTGGCTCGCGCGCAATGCGCCCGAGCGCCCGAAAGCCAAGTCCATGGCCGACTATTTCAAAGCCCTGGGCGACCGCGACAGCTGGTGGTTCATGTTCTTCTACAGCGTGACGTTCGGCGGCTTTATCGGCCTGGCCAGCGCCCTGCCCGGCTACTTCAACGACCAGTACGGCCTGAGCCCGGTGACCGCCGGCTACTACACCGCCGCCTGTGTGTTTGGCGGCAGCTTGATGCGCCCATTGGGCGGCGCGCTGGCCGACCGCTTCGGTGGGATTCGCACCCTGCTCGGCATGTACGGCGTGGCAGCGATTTGCATCGCCGCCGTGGGTTTCAACCTGCCAAGTTCCTACGCCGCACTGGCGCTTTTCGTCTGCACCATGCTCGGCCTCGGTGCAGGTAATGGCGCGGTGTTCCAACTGGTGCCCCAGCGTTTTCGCCGCGAAATAGGCGTGATGACCGGCCTGATCGGCATGGCGGGCGGCATTGGCGGCTTTGCCCTGGCGGCAGGCATGGGCGCGATCAAACAGAGCACCGGCAGTTATCAGCTGGCCTTGTGGTTATTTGCCAGCCTTGGCGTGTTGGCCTGGTTCGGCCTGCACGGCGTCAAGCGTCGCTGGAGAACCACGTGGGGCTCGGCCGCCGTGACCGCCGCACGCGTCTGATGAGCCTGCAACTGAGCGTCGCCCAGGCCAGCGCCATCGGCCCGCGGGCAGAAAACCAGGACGCCCTGCGGGTGGTCACGCCCATGCCGGAACTGGCCGCAAGCAAGGGTTACCTGTGCGCCATCGCCGATGGCGTCAGCCAATGCGCCGACGGTGGCCTGGCCGCCCGTTCAACCTTGCAGGCGCTGGCCCTGGACTACTACGCCACGCCGCAAACCTGGGGCGTGGCCCAGGCACTGGAGCGACTGTTACTGGCACAGAACCGCTGGTTGCAGGCCAACGGCGGTGGCCAGCCGCTGCTGACCACCCTCAGCGCCCTGGTATTTCGCGGCCAACGCTTCACCCTGGCGCATGTGGGGGATTGCCGGGTGTATCGCTGGCTGGACGGCGAGTTGCAGCGCATCACGCAAGACCATGTGTGGGAACAACCGGGCATGCAGCATGTGCTCAAGCGCGCCCTCGGCCTGGATCAGCACCTGGTGCTGGACTTTCTCGACGGTGAACTGCGCGAAGGCGAGTGCTTCCTGCTGCTCAGCGATGGCGTGTGGGCCACGTTGGGCGACCACAGCATCAGCGCGATCCTGCGCGAACAAACCAATCTCGATGTGGCGGTGAACACGCTCGTCAGTGCCGCACACCTGGCCGCCAGCCAGGACAATGCCAGCGCGCTGCTGGTGCGTATCGACCAGCTAGGCGCCGCGACCCTGGGCGATGCGCTGGTGCAGTTGCAGCAATGGCCGCTGCCACCGCCCCTGAAGGCCGGGCAACGCTTTGAAGGCTGGCAGGTTGAAAGCCTGCTGGCGCAAAGCCGACAGTCATTGCTGTACCGCGTGCGCGATGCCCAGCAACAAGCTTGGCTGTTGAAAACCTTGCCGCTCAACCGCGACGATGACAACGACGCCGGCCAAGCCTTGCTGTCGGAAGAATGGTTTCTGCGACGAGTGGCCGGGCGCGCGTTTCCTGAAGTGCATGCGGCCAGTGGGCGTCAGCATTTGTACTACGTGATGCGTGAATATTCGGGGCAGACCCTCGCGCAGCTGTTCCAGCAACAAGGCCCGCTGCCCTTGGCGCAATGGCAGTCCATTGCCGAGCGTTTGCTGCGGGCAGTGGGCCTTCTGCATCGACGGCAGATCCTGCACCGTGACATCAAGCCGGAAAACCTGCTGCTGGGCGATGATGGCGAATTACGCGTGCTGGATTTCGGCCTGGCCTACTGCCCGGGGCTTTCCGAGGACCGCGCCCATTTGCTGCCCGGCACCCCAAGTTTTATCGCGCCCGAAGCCTTCAGTGGCGAACGTCCTACGCCGCAACAGGATTTATACAGTATCGGTGTCACGCTCTATTACCTGCTGACCGGGCATTACCCCTACGGTGAAATCGAAGCTTTCCAGCGGCCACGTTTCACCCAGCCCGTCAGCGCCAGTCGTTACCGCCCCGATTTACCGGACTGGTTGCCGTTGAGCCTGGAACGCGCTGTGGCCGCACAGCCCGCAGAACGTTATGAAACCGCCGAGGAATGGTTGCTGGTGCTGGAACAGGCCGACCGCCGTGAATTGAGCGTACGACCCAAACCGTTGCTGGAGCGCGAGCCGCTCAAGGTCTGGCAAACCCTGGCGACCGTCTCGCTGCTGGTCAATTTGGTGCTGCTGTACTGGCTGCTGCACCACTAGGGGGCGAATTTCCACGCAATATCGATGGGAATCCCAATAAAACGGGCGTCCGGCGACTTGGCACAACCGCTGCATTAGCTTCATCAACAACTCACATATAGCCGCCCCTTCAACGCCGAAGGGTTGAGCTTCCCGAGAGAACGGGACCGGACAAAGGTGTCCTCGCCAGGTAACTGGTGGGGGCGCCTTTTTTGTTTGCGCACGATTTGTCGAGCCATTGCGGAGAACGACATGAAAAAACTCAAACTGGTGATGATCGGCAACGGCATGGCCGGGGTTCGCACCCTTGAAGAATTGCTCAAGCTGAGCAGCGACCTGTACGACATCACGGTGTTCGGCGCCGAGCCCCACACCAACTACAACCGCATCCTGCTGTCACCGGTGCTGGCCGGCGAGCAGACCTTCGAAGAGATCGTGCTCAACGACCTCGACTGGTACCTGGACAACCACATCAAGCTGTTGCTCAACCGCAAAGTGGTGCAGATCGACCGTGTAAGACGCATCGTCATCGCTGAGGACGGCAGCGAGGCCGAGTACGATCGTCTGTTGATTGCCACCGGCTCGACGCCTTTTATCCTGCCAATCCCCGGCAATACCTTGCAGGGTGTGATCGGCTACCGCGACATCGCCGACACCCAGGCCATGATCGACACCGCCAGGACCCACAAGCACGCGGTGGTCATCGGCGGCGGCCTACTCGGCCTGGAAGCCGCCAACGGCCTGATGTTGCGCGGCATGCACGTGACCGTGGTGCACATCGGCGAATGGCTGCTGGAACGCCAGCTGGACAAGACCAGCGGCCAGTTGCTGCAAACCGAACTGGAAAGCCGTGGCCTGGTGTTTCGCCTGTGCGAGCAAACCCAGGCCCTGCACGACGCCGGCAATGGTCGTGTCGGCTCGGTGCAGTTCAAGAATGGCGACATCATCCCCGCCGACTTGGTGGTGATGGCCGCCGGCATCCGCCCCAACACCGAACTGGCAGAGAAATCCGGCATCCCCTGCAACCGAGGGATTCTGGTCAATGACACTCTGCAAACCTACGACCCGCGCATCTATGCCATCGGCGAGTGCGCCAGCCACCGTGGGATCGCCTACGGCCTGGTGGCGCCGCTGTTCGAACAGGCCAAGGTCTGCGCCAATCACCTGGCCCAGTTGGGCTTTGCCACTTACAAAGGCTCGGTGACCTCGACCAAGCTGAAGGTCACCGGTATCGACCTGTTTTCCGCCGGGGATTTCATGGGTGGCGAAGGCACTGAGACCATCACCCTCTCCGACCCGATTGGCGGCGTGTACAAGAAGCTGGTGATCAAGGACGACATCCTGGTTGGCGCGTGCCTGTACGGCGATACCGCCGACGGTGGTTGGTATTTCCGCCAGATCCGTGAGAACCACGCGATTGGCGAGATTCGTGATCACCTGATGTTTGGCGAAAATGCTTTAGGCGATGTCGGCCACCAAGGCCAGGACAAAGCCATGAGCATGGCAGACAACGCTGAAGTCTGCGGCTGCAACGGCGTGTGCAAAGGCACCATCGTCAAGGCGATTCAGGAACACGGGCTGTTCAGCGTTGACGATGTGAAGAAGCACACCAAAGCCGCCAGCTCCTGCGGATCCTGCGCCGGGCTGGTGGAACAGATCCTGATCAACACCGTGGGCGGCGCCGCCGACGTCAAACCCAAAAGCGAAAAAGCCATCTGCGGCTGCAGCGACCTCAACCATGGGCAAATCCGCCAGGCGATCCGCGACCAGCACCTGCTGACCATCGCCGGCACCATGAGCTACCTGAACTGGCGCACCCCCAACGGCTGCGCGACCTGCCGCCCGGCCCTGAACTATTACCTGATCTCCACCTGGCCCGGCGAGGCCAAGGACGACCCGCAATCGCGCCTGATCAACGAACGCGCCCACGCCAATATTCAGAAAGACGGCACCTACTCCGTAGTCCCACGGATGTGGGGCGGCGTGACCAATCCGTCGGAGTTGCGGCGCATTGCCGATGTGGCCGACAAGTACAACGTGCCAATGGTCAAGGTCACCGGTGGCCAGCGTATCGACCTGCTGGGCATCAAGAAACAGGATTTGCCCGGTGTGTGGAAGGACCTCGACATGCCCTCCGGCCACGCTTACGGCAAATCCATCCGCACCGTGAAGACTTGCGTGGGCAGCGAGTTCTGCCGCTTCGGCACGCAGAACTCCACGCAGTTGGGTATCGAGTTGGAGCACGACCTGTTCAATATGTGGTCGCCGCACAAGGTCAAGCTGGCGGTGTCCGGTTGCCCACGCAACTGCTCGGAAGCGGGCATCAAGGACGTCGGCATTATCGGCGTCGACTCCGGCTGGGAGATGTACATCGGCGGCAACGGCGGGATCAAGACCGAAGTCGCGGAGTTTTTCGTCAAGCTGAAAACTGCCGAAGAGGTGCGTGAATACAACGGCGCGTTCCTGCAGCTGTATCGCGAAGAGGCTTTCTACCTCGAGCGCACCGTGCATTACCTGCAACGGGTAGGCATGGAGCACATCAAGAAAGCCGTTCTGGAAGACCCGGCCCGGCGCCAGGCCCTCAACGAGCGCCTGCAATTCTCGCTGTCATTCGAACAAGACCCGTGGAAAGAACGCCTGGAACAGCCGCTGCTGAAAAAGGAATTCGAGGTCATCCCCGTCAAACAGCTGGAGGTGTCGGCATGAACTGGCTGGATATCTGCGCCCTCGATGAAATCAACGCCCTGGGCTCGCGCATCATCAATGGGCCAAAAGGCGATATTGCGATTTTTCGTACCAGTGACGATGAGGTTTTCGCTCTTGATGACCGCTGCCCACACAAAGGCGGGCCGCTGTCCCAAGGCTTGATCTACGGCAAGCGCGTGGCCTGCCCGCTGCACAATTGGCAGATCGACCTGGCGTCGGGTGAAGCCCAGGCGCCGGACATCGGCTGCGCCCATCATCACCCCGCCCGCGTAGAAAACGGCCGGGTGATGCTGGCCCTGCGGGACGCCGGTTGATGAACCGCCAGACCACCGCGTCCACCTGCTGTTACTGCGGCGTGGGTTGCGGCGTGCTGATCGAGCATGACGGGGTGCAGATCCTGGGTATGCAAGGCGACCCGAACCACCCGGCCAACTTCGGCAAGTTGTGCAGCAAGGGTTCGAGCCTGCACCTGACCGGCGACCTGACCGCCCGTGCCTTGTACCCGGAACTGCGCCTGGGCAAAGGCCTGTCCCGCGCCCGCACCGACTGGGACACCGCCCTGGACCACGCGGCCAACGTGTTCGCCGACACCCTTGCCGAACATGGACCGGACAGCGTGGCGTTTTACATCTCTGGCCAGTTGCTGACCGAGGACTACTACAGCTTCAACAAGCTGGCCCGCGCGCTGGTGGGCACCAACAATATCGATAGCAATTCGCGGCTGTGCATGTCTTCGGCAGTGGTCGGCTACAAGCGCAGCCTGGGCGCCGATGCGCCGCCGTGCAGCTATGAAGACCTGGAGGCAAGTGATTGCGTGATGATCGTCGGCAGCAACATGGCCTACGCCCATCCGGTATTGTTCCGACGTCTTGAGGAAGCCAAGGCGCGGCGCCCGCAGATGAAAGTGCTGGTGATCGACCCACGGCGCACAGACACTTGCGATTTGGCCGACCTGCACCTGGCGATCCTGCCGGGCACCGATGTGGCGCTGTTCCATGGGATCTTGCACCTGTTGCTGTGGGAAGACTGGATCGACCGCGACTTTATCCAAGCGCATACCGATGGGTTGCTCGAGTTGAAACGACTGGTGCATGACTACACGCCGCAGATGGTCACGCAGTTGTGCGGCATCAGCGTCGAGCAGTTGCGCGTGTGTGCAGAGTGGGTCGGCACCTCCGGCAGTTTTCTCTCGCTGTGGTGCATGGGGCTCAACCAGTCCACCGCCGGCAGCGCCAAAAACAGTGCGCTGATCAACCTGCACCTGGCCACCGGCACTATCGGTCGGCCGGGTTGCGGGCCGTTTTCCCTGACCGGCCAGCCAAATGCCATGGGCGGGCGCGAAACCGGCAGTTTGTCGAACCTGTTGCCGGGGCATCGCGAGGCGGCCAACCCTGAGCACAGGGCTGAAGTCGCGGCCTATTGGGGCGTTGAATCGTTGCCGGCGCCTACCGGGCTGACGGCTATCGAACTGTTCGAACAGATCCAGGCCGGCAAGATCAAGGCCGTGTGGATTGCCTGTACCAACCCCGCGCAATCCTTGCCGGACCAGAACAGCGTGCGTGCGGCATTAGCGGCCTGCCCGTTCGTGGTGTTGCAGGAGGCTTTTCGCACCACCGAAACCGCCGCCTACGCCGACCTGCTGTTACCCGCCGCCAGTTGGGGCGAGAAAGAAGGCACGGTGACCAATTCCGAACGGCGGATTTCCCACGTACGCCGCGCCATCGACCCACCCGGGGAAGCACGGCCGGACTGGGCGATTACCGTGGATTTCGCACAGCGCCTTGAGCAACGCTTGCGTCCGGGGTTGCCGAGTTTGTTCGCCTTCGAGCAACCGGCGCAGATCTTTGATGAGTACAAGATGTTGACCCGTAACCGCGACCTTGACCTGTCGGGAATCAGCCATGCTCTGCTCGATCAGCTCGGCCCGCAGCAATGGCCATTTCCCGTGGGCGCACAAGCGGGCACGCCGCGCCTGTACACCGAGGGTGTGTTCCCGACAGACAGCGGCCGCGCGCACTTTATCGCCGACCCTTACCGCGCCGCCAAAGAACAACGTGACGCGCGCTTCCCACTGACCCTGATCACCGGGCGCCTGCGCGATCAATGGCACGGCATGAGCCGCACCGGCACAGCCGCGCAGTTGTTCGGGCACGTCAATGAAGCACTGCTGAGCCTGCACCCGGATGAGCTGCGTCGGCACCGTTTCAAAGAGGGCGATCTGGTCAGCCTGAAAAGCCGTCGTGGCAGCGTGATTATCGCCGTCAGCAGCGATGACAGCGTGCGCCCGGGCCAGGCATTCCTGCCGATGCATTGGGGTGATCGCTTTCTCAAGGGCGGTGTTAATGCCCTTACCCAGCCGGCGTTCGACCCCTTGTCAAAACAGCCCGAACTCAAACACAGCGGCGTGCGCCTGGAGCCAGTGCAACTGCCGTGGCAGCTGTTCGCGCTGATCGAGGGAAATGTGCAGCAACACTTTGACGCCCTACGCCCGCTGTGTGAGGGCTTTGCCTACGTCAGCTTGAGCCTGACCGGGCGTGAACGGCCGGCTCTTCTGGTGCGCGCAGCCCATACCGAGGCGCCCGACTTGCAACTGTTAACCCGTATCGACGAACTGCTGGGCCTCAATGACGGTCCGGTCATGGCCTATGACGATCCGCGGCGTTCGATTGGCAAGCGGGTAAAAATCGAAAAAGGCCGCATCACCGCGCTGCGCCTGGCCGGCGAAACCCTGGCACGGCATTGGTTGCAGCGTTTGTGGCTGGAAGGCCGTGCCGACGATCAACTACGGCGCTGGCTGCTGGCGCCACTCAGTGCACCACCGGGCGGCGCGGCAGCCAGCAGTAAAATTTTGTGCAACTGCAAGAACGTCAGTGAAAGCGCGGTATGCGCCGGTATCGGCCGTGGCCTGGACCTGGACGGGCTTAAGCAGGAACTGGACTGCGGCACGCAGTGCGGCTCTTGTGTACCGGAAATCAAACGTCTTTTGGCCAGCACGTCGCTGCCAATCGCAATCAGTGTGTGAGGGGATAAACATGAGCGCAAAAGTCTGGCTGGTAGGCGCAGGCCCCGGTGATCCGGAGTTGTTAACCCTCAAGGCGGTACGCGCCCTGCACGCAGCCGATGTGGTGCTGATCGATGATTTGGTCAACCCGAGGGTGCTGGAGCACTGCCCGGACGCTCGGGTGATAACCGTGGGCAAGCGCGGCGGCTGCCGTTCGACACCCCAGGATTTTATCCACCGCCTGATGCTGCGCTATGCGCGCCAAGGCAAATGCGTGGTGCGACTTAAGGGCGGCGACCCGTGTATTTTCGGCCGGGGCGGCGAAGAAGCGCTGTGGTTGCGTGAACGCGGGGTTGAGGTGGAATTGGTCAACGGGATTACCGCGGGCCTGGCAGGTGCAACGAACTGCGATATTCCCCTGACGCTGCGCGGGGTCAGCCGCGGTGTGACGCTGGTCACGGCGCATACCCAGGACGACAGCAGCCTGAACTGGCGTGCCTTGGCCGAGGGCGGTACGACATTGGTGGTGTATATGGGCGTGGCGAAGCTGGAGGAGATTCGTCAGCAATTGCTGGAGGGCGCAATGGCAGCGGATACGCCGGTGGCGATGATCGAGAACGCATCATTGCCTCAGCAACGCGAGTGCCGCAGCACTCTGGCGCACATGCATACCGATGCACAGGTATTTGCTCTGAAAAGCCCTGCAATCCTGGTGATCGGCAGTGTTGCTGGCGCAGGGCAAGCCGCCTCTATTACTGTGTCAGCCAGCGCCTGAGGTAAATTTCAGGCAAAAAAAAGCCCGGCCTAAGCCGGGCTTTTTTCTACCACTCAGTAATTACTGAGCTTGAGCTTCAACCGACGCTTCTACGCGACGGTTAACAGCGCGACCAGCTTCAGTTGCGTTGTCAGCAACTGGGCGGGATTCGCCGTAACCTACCGCGGTGATGCGGCTAGGAGCAACGCCGTCTTTAACCAGGACTTGCTTAACAGCGTCAGCACGACGCTGGGACAGCTTCTGGTTGTAGGCGTCTGGACCGATGGAGTCAGTGTGACCAGCAACTTCTACGTTGGTAGCTGGGTACTGAGCCATGAAGTCGGCCAGGTTTTTCACGTCGCCGTAGCTGTTAGGCTTAACAACCGACTTGTCGAAGTCGAACTTAACGTCCAGCTCAACACGAACAACCTGAGCAACTGGAGCTTCTGGCTCTGGAGTTGGCTCTGGAGCTGGTGCTGGGGTAGGAGCTGGAGCAGCTGCGCCAGCGTTACCGCCGAAGTTCACACCCAGGCCGACCAGTGCGGAGTAGTCCCACTTGCCGTTGTCCAGTGCGTAGTCAGCTTCAACACCGGCACGAGCGTACACGTTGTTGGTGAAGTAGTACTTCACGCCAGCGCCGGCGATAGCCAGGGTGGACTGGTCGCGACCGCTGTGGCCGTCAGCTTTGACGTTGCCACGGCTTTGGTGGCCGAAACCGCCTTCTACGTATGGACGCAGGCTGTCAACGCCAGCCTGGCCGAAGTGGTACTGAGCAGTCAGGCTGCTAGTGTCGCCACCGATCTTCTGGCTGCCAGTACCGTCGTTCGAACGGGTGTGGTTGGTTTTGTCGTAGGACAGGTTCAACGACAGGTCGTCGGTCAGGAAGTAACCAATGCGAGCGCCTGGGTTGAAGCCGTCTTCGATGTGCTTAACGCTATCGTTGTACTGCTTCTTGTAGAACAGCTCGCCTTCAACTGCGCCTTGGCCTTGTGCCAGTGCGCCGAAAGAAGTAGCGGCAATAATAGAACCAATGGCAAAGCCCAAGGTGTTTTTCAGTTTCATCCGTTAAATCCCCATCTGGTGATTGTAAAGCAGTCCCACAAACCGGGGGACAACTCGGCGACAAGTCTAACAGAACTTGCCTACACGTAAGAGATATTTGCCACGCACTAAGTTTCAGTCTCGCCCGCAAATTTCTCACGTAATTTATCAAGAGCACGCTTGTAACGCATTTTTGTAGCACTCAAACCCATGTGCATGATGTCAGCAATTTCCTGAAACTCCAGCTCTGCGACAAATCGTAGCACCAGAATTTCCCGGTCAATCGGATTCACATGCACCAACCAGCGATCAAGTCCGGCCTTTTCCTCGGGTACCGGCGCCTTTTCTTCAGACGCTTCCTCAAGGGGGTCCAGACTTAAAGCGTCCATCAAGCGACGCTTTCGCCGTTCCTTACGATACTGCGTGATGCACTCGTTGTACGTGATGCTATAGAGCCATGTCTTGAACTTCGATTTGCCCTCGAAGTTCTTCAGGCCGTACAGCACCTTGAGCATCACTTCCTGACAGACATCATCCGCATCTCTATCGTTCCCTAAATACCTTGAACAAACGTTGAACAGAGTGCGTTGATACCTGCGCATCAATTCTTCGTACGCGCGTGTTACGTGAAACAGCTCCGTGTGCGAGCGCGCGACCAACTCCTCATCAGAGAGCTCACGGGGGTCATAGCGCGTGGACAGCGTTTGGGCTTTATTCAAAACAAGTCGTGCCGACAGTCAGGTCAATGTCCGCTACAGCCCGGTCTCCCGGGTTTGCGGCGGCGTACATTAGCAGGATTTGCCGGGTTAGCGGCTACTGACCTGCTGCTCGAGGAGAATCCGATTGGACAGCGATACCAGCTCACCGTCATCGGTCAGCACCGTCGTCTTGACCGTGCCGATCTCCTCGATTTGCCCTTCGACCTCGCCCACACGCACCTGTTGCCCAACCTGATACAGCTCACGCACATAGATTCCCGCAAGAATCTGACCGGCAATTTCCCGGCTTCCCAAACCCATGGCCAGCGCAACTGCCAGACCAACGGTAATCAAAACAATCACAATCACGTGGTTTAGAAGGTCAGTTTTGACCTCCAGCTGGCTGATCGCGACGGAAATACTGATGATGATCACCAGCCCCTGGGCAATTCGCCCCAGGCCCGCAGCATAGTCCAACCCCACGCCTTCAGCAGCACCGCGCACCAGCCCGTTGGCCAGTTGCGCCAGTAAAACACCTACCAGCAACACCAGCGCGCCGCCGAAAACCTTCGGCAAATACAGCGCCAGCATGTCGAGCGTAGCTGAAACTCGCTCAAGTCCAAGGGATTGAGCCGCAGAAACCAGAAAAATAAGCAGAACGAACCAATAAACGATCTTACCGATGAGGGTTGAGATCGGCACTTGCAGCCCCGCACGGCCCAGCAGCTTGGTCAGGCCGGTGCCCGCCATCAAGCGATCCAGACCCAATTTTGCGAGCAATTTGGACAGCAGGGTGTCGAGCAACTTGGCCACGACAAAGCCCAGCAACACCAAAACCAGAGCACCAAACAGGTTGGGAATGAAATTCGCCACCTTGGTCCACAATGCGGTCATCGCGGTGACCAGGCTCTGGGTCCAGAGATCAAGTTCCATATTCAATCAGCCTTATCAGCAGTGCGAGCAAGAGGTTTACGACGCGAAACCGGCGATACGTGGGCCGAACCATTGTTCAGGGCCATCATCAACGCCGGCAACCAACGACCCAGCAGACCGAACAGGTCACCCGCCCCTACCTGACGGTTGGCGGTTTTCAACACGCGGCCCAGGCATGCATCGTCATCACGGTTGGATGGCGACGCATTGAGCATGTCACGCAAAGACTGTTCGAACGGATCGTGCATAAAGACCTCTCGCAAGTGAGTTAAAAGACGAGGGTTAAATTCTTTGGGTCACATGTGCCCCTGCCTGTGTTCAGGTCATATTCAGGTCAAACCCAGCGCAATCGTCGAAATAGCCACCATTGACCGAGTGCTACCGAGACCATCAACAAGCAGGCAATCACGAATCCATAGGGGCTGGCAGAGAACGGAATCCCGCCCACATTTATACCCAGCAAACCGGTCAGAAAACTCATCGGCAGGAAGATCCCGGTGATGATCCCGAAGCGGTACATGGTGCGATTCATGCGTACGCTCAAGCGCCGGTCTTCGGCCTCAAGTACCAGCCCCACGCGCTCCCGGGTCAGTTCGAGCTCTTCCAGGTAGCGGGTCAGGCTGTTGTTCAATTCGTTCCAGTAGTCAGCATCGTCATCACAAAACCACGGCAATTTGATCCGCGTCAGCTGCGCAAAAATATCCCGCTGCGGCGCCAGGAAACGCTTCAATCCGGCAGCCCGTCGACGGATCTGCAAGACGTTGCCGTGCTCCGGGGTATACCGTTCGTCGGCATCGAGTTTTTCTTCCTCTAAATCGACGACTTCGGACAGGTCGGTGACCAGATCCTGCACTTTATGGGTCAGGTACTGCGCCATATAAAGGATGAGTTCAGAAGCGGTTTTTGGCCCTTTGCCCTCAGCCAGTTGCACCAGTAGCTCATCGGTAGCCCGCAATGGGCGCAAGCGCAGGGAAATCACGCGACTGGCTGCCGCGAAAATACGCACCGAGACCATGTCTTCCGGCTCGGCGCCAGGGTTGAGGTTGACTCCACGCAGAAACAACAGCAATTCGCTGTCCGGCAGCGGCAACAGGCGCGGTCGGGTGTTTTCCTCCAGCAACAAGTCGCAGGCAAATTCGCTCAAACCGCTGGATTTACGCAACCAGGTCTGGGTCTGTGGATGGCTGCGATCCCAATGCAGCCACAGGCTTTCCTGGGGCTGCAGCTGCAAATCATCGAGCTCAGTCCGGGCAATCGAACGCGCACCGCCTTTACCGTCCAGCACCAGGGCATGCACCAGCCCCCATTGCGCGTTTTCTTCCTCGAACATCCTCACCCCTTTCGGCTACTGCGGTTTATTCAGGCATTTTCAGCGGGCTTGGCGAAACGATCACGCCATTATTGTCGGCGTAGACGTACTCACCAGGGCGGAATGTCACGCTGGCAAACGTCACCACCACGTTCAGGTCGCCAATGCCGCGCTTGTCGGTCTTCATGGGGTGAGGCGCCAGCGCCTGCACCCCCAGGTCTGTCTGGGCGAGGACGTCGACATCACGCACACAACCGTAGATCACCAACCCTTCCCAACCATTTTTTGCAGCTTTCTCGGCGATCATGTCGCCCAGCAGCGCGCGACGCAGGGAACCGCCGCCGTCGACCACCAGCACTTTGCCGGCGCCTGGTTGGTCGGCCTGTTCCTTGACCAGCGAATTGTCTTCGAAGCACTTGATGGTGACGATTTCACCGCCAAAGGAGTCTCGGCCACCGAAATTACTGAACATCGGCTCAACTACCTGCACCAGCTCCGGGTAGGCGTCGCACAGATCGGGCGTCACGTAATGAATCATCGGGAAACTCCTGTCATCAAGGAAGAGGTCGAACATCCCACGGTGTACATCAGAAAAACGCGTCACAACGGTTGAAGTTTAAGCGCTCACCCATCAGCGGCGGCCATGATCAGACCCACGCCATCGCAACGCAATAGCGACTGCGCGACTGAATATGACCAGAAGCGTTTGACGCGTCATATCTTAGCCGCAACCTCTCTGGAGTGAAACGCCCTTGGCAGAGCGGTTATGCTAAACCGTTGCAGCTACCTGGGGCTCTGCTGCGAATAAAGGTGTCAGTGGATCTTTCAACCATTGCGCCATCAACGGCCACACTTCGGCCTGCGCGGCCTTGCTGACCAGCATCTCGACGTGCCCGAAATCCCCGCTGAAGCCTTGCTTGCGCCCCAGGCACAGGTATTGGCGGTGTTCAGAGCCAACTTGTTCGAACAACTTGCGACAAGCCCAGTCCGGGTCCTGTTGATCGCCAGCAGCGCTGACCGCCAGCAGCGGCACGTCGACATCGGCCAGGCCTTTCCACCAGTCCTGCTTGCCATCGCCAAAACGACCGAACAGGCCGTTCCAGCGCATGGCTTCGATCATCACGCCCGCCGGCTCGTCCTCGGGGCCGCGTTTGAGCCGTACACCGGATACTTCACCAAAGCGTTTCAAGAGCAAACGGCCGGTCCACTCCAGCGGCGGAATCTTCAACGGCCAGTGGGTGCGGCTGACCTGGCAGCCAAACAGGGCTACCGACGCCACGGCTGGCGCGCCAAGGTGCTGACCGCCCAAAGCCGCTGCCAAGGCAGTGCCGCCCAGGGAGTGGCCGATCCAGTGCGGGATTTGTGCGCTTTGCTCACGGACAAACGCGCCGATCGCCGGCAAATCGTAACGCGCATAATCGGCGACGCGGTTTCTGGCGTAATCCTGATTGCGCTTGGACAGGCCATGGCCGCGCATTTCCGGGATCCACACATCAAACCCCTGACGCGCCAGGTAAGCGCCCAGGCCGATACCTTTGGGCGAATACCAGAAGCGCCGATTGGAAAAACTGCCGTGCAATAAAATTACCGGCGTGCCCCGGTTTTCCGGGACATCTGCCAGGCCCAAACGGGTCACAGCCAGCTCAACGGTGCCGTCGGGGCTGTTGCCGGGTTTGAGGCGGTACACATCTTCACTCAGGTCGCCACGACGTTCAGCGCTGATCAAGGCGACGGGAAATAGGTTGCTGCTGCTTTGCATAATGCTCTTGCACAAAAAAGGGCGGCGTCCGGATGGAATTCCGCCCTGTACAGATAAGAATGCCGGTCACCCAGGCTGGGTGACCGGCACTTTTGACGTCACGCCCTTAAGCGGACGCTTGGCCTTCCGCCAGGAAGAACCAGGTTTCCAGCACGGAGTCGGGGTTCAGCGAGACGCTTTCGATACCCTGCTCCATCAGCCATTTGGCCAGGTCCGGGTGGTCGGAAGGGCCTTGGCCGCAGATACCGATGTACTTGCCGGCCTTGTTGCAGGCCTGAATGGCGTTGGCCAGCAGCTTCTTGACCGCAGGGTTACGCTCATCAAACAGGTGCGCGATGATCCCCGAGTCACGGTCCAGGCCCAGGGTCAACTGGGTCAGGTCGTTGGACCCGATGGAGAAGCCGTCGAAGAACTCCAGGAACTCCTCGGCCAGGATGGCGTTGGACGGCAGTTCGCACATCATGATCACGCGCAGGCCATTCTCGCCGCGGGACAAGCCGTTTTCAGCCAGCAGGTCGACGACTTGGCTCGCTTCGCCCAGGGTCCGTACAAACGGCACCATGATCTCGACGTTGGTCAGGCCCATCTCGTTGCGCACGCGCTTGAGGGCACGGCATTCGAGTTCGAAGCAGTCACGGAAGGCTTCGCTGATGTAACGCGAAGCACCACGAAAGCCCAGCATCGGGTTTTCTTCTTCGGGCTCGTAGAGCTTGCCGCCGATCAGGTTGGCGTACTCGTTGGACTTGAAGTCCGACAGGCGCACGATGACCTTTTTCGGGTAGAACGCCGCCGCCAGTGTGCTGATGCCTTCCACCAGCTTCTCGACGTAGAAACCCACTGGATCGTTGTAGCCGGCGATGCGCTTGTCGACGCTTTCCTTGATTTCCAGCGGCAGGCCGTCGTAATTCAACAGCGCCTTAGGGTGTACGCCGATCATGCGGTTGATGATGAACTCGAGGCGGGCCAAGCCCACACCGGCGTTCGGCAACTGCGCGAAATCGAACGCACGGTCGGGGTTGCCGACGTTCATCATGATCTTGAACGGCAGGTCCGGCATCGCATCGATGGAGTTTTGCTTGATATCGAAGCCCAGTTCACCTTCAAAGATGAAGCCAGTGTCGCCTTCGGCACAGGACACGGTCACACCCTGGCCGTCTTTCAACAGTTGGGTGGCGTTGCCGCAACCGACGACTGCGGGAATCCCCAACTCACGGGCAATGATCGCCGCGTGGCAGGTACGCCCGCCACGGTTGGTGACGATGGCGCTGGCGCGCTTCATCACTGGTTCCCAGTCCGGGTCGGTCATGTCGGAGACCAGCACGTCACCGGGCTGGACTTTGTCCATTTCAGACACGTCCTTGATGATCCGCACTTTGCCGGCGCCGATGCGCTGGCCGATGGCACGGCCTTCCACCAGCACAGTGCCGGTTTCTTTCAACAGGTAGCGTTCCATCACATTGGCCGAAGTGCGGCTCTTCACGGTTTCCGGACGCGCTTGCACGATGTACAGCTTGCCGTCGTCACCGTCCTTGGCCCACTCGATGTCCATCGGGCACTTGTAGTGCTTTTCGATGATCATCGCTTGTTTGGCCAGTTCGCTGACTTCAGCGTCGGTCAGGCAGAAACGCGCGCGTTCGGCCTTGTCGACTTCAACGGTTTTCACCGAGCGACCGGCCTTGGCCTCGTCGCCGTAGATCATCTTGATGGCCTTGCTGCCCAGGTTGCGGCGCAAGATGGCCGGGCGGCCGGCCTCAAGGGTGTGTTTGTGGACGTAGAACTCGTCCGGGTTAACCGCGCCTTGTACGACGGTTTCGCCCAGGCCGTAGGCGCCGGTGATAAACACCACGTCACGGAAACCGGATTCGGTGTCCAGGGTGAACATCACGCCGGCGGTGCCGGTTTCCGAACGCACCATGCGCTGCACACCGGCAGACAAGGCCACCAGCTTGTGGTCGAAACCCTGGTGTACGCGGTAGGAAATAGCGCGGTCATTGAACAGCGAGGCAAACACTTCCTTGGCGGCGCGGATCACGTTTTCAACGCCGCGGATGTTCAGGAAAGTTTCCTGCTGGCCAGCAAAAGAGGCGTCCGGCAAGTCTTCGGCGGTGGCCGAGGAGCGCACGGCAACTGCCATGTCCGGGTTGCCGGCCGACAGTACTGCGAAGGCGGTACGGATTTCTTCGTTGAGCTTCTCGGGGAACTCGGCGTCCATGATCCATTGGCGGATCTGGCTGCCGGTTTTCGCCAGGGCATTGACGTCATCAACGTCCAGGGCGTCCAGCGCGGCGTGGATCTGGGCGTTGAGGCCGCTCAGCTCGAGGAAATCGCGGTAAGCCTGGGCCGTGGTGGCGAAACCACCGGGCACCGACACACCAGCGCCTGCAAGATTACTGATCATCTCGCCGAGGGATGCGTTCTTGCCTCCCACATGCTCTACATCATGGACGCCGAGCTTATCGAGGGAAACTACGTACTCTACCAAGGTGATCTCTCCACTTTCTGTGTTGGAAAAGCTCAGGACGCCGGCGGCTCAGTAGGAGCAAACGCCAGCGCTTGTGGCCTGGACCTGGAAAATAAGTGAGAATGCGGCCCACTGCGGGACGGCAAAATCGCGCCTATCATATCCAAGATTCGCCATCAGCTTAAGGCCCAGGGCTCAAATGAAACGATCTGCTTTCTTTATCTCCGACGGCACCGGCATCACAGCCGAAACATTGGGTCAGAGCCTGCTCGCGCAGTTCGAAAACATTACCTTCGCCAAATTCACGCGGCCTTACATAGACAGCGTGGATAAAGCGCGGGCCATGGTACAACAAATCAATCTGGCGGCTGAAAAAGACGGTTTTCGCCCGATCATTTTCGACACCATCGTCAATCAAGACATTCGTGAGATCCTGGCAACCTCCAATGGTTTCATGATCGACATCTTCTCTACGTTCCTGGCGCCATTGGAACAGGAGCTGAGTGAACATTCCTCCTACTCCGTGGGCAAGTCCCATTCCATTGGCCACAACTCCAACTATATGGAGCGTATCGAGGCGGTGAACTTCGCCCTCGACAACGATGACGGCGCCCGCACCCACTACTATGACAAGGCTGACCTGATCCTGGTGGGCGTGTCTCGCTGCGGCAAGACCCCGACCTGCCTGTACATGGCCATGCAATTCGGTATCCGCGCAGCCAACTACCCGCTCACCGAAGACGACATGGAGCACCTGACGCTGCCTGCCGCCCTGCGTGCGCATTCGCACAAGCTGTTCGGCCTCACCATCGACCCGGACCGTCTTACCGCCATCCGCAACGAGCGCAAGCCCAACAGCCGCTACTCCAGCTATGCCCAGTGCGAGTTCGAGGTGCGCGAAGTGGAAAATCTATTCCGTCGCGAGAATATTGCGCACATCAATTCCACGCATTTTTCGGTGGAAGAGATTTCGGCGAAGATTCTGGTGGAAAAAGGTGTGGAGCGCCGCTTCAAATAGTGGGTGCCTGCACGGGCGCCATCGCAGGCAAGCCAGCTCCCACAAGGGAATGCATTCCAAATGGGGGAGATTCTGGTGGAGACCTGAACTGGCCCCAGCAAGCCAGCTCCCACAGGGGAATGCATTCCAAATGTGGGAGCTGGCTTGCCTGCGATGAACGATAACGCGGTAAACCTGCCTACAGCTGAAACCTGTCACCGCCCTGCCCCAGCGCGGTGGCCAGCGCATCAAAGCCCTCACGCAGCAACTGATCATCGCCTGACGTATTACAAATACTCGCCCGAATAAACTGCGGCACCGCCGTCTGCCCTACGGCAAATGCCTCAGCGGTGGCGATCAGGTAATTATTCTGCTTGAGCTCCGCCTCGATTTCCGACGCACGCCAGGGCTCCGGCACTTCAATCCAGAAGTGCGGGCTGTTGAGGTGAGTGCGGTATTCCAGCCCCACCAGCAGATCACGCACCAGAGCCTTGCGCCGGCTGATTTCGTTGATTTGCTGGCGCAGCAGGTATTCCGCCGTGCCGTTTTCGATCCATTGCGTCGCCAGCTCCAGCGTCACCGGCGTAGCCATCCAGCAGGTCGAGCGCAAGGCCGCCGAAATCCGGCTGACCAATGCCGGTGGCGCATGCACATACCCCACCCGCAGCCCGGCAGACACCGCCTTGCTCAGGCTGCTGATCAAAATCGTACGCTCGGGCGCGAAAAAGCTCAGCGGTGGCGGGCGATCTTCCACCAACACGCCGTGGGCTTCGTCTTCCAGAATCAACAGATTATGCTCGCGGCACACCTTGGCCAGCGCTTCCCGGCGTGCGACCGACAGCACGGCCGTGGTCGGGTTCTGGATCGTCGGGGTGCAGTACAGCGCCGAAACCCGGTGATTACGACAGACTTCATCCAGCGCACCCGGCAGCACGCCTTCGTCATCCATCTCCAGGCCGATCAGCCGTACACCGAGCATACGTGCGGCGGTGATAAGCCCTGGGTAAGTCAGTTGCTCAGTGACCACCGTATCCCCCGCCCGCAGCAACGCCATCATGGCGCAGAGCAGGCCATGCTGGCCGCCGTTGACGCAGATGACCTGCTCGGGAATCGGATGAAAATCGCTCTGCACCAGCCATTGCGCACCGGCCTCGCGGTAGCGCGGCAAACCGGCATCCGGCGTATAGGCGCTGATGTCCTGGAGGAATTTGGCGTTGGTCGACAAGGTTTGGAAGCTCTGGGCCAGAAACACCGTCTCTTGCCCGGGAATGTGCATATTGCGGCTCATGTCGAAGTACTGGCGCGGCTCTTCGCTGACGTTACGAAAGCCTTCATCACGCTGGCGCTCCATCCCACGCTTGCGCACGAAGGTGCCGTCACCGACACGCGCCACCACTAACCCCAGGCGTTCCAGCTCGCCGTAGGCTCGGCTGATGGTGCCGATGGTCACGCCAAGGTTATCGGAAAGAACCCGATGGGGCGGCAGTTTGCGCCCCGGCTCAATCAAGCCTTCAAGGATGCCCCGCTCCATCACATCGGACAGGCGTTTGTACTTGACGCCCTGACCGCTGGACAACCCCTCACGCATAATTGACACCATGTCAATATTTGTTTTGACAGCCATCATTCGCCCTAATAGTGTGCTTTTACGGGTTCAATCACCGGATGAAACAACTTAATACACAGTCAATATAGAGTTCAATTCCGGCTCAGGGAAGCAATAAACGATGCCAATGTCCGCCGTTCTTGAAAACACTACAAAAACAAAAAATCAGAAACAGTGGTTGGCCGGTCTGGTCACCAGCGTGATGTTTCTCATCGTGTGCCTGAGTTGGGGCACCACCTGGCTGGGCATCAAAATCGCCGTCGAAAGCGTGCCGCCGCTGACGTCCGCCGGGCTGCGCTTTCTGATCGCATTCCCGCTGTTCCTGTGTTTTGCCCTGGTGCGCCGCGAGCCGATCCTGTTCCCGCGCGAAAGCCGCTGGTTCTTCGTATTTGTGACCCTGTCGTACTTCAGCGTTCCCTATTACTTGCTCAACTACGGCGAGATGCATGTGTCGTCCGGCCTCACCGCGCTGCTGTTCAGCTGCATGCCGGTGTTCATCCTGATTTTTTCCGCGCTGTTTTTGCGCGAGCGCATCTACTTTTCCCAGGTGGTCGGCATCGGCATCGGTTTCGGCAGCCTCTACATGATCATCAAGAGCCAGGGCCTGCACCTGGACCACGCCGAATTCTTCGGCGTGCTGGCAATTCTGACCGCCGCGATCATGCATGCCTTGTGCTACGTCATCACCAAGCAAAAAGGCAGCGCCATCAGCGTGATTACCTACAACACATTGCCCATCGGCATCGCCGGGTTGATGCTGTTCGTGGCCGGCCTGTGGTTTGAAACACCGACGTTCGAAAACATCACCCTGCGTTCATGGAGTGCCTTGTTCTACTTGGGATTGGTCGCGTCGGTGGGCGGGTTTATCGTGTACTTCATGTTGCTCAAACGTTTGAGCCCGATCATTTTGTCATTCGTGTTCATCATCTTCCCGGTGTTCGCGGTGATCATCGGCGCCTGGTACGAGGGCGTGGAAATTTCCCGTGACCTGATGCTGTACTCGGCCATCCTGCTGGCCGGCTTTGCGATCACCAAGTTGCCAGTTGAAAAACTCCTGGCCAAGAAAAATTGACCCTTAAACCACAACTACAACAACGCGAGAGAAACATGGAAGTCCTCCGCCCCACCGCTCTGGAACAGATCTATGCCCATGCCAGCCGCAGCTACCCGGAAGAATGCTGCGGTTTTGTCTTCGCCGATGGCAGTGTGTACCTGGGCAACAATATCCAGAATGAGCTGCACCACAAGAACCCCGAGATGTACCCGCGCAGCGCGGCCAATGGCTATACCTTTTCGGTGGCCGACACCCTGCTGATGAACAAGGCGTTTCGCAGCGACAACCCGGTGGTGGTGATCTACCACTCCCACCCGGACGTCGGCGCCTATTTCAGTGATGAAGACCAGGACAAGGCACTGTTCCTGGGTGAGCCGATCCACCCCGTCAGCTACCTGGTGGTGGACGTGCGCCAGGGCCAGGCCCTGGGCTCAAAGCTGTTTGCCTGGGATGGCAAGCAATTCGCCCTTAAACCCTTCAACGACCTGCACACGGAGTTGTCCATGAACGCTGTCTCTTTCCCCGATATTCTGGTTCGCGTGGCCAAGCTGCCGGAATCGACCCTTGAGGGCACTGGATCGACATTGCGCGAAGTCATTGAAAACCTCTGCAGCAGCCACCCACAACTGCGCACGCACCTGTTTCATGAAAAGAACAACCAGCTCAAGGAACACTTCCTGTTCACCGCCGAGGAAGAACTGATCGGCGCCGATGAGCAGTTGCCGAAAAAAGCCAGGATCGAAGTGCTGCTGGCCACCTCCGGTGGCATGGACGTGGAGCAACTGAGCAACGAAGAAGTGCAGCGCTACGTACGCCACATCACCCTGCCCGGCGTCGGCAGGGAAGGCCAGTTGAACCTGAAAAAAGCCAAGGTATTGATCATCGGCACCGGCGGCCTGGGTTCGCCCATCAGCCTGTACCTCGCGGCAGCCGGCATCGGCACCCTGGGCCTGGTGGATTTCGATGTGGTCGAGAGCAGCAACCTGCAACGCCAGATCGTGCATGGCAACAGCACCCTGGGCATGCCCAAGGTCGAGTCGGCCAAGCGGCGGCTGCAAGACCTCAACAGCCATATCCAGATCAATGCCCACGACACTGCACTCAACGCCGACAATGCGTTGGAGCTGGTCGGCGCTTATGACCTGGTGATCGACGGCACTGACAACTTCGACACCCGCTACCTGGTCAACGATGCCTGCGTGCAACTGGGCAAGCCGTTGGTGTACGGCGCCATCTACCGCTTCGATGGGCAGATCAGCGTGCTCAACTACAAAGGCGGGCCGTGCTACCGCTGCCTGTTTCCTTCAGCACCGCCGGCCGAGTTGGCACCCAATTGCAGCGCCGGTGGCGTGATCGGTGTGCTGCCGGGTGTGGTCGGGATGATCCAGGCCACCGAAGCGATTAAATTACTCATCGGCATCGGCGAACCGCTGTCGGGCCGCCTGATGCGCTTCGACGCGCTGGCCATGAAGTTCAGCGAGATCCGCTTCAAACGCCGTGCCGACTGCCCATGCTGCTCAGACCTGCGCCACAGCGAAAGCGTCGCGCCAGCCGTTTGCGCGGACGCCCTCCCGAGCCAGCCCGCGCTGGCCGAGGAGCGCTACATCAAACCACGCGTGCTCAAGCAACTGCTCGAACACCCACGCAGCGCCGACGTGCTGCTGGATGTGCGCGACGCCAGCGAGCTGGAGGTGTGCAAATTGCCGGGCGTGGTGCATATCCCCCTGGCCGAACTGGATGGGCAGTTGGACAGCCTCAGCCGCGACAATACCCATTACCTGATCTGCTACGCCGGAACCCGCGCCGAGCAAGCGGCCGGCACCCTGCTGGCCGCCGGCTTCGCCAATACCAAAGTCCTGCAGGGCGGCATGAAACATTGGGTTCGCGACGTCGAACCCGACATGCCTTTGTACTGATCCGGGGGCTGAGCGATGTTGCATAACTCCATTCTCGACGTGATCGGCCATACGCCGATCGTGCGCCTGGCGCAGTTTTCCGAAGACCTCGGCATCGAGGTCTACGCCAAGCTCGAATCCCTCAACCCTGGCGGCAGCCACAAGGCGCGTATTGCCCTGGGCATGATCCTCGACGCAGAACGCCGAGGCGTGCTGATACGCAACTGCGGGCAAACCATCATCGAGCCCAGCGGCGGCAATACCGGCATTGGCCTGGTGATGGCCGGCAATGTGCTGGGCTACAAAGTGGTGCTGGTGATCCCTGACAACTACAGCCCCGAAAAACAGAAACTGCTGCGTTTATACGGCGCCAAGGTGGTGCTGTCGGACAGCCGTCTGGGCAACAACTCCCACGGCGAAAAGTGCATGGAACTGCAGTTGGAAAACCCCAACTTCGTGATGCTCAACCAGCAGCGTAATGGCGCCAACCCGCAGACTCACCGCGACACCACCGCACCGGAAATCCTCCGCGCGTTCGGCGAGCAGCGGGTGGACTACTTCGTCAGCGGCATCGGCACCGGTGGCCATATCACCGGCATCGGCGAAACCCTCAAGGCAGCCTGGCCCGCGATGCGCATCATGGGTGTGGAACCGGAAGAGTGCGACCTGCTCAAGGACCAGCACGCGCCGCACCATATTCAGGGCCTGTCGATCGGCTTGATCCCGAGCATTCTTAACGTGGGTGTACTGGACGGCATGCTCAAGGTCTCACGCCTGGCGTGCCTCGACATGATGAAACGCATCATGCGCACCGACGCCATCAGCTTGGGTTTGTCTTCGGCCGCCAACATGGTTGCCATTGCCCAACTCGCTCCCGAACTCCCGCCTGAAACGGTGGTGTTGACCATGGTCTACGACAATGCCGATAGCTACCTGCCCAATTTCGAATAATCGGTTTTTCAACCATCCAGACTGTGGGGGTGCCTCCATGGGGGGCTTTATCGACATGCAACAGCTGCACGATGAGTTGCTCACTCACCTCATCCAGACCCTGACGCCTGCGCAGATGAAGCAGTTGGAGCCGCATTTGGCGCCATTGATCCAGAATGCCGCCCAGGCCGTGGCAGAGGACTTGATTGCCTATGCCTATCGCGACCCTGCGTCCCGTGGGCGTGGCGAACTGATCCTGGAATCCTACGCGTCGTTCAAGGCGGTGCTGTTCTACCGGTTGGCACACTTGGTGTGGAATTTTCCCGACCCGGCCAACGGTGTGTTTTCACGCATGGCTCTCAAGCTCAGCAACCAGGGCAAAATCCTCTCCGGCGCCGAAATCCACCCCGCAGCCCGCATTGGCCGGCGCTTTGTGCTGGATCACGGCTTCGGCACCGTGATCGGCGAAACCTGCGAGATCGGTAATGATTGCTACATCCTCTGCGGCGTGACCCTCGGGGCCCGAGGCATTGCCAACAACCCGGACGGCAAACGCCACCCGCGCCTGGGCAATAACGTCGAGGTAGGCTCCGGCGCCCGTGTGCTGGGCTATGTGCTGATTGGCGACAACGTGTTTATCAGCCCTTCGTGTGTGATCACCCAGGATGTGCCGGCGGGCACCAAGGTCAAGGTGGTCAACCAGATCCAATTACAAAAGAATGCCGAATCGGATCACAGCAATTACCTGGGGGCTTTCGCGCTGGATGAGCGTTTGCACGTGGTCGGCGAAGTCAGCGCCAGCCACAAGGTCACGGTGCTGGATGCCGACTTTCACCCTTTGCAGGGGCTGCTGCTGGAGCCCACGGTGAAGGAGCGCCATCATTTGCAGTTTCGTCTGCGTCGCCTGGATACCGGCGACCATCTGCCACGCTTGCCGCTGAACCTGAAAGTCTGTGGCCCCGAATTTGAGATCACCCTGCTCTCCCCGCCTGGCTTGAGCGCAATGGTGCGTCACCTGCTGCAAGCCAGCCCACTGATCGTCGGAGGTTGAACATGTCCGTGCATACCATGGAAACCCTGGCGCTGTTTGACAGCGCGCCCTACCAGAACGCCTTCAGCGCCCGGGTGATTGCCGTCAGTGAACAGGGCATTGCCCTGGAACACACGCTGTTCTACCCCACCGGCGGTGGGCAACCGGGCGACACCGGGCACCTGACCCTGGCCGACGGTACGCGGGTCAATGTGACCGGCACCGTGCGCGACCCGGTGTTGCGCTCGATCATCTGGCACCAGGTTGAACACTGCCCCGAGCAATTGGCGGCGGGCGTGCAGGTGGATGCCGGCCTGGATTGGGAACGGCGCTACCAGCACATGAAGATGCACACCTGCCTGCACCTGCTGTGCTCGATCATTGATGCGCCCGTCACCGGCTGCAGCATCAGCGCAGACAAAGGCCGCCTGGATTTCGATTTACCGGAAATGACCCTCGACAAGGACAGCATCACCCGCGACCTTAATGCCTTGATCGAACAAGCCCATGCCGTGAAGACCCTGTCGATGCCCGCCTCGGAATACTCGACCCTGCTGCAGATCACCCGCACCCAGGCGGTGGCGCCACCGGTCATCCAGGGCTCGGTGCGGGTAATAGAAATCGCCGGGATCGATATCCAGCCGTGCGGTGGCACCCACGTGATCAATACCGAAGAAATCGGCCGGGTGTTCTGCGAAAAAATCGAGAAGAAGAGCAAGCATAACCGCCGGGTGATCCTGCGGTTTGAGGGCTAAAGTACGCGAGTCGGCCAAGCGTGGGCGCTGGAGACCCACGCTTGCCGAAGTGAAGCCAAGCCTTACTGCTTCGCCTCATCAAGGTGCTTTTTCAACACTTGAACCTGTTCCTCAAGCAATGAAATTTGTGTGCTGTAGTAGGACTTCATCTCAGCAATACCCGCTTCGATATTAGCGTTGTCCACCCTGAATTGATCAGCGGTGGGCAGTGCCTGCGTGGGTGACTCGTTGGTCGGATCTGCCGGCTCATCGCTGGTGGTCATAATGGACTTATCCGCTGGCGCCGTTGGCGCCTGGGTTTCAGGTTTGGTCATCGTCTTGACCTGCTCAGTCATACTTTTAAGCTCCTTGCCCAACGCTTCAAAGGCCTCTTTCATCCGCTGCATGAGCTCGCCGATATCATCGCGCAACTGCGTATTTAGCTTGAGCGCCTCCTCAAGCTCTTGATCCTGGGCAACTTCAGTTGTCCGAGCGTCTTGAATAACCTGCTTAACCGACTCTTGAGGTGTTTGAGGCAGTTCTACGGGGGCCTCGTCGGTGTCTTTGCATGGAGCACTCAGTTGCTCACGCAGTTCGACAATATCGTTTTTAAGATTGACGATTTTCTCCTGGCACTCGGTGATAAACGCCTTGAAGTCGATCAGGAGCTGGTTATTTTTACCCAACAACTCCAGGGTCTCAGCCTGTGGGCCGACCTTATGCAATTGCGGCTGGTTAACGAGGGTGTTGTGGCTCGAAAACTGACCGCGTTGCTCTGCCGTCACGGGCGGCCGAGGAGCTGCAGCATCGCCCTGTGTGTCGACACCCGTTGAGGTATCGGCCATGTTTTTCTGACGAAGGGGCTGCGAATATTGCGACGCCTCGTAGCCCGTTGGGTAGTTCGTTTGTGGCCGGGTATTTACGCTATTCATAGGGTGCTTTCTCAAATCCAGACAGTGCTGAGTTGTGGGTTGGCAGAGACTTGCTGCGGCAAGTGATCTGACCCATTGATTGGCATTTATCTGAAAGCGGTTCCCGGGATACAGGATGTGTGGGTAGCTAATTATGTCGGCAGCTCAATCAGTCTTTTCCTGAAGGTTGATCAACGCAGGCAAAACCGGTGCCCAAGCCGCAGTTCGTACAGGAAACTGACAGCAAATTTATGTGCTTGTAACATTCAGAAACGTACAATCCCGCCAGCAATGCATCGTTGCCCCTGACTCACGAAAACAGCGCCCGTCCTCCTCGGTGGGTCATTCGTGCAGCAGCTAAGCTCACTCCCATTACGCCCCTGAACCTGAACGCTGCAGGACTGAATGCCTATGAACAAAGTGTTCCGCGATTACCTGCCGGCATCCACCCTGCGCTTACTGCCCAACCGCTGGGACCTGGTCGCGCTGCCGCTGGTGATCGGCTTTCTGCTGTTTTTCTCCCTTACTGCGCGGGAAACCTGGGCGCCTATCGCCACGTTGCAAAGTGAAGTCATCTCCCTCGACCCGGCCAACCTGCCGGAATACGCGATGCGCACCACGATGCGCATGCTCGCGGCCATGGTCGCGGCGCTGGTTTTTACCCTGCTGTACGGCACCCTGGCCGCCAAAAGCCGACGTGCTGAAAAGCTGCTGGTGCCGGTGCTCGATATCCTGCAATCGGTGCCAGTGCTCGGCTACATCTCATTCACGGTGACGTTCTTCCTGCTGCTGTTCCCTGGACGCGTGCTCGGTGCCGAGCTCGCGGCGATCTTTGCGATCTTCACCAGCCAGGCCTGGAACATGACGTTCAGCTTCTATCAGTCGCTGCGCATGCTGCCCCACGATTTGGTAGAAGTGTCGACCAACCTGCGGCTTTCCGGCTGGCAGAAATTCTGGAAGCTCGATGTGCCGTTCGCCATGCCGGGGCTGGTGTGGAACATGATGATGAGCATGTCCGGCGGCTGGTTCTTCGTGGTCGCCTCCGAAGCCATCACCGTCGGCGACAAGACCATCACCCTGCCGGGCGTAGGTTCGTACCTGGCCTTGGCGATCGCCCAGAAAGACCTGCACGCCGTGGGTTACGTGATTTTGGCGATGATTGTGGTGATCCTGCTGTACGACCAGTTGCTGTTCCGCCCGTTGGTGGCCTGGGCTGACAAGTTCCGCATGGAAACCACCGCGTCCCAGGGCGCTGCGCCACAATCCTGGCTGCTGAACCTGATCCAGCGCACGCGCATCGTGCAACGCAGTCTGCGCCCTATTACCCGCACCTTCAGCCGGATCGGCAACAAACGCTTCAGCCTGGCGGGCGGTGCGCTCAAGGCGTTGCCGGCAGAAACACCGGCGGCGTCAAAAGTGATCGACTGGGTGTGGGGCACGTTGATTGCGTTGCTGGCCGCGTATGCGCTGTACCACATCGTGCAATACGTCGGCACCGAAGTGACCTTCGCCGAAGTCGGCCACGTGTTTGTACTGGGCCTGATCACCTTGCTACGCGTGGCCGGGCTGATTCTGATCGCCTCGCTGATCTGGGTGCCTTTAGGCGTAATGATCGGCTTGCGCCCTGCACTGGCGGAAAAAATCCAGCCGCTGGCACAGTTTCTCGCGGCTTTCCCGGCGAACCTGCTGTTCCCGGTGTTTGTGATCGTGATCCTGCACTACAACCTCAACCCGGATATCTGGCTGAGCCCGCTGATCGTGCTGGGCACCCAGTGGTACATCCTGTTCAACGTGATTGCCGGCGCCAGTGCCTTCCCCAATGACTTCAAGGAAGCCGCCGCCAACTTCCGCATCCGTGGCTGGCTGTGGTGGCGCAAGGTGATGCTGCCGGGGATCTTCCCCTATTACGTCACCGGCGCCATTACCGCCTCGGGCGGTGCCTGGAACGCCAGCATCGTGTCCGAGTACGTGTCCTGGGGCCAGGACAATGTGGTCGCCCATGGGCTGGGCGCCTACATCGCGCAAACCACCGCGGCCGGCGACTTCCCGAAAATTGCCCTGGGCGTGGTGGTGATGTCGATCTTCGTGGTGGCGTTCAACCGCGCAGTCTGGCGGCCGATGTACGCCATCGCTGAAAACAAACTTCGTCTGAATTGATGGGATTCGCCGTGATGACTACCTACACCGAAAACACTGCCGATACCCCGCAAATCTACTCGCTGAAAAACGTCAACCGGGTGTTCGGTAAAGGTAAAGACGAGCTGCAAGTGCTCAGCGGCGTCGACCTGAGCCTGCACGAAGGTGAGATCGTCGGCATGCTTGGCCGTTCCGGCTCGGGTAAATCCACCTTGCTGCGCATTATCGCCGGGCTGATCCAGCCATCCTCCGGCGAAGTCCGCTACAACGGCGCGCCGCTCAACGGCCCGGCCGAAGGTGTGGCCATGGTGTTCCAGACCTTTGCCCTGTTCCCCTGGCTTACCGTGCTGGAAAACGTCGAAGCCGGCCTGCAAGCCTTGCAAGTCGAGCGCAAGGAAACCCGCCGGCGCGCCTTGGCCGCCATCGACTTGATCGGCCTCGACGGGTTTGAAAACGCTTACCCGCGCGAACTCTCCGGCGGCATGCGCCAGCGCGTGGGGTTTGCCCGTGGCCTGGTGGTCAACCCGACGCTGTTGCTGATGGACGAGCCCTTCTCGGCCCTTGACGTGCTCACCGCCGAGACGTTGCGCACTGACTTGCTCGACCTGTGGAGCGGCAAACAGCTGCCGATCAAGTCGATCCTGATCGTGACCCACAACATCGAAGAAGCGGTGCTGATGTGCGACCGTATTCTGGTGCTGTCATCCAACCCCGGCCGCGTGGTCGCCGAGATCAAGGTGCCGTTCGCGCACCCGCGCAACCGCCTGGACCCTACGTTCCGGCAAATGGTCGACGACATCTACGCACTGATGACCGACCGACGCAGCGCCGATGCCAGCCGTGGCATACCCGAGCTGAAAATGGGCAGCCTGCTGCCGGAGGTATCCACCAACCTGATGGCCGGCCTGATCGAAACCCTGGCCGCCGAGCCTTACAACGGCCACGCCGGCTTACCGACCGTGGCCGAACGGCGCTTGCTGGAAGTCGATGACCTGTTCCCGGTGGCCGAGATGCTCGAGCATTTGGGTTTCGCTGAACTCAAGGGCGCGGACATCACCCTCACCGACGCCGGCAAGCTGTTCGCCGACTACGGCACGCAAGAGCGCAAAACCCTGTTCGCCGAGCACTTGATCAAACACGTGCCTCTGGCCGCGCGGATTCATCAGGTATTGCTTGAACGCAGCGGGCACCGTGCGCCACGGGTGCGTTTTGAGCAGGAGCTGGAAGACTCGATGACCGAAGCCTTTGTGGAGAAAACCCTGGAAAGCGTGGTGGCGTGGGGGCGTTATGCGGAGATTTTCTCCTATGACGACCATACCGAGACATTCAGCCTGGATGATGTGGAAGGCAGTATGTAATGGACCTAATGGGAGCTGGCTTTTGTGGGAGCTGGCTTGCCTGCGATGCAGGCGACTCGGTGTTTCTGAAGTACCGAGGTGATGCTATCGCAGGCAAGCCAGCTCCCACACAAGCTAGCTCCCCCGTTAGTTTTTTGGTGTTTGTCAGATCACAAACAGGTCCACAAACCGATTCACCGGCGTAGCCTCAAGCCGCGCCTGATCCTTGCACAACGCAAAAATCTCGCCACTGCGCTGCGCGGTAAACCGCGTGGCCAGGTTGGCTTTGAACTTGTCCTCCAGCAATGGAATGCCATCCACCCGACGGCGGCGATGCCCAATCGGGTATTCCACCGCGACTTGTTCAGTGTGGGTGCCATCCTTGAAAAACACCTGCACGGCATTGGCGATAGAGCGCTTGTCGGCCTCCAGGTATTCGCGGCTGTAGCGCAAGTCCTCAACGACCTCCATCTTTTCGCGCAGCTCATCGATGATCGGGTGCGCCGCGTGGAATTCATCCTCGTACTGCTCGGCCACCAGATTACCGAACGCCAACGGCACCGCAGTCATGTACTGCAGGCAGTGGTCGCGGTCGGCAGCGTTGGCCAGTTTCCCGACCTTGGAAATGATGCGAATCGCCGACTCGTGGGTGGTGATCACGATGCGTTCGATTTCATGCAGACGATCCTTGACCAACGGGTGCAAGGTCACCGCCGCTTCACAGGCTGTTTGCGCGTGAAACTCGGCCGGGAAGCTGATCTTGAACAGCACGTTTTCCATCACATAGGTGCCATAAGGCTGGGACAGGCTGAACGCACGCTTGTCCTCTGGCTTGAGCGCCAGGTCTTTATTGGTGTGGCTGAACAGCACGTCATAAAAACCCCATTGCGGCGCGCTCAGCACACCGGGGATGCCCATCTCGCCGCGCAGCGCGATATCCGCCAGGCGTACGCCACGGCTCGATGCATCCCCGGCCGCCCAGGATTTGCGCGAGCCGGCATTCGGCGCATGGCGATAGGTGCGCAGCGCCTGCCCATCGACAAACGCATGGGACAACGCCGACAGCAGCTGTTCACGGTTGGCGCCCATCAGCTTGGCGGTGACCGCCGTGGAGGCGACTTTCACCAGCAACACATGGTCGAGGCCGACGCGGTTGAAGGAATTTTCCAGGGCAATCACGCCCTGGATTTCGTGGGCCATGATCATCGATTCCAGCACCGCACGCACCGTCAGTGGCGCATCCCCATTCGCCACGCGTTTCTGCGACAGGTGATCGGCCACGGCGAGGATGCCGCCGAGGTTATCCGAAGGGTGGCCCCATTCGGCGGCGAGCCAAGTGTCGTTGTAGTCGAGCCAGCGCACGATGCAGCCGATATCCCAGGCGGCTTTGACCGGGTCCAGACGCAATGAAGTGCCCGGCACACGCGCGCCGAACGGCACGACGGTGCCTTCCACCAGCGGCCCCAGGTGCTTGGTGCACTCGGGGAAGCGCAGGGCCAGCAGGCCGCAACCGAGGGTGTCCATCAGGCAATTGCGTGCAGTGTCCAACGCGTCGCGGGAATCGATGCGGTAATTGAGGACGTAGTCGGCAATGTCCTGCAGGACCTGGTCGTAGTCGGGGCGGTTATTCTGGTCGACGTTGGCGCTCATGGCAGTACTCCAAAGTGGGTTGGGGTTAGTCCTCGGGCTTACGGTTATTGGAAAGCAGATCTTGGGTGTCTGCCTTGAAATAGAGAATCACCTGTGGGAGCCGGGCTTGCCCGCGATGGCATCACCTCGGTTCATCTGAAACACAGAGGTGATGCCATCGCAGGCAAGCCAGCTCCCACACAAGCCAGCTCCCGCAAGGGTTAGAACGCGTCGCCGGGCACGCGCACGAAGCCTTCCATCAACACCCGTGCGCTGCGGCTCATGATGGCTTTTTTTACTACCCATTCGCCGTTCACCTGGGTGGCTTCGGCACCGACGCGCAAGGTGCCGGACGGGTGCCCGAACCGCACCGCGTTGCGCTCGACACCACCGGCCGCGAGGTTGACCAGGGTGCCGGAAATCGCCGCCGCCGTGCCAATCGCCACCGCCGCCGTGCCCATCATCGCGTGGTGCAACTTGCCCATGGACAGTGCGCGCACCAGCAAATCCACATCACCGGCCTTGATTGCCTTGCCACTGGAGGCCACGTAATCCAAAGGTTTGGCCACAAACGCGACCTTCGGCGTGTGCTGGCGCTGGGCGGCTTCGTCCAAGTGTTTGATCAGGCCCATGCGCAACGCGCCATAGGCCCGCACGGTCTCGAACATTGCCAGGGCCTTCGGGTCGCTGTTGATCGCGCCTTGCAGCTCGGTGCCGGTGTAGCCGAGGTCTTGGGCGTTGATGAAAATCGTCGGGATACCGGCGTTGATCAGCGTCGCCTTGAAGGTGCCGACACCCGGTACTTCCAGGTCGTCGATCAGGTTGCCGGTGGGAAACATCGAGCCACCGCCGCCCTCTTCTTCCGCTGCCGGGTCCATGAACTCCAGCTGCACTTCGGCAGCCGGGAAGGTCACGCCGTCGAGCTCAAAGTCGCCGGTTTCCTGCACCGCGCCGTCGGTGATCGGCACGTGAGCGATGATGGTCTTGCCGATATTGGCCTGCCACACCCGCACCACCGCCACACCGTTATGCGGCACGCGGGCCGGGTCAACCAGGCCGGCGCTGATGGCAAACGAACCCACCGCCGCCGACAGGTTGCCGCAGTTGCCGCTCCAGTCGACAAACGGCTTGTCGATGGAGACCTGGCCAAACAGGTAATCCACGTCGTGATCGGCCCGGGTACTTTTGGCCAGGATCACGCTTTTGCTGGTGCTGGAGGTTGCACCGCCCATGCCGTCGATCTGCTTGTCGTAGGGGTCGGGGCTGCCGATGACCCGCAACAGCAAGGCGTCACGGGCGGCACCCGGCACCTGCGCCGACTCGGGCAGGTCCTTGAGGCTGAAAAACACGCCCTTGCTGGTGCCGCCACGCATGTAGGTGGCGGGGATCTTGATTTGCGCTGCGTGTGCCATGGTTATCCCCTTAAGCCGTCGCCGCCGATTCCAGGAAGTCCTGGGCAAACCGTTGCAACACGCCGCCCGCCTCGTAGATCGACACTTCTTCGGCGGTGTCCAGGCGGCACGTCACCGGCACTTCGACACGTTCGCCATTCTTGCGGTTGATCACCAGCGTCAGTTGCGCACGCGGGGTGCGTTGGCCGACCACGTCATAGGTTTCGCTGCCGTCGATCTTCAGTGTGTGGCGGTCGGTGCCCGGCAAAAATTCCAGCGGCAACACGCCCATGCCCACCAGGTTGGTACGGTGGATGCGCTCGAACCCTTCGGCGGCAATCGCCTCCACACCGGCCAGGCGTACGCCCTTGGCCGCCCAGTCGCGGGACGAGCCCTGGCCGTAGTCGGCGCCGGCGATAATGATCAGCGGCTGCTTGCGTTCCATGTAGGTTTCGATGGCTTCCCACATCCGCGTGACCTGGCCTTCGGGCTCGATACGCGCCAGGGAACCCTGCTTGACCTTGCCGTTTTCCACGACCATTTCGTTGAACAGCTTCGGGTTGGCGAAGGTTGCGCGCTGCGCGGTCAAGTGGTCGCCGCGATGGGTCGCGTAAGAGTTGAAGTCGACTTCCGGCAGGCCCATTTTCGCCAGGTATTCGCCGGCGGCGCTGTCGAGCATGATCGCGTTGGACGGCGACAGGTGGTCGGTGGTGATGTTGTCCGGCAGTACCGCCAGCGGGCGCATGCCCTTGAGCGGCCGCGCACCCGCCAACGCACCTTCCCAGTACGGTGGGCGACGGATGTAGGTGCTTTGCGGGCGCCAGTCGTACAGCGGCGCGACTTTGGGGCCAGTGTCTTCGTGGATCGCGAACATCGGGATGTAGACGGCGCGGAACTGCTCCGGTTTGACCGACGCCTTGACCACAGCGTCGATTTCTTCGTCGCTTGGCCAGATGTCTTTCAGGCGGATTTCCTTGCCGTCGGCATCCAGGCCCAGCACATCCTTTTCGATGTCGAAGCGGATGGTACCGGCAATCGCATAGGCCACCACCAACGGCGGCGAAGCCAGGAACGCTTGCTTGGCATACGGGTGAATACGCCCGTCGAAGTTGCGGTTACCCGACAGCACGGCAGTGGCGTACAGGTCGCGGTCGATGATTTCTTGTTGGATCACCGGGTCGAGCGCGCCGGACATGCCGTTGCAGGTGGTGCAGGCAAAGGCCACCACACCGAAGCCGAGTTTTTCCAGCTCATGGCCAAGGCTGGCTTCTTCCAGGTACATGGCCACGGTTTTCGAGCCCGGCGCCAGCGAGGATTTGACCCACGGTTTGCGCGTCAGTCCCAGCTGGTTGGCGTTACGTGCCAGCAAGCCTGCGGCAATCACGTTGCGCGGGTTGCTGGTGTTGGTGCAACTGGTAATGGCGGCGATGATCACCGCGCCGTCGGGCATTTGCCCCGGCACATCATCCCACTGACCGGAGATGCCTTGGGACGCCAGATCGCCGGTGGCAACACGCGCATGCGGGTTGCTCGGGCCGGCCATGTTACGCACGACGCTGGACAGGTCGAAGGTCAAGCCGCGCTCGTATTGCGCGCCCTTGAGGTCATCGGCCCACAGGCCGGTGTGGCGGGCGTATTGCTCGACCAACGTGACTTGTTCGTCTTCGCGGCCAGTGAGTTTCAGGTAGGCGATGGTTTGCTGGTCGATGTAGAACATCGCGGCGGTAGCGCCGTATTCCGGGGCCATGTTGGAGATGGTCGCGCGGTCGCCCAGTGTGAGTGCCGAAGCACCCTCGCCGAAGAACTCCAGCCACGCACCCACGACTTTCTGTTTACGCAGGAACTCGGTCAGCGCCAGCACCATGTCGGTGGCGGTGATGCCCGGTTGCAGCTTGCCCGTCAGCTCCACGCCGACACTTTCCGGCAGGCGCATCCACGAGGCGCGGCCGAGCATCACGCTCTCGGCTTCAAGGCCACCGACGCCGATGGCGATCACGCCCAGGGCATCCACGTGCGGGGTGTGGCTGTCGGTGCCGACGCAGGTATCGGGGAAGGCCACACCGTCACGCACCTGAATCACCGGGGACATTTTCTCCAGGTTGATCTGGTGCATGATGCCGTTGCCCGGCGGGATCACGTCGACGTTCTTGAAGGCCTTTTTGGTCCACTCGATAAAGTGAAAACGGTCTTCGTTGCGACGGTCTTCGATGGCGCGGTTTTTCTCGAATGCGTCCGGGTCAAAACCACCGGCTTCCACGGCCAGGGAGTGGTCGACGATCAGTTGGGTCGGCACCACCGGGTTGACCTGCGCCGGGTCACCGCCTTGCAGGGCGATCGCATCACGCAGGCCGGCAAGGTCGACCAACGCGGTCTGGCCGAGGATGTCATGGCACACCACACGCGCCGGGAACCATGGGAAGTCGAGGTCGCGTTTGCGTTCGATCAGTTGGCTCAGGGAAGCGTTGAGGGTGGCCGGGTCGCAGCGGCGTACCAGGTTTTCGGCGAGCACGCGCGAGGTGTACGGCAAGGTGGCATAGGCGCCGGGCGTGATTGCCTCGACAGCCGCGCGGGCGTCGAAGAAATCCAGGCGGCTGCCGGGCAGCGGTTTGCGAAATTCAGTGTTCATCGTCAGGACTCGGTCACGGTAGGTTCACAAGGCGAACTGTCGACACTGGCCTGGCTCTCTGTGGGAGCTGGCTTGCCTGCGATGGCATCACTGCGGTGTGACAGGTACACCAGGGTGATGCGATCGCAGGCAAGCCAGCTCCCACAGAAAAGCACATAGGCCAATGTGCCTGGTTCATGCCACTCAGCGACGTTCGATTGGCACGAACTTGCGCTGCTCAACGCCGATGTACTCGGCACTTGGACGGATGATGCGGTTGTTGGCGCGCTGCTCGAACACATGCGCAGCCCAGCCGGTCAGCCGCGAGCACACGAAGATCGGCGTGAACAGCTTGGTCGGGATGCCCATGAAGTGGTACGCCGAGGCATGGTAGAAGTCAGCATTGGGGAACAGCTTTTTCTGTTCCCACATGGTCTTGTCGATGGCTTCGGAGACCGGGAACAACACTTTATCGCCGACCTCATCCGCGAGTTTTTTCGCCCAGCCCTTGATCACTTCATTACGCGGGTCGCTGTCTTTGTAGATCGCGTGGCCAAAGCCCATGATCTTGTCTTTGCGCGCCAGCATGCCGAGGGTGCCTTCGACGGCTTCTTCGGCCGAACCGAAACGCTCGATCATCTCCATCGCGGCTTCGTTGGCGCCGCCATGCAACGGACCGCGCAGCGAGCCGATGGCGGCAGTCACGCAGGAATACAGGTCGGACAGGGTTGAAGCACACACGCGGGCGGTGAAGGTCGAGGCGTTGAATTCGTGCTCGGCGTAGAGGATCAGCGACACGTTCATGACTTTTTCATGCAACGCGCTGGGCTTCTTGCCATGCAGCAGGTGCAGGAAGTGGCCGCCGATGCTTGGCTCGTCGGTCACGCAGTCAATCTTCTTGCCGTCGTGGCTGAAGCGATACCAGTAGCACATGATTGCCGGGAAAGCGGCGAGCAGGCGGTCGGTGACATCGTGCTGCGCGCTGAAGTCTTTCTCGGGTTCGATATTGCCCAGGAACGAGCAACCGGTGCGCATCACGTCCATCGGGTGGGCGTCGGCAGGAATGCGTTCCAGCACTTCTTTAAGCGCTTGCGGCAGGTCGCGCAGTTTGCTGAGTTTGGCGCTGTAGGCAGCCAATTCGGTTTTGCTCGGCAACTCGCCGTAGAGCAGCAGGTAGGCGACCTCTTCAAATTGCGCATCGGCGGCCAGTTCACGCACGTCATAACCGCGATAGGTCAAGCCGGCACCGGCCTGGCCGACGGTGGACAGTGCAGTCTGCCCGGCCACCTGGCCACGCAGACCGGCACCACTCAGTACTTTTGCTTCAGCCATGGTTCTTCTCCAATTTTGTAGTTATTCAGGGAGGCGCGTTCGTTACTTTTTCGCGGCGAACAGCGCGTCGAGCTTCTGCTCGAAGGTGTGGTAGTCGATGCGATCGTAAAGCTCCATGCGGGTTTGCATGGTGTCGATGACGTTCTGTTGCGTACCGTCGCGACGAATCGCGGTGTAGACGTTCTCGGCAGCCTTGTTCATGGCGCGGAAAGCCGAGAGCGGGTACAGCACGATGGAAACATCGGCAGATTTCAGTTGATCGACTGTGTAGAGAGGGGTTGCACCGAACTCGGTGATGTTGGCCAGGATCGGGGCCTTTACCTTTGAGGCGAAGAGCTTGTACATCTCCAGCTCAGTGATGGCTTCCGGGAACACCATGTCGGCACCGGCTTCGATGCAGGCGGCGGCACGCTCCAGCGCCGACTCCAAACCTTCAACCGCCAGCGCGTCGGTGCGCGCCATGATCACGAAGCTGTCATCGGTGCGCGCGTCTACGGCGGCCTTGATGCGGTCGACCATTTCCTGCTGGGACACGATTTCTTTGTTCGGGCGATGCCCGCAACGCTTGGCGCCGACCTGGTCTTCGATATGGATGGCGGCGGCGCCGAACTTGATCATCGACTTGACGGTGCGCGCCACGTTAAAGGCCGAGGAGCCAAAACCGGTGTCGACGTCGACCAGCAGCGGCAGGTCGCACACGTCGGTGATGCGGCGTACGTCGGTGAGTACGTCGTCCAGGCCGGTGATGCCCAAGTCCGGCACGCCCAGGGAACCGGCAGCTACGCCGCCGCCTGACAGATAAATCGCCTTGAAACCGGCACGCTTGGCCAGCAGCGCGTGGTTGGCATTGATTGCGCCAACCACCTGCAAGGGCTGTTCGCTGGCAACGGCGTCACGAAAACGCTGGCCTGGAGTGGTTTTATTGTTGGAACTCATGACTCACCTCGTGATGAAGGAGCGCCGTCCGGGAAATGACGGGCAATATTGCGTTTGGAAGCGCCGATATGGCGGCGCATCAACAACTCGGCCAGTTCACCGTCGCGATCGGCAATCGCGTCAAGAATGCGGTGATGCTCGGCAAAAGCCTGGCGTGGACGATTCGGGGTGGCGGAGAACTGGATGCGGTACATACGCACCAATTGGTACAGCTCGCCGCAGAGCATTTGGGTAAGGGTGCGGTTACCGGCGCCTTGAATTATCCGGTAATGAAAATCGAAGTCGCCCTCCTGCTGGTAGTAGCCCAGGCCCGCCTGAAACGCTTCGTCGCGCTCATGGGTGTGCAACACCTGGCGCAGCTCTTCGATTTCGGCGTCGGTCATGCGCTCGGCGGCCAGGCGGCAGGCCATGCCTTCCAGGGACTCGCGGATTTCATACAGTTCGATCAGCTCGGCATGGCTCAAGGACACCACTCTTGCGCCCACATGAGGCACACGCACCAGCAGGCGCTGACCTTCGAGGCGGTGGATAGCCTCACGCAACGGGCCACGGCTGATGCCGTAGGTGCGCGCCAGTTCCGGTTCGGAGATCTTGCTGCCGGGAGCGATTTCACCCTTGACGATGGCGGCCTGGATACGCCGGAAGACGTTCTCTGACATGGTCTGGGAATCGTCTTGCGACACCACCGGAGTTTCCAGCTGATCCAGCATATTGTCGACACCTTTAAAAGCAATGTCGCAAAAACTAGCCAATCAAGCCTTATTAGTCAAAGAATAAATCCATATTGTCGACAATCGTCTAATAACCCTTGCCGCACCTTCGCTGGGCATGGCCGCCTGCCAGCGCTGGCGCCAGAAAAGCATCATGTTAGAATGCCCGCCGCTTTTGCCTGACATCACTTGATGAAACGGCGCACGAGGGAGTTTGCGCAGCAATGCCAGTCGCCTTGAATTGAACATCGCACTGCACCGCGTCAGGATCTATGAGACTCAAGCCCTTCCTTCTTATTTGCCTACTGTGCATACCTGGCCTTGGCGTTGCCGCCGAGAAGACCGTGTATGGCCTGAATGAATACGCCAAATTGGCCGGCATCGACCTGGAAGTCGCCGCCAAACTCGACACCGGCGCCAAGACTGCCTCGTTGAGCGCCCGCGATATCAAGCGTTTCAAGCGCGACGGCGAATCCTGGGTACGCTTTTATCTCGCCATCGACACCGCCCATTCCCACCCCATCGAACGCCCCCTGGCCCGCGTCAGCAAGATCAAGCGCCGCGCCGGTGACTACGACCCCGATGAGGACAAGAACTACACCGCCCGCCCAGTGATCTCCCTGGATATCTGCATGGGCACCGCTTTACGCAGCATCGAAGTGAACTTGACTGACCGCAGCGCCTTCCAATACCCGCTGCTGATCGGCTCCGAAGCGTTGAAACGCTTTGATGCGCTGGTCGACCCCAGTCTTAAATACGCAGCGGGCAAACCCGCCTGCGCCGCCGACGCTCATACCGCCGAGTAAACCGAATGCGCTCTCTGACCCTGCACCTGAGAATCCTGATCACCATCCTGGTGGTGTTGGGTATTTCGGTCACCGCCTATCAGATTTTCGTGCTGGGAATTCCCGTCACCGAAGACGCCACCGACGACCTGTGGAACATCGACGCCAAGGTCGAGTTCGTCGCCAACCCCAAGGACCCGGTGAAGATCTCGATGTTCGTGCCGCCCCTGAGCCGCGACTTCGTCAGTCTCAATGAAAGCTTTATTTCCAATAACTACGGCGTGAGCGTCAACCGCACCGACGGCAACCGCAAGGTCACCTGGTCGGCGCGCCGGGCCAAAGGCAAGCAGACCCTGTATTACCGCCTGGTGCTGACCAAGCGCTACAGCGGTGAAAAGGTCAAGGTCAAAGGCCCGACTTTTCGTGACAGCATCGCTGTGGAAGGCCCGGAAAAAATCGCCGCCGAAGCCCTGCTGGCGCCGATCCGCCAGCATTCGGCCGACGTCGAGACATTTATCACCGAGGCGATCAAGCGCACCAACAACCTCAACGACGACAATGTAAAGCTATTGCTGGCGGGCGACCCGTCCACGCCACACAAAGCCAAGATCGTCGAACTGTTGCTGTCCATCGCCCATGTGCCGGTGGAAAAAGTCCACACCATCCGGCTAGTCGCCGACCAGCCGCAAACTCCGGAACTGTGGCTGCGCAGCTTCAACGGCAATGACTGGCTGTACTTCAACCCGGAAACCGGCGAGCAAGGCCTGCCGTCCGACCGGCTGCTGTGGTGGACCGGCGATGAAAACCTGATCACGGTGGATGGCGGCAAGAAGGCCGCAGTGACCTTCAGCCTCAACAACAGCGAGATGAACGCGATTCGCCTGGCCAAGCTGACGGACGAAAACACCGACGCCAATTTCCTCGAATACTCGTTGTACGGCCTGCCGCTGCAAACCCAGCAAACCTTCATGATCATGGTAATGATCCCCATCGGCGTGCTGGTGATTCTGATCCTGCGCAACCTGATCGGCCTGCAAACCCTGGGCACCTTCACCCCGGTACTGATCGCCCTGGCGTTTCGCGAGACGCAATTGGGCTTCGGCATTGCGCTGTTTACTATCATCACCGCGCTGGGCCTGTCGCTCAGATCGTACCTGGAACACTTGAAGCTGCAGATGCTGCCGAGGCTCTCGGTGGTGCTGACCTTTGTGGTGGTGCTGATTGCGGCCATCAGCCTGTTCAGCCACAAGCTGGGCCTGGAACGCGGGTTGTCGGTAGCACTGTTCCCGATGGTGATTCTGACCATGACCATCGAGCGCCTGTCGATCACCTGGGAAGAACGTGGCGCCAACCATGCGTTGAAAGTGGCCGTGGGCACACTGTTCGCCGCCGCCCTGGCGCACATCATCATGAGCGTGCCGGAGCTGGTCTACTTTGTGTTCACCTTCCCGGCCATCCTGTTGATCCTGGTGGGTTTCATGCTGGCCATGGGTCGCTATCGCGGCTATCGCCTGACCGAGCTGGTGCGTTTCAAGGCCTTCCTCAAGGCTGATTCGTAATGTTCGGCTTCTGGAAAACCTGGAAGGCCCTCGAAGCACGAGGGATCATGGGCATCAACCGGCGTAACGCCGACTACGTGCTCAAGTACAACAAGCGCAGCCTGTACCCGATCGTGGATGACAAGATCATCACCAAGGAACGGGCGATTGCGGCGGGCATCCATGTGCCCGAGATGTACGGGATCATTTCCACCGAGAAGGAAATCGACAAGCTCGACGAGATCATCGGCGGGCGCAGCGACTTCGTGATCAAACCGGCCCAGGGTGCCGGCGGTGATGGCATCCTGGTGGTAGCCGACCGGTTTGAAGGGCGCTACCGCACGGTGTCCGGCAAGATCATCAGCCATGAAGAAATCGAGCACCAGATCTCCAGCATCCTCACCGGTTTGTACTCCCTGGGCGGCCACCGCGACCGCGCACTGATCGAATACCGCGTGGTGCCCGACCAGATCTTCAAGAGCATCAGCTACGAAGGCGTGCCGGATATCCGCATTATCGTGCTGATGGGCTACCCGGTGATGGCCATGCTGCGTCTGCCGACCCGCCAGTCCGGCGGCAAGGCCAACCTGCACCAGGGCGCGATTGGCGTGGGTGTGGACCTCGCCACCGGCCTGACACTGCGCGGCACCTGGCTGAACAACATCATCACCAAACACCCCGACACCACCAACGCGGTGGATGGCGTGCAACTGCCCAACTGGGACGGGTTCATGAAGCTCGCGGCCGGCTGCTATGAGCTGTGCGGGCTGGGCTATATCGGCGTGGACATGGTGCTGGACCAGGAAAAAGGTCCGTTGATCCTGGAGCTGAATGCGCGACCGGGGCTGAATATCCAGATCGCTAACGACTGCGGTTTGACGTTGCGTACCCATGCGGTTGAAGCGCGACTGGACGAACTCAAAGCGGCTGGCGTGACCGAAACTGCGGAAGAACGCGTGAAGTTTGTGCAGGAAATGTTTGGGCATATTCCTGCGGTAGAAGGCTGATGGCCTCATCGCAGGCAAGCCAGCTCCCACACGCGATCAACCAGTGGGCGCTGGCTTGCCTGCGATAGCTTTCTGACAAGCAACACCTCTATCCAGCTATCACCGACATCCCCTCTAGGACCAAACCCTTCAGGGGACTACAATCGCCACCCCCACGCCAACAGCTGATCCACCCTGCAATGTCGACCTGCTCCGTACACCCGATGCCCTACCGGGCCAACCCCGCCGACTACTTTGCGGCGATTCGTCATGCCCCTGGCGCAGTGCTGCTCGACAGTGGCCGCCCGGCTGCCGAACGCGGGCGTTATGACTTGCTCAGCGCCTGGCCGCGAGCGACATTGACGGTTGCGCCTGACGAAAGTGGCGGTGATTTCCTGCAACGCTTGCGGACCAACCTGACGCAGTTGGGCGAAGCGGATCTGCCTGCAGGTTATGCGCTGCCGTTTGCTGGCGGCCTGATTGGCTACTTGAGTTATGACTTTGGCCGGCACTTGGAGCAAATGCCTGATTGGGCTGTGGATGACCTGCACCTGCCGGATGCGCGCTTCGGGCTGTATGCCTGGGCGCTGATCAGCGATCACCAGGCACAGACCAGCCAGTTGGTCTTTCACCCCACGTTGGCCGACAGCGAACGGCTGCGGTTGGTCAACCTGTTCGGGCAACCTGCTGCTGAATCATCTGACACCTTCAAGCTCAACGGTCCCATGGCACCGGAGCTCACGCCCGAGGCCTACCGACAGGCCATCGCGCGTATTCAGGACTACATCCAGGCGGGCGACTGCTACCAGGTCAACTTTGCGCAACGTTTTCGCGCGCCCTGTAGCGGCGATCCCTGGGTGGCGTATTGCGCGTTGCGCGAGGCCTGCCCTACCCCGTTTTCCGGGTTTCAGAGCCTGCCCGATGACGGCGCGGTACTCAGTTTGTCGCCGGAACGATTCGTGCAGATCAGCAAACGCCAGGTCGAAACCCGCCCAATCAAAGGCACCCGCCCGCGGGGTTTGACGCCTGAAGAAGACGCCGCCAACGCCGCCGAACTTCTGGCCAGCGCCAAGGATCGCGCCGAAAACCTGATGATCGTCGACCTGCTGCGCAACGATCTCGGCCGCACTTGCCGCACCGGCTCGGTGAAAGTGCCGGAGTTGTTCAGCCTGGAAAGTTATCCCAATGTGCACCATTTGGTGAGCAGCGTGACGGGGGTGCTGGCCGACGACAAAGACGCCCTCGACCTGATCGCCGGCAGCTTCCCTGGCGGCTCCATCACCGGCGCGCCGAAGATTCGCGCAATGCAGATCATCGATGAGCTGGAGCCGACCCGACGCGGGTTGTACTGCGGCTCGCTGGTGTATCTGGATGTACGCGGCGAGATGGACAGCTCCATCGCCATCCGCAGTTTGCTGGTCAAGGATGGGCACGTGAACTGCTGGGGCGGTGGCGGGATCGTGGCGGATTCGGAGTGGGAGGCGGAGTATCAAGAGTCGCTGACCAAGGTGCGGGTCTTGTTACACACTTTGGAAAACCTGTAGCACCCCGCCTTTCCTGGCGCTCGTACGCGGCGCCCAGCGACAGAAAAAACTGAATCAGAACGGCTGTGGACGCAGTATGAGCGGGCGGATAGCGTCCGGCTCAGACCGTCCACCCGCCACCTGTGAAGGATCACATGAAGCGAATGCCTACTCGTCAGAAATTATTTCCGGGATTGCATCTCACACGAACCCCACCTAATATCTCCCAAATTGGGAGGGCGCAGCGATGCGGATAATCGCCCTCTCTACCTTAAGGACATTCTGGGAAAGCCATCGCGCTCATACCGATGCCAAAACACCGCTGGTCGAACTGTATCGCCATATGGAGAGGACCACTTACACAACGCCACAGGCACTCAAGGCAGAGCTTGGAACGGCGAGCATTCTCAAGGGCGGCAGAGTTGTTTTCAACGTGGGCGGCAACAAGTATCGAGTGATCATGGCGATCGACTATCAACGACAGCTGGGGTTCGTGCGTTTCGTGGGAACCCATATGCAGTACGACCAGATCAACGCGGAGACCGTGTGATGAACATCAAACCTATTCATTCCCAGGAAGACCTGACCGCTGCGCTTGCGCGTGTGGAGCAGCTCTGGGGCGCGGACATTGGCTCGCCAGAGGGTGACGAGCTGGAAATTCTTGCCGTGCTTATTGAGAAATACGAGGCGGAACACTTTCCCATGCCGCCTTCGGACCCAGTGGAGGCGATCAGATTTCGCATGGAGCAATTAGGCATGACTGCCCGTGATCTGGAGCCCTTTATCGGCACCAGTGGGCGGGTGTCAGAGGTGCTGAACCACAAGCGCAAGCTGAGCCTTTCGATGATCAAGCGGCTGCATGAAGGCTTGAGCATTCCATATGAGCGGTTACTGGCCGGGGTTTAAGCAATGGCCGCGCGGGCCTCATCGCGGGCAAGCCAGCTCCCACAGGTTGACCGCATTCAGTGTGGGAGCTGGCTTGCCTGCGATGGGGCCATCAACAGCGCTGAGTCACTTACAGGCTCAACTGCCGATTCGACGCCTTGATGAACGCTTTCTTCAAGTCCTCAAAGGTATGCACCGCCGGGAACTGCGGGAACTCGCGAATCACGTTTTCTGGAGCATGGAACAGAATCCCACGGTCAGCTTCACCCAGCATCGTGGTGTCGTTGTAGGAATCGCCAGCGGCGATCACGCGGTAGTAAAGGGTCTTGAACGCCAGCACGGATTGGCGCTTAGGGTCTTTCTGACGCAGTTGATAGCTCACCACTCGATCATTTTCATCAGTGATCAGGCGGTGGCACAACAAGGTCGGGAAACCCAGCTGGCGCATCAACGGCTGGGAGAATTCGTAGAAGGTGTCCGACAGAATCACCACCTGGAAGCGTTCGCGCAACCAGTTGACGAACTCGATGGCGCCGTCCAGCGGCTTGAGGGTCGCGATTACTTCCTGGATATCGGCGAGTTTGAGGCCATGCTCGTCAAGAATGCGCAGACGCTGCTTCATCAACACGTCGTAATCGGGAATGTCACGGGTGGTTGCCCGCAGGGATTCAATACCGGTTTTTTCGGCGAAGGCGATCCAGATTTCCGGAACCAGCACCCCTTCCAGGTCGAGACAGGCAATTTCCACAAGACACTCCTATTGGATGTTGTTAGTTGAGCGAGCAAAAGGACTGCCGAACTCTAGCGATTCAAGCGCGGCGCCGCAACGCAGAGCGGATTTTGATACCATCACTCCCCTATAGAGCGCTCAGCGCCACTGACCTGTAGGAACCGTCCTGATGAACCAAGCCTTCGACGTCGCTGAACTCGCCGCGACTTATGCCAACAAATCCGCTCAGGACATTCTCAAGCTGGCATTCAGCCAGTTTGGTGATGACCTGTGGATTTCCTTCAGCGGTGCCGAGGATGTGGTGCTGGTCGATATGGCTTGGAAGCTGAACAAGAACGTCAAGGTGTTCAGCCTCGACACCGGCCGTCTGCACCCGGAGACCTACCGGTTTATCGAGCAGGTGCGCGACTTCTACAAAATCGACATCGAGCTGATCTCGCCGGACCAGAGCAAGCTGGAACCCTTCGTCAAGGAAAAGGGCCTGTTCAGCTTCTATAAAGACGGCCATGGTGAATGCTGCGGCGTGCGCAAGATCGAACCGCTGCGGCGCAAACTGTCCGGCGTAAACGCCTGGGCCACCGGCCAACGGCGCGACCAAAGCCCCGGCACCCGCAGCCAGGTGGCGGCGCTGGAGATCGATACAGCGTTCTCCACCCCGGAGCGCACCCTGTACAAATTCAACCCGCTGGCGCAGATGACCAGCGAGGAAGTCTGGGGCTACATCCGCATGCTGGAGCTGCCCTACAACAGCCTGCATGAGCGCGGTTTTATCAGCATCGGCTGCGAGCCCTGCACCCGCCCGGTATTGCCTAACCAGCATGAGCGCGAAGGCCGCTGGTGGTGGGAAGAAGCCACGCAGAAGGAATGCGGGCTGCATGCCGGGAATATCATCAGCAAGGCTTGAGGGCTGACGCTGTAAAAATGTGGGAGCGGGCTTGCCCGCGATTGCGGTGGATCAGTCACTTATAAGTCGACTGAGAGGCCGCCTTCGCGGGCAAGCCCGCTCCCACATTTTGTTTTGGGCAGCCCCTAGAAATGTACACACTAATGTAACCATAAGTGCCATTTATGTGTGCAATCCGTATTCTCCCGCACCAAAACGTAACACTCATTTCCTAACGCTGCTTCCCTCTTAAATAAAGCGCCTCCCCACAAAAAATAAATACCTGTTCAATCGGTCAATTTATATTGCTTTTAATTCAGTAATTTATTCAACAGACCTATAAAAACGAAATTAACCCTGATTTTCATAGACCCAAAACTGGCACGCATGTGGCTTAAGGTGAATTGCTCTTTGTATACAATAAATACAAAACATACATACACTTTGCCATCTGCAGCGTTCCTGCAGATGCGCCGGAGCCTGCCGGAATGCGTACAAGCCTCTCGAATGACATCGCACTGGATCTGCCCTCCTCCGCCCTGAATCTCGAGGCCGCAAGCCCCGGCCCATTGGTGCTCAGCCCGCGCCTGCATAACAAGGACCTGGCTCCCACCAAAGCCGAAGGACGACGCTGGGGGCGCTACAGCATCTTCGCGTTGTGGACCAACGACGTGCACAACATCGCCAACTATTCGTTTGCCATCGGCCTGTATGCGCTGGGCCTCGGCGGCTGGCAGATTCTGCTGTCCCTGGGGATCGGCGCAGCGCTGGTGTATTTCTTCATGAACTTGTCGGGGTTTATGGGCCAGAAAACCGGCGTGCCGTTTCCGGTGATCAGTCGTATCAGTTTCGGCATCCATGGTGCGCAGATCCCGGCGTTGATCCGTGCGGTGATTGCGATTGCCTGGTTTGGTATCCAGACCTACCTGGCCTCGGTGGTTTTCCGTGTGTTGCTGTCGGCAATTCATCCAGGATTTTCCGACTATGACCACAACTCCATTCTCGGCCTGTCGACCTTGGGTTGGGCGTGTTTCATCACGATCTGGTTTGTGCAACTGGCGATCCTGGCGTACGGCATGGAAATGGTGCGCCGCTATGAAGCCTTCGCCGGGCCGGTGATTCTGGTGACCGTGGCTTCGCTGGCCGGTTGGATGTACTTCCAGGTCGGCGGCAATATTGCCTGGTCGATCCGCGAGCCTTTGAGCGGTGGCGAGATGTGGCGCAACATCTTTGCCGGTGGCGCGCTGTGGCTGAGCATCTATGGCACGCTGATCCTCAATTTTTGCGATTTCGCGCGCTCCTCGCCGTGCCGCAAGACCATCCTGGTCGGTAACTTCTGGGGTTTGCCGGTAAATATTCTGGTGTTTGCCGCGATCACCGTGTTGCTCTGCGGCGGGCAGTTCCAGCTCAATGGCCGGGTGATCGAAAGCCCGACCGAAATCATTGCGGCCATCCCCAATACCTTCTTCCTCGTGCTCGGCTGCCTGGCGTTCCTGATCGTTACCGTGGCGGTGAACATCATGGCCAACTTTGTCGCGCCAGCCTTTGTGCTCAGCAACCTGGCGCCCAAGTACCTGAACTTCCGGCGGGCCGGGCTGATCAGCGCCACCGTGGCGGTGCTGATCCTGCCGTGGAACCTCTACAACAGCCCGCTGGTGATCGTGTATTTCCTCTCCGGGCTGGGTGCGCTGCTGGGGCCGTTGTATGGGGTGATCATGGTCGATTATTGGCTGATCCGTAAAAGCCAGGTGGATGTACTGCAGCTGTATAGCGAAGACCCGAATGGCGTTTATTACTACAGCCGTGGGGTCAATTTACGCGCGGTCGCGGCGTTTATTCCTGCGGCAATCATCGCCATTCTGCTGGCACTGTTACCCGGTTTTGCCAGCGTCGCACCGTTTTCCTGGCTGTTTGGCGCCGGTATTGCAGGGCTGTTGTACTTGCTGATCGCCAAGCGCCAAACGTTCTACGCCGATGTCAGCGGCGAAAGCATTGCAGTCGATAACGCCAGTCATTAATCAAGGACATTCCATGCGCATCCTCGTGGTCAACGTCAACACCACCGCGTCAATCACCGACACCATCGCCCAGCAGGCGCGGGCTGTGGCTTCACCAGGCACCGAAATCGTCGGGCTTACCCCGTACTTTGGCGCCGAATCGGTGGAAGGCAACTTTGAAAGCTACCTGGCCGCCATCGCCGTGATGGACCGGGTGATGGCCTACGACCAACCGTTTGATGCGGTGATCCAGGCCGGCTACGGCGAACATGGCCGTGAAGGTTTGCAGGAATTGCTCAACGTGCCGGTGGTGGACATCACAGAAGCGGCGGCCAGCACGGCGATGTTTCTGGGCCATGCCTATTCGGTGGTCACCACCCTGGACCGCACCGTGCCGTTGATCGAAGACCGCCTGAAACTCGCAGGTCTCTATCAACGCTGCGCCTCGGTGCGCGCCAGCGGCATGGCGGTGCTGGAGCTGGAAGAAGACCCGCTGGCCGCCATGGAAGCCATCGTGCGCGAGGCGGAGCTGGCCATTCGCGACGACAAGGCCGAAGTGATCTGCCTGGGCTGCGGCGGCATGGCCGGGCTGGATGAGCAGATTCGCCAGCGTACCGGCGTGCCGGTGGTGGACGGCGTCACGGCGGCGGTCACCATTGCCGAATCGCTGGTGCGCCTGGGGTTGTCGACGTCGAAAATCAGGACTTATGCAACACCACGGCCGAAGAAGGTGATCGGCTGGCCAGGCCACCGCTGAAGGCATCCATATTCTCCTGTGGCGAGCAGGCTTGCCCTGCGTTGGGCTGCGCAGCGGCCCCAGTAAACACACTGAAGTTCCTTCTGAAAGTACTCAGCGCCTGGATTTGGGGCTGCTTCGCAGCCCAACGCAGGGCAAGCCTGCTCGCCACAACGGGCGCCTTACTACAGACGATGGCCGCGACTCGGTAGATGGTAGTGATCAAATCGCGCTGAACGCTTGCCCCAGTTTCTGCTCGGTAAACTGCTCGATGATGAAATCCACAAACGCCCGGGTCTTGCCGGGCAGTAGTTTGTGTTCGGCGTAGTAGATGGAGATGTTGCCGTCGTCGACATACCAATCGGGCAGTACGCGTACCAACTTACCGCTCGCCAGCCAAGGCACGGCAAACGGCATGCTCACCAGCGCAATGCCCAACCCCTGGTCTGCCGCGACGCAGGCCGCCTGGGAATCGCTCATGGTCATGCGCGCCTTGAGGTGCAACGGGCCGTGCTCGCCGTGGCGACCGGTCAGTTGCCAGGAACGCACACGGCCGGTTTGTGGCGAACGAATCAGGATGCCATCGCAGTGCTCAAGGTCTGCCGGCTGCACAACCTCCGCATGTGCCGTCAGGTAATCGGGCGAGGCCACCAGCACTCGATGCGCCGGCGCGAGCTTGCGTGCGACCACCCCCTGAGGCAGCTCAAACCCACCGCCCAGTGCGGCGTCAAAGCCCTGCCCAATCAGATCGACCTGACGGTTATCAAAATGCCAGTCGGGGCTGATACCCGGGAAGCGCTTCAGAAACTCGCCCAGCAACGGCACGATGTACAAACACCCCACCACCGTGCCCATGCTGACTTTCAAGGTGCCCACCGGCCGCCCTTCGGCGCTGGCCAAGTTAGCCACGGCATTCTGGATGGTGGTGAGGCTGGCGCTGACTTCTTCGAGAAACAGCTTGCCGGCTTCCGTCAGCGTCAGCCGCCGGGTGCTACGCTGAAACAGCCGAACACCCAGGCGTGCTTCCAGCTTGGCGACGCTTTTACCGACCGCCGCCGGGGTCAAACTCAGATGCCGGGCGGCTTCGGCAAAGCTGCCACCTTCGGCGCTGCGCACAAAACATTCGATACTGCCAAAGCTCTCCATATCGACCACTCTAAACTTTTGGTTTACACAGACTATAGCAATCACGGTCTACCGGCCTGGGTGGGTGAGGCCGATACTCGGTCCATCAACTACTTGGAGAACGACATGACCACACACAATCTCAGCGGCAAAGTTGCATTGATCCAGGGCGGTTCCCGCGGTATTGGCGCCGCCATCGTCAAACGCCTGGCAGCGCAAGGTGCAGCCGTTGCTTTTACCTACGTCAGCTCTGCCGCCAAGGCCGAGGCACTGCAAAACAGCGTGATCAGCGCAGGCGGCAAAGCCTTGGCCATTCAGGCCGACAGTGCCGATGCCACGGCGATTCGCAACGCCGTCAACGCCACCGTCGAAGCCTTTGGGCGCCTGGATATCCTGGTGAACAACGCCGGTGTGCTGGCCATCGCGCCACTGGAAGATTTCAAGCTGGAAGACTTCGACCAGACCCTGACGATCAATGTGCGCAGTGTATTTATCGCCACTCAGGAAGCGGCCAAACACATGGGTGAAGGCGGCCGCGTGATCAATATCGGCAGCACCAATGCCGAGCGCATGCCGTTTGGCGGTGGCGGGCCGTATGCGATGAGCAAGGCGGCGCTGGTGGGGCTGACCAAGGGCCTGGCACGGGATCTGGGACCGCGTGGCATCACCATTAACAATGTGCAGCCTGGGCCGGTGGATACCGATATGAACCCGGCAGACAGTGAGTTTGCAGCGAGTTTGATTGGCTTGATGGCGGTTGGGCGGTATGGGCAGGTCGAAGAGATTGCCAGCTTCGTGGCGTATCTGGCCGGTCCGGAGGCGGGCTACATCACGGGTGCGAGCTTGACCATTGATGGTGGTTTCAGCGCATAACCAAATGTGGGAGCTGGCTTGCCTGCGATGGCGATCTTGAGGACGCTATCGCAGGCAAGCCAGCTCCCACATTTTTTTGACCGTGTTGGGTCAGGACATTGGTGGCAAGCCGTAGGCCGCCAGGTCGAAGTCCGCCAGCTTGCGGATGATCTGGTCGGCATGCTGGTACTTGCTGTCGGCCATGGCTTCATCGGGCACGGCGATGGCGGTCATGTGGGCAGCCTTGGCGGCGGTCACGCCAAACGGCGAGTCTTCAAACACCAGGCAATCCTCGGGCGCGACACCCAAGCGGCGGGCGGCAGTGAGGAAGATATCCGGCGCGGGCTTGGCGGCACCCACTTCTGGGTCATCGGCGGTGACGATCGTGCCGAACAAGCCAAACCACTCACGGTGCAAGGTGGTCTTGTGGCCAAACGAATTGCGCGACGAACTGGTGCCCACGGCAATCGGGATGTTGTGCGCCTTCAAATGTCGCACCAGCGCTTCGGCACCCGGCATGCCCAAGGCCTTGGGGAAACGCTCGCTCATCAGCGGTTCGCGAATCAGCAGAAACTCTGCCGGGGTGATCGGCAAGTCCAGCGCCTTCACCACATATTCAGCCAGGTCCTGAGCGCCCCGGCCGATGATGTGCTGCTTGATGCCCCAGTCGTAGGTGCGGCCGTAGCGTTCGGCGATAATCTGTGTGACTTCGGTGTAGATACCTTCAGTGTCCAGCAACAACCCGTCCATATCGAAAATCACGGCCTTGATCGGACCGACTGGAGTACGCGGTACATTCATCGCAACAGCACCTTGGGGAAGGACTAAAAGGTTTCAGCACAATAGCGGCCTACAGCGTAGGTAAGCAACCTTGGCGGCCCTCCACCCTGCGGCGCTATTCAAGGTGCCCACAATGCGCTGTACTTGTATGACTTCAACCGCAGCAACACACCGAAAAAGCTGCGCGTGTTTATCGACTACCTGCAAACTCACCTCCAGCCTTGATAAAAGCGAACCTCTTCATGCTCTATCGCATTGCCGCCGACAGCCTGGTGCTGTTCCACCTGTGTTTTATCCTGTTCGTGCTGTTTGGCGGGTTGCTGGCCCTCAAGTGGCGGCCGGTGATGTGGCTGCACCTGCCCGCCGCGGCCTGGGGCGTGGCAGTGGAAGTGTTCCACCTGCCCTGCCCGCTGACCCGCTGGGAGAACCTGCTGCGCCACCTCGCCGGGCAGGACGGTTATGGCGGCGGTTTTATCGAGCATTACATTCTTACGCTGATCTACCCGGACGGGCTGACCCCACAGATTCAACTGGGGCTGGGCGCCGTGGTGTTGCTGATCAACAGTGCGGTGTATGTACGCTTGATCAGACAGCGTCAGGCAAACACCCCAGACCGAGCAACGTAGCTTCCACCGCCTGCTCCAGCGGCGTGTGCGGCTCGCGCCCCAAAGCCGCGACCAAGCGCGTGTTTTCCAGACGCAATGGGGTTTGCCACAGGTAACGCATCTCCTGCATTTCGCGAAGGGTGACGACAAAGGGCGCGGCCACTTTCAGCAACCACCATGGGAAACGACCTACGCGTGGTTGCTGGCCCGTCCTGCGCAACACCTCCTGCTGGATCGCCTGGGTCATCTGCGTGCCATCCGTGTCCATATGCCCGGCCATATGAAAGCGCGCAAAAGCCTCCAGGGTTGACCGGCGTTCAAGCAACTCGACCATGGTGCGCGCCACATCCGGCAAATAAGCCCATTGATGCGCCACACCCGGTGCGCCCGGATAACTGATGGCGTGTACCGGTTTACCGGGTTTGATCAAGCCTTGGGCAAACCAGTTGTTGGCCACCCGAGCGCCGAAAAAATCCCCGGCGCGCACAATCAACACACGGGCGCCACGGCGGGACGCCTGTTCCAGACGCTGCTCGAGTTGTACGCGGATAGCCCCCTTGCGCGTTTGCGGGTGCTGCGGCGAATCTTCATACAGCACCGGAAACACATCCGGCCCGAAGTTGTAGACCGTGCCCGGCAACACAATCGTCGCGCCCTCGGCGATGGCCGCCGCAATGCTGTTGTCGATCATCGGCATGACCAGCTCAGCCCAATTGCGGTAACCCGGTGGGTTGACGGCATGTACGATCACCGCACAACCACGGGCCGCGGCGCGTACCTCATCACGGTTGAGCGCGTCGCCCTCGATCCAGGAAAAGTCGGCATTCGCGCGGCGCGCCTTGCCCACATCCCGCGTCAGTGCACACACCTCCCAGCCTGCCGCGTGCAGTTGCCGCGCCACTTCACCGCCGATCCCGCCGGTTGCCCCCAGTACCAGAACCTTGCTCATGACCTTCTCCTGCATTAGTTGGTGAGGCCATTGTGTGTGCAGCCTTGCTATAGATAAATTGCCCAAGACCATCCAGCCGCTATACATTTATGCATGGCATCGACTATTGGATGGGAGCTTTACCGGTCGTTCCTTGGCGTACTCAAGGAGGGATCGTTATCGGGTGCCGCGCGGCAGCTCGGTATCACACAGCCTACGGTGGGCCGGCACATCGCGGCGCTCGAAGCCGAACTGGGCGTGGTGCTGTTTACCCGTTCGCCTGCCGGGCTGTTGCCGACGGCGGTGGCCCACACCTTGCGCGCCCATGCCGAAACCATGGAACGCACTGCCGCGGCCCTGGAGCGCGCCGCGTCTGCCCACGGCGATGAAGTGCGCGGGGTGGTGCGGGTGTCGGCCAGCGAGGTGGTCGGCGTGGAAGTACTGCCGCCGATCATCACCCAATTGCGCCGCGAGCACCCGCACTTGCGGGTTGAACTGGTGCTGACCAACCGCCTCAGCGACCTGCTGCAATTGGAGGCCGACATCGCCGTGCGGATGGTCCGCCCCAGCCAGGAGCAACTGCTGGCGCAGCGCGTCGGCCTGATCGAAGTGGGACTGCACGCCCGCGACGATTACCTGCAACTGCAGGGCGCCCCTTTGCAGATGCAAGACCTGGCTGGCCATTCAGTGATCGGCTTCGACCAGGAAAACGCGTTTATCCGCAGCCTGGCGATCAAGGGCTTTGAACGCAGCGCCTTCGCCATCAGCAGCGACAGCGACCTGGCGCAATTGGCGCTGATCCGCGCCGGTGCCGGTATCGGCGGCTGCCAGGTGCAACTGGCCAAGCGCGACCCGCGTTTGCGCCGGGTACTGCCCGATGGCTTTGCGCTCAAATTGGACACCTGGGTGACCATGCACGAAGACCTGCGCAACAGCCCGCGCTGCCGGGTGACATTCGACGCGCTGGTGCAAGGTTTGCAGCGTTACGTACAGGATTGAGACAGCTTCACTGGTAAAGAATCAGTCTCCCTCAGTCCCTTCATAGACGCCCCCATGTCCGAAGCCTTCGAAGTCCCCAGCCCCCACGAAAAACACATCGAACACACCACCGAACATGCGCACGGGCGCGGTGACAATTTCGCCAGCCGCATCGCCGTAATGACCGCGTTGATGGCCACCCTGGGTGCCATGCTCAGCTACCAGGCCGGCTCCACCGAAAGCGAAGCGGCCATGGACAAGAACAACGCCGCCATCATCAAGACCGAAGCCGCCAACCAGTGGAACTACTACCAGGCCAAATCCAGCCGCCAGAACCTGGCGGAGCTGGCCACGCATATTCCGGGTGTAGATGCCGCGCATTACAAGGACGAAATCGAGCGCTACAAGGGCCAGAAGGAGGAGGTGCGCAAACAGGCCGAGAAGCTTGAGGCGACATCCAAGGAATGGGACCAGAAATCCGAAGAGGCACTGCACCAGCATCACCGCTGGGCGCAGGCAATGACCGCGATTCAGATCGCGATTTCGTTGGCGGCGATTACGTTGTTGACGCGTAAAGAGTGGCTCAAGCGCCTGTCCTACACCGCAGGTGGAGTGGCGATGGTGCTGGGTAGCCTGGCCTGGCTGCACCTCTGACAGCATGTGGGAGCTGGCTTGCCTGCTCCCACATTTGATCTGTGGTGTTTTAACGGTTGGGTTCCATCTCGGCATCGCTATATAGTAAAACGCATAACGACCAGCACAGCCTGACTGCGAGGGAACACCGGTGACTGCACAACCCAAAGAAGCCGTGGGCGCCGCCTACAGCATCGACGCCATGCGCTACGCCCAAGCCATGACCTGGCAAGCCATCGAACACCTCGCCCAACGCATCCGCCCCGGCATGCTTGAATCCGAGGCTCGCGAGCTGGGCAAACAGGTACTCACTGAGCTCGACATGCAACGCATCTGGCACCCGCTGCTGGTGCGTTTCGGCGCCAACACCCTCAAGGCTTTCAACCAACGCTCCGAAGGCGACCCGGTGCTGGCTGAAAACGATATCTTCCTCATCGACATGGGCGCCGTGTGGCAAGGCCATGAAGGCGACGCCGGAGCCACCTTCACCGTTGGCAACGACGCGGACATGATCGCCTGCGCCAACGCCGCCAAGGCGCTGTTCGACCGCGTACAATCGCGCTGGCAAAACGACCAGGTCGCAGGCCTTGAGCTTTACCGCTACGCCCAAGAGCAAGCCCAAGCCATGGGCTGGCGCTTGAACCTCGACATCAAGGGCCACCGCGTCAGCGACTTCCCCCATGCCATCCATCGCGGCGGCGACCTGGGCGATTTCGAGCATTACCCGAATGCCGGGCTGTGGATCCTGGAAATCCAGATCGCCCACCCGAGCAAGCCCTACGGCGCTTTTTACGAAGACCTACTCGCTTAAGGAACATCCATGGAACGCTCCACCCAATTTCCCGTGCTGCTGTTTTCCTACGGCACCTTGCAGGACAAGGCCGTGCAACTGGCCAACTTCGGCCGGGAACTGGTCGGCCAGCACGACGCCATGCTCGGCTATGCGCAAAGCTGGGTAGAAATTACCGACCCGCAAGTGCTCGCCACCAGCGGCAAGACCCATCACCCGATTGTCGCGCGCACCGAGGAAAAAGCTGCCAGCGTTGAAGGCATGGTCTTTCAGATTAACGAGCAGGAACTGGCGGCAGCGGATGCGTATGAGGTGTCGGACTATAAGCGCGTGTCCGTGGCGTTGGCTTCGGGTCTTACAGCGTGGGTGTACGTGCAGGTGTGAAAATGAAACATCCAGGTAATTGATTTCAATCTGCCAATGCAGGAATTAAAGTAGCGCCCCCTCGAGAATTGAATCCCGAGGGTCAGTCCATGGAGTTTCACAGTGAAGTACGTCAGTAAAGTAGTTGCAGCAGCTGTTCTCGGTTTCACCCTCGCAGGCTGCACCGGCACCGCCATCAAATCCCCGCAGTACGACAGCAGCCAATACACCGTTTTGGGCCACAGTGAAGGCAGTGCCACCGGCATCATGTTGCTCGGCGTCATCCCGATCGGCCAGAACAACCGCTTCGTGCGCGCCCAGGATGCCGCCATCAAGGCCAAAGGCGGCGACGCGCTGATCAACACCCAAGTGCAGGAAAAATGGTTCTGGGCCTGGGTACTGAATGGTTACACCACCAAGATTTCGGGTGATGTGATCAAGCTGAAAACCGCGCAGTAAGTATCAAGTTGTCAGGGCGCAGACCCTGGCAAGCGACGTATCATGGGCCAACCATTCGAGGACGGCCCATGAACCTCAGTATTCTCTACGCACTCGCCGCTGCTGCCCTGTTCGGCGCCAGCACGCCGCTCGCCAAAAGCCTCGGCCTGAACCTTTCGCCCGTACTGCTCGCCGGCCTGCTCTACCTCGGCAGCGGTCTAGGCCTGGCCTGCGTGCGCCTTATCCGTGATCGCGGCTGGAAACCCAGCGGGCTGACCCGTGCTGAATGGCCCTGGCTGCTCGGCGCCATCGCCTTCGGTGGCATCCTCGGCCCGGTTGCCTTGATGTTCGGCCTCACGCGCACCGCCGGCGCGACCGCCTCCCTGATGCTCAACCTTGAATCGGTGCTGACTGCCGTGATCGCCTGGCTGGTGTTCAGAGAAAACGCCGACCGCCGCATCGTCCTCGGCATGCTCGCGATCGTGCTGGGCGGCGTGGTGCTGTCATGGTCCGACGGCGGCGGCGCCAGCCACGACTGGACCGGGCCGTTTGCCGTGGCGCTGGCGTGCGTGTGCTGGGGGATTGATAACAACCTGACGCGCAAAGTCTCGGCCTCGGACGCGCTGTTTATCGCCGGCGCCAAGGGCTTGATAGCCGGGCTGGTGAATGGCAGCCTGGCGCTTTACCTCGGCGCGCAGATTCCAGGGATGGCACAGCTGGCGCCGATCTTGTTGGTTGGTTTTTTGGGGTATGGCATCAGCCTGGTCATGTTCGTGCTGGCGTTGCGGGGGTTGGGCAGCGCACGCACGGGCGCTTACTTCTCGACGGCGCCGTTCCTCGGCGCGGCTGTTGCCCTGCTGGCATTTGGGGAATCGGTAACGGTGGCGTTCTGGATTGCATCCGCGCTGATGGCCGTGGGCGTGTGGCTGCACCTGACGGAGCGGCATGCCCATGAGCATCTGCATGAAGCGACGGAACATGGGCATCGGCATGTGCATGATGAACATCATCAGCATGAGCACGGGTTTGAGTGGGACCCGGCGCAGCCGCATAGCCATGTGCACGTTCATAGTGTGATGCGGCATAGCCATGCGCATTTTCCGGATGTGCATCATCGGCATCGGCATTGAGGGCCGGCAGTTCACAAAATGTATTAGGGCGGCTCGATTGGCCGCCCTTTTAGCGAAATACGGTTACGTTCAGGCGTAGCGCCCCTTGTAACCTTTATGCTCGTACTCCCAGCCCTTGCACGCCAGCCCCACATGCTTGGGAATCAAAGCAGCGCCGCTGCTATAGGCGGTGATGGTCCTGCGAGAGAACCCCAACTCCACAGCCGCTGCGGAAAGGGACAGGTTGTTACTGAGCATCCACTGCCGGAAATCCTGTGTCAGCATCACCTCACCGGATTGCTCCAATGCTAGACGGTGCAGCGTGACAGCTGACAGTTCGAGGTCGTTACCCCACGTCACATCAAACCCCCACTCACCGACTTCTACTTGGCTAAATCGAGCCAAATCCAGAAGAGGTTTGAGGATCGGAAAGGCATTTATATGATCGAGAAGATCAACGGTATGCCGCTTGCCGTTATTCCATTCGATCTGTAAGGCATGCTTGCCGGCAACTGGTTGCACAGCAGAGATGCGAAGCTTGCTGGTCATAAGTCAGTTCCTCCGGTTTTGTTCATCCCATACGCGCTTGAGATCCGCGATATGAGCTTTTGCCCAAAGCAGGGCGGCTTTCAAGGCCTTTGTTTCTGCCCCTGTACCGAGCACAACAAGCCCTTCTATCTGGACCAACGACTCGCCATCCGGCGTTTGCACGTGAAAGTGCGGCGGCGCGTGGTCGTCGGGATAGATTTTTATTTCCAGCTTCGTTCACTGCGAAGGGTCGCCATGGAGACGGACGCTAGAGAAAAAATTTCCCTAGCACAATTGTAATTTCAAACGTTTACTCGATTTGCCACTCCCGAGGTTGCAGGGTTCGTAGGTAGGACTGCCCATGCCCAGCAATCCAGGCAACGTCCTACAAACCGTTCAGAAGCGTCGGCCTCGCACTTCAAAATCGTCGAGCCTATAGTCACTCGGTCGCCCATATGGCGGCCGGGTTTGGCGACTCGATGATAAGACGGAATGTAAACGACGCTATTTCAGGCGACTGCCATTTTTGGCTGTAGACCATGAAAACTCCGTCGTTATTATCTTTGTCTCAATGGATTTAACGCATGAACCAATACATAGCCCTCACCAGCAACGACAGCGCCACCCCCGCCCTTTTTGTCGATACCACCGTCCCCCTGGAAATCCTCCTCGACGCCGCGAGTTTTCGGCTGCGTGCCGTCACCCAAGTCCTTGAGAACCTTGCACTGCGCAGCGAGATCAGTAGTGATGCCGTTGTTCTCAGTGATTTTGCCCTGCTGTGCTCAATCCCGTTACGCGACGGCTGCGATTTGCTGGACGTGATAGGCCGGCGCATGGATATGCCCGGCGCGTGATCTAGAAACGGCAGTTTTCAAACTCCAGAGATCACAAAACCCCTGGTTTCTCCCGAAATCAGGGGTTCGATTGCCTCGCACGGAGTGCGTGACGAGACTCAAATAAATCTGTCCTTTTCCTTTCTCAGACAGCGGCTTTAGCATCCACCTGGTAAAAATCCGCCATGTAATCCACAAACGCCCTGACCTTGGGCGCCAAGTGCCGGGATTGCGGGTACAGCGCGTAATAACGCCACTCGCCCATCGAGTAGTTGGGCAGGATGGGCACCAGTTGCCCTTGAGCCAGGTTGTTGCGCACCGTCGCATGCGTAAAGCAGCCGATGCCGGCGCCGGCCAGTGTGGCGGCGTGCAAGGCAGTGATGGTGTTGGTCTTGAATTGGCCTTTGGGCGTGACGCTCACGGTTGCACCACGGGCCGAGGTGAGTTGCCAGTCTGACGCCTCCCCGACAAACCTCAGCAAGCGGTGCTCGTCGAGTTCCTGGGCGGTGCGCGGTAAACCGTGGGTGTGGATGTAGGCAGGCGACGCCACCAGCACGCGTTTTGAAACGGTGAGGGTGCGAGCGATCAGGGTGGTATCGCCCAAAGCGCTGGCGATGCGGATGGCGACATCGAAGCCCTCGGCCACCAGGTCAACGAATTTGTCGTCGCAGCACAGCTCAAGTTCGATATCGGGATAACGCTTCTGAAACCCCGGCAGCCAGTGCGGCAAATCCAGCGTGCCCACCACCAGCGGCACACTGACCCGCAACAGGCCTTCGGGGCGCTGATGCCCCTGTGCCATGGCCTGGGTAGCTGCATCGAGGCGGTCAAGAATATCGACACAGGCTGCGAAGTACTGCTCCCCAGGGCCGGTCAGGCTGAAACGTCGGGTATTGCGGTTGATCAACTGAACGCCCAGTTCAAGTTCCAGCTGCTGCAACTGCCGAGATATCGTCGAGTGGGTAGTGTCCAGCCGCTCTGCCGCAGCAGAGAAGCCCTTGGCCTCGACAATGCACCGAAAGGCGCGCATGGCAGATAGCTGATTCATGAAGCGGGCGTTACTCCAATGAGTGATCAGGCTGATCAGTGAACCGGCAAGGCGACGATTTGCGCGGTGGTCAGCACTGAACCGAAGGTGTCTTCGATCTCGGCCAGCGCCGAGTCATGCAGTTGGTCTTTGGTCACCGAACGCCCATTGGCGCGAGTGATGGCGCGGGTTGCCGTGGCGTCGGATGCTACCACAACGTCGTAGCCCAACGGCGTGGCGTCGCGGGCTGCAGCGGCGACACAGGCGTGGGTCATCAGGCCGGAAATGATCAGCGTCTTGATCCCGGCTTTCTTCAGCTGGGCATCAATATCGGTGCTGGCGAACACGCTGACGGTGGTTTTCTGAATCACCTTATCTTGTGGGCGCGGCTTCATCAGCGGATGGAAATCCACGGTCTTGCCATCTTTGGCAAATACTGCGGCGCCATTTGGAGCGATGTGCTGCACGTGGATCACCTGGATGTGTTCCTTGTCTGCGAAGGCAATCAGGCGCTGGGTGTTTTCCAGGGCTTTCATGCCATCCGGGATCGGCATGCGGCCGGTGTAGTACTCATTCTGGAAGTCGATCACCAACAGTGCGGTGGTCTTGGCGTCCAGTTTGTCAGTTGGCTTGGCACCGAACATGGCGCGAATGGTTGGGTGTGGGTTAGCCGGTGCCTCGGCGGCGGCAGCAAACTGGCCGAGGCCCATCATCAAGCCCAGGCCGATGACGGCAGATTTGAACAGCTTGGGCAGAAGGCGGCTCGATGGAGTGGCGAATGTGCAAGTCATGATGCAGTCCTGTTTGACGAGTTGAATTAGGGTGCTGAAAGGCCGACCGTTAGCGCACAGACAAGCCGATGACTTGGGACGTGGTCAGCACGTCACCAAAGGTGTCTTCAATTTCAGCGAGTGCCGAGGCATGCAGTTGGTCCTGGGTCACCGACTCACCGTTGGCACGGGTGATTGCCCTGGTTGCCGAGGCATCGCTAGCAACCACAATGGCGTAGCCCAATGCCGCACCATCACGGGCCGCACCCGCGACACAGGCGTGAGTCATCAGGCCGCAGATGATCAGGGTACGGATGCCCTGGTGCTGAAGTTGGTTGTGCAGGTCAGTGCTGGCGAACACGCTGACGCTGGTCTTCTGCACCAGTGTGTCTTGAGCGCGCGGCTGCATCAGTGGGTGGAAATCGACGGTGTTGCCGTCCTGGGCAAACACTGCAGAACCGGCTGGCGCGAGGTGCTGGATGTGAATGACCGGGATCTTCTGCTGGTCGGCGAATTCGATCAGGCACTGGGCGTTATGTAACGCGGTGGCGCCGTCGGGGATCGGCATCTTGCCGTTGAAATATTCGTTCTGGAAATCGATGACCAACAGTGCGGTGGTGGCTGGATCAAGCTGGGTGACGGGTGTTGCGCCAGACATTGCGCGGATGGTCGGTTGAGAGGGGTTGGTCATTTGTGCGTTTCCTTAAACCGTGACGGGGTGAGTGGCGTCGAGTTTAAGGGGGGCTTTCATGTTTGAAATACACACAGGAATGAACAATATCTGTGCAAAAACTGCACATTTATTGCGAAATAAACCGGTCGTGTCCAGCTAATATCAGGCAGTTAAGAGGTCACTTTATTGTGGCGAGCAGGCCACCCCTGTGTTGATCCACGAAGCGGTGTAAGCACTTTCTTACTGGCCCACCAAGAGAAGTGAGCGATTGAATAAATCCGTCCCGTTTTTCAGTGTTAGCCAGTTGAGGTGGGATTGGTATACCAGCCATACCGGATCTGGTATCCACGCTCACAAAAAAGCCCCCCACACTTGGCTTCGATGTGGGGGGCCTGTTTTATATAAGTGGCGTTATTCGAATTTCGCTTTCAATCTAACTTTCGTGAACCGTCGCAATCGGCCAATCGAAACCGACCGATCGCTTCTAGAAACCCGGGCTATTTACCTATATCTGGGTGTGGGTGTGAGCCTGTAACGAATCCGGCACACCAGTGCGAATTAACCCACCTTCCTCAATCCACGTTTGGGTCGACTGGTAAGCGCGCTTTAGGAGCTGATCTGTTTGGCTGAAATCGAATACCGAAGCATTTAATGGGCACAACGGCGCAACAACGTGAATAGACGCCCGCGGAGCGTACAACTCAATATCACGTACCAGTTGACGCATGCTCATTAAATTGAGTGTGTGCAAGGCTAATGCAACGAGCCCGATCGGCGGATTAGGGCAGGCACAACCGAAACCAGTTGGTACAATAACAACACGAGTGGCCCCTAGTGAGATTGCACTGGCAATAGGTGTGTTGCTAGCCACGCCACCGTCAATTAAGAGTTTGTTACTTATTCGGACGGGTGGAAACACCAGCGGGATTGCTGCACTGGCGAGTAAGGCCTGTTCAGCACTGCCACTGGAAAGTAACTCTTCAGCACCGCTGAGCAGATTGGTGGTGACGATATACAAAGGCAACTCAGTATCTTCGATCAATTTCACCGGCAGCGACCGGCGCACCAGGTGTTGTAACGCTGAAGCGCGTAGAAGATATCCACGACGTCGCAATATTGCCGTCAGGGTGTCGATTACAGAAAATGGAAACACATCCGCCTTTCGCAAACCCCGCCAGAAGTCAGCGAGCTCAGCGATCCCCTGCGCATTCGGCCTGGCTGCGAAATACGCACCATTGATGGCCCCGACAGATGCGCCGACCACCAGATCGAATCTAATGCCGTCTTCCACAAGAGCTTGCAACATTCCAACCTGAACCGCACCGAGGCTACCGCCACCTGCGAGAACGAGTGCAGTTTTTACAGTCGCCATGGCAGACCTCCAGTGGAAATCTCAGTACCATTTTTCGAGTGCCAACATCCAGGCAGTTGGGAAATCACCATGATGCTCACATATCAAAAACAGACTGGTACTCCGCAATTGCCGAAAAAACCTTTAAACGCGCTCGGTGCAAAAGCACTCTTACGTTAGTCAGCGATATTCCGAGGAGCGTAGAAATTTCATCCAGCTCCAATCCAGAGCGCTCTCTCAGTATCAACACGCTTCTTTGCAGATCCGGTAGCGCCTCAAGAGCAACGTTAATTCGAGTATATAGCTCGGATTCGCTCAGAAGTGCTTCGGGGCTATCTTCATGCAACGCCCCAGGCGAAGTGTAGGAAAGATCATCTACAAATAAAACGCTTCTTCCTTCAACCCAAGAGGTACATGGGATACAGTTCGATTCACTGCGCCGAGCTTTGTATCTACATTTCGCCGTATTCGACGTGATCCTTAGCATCCAGGTTTTTAAGCTGGATCGTCTCTGAAATTTCCCCATGCCTCTCACAATCGCAAGCCATGCATCTTGCACTACATCGTCCGCATGGCGCGGCCCCACGATTCCATAAGCTATGGCCCTCATTGCGCCCTGATGCGTGCACACCAAATCACGATATGCGTCTTGTTCTCCGCGCAATAGGCGGTCCAAAAAATGAGCGTCATCCGTGGCGTTCATGGCAGTACCTGACTGTGGTCCTATCATGATCGTAGCTGTCCTTGGCAGGAATGATGGTTCGGATCAAGAAATGCCTGAACCGCTCATCGCACTGCATCGCTTGATGATCTCGGATACTCATCGCACTCGAGCCCTCAAGAGGACATACGGATCAATCCCTCCGCTGGATGCACAGCACAGAGAATCAAATAAGGGAGGAGATTAGGTATGGCAATGAATCGCCTTTGCTTTGATTGACACCATTGAGTTGCAGCTACCTGCCAAAGTTAGCCAACCGCATACCCAATCAACGGCGCAGAGATGCAATGCATCTCGCGAACAAAAAACACACCAAAAATGCGCACTAGTCCCATGACGGCCCCATGGGGCTATTTTTTGGACGCCAAAAACCACAAACCCCCGACTTTCACTAGGAAAATCAGGGGTTTGTGTTTGTAGAATGTGGCGGTGAAGGAGAGATTCGAACTCTCGATACAATTTCTTGTATACACACTTTCCAGGCGTGCTCCTTAAGCCACTCGGACACTTCACCGTATCTCGTCAAACCAGTTCAGTCTGTCGAGGCGCGCTAATGTAGTCGAAAGCCTTTCTGATGGCAAAGGTTTTTTTCAGAATTTTCATGCGCTTAGACGGTTATGCCGGGACTCGCTCGGTGAGGGGTGGTGAATCTGCCATTCTTGGGCATCGGTTGCGGGTGTCTGGCGCGGCGGCTGTGCCCTGCTGCGGGCCGTCTACCCTTGGGAATGCGGGAAAAGTCTGACTGTGTAGTCAGTCACGGCGCTTTACCGGGGCGGGCGTGGTGGGTAACGTCTGCGCATGCGCTTCTATTAACAGCCTATCTATAACAATTCCTACAAGGAACCGCGTCATGAGTGAGTTGATTGCCTACCACCTCGAAGACGGTATCGCGACCCTGACCTTGAGCAACGGCAAGGTAAACGCCATTTCTCCGGCAGTGGTTGCTGAGTTCAACGCTGCGCTGGATCAGGCCGAGAAGGATCGGGCGGTGGTGATCATCACCGGCACGCCGGGGATTCTGTCGGGTGGTTATGATTTGAAGGTGATGACCGCTGGGCCTAAAGAAGCCATTGGCCTGGTGACATCGGGTTCGACGTTGGCGCGGCGCCTGTTGTCGCACCCGTTCCCGGTGATTGTGGCGTGCCCTGGGCATGCGGTGGCCAAGGGTGCGTTCCTGCTGTTGTCGGCGGATTACCGGATTGGCGTGGAAGGCCCGTTCAGCATTGGCCTGAACGAAGTGGCGATCGGCATGACCATGCACCACGCCGGTATCGAGTTGGCGCGGGATCGTCTGCGTAAATCGGCGTTTCATCGTTCGGTGATCAATGCCGAGATGTTTGATCCGCAGGGCGCGTTGGGCGCTGGCTTCCTGGATAAGGTGGTGGCGCCGGAGGAGTTGCACGCAGCGGCCCTGGAGGCTGCGCGGCAGCTGAAGAAGATCAATATGAACGCCCACAAACACACCAAGTTGAAGGTGCGTAAGGCACTGTTGGAAGCCTTGGATGATGCAATCATTCAGGATCAGGGCCACAACCTGGGCTAATGCCCTATAGCTGAGTAGCTAAAGGCAACATCTGTTCTGAGCGGGCTGTTGTGGCGAGCGGGCTTGCCCCGCGTTGGGCTGCGCAGCGGCCCCAGTAAAGGCACTGAGGTTTCGCCTGAAAGAACGCGGGGCCTGGTTTTGGGGCTGCTTCGCAGCCCAACGCGGGGCAAGCCCGCTCGCCACAGAATAGGTGGCCACCGTCAATAATTGTCTAGATACCTACAGCTGATGTGCCAAAGCCCGACCTTGAGTCGGGCTTTTTCTTACAAATAAATCCGAAACGTCTTTAGCCGCTCTAGTCGGGCTATGTCGGCATACGTTGAAACATGTGCTTAAACATCGCCCATCTCCTACGTCTGTAGGGGCAATTGCCGAATACAGTGCACATCCGTACACTGCGCCACCTTTTGTCCCGATGGGCTGTGTCGATGCTTTTTCTGTTACGTATGTTGTTGATGGGCCTGCACTTTATGGTCGCCGGGGTATTGGGCGTGCTGTTGGGTGTGTGCCGGCCGTTCAACCCGGACAACAGCCGCCTGTGTGCTCGTCTCTATGCGTTGCCTGCCATGCGTATCCTGGGCTTGCGCCTTAAGGCCGATGTCGACTCGTTGCGTAACAAGCCCGGCACCTGTGTGGTCATCGCCAACCATCAGTCCAACTATGACCTGTTTATATTCGGCAATGTGGTGCCCCATCGCACGGTGTGTATCGCTAAAAAGAGTCTGAAGTGGGTGCCGTTGTTCGGCCAGTTGTTCTGGCTGGCGGGCAATGTGTTGATTGACCGCGGCAATGCGCACAAGGCGCGCCGGGCGATGCTTACGACCACACAGACCTTGCAGCATGAGGACACCTCGATTTGGGTGTTCGCCGAAGGCACACGCAACCTGGGCAAAGGTTTGCTGCCGTTCAAGAAGGGCGCGTTCCATATGGCGATTGCGGCTGGCGTACCGATTGTGCAGGTGTGCGCCAGCACTTACGTCAAGCATATGCAGCTCAATCGCTGGAACAGCGGTGAGGTGCTCATACGCTCGTTGCCGCCGATTCCTACCGTCGGGCTGACTTCGGATGACATCCCGGCGTTGATGCAGACGTGTCAGGCGCAGATGGAGGCATGCATTGCCGAGATGGACCATGAGCTGCAAACCGCTTGGGCACCTGCGCCTTTGTGATTGATGGGGGGCTTCGCCCCCAGCGCAAGCAAGCTTGCTCGCCACAAAAAGCTGACCTCTGCACCGCAACAAGGGAACGCCATTCAGGCTAAGCTGCCCAACACCTGTCCTCCTAATAAGAAGCGATCTGCACCATGGGTAGAGTTGTTGCGGCAGCCGTTTACAGCGCCGGTAAGAAAGTCACGGATATCACCCTCGACGAAGGCGCCGCCTGGGCCGCCAAACCCGACCATTTTGTGTGGATCGGCCTGGAAGAACCCAGCGCCCAGGAGCTGGCCAACCTGCAACGCCAGTTCAACCTGCATGAGCTGGCCATCGAAGACGCCCTGGAAAAACACAGCCGCCCCAAGCTTGAAACCTTCGGCGATGCGCTGTTTATCGTCACCTACTCACCGGTGCGCGAAAACGGCAAGCTGGAGTTTATCGAGACCCATATCTTCGCCGGCAACGGCTACATCATCACCGCCCGCAACGGCCACTCGGCGTCCTACGGTTTTGTGCGCCAGCGCTGTGAGGCGCGGCCGTTGTTGCTGGAGCATGGGGAAGATTTCGTACTCTATGCGCTGCTGGATTTCGTCACCGAAAACTACCAGCCGGTGAGCGAAGCGATCCACGCCGAGATTGATGAGTTGGAGCGCAACGTGCTGTGCAGTTCCCTGAGCGAGCACGATATCCAAAACCTGCACGGCCTGCGCCGCGATGTGCTGCGGCTCAAACGGTATGTGGCGCCGATGGTGGAGATCAGCCAGGAGCTGCAGAAGCTCAGCTTCCCATTTATCGACAAGAATATGCGCCCGTATTTTCGCGATGTGCAGATCCACGTGACGCGGCAGATGGAGGACCTCACTACCCTGCGCGATATCGCCAGCCAGACCATCGAAATCGGTGTGTTACTGGAGGCTTCGCGGCAAAGCGTGGTGCAGCGCAAGTTCGCCGCCTGGGCGGCGATTCTGGCATTCCCCACGGCGGTGGCGGGGATTTATGGGATGAACTTCCAGAACATGCCCGAGCTGCAATGGCACTACGGCTATTTTGCGGTGCTCGGGTTTATTGCGGTGGGCTGCACCAGTTTGTGGGCCAGCTTTAAACGGTCGGGCTGGCTTTAAGCCGCAGCCTCTGGCTTGTGGGCGACAAAGCGCATCATCCATTCCGCCACGGTGGCACCGTGGTGGTCACGCGCAAGGCTGGCCACGCCGTGGGTGTAGACCTTTTCGCCCAGGGTTGTCTGAAGAATCTCCAGTAACTCGCGGGAATAGTCGTGGATAAACTCCGGGTGGCCCTGGAAGCACAGCACCTGGTCTTCGATGTGGTACGCGGCATACGGGCAAAAATCGCTGGAGGCGATCACCGTGGCGTTGTCCGGCAGCGCGGTGACCTGGTCCTGGTGGCTGATCAGCAAGGTCAATTCTTCCACCACCGGGCTCATCCACGGCGCCTTGGCGTTGAGCTTGTAGTCGTGGATGCCCATGCCCCAGCCTTGGCTGGCGCGTTCGGTCTTGCCGCCCAGCAGCAGCGCGAGTAACTGGTGACCGAAACACACGCCCAGCAACTTGTCGCCACGCTCGTAGCGCTCAAGCACGTAGGTTTTGAGGGTTTGGATCCACGGGTCGGTGCCGAAGGAATCGGCCTTGCTGCCGGTGATCAGGTAGGCGTCAAACACCTCGTCAGCAGGCGGGTATTCGCCCTGCACCACGTTGTAGATGACGAATTCGGCGGCAATCGGTTGCTTGGAGAACAGGCGCTTGAACATCTGCCCGTACCCTTGGTATTGATCGATCAAGCCTGGACGCAGGATATCGGTTTCCAGGATACAGACGCGTAGCGACATAAAAAATACCTGACACGGTGATGGGAATAATGCACAGCCCAGAGCCTGCCTTGAAACACCCCAGCAAAGCAAGTCCCGCCGCGTGACGACCTGTGGGAGCGGGCTTGCCCGCGATAGTGGTGTGTCAGCCACTGCAAATATCGGCTGATATGACGCTATCGCGGGCAAGCCCGCTCCCACAGGGGTTCTCCATCATTCAAAACAGGGCGGTTTGATCAGGCAAATAGTTCACCCCGTGCAGCCTTCTCAAGCAACAACGCTGGCGGTGAGAACCGCTCGCCATATTGCTCGGCCAGGTAACGCGCCCGGGCAATGAAGTCGTTCAGGCCATACTGGTTGATAAACTGCAGCGCACCGCCACTCCACGCGGCAAAGCCAATGCCGAAGATAGAGCCCACATTGGCATCCGCCGTGGACATCAACACGCCCTCCTCCACGCACCGCACGGTTTCAATCGCCTGAATAAACAGTAAACGGTCGCGCACATCCTGCGCTGAGATCTGTTTGCCGGGTTGTTCAAAGCGGGTTTTCAGCTCGGGCCACAGATGCTTGTGCCCGCCTGCGGGGTAGTCGTAAAAACCGCCGCCTGCCGCCTTGCCCGTGCGTTTGTATTCATTCACCAACAGATCGATCACAGCCGTCGCCGGGTGAGCCGGCACTTGCTTGCCTTCGGCTTGCAGATCCTTCGCCGTCTGCTGTCGGATATGGCTCATCAAGCTGAGGGACACTTCATCCGACACCGCCAACGGCCCCACCGGCATACCGGCCTTGCGCGCTTCGGTTTCGATCATCGGCGCTGCCACGCCTTCGCCGAGCATGGCGATGCCTTCGTTGGTGAAGGTGCCGAACACCCGCGAGGTGAAGAAGCCGCGGCTGTCGTTGACCACTATCGGGGTTTTCTTGATTTGCAGTACGAAATCAAAACCTCGGGCCAGGGTTTCGTCGCGGGTGTGTGCGCCCTTGATGATTTCTACCAGCGGCATCTTGTCGACGGGGCTGAAGAAATGCAGGCCAATGAATTGGCCTTGATCGGGCACCGCTGTTGCCAGGCCAGTGATGGGCAAGGTGGAGGTGTTGGAAGCGATCACGGCATCGCTGCCGACCACGCTTTGCGCCGCCGCCGTGACTTTGGCTTTGAGTTCACGGTCCTCATACACCGCTTCGATGATCAGGTCGCAGCCGGCCAGGTCGGCATCGGAGGCCGTAGGATGAATCCGCGCCAAGGTGCTTTCCCGCTGTTCGGCGGTCGATTGCCCACGACTTACTTTCTTGTCCAGCAGCGCGGCAGAATGCGCCTTGCCCTTCTCGGCCGCCGCCAGGTTGATGTCCTTGAGCACCACCTCAACGCCCGCACAGGCACTCACATACGCAATGCCCGCGCCCATCATCCCGGCGCCCAGCACGCCCACCTTACGCGTGACATAAGGGGCAAAACCTTTCGGCCGTGAGCTGCCGGCGTTGATCTCATTGAGCTGAAACCAGAAGGTGCCAATCATGTTTTTCGCCACTTGCCCGGTGACCAACTCGGTGAAGTAGCGGGTTTCGATCAGGTGCGCAGTGTCGAAATCCACTTGGGCGCCTTCTACAGCCGCACAGAGAATTTTCTCCGGCGCGGGGAAGCAGCCATTGGTTTTACTGCGCAAAATCGACGGCGCGATGGCCAGCATCTGCGCAACTTTTGGATTTGACGGCGTGCCGCCGGGGATCTGGTAGCCCTTGTTGTCCCACGGTTGTTTGGCCTCGGGATTGGCCAAAATCCAGGCGCGGGACTTGGCCAGCAGCTCATCGCGATCCGCCGCCAGCTCATTGATCAAACCCGCCTGCAACGCCTGCTGCGGCCGCACTTTTTTACCTTCCAGCAAATACGGCAAGGCCTTTTCCAGCCCCAGCATGCGCACCATGCGCACTACCCCGCCGCCGCCCGGTAATAGGCCCAGGGTGACTTCCGGCAGGCCAAGCTGGGTAGATTTGTCATCCAGCGCAACGCGGTAATGACACGCCAGGCAAATCTCCCAACCGCCGCCCAGCGCTGCGCCATTGATCGCGGCCACCACCGGTTTACCGAGAGTTTCCAGGCGCCGCAGTTGCGCCTTCAACACCAGCACGCTGTCGTAGAAAGCCTTGGCGTGGGCTTTGTCGACTTTGATCAGTTCATTGAGGTCGCCACCGGCGAAAAAAGTCTTCTTCGCCGAGGTGATAACCACGCCGGCGATGTTGGCCTTTTCCGCCTCAAGGCGTGTGACGATGGCCGCCATGGCCTCCCGGTACACGCCGTTCATGGTGTTGGCGCTCTGGCCGGGCATGTCGAGGGTCAGCACCACAATCTGGTCCTGGCCTTTTTCGTAACGAATGGCTTCGGTCATGACAAATTCCTTGGGCTCAGAGGCGTTCGATGATGGTGGCGATGCCCATGCCACCGCCGACACACAGGGTGGCCAGGCCGTAGCGCTGCTGACGCACCTCCAGCTCGTCGAGCAGGGTGCCGAGGATCGCGCAGCCGGTGGCGCCCAGCGGGTGGCCCATGGCGATGGAGCCGCCGTTGACGTTGACTCGGGCGGCGTCGATGCCCATGTCTTTGATGAACTTGAGAACCACAGAAGCAAACGCTTCGTTGACTTCGAACAGGTCGATGTCTTCAACGCGCAGACCGGCTTTGGCCAACGCCTTGCGCGTCGCCGGTGCGGGGCCGGTGAGCATGATGGTCGGGTCGGTGCTGGTCACCGCCGTAGCGACGATGCGCGCCCGTGGTTGCAGGCCCAATTCACGGCCCTTGGCCTCGGAGCCGATCAGCATCAACGCAGCGCCGTCGACAATGCCGGAGCTGTTGCCGGGCGTGTGTACATGGTGGATACGCTCCACATGGCTGTAGACCCGCAGCGCGGTGGCGTCGAACCCCATCTGCCCCATCATTTCGAAGCTTGGCTTGAGCTTGCCGAGGCCTTCGAGGGTGGAGTCACCACGGATAAATTCATCATGGTCCAACAGCACGATGCCGTTCTGATCCTGCACCGCAATCAGCGACTTGTTGAAGGAACCGTCTGCACGAGCCCTGGCCGCTTTCTGCTGGGACTGTAGGGCGAAGGTGTCGACGTCCTGGCGGGTGAAGCCTTCGAGTGTAGCGATCAGGTCCGCACCAATGCCTTGTGGCGTGAAGTGGCTGTGCAGATTGGTCTGCGGGTCGAGCACCCAGGCGCCGCCGTCGCTGCCCATAGGCACGCGGGACATGGACTCGACACCGCCGACCACCACCAGGTCTTCGAAGCCCGAGCGCACTTTCATTGCGCCAAGGTTCACCGCTTCGAGGCCCGAGGCGCAGAAGCGGTTGATCTGCACGCCAGCAACGCTGACGTCCCAGTCGGCCACCAGTGCAGCGGTCTTGGCAATGTCGGCGCCCTGGTCACCCACCGGGGTGACGCAGCCAAGGACGATGTCATCTACCTGGCGCGTGTCGAGGTCGCTGCGTTGCGCCAGCGCCGTCAGCAGGCCCGCCACCAGGTTGACCGGTTTGACGCTGTGCAGGGCACCATCGGCCTTGCCTTTGCCACGGGGCGTACGTATCGCATCAAAGATCAAAGCTTGGGTCATGACATCCTCGAGCAGCCAGTGCGTGTGTGCCTACCTTCAGGCCCGATTGACACGGTTTCAATGACCGATGCGCTCATTGCTTTTGACCCCCTCGCTCGGACGAACGGTAGGCAGCTATGGGAAACCGCTGATTAATCGTTTTAGCTGTCTAGCCCTAGGGCTGGCGCCAAGATGGCACTAAGCCTCATGCCGTTTTTAGCGCAAATACTGATTAGCTGATATGAAATGGATCTAAGCCGCGAAGAACGAGGGCTCTAAGGTTGAATCAGTAGGAAGCTGCTGCCGGGTTTTGCTGGGGCAGTTGTAAGAAAAGTGCAACGTCACATCGCGATACTGAAATTTATCGGCACGCATTTGACGCTCAGGAATAACAACAAAAGGCAGTCAGCCATGTTTAAACATTCGAAAGTACGTCAGGCGGGACTTATTCTGTTCGCCACCACACTGATTCTGATCCTGCCCAATTTAACCAAGGTTATCGGGTGACGATTCAGCCTCCAGATTCCGTGCACACACAGCACCAGGACTGCAGCTTTTGGCAGCACCTGCCAGGACATTGCGCATAGCGGTCCTGTTGCAGGGGCTGTCTTTTTGCGCGCAGCTTTCCGGTATTGTGGGCGCCACCGCCACCTAGAACCGGGCTCTCCCTTGAAACCGATCCTTGCCTTCCTCGCTTTGCTGTTGGCCCTGCCGGCAACGGCCGCGCAATTGACCATCGAACTCGACCACACCCGCAAGACCTGGCAGACCGCTGAGCTGCTCAAGCACCCGGATGCGCAGACGGTGCAGATCGTCGATGACGTTTCCTACAAGCGCACTATGACCTATCGCGCCGTGCCGCTGGCCTCTCTGCTACCGGGTCTCACGCCTGCGAACCATCTGCAAGCCGTGGCCCTGGATGGGTTCGCCGCAGAACTGACAGCCGCGCCGCTTCTGGAGAAACACGGTGCCCGCGCCTGGCTGGCAGTGGAAGACCCGGCCCAGCCGTGGCCTGCACTGGCAGACGGTAAACCGAGTGCCGGGCCGTTTTATCTGGTATGGACCGACCCGCAAGCCGGGCATATCAGCCCTGAACAGTGGCCGTTCCAGGTGTCCGAGATCAAGCAATTGAAGACGGTGGCTGAGCGTTTTCCGGCCTTGTTGCCTGACCCGAAGTTGGCGGCGAATGACCCGGTCAACCAGGGCTTTGCGCTGTTTCAGAAGAATTGCCTGGCGTGTCATCGGCTCAATGGCGCCGGCGATGCGCAGGTGGGGCCGGACTTGAATATTCCCTACAACCCCACCGAGTATTTCAGCGGGGATTTCCTCAAGCGTTACATCCGCGACCCGCAGAGCTTGCGGCATTGGCCACAGGCGAAGATGCCGGCGTTTAACGCCAGTGTGCTGCCCGATGGCGAGTTGGATTTGCTGGTGGGGTACTTGAAGCATATGGCGGGGCGTAAGCAACAACCCTAAGCCCATCACAAATCCAATGTGGGAGCTGGCTTGCCTGCGATAGCGGCCTGCCAGCCCGCACAGGTGTAGCTGACCCACTGCTATCGCAGGCAAGCCAGCTCCCACACTTAAAGTGCTGTGCCTATTGCTGCTGCACCGAAATCACCGGCGTCGGCGCCACGAACACCTTGGCATGCATTTGCTCATGCCCACCGCCTCTGCGCATACCGCGCACCGGGCAGGCGTCGAGGTAATCCAAACCTACGGCCAGCTTCAAATGCCGCTCCGGTCGGGCCAGTTGGTTGGTCACATCAAAGCTGTACCAGGCGTCATCCAGCCAGGCTTCGGCCCAGGCGTGGCTCGCCAGGTGCGTGCTGTCTTCGGTGTACAAATACCCCGACACATACCGCGCAGGTATCCCCAGGCTGCGCGCGCAGGCCAGGAACGCGTGGGTGTGGTCCTGACACACGCCTGCACGCCCGGCAAAGGCCTGGGCCGCGCAGGTGTCGACTTCGGTGGCGCCAGGCGTGTAGACCATTGATTGGTTGAGCGCGTGCATCAGGTCGATCAACGCGTTGCGATCGCGACGTTGCTGGCAGTGCTGTTGCGCAAAACCCAGCAATGCTTCATCGGGTTCTGTCAGGCGCGTGCTGCGCAGGAACGGAAACGCTGACTGGTTCTCGTGTTCCGCCTCACGCAACTCGTCGATATCCACCTGGCCTCGGGCGCCAATAATGATCGCATCGTGGGGCTCATCCAGGGTCAACACGTGCAGGATATTGCCGAACGGGTCGACTTGCGCGCGCACCGGGCGCGGCAAATCCAGCTGCCAGCTGATCACATGCTGGCGCTCGCTGTCGTGGGGCGTAAGGCGCAGGTACTGAATGCTGGCGCGCACCTGGTCTTCGTAGTGGTAGGTGGTTTCGTGGCTGATGGAGAGTCTCATGCGGCCTCCAGGTAGGAACTGTAAATGGCGTCGCCCAACTGGCGCACCAAGGGGATGAAGTCGGTCAGCCAGGCGTGCAGGCCTTCCTCGATGATTTCGTCAATGGCGGTAAAGCGCAGGCGCGCGTCCATCTCGGCGGCCAGGCGCTGGGCCGGACGGCCGTTGATGCCGGGCAGGCTGGCGAGGATCTGGTCGATCTCTTCGCTGCACGCCCTTAATGAGCGCGGGACGTCGGCGCGTAGCAACAGTAATTCAGCCACTTGCCGGGCGCCGGGCGCGTCGCGGTAGATCTCGGTGTAGGCCTCGAACGACGACAAGGCGCGCAGCAGGGCGCTCCACTGATAGTAGGCGTGGGCCGTGCCGTCGGTGACGACGGCTGCTTGGTCACCGGCCATTTCGTAGCGAGCGTCAAGCAGCCGCAGGGTGTTGTCGGCGCGTTCGATAAAGGTGCCCAGGCGAATAAAGCGAAACGCATCGTTACGCATGATGGTGCCGTAGGTGGCGCCCCGGAACAGGTGCGAGCGCTCCTTGACCCATTCACAAAAACGGCTCATGCCATAACGGCTAAGCCCTTGCCGGGCGATATCGCGAATATCCAGCCAGGTGGTGTTGATGTTTTCCCACATGTCAGCGGTAATTCGCCCGCGCACCGCATGGGCGCTGGCCCGCGCGGCGCCGAGGCAGCTGTAGATGCTCGCCGGGTTGGCCGCGTCCAGTGCGAAAAAGTGCAGCAGGCGCTCGGCATGCAACTCGCCGTGACGCGCGTGGTAATCATCGAGGGTGCCGGTGATCAGCAGCGGCATGGCCAGTTCGTGCAGGCCATCGCCGCGTCCATCCTGGGGCATCAGCGACAGCGAATAGCTGACATCAAGCATGCGCGCGAGGTTTTCCGCGCGCTCCAGGTAGCGAGACATCCAGTACAAATCCGAGGCAGTTCTACTCAACATGGTTCAATCCTCGACCACCCAGGTGTCTTTGGTGCCGCCGCCCTGGGACGAGTTGACCACCAGCGAACCTTCACGCAGCGCCACGCGGGTCAGGCCGCCGGGGACCACGCGGGTTTCCTTGCCGGACAAGACGAACGGGCGCAGGTCGATATGCCGTGGCGCGATGCCGTTTTCAACAAAGGTCGGGCAGGTGGATAAACACAGGGTCGGCTGGGCGATATAGGCGTGGGGTTTGGCCTTGATACGGGCGCGGAAGGCTTCGATTTCCGCCGCAGTGGAGGCTGGGCCGACCAGCATGCCGTAGCCGCCGGAGCCTTGGGTTTCCTTGACCACCAGATCCGGCAGGTTGGCCAGCACGTGGGACAATTCATCAGGCTTGCGGCATTGAAAGGTCGGCACGTTCTGCAGGATCGGTTCTTCATCCAGGTAAAACCGGATCATCTCAGTAACGAACGGATACACCGATTTGTCATCCGCCACCCCGGTGCCGATCGCATTGGCCAGCACCACATTGCCCGAGCGGTATGCGGCCAGCAGGCCGGGCACGCCGAGCATCGAGTCGGGGTTGAAGGCCAGCGGGTCGAGGAACGCATCGTCGAGGCGACGGTAGATCACGTCCACGGCCTTGGGACCGTCGGTGGTGCGCATGAACACACGGTCATCACGCACGAACAGGTCGGCGCCCTCCACCAGTTCCACGCCCATCTCACGAGCCAAAAAGGCATGCTCGAAAAACGCACTGTTAAAACGCCCCGGTGTCAGCACTACCACGCTTGGGTTATCCAGTGGGCTTGAGCTTTTCAGGGTGTCGAGCAGCAGGTTGGGATAGTGGTCGATGGGCGCAATGCGCTGGGCCGCAAACAGTTCCGGGAACAGGCGCATCATCATCTTGCGGTCTTCGAGCATGTAGCTCACACCGCTCGGCGTGCGCAAATTGTCTTCCAGCACGTAGTACGTGCCGTCACCGTCGCGTACGAGGTCGACGCCGGAGATGTGGGAATACAGATCACGGTGCAGGTTCAAGCCCTGCATGGCCAGTTGGTATTGGTCATTGGCCAGCACTTGTTCGGCGGGGATGATGCCGGCCTTGATGATGCGTTGCCCGTGGTACAGGTCGGCCAGGAACAGGTTCAGCGCCTTGACCCGTTGAATGCAGCCACGCTCGACCATCCGCCATTCACTGGCGGGAATGCTGCGTGGGATGGTGTCAAACGGGATCAGGCGCTCGGTGCCCTGCTCGTCCCCGTAAAGGGTGAAGGTGATGCCGGCACGGTGGAACAGCAAATCGGCTTCACGCCGACGTTGCGCGAGCAGTTCGGCGGGCGTATCAGCCAACCAGCGGGCGAACTCGCGGTAATGGGGCCGGACCTGCCCTGCCCCGTCGTACATTTCATCGTAATAAGTGCGGGTCATGCCGTACTCCTTGTCACTCGGACGCAAGCCGTGTTGCAAGGCCCGCGCCATCGGCATAAACACTTAAAAATCAGTGAGTTGAATAAATAACGGAATTCACTCGCACCTTCCTGGTGCGCAGAATGCCCGCCGTCACGCCCCGCGCTTCATCGTAATGCGGGTTTTGACTATCAACAGCATAGCCAGAGTTGATTTCACTGCCCGCCCACGCTTGCGGATAATCACCCCCATCGGCTGAACAGGACACGTCCTACAGTTTCAGCGAACCGCTCTTCCCTTTGGGCCACCCTGTTGGGGTGGCTTTTTTTTGGTGCAAGAAAAGTGAGGTGGGCGGTTAGGAGATTTCATACAGCACACACAAAAACGGCCGACCCTAAGGTCAGCCGATACGCTGCTTTACTCATACAAATCGCACTACATGGGTAACCCACGCACCTCCTGCTTTACGCCCCATCCCTCGATGATGCCGCCCAGCGGTTCCACCACCGCCTCAAAGTCTTGCTCGAAGTCTCCTATGCCGTCGTAGGTTGCGAACATGATTTTGCTCAATTCCAGGTACCAGGCGCCATCGTCGCGCGCGCTGACCTGGGCATTCAGGGATTCCCCGCGAAAGCGACCCGCAGCCCTGCGCGCACGTTCCTCATCCGGGAAAATGGCGTAGAACTCGATGGGGTGAAAACGCGAGAAGTCGAACCCGCCTTCTTTCATCCGGCGCAGTACGTTGGTGCTGATGTCTTCTTGATAGGCTGTGCTCATGAAACGTCCTCCTCAAACCGATGGATAGACTTTCCGTGCTTCCCGAAGCCCGCGCCCTACTGGCGCGGGAGCTACGACAAATACAACACCGTTGGAAAACAAGCCTGTAGCTGACAAGACCAGACCTTAGCGATTCATTCGCTGATCTCAATTGCAGAGTAGCGCGAAGCTATCACCTCCACCAGAGGGGTTTCGTGGTCCTACAGGAAATGTTCAGGCGGCGGGTGAGATGTCGAGGATTTGAATGCTGTTCTGATCTTTGAGGATCTTGACCGTCGGCTCGGGCTTGCGGCCCTCCAGGTCATTGAGATCAAGTTCGGCGGCCACGGGCACGAGCTTGTTGCGGATCATGTGCGCCGCATCTTCGAGGCTGGGCTTTTGCGCGCAGGCGAACTGCTCCACGGTCTTTACACCGTGATCATCTACGAAGGTAATCTGCCACGTTTGCATCGGTGCCTCCTCGATAAAGCCCATGTGTGGGCTCACATCTATCTGGACCTTGAGCGGTCGGCAAACGTTCCACTCAAGGCCTCGGGCACCGGATCAACTGCGCTTATTTTTCAGCGTGTTCTTTCAAGGCTTTCAAGGTGTTAAACGGTGCGTCCACCACGAACTTGTTGGCCAGCCACGATGGCACGCTGCCGCCTGGCTCGGTGTGCACCTGGTAAGTGACTTCGGTCTGGTTATCGCCCTTTGGCACCAGTTTCCAGTAACCTTCCACTTGGGCTACGCGCACGTAACCTTTGACTTCGGGCTGATAAGTCGGCACTTCCAGCAGTTTGCGGGTCACGGTGCCGTCGGCGGCCTTGGAAGTGGTGATCTCCAGGATCGAGTCGCGGTCGGTCACCGGAAACGGCGCCTTGAACTGGGTGTAGGTCCAGCTCTTGTCACCTTCGGTCTTGAGCAGTTTTTGCGATTTGCATTCGTGGATCCAGGCGCAGGCACCGGCCACGTCTTCCTGCAGGGCCTGGATCTTGGCGACGGGGGCTTTGATCAGGGTGACACCGCGATAAGCCTTGTACTTGGAGCCGGCAATTTCGCTCAAGGACACTTTGATACCGTCTTCGTCCTTGGCGACTTGCCAATCTTCAGCCTGGGCAGTGGCAGCAAACAACACCGTAAAACCGCACAACACAGCCAATCGTTTCAACGAACCCATTGTTGTATTCCTTATTTTTGAAGTTCCGATAGTAAAGCCCATCAAGCCGCCGTCATCTGCTCCCACCAGCCGATCAAACGGATCGCATCGGCCTGATCATTGCCGCACACCTCAAGGTCTGCCTTGAAATCACTGCACACCGCCGGCCGCTCCGGTTGCCCGAACAGCTGGCATAGCTGTTCGACCGACAGGTGCAGGCAACGTTCTCCCGCAGGTTTGCCATTGGGCATTCCCGGTAACGGTGAACTGATGGAGGGGGCAATGCAGCATGCGCCACAGCCTTCACGGCATTTCATGACCGGCAGGTCCTCGACGACTCAATATGGATGGCCGGGCTAGAGTACGCCCTTAAACAGCCGTTTTAAAATGGTCTAACAGGGGTTTTTCGCACAAAACAAAAGTGACCGACCAGTCTGCGACAGATGGTCGAGGGCGTGCGTCACCTAAGCGCGCAATTTTATTGCTTGAATTCGAAATCCAGCGCAGCGCCTTCAATGTCGCGGCGCTCTTCGTTACGCAGCTGCAACTGCATCTGGTTGCTCAGTAGGCGGCCATTGATCTGGAACGCGCTGTTGTCGGTGGGTTTTTCCGCAAACATCGGCGGCAACAGCGGCACGCTCTTGGGTTTAGGCATAGTGCCGAGGGGCTGCAAGTGCCTGACCATTTCGGTTGGCAAGGACAGGTCCAACTGTGCCGGTGGCAGTTTGGTCTGGGCTACTTCGTGGGCAGATTTGGATTTACTCGCCACCGGTGCACGTTTTTTCACGACGCCGGTTTTTTTCTTGGCCGCCGGGGCTTTTTTAACCGGCGCCGGTTTCTTCGCCGAAGTCTTCTGCTGGGTATTGGCTGCGGGCTTGCTTTCAGTCACGGGGGCTGCCGCCAGGACGGTGCCGACGTTACACAGACTCAACAGGCCAATTACCACAACAGCACGAAAAATAGAGGTCATATTGCCTACAGCATTAACGGCAGAGGGCCATATGCTCGCTTGTTGAACGCGGCATGACAAGCCTGCTGATCAGTCGGTCAACATGAGTGTCCCCTTTACGCGCCTCAGCCCTGGTTCAAAACCCGGCCGCAGTTTCCTGGCACAACTGGCTGGCCAACATCCCCAGCGTCATCAGCGCCCGCTCTGCCTCACGGTTCCACGGCGTGCCGCAGTTAAGGCGAATACAGTGGTTAAACTGTTCCGTATTACTGAAGATGACTCCCGGTGCAATGCTGATGCCCTGCTGCAGCGCACGCACGTGCAGTTCCTGGGTATTGACCCTGCCGGGCAAACTGACCCACAGGATAAAGCCGCCGGTCGGCCGAGTCATCTGCGTGCCTTCGGGGAAATACTGCTGCACCGCCAGCTGGAATGCGCTGAGGTTCTTGCGGTATTCCTGGCGGATGTAGCGCAGGTGCCGGTCGTAGCCACCGTTCTCCAGGTACGCCGCCACACCCATCTGGGTGACGCTGCACGCCGAGTGGGTGCTGAACATTTGCAGCCGCTGGATTTCCTGCTGGTACTTGCCGGCAATCATCCAGCCGATGCGCACGCCGGGGGACAGGGTTTTGGAGAAACTCGAGCAATAGATCACCCGATCCAGGCGGTCATAGGCTTTGAGCGCCTTGGTGCGGCCCAGTTCGAACATCAGCTCGCCGTAGATATCGTCCTCGACGATCTGGATATCGAAATCCGAGGCCAGGCGCAGCAACTGTTTCTGCCGTTCCTCGGGCATGGTCGCGCCCAGCGGATTGCTCAGGCGCGTGGTCAGCACCAAGGCCTTGATCGACCATTGGTTGGCCGCCAGTTGCAGCGCCTCAAGGCTCATGCCCGTAGCCGGGTCGCTGGGGATCTCGATGACTTTGAGGCCCAGCAGGTCGGCCAGTTGCAGCAAGCCGTAATAGGTCGGTGATTCAGCCGCGATGAGGTCGCCCGGACGGGTCAGTACGCGCAACGACATCTGCAACGCATCAACGCACCCGTGGGTGATCACCACTTCGGAGGGGTCCACTACCACGCCAGCATCGCGCATGCGAATCGCCACCTGGCGGCGCAATGGTTCAAAACCCGGGCTGAACATGTAGCTGAAGGCCCGCGGGCTTTGGAAGCGCGTGACCTTGGCCAGTTGCTGGTGCAACGCGCGCACCGGCAAATAATCGACACTCGGCACGGCCGCACCCAGCGGAAATACGCCTTCGCGGCGCGACTCGACCAACACCTGCTGGATAATGCTGCTGCGGGTGACCAACCCCGGACGCTCAACCCGGGCGATATCCGGCGTCGGCGCCGTGAGCGCAGGCGTCTGGTGCACGTAATAACCCGACTGCGGCCGCGCGCGGATCAGCCCCTGGTCTTCCAGGTTCGCATACGCCTGCAACACCGTGGCGTGGCTGACGTTGAGCTGTGAGCTCATCTTGCGCACCGAAGGCACGCGCTCGCCGGGTTGATAGACACCGCGCCGGATGTCCTCAGCCAGTTGCTGGGCGATACGTTGGTAAAGCAACAGATTGGTCATGACGCAGCACTCGATTTCACGGGTATTTTATTTTTGTGTGAAACATACCGGCACAGTTTAGAAGTGTACGGGGACAGTTGCCACAATAGTCGAGCGCGGGCGGCAGTGATAGAGAAAACTGTAGAGGCAAGGTGCATAAAAAAACCGATCAATGATCGGTTCTGTGTGTACGCGGCAACCTGTGGGGAGCTGGCTTGCCTGCGATAGTATCGCCTCGGTTTGCCTGACATACCGAGGCGCCTGCATCGCAGGCAAGCCAGCTCCCACACTGATCGATGCAGGTTTTTAGCGAGCGGCGCCCAGCTGGCCTTTTTCGTCGGAGAACACAATTTCCACCCGGCGGTTCTGCGCGCGGCCGCGCTCTGAGGCGTTGGCCTCTACCGGGTACTGGTCACCGTAGCCCTCGACCTGGATACGTTTTTCATCAATCCCCAGGTCCATCAGCACATCAGCCACCGATTGCGCACGGTCGCGCGACAGCTTGAGGTTTTCCTGCTCGCCACCGGTGTTGTCGGTATAACCCTCGATGCGCACCACGCGCTTGGGGTTCAACTGCAAGAACTGCACAATTTTCAGCACGGTGCGGTTGGCCGAGTTTTGCAGCTCGGCGTCACCGGTGTCGAACAACACATCGCCCAACGTCATGACCAGGCCGCGATTGGTCTGGGTGGTGGTCAGGCTGGCGATTTGCTCTTCGAGCCACTTGCCTTGCTGCTGCACGCTCGCCAACTTGCTCTCACGCAGGGCCAATTGCAGGCGCTGGCGTTCCAGCTCCAGCTTGGTGCCGCGCTCGGCGTTGAGCCCCTGCTCGGTGTGTTCGCGGGCGATCTCACTGTAGCGCTGGCTCAGGTAGGCGTAATGCACCACGTCGGGGCCGCTGCCCCAGTAGCTGGACAAGCGATCGGCGCGGGCCAGGGATTCGCCGGCACGAATCACATCCTTGGGCGCAAAACGCAGCACATTCGCGTCTTCCTTGACCTTCTGGAAGTCGCTGCCAGCCTGCTGCAACGCCTGCTCGCTGTTGGGCTGGCTGGCGCAACCGCCCAACGCCGCGCTGCCCAGCAGCAACACACAACTCAAACCACGGATCAGCGGGCTCATTGGGCTTCTCCCAGCTGCAATTGTTTGCGCAGTCGGGCGATGCGAGTGTTGAGCACGTTCAGTTGTTCCTGGCTTTTACGCGTCAATACCCGCGCTTCAGCCAGACGCGCATCCAGCTCGGCCTGTTCGGCCTGCATGCGCGCATCTTTGTAGGATTGGTCGGCCATGTCGGCCCGGGCCTTGGCGAACTTGTCTTCAGCCAGTTTCAGTTCAGGCGATTCATCGGTGCTGGCGCCCACGGCGTTGGCCTGTTCCAAGGCCTGCTGGGTGAGGCGTATTTGTTCGTTCGGCGCAGGATCAGCTGCACATCCCGCCAGAGCGACAACGGCGAGGGCCGCGAAAAGAGGTCGAAGAGTCACTGAAAATCCTTACTTTGCAGGGGTGCCGACGGGTTGCTGCAATTGCGCTTTCCAGCGTTCGAGGTTGCGCTGCAAAGCGGCTTGCGCGACACCAGACGCGGGTAATTCTGTCATCTTTTTCGCCAGCTGTCCGCGCAGCCACGGATCGTTGCAGGCGGAGTTGTGGGAAATCGCCAGGTACAGGCCGGGCTGGTCGACGGGTATTTCACGGGCGACAAGGTCGTTGCTCATGCCCAGCGTCTGGGCCATGGCCATGCCCGAGTAGCGCCCGGCCAGCACGTAGTCGACTTCACCCAGCAGCAGTTTCTGGAACGCCGGGGTCAAGTTGGGCAGGCGTTGCAAGCTGAGCTGCTGGCCAGCGAAGGTGTCGAAACCAGCGCTCAAGCGCGCACGCTCGGAGACCGCGCCTTTATGCCCGTGCAAGTCTTCAGCGCTGGTGTAGACCAGCGGCGAATCCTTGCGCGTCCACACCAGATAGTCGATCTGCACCAGTGCCGGATGGATGTAGTCGAGGGTTTCCAGCTCGCCCAGGTTCAGCGGCGCATCGGCGAGGATGTCCATGCGTCCGCTGCGCACTTCATCCAGGGCCAGGGAGCGTTTGCCGCCGTAAAGCAGGTCGATTTTAAGGCCCAGGTCCTTGCCGACTTGTTGCAGTACATCTGCCGTGGCGCCGATCAGGTGCGTTGGGTCTTGAGGGTCACGCCACAGCAACGGCGGCGCGTCCGGGCTGCCGGTAATCACCAGGCGCTCACATTTGCCGGCAGCCAGCGCGAGGCCGGGCAGTAGCGCCAATCCAAGTGTCAGTGCCAGCAATACGGGACGCAGATCCATGGCGGTTTCTCCGATGTTCAAAAAAGCCGGGCAAAAAAAAGCCCGGTCACAAGACCGGGCTCTTTATAAGTGAAGCAACTGGATTAGACCAGCTTCTCCAACTCGGGTACGGCTTCGAACAAGTCCGCAACCAGGCCGTAATCAGCCACCTGGAAGATTGGCGCTTCTTCGTCCTTGTTGATCGCAACGATCACCTTGGAGTCTTTCATACCGGCCAAGTGCTGGATCGCGCCGGAGATACCGACGGCGATGTACAGCTGTGGCGCAACGATTTTGCCGGTCTGGCCGACCTGCATGTCGTTGGGTACGAAACCTGCGTCGACGGCCGCGCGGGAAGCGCCGACCGCAGCGCCCAGCTTGTCGGCCAGGGCGTACAGGTGTTTGAAGTTGTCACCGTTCTGCATGCCGCGGCCGCCGGAAACGACGATTTTGGCAGCGGTCAGCTCAGGGCGATCCGACTTGGCCAGCTCTTCGCCAACAAAGCTGGAAGTGCCAGCGTCGTGGGCAGCAGCAACAGCTTCAATGGCAGCCGAACCACCTTCAGCGGCAACCGGGTCGAAACCGGTGGCACGCACGGTGATGACTTTGACCGAAGCGTTGGACTGTACGGTGGCAATGGCGTTACCGGCGTAGATCGGGCGCTTGAAGGTGTCAGCGCTTTCTACCGAGATGATCTCGGAGATCTGGTCAACGTCCAGCTGCGCGGCAACGCGTGGCAGGATGTTTTTGCCGTTGGAGGTGGCGGCAGCCAGGATGTGGCTGTAGCCAGCGCCCAGCTCAGCTACCAGCGGAGCAACGTTTTCCGGCAACTGATGCGCGTAGGCGGCGTTGTCAGCGTTCAGGACTTTGCTCACGCCCGCGATTTTCGCAGCGGCTTCAGCCACGGCGCCAGCGCCCTGACCTGCTACCAGCACGTGAATGTCGCCGCCGATTTTAGCGGCAGCGGCCACGGTGTTCAGCGTGGCCGGGGCCAGCACCTTGTTGTCGTGTTCGGCGATTACGAGGATAGCCATGATCAGATCACCTTCGCTTCGTTTTTCAGTTTCTCGACCAATTCAGCCACCGACTTGACCTTGATGCCCGCGCTGCGTGCAGCCGGTGCTTCAACCTTGACGGTCTTGTTGGTAGAGGCGGTGGAAACACCCAAAGCTTCTGGAGTCACCGACTCGAGCGGCTTCTTCTTGGCTTTCATGATGTTTGGCAGGGACGCATAGCGCGGCTCGTTCAAACGCAGGTCGGTGGTGACGATGGCCGGCAGTTTCAACGAAACGGTCTGTGCGCCGCCGTCGATTTCACGGGTCACAGCGACGCTGTCGCCGCTCACTTCGACTTTGGAAGCGAAGGTGCCCTGGCCGTAACCGGTCAGCGCAGCCAGCATCTGGCCAGTCTGGTTGTTGTCGCTGTCGATGGCTTGTTTGCCGAGGATCACCAGCTGAGGCTGTTCCTTGTCGACAACGGCCTTGAGCAACTTGGCCACGGCCAGGGAGGTCAGGTCTTCAGCCGACTCAACCAGAATGGCGCGGTCGGCGCCCAGGGCCAGGGCGGTACGCAGCTGCTCTTGAGCAGTGGTAGGGCCGATGGAAACCACCACGATTTCAGTCGCCACGCCTTTCTCTTTCAGGCGTACAGCTTCTTCCACAGCGATTTCGCAGAAAGGGTTCATCGACATTTTGACGTTAGCAAGGTCGACGCCGGAATTGTCCGCCTTGACGCGAACTTTCACGTTGTAATCGACAACGCGTTTGACAGCTACAAGAACCTTCATGGATTCCTCGTTACTCTCCGGTGAAAAGAAAGTCGCCTAGGCGAACCTGGCGGTTGATGCTCATCGGCACACAAGGGCACCTCCAAAAACTTCGGCGGATGACTTAGCGATGGGGAAATGATGACCGTTCGTCAGGGGTGACTGAGAGGTCATTCTTTATCGCAGTGTGTAAACTGCGCACCATTGTTTAGGCACGCGTCACCTGTCTTGCTTTTGGACGTGCTCTTGAAACCTGCTGTCTGCCTACGGTAAGCGCAAAACCGACCGTATATTGACCGGAACGCCTATTCTGGTCAATACGCCAAAATAGCCAGTCATAAGCCGCGTTGCTTTGATTTACCTAGCCTGCGAGCAATTCAAACAAACGTTTGTATTGGACGCTGCCAGTGGTGTAGATATAATGCGCCACCTAGAGAGAAAGGTGGGTCTTGCCGTTGTTGCAAGACGACACCGAACCTCCATCCATTAGAAAAAAAAGCCTGTTGAGCCTTGAGTAGGAGATAGCCTGTGGAACGCGAATACATGGAATTCGACGTGGTCATCGTCGGCGCTGGCCCGGCAGGCCTGTCTGCCGCCTGCCGACTGAAGCAGAAGGCCGCCGAAGCCGGTAAAGAAATCAGCGTCTGCGTGGTCGAGAAAGGCTCCGAAGTCGGCGCTCACATCCTCTCCGGTGCCGTGTTCGAACCACGCGCCCTGAACGAACTGTTCCCGGACTGGAAGGAACTCGGCGCTCCGCTCAATACCCCGGTTGTGCGCGACGACATCTATGTACTGCGCAGCCCTGAAGCCTCCACCAAGGTGCCTGACTTCTTCGTGCCCAAGACCATGCACAACGAAGGCAACTACATTATCTCCCTGGGCAACCTGTGCCGCTGGCTGGCCCAGCAGGCCGAGAACCTGGGCGTAGAAGTCTACCCAGGCTTCGCCGCCCAGGAAGCGCTGTTCGACGAGAACGGCGTGGTGCGCGGGATCATCACCGGCGACCTCGGCGTCGACCGCGAAGGCCATCCAAAAGAAGGCGTGTACACCCCAGGCATGGAGCTGCGTGGCAAGTACACGCTGTTCGCCGAAGGTTGCCGTGGCCACATCGGCAAGCAACTGATCCAGCGTTTTAACCTGGACAGCGACGCCGACGCCCAGCACTACGGCATCGGCCTCAAGGAAATCTGGGAAATCGACCCGGCCAAGCATCAGCCTGGCCTGGTGGTTCATACCGCCGGCTGGCCGCTGGACATCATGAGCAACGAGAACACCGGCGGCTCGTTCCTTTATCACCTGGAAAACAACCAGGTGGTTGTCGGCCTGATCGTCGACCTGTCCTACAGCAACACCTTCCTGTCGCCGTTCGATGAGTTCCAGCGCCTCAAGCACCACCCGGTGCTGGCGCAATACCTGGAAGGCGGCAAACGCGTCAGCTACGGCGCGCGTGCCCTGGCCAAAGGCGGCATCAACTCGTTGCCGAAGATGGTCTTCAAAGGCGGCGCCTTGATCGGCTGCGACCTGGGCACCATGAACGTGGCCAAGATCAAAGGCAGCCACACCGCAATGAAGTCCGGCATGCTCGCTGCCGACGCCGTGGCCGAGCGCCTGTTCGCGGACTCCGAAGGCGGTGACGAACTGACCAACTACGTCGACGGTTTCAAGGCCAGCTGGCTCTACGAAGAGCTGTTCGCCAGCCGCAACTTCGGCCCGGCGATGCACAAGTTCGGCCCGATCATCGGCGCCGGCTTCAACTGGTTCGACCAGAACATCCTCGGCGGCAAAATGCCGTTTACCTTGCACGACACCAAGCCGGATTACGCCTGCCTGAAGCTCGCCAAGGACAGCAAGAAGATCGACTACCCAAAACCCGACGGCAAACTGAGCTTCGACAAGCTGAGCTCGGTGTTCATCTCCGGTACCAACCACGAAGAAGAGCAGCCGTGCCACTTGAAGCTCAAAGACCCAAGCATCCCGATCGGCACCAACCTGCCGCTCTACGATGAACCGGCGCAGCGCTACTGCCCGGCTGGCGTGTATGAAGTGATCACCAAGGAAGACGGTGAGAAGCGCTTCCAGATCAACGCCCAGAACTGCGTGCACTGCAAGACCTGTGACATCAAGGACCCTTCGCAGAACATCACGTGGGTGACGCCGGAAGGCGCGGGTGGGCCAACTTACCCGAATATGTAAGGCAGTTGCTTGAACAAAAAAGGCTCCCAAACGGGAGCCTTTTTTATGCCCGGCACAGATCCAATGTGGGAGCTGGCTTGCCAGCTCCCACATTTAGAGAGTGTGTTGCCTGACCTACGCCGCCCGTTCTTCACCCGGGTTGCGCAAGAAGTAACGCTTATATTCCCGACTGAACTGCGATGTACTCTGATACCCCACGTTGTGCGCCGCCTGCGCCACGCCCAAGCCTTCCACCAGCAGCAACTGCTGAGCCTTCAACAACCGCAAGCGCTTCAAATACTGCACCGGCGACAGCAGCGTGCAACGCTTGAAGTGCTCATGAAAGGTCGACGCACTCATATGCGCATACCCGGCCAACGTCTCAATGTTCAGCGGCTCGGCGTAATGGGCATGCAGGTGATTCAACGAGGTGGCAATACGTGAGAATTGCCCTTGTTGTTCCACCAAGGCACGCAGCACATCCGCCTGTGGCCCGCGCAATGCGGTAAACAACACTTCCCGGACCCGCGCCGGGCCCATGATCCGGCTTTCCAGCGGATCGTGCAGGCACTGCAATAGCCGTTCGACGCTGCCGCGCATTGCATCATCGAGCATCACCGAGCTCATGGATTCCAATGTCTGCGCCGTCGGCGGCGGCCCGGCCTGCATGCCCATGGCCATGACCAGTTCGCCGAGCACCACGCGATCAATCCCCACGGTAACCCCGTACAGCGGCGCGTCGGGCGCCAGGGCAAAGGTTTCGCATTCGAACGGCACCGGCATCGCCTGGATCAGGTAGTGCCCGGCGCCATACTCCAGTGTGCGTGGGCCCAGATAGGCGACTTTGCTGCCCTGAGCCACAAACATCAGGCTCGGTTCGTAGATCTGCGGGCCGCGTGCCACGTCGCAACTGGCGCGCAATACCTTCACACCGGGCAGGTACGTCGGGGAGAAACCGTCGCAGGGCGTGAGGTCCTCAATCAAGGCAACCAGCGTGGCATTGGCATCGAGATGGCGGGTCAACAACATGGCAAAAAACTTCGTTAAAAAGGGATAAGAGCATCATCGCAGGTCTGAGCGCACATGAATCCAAACACAGGGCACTCCCGGACGAATAGGCATGAGGTTCGGAGCAATCGCCATGGCCGCATCCCGGCCCTGCGCGGAAAATACGCCGCCTCCCTAGTCAATCCTTTTGCGAGGTTTCTGTATGTACACCGCCATCGGTTATGCCGCCCAGTCGGCCACCACTCCCCTCGCCCCCATGTCCTTCGAACGCCGCAGCCCGCGCGCCGACGATGTAGCCATCGAGATTCTGTACTGCGGCGTATGCCACTCCGACATCCACCAGGCACGCAACGAGTGGGGCATCGCCGTGTACCCGCTGATGCCGGGCCACGAGATCGTCGGCAAAGTCACCGCCGTCGGCGCCAGCGTGACCGCGCACAAAGTCGGCGACCTGGTGGGCGTGGGCTGCATGGTTGATTCGTGCCGCCACTGCGACGCTTGCCATGCGGACCTTGAGCAGTACTGCCTCGAAGGCCCGACCATGACCTACGCCACCCCGGACCGGGTGGATGGCAGCAACACCATGGGCGGCTACTCCGACAGCATCGTCGTCAGTGAGCACTTCGTGGTGAAGATCCCGGCCAAGCTCGACCTGGCCAGCGCCGCGCCGATTCTGTGCGCAGGCATCACCACCTACTCGCCACTCAAGCACTACGGCGTGAAGGCTGGCGACAAAGTCGGCGTGCTGGGCATGGGCGGCCTGGGCCACATGGGCATCAAGTTCGCCAAGGCCATGGGCGCAGAAGTTACGCTGTTCACCCGCTCCGCGAGCAAGGCTGAAGAAGGCCGTCGCCAGGGTGCCGACCATGTCATCGTGTCCACCGATGCCGAGCAGATGAAAGCCGCCGCCGGCAGCTTCGATTTCCTGCTGGACACCATTCCGGTGCAACACGACCTGAACCCCTACCTCGACGTGCTGCGCTTTGACGGCGTGCATATCCTGGTTGGCTTGATCGAACCGGTCGACCCACCGGTGAACGCTGCCAAGCTGGTGCTGGGCCGTAAAGTGCTGGCCGGTTCGTTGATCGGCGGCATTGCCGAAACCCAGGAAGTGCTGGATTTCTGCGCCGAGCACAACATCACCTGCGATATCGAAATGCTCGATATCCGCCAGATCAACGAGGCTTACACCCGCATGATCGCCGGCGATGTGAAGTACCGCTTTGTCATCGACATGGCGACCTTGAAGGCCTGATCAGGCCTTAGCGCCCAACTCCGCTGACAGCCGCGCTGCGACCTGTTTGATCACAGGGATCAGCTCGGCCATCTTTTCCAGCGGCATGTAGGGCACGGTACTGGCGATGCTGATGCCGGCGACGATTCGCCGGCTGGCATCGCGCACCGGTGCCGCCACACAACGGATCGACGGTTCGTTGTCTTCCAGGTCGAACGCATACCCACCCTCCACGTATTCGCGCATGCGCTGCTCGAACTGCGCCCAGGATTGCTCCGGGTGCGCTGGCCATTGCTGGCTCTTGCCCTCGGCGGGCAGGCTGGCTTCATACAGGCGCTGCCACTCCTGCACAGAGTCATCCAGCAACATTGCCTTGCCCACACCGGTGCGCGCCAGCGGCATGCGATGGCCGACTCGCGAGCGCATTTCCGGGCCGTAGCGGCCGGGGTTCTTGTGCAGGTAGAGCACATCGTCGTATTCACGAATCGCCAAGTGGATGGTGTCGCCAGTCAACGCCGACAGTTCATCCAGGTACGGCACCGCCAGGGTCACCAGCGGCAGTTCGTCACGGGCCTGAAAACCCAGTTCGATCAGTTTCGGCCCGAGCAAATAACCTACTTGCGGCACCACACGCAGGTAACGCTCCTCAACCAGGCAACTGGCCAGCCGGTGAGTGGTACTGCGGGTGGTGCCGATGCGCCTGGCGATCTCTTTCAAGTCGCGCGCACCCGCCGCCACCGCTTGCACCACGCCCAGGCCACGCAGCAGGGTCTGGGTGCCGGTGGGGGCGGCGTCTTTGACGGGGATGTGGGCGTTTTCCTGCATATCGGGCCTATTGGGAAGTACGAAAACGGCGCCATTATGGCAAATGCAGCCCTGCTGAACAGAGGAGATCCATTGTGGGAGCTGGCTTGCCTGCGATAGCGGTGCATCAGCCTACAAATAATTAGCTGACCCACCGCTATCGCAGGCAAGCCAGCTCCCACATTTGGATCTTCATAGGGCGAGAGTTCAGCGTTGCTTCATGCGGTCGATGATGACCGCCAAGAGCAGGATCGAGCCCCGGATCACATACTGGTAAAACGTGTCGATGTTCTTCAGGTTCATCGCGTTCTCGATGATCGCCAGAATCAACACCCCGGCAATCACATGGCGGATCATGCCGATACCGCCACTCAACGACACACCGCCCAACACACACGCCGAGATTACCGTCAGCTCGAAGCCCTGGCCGATCATTGGCTGGCCCGAGGTCATGCGCGAGGCGAGGATCACCCCGGCCAATGCGCCGATCAAGCCGTGCACGGCAAAGATGATGATTTTGGTGCGGTCGACATTCACCCCGGCCAGCAACGCCGCTTCCTGGTTGCCACCGATGGCCATGGTGTTGCGCCCATAGGTGGTGTAGTTGAGCAGCCAGCCGAAGAACACAAAGCACAACACGGTGATGATAATCGGCACCGGCACGCCCATCAGTTGGCCGTTGCCGAACACAAAGAAGCGTTCGTCCATCACGCCGACCGCCTTGCCGTTGGAAAAGATATAGGCCAGCCCGCGCACGATCTGCATGGTCGCCAAGGTTGCGATCAACGCGTTGATGCGCAGCTTGGCGATCACGATGCCGTTGATCAGCCCCACTACCAGGCCCATGGCCAACGCAGCGGACACGCCGAGTACCACGCTGTCGGTGTCACGAATCACAATCCCCGCGACCACACCGGCACAGGCGATCACCGAGCCGACTGACAAGTCGAAATGCCCCGACGCCAGGCAGAACAGCATGGTGCACGCAGCGATGCCCACCGTCGAAATCGCCAGGCCCAGCCCGCGCATATTCAGCGGCGAGAGGAAGTTGTCGATAAACAGCGCGCTGAGCACAAAGATGCTCAATGCCGCGAGCAGCATCACCCAATCATCGAGAAATTTACGTTGGTTGAAACCCGGCCAAAAGCCCTTTGCAGTTTTTACCTGTGACATACCTATACCCTCGAATTCTTCAAGCCCGCGAACGCGGGAGAGCCAGTTGCAACAGCTTCGCTTCATCCGCCTGGTCGCGGGTCAACTCGCCAGTCAGCGCGCCTTCACTCATCACCAGGATGCGATCAGAGATGCCCATCACTTCCATCAGGTCGCTGGACACCACAATCACCGCAATGCCGCTGGCCGCAAGGTTATGAATGATCTGGTAGATTTCCGACTTGGCGCCGATATCGATGCCGCGTGTGGGCTCATCCAGCAGCAACACTTTCATCGGCATCGACAGCCAGCGGCCAAGAATGGCCTTCTGTTGATTGCCGCCGGACAGGTACATGATTTTCTGCTCGGCGTTCGGCGTTTTGACTTTCATCGCCTTGATCTGCTTGTCGGCGTTGCCCTTCTCCCAGCCTTCACGCAACAGCCAGCCAAAGGTCGAATGCGCGCCACGCGCACTGATGTTGATGTTCTCGGCCACGCTGGACAGCGGGATGATGCCTTCTTTTTTGCGGTCCTCCGGGCACAGCAGCACACCGGCGGCGATGGCATCGCGTGGTGAATGTAATGGCAGGGCTTGCCCAAACAATTCCAACTGCCCGGCCGTTGCGCGTTCCAGGCCACTGAGCAAACGAAACAGCTCGGTACGCCCGGCGCCCACCAGCCCGAAAAGGCCGAGAATCTCGCCCTTGTGCACCTGCAGGCTGACCGCTTCGCGCAGGCCAGGCCCAAGCAAACCGTTGACCTTGAGCGCCACCTCACCGCGTTCGCGCGGGCGGTAATCGTAGATATCCTGGATATCTCGCCCGACCATGCAGGTCACCAACTGGTCGTGAGTCAGTGTGGCCATGTCGTCAAAAGTGCGCACATAACGGCCGTCCTTGAACACCGTCACCGCATCGCAAATACGGAACACTTCTTCCATGCGATGCGACACATACAGCACCACTTTGCCCTCATCGCGCAGGCGCGTGATGATCGCCATCAAGCGGTCGATTTCCCGCGCCGACAGGCTGCTGGTGGGTTCGTCAAAAGCAATCACATGGGCACCACGGGACAACGCCTTGGCGATTTCCACCAGTTGGCGCTGGCCGAGGGACAGGCGCCCAAGCTTCTCTTGCGGATCGATTTCATCGGCCAGGCCTTTAAGGCACGCCAACGCCTGCTTGCGCAGCTGGCCGCCGTTGACCACGCCGAAACGCGACGGCAAATGCCCGAGAAACAGGTTCTCGGCCACGGTCATTTCCGGCACCAGATGCAGCTCCTGGTGAATCACCGCCACGCCGTTGGCGATGCTGTCGGCGGCGTTCTTGAACGCCATGACCTGCTCGCCGATCTGCACCGTGCCGCTGCTGGGCGTGTAGGCACCGCCGAGGATCTTGAGCAGCGTGGACTTGCCCGCGCCGTTCTCGCCCATCAGCGCATGCACCGAGTGCGGCCGCGCTTCAAAGCTGATCTGCGCCAGCGCCTTGACCCCGGGAAACTCCTTGCCGATGCCGTTGAAACGCAAGGCCGCGCCGGTCATTTCCACAGACCGATTTTGCTCAACTCTTCCTTGAAGTTGGCGCGGGTGATGAGGGTTACGTTATCCAGGGCGGTGAACTTGGCAGGCTCGGTGCCTTTGGTGACCCACTCGAACATCGCCGTGGCGGTTTTGTAGCCGGATGCATCGGGGCTGAGCAGCATTGAGCCGTAGAAGCCGGTGTCGGTTTTCTTCAACTCTTCAATCGCATCAGTGCCATTGATGCCCACGCCAATCACATTGGCCGCCTTGAAGCCGGCGCTTTCGGTGGCGCGCACGCCGCCCAGCACGGTGCTGTCGTTCATGCCGCCGATGATCAGGTTTTTCGCGGTGCCCGGCAGCTTTACCAGCGCCGAGTTGGTGGAATCCATGCTGCCTGGCACGTCGAGGGTTTTCTGCGCGCTGAACAGGATGTGGTCAGCAGGCAAGCCGGCGACCTTGAGGCCTTCGACCGAACCGTCGGTGCGTTTTTTGCCGGTTTCCAGCTCGTCAAAGGTGTTGATGACGGCGTAGGTGTCCTTCCAGTCCCAGTTACGATGCTTGGCTTCGGCGGCCATGGCCTCGCCTTGCTTCTGGCCGATCTTGTAGGCATCCAGGCCCACATAAGGCACGTCTTCCATGGGCTTGCCCTTGGCATCGACGAAGCGGTCATCCACCGCCAGCACTTTCAAGCCGTTGAGCTTGGCCTTGGCCATGATCGCAGGGCCGAGGGACACGTCTGGCGGGCAGATCACAAACCCCTTGGCGCCGTTGGCGGCGAGGGTGTCGATGGCGGACAAGGTTTTCTCGCCGTCGGGCACGGCGATCTTGATCACGGTGAAGCCCTGGTCCTTACCGGCCTTTTCGGCAAAGGCCCATTCGGTCTGGAACCAAGGCTCTTCGGCCTGCTTGACCAGGAAGCCGATCTTCACTTCTTCGGCCGCTGCAAAACCGCTGAAGGCCATCGCCAGCGCCACGGCGCCTAACGTCTTCTTGAACATGAACCACCTCTCTTGATTGTTGTTAGTCGTGGTACATCACGGAACGCCCGCCATCGATCATCAGGCAGGTTGCGTTGATAAAGGGCGCCTCGTCGGTGGCCAGAAACAGCGCCGTCATCGCCACCTCGACCGGTTGGCCGATGCGCTTGGGCGGGTGCAAATCGAAGGCGCGCTGGCGCTCGGCATGCGGGTCAGGGAACCCGTTCCAGTAATCGACGTTGAGCTGGGTTTCGATGTAGCCCGGCGCAATGGCATTCACGCGGATGCCTTTGGGCGCGTATTCGATGCCGAGGGCGCGGGTGAGACCGAGCAGGCCATGCTTGGCTACCGGATAGGGAAAACAGCCGGGAATGATGTGGCTGGAATGGGTGGAGGCGATGTTGATGATGTTGCCGATGCCCTGCTCGATCATGTGCGGCAACACGGTGCGGCAGCCGAACCAGGCACCGTCGAGGTCGATGGCGAAGCAGCGGCGCCAGTCTTCGTCGGTCATCTCCAGCGGGTCACGGAACACGTTGACGCCCGCGCAGTTGATCAACACATCCACACGGCCAAAGCGCTCGATGGCCACATTGACTAGCGCCTGCCATTGCTCTTTGGAGGTGATATCGACGGCCTGCGCGACAATCTCAGCGCCGCGTTCGCGCCAGTGGGCGGCGACTTGCTCAACCTTTTCGGCCTGGATATCCGCAATCACCAGCCGTGCCTGCTGGGCCTGGAAGCAGGCGACGATCGCCTCGCCTATCCCTTGAGCGGCACCGGTGATGATCACCACTTTGTTTTTCAGCCGCTCGCCATAGGTGGGTTCGGGCACGGCGGGTAATGACAACGGTTGGGGCTGCATCGCTTCACCTGTTTTATTTTTGGTAGTGAGTGCTGATGCCGCCGACTATAAACCCATCTTTTGAAATATCTCAATATATAAATTTGCATCCCATATAGTGAGACATGGCGCAAAAAAATGTGGGTGCCGATCTCTGTGGGAGCTAGCTTGCCTGCGATACGGGCACCTCGGTATTTCAGTTACACCGAAGTGATGCTTTCGCAGGCAAGCCAGCTCCCACACAAGCCCGCCCCCACAGTGGGCCTTCAGTGTTTTTGAAAAAGGGTTTCAGCCCTGGGCAAAGTCGCGCAGTGCATTACCCTCCATGCGATAGCGCACCCACTCCTCCTGCGGCTGGGCGCCGATGGACTTGTAGAAGGCAATCGCCGGCTCGTTCCAGTCCAGCACGCTCCACTCGAAACGCCCGCAACCGTTGTCGCAGGCGATCTTGGCCAGGTGCCGCAAGAGCTTCTTGCCCGCCCCGCCGCCACGTTGCTCGGGGTTGATGTAGAGGTCTTCGAGGTACAGGCAGTTGCTGCCCAGCCAGGTGGAGTAACTGAAGAAGAACACCGCAAAGCCAATCGGCAGGCCATCCCGCGAACAGATCAGGCCATGGGCGGTGGCGCCCTCGCTGAACAGGCTGCGCTCGATATCCACCACACTGGCGATCACTTCGTGCCGGGCCTTTTCGTACTCGGCAAGTTCAGTGATGAAAGTCAGGATCTGCGCAGCATCGCTGGGCACGGCAGGGCGAATCTCGATGGTCATGGGCGGGCCTTGGGCAATGTCAAAGGCCACATACTAAGGCGCTTTGATGACTGATTGCAGTGCAATTTGTTTACTCCGGCCACGCGTAAAGCAAGTACCACCAACCACGCAACATTCGCCATGCACGGGCATGGTAAACAGTCGGGCATAACGCTAATAACTGCATGCTGATAACTGCATGCTGATAACTGCAAGGTCGCCCGATGCCTTCCACACCCGCCGTGAATACCAAACTGTTCGCCTTTTTCTGCCTCGCCAGCTTCTTGCTGTCACTGTCCTATGGCTCGACGTTTTTGCTGTCGCTGCTGATCCACTCGCGCGGCGGCAATGAACACGACGCCGGCAGCGTGATCTCCATGGCGATGCTCAGTACGTTCGTGGCAGTGCTGTTCTGCGGGCACTTGGCCGATGCGGTCGGTGCGGCGCGCGCGATTGCGGGCATGGGCGTATTGCTGGTGGTGGCGTGCCTGGGGTTTGCCCTGACACCCGGGTTTGGCCAGGGCTTGATGCTGTTCGGTCTGTCGCTTGGGTTGGGCTGGGGCGTGTTCTACACCTTGGGGCCGATCATCGTGACGCTGCTGGTGCAATCGGCGCAGCGGGCCAAATATTTTGCGCTGCTGTCGGGCAGTATGTTGAGCGGGATCGGCTCCGGCCCTTTGCTCGGCCGTGCCGCCGACGCGCTGGGCCTGCCGCTGACAGCAGCCTTCTATATCGCCGGCCTGGCCAGTCTGGTCGGCGTCCTGATGTTCTGGCGAATGGGCGCACAACTCAACCATCACGCGAATGCGCCCACCTCGAAGATTTCCTGGGCGTCCAGCCGCCGCGTGCTGTCATCCAAAGCCGCGTTTGCGATCCTGATGGTCGGCCTGGGCGGCTGTGTGTTTGGTGGGCTTTCATCGTTTCAAACCAGCTACGCGGCTGCGCAGGGGTTGGACTATTCGCTGTTCTTTGGCGGCTTCCTGAGCGCCGCCATTACCAGCCGGCTGTTGATCGCCGGCCACGTGGTCAAGCGCGATGCGTACTGGGCCGCCTGCGTGCTGTCCGGGATCATGCTCGGCTCGATCGCGCTGTTTGCGTTTGGCGTGAGTGGCAACCTCAGTTACCTGTTGGCAGCCGGCACGCTGGGCGTGGGTTACGGCCTGACGTACTCGGTGATCAATGGGCTGGTAGCCAATGAAGCACCGCCTGGAACGACGTCACAAGCCTTGCTGCTGTTCAGCCTGGCGTACTTTGTCGGGGTGTTCGGCTTTCCGCTGCTGGCGGGCAAAATCATTGTCGATTCTGGGCTGCCGACGCTGCTGGCGAGTGTGTTGGCCGTGGCCTTGTTCAACTGGTTGATCACGGTGGCGCGACTGATCTGGCGCCAGCGTTCGGCTAACAAAATCTTACAGGTGAATTAGCACCGTTCGTCGCCATCAAGGCACGAACCGCAAACTGGGGCGGACCAATAAGGGGTAAGGACATTAATCATATGGAGACACCCCTCATGAAGAATTCCAAATTTGCTGCCCTCGCCCTCACCGGCTTGCTGTCCGCCGCCTCGTTGAGTGCCGTTGCCGCCACCTCATCCACCGGCACCACCAACCCTGCTACCAAGGAGTCTCAGGACTCGATGGGCACAGGGATGGAAACCAACGGTGGCGCGATTATCGATAACGGCGCAGACCCTCACACCAAAGGCGCCGATACCCAACGTCAGGCACCGGCTGCAGTCGGTAACGGCAAAATGGGCCCAGGCGTCAATGAAGAACCCAAAATCAACAAAGGCGATGACAGCAACATCCCGGGCGCCCCGAAACAACCTGCGCCTTGATGCATCGATAGCCGCACCGACACCCGATCATTTCCCAGTGAAGAGGTACGCATGAACGTCGATAGAAACCTTGAAAAAGAAGTCCTCACCCGCCTGCTGCACGCCCACCCCAACGGCCTGGGCAAGGAGGTGCTGGATAACTACCGCGGCGAAAAGGTGGTGGCCAGTGTGCTGGCATTTCTGCAAGAACGCGGGTTTATCAAGGATGGGCATGTGACCACCGACGACGCCGGTGAATATTCGTTGAACCTGCCGATCAAGCTGACCGCCTCAGGGGTTGATGAGGCGCGCAAGCTGGAAGGCGAAGGCACCGTTTGAACTAGACGAAGATCAAATGTGGGAGCGGGCTTGCCCGCGATGGCGTCGCATCAGTCACTCTTTTTGTGGCTGATCTACCGTCATCGCGGGCAAGTCCGCTCCCACACTTTGATGTGCAGTGCGCAGCGCACATCAGCACTGAGCCGACACTAGCAGCATCATTGGACGCTCTTGTTCTTCGGCCAGTTCGGGCCTCGCCATCAGGTCCGCTTTGCTCGGCCCCCATTCTTCAATGTGGTTGAGCGTAAACCCCGCCTGTATCAGCAGATTGAGCAACGTGCCCAAGGTGCGGTGCTGCTTGATCACGCCATCGGCCAGCCAATGGGTCACCCGTGGCCCTTCCAATTGATAGCCGTCCACCGGCCAACTTTTGCGCCCCTGGTCATCAACCAGCCACCCCGGATTACGCGGCGCCATGAAGATCGGGTGCTCGATGGAAAACACCAGGCGCCCGCCCGGTACCAGGGCCTGGTGGATGCGCGCAAATAGCCCCTGGAGGTCGACGATGTAATGGAACGCCAGGGAGCTGTAGGCCAGGTCGAATGCGCCCGCCGGCAGGTCGAGCTGTTCCAGGTCGGCGATTGCATAGGTGATGGTCGCCGCCGAAGTCATTTCAGTGGCCCGCGCCAGCATCTTCTGCGACACGTCCAACCCCAGCACCTGCGCAGCGCCCTGTTCCTCGGCCCAGCGGCTGAACCAGCCATAGCCACAGCCCAGGTCCACCACCTGCAAGCCACGCATCGGCGGTAGCAAAGCCTGCAAGGCAGGCCACTCCGGCGCACCGGCCAGGCCTTCGACCGAGCGGCCCATCTTGCTGTAGCCCTCGAAGAAGGCCGGGGTGTCGTAGATATTCTGGGTCATGGGCTTATTCCGTGCGGGTAAGCGCCTATTTTGCCAACAACGCATCCACTTCGTCAGTACCGGGTGAAGTCGCCGGCCCCCAACGCGTTACCGCCAAAGCGGCTGCCGCATTCGCGCGACGCGCTGCTTGCGAGGGTTGCAAGCCCTTGGCCAGCCCCGCCAGAAACACACCGGCATGGGCATCGCCCGCGCCGTTGCTGTCCACGGCCTGCACCTTGAAACCCGGCACATGCTCGGCCTTGCCGTGGCGACTCACCCAGCAGCCATTCGGCCCGTCGCGCACCACCAGCAGCGCTTCGGCGGGCAAGTGACGGTTGAGTTCGCGCAGCGCTTCGGCCAGCGTACTGGCGCCGCTAAACGCCAGGGCTTCCGGCCCATTGCTGGTCCAGATATCGATGCGCGGCAGCAAGGCAACCATCAAGGCCGAGTCCGGCGCCTTGACCAACGGCCCCGGGTCGAACACCACGGTGATTTCACGCGGCAGCGCCAGCAACCAATCGAGCAATGCCTGGGCCTTGCCGTCGAGTAACAGGCTGTAGCCGCTGACGTAGACATAATCGTCTGCGCGCGGCACCACGCCCGCCAGGTCCTCTGCGCTCAAATCCCCTTCAGCGCCGATATGCGAAATGAACGTGCGCTCGGTACTGGCCTCGGTCAGCGACACACACAAACCGGTGTCCTTGCCCTCGCTGGCCGGCTGGGCCATTTCCACGCCCTCGGCCTGCATCGCGGCGCGCGCCAGGTCGCCGAAGCGCCCGTGGCCATGGCGGCCGAGGTAAACCACCGGCAAACCATTGCGCCGGGCGGCAGCCATCACGTTGAAGCCCCCGCCGGCTTCGAAACTGGCCGATTGCGCCAGCACATCTCCGCCGGTTGCAGGCAGTGTGTCGAGGGCCATGACCAGGTCGACGATGACCTGGCCGGTGTGCAGCAATCTAGACATTAGCGCGCTCTACCAAAGCCGGGCGACGGTCAGCTGCGCCGCCCAGTACTGCATAAATCCCACCGGCCACCAGGAAGGTGACGATCCAGCCCAGGCCGTTGTGGCCCAGCCAGGAGTCGGACAAAGGCCCGGCGAACCAGATATTTTCGGCGGTGGTGCCGATGGTGGTGAAGCTGAAACCCAGCACAATCGCCACAGCCCAGGCGCCGAATGCACGCCATTCCACGCCGCCGCGATACCAGTAGGCGCTGCTTGGGCTTACGTCCAGCAGGTCTTTGGGGCTGTAGTAGTGACGGTGAATCAGGTCGACCACAAAGATCCCGACCCAGGCGGTGATGGGCACGGCCAGCAGCGAGATGAAGGTGATGAACGGGCCGTAGAAACTGTCGGCTATCAGCATGAAGTAAATAGAGCCGGCGAAGATCGCCACGATATCGACGATCACCGCGTGCACGCGCTTGACCTTAAGACCCAAGGTCAAGGTGGTGAGACCAGCCGAATACACCGAGAGGTTATTGGAGAGCAACAGCCCGCCGAACGCGGTGATCAAGTACGGCACGGCCATCCAGGTCGGCAGCATGTCGCGGATCGCGATGATCGGGTCGGTGGCCGACGCCAGGTCGTTGTTGCCCACCGACAGCAGGCCGCCGAGGGTGATCAACAGCACCAGCGGAATGCCCGCACCAAATGCGGCAGACGCCACCAGACGCACGGCCTTGACGCTGCGGTGCTGGTAGCGCGACATGTCGGCACCGGCGTTGGCCCAGCCGATACCGGTACCGGCGGCCATAGTGCCGACGCCAATGATCATGGCGCTCAGCGGCGCCGGGGTGGCGTTGAACACCGCGCTCCAGTCGATGGTGGCGCAGAGGAAGCCGCCCACCAGGATATTCAACGCGCCGAACACGTAGGTGGCCCACTTCTGGATCACCAGCAAGGTGGCGTGGCCGAGGCCGGATACCGACAGGGTCAGCAGCACGAAAATCGCGATGAAGATCAGCGTGAGCACCGGCGCGCTTTTGGCTTCGACCGGCGAGCCGAACAGGATCGAACACAACGACAGCAGCACAAAGGCGGCCGTGGTGGTGTTGACGGTTTCCCAACCCAGGCGCGACATCAGCGAGACCAGCGTGGGACCGATATTGCCGCGCACACCGAAGATGGCGCGCGACAGCGTCAGGCTCGGCGCGCGGCCGCGACGGCCGGCAATCGAGATGATGCCTACCACTGCGAAAGAGCCGGCGGCGCCGAGAATCGCCACAATGATCGCCTGCCAGATCGCCAGGCCACGAAACGCCACCAGGGTCGCGCCGAGCGGCAAGCCGAGGATGCTGATGTTAGCCGCGAACCACACCCAGAACAGTTGCAGCGGATGGCCATTGCACTCGCCTTCGGGGACCGGTTCGATTCCGCGTGTTTCCAATTGCCCGGCACTTTGGCCGGAAGAAGTGCTGCTCATGAGGGGTGCTCCTGGTGCCTGTATTGTTGTGGTTGTGGCAGATAGTCAAAGCTTTAAGCGGTCGTCCTGACTCAAACACGATTTAAGGTGGGGGCTGGCTTGCCTGCGATAGCGGTCTTTCAGTGAGTGCATCAGTGGCTGGCACACCGTTATCGCAGGCAAGCCAGCCCCCACATTTTTTGATCGGTGGTGATCAGCGCAATTGCAGCAGCCCCTGCACCAGTGGCTGCAAATCCAGACCATTGACCTGCTTGACCTGCTCAATCATCGCCTCAGGCCAGCACTGCATCCCAAGACACGCGCCCAACATCGCGCCCAACATGGCGGCAATGGTGTCGGTATCGCCGCCAAGGCTGGCCGCCAGGCACAGCGCCTCGACGGCATTCATGTCGCCCACCGCCACTTGCTGGGCGAGGGCAAACGACACCACCACCGATTCCTGAGAAGCGACCGAGGTGCCGATCAGTTCGTAAAGCAGGTCGGCAAACAGGGCTTTGTCGCCACTGCCGACGCTCAAGGTGCGTGCCCAACTGATGCGCGTGGAAATCCGCCCACCGGCGATCCAGTGGCCATGGCCTTCGGCCTGCTGCGCGAGCTGGGTGCCAATGTTCAGGGCTTCACCCAAATCCACACCGTTGATACCTGCCGAAACCACTGCCGCCACCGCCGCCGCGCTGGAAATGCCCAGGTTGGTGTTATGGGTGACCTGGCAGGCCTGGATCACCGCCTGGATAAACTGCGCCGGGTCGCTGACGTCGGCGGCAATGCCGACCGGCGTGATGCGCATCGCGGCGCCATTGGTGGTGCCGTAGCGCCCGGATTCTTCCGGGGTGTGCCCGGCGAGGATCATGTCGATGGCGCGTTTGGTCGATGGCCCCAGCAAGTCCTGGGAGCCTTTGGCGCGCATCGCCGCTTCCCACTCGATCAGGCGCTGGGCGAGTACCGTGGGTTCGATTTTGCCCTGCCCTTGCACCAGCAACTCACCGACCAGGATCGCCTGCTCGGTGTCGTCGGTGATGGAGCCTGCCGGCATGTTCGGCGCGATGGGTTGGTCGGCACCAGCATCTTGCAGAGCGGTGATGGCCCCGAAGCGCTGCTGCACCTGCTCGCGGCTCAACGACTGGGTGGGCATGCCCAATGCATCGCCCAGGGCCAGGCCGTAGAAGGCACCGAGGGCGCGATTTTGCGCGGTCATTTCGAAGCTCCAAACTGCAGGTGCAGGCGAAAGTGCAAAGGGTCGAGCAAGCTTTCGACATACTCCATGAGACGCTCGCGGCGGTCGTAGGTAGTGCGCGAGGCTTTGAGAAACACCGTACCGGCTGGGCGGCCGAGCAACTCGGCGTCTTCATCGCTCAAGGGCTCGGCACCGATCCACTGGTCCCCTTCGGCGCCCACGTAGCCGTAAGCGGCCAGCGTGATGGTGAGGGAGTTGTCGATCAGGCCGACACGGGGCAGGCTTTCCAGGCCACCGGTAGCAGGCATCAACGAACGCTCCAGAGAAACGGCGGTGCCATCGGTGGTGCGCCGACGGCGGTCGAGGGCGATAAATTGGTCGCTGCCAAAACGGCTGAGCAGGTCCGGTCGAGTCACGGCTTCCAGCCGCAGGATGTCGGTGGTGACCAGTGCGCCGGTATCGGCCAGCGCCTGTGCCCAGCCACTGCGTTGGTCGAGCACCATGCCATCAAAGGTGACGATGGAGCCGACGCCGCTTTGCGTGGCGATGTAGTTGCGCCGTTTGAGCTCAGCCAGGGCTTCGCGCAAGGTGCCACGGCTGACCGCAAACTCCTCGGCCAGTTGATGCTCGCCCGGCAGCAGGAAACCGTCGGCCATCACTCCACCTTCGATACGGCGGATGAGTTCGTCGACGACGCGTTTTTTCTTATCAAATCGGACATGTCTAATCATGTACAAATTGATAACCGAAAGCGCCCGACAACAGCAAGCGAATTATTTCAGGGTGATGAAAAAGCCAGTCTCAGGGTTCGAGGCCAATGCGGAAAAATTCCCCGCCGCTCCACACACCAAGCCAGTTCTGACCGTTGATCGGACGGCTGACCGCCAGTTCGACCAACTGGTAAAACACGTTGCGATGCACAAGGGCTTCAAGGTTGGTGCGCACCCGCAGGTAAGGCGCTGGCTCTTGGGTGGTCGGGTCGATCACCACCCGCAAGGGGTGTTCAAGGCCCGCTTCAATGTCCTCGTCGACATTGGTGGTGAAGCGCAGCACCTGGCTTTCGCCCTGCCCTTCGACTTCCAGCGTTACCGCGACAAAGGGCGCATCATCGACGCTGATACCGACCTTTTCCACGGGAGTGACCAGGAAATACTCATCGCCATCGCGGCGAATGATGTTGGAGAACAACTTGACCATCGGCTTACGCCCGATCGGCGTGCCTTGGTAAAACCAAGTGCCGTCACGGGCGATGCGCATGTCGATGTTGCCGCAAAAATCCGGGTTCCACAGGTGTACCGGCGCCGGCCCCTTGCCCTTGGGCAGTTGGGCCAATAGATCATTGGCCTTGGCGGAATCGGTCATAGGGTTCTCCTCTGGATTTTTATTGATCACCCATCCCCAACAGGCCACGGGCGTATTGGGCCAGCGGGCGGGCAATCAAGTCTTCTGGCTTGTTGTCGTGGAACGTCAGTAAACCGCCACGACTGCGAATGCGTGCAGTATCAATCAAATACTGGGTGCTGGTCTCGATCAACATGATCTGGATCACGCCGCTGTCCAGGCCGACACGGTCCAACGCTTGCTGGTCGGTCCACTCATCGGCATTGCCAATACGGTCATCGGCTGCCGCAAAGCGGCAATAGAGCAGGTAGTGAGCGCCTGCCGCACGGGCTTCGGCCATGGCTTGTTCGAGGCCTTCCGGCTTGCGGGCGCGGCGCACCATCGGGAAATATTCGACGAAGCCGTTGAAGGCTTCTTCGGCCACCACGTTAGGTCGCGGATAGGCACTGCCCGGCGGTACAAAGGCGCCTTGGGCAATAAACACAAAGGAGTCCGGCTGTATGCGCACCGACGCGGTACGGCGGGTATCACTGTGGTCCAGCAGCCCGGCGTCGCTCATCTGATAGCGGGTGCCTTCGGCCATATCGCTGACGGTCATGCAGCCACTCAGCGCCACTGACGCCAGCAACAAAACCAGACTACGCATCCTAATCCTCCAGAAGCCGGTGACGGAAAACCGGCGAATGGGCACTTAATGCAGAATCCGCGCCATTCAAGAACGATGCATAACCAAATGTGGGAGCTGGCTTGCCTGCGATGCAGACACCCAGGTACATCAAGTACACCGAGGTGATGCAATCGCAGGCAAGCCAGCTCCCACAAAAAGCCTGCTCCTACATTCGATTGTGTGCGGTGTTAGCCGCCGATGATCTTCATGACCGTGGCGCCGCCAGAGAAGGCCACTTCCTGCTTATCGCCCAGCGCTTTCATCAGCAACCCTTGCAAGGCCGGCAGCGCCTGATGACGCGGCTGGTCCAGCAGGTCGCCCACGTAATGGCGGTTACTCGACGACAAACAGCCATGCAACCAACCGGTAGACGACAAGCGCAGGCGCGAGCAGGTGCGGCAGAACGGCACGCTTTCATTTGCGATCACGCCAAAGAAGCCCTTGCCCGGCACTTCATAGCGCACCGCCGTGGCATCAATCGGCGCGTTGGCTTGCAGGTATTCGTGATGTTCGCCGATCAGGCTGAGCAGTTGCTGCAAGCTGACGAACTGCTGCAGGAACGCATTGGAATCCTTGGCCAGGTGGCCCATGCGCATCAATTCGATAAAGCGCAGCTCGTAGCCGCGCTCCAGGCAGTAGTCGAGCAGCGGCATCACCTGGTCCAGGTTCTGCCCGCGCAGCGGCACCATATTGACTTTGATCTTGATGCCGGCGGCGCGGGCCTGGTCCATGCCATCGAGCACGGTGGCCAGGTCGCCGCCACGAGCGATGCTGCGGAAAGCGTCAGCATCCAGGGTATCGAGGGACACGTTGATGCGCCGAATACCGGCGTCGACCATCAGTGGCAACTTGCGCGCCAGCAGTTGGCCGTTAGTGGTCAGGCTGATATCACTGAGGCCCATGCCGCCCACGGCGCCCATGAAGGCTTCCAGCTTGGGGCTGACCAGCGGTTCACCGCCGGTGATGCGCAAACGCTCGATGCCGGCAGCTTCGATCAGATAGGCAACGCCACGCGCCATGGCCTCGGCCGAGAGTTCGTCCTGGGCAGCCACCAGCCGCTTGCCGTTTGGCACGCAGTAGGTACACGCGTAATTGCAGGCTGAGGTCAGGCTGATCCGCAAATTGCGAAATCGCCTGCCTTGACGATCAACGATCATGGAACACTCCGGCAGAGGATGGTTCAGGCGCGCTAAAAGCTGACTGAAAAATCAGCTTTTAGCAAGCGTCCTTGCCTGAGTATATTCCTGGGGTACTGCAAGCGGCAGCAAATCATTGCGCCATCACTGTCGGGAATAGCTTAAACAGCGGGAGCGTCGCCGCTCTTGGGCTCAGCGCTCGGCAGCTCAGTGCTGTGCTTGCGCTTGTTGCCCATGCGTACGCCAATGTCCATCAGGAACTGGAAGAAACCTTCCTGATCTTCCAGCACATTGCTCCAGAACGGCGAGTGGTACAGCGCAACGGCGCCATGTACCAATGCCCAGGCGGCGCAGTAGTGGAAATACGGCGGTACGTCTTCCAGCTTGCCTTCGCTGATGCGGCCCTTGATCAGCAGGGTGAGGCGCTCGAAGTTCGAGGCGCGGATCTTGTGCAGCTCCTCGACCATTTCCGGCACCTGATGCCCCTTGACCACCTTTTCTTCCAGGCGGTCAAACAGGCGGTAGCGCTGCGGGTCACGCATGCGGAACTCGAAATAGGCGCGTGACAGCGCCTCCTTGTCCTTGTCCACATCAGCCGAATGCAACAGCTCGTTCAAATCGCGCTCGTAGTCGAGCATCAGCCGCAGGTAGATCTCGGCCTTGGATTTGAAGTGTTTGTAGATCGTGCCTTTGCCGATACCCACGGCATCCGCAATCATCTCGACGGTGACGCTGTCTTCACCTTGTTCGAGGAACAACTTGAGCGCGGTGTCGAGAATTTCCTGCTCACGGCGGCGAAACTCACGGACCTTACGGGGTTCTTTGTGCATGAGGAAGAGGTCTGCAGAGGTCGGAATTAGGGAGGGTTACGCAGGGCCACGGATACGTGGCGATACGATTTACCCGATGCGAGGGATTATCCCGACTGAACGGTCGTTGGGCAACGCCTATGTGAACCCACCGCGCACTTTAGTTTCAGCGCGCCAACGAATGGCCGGGTATCAGTCAGAAATAATACGCAACAACTGCAGCCGTGCATCCGCTCAATGAGAACTCAAGCGAAGCGCGCGTATTCCAAATCTGTTTAAAAAACGACCAATCGCGACTGGACTGAATCGGATACTGATCAATACTTGAACTGTCGGCGTGACATCTCCCCCAAGTGACGCGTCGACCTGGGTACCGACGGACTGTGTACCCTTGTTTTACTCCTAATGGTCTTAGCCCGGATTCACCCCCCAGAACCCGGGTTTTTTTTGCCTGCGATTTGGTCGCCTCAACCGGCCACGTGCGCCAGCGGAAACAGACGCTTGAAGTTCTCGGTGGTCTGCTCGGCAAAGCGCTCAACGGATTCGCCGCGCAGCATCGCCAGGTAATCGGCTACATCACGCACGTATTCCGGCAGGTTTGGCTTGCCGCGATGGGGAATCGGCGCAAGATAAGGCGAATCCGTTTCCACCAGCAGGCGGTCGGCCGGCACCTGACGCGCCACGTCACGCAAGGCGTCGGCGTTGCGGAAGGTGACGATGCCCGACAGGGAGATATAGAAACCCAGGTCCAACGCGGCCTTGGCCATGTCCCAGTCTTCGGTAAAGCAATGCAGCACGCCGGCCTGGGGCAAGGCAGCTTCGCGCAACAGCGTGAGGGTGTCAGCGCGAGCGCCTCGGGTGTGGACGATCACGGGTTTGCCAGTCTGCCGGGCCGCTTGCAGGTGCAGGCGGAAGGAGGCTTGCTGCAGCTCGGCGGCTTCAGGCTCGTAGTGGTAATCCAGGCCGGTTTCGCCAATCGCCACCACGCGTGGGTGGTTGAGCTCGTTCAAGAGCCAATCCAGGGCCGGCGCTTCACCCGGCTTGAGGTCCAGCGGGTGGATACCGACCGAACAATCGACATCGGCATATCGATCAGCCAAGGCTTTGACGTCGGCGGCATTCTCCGCGCTCACGCCGATGCACAGGAAGTGCCCTACCCCACGCTGGCGTGCCGCTTCCAGGGCGGCGTCGAGGGAGCCGCCGTGTTGGGCGAGGTCGAGGCGATCAAGGTGGCAGTGGGAATCTACGAGCATAGGAAAGTACGACTTAATTCATGGAAAGTGTCTGGCCAACGATACACCCGTCGGCCACGGAAATTAACGCCGGCCGAGCAAGCCAACCCATTGCACCAGCAGTGCTTCGAGCAACAGCACGCGGTTGAGGTTGGCTTTGCCGAGGACTTTCTGGCGCTGGGCCAAAATCCAGTCCTGGATGTTCAGCACCTTGTCCTGCGCACTTTTTTGCGCCAGGTACTGCACCACTTTGCGCATGTCCGGCAGGCCGAGGCCATTTTCGTCCTGGGTTAACTGGTAGCGCAGGATCAGGCTCGACCAGTCACAGAACCAGTCGAACAGCAGCAGCAACGGGATATCCTTCCAGGCGCCTTCGGCCAGTTGCGTGGCGGACTGTTCCCGCTTGAGCAGCTTCTTGACGCCATCCACCACGAGTGCGCGTTGCTCACGCACGCCTTGGGCCTGCAGCTTAACCGCCGCCAAGGGTGAACCGGCAGCCAGGGTCAGCAACTCGACACGCTCGTCGGCAGAGCATTCCGGCAGCGCCTGCGCCAGCCATTGCAAACTCATGGCCTCGCTCGGCAGCGGGCAGGCCTGCTGCACGCAACGGCTGCGGATGGTTGGCAACAGGCGGCTGGACTGGTGGCTCACCAGCAGCAGCACAGTGTCGCCCGACGGTTCTTCCAGGCTCTTGAGCAAAGCGTTGGCGGCGTTGATGTTCATCGCCTCCACCGGTTCGATCAGTACTACTTTGCGCCCGCCCATTTGTGCGGTCTGCACCACAAAGCTGACAAGGTCACGCACCTGGTCGACCTTGATCGCCTTATCGGCCTCTTCAGGTTCGAGCAGGTAGTTGTCGGGGTGGCTACCGGCCTTGAGCAACAGACAGGATTTGCACTCGCCGCAGGCTTCCAAATTGATCGGTTGCTTGCACAGCAGGCTGGCCATCAGGCGCTCGGCCAGGGCGCGCTTGCCAATACCGATGGGGCCGTGCAGCAAATAGGCATGGGCATGCTGGGCGCGCCCGGCCAATTGCTGCCAGAGGCTGTCCTGCCACGGGTAGGCTTCAGCCACGGGCGCGCTCCAGAAGTTCGGGCAGCAGAGCATCGATGGCCTGCTGTACCTGCGCCAGTGGCTGGGCTGCGTCCAGTAAGGAGTAACGCGCAGGCTCAGCCTTGGCGCGCTGCAGGAACGCGCTACGGACCGCATTGAAGAATGTCGAACCTTCCAGCTCGAACCGATCCAAGCGCCCACGGGCACTGGCGCGAGCCATGCCGACTTCGATCGGCAGGTCGAACAGCAGGGTCAGGTCGGGGCGCAAGTCGCCTTGGACGAAAGCCTCCAGACTGGCGATGCGCTCAAGGGACAAGCCGCGCCCGCCGCCCTGGTAAGCATAAGTGGAGTCGGTAAAACGGTCGCAAATCACCACAGCACCCCGTGCCAGGGCCGGGCGAATCACTTCGGCCAAATGCTGGGCGCGGGCGGCAAACACCAACAGCAGCTCAGTGTCCGGGTTCATCTGTTCTTCACCCGTTGCCAGCAACACTTCACGAATGCGCTCGGCCAGCGGCGTACCGCCGGGCTCACGGGTCAACAGCACCTCGATGCCTTCAGCGCGCAAACGCTCGGCCAGGTAATCGCGGTTGGTGCTTTTGCCGGCGCCTTCCGGGCCTTCCAGGGTAATAAACAAGCCAGTCACAGGCAGTCCTTAGTCAGAGTCATTGCGGGCTTTGCGGCGCAGCGGCGTCCGGCGCTGGCTCGGCGGTTTTTTCAACCGGGGCGGCATCGGCCGGTGGTGTCGCGTCTTCCGGCGGTTTTACCGCCGGTGCCGGGCTGGAGCGATAATCGGCGCGGCGCTTGAGCTGGAACTCACGCACGGCGGCATTATGCGCATCCAGGTCATCGGAGAAAATATGGCTGCCATCGCCCCGGGCGACGAAGTACAGGCTGCTGCCGGCCACCGGGTTCAAGGCGGCATGGATCGCCTCGCGGCCGACCATGGCGATCGGCGTCGGCGGCAGGCCGGCAATCATGTAGGTGTTATAGGGGTTGGCTTCCTTGAGGTGCGCGCGGGTCAGCTTGCCGGTGTAGCGCTCGCCCAGGCCGTAGATCACCGTAGGGTCGGTCTGCAGCAGCATGCCGATTTTCAGGCGGCGCACGAACACCCCGGCGATCTGGCCGCGCTCTTGCGGCACACCGGTTTCCTTTTCTACCAGGGAGGCCATGATCAGCGCCTGGTAAGGGTCGGTATACGGTGCATCTGCGGCGCGTTGGCTCCATTCCTGGGCCAGTACATCATCCAGGCGGTTGTAGGCTTTTTTCAGGAATTCGACATCGGTCATGCCGCGCACGAAGCGGTAGGTGTCAGGAAAGAATCGCCCTTCGGGAAACACGCCAGGGTGGCCGAGCTTGTCCATCACTTCGTTGTCGCTCAGCCCCGACAGGGTCTGCACGATCTTTTCGTGTTTGGCCAGCGCTGAACGCACCTGGCGGAAGTTCCAGCCTTCCACCAATGTCAGGCTGTATTGCACCACTTCACCACGCTGCCACAAGCCGATCAGGCCTTCGGCAGTCAGGCCTGGGGTCATGCGGTATTCGCCGCTGTGCAGCGGCTGGCCTTCGAGGTTGAAGCGCCAGTACAGGCGCAACCAGAAGGCGCCATCCAGCACGCCTTCGGTTTCAAGGCGATTGAAGGTGCCCGTCGGGGTGGCCCCGGCGGGTACATCCAGCAATTGTTCCTGGGTCAGATTCAGGGGCTGCTTCAGCGCAGAGTCGAGCTTCCAGGCCGAGAAGCCCAGCAGCAAGCCTGCCGAGACCAGGCTGATCTGCAGCAGTAAAACCAGTTTTCGTATCAACTCAAATTTCCAATAGCGCGCGAACAATGCCCTGCAGTTTACGGGTGAGCGGCCCAACCGACCAGCTCATCCCGGCGCAACCACGTACGGGCCAAATGCCATAAACGCTGTTGCACACGAAAACTTCGTCGGCCTGTTGCAACTGGTCCATGCTGATGTCGGCCACGGCCACCGGGATGCCCAGGGTTTGCGCCTGGGCCAGAATCTCGGCACGCATGACGCCGGCAACCCCGCAACGATTCAGATCAGCGGTTAGTAACAAGCCATTGCGCACCAGGAACAGGTTGCTGAACACGCCTTCGATGACGCGGCCGGACATATCCAGCATCAAACCCTCGGCATGTTCGGCGTCCTGCCATTCGGCGCGGGCGATCACCTGTTCAAGACGATTAAGGTGCTTGAGACCGGCCAGCAACGGCTGCTCGGCCAAGCGAGTGGCGCACGCAAACAGGCGGATGCCATCGGTTGCATGGGCCAGAGGATAAGCAGCGGGCGGATTGCCCTGCAAGATACGGCGCACGGGGACGCCAGGGTTGATGCCATAGCCGCGCAGGCTGTCGCCACGGGTGAGGATCAATTTGAGTACACCATTGCCCAAGGCTGCAGCATAGGCCAGCACTTCGCTGCGGATCAGCGTGTGGTCCGCAACCAGGGCCAGGCGCCTGCAACCCGCCTCCAGGCGTTGCAGGTGGCGGTCGAGCAGCACCGGCTGCCCGGCCTTGACGGCGATGGTCTCGAACAGGCCATCGCCGTACGCCAGGCCACGATCTTTCAGGGGCACGTTGTCCGCTGGCTGACCGTCGACCCAGCTGTGCATCACTCGGCGAACCGGCGGAACACCAGGGAACCGTTGGTGCCACCGAAACCGAACGAGTTGGAGATCACCACATCGATCGGCATCGGTTGCGCTTCGTGAGGCACGAAGTTGAGGTCGCAGCCTTCGTCCGGCTCATCGAGGTTGATGGTCGGCGGAGCGACCTGATCCTTGATGGCCATGACGCTGAAGATCGCCTCGACCGCGCCCGCCGCACCCAACAGGTGGCCGGTCATGGACTTGGTGGAGCTGACCGCCAGCTTGTAGGCGTGCTCACCGAACACCGACTTGATGGCTTCGGCTTCCGCCAGGTCGCCAGTCGGGGTCGAAGTGCCGTGGGCATTGATGTACTGCACCTGGTTGGCGTTGACCTTCGCGTCGCGCAAAGCGTTGGTGATGCAACGCGCAGCACCGGCACCGTCGGACGGCGGCGAGGTCATGTGGTAGGCGTCACCGCTCATGCCGAAGCCAATCAACTCGGCGTAGATGGTGGCACCGCGCGCCTTGGCGTGTTCCAGCTCTTCGAGTACCAGCGCACCGGCACCGTCGGACAGTACGAAGCCATCACGGCCCTTGTCCCACGGACGGCTGGCGCGAGTCGGCTCGTCATTGCGCGTCGACAGCGCACGGGACGCGCCGAAGCCACCCATGCCGAGGCCGCAGGCAGCCATTTCGGCGCCACCGGCGATCATCACGTCGGCTTCGTCATAGGCAATGTTACGCGCCGCCATGCCGATGCAGTGCGTGCCGGTGGTGCACGCGGTGGCAATGGCGTAGTTAGGTCCCTGGGCACCCAAGTGGATGGACAGGAAACCGGAAATCATATTAATGATCGAGCCCGGCACGAAGAACGGTGAAATTCGACGGGGGCCGGAATCGTGCAGCGTGCGGCTGGTTTCTTCGATATTGGTCAAACCGCCAATACCCGAACCCATGGCCACGCCGATGCGCTCACGGTTGGCGTCGGTGACTTCCAGGCCGGCATTACGCACCGCCTGAAAACCGGCTGCCAGGCCGTATTGAATGAACAGGTCGAGCTTGCGGGATTCTTTGATCGAGAGATATTCCTCGACATTGAAGCCCTTTACCGAGCCGCCAAAACGGGTGGAATAGGCTGAAAGGTCCGTGTGTTCGATCAGACCGATACCACTGTGGCCAGCCAGAATGCCCTGCCAACTGCTCGGCACATCCGTACCCAGTGGCGACAACATACCCATACCGGTGACTACGACGCGTCTACGCGACACAGCACTCTCCTTTTTCTAATGACGACACTTTGCTTCGCAGCTTACTTTTCATCACCGCTTAAAGAAAAAACCGCACGCCGTTACAGCAGTGCGGTTTTTCCCTGACAGCAAGCGACGACTACAAACTATTACGCCTGGTGGGCAGTAACGTAGTCGATAGCAGCTTGAACAGTAGTGATTTTTTCAGCTTCTTCGTCCGGGATTTCGGTCTCGAATTCCTCTTCCAGAGCCATCACCAGCTCAACGGTGTCAAGGGAATCGGCACCCAGGTCTTCAACGAAGGAAGCGGAGTTGGTCACTTCTTCTTCTTTAACGCCCAGTTGCTCGGCAACGATTTTCTTGACGCGCTCTTCGATGGTGCTCATACCTTGTTTAACTCCTAATGGACAAATTCAGGCAGCTGGCCAGTGGGTAAGTGTATAGAAAGCCTTTTCAGCTTTTCAACTGAAAGCTTCACCCTCGTACCCGACCGACCACCTGCCTATAAATTAAGTTGCAGCTTTATAACGGATTTTAGACAGCTCGTATGACATTTTTTTGAAGCGATCCGTCACAATTTAACTCATGTACATCCCGCCGTTCACCGGGATTGTAGCCCCAGTCACGTATGCCGCACCGTCGGATGCCAGGAAAGTGACCACATTTGCGATCTCTTGAGCCTGGCCCAGACGGCCCAGCGGAATCTGGGTCAGCAAAGCTTCACGCTGAGCTTCCGGCAGTTCGCGGGTCATATCGGTGTCGATGAACCCTGGGGCCACCGAGTTGACCGTAATCGAACGCGAACCGACTTCACGGGCCAATGCACGGCTGAAACCTTCCAGACCGGCCTTGGCCGCGGCATAGTTTACTTGGCCTGCGTTGCCCATGGCACCCACTACGGAGCCAATATTGATAATTCGGCCCCAACGCGCCTTGGTCATGCCGCGCAAAACGCCCTTGGACAGGCGAAACAGACTGTTCAAGTTGGTATCGACCACGTCGTACCACTCGTCGTCTTTCATGCGCATCATCAGGTTGTCACGGGTGATACCGGCGTTGTTCACCAGAATAGCCGGTGCGCCGAACTGTGCAGTGATTTCAGCCAGCACAGCAGCAACAGACTCGTCGCTGGTCACATTCAGCTCAAGACCGGTGCCCTGTACGCCGTTTTCCTTCAAGGTGGCAGCAATACGCTCAGCGCCCGAAGCGGAAGTGGCGGTGCCGATCACAACGGCGCCTTGACGGCCCAGTTCCAGGGCGATCGCCTGGCCAATGCCACGGCTTGCGCCAGTAACCAGTGCAACTTTACCTTGCAGACTCATGCAGGCTTCTCCTAAAGGGTTTCAGGCCAGTGCCGCGCGCGCGGCAGCGAAGGCATCCGGGGTATTGAGGTTGGCAGTCGACACGCCATCGGCGCAGCGCTTGTTCAGGCCGGCCAGGACTTTGCCCGGGCCGCACTCGACCAACTCAGTGGCACCATTGGCAGCCAGGGTCTGTACCGACTCAACCCAGCGTACCGGCTTGTAAAGCTGCTCCAGCAGGTCGCGCTTGAGGGTGTCGAGGTCGGCGGCAACGGCCGCACTGACGTTCTGCACCAGCGGGATCTGCGGCGCTTGCCAATTGATGGCGGCGATGGACTCGGCAAAACGCTCGGCAGCCGGGCGCATCAGCTCGCAGTGGGACGGCACGCTCACCGGCAACGGCAAGGCGCGCTTGGCACCACGGGCCTTGCAGCCTTCAATGGCGCGCTCGACAGCGGCCTTGGCGCCAGCGATGACCACCTGGCCAGGGGAGTTGAAGTTCACCGCGCTGACCACTTCGCCCTGGGCCGCTTCGGCACAGGCTTCGATCACCACAGCGTCGTCCAGGCCGAGGATAGCGGCCATGCCGCCCTGCCCGGCCGGAACAGCTTCTTGCATCAGCTGACCACGACGCTCGACCAGCTTGACCGCTTCAGAGAGGGTCAGGCTGCCGGCGGCCACCAAGGCGCTGTACTCGCCCAGGCTGTGACCGGCGACGTAGGCCGGGCGCGCGCCGCCTTCGGCCAGCCACAAGCGCCACAGGGCGATCGAGGCGGTCAGGATCGCAGGCTGGGTTTTATCGGTTTGATTGAGTTGCTCTTCCGGCCCTTGCTGGGTCAGTGCCCACAGGTCGTAACCCAGGGCATCGGAAGCTTCCTTGAAAGTTTCCAGGATCAGTGGATGTTGCGCGCCCAGCTCGGCCAACATACCGAGGGACTGCGAACCCTGCCCTGGAAAGACGAATGCGAGGGATGTAGACATGTAACAAGCCCCTAATGATCTGGTCGTCAAAAATGCTCGCACCGAAGGTGGGCGCGAACGAAACTGACAGATTGGATGGTCAATTGAACTGGCCGGTCACATTTAAGCACTCCCGGGCCGATTCGCCTAAGGCAACAGATCCTCAAGACGCCCTTGCAAGCGTTGCGGCAGGTTTTCCTGGATCTCGATCAATGCCCGCGCAATCGCACTTTGAAAGCCCTGCACACCTGCAGAGCCGTGGCTTTTTACCACAATGCCCTGCAGCCCCAGAAAACTCGCGCCATTATGCCGTGCCGGTGCCAGGTCGGCCTGCAGGCGGCGCATCAACGGTAACGCCAGCGCGCCGACCATGCGTGAGGCCAGGTTCTGCTTGAACAAGGCCTCGATACGCGTGGCAATCATAGTCGCCAGGCCTTCGCTGGACTTAAGCAGGATATTGCCGACAAAACCGTCGCACACCACTACATCCGCCTCGCCTCGGTACAAGCCGTCACCTTCGACAAAACCGATGTAGTTCAAGCCCCGTGCGCCCTGCAACAAAGTCGCAGCCAGCTTGACCTGCTGATTACCCTTGATGTCCTCGGTGCCGATATTGAGTAACGCCACACGTGGCCGGACCACACCCAACGCCTCAGCGGCCACCGAGCCCATCACCGCGAACTGGAGCAGGTGCTCGGCACTGCAATCGACGTTTGCACCCAGGTCCAGCAGCTGGCAATAGCCTTTCTGCGTCGGAATCGCCGCCACCATCGCTGGCCGATCAATCCCCGGCAGCGTCTTGAGCACATGCCGCGACAACGCCATCAACGCCCCGGTATTGCCGGCACTGACACAGGCTTGCACCTTGCCATCACGCAACAACTCAAGGGCCACCCGCATTGAAGAGTCGGGCTTGCCACGCAAGGCCGCCGCGGGCTTTTCATCCATGCTGATGGTTTCGCTGGCCGCAGTAACTGTCAGGCGCGCGCGATCCACCGCCGGATGGCTGGCAATCAGTTCTTCAAGTAGGGAATGTTGACCGACGAGGGTCAGGTGCAGCGAGGGCGTAGCGGACAGGCTGGCAATGCAGGCCTGAACAATGCTGCGGGGACCGAAGTCCCCGCCCATTGCGTCAATCGCGATGACTTGAGCAGACAAGTGATTACTCGTCAGCGCCCTTGTCGATCACTTTACGGCCACGGTATACGCCTTCTGGCGATACGTGGTGACGCAGGTGAACTTCACCGGTGGTTTTTTCTACGGACAGAGTGCTTGCCGTCAGGGCATCGTGCGAACGACGCATGTCACGGGCAGAGCGGGATTTTTTGTTCTGCTGAACAGCCATAATTGATTAACTCCTAAACGTTTGGGTCACGCTTTAACTGCGCCAATACACTGAACGGGTTGGACCGCGTTACCTCGTCCTCGCTCGGCTCGGCCTCGTCATCAAGGCCCTCCGGCTGCTGGCATTCTTCCGGATGATGAGCAGGCACAATGGGCAAGGCGAGCAAAAGCTCCTCCTCGATCAGTGCATGCAGATCCAAAGGATCTTCGCCCAGTTCCAGCACGTCATAACCTTTCGGCAACGACTGGGTATTCGCACCCTCTTTCACCACAGCATAACTGCATTCGCTGTGGATCGGCAGGGTGACCAGCTCAAGACAACGCTGGCAAACCATTTTGACTTCGGTGTCGATAAAGCTGTGGATTACCACAGACTTACGTTCATCTCGTTCAAAAACGAATTTAGCCTGCACCGTACCGACACTGTCGGAAAGCGGGTCGCAGAGTCTCTCCAAATCGGCCAGCAGCACTTCACCTTGAAGGGTGGTGCCACGATCAGCCAATTTGCGCGGGTCAACGTGAGGTGGAATCGGGTCATTCAACATAGGCGCAGCATTATAGGGATGCACCCAGCCATGTCAAAGGAAATTCAGCCCTGTGCGTCAGCTGGTCGCCCCGCTAGAATCGGCGGCTGCCTCGAGGAGACACCCATGCTGCCTTTATTACTCGCTTCCAGCTCGGTTTATCGCCGGGAATTGCTGGCCCGCCTGCACCTACCGTTCATCTGCAGCTCGCCGGATATCGACGAAAGCCATCGCGCAAATGAATCGGCCATTGAGCTGGTCAAGCGCCTGGCGCAAGAGAAAGCCCGCGCCCTCGCCGCCAGTCATCCAGGGCACCTGATTATCGGCTCGGATCAGGTGGCCGCGCTCGATGGCCGCATTATCGGCAAACCTCATACCTTTGAAAACGCCCGCGAGCAATTGCTGGCAGCCAGCGGCAAACGCGTGAGTTTTTTAACTGGCCTGGCGCTGCTCAACAGTGAGACGGGCCACTGCCAGGTAGATTGCGTGCCGTTTACCGTGCAGATGCGCGAACTGGATGTAGAACGCATCGAGCGTTATTTGCGTGTGGAACAGCCTTATGACTGCGCAGGCAGCTTCAAGGCCGAAGGGCTGGGTGTGAGCCTGTTTCAGAGTACCGAAGGGCCGGACGCGACCAGCCTGATCGGCCTGCCACTGATTCGACTGGTGGACATGCTCCTGGCTGAAGGCGTGCAAATCCCCTAGGCCCACCCCAAAACCACTGTGGGAGCTGGCTTGCCTGCGATAGCGGTGGGCCAGTCACTTTCAATGTCGACTGACCCGGCGCTATCGCGGGCAAGCCCGCTCCCACATTTTGAACTACCACAAAGCTGATATTTCAGCGCAGCGTCGGGCCCTGGAAGCCCATGTAGTAGGCCAGCTTCTGCGCCACACTGGCGCCGAGTTTCTTGGAGAAGCGATCAAACGGCGATTCCTGAACAGTGAAGTCCACCAGCTCCTTCTCACCAATCACATCGCGCGCCACCGAACTGGCACTGCCCAAGCCATCGATCAAACCCAATGGCAACGCTTGCTCACCGGACCACACCAGGCCGGAGAACAGCTCCGGATGGTCTTTGTCTTTCAGACGATCGCCGCGCCCCTGCTTCACGCTGGCAATGAACTGACGATGGGTGGTGTCGAGCACGCCCTGCCAGAACTGGGTTTCATCGGCCTTTTGTGGCTGGAACGGATCCAGGAAAGACTTGTGCTCACCCGAGGTGTAGGTGCGACGCTCCACCCCCAACTTCTCCATGGTGCCGACAAAGCCGTAACCGGCCGCTGTCACACCAATGGAACCGACGAGGCTGGCCTTGTCGGCATAGATCTGGTCAGCGGCGCTAGCGATGTAATAGGCACCCGAGGCGCCCAGGTCGGAAATCACCGCGTACAGCTTGATATCCGGGTGCAGCCCGCGCAGGCGGCGAATCTCGTCATACACATAGCCAGACTGCACAGGGCTGCCGCCTGGGCTGTTGATGCGCAGGATCACGCCCTTGACCTTGGGATCTTCGAAGGCTGCACGCAGGCCGCCGACGATATTATCGGCGCTGGCGGACTCCTTATCGGCAATCACCCCGTTCACGTCGATTAAGGCGGTGTAGTTGTTGCCACGGGTGGCGCTTTTTTCCATGTCCATCAGCGGGCTGAACAACGCCAGCATGGCGATAAGCCAGATAAACGTCAGCAGCTTAAAGAAAATCCCCCAACGCCGTGCACGGCGCTGCTCCTGAACACTGGCCAGCAGGGTCTTCTCCAACAACTTCCAGCTTTTATCATCACCGCTTTCGGCCTTTTCGGGCGCTTTCCACTCGTCACTCATGCCATTAACCCCAGCAAAGACTTATCAGGCCCGGCTGAGCCAGGCTTGCAGTTCAGAAAAATGATCAATCGTCAGCCTGGGCTCGTATGCCTGCAAGGCTTCGGCTGCCTGAGCACCGTAGCTGACCGCCACGCTGTCCATGCCAGCATTGCGTGCCATCATCAGGTCGAAGGAAGCGTCACCCACCATCAACGCCTGACGCGGCGCTACGCCGCAATGCGCCAGGATCTGCTCCAGCATCAGAGGGTGAGGTTTGCTGGCGGTTTCATCCGCTGCACGGGTGATACTGAAATAATCTTCAAACCCGTGGGCCTTGAGCACCCGATCCAACCCGCGACGGGCCTTGCCGGTGGCCACGGCCAAGTGATAACCCTCGGCGCGAAACGCTTCCAGGGATTGCCTTACGCCGTCAAACAGCGGCGAAGGCGTGGCCTCCAGCGCGATGTAGTGATCAGCGTAATGATCACGAAAGGTCACCAGTTGCGCATCGCTGATCCGGGGGTACAAGGTACGGATCGCCTCGGGCAGGCCCAGGCCGATAATGCCTTTTACCGCCAGATCAGTGCATAACTCGAAACCCGAACGGGTCGACGCCGCGTGCATTGAGTCGACGATGCGCCCAATGGAATTGCACAGCGTGCCGTCCCAATCAAAAATCAGCAGCTTGTAGTCAGGGTGCGACACTCAAACGCTCCACGGTCTTGGCCCACATCTCATCGACCGGCGCCTGCAACTTCAGCTCGCCGCCATCGGGCAGCGGCACGGTGAGCATGTAGGCGTGCAGGAACAGGCGCTTGCCGCCCAGGTCACGAATTTCCCTGGAGAAATCCTCATCGCCGTACTTGGTGTCACCGGCGATGCAGTGGCCCGCGTGCAGGGTGTGCACGCGAATCTGGTGGGTACGCCCGGTCACCGGCTTGGCCTCGACCATAGTGGCGAAGTCACCGAAGCGGCGCAGCACCTTGAACAGGGTCAGGGCTTCTTTGCCCTCCTCGTCCACTTCGACCATGCGCTCGCCGGAGCGCAGGTTGCTCTTCTGCAGCGGCGCACGCACGCTCTTGATGGAGCTGGCCCAGTTACCACGCACCAATGCCATGTAGCGCTTGTCCACGCCATCGCCACGCAAGGCGGTGTGCAGGTGACGCAACATGCTGCGTTTTTTGGCGATCATCAGCAGGCCGGAGGTGTCGCGGTCCAGGCGGTGGACCAGTTCCAGCTCCTTGGCATCGGGTCGCAACTGACGAAAGGCTTCGATCACCCCGAACGTCAGGCCACTGCCGCCGTGAACCGCAATGCCGCAAGGCTTGTTGATCACGATCAGCTTGTTGTCTTCGAAGACAATCGACGCTTCCAGGCGCTGCAACAGGCCCTGGGCCAATGGCACCGGCTCGTCACGCTCAGGCACGCGCACCGGCGGCACACGGACGATATCGCCCGCCTGCAGCTTGTACTCGGGCTTGATCCGGCCTTTGTTCACGCGCACTTCACCTTTACGCAAGATGCGGTAAATCAAGGTCTTGGGCACGCCTTTGAGCCTGGCCAGGAGAAAATTGTCGATGCGTTGGCCGGCATATTCCGGCGAGACCTCGAGCAGCTGGACGCTGGGGGTCTGGGGGGCGGTAGTCGTCATGGCGGCGATGATAACAATTTTTTATGGAATTGAAGCACTTAATCATTGCTGCTATAGTCGCGAACGCCGCCAAAAGCGGCCTGGACAGAGGACTTGCGGCAAACTGCCGGCCCTGACCATCGCAATTCATCAGGACGCGAGGCCGTCCTACGGGGCTTTTGCCACCCTGGAAGGCTCAGGATTGTAACAAGCGCAGGTGACATGAGGCCTGAAGCGAGTGCAGAAAGCAGAGTGAATACTCGCGTTCTGCGCCGATATTTACGGCCAGTTCACAAAGTGCAGTCAGTCTTGAGCCAGACCACGGCGAATGCTTCGGAAACAACGCCTGTTAAGAGCTGAGTGAGAGCGCAGTCGCCCACACCTAGTCTTGTTTAGCCATGAGCGTGGACTCCCCATTGGAGTACACGGTAAATGCCAACCCGCTGCGGATTCTGCGCGCGGCAGCACCCGAATTATCAGGGATACGTGTAGGGTGGAGATGCACAACCGTCGGACCGTGTAGCATTAGGCTTATAAGACGCTTCATCTCGTCCACAGTCGCCGGTTGATTCCTCCTCCTGACCTTAGCTTTTGTTGAAGTGGTGCCTTTGTCACCACCGCTAACAAGCAGGACGCGTCCGTCGCGATACCGGCCCAATTGGCTCGTTATTGCTGGACACTGGAGTGGCCAACCACTCTTGACGCACCTGACACCGACCGTGAGAAGTCGTGTGTGCCGAACGCCGTTTCCGGCAGCCCGGAAACCGACGGTACAACATGAAAAGAATGCTGATTAACGCAACTCAACCCGAAGAGTTGCGTGTTGCACTGGTAGATGGCCAACGCCTCTATGACCTGGACATCGAATCCGGTGCACGCGAGCAAAAGAAGGCCAACATCTATAAAGGCCGTATTACTCGCATCGAACCAAGCCTTGAGGCTGCCTTTGTCGATTTCGGCTCCGAGCGCCACGGCTTCCTGCCCCTCAAAGAAATCTCCCGCGAATACTTCAAGAAAGCCCCCGAAGGCCGCGTGAACATCAAGGACGTCCTGAGCGAAGGCCAGGAAGTCATCGTTCAGGTCGAAAAAGAAGAACGTGGCAACAAGGGCGCTGCCCTGACCACCTTCATCTCCCTGGCCGGCCGTTACCTGGTGCTGATGCCGAACAACCCACGTGCCGGCGGCATTTCCCGTCGCATCGAAGGCGAAGAACGCAACGAACTGCGTGAAGCGCTGAACGGCTTGATTGCTCCTGCCGACATGGGCCTGATCGTGCGCACTGCAGGCCTGGGCCGCAGCAGCGAAGAAATGCAGTGGGACCTCGACTACCTGCTGCAACTCTGGACCGCCATCAAAGAAGCCTCCCTGGATCGTTCCGCGCCGTTCCTGATCTATCAGGAAAGCAACGTGATCATCCGCGCCATCCGCGATTACCTGCGCCAGGACATCGGCGAAGTGCTGATCGACAGCGTTGAAGCCCAGGACGAAGCCCTGACCTTCATTCGCCAGGTGATGCCGCAGTACGCCAGCAAGATCAAGCTGTACGAAGACAGCGTTCCGCTGTTCAACCGTTTCCAGATCGAAAGCCAGATCGAGACCGCCTTCCAGCGCGTGGTCGAACTGCCTTCCGGCGGCTCCATCGTGATCGACCCGACCGAAGCCCTGGTGTCCATCGACATCAACTCGGCGCGCGCCACCAAAGGCAGCGACATCGAAGAAACCGCCCTGCAGACCAACCTGGAAGCGGCTGAAGAAATCGCCCGCCAGTTGCGCCTGCGTGACATCGGCGGCCTGATCGTGATCGACTTCATCGACATGACCCCAGCCAAGAACCAGCGCGCCGTGGAAGAAAAAGTCCGCGAATGCCTGGAAGCTGACCGTGCCCGCGTACAGGTCGGCCGTATCTCGCGCTTCGGCCTGCTGGAAATGTCCCGTCAGCGCCTGCGTCCCTCCCTGGGCGAGAGCAGCGGCATCGTCTGCCCGCGTTGCAACGGCACCGGCATCATCCGTGACGTTGAATCGCTGTCGCTGGCGATCCTGCGCCTGATCGAAGAAGAAGCCCTGAAAGACCGCACCGCCGAAGTTCGCGCGCAAGTGCCGATCCCGGTGGCCGCTTTCCTGCTTAACGAAAAACGCAACTCGATCACCAAGATCGAACTGCGCACCCGTGCCCGCATCGTCATCCTGCCGAACGATCACCTCGAGACGCCGCACTTCGAAGTGCAACGCCTGCGTGATGACAGCCCGGAAGCCCACAGCGGCCAGTCCAGCTACGAAATCGCTGCTGCCGCTGCCGAAGTGGAAGAAGTCCAGCCAGCCGCCGCGACCCGCACCCTGGTTCGCCAGGAAGCGGCCGTTAAGACCGCACCGGCACGTGCCAACGCTCCGGTACCGACCGAAGTGGCTGCACCGGTTGCCGCGCCGGCCGCCATGCCTGAGCCAAGCCTGTTCAAAGGCCTGGTGAAGTCACTGGTCAGCCTGTTCGCCAGTAAAGAAGAGCCTGCTGCGCCGGTTGTGGTTGAAAAACCGGCCACCGAGCGCCCGGCCCGCAACGAAGAACGTCGCAACGGCCGTCAACAGAGCCGTAACCGCAACGGTCGCCGTGACGAAGAGCGCAAGCCCCGCGAAGAACGTGCACCGCGTGAAGAACGCGCACCACGTGAAGAGCGTGCACCTCGCGAAGCCCGTGAAGAGACCCCGACTGTAGCCCGTGAAGAACGTGCACCGCGCGAAGAGCGCGCGCCACGTACTCCACGCGCCCCACGTGAAGACCGCAAGCCACGTGGCGAGCGTGAAGAACGTGTGCGTGAACTGCGCGAGCCGCTGGACGCCGCACCAGCGGTAGCTGCCGTCGCTGCCGAAGCTGCCAGCGAAGAACGCCCGGCTCGCCAGCCGCGTGAAGAACGCGCCCCACGTGAAGAGCGCCAGCCGCGCCCACCGCGTGAAGAGCGTCAACCACGTGCCGAGCAAGCCGCTGCCACCAGCGAAGAAGAAGTGCTGACCGGTGAAGAGCAACTGCAGGAAGACGGTCAGGACAACGCCGAAGGCGATCGTCCACGCCGCCGCTCCCGTGGCCAGCGTCGCCGCAGCAACCGCCGTGAGCGTCAGCGTGATGCCAACGGCAATGTGATCGAAGGCTCGGAAGAGACCGGCGAGAACGGCGAAGCTGCAACCGCAGAACCGACGGGCGCCGAACTGGCTGCCGGCCTGGCTGTGACCGCCGCAGTTGCCAGCACCGTGATCAGCGCACCGGCTGAAGCCCAGGCGCATGAGCAAGCTGAACGCGCTACCGCTGCTGTTGAAGAAACAGCGGCTGTAGAGGCGCCGGTTGCCGAGACCCCAGTGGTTGAAGCGCCGGTTGTTGAAGCGCCAGTCGTCGAAGCCACCGCCCCGATCGAAGCCCCAGTGGTTCCGGAAGTGGAAGTTGCCTCGCCAGTGCGCGACGCTCAACCAGAAGTCGAAGTGGCTGCTGTCGAGCCTGCACCGGTAGTCGAGCCTCAGCCAGTGGTTGAAGCCGTCGTTGACGCGCCGGTTGTCGAGGAAGCCGCCCCGGCAGTGCGTGAAGTTCGCGAAGAACAGACCGCTTTCCAGTGGACTGCCGAGCCAGCTGCACCGGTTGAAGCGCCAGCACCTGCCCCTGCAGTGGAAGAAGCGCCTGCACCGGTTGCCGAAGTGGTTGCCGAGCCCGCCCCAGTGGTTGAGCCTGCACCCGTGGTTGAAGCGCCAGTGGTTGCCGAAGTCGCAGCGCCCGTGGTTGAAGCCGCGCCTGCCAGCGCCCTGACCGAAAACGGCCGTGCGCCGAACGACCCACGTGAAGTGCGTCGTCGCCGCAAGGAAGCTGAAGCCGCCGCTGCTGCAGCCGCTGCCGCACCGGCTGCCGAAGTGATCGAGGCTCCAGCCCCGGTTGAGCACAAGGCCTTGGAAACAGAGCACGAGCCTAAACCCCTCGTCTGATTCCATCCGCTACTAAAAAGCCCCGCCTGAGTGATCAGGTGGGGCTTTTTTATGGGCGTTCAACTTTTGCCTTGTGGAGATCAAAGGTGGGAGCTGGCTTGCCTGCGATAGCATCACCGCAGCGTGTCTGACACACCGAGGTGCCTGCATCGCGGGCAAGCCCGCTCCCACAGTTAGTCCGCGCTGAAACTCAATGCTTGCGGCAGGTCCACATCCCACAGCACACCGGGATCTTCCACTCGCACCTCCTGCACACTCGCCTGGGCAAATAACGGCTTTGCGCCACGATCACCGCTCAATGCCATCATTCGCGGCCCAAGCGCCCGGCCAAAAGCCACCGGATGCCCGTATTTACCCGCCTGCACCGGCACACTGATGCCATCGTCCTGGACCGCATCAACCACCCGCTCAATGGTCGACGGCTGAATAAACGGCATATCCCCCAACACCACCAACCAGCCATCGGCCTCACCACTGGCTGCGACAGCCGCCGCGATGCTGTCACCCATACCGGCCGATTCGAGCAGCAAGACTTCACAGCCATACGCCTTGGCCAAGCGAATAACGGCCAGGCGGTCCGGCGAAGTGACCAGCCAACGCCTTACAACGCGCCCTGGCAAACTCATCAACACCTGCTCAATCACTGGCCGCGTTACGCCGTCAAGCCCGATGCAATCAGCCAGCAGCTTGTCTTGATCAGCTCCGGCCGCAGCGCGAAAGCGACTGCCCTGCCCCGCCGCCAGCACAATCGCCGTCACCATTACTCAGCCTCCACTGGCAACGGTTTCTTCTGCATCGGTGCCACGCCATTCTTGATCGCGACAATTTCCGCCATCAATGACAGAGCAATTTCGGCCGGCGTATGACTACCGATATGCAGACCGATCGGCCCATGCAGACGCGCGATCGCCTCCGCCGACAACCCCAGCGCCGCCAGCGTTTCCCGGCGCTTCTGCGTATTGACCCGCGAACCGAGGGCGCCAATGTAGAACGCCGATGAGTTCAGCGCCGTCAGCAGCGCCATATCGTCCAATCGAGGGTCGTGCGTCAGGCAGACGATGGCCGTGCGCTCATCCGTCTGGATATTCAGCACCGCCTCATCCGGCATGCCGGGCACAAAGCGGCCATGCTGCTCTTCCCAGCCGTAGACGAATTCTTCGCGCGGGTCGCAGATCAGCACTTCGAAATCCAGCAGGCGCGCCATTTCAGCCACGTAGCGCGACAGCTGCCCGGCGCCGATCAGCAGCAAACGCCAACGCGGGCCGTAGATAGCCCGCAGGCGCTCGCCATCAAAGGTCACGACGTCGGTCTTGGCCGCGCCGCTCAAGGTCACCGTGCCACTGCTCAGGTCCAGTTCACGCGCGACGATCTGATGGTCTTCGCAGCGCGCCAGCAGCTGCGAGACCCAGCCAAATTCATCCACGCGTTCCTCAGTCAGGCGCAACGTGCCGCCGCACGGCAGGCCGAAACGCGCCGCCTCATCGCGGGTGACTCCGTAGGTCACCAACTGCACCGGCGGGCCATCCTCCGGCAAGCGGCCATCCTGCAAGCGCGCGATCAAGTCGTCCTCGATGCAACCACCCGACACGGAGCCGATCACCACGCCATCGCCACGCAAGGCCAACATCGCCCCCGGCGGGCGTGGGGCGCTGCCCCAGGTCTGGACCACGCTGTACAAAACTACTCGGTGCCCGGCACGGCGCCATTCGAGCACGCTGCGCAGGACATTCAGATCCACACTGTCCATCAGGTCTCCTACGGCGAATGAAGTATTCACTTACTGTAAAGCAAGCAAAACCCAAAGCGCCACGCCAGAAACGCAAACGCCCCGAACCAGTCGGGGCGTTTGCAGGCTTTGGGTGTTGTTCACACCTTGGGCAATTTTTTACTTGATAGCAGGAGCAGGGCCTTCAGCCACGCCCAGGTCATCTTCCGGGCGGGTGTCGGAGATACCGGTGCCGCCGGACGCCAGCTCGCTGTGCAGCTTGTCGGTGTCCAGCTCTTTAACCCACTTAGCCACAACGATGGTGGCAACGGCGTTACCGACCAGATTGGTCAGTGCGCGGGCTTCGGACATGAAGCGGTCGATACCCAGGATCAGCGCCAGGCCGGCAACCGGCAGGTGGCCTACGGCCGACAGGGTAGCAGCCAGCACGATGAAGCCCGAACCAGTCACGCCTGCAGCGCCTTTGGAGGACAGCAGCAGCACCAGCAGCAAGGTGATCTGGTGGGTGATGTCCATGTGGGTGTCAGTCGCCTGGGCGATGAACACGGCAGCCATGGTCAGGTAGATCGACGTACCGTCGAGGTTGAAGGAGTAGCCGGTCGGGATCACCAGGCCTACTACGGATTTCTTCGCGCCCAGACGCTCCATCTTGATCAGCATGCGTGGCAGTGCGGATTCGGAGGAGGAAGTACCCAGAACGATCAGAAGCTCTTCACGGATGTAGCGAACCAGCTTCAACACGCTGAAACCGTGCGCACGGCAGATGGCGCCCAGCACCACGACCACGAACAGGATGCAGGTGATGTAGAAGCAGATCATCAGTTGGCCCAACTGCACCAGGGAACCTACGCCGTAGGCACCGATGGTGAACGCCATGGCGCCCAGGGCACCGATTGGCGCGAGCTTCATGATCATGTTGATGATGTTGAACATCACGTGGGCGAAGCGATCGATAAAGTCCAGCACCGGCTTGCCGTAGGCACCCAGGCGATGCAGGGCAAAACCAAAGATCACCGAGAACATCAGCACTTGCAGGATGTCGCCGTTGGCGAAGGCACCGACGATGGTGTTCGGGATCACATTGAGGATAAAGCCAACCACGCTCTGGTCTGCACCAGCGGTCACGTAGGCCGCGACTTTAGAGGCGTCCAGGGTCGCCACGTCGATGTGCATGCCGGCGCCCGGTTGCACAACGTTAACGACGATCAGGCCAATCAGCAGGGCAATGGTGGAAACAACTTCGAAGTACAGCAGCGCGTAGCCGCCGGTTTTGCCCACCGATTTCATGCTTTGCATGCCAGCGATGCCGCTGACAACGGTGCAGAAGATGATCGGGGCAATGACCATTTTGATCAGCTTGATAAAGCCGTCACCCAGTGGCTTGAGGGCCACACCGGTCTGCGGGTAGAAGTGACCGAGCAAAATACCGATAACGATTGCGACGATCACCTGGAAATACAGGGATTTGTAGATTGGCTGACGAGTCGTCATTGCAAAGTTCCTCAATCGCACCGTGTGACAAAGATCCGCCATTGCCCACGACACTTGAATTGCGAACCCTCCTGCACTGGAGGGATTTGTTGTTTGCGAGGTCTGTAGGAATAAACCTGCGCTGTAATCCTTATCGCAAACGCCGTGCCACTTTGCTCAAACTGTCTGAAGGCCTTTAGACATCAGGGCCGAGGTCCATGGCCACGCCATCGACGCCGTCGGTGAGGTGGCGGAATTCCGCCCACTCATCCCCTCTCGTCCTACAATTTGGCGGATATCCGCCTTGTCGCCCCACCCGGTGATGGCTAACATCCGCCACTCCATGGACGAGGCCCTCACATGCGTGAACGTACCATCGCCAGTCACTATGCCCGCGCCGCCCTGGGCGGTGCGCGCCGCGCGGGTTACGACTATTCGGGCCTGCTGCTGCAAGTGGGCATCACCCCGGAACTGCTGAGCGAACCCCGCGCCCGCATCGCCCCCGAGCAATTTACCCGGCTGTTGCAAATGCTGTGGCTGGGGCTGGACGACGAATACCTGGGGTTTGCCGAAGGCCCGAGCAAGCGCGGCACCTTCGCCATGATGTGCCACGCGCTGATTCACTGCCGCACCCTGGAGAAGGCTCTGGAACGCGGCTTATTATTTTATAGCCTATTCCCGCAGGGTCCGCGCTGGCAGCTGACCAGAGAAGGCGATTTGGCCCGCTTGAGCCTGGACGATTCGCAGCTGTGGGACCCGGACCACTTTCTCAGCGAGTGCCTGCTGGTGATCTGGCATCGCCTGGGCAGTTGGCTGATCGGCCAGCGCATCCGGCTACAGCAAGCCACGTTCAGCTATCCGATGCCGGCCCATGCGGGCGAATATGACCTGCTGTTCCCCTGCCCTCAGGTATTTGGCGCGCCGAACAGCAGCCTGGTGTTTCCCGCCCGTTACCTGAGCCTGCCGTTGTTGCAGGACGAGCGCACCCTCAAGCACTTTCTCGAGCGCTCGCCCGCTGACCTGTTGTCGCGACCGGATGAGGGCGACAGTTTAAGCAGCCAGCTGCGCCGCTTGCTCAGCCGCGACCGCACGCCCTGGCCGGACCTGGAGGCCGTCGCCCAGCACCTGCACATCAGCCCGCAAACCCTGCGCCGGCATTTGCGTGAGGAAGGCACCAGTTTTCAGGCGCTCAAGGATGAGTTGCGGCGGGACATCGCCATTTACCACTTGGGGCGGGCGGATTTGTCGTTACAGGAAATTGCCGAGCAGTTGGGGTTTTCTGAGCCGTCGGCGTTTCATCGGGCGTTCAAGAAGTGGACCGGATTGACGCCGGGGGCTTACCGGGCACAGGAGAGTTAGAGGTGCAGTGCTTGGGCGGGCCTCATCGCGGGCAAGCCCGGCTCCCACCTTTGATCGAGTTCACACAATCAAAAAGGTGAGAGCTGGCTTGCCTGCGATCTACGCAACTTTTAAAAGCAGTCACTTTCTCCTGTGGCGAGCAGGCTTGCCCTGCGTTGGGCTGCGAAGCGGCCCCAGTAAAAACACTGCAATTTTCCTGAAAAAACTCAGCGTCTGGATTTGGGTCTGCTTCGCAGCCCAACGCAGGCGGTGCGACGATTCGACAAGCCTGCTCGCCACAACAGCCCACCTGCCACAGACTTCGTGTTAACCGGTTGTGCAGGTACCTATGCTGCGATGAGGCCGGCACGGCCTATAAAGATCACGCCGCCGGAAAGTGAATCTTGAACGCCGCGCCACCCAAAGGCGAATCCCCAAGGGTCAACCGCGCGCTGTAGCTTTCAATGATGTCCTTGACCACCGCCAGGCCAATGCCCTGCCCCGGATGCTGGCGGTCCAGCCGCTCGCCCCTTTGCAGAATCCGCGCACGCTGATCGGGCGGTACGCCAGGGCCGTCATCTTCGATGCACAGCTCAGTGCCTTCAAGGTTCTCCGTCAGGCTGATGCGCACTTCACTCAGGCACAGGCGATAGGCGTTTTCCAGCAGGTTGCCAAGCATTTCCAGCAAGGCGCCCTTCTCGATCGGCACATCGCACTCGGGCGGCAATTCAAAGGTCACGGTCACGCGCTTGTCGCGGTAAACCTTGTCCAACGTGTCGCACAGGCTTTGCAACACCGGTTCCAGGCGCACCTGGTGCCGCACCAGGCCACTTTTACGCAGGCTGGCGCGCTGCAATTGGTAGCCGATCTGCTGGCTCATGCGTTCGATCTGCGATTGCAGCACCCAGGCCTGGCCGCGTTCTTCCGGGCGCTGGGCCATGTCTTCGCTCACGCCCTGCAACACCGCCAGCGGGGTTTTCAGGCTGTGGGCCAGGTCGTCGAGGGAATCGCGGTAGCGCGCCCGTTGCTCGCGTTCGCTGTGGAGCAAACGGTTGAGCGAGCCGGTCAGGCGCAACAGTTCGCGAGGGTGTTCCTCGGTGAGGCTTTCGCGGGTGCCGCCTTCGATCTGGTCTAGCTCCTGGCTCAAGCGCCGCAAGGCTTGCAGGCCCCAGGTCAGGCCCAGCCACAACAGCGTCAACAATACGAGCAAGGCCGCGCCGAAGCCCAGGTAGAGGTTTTCCTGCAGGCCTTCGAGGGTCAGTTGGTATTCACGCACCGGTTGCAGCGCCACGATACTGAACGCCGCGCTCTTGCCGCCCAGCAACTTGACCTCGACGTCGTACACGAAAAACTCCTGGCCATTGGCTTCGCGAATCCGCGCAAATTCATTACCGCGCCCGTCGTAGCGCGGCTTGTAGTTGATGTTTTCTTCCTGGGTCGCCCGCGAGCGCCACACCAGATGCCCCTCACGGTCGTAGATGTAACCGAGCAGGCGACTGTCAGTGAGGTTGAAGCGTTCGTCCGGCAACTGCGCAGGCATCAGCAGGCGGTTGTTTTCGACCCGCGCGGCGGAAATCAGCGTGGTGACATCCGAGGCCAGGCGCTGCTCGATGGAATCCTGCAGCGCCAGGCTGAACGCGCCTTGCATGGCGGGCAACAAGCCCAGCATAAACAGCACGGCCAGGGTGGTGGCCGCGAGCATCAAGCGCACACGTAGCGAGCGAATCAACGGCAGCGCTCATTGAACAGGTAGCCCAGGCCACGCACGGTGTCGATCGGTTTGAACCCGGCCGGGCCTTCCAGCTTGCGGCGCAGGCGACCCACCAACACTTCGATCACGTTCGGATCCCGCTCGTCGTCATCAGGGTAGAGCTGTTCCATCAAGCGGTCTTTGGCGACCACCTGCTGATGGTGACGCATCAGGTATTCGAGAATCCGGTACTCGTAGGCCGTCAGCGCCAACGGTTGCTCATCCAGCGACGCCTGCTTGCGATTGAGGTCGAGCAGCAAAGGCCCGGCGACGATGGTCGACTGGGTGAACCCGCTGGAGCGGCGCAGCAAGGCGTTCATGCGCGCCTCCAGTTCTTCGAACTGGAACGGCTTGACCACGTAATCGTCGGCACCGGCAGCCAGGCCTTCGACCTTGTCTTGCCAGTTGCCGCGCGCGGTGAGGATCAGGATCGGGAAAGTCTTGGCCTGGCTGCGCAGTTGGCGGATCAGGTCCAGGCCGCCCATGCCGGGCAGGCCCAGGTCGATAATCGCCAGGTCATGGTTGAATTGGCCGGTCTGGTAAAGGGCTTCCTCGGCATTGGCCACGGCTTCGACCACGTGGCCGCTGTCGGTCAGGCGGGTGAACAGGTGATGACGCAGCAGCGCCTCATCTTCCACGACCAGCAATTTCATAAGGCTCTCCAAGGCGATTCAACTGTCCGACAGGGGGATATCATAGCGGCCCTGCAAGTCTTGCGGGCGCAGTTTAATGCCATTGTATTGGCCCGTCAGGTGTTCGTAGCCGGTGCGGTAGGCCGGTTGCGGCGTGGTCATGCCCAAAGACTGGCCCCACGGCGCCGCCTGGCCAGCCACCTCTTCGAAGCTCACACGCTGGATCAGGTTGCTGGATTTCCTGGTTTTCTCGCTGCCGAAAGCGGCAAACGCACCGTCCGAAGCCTGAACCCCGGCAGTGGCGCCGAGCATGCTCAAGGCCAGAATCAGCTTTTTGATCGCAGTCATGGGGCTTACCTCTACGCGTTTTGGCTGTTGAAGCCAGACTACGCAGGCGCCCCTGAACTCCCCCTGAACGGGCTCTGAACCAGGCCTGAACCGTTACGGACTATCCACCGGCGCGCCAACTGACGCAAAATACCGCGCATGACGCCTCTACCCGCTTGTTGCACCCCGCTCGATGCCCATTGGCCACTGCCCATCCCTCTGCCGGGCACGGTGTTCTTGAGCACGCGATTCGACCCGGCCTTGTTGCTCGCCGATGACTTCCAGCGCAGCGCCGTGCCGCCTCCGGCCAGCATCCAGCGCTCGGTGGCCAAACGCCAGGCGGAGTTCCTTGCCGGTCGCCTGTGCGCACGGGCGGCGTTGCAACAGCTTGATCAGCTCGATTGCGTACCGGCCATCGGTGACGACCGTGCGCCGGTATGGCCTGGGCATATCAGCGGTTCCATTACCCACAGCACCGGGCACGCGGCGGCCATTGTCGGGCACAAGGCGCGATGGCGCGGTTTGGGGATGGACCTTGAAAATCTACTGTCACTGGAGCGAGCCGAACGTTTGGCTGGAGAGATTCTGACCGCCGACGAATTGCAGCGCATGTCACTGGGGCCGCGCGAGCAGAATGCCCTGCTGGTGACGCTGACGTTTTCGGTCAAGGAGAGCCTGTTCAAAGCGCTGTATCCGATTGTGCACAAGCGTTTCTACTTTGAGCACGCCGAGGTGCTTGAGTGGTCGCAGGCAGGCCATGTGCGGTTGCGGTTGCTGACGGAGCTGTCTGCTGAGTGGTGTTATGGCACTGAGTTGGAGGGGCAGTTTGCGGTGGAGGGGGAGCAGTTGTTGAGTCTGGTGGCTGTCGGCGCCTGATAGATCGCTATCGCGGGCAAGCCCGGCTCCCACCTTTGATGTGCGAATACATTCAAAATGTGGGAGCTGGCTTGCCTGCGATAGCGGTCTTAAGTCTTGTCCTGATCCCTGGGCCAACTCAAGCTGAAACACGCCCCACCCAGGTTGTTGCTCTTGCTGATCAACGCCCGCCCGCCGTGCCAATAGATAATCCGCCGCACAATCGACAAACCCAGGCCATGCCCGCCTGAAGCTCGCGTGCGACTATCGTCCAGACGCAAAAATGGCGTGAAAATCCGCTCCCAGGCGCTTTCCGGCACCCCCGGCCCGTCATCTTCCACATCGATGCGGCAACGCACCTGCCCCACTTGATAGCTGATCAGCACCCGGCCCTGGGCATGGCGCATGGCATTGCCCACCAGATTTTGCAGGGCGCGGTGCAAGTAGCGCGGCTCGGCGTCGACCCAGGCATCGTCCCAGTGTGCCGAAGACAGGCAGATGCCACGGGCAACACTGACCTGCGGGCGCAGTGGCGATAATTCGCCGATCACCTGATCGAGCAAGGCGCTGAGGTCTACCCGCTGGAAATTCAGTTCCGGCGCGCCCTGCTCCAGGCGGGCGTAGGTGAGCATTTCGTCGACCAGGCCGTCGAGGTCCTGGATATCGCTGTCCATGCCGTCCATATATTTACGCCGCGCCTCTGGGGTGGCGGCGTCGCCGATCATCTCCAGGCCGAAACGCAGGCGCGCCACCGGGGTGCGCAATTCGTGGGAGACGGCGCGCACCAGTTCGCGCTGGATCGCCAGCAATTGCTGCAAGTGCTCGGCCATGCCATTAAAGGCGGCGGCCAAACGCCCCACCGAATCGGCGCCCCGGGCCGGTACGCGCACTTCCAGGTTGCCTTTGGCAATGCGCGTGGCCGCCGCCTCCAGGCCTTTGAGGCGGCGCTCAAGCTGGCGCACCAATAAATAGACGATCAAACCGATCAGCGTGAGGCTGATCAACGCGATCAGGATCAGCCACTGCGGCGGGTACGGGTTCATTTGATACAAGGGGCCGATTTCCAGCACCCACGGCGTGCCGACCATGCCGGCGAATACGCGGATGGAGTCGCCGCCCTTGCCCAGGGCCATCACCGTGTCGCCTTCCGCAACCCGGCGGCGCTGGTCATCATCCATATCCGCCTGATCCAGCGTCATCAGGTGCATCTCAAAGCCAAAGCCCTTGGCCTCTTTTATGTCCGCCAGGCGTTGCGGCTGCTCGGCCACCGGGAAACGCACCAGTTCGTCAGCCAACAGGTAAATCGTCGCACGCGCCAGCTGCTCGCTGATCTGCTGCACTTCACCGGTGAGCACAAGCTGCGACTGTTCACTGACCAGGCGCAGCACGCGCGCGGCATGCGGGCCGGTCTGCTCCACCAGCACCTGGCCACGCTGCAGGCGGTTGCGCTGGGTCAGGTCCAACTGCGCGTCCGCCAACGGACGCAGTTCCAGGGGAATGCCGAGCAAGCGCTCCCACACCGCCAGGGCGCGCTGGCGCTCGATCGCGCTCATCGGTTGCAGGTTGTCGCCCATCAGCGCAAAGGTGCCGTGGGCCAGGCGCTCACGGTACTGGCCGCTGCGCACTTCATTGAGCAGGTGCAGGGCCAGCACGCCAAGCAACGCCACCAGGATCAGCGCCGCGCACATGCCGCCGTAGATGCGCAGGAAGATCGAGTTCACAGCGGCATGTCGGCGGCAGCTTCGGGGACGAACAAGTAGCCTTTGCTGCGAATGGTTTTGATCAGGCGCGGGTGAATCGGGTCGTCGCCGATCTTGGGTCGAATACGCGAGATGCGCACATCAATAGAGCGGTCCTGGCCGTCGTAGCCAATCCCGCGCAAGGCAATAAAGATTTCTTCGCGGGACAGGATACGCCCGGCATTCGCCACCAGCAGCCACAGCAGGTCGAACTCGGCACTGGTCAGCTCGATGCCGCCGTCATGCAGCCAGGCTTCGCGCAGGGCGTTGTCCACCACCAGCGGGCCGAATTGCAGGCGCCGCTGGCTTTCCACGGCGGCGGGTAGTGCCGGCTCGCTGCGCCGCAACAATGCCTGAATACGCGCCAGCAACAAGCGCGGGCGCACGGGTTTGCACACATAGTCGTCGGCGCCCATGTCCAGGCCCTGCACCTGGTCCATGTCATCGGTGCGGGCGGTGAGCATCAGGATCACGCCGTCGTAGCGTTCGCGGACTTTGCGGCAGATGCTCAGGCCGTCTTCGCCGGGCAGCATCAGGTCGAGGATCACGAGGTCCGGTTGTTCGGCGACAATGCGCGCCGCCGCCTGGGCGCCGTCGCTCTCCACCGACACCTGCAAGCCGTTGCTCTCCAGGTAATCACGGGTCAACTCGGCCAGTCGCTCGTCGTCCTCGACGATCAATATCTGCCAGGCTTCTTGCTCCATGCGCTACCTCGGTTCTCATTATTGTCATGTGCAGCAAACACACTGCTGCCTCTATATGAAGGCCGATTGTAGCCATGGGCCAACCCTTAAACACAAGCCGGGAAATCCATTCGGTGATCGCGTTTTTTTGTGATAGGGTTCGCGCCCTCAAAAAACCAACAGACGGTTTTTGCCTTGGAATATTCGGTGACAAACGGCGTAATCCAGCAGTACTGCGGCCTACACGGGTGTTCCACGTTTCATACACATTTTACCCACAGCGTTATCCACAGGTAGTGCGTTGCTAAGCCCCCCAAAACGCATTATCTTGTACCTCGGCGCTAAAAAAACCCTACATGTAGGGTTTTAAGCAAAAAACCAAACACAAATCAGACAAGAAACTCAAGCGCTTTCTTGCTCCTGTTTGGTTGAACCAAAGCATTTTTTAAAAGCCCAAACCGCGCACGCGGATGGCAACCGTTTTCCAGCCCGATTGGCAGAAAACGGTACGGGTGTTGCAGTGCTTGCAGCGAGCAACTGTCACCCGGCAGGAATACGGCCAAGGGCTCTTTCAAGCCCCGAACCGAAGACTTCGGCATGGAAGCGGCGCGAATAGCTCCCTTCCTCCTGTCCCGAAGTTGTTATGCCAGGCCCAGGCCTGTTGTAAGTGCTTCAGGACGGAACGGTGGGCACCGTGATGGTGCCCAAATAAATATAGAATGTGGAGACAACCCCCCATGCAAACCGACACAACTCGCGAGAACCCGCAAGGCTCCGTGCCGCAGGCCGCTGATTCGAACCTGGATCTGTCCGCCACTGCACCTGGCCAACTGCGTGTGATCAAGCGTAACGGCACTGTCGTTCCTTATACCGATGACAAAATCACCGTCGCCATCACCAAAGCGTTTCTTGCAGTTGAAGGCGGCACCGCTGCTGCCTCGTCGCGCATCCACGACACCGTTGCCCGCCTGACCGAACAGGTTACCGCGACCTTCAAACGTCGCATGCCGTCGGGCGGCACCATCCACATCGAAGAAATCCAGGACCAGGTCGAACTGGCCCTGATGCGTGCCGGCGAGCAGAAAGTGGCACGCGACTACGTGATCTACCGTGACGCCCGTTCCAAGGAACGTGCCGTGCGCTCCCCGGCTGAAGAATCGGCCGTGCAAGCTCACCCATCGATCCGCATCACCCTGGCCGACGGCAGCTTTGCTCCGCTGGACCTGGGCCGCCTGAACACCATCATCACCGAGGCCTGCGAAGGCCTGGAAGAAGTCGACGGTGACCTGATCCAGCGCGAAACCCTGAAGAACCTGTACGACGGCGTGGCCCTGACCGACGTCAACACCGCCCTGGTGATGACCGCCCGTACCCTGGTTGAACGTGAGCCGAACTACTCGTTCGTGACCGCGCGCCTGCTGATGGACACCCTGCGTGCCGAAGGCCTGGGCTTCCTGGGCGTGGCCGACAGCGCCACCCACCACGAGATGGCTGACCTGTACGCCAAGGCCCTGCCGGCCTACATCGCCAAGGGCATCGAATTCGAATTGCTGAACCCGATCCTGGCCACCTTCGACCTGGAAAAACTCGGCAAGGCGATCAACCACGAGCGCGACCAGCAGTTCACCTACCTGGGCCTGCAAACCCTGTACGACCGTTACTTCATCCACAAGGACGGTATCCGCTTCGAATTGCCGCAAGTGTTCTTCATGCGTGTGGCCATGGGCCTGGCGATTGAAGAGAAGCAAAAAGAAGACCGCGCGATTGAGTTCTACAACCTGTTGTCGTCCTTCGACTACATGTCGTCGACCCCAACCCTGTTCAACGCCGGCACCCTGCGTCCACAGCTGTCGAGCTGCTACCTGACCACCGTGCCGGATGACCTGTCGGGCATCTACCACGCGATCCACGACAACGCCATGCTGTCCAAATTCGCCGGCGGCCTGGGTAACGACTGGACGCCGGTGCGTGCACTGGGTTCTTACATCAAGGGCACCAACGGCAAGTCCCAAGGCGTTGTACCGTTCCTCAAAGTAGTGAACGACACCGCTGTAGCCGTGAACCAGGGTGGCAAGCGCAAAGGCGCTGTATGTGCCTACCTGGAAACCTGGCACATGGACATTGAAGAGTTCATCGAGCTGCGCAAGAACACCGGTGATGACCGTCGTCGTACCCACGACATGAACACCGCCAACTGGATCCCTGACCTGTTCATGAAGCGCGTCTTCGATGACGGCCCGTGGACCCTGTTCTCGCCGTCCGAAGTGCCGGACCTGCACGACCTGACCGGCAAGGCCTTCGAAGAGCGTTACGAGTACTACGAAGCCCTGTCCCAGTACCCAGGCAAGATCAAGCTGTTCAAGACCATCCAGGCCAAAGACCTGTGGCGCAAAATGCTGTCCATGCTGTTTGAAACCGGTCACCCATGGCTGACCTTCAAAGACCCGTGCAACCTGCGCAGCCCGCAGCAGCACGTGGGCGTGGTCCACAGCTCGAACCTGTGCACCGAGATCACCTTGAACACCAACAAGGACGAGATCGCCGTTTGCAACCTGGGCTCGATCAACCTGCCGAACCACATCGTCAACGGCAAGCTGGACACCGCCAAGCTGGAACGCACCGTCAACACCGCCGTTCGCATGCTCGATAACGTTATCGACATCAACTACTACTCGGTGCCACAGGCGCAGAACTCCAACTTCAAGCACCGTCCGGTCGGCCTGGGCATCATGGGCTTCCAGGACGCGCTGTACCTGCAGCACATTCCTTACGGTTCGGACGCTGCCGTCGAGTTCGCCGACAAGTCCATGGAAGCGGTCAGCTACTACGCGATCCAGGCTTCCTGCGACCTGGCCGACGAGCGCGGCGCCTACGAGACGTTCCAGGGCTCGCTGTGGTCCAAAGGCATCCTGCCGCTGGATTCGCAACAGATCCTGATTGAGCAGCGTGGCCAGAAGTACATCGACGTTGACCTGAACGAAACCCTGGACTGGGCGCCGGTACGTGCCCGTGTGCAGAAAGGTATTCGTAACTCCAACATCATGGCCATCGCACCGACCGCAACCATCGCCAACATCACTGGCGTGTCGCAGTCGATCGAACCGACCTACCAGAACCTGTATGTGAAATCGAACCTGTCGGGCGAATTCACCGTGATCAACCCGTACCTGGTTCGTGACCTCAAGGCCCGCGGCCTGTGGGACTCGGTCATGATCAACGACCTGAAGTACTACGACGGTTCGGTGCAGCAGATCGAACGCATCCCGCAAGAACTCAAAGAGCTCTACGCGACCGCCTTCGAAGTGGACACCAAGTGGATCGTTGACGCCGCCAGTCGTCGCCAGAAGTGGATTGACCAGGCTCAGTCGCTGAACCTGTACATCGCCGGTGCATCGGGCAAGAAGCTCGACGTGACCTACCGCATGGCCTGGTACCGTGGCCTGAAAACCACTTACTACCTCCGTGCCCTGGCCGCGACCAGCACCGAGAAGTCGACCATCAACACCGGTAAGCTCAACGCTGTTTCCAGCGGCAACCACGGTGATGATTCGGTGCTGGCTGCTCCAGCCGGCCCGGCACCCGTGCCAAAGGCTTGCGCGATTGATGAGCCGGATTGCGAAGCTTGCCAATAAGCTGAGTGAGTCCCGGGCTTGAACGCCCGGGATGTAAAAAAACCGATAAACCTGAATGCATTTGGGTTTATCGGTTTTTTTTGCGCTACACGAATGCGTAGGCGTTGCCTTCCTGGGGCCCTTCACCGCGCCCACCCCACAATTCAATACGCCCGCCAATCACCGCCATTGAATGGTGGCCATAATCCACAACACCCAGCTTGCCACTTGCCAACTCGGAACTCGAAGACCGCCTGTAGAGGTCTTTCAGGCCAAGCCGGTCCAGCGCTTCCCAACCCATTTCGCCATTGTTCAAACTTTGCATCGCATGAGCGAAACTCTGTTTTGCAGCATTGGGGTTGTCATCGTAGCCATTGCCCTCCATTTGAGCCCGCTTGGCGCTCGCGGCATACATGAAGTTTGCGTCGGTAATCATGCCCGGATTATCGCCCTTGAACTGCGCGTAAGCGGCTGCATGCCTTAACTCACCCTTAGATAAAGTAAGCTCGAAACCGTCTCGCATTTTTACGTAGTAACCCCCTCCCGTCTCCTTCACATCCTTGAAGACGTCGGTAGGTTTTTGACCAAACTTCATCATCGCCCCCTTTATCGCGGAAACGGTGACGCAATTGCCGTCAGGGCCTTGGCTGAAACCACTCCAGATATTGTCCGGCTTTTTACCTGGGTTGCTTGCATCTGGCTTGTAGTTGAAATGCTTGGAACCGTCGGTAATCGGTAGATTACTCATGGGTTCGCTACCGCCGAAATTCTTCGGATTTACCCTGCCACCACCACCACCACCACCTGGTGACGGTCCAGGAGCTGGCGCTGGAGACGGCTCATCCGCAAATAAATCCGGAAACAGCCTCTTCAACAACGCGAGCAAATCGGTGGACGCGTCCTTCTTCAACTGCTCAAGGATCTCCTTGAACTTCTCCTCCCCCAGCGCTTTACGCTTTTCATTGAGCTTGTCCCGCAAGTCCTGGGCAGTTTGGTTCTTGTTGCCCTTTTCGGCGTCATCCAGCTGTTTGAGCATCTGGGCGACGGTTTTTTTATCGGCCTCTACGTCATCCTTTTTTTCCTCTGTAGGGTTAGCGCCCCACAGGTTTTGCCCCGCGCCACTGACGTCATAACGCACACTTCCAGCCCCAGGGCCAGACACCGACAAATTCCACATACCCCGCCCCCTAAGATCCAGCACCTTTAAGTCCGATAAGTGGAAAGAACGGCGAGGTCGGTTCCACAAAGGCCTGTCAGCTCGCAATTGAGCAAAGGGTGGGAATGGTTGCTGATCCAAATAGCAGGCAAAAAAAAGCCCCTCGCTAGAGGGGCTTTCATTCACAGCAGTGTCAGGCCAACCGCATCAGGTCATCTGAATAATGGTCTGCATGATGGTGCTCTGGGTGGAGATGGTCTTGGCGTTCGCCTGGTAGTTGCTCTGGGCCTTGATCAGGTCCACCAGCTCGTTGGTCAGGTTGACGTTGGAGTTTTCCAGGGACTTGGACACGATCGAACCCAAGGTGCCGGATTGCGGGGCGTCATAACCCGGCTGGCCCGAGGCGAAGGTCTCTTTCCAAGTGGTGCCACCCGACGGCTGCAGACCCTGCTCGTTGTTAAAGCTGGCCAGGGAGAGCTGACCGATGGCCTTGCTCTGCTGGTTGCTGAAGGTGGCGAACAGCACGCCGTTACCGTCGATATTCAGACCGGTGATCTGGCCGGTGGCATAGCCATCGGTGACCGGTGGGTTACGGTAGGTGGCCGAGTTGTACTGGGTGATGTTGCCCATGTTGATGGCAATACCGCCAGGGTTGGCATTCGCGCCGTTTTTGGTCCACACGCCATTGGTCACTGTACCCGGCACCCAGCCAGTCAGCTGCAAGGTAGTGCTGGAGGTGCCCCCGGTGACAATCCCGGTGAGTTTGCCAGCACCGTCAAAGCTCAACGTCGATGCCACCGGTGGCGTCGAGCCTGTGCCGGTAGGCGCCGAACCGTCTGGGTTACGGCCGTCGATCAGGGTGTAGGACTTCCAGGTATTGGAATCCGTTTTGACCAGGTACTGCACCATCGGGTGCGCGTTACCCTGGGTGTCGTACAGCGTAGTGTTGTACTGGGTGCTGAACGAGCTGGACTCGGTTGGATCGAACGGGTGCGCCGCCTGATCGATCACCGGCGAGGAAGAGTTCAGGTTACTGGTGGAGTCCACTTTGGTGGACGCCTTGGGCGGCAGGTTCGACAGGTTCAATTGCAGGTCGGTCAGCGCGCCCTTGATGATGTTGCCATCGGCGTCCGCGGCGTAGCCTTGCAGGCGCGAGGTGCCGGTGTTGTTGGTGATGTAGCCGTCTTTGTCCGAACGGAAGGTGCCGCTGCGGGTGTATTCCAGCGAACCGTCACTGCCCTTCTGCACGAAGAAGCCACCGCCCTGGATCGCCATGTCCAGCAAGCCGCCGGTGTTGTTGACGTCACCTTGGGTGAATTGCTGGGACACCGCCGCCAGGTTCACGCCGCTGCCGACACTGTTCTGGCCAGTGCCCAGTTTGGACGCCGCGTAGATGTCGGAAAACTCCGCACGGGACGATTTGAAACCGGTGGTCGCAACGTTGGCAATGTTGTTGCCCGTCACGTCCAGTTGTTTGTTGGCCGCATAGAGGCCGCTAAGGCCGATGTTAAAAGACATGTTTCTCTCCTTCTGCCGTATTTAGCCGGCTCTATGTACCGATAGTCTGAATTTGCGACAGCTTGACGCTGCCCATGCCGCCTGCAAGGTTGAGCAGCATTTCGCCGCCGGTCTTGCTCAACGTCACGCTGGTGACCGTTGCCGGCAGCGACGTCAACAGGGCAACCGAGTCGCCTTTGTCATTCTTGGTGCTGGCCGCGAAGGTATAAGTGCCGGCGGGGGCGACTTCACCTTTGTCGTTCTTGCCATCCCATATAAAGCTTGAATTGCCGGCGCTTTGGGCGCCCATGTCGATAGTGCGCACCACGTTGCCGTCTTTGTCGGTGATTTTTACCGAGACGTTGCCTGTCGCTGCCGTCACCGCCACCGAGCCGGTCATGCTCTTGCTGGTATCAACCATGGCCTTGTCGGTCTGGGTGATGATCGAACGCCCAACCAGTGACGAGGCCTGCAACGCTTGCGAAGAGCTGAAGTTGCTGGAGATCGCATTCACCGAGTCGTTCAGGGTGTTGATGCCTTCCAGGCTGCTGAACTGCGCCAGCTGCGCCACGAACGCGCCGTTGTCCTGAGGCGACAGCGGATTCTGGTTTTTCAGCTGGGTCACCAGCAGTTGCAGGAACGCATCCTTGCCCAGCGCCTGGTTGCCCGTGGCCGCCTTGGCGGCACCATCAAGGCCGCTGTTGTCTGTGGCAGTCTTGACCTTGGAGTTGAACAGGTCCTGAACCGCCGTGTTGGGTGTAGAAGTGGTATCAACAATGGCCATTATTTGGCGCCCCTTATCACTGACCCAGGGTCAGGACCTTCTGCATCATGGTTTTGGCGGTGTTCATCATTTCCGCGTTGGTCTGGAACGAGCGGCTGGCGGAAATCATGTCGGCCATTTCCTCGACCACGTTGACGTTGGGGTAGTACACGTAACCCTTTTCGTTCGCGGCCGGATGGTTAGGCTCGTAGCGGGCTTCCAGGTTGCTCTGGTCTTCGACCACGCCGAGCACCTGCACGCCTTGGCCCGCCGCATCCTGGTTCTGGAACAGTGAATCACCGCTGCCGCTCTGGCCGGCCTGGCCGCCCTGGAACATGGTGGCGAACACCGGGTGACGGGCGCGGTAGGTCTGGTCAATGCTCGAAGACACGGTCTCGGCGTTGGCGATGTTACTGGCGACGGTGTTCAAACGCGTGGTCTGCGCGCTCATGCCACTGCCGGCAATATTGAAAACACTGGCGAGGGACATGGCTTACTCTCCGCGCAGGGCTGACATCAGCCCTTTGAATTTGCTGTTAAGCAGGGTGAAGCTGGCCTGAAAGTTCACCGAGTTCTCGGCGTAGGCCGATTGCTCCAGCTGGGCGTCGACGGTGTTCTGGTCGATCGACGGCTGCATCGGCGTGCGATACAGCAGCGACTCGTCACCATTGCCCAGGCCTTGCGCTTCGATATGACGGCTGTTAGTCATGTTCAAGGCAAAGGTGCCGTTCTTGGTCTTGTCCTGCTGTGCGGCGAGCACGGCGGAGAAGTCCAAATCCCGAGCCTTGTAGTTCGGGGTGTCGGCGTTGGCAATGTTGTTGGCCAGGACTTCGGCACGTTGGGCGCGAAAGCCCAGGGCTTGTTCGTGGATACCGAGCGCTTTATCGAAGCTGATGCTCATGGCGGAAACCTTTAGGCTGACCTGCTTTTCGTATCTGGGTTATAGCAAGGCCCATGCCAATTCGCCGAAGGCCCGTATTACAAGGGTTTGCGCAAGGTTTGCCGGCGGCAATGCCAGAAAAGCGGCAATGGGCTTCCGCGTGGCGCCAGTAAAGCGGCAATGGCGGTTGCCGCTTTTACACCCGGTGGCAATCCTTCAACAGGCTGCCCCAGTGCGCCAGATACCTTGACCGCTCGTCTGCACTGTCATTTCTGACAGTTGTTGCGCCTACGTCTTTGCGTGCCTCATCGGGTGACCCCCTACATGCATAAAGCAGAGGCACACCATGCTGACTATTCCCCCCCTCAGATTCGTCCTGCAGGACAACGCGCTACCCATTCCAAACCTCTCGACCAGACTGCTGATCGGCAATGCGGTTGAATTGTTTTGCCCCTTTGCCGTCAAGCAGGGTGATTTCGTCAACGCAAATTTGATCGGCGAAAGAGGCAGAACGTACAACCTGAGCTTTGAGGTGGAGAAAGACGAGGCCGGGCTCAACTTTTTGACTCACCGTTCAATCATTGTCGGTAAGTCAGGCACCAATGTTGTTTTAATACTACGCGTTCGACGTGGCAGCGACGTGTACTTTGCGCCGAACGCAACCGTGTCCATCGATGCCGGCGGCATCGTTGTGCCTGTTCCTGGCACAGTGTGGGATTTCGCCGATGGCACCTTCCAGGGCTGGGTACCTCAGTCAGTTTATGCAGGCAGGGTGCTGCACATCGTCAACGGCAGCGTGGTCGTTGACCTGCCCAGCAGCCAGGTAACCAAGGCTCACATCATCACCCAACCCGTATCGGTCATCGCTGGGCGCATCTACGATGTCAGCTTTGACGTCCTGGGTGGTACAGCCGCCGGAGATGGCTCGACGCTGTACCTGACGGTTAACGGCAGCCGAATCGGCGCCAACGTACAAAACATAACCAACGCATCAACACAAACCGGAACCGGGACATTTACCGCAAGCAGTACCGGCACCGTGCATTTGGGTATTTTCAACGAGACCATCCCCAGCAGGAACCATCTTCTATTCTTGGGCAATATCCGAATGACACCCAAACCCTGACCACCGCCCGTAAAAAACTGGCGCTTGGCGCGCATAAAAAACGGGAAGCCTTTGCGGGGCTTCCCGTTTTTTTTATGCTCAAGCCACCTTTATTTGGCCTGATAAATGATCCCGGGGCTGCACTGCACCATCTGGTAATGATCCGGCAAGCCGTTGAGCGCTTCGGATGCACCCAGGAACAAATAACCACCACGCTTGAGCGTACCGTGAATGCGCAACAGGATGTCTTTCTTCACCTCTGCCGAGAAGTAGATCAACACATTGCGGCAGAACACCATGTCGAACTTGCCCAGGCTGGCATAGCTGTCGAGCAGGTTGAACGAGCGAAATTCCACCCGGCTCTTGATCGGCGCCTTGACCGCCCAGCGTCCTGCCCCTTTGGGGTCGAAGAAACGTTGCAAGCGTTCCTGGGACAAACCGCGGCCCAGGGCCAGGCTGTCGTACTCGCCGGTCTTGCAGTTGGTGAGCATGGTGCCGGACAAATCGGTGGCGACAATTTGCGCGCCGGCCTTCAATTGGCCCATGTTCGTGCGCTCGAACTCATCGATGGACATCGAGATCGAGTACGGCTCCTGCCCCGACGAACAGGCGGCCGACCAGATGCGCAAGCGCTGGCCGGGACTGGCCTTGATGGCCTCCGGCAGCACTTTGTTCTTGAGCACTTCAAAGGGGTAAGTATCACGAAACCACAAGGTTTCGTTGGTGGTCATGGCATCTACCACCATTTCCTTAAGCCCACTGCGCGGTTGCCCCTGGATGCGCTGGACCAACTCACCCAGGGATTTAATGCCCTGCTGTTCCATCAGTTTGTTGAGACGGCTGGATACCAGGTACTGCTTGTTTTCACCGAGCAATATGCCACAGGCTTTTTCCAGGAAGACCCGGAACTGTTCGAAATCCAAATTACCCGTAGACAATGATACCGCCTCTTAAATCGTGTGACCGCCAGGAGGAAATCCCCCTAGCCGTGATCTGCTGCCTTGATCCGGTCGACTACCCGGGATGCCAGGTCATCAGGGCGGAATTTGGCCAGGAAGTCATCAGCACCGACCTTCTTGACCATCGCCTGATTGAATACGCCCGACAATGAAGTATGCAGGATGATATGCAATTTTTGCATGCGTGGATCGTTACGTATCTCGGCCGTGAGGGTATAGCCGTCCATTTCCGGCATTTCAATGTCGGAGATCATCATCAGGAACTCTTCTTCCGGCTTCTTGCCTTCGTCCACCAGCTTGCGCAGGTAATCCAGGGCCTGGCGACCATCGTTCAAGGCCACCACTTCCACGCCGACCGTTTGCAGGCAGCGGCTGACTTGCTTGCGCGCCACCGAGGAGTCATCCACCGTCAGCACACGCAGCGACACCGCCTTGTGTGCGGTTTCGGCGTCTACCACGCCAACCGAAATGGTTTCCGAGGTGGGTGCGACTTCGGCGAGGATCTTTTCCACGTCGATGATTTCGACCAACTGGTTGTCGACCCGCGTCACCGCCGTGAGGTAGTGATCGCGCCCGGTGCCCTTGGGCGGCGGATGGATCTCCTCCCAGTTCATATTGACGATGCGCTCCACCGAGCGCACCAGGAAACCCTGGGTCTTGGTGTTGTATTCGGTGATGATCACAAAGGGGCTTTCGCGGTCCTGCAACCCCGAGGAACCGGTGGCCATGGCCAGGTCGAGAATCGGGATGGTCGCGCCTCGGATATTCGCTACGCCGCAGACCACCGGGCTGGATTTAGGCAATATGGTCAGCTTGGGGCACTGCAGCACTTCCCGCACTTTAAACACATTGATGCCGTACAGCTGCTTGCCGTCCAGGCGGAAAAGCAACAGTTCCAGGCGATTCTGCCCTACCAGCTGTGTGCGCTGGTTTACTGAGTCCATTACTCCTGCCATGCCTTGACTCCTACGCTAAAACCTTTGGCTATACCTACAAGGGCAACGACGCTCACCCAACACTAAACGGCACGGGCTTTGCTATTTATTGGTCTATGAACCTTAAAACGACAGTTTTCCGACGCATCCCACGGTACCGCAGATTGCTCTGCGCAACGATGGCTTTGCTTGCCTTGGGCTCGGGCACCACGGCTCGCGCAGATAATGTCACCTTGCCTGATCTCCTTATCGGCGTCACCCAAGGCTTTCTTGAGTTCACTGTAGAAGATTATCTGGCGACCACCCAAACGCCGGGGCGTTACGAAATCCAGGTCAACCAACTGGACCCGCGCCTGCGCATGCCTATGTGCGACAAGGAATTGACGGCCAGCCTCGAAAGCCCGGCCCAGCCCATCGGCCGCGTGACGGTAAAAGTGCGCTGCGAGGGCGCCTCACCCTGGACCGTGTTTGTACCGGCACAGGTCAAACTGTTCCGCGATGTGGTTGTGGTCACACGCCCGCTCAAACGCACCGGCATCATTGGTTTTGAAGACGTGGCCCTGCGTGAACGCGACATCAGCCTGATCAACCAGGGTTACCTCACCGCTGTGGACCAAGCCATCGGGCAGAAACTGACCCGACCAATGGTCACCGACCAGGTCATTACGCTGGTGCATCTGGAACAGGCTGAGGTGATTCGCAAGGGCGACCAGGTGGTGATTTCCGCCAGCAGCGGCGGGCTGATGGTAAAAATGCCGGGGGAGGCGCTGTCCAACGGCGGGATGAGCGAGCAGATCCGGGTCAAGAACCTCAATTCCAACCGTGTGATCAAGGCGCAGGTGACCGCGCCGGGCCAGGTTGAGGTGGCGCTATAGAAGATCACCGCTGTGAGATCACTGGTGTGAAACGCCAGGTTTTCCTACACTGTGCGTGGGATGTCGACCTGTACAGGTTTATTGTCAAACGAGCCTAAAGTTTGTCCGGGTATGGCCGAAAACATGGCAAGCGTCCAAATACCCAGAGGTTTTTTTAACATGGTCATTGATTTCAGTCGTTTAAATAACACCCAGGCTTTGCCGGGCAATACGCGCACCAGCGGGGCAAAGGACGGCGTAGAAGCCAAGTCCCAGCCAGCACCTGCGGCCAAGACAGAACAGGCCAGCGCCAGCCAGAGCGGGGAATCGGTACACCTGAGCAATGAGGCTCAACAGTTGCAGAAGGTCACTGACTCGCTGCGCGATCAACCCGTTGTCAATAAAGCCCGCGTGGCCGAATTGAAACAGGCAATCGCTGATGGCAGCTATAAGGTCGACAGCAACCGTGTAGCCAGCAAGCTGCTTAACTTCGAAGCCGAGCGCTAGGCAAAGGCCTGCGCAGGGCTTGTGGACGCTTAAAACCCAAGGCCAGCCATGCACCACGACGAACATCTGCTTGAACTGATCATTGATGATCTGGCGCCGACGCAACTTCTGCTCGAGCTGCTCAAAGAAGAATCCCTGGCCCTCTATGGCCGGGATATGCGCTTGCTGGAGGAAATCCTGGCGCGCAAACAGTCGCTGATCGTGCTGCTGGAGCAGCATGGCAAGAAGCGCAGCGAAATTCTCATCAGCCTGGGCCTGCCGGCTGATCATGACGGCCTGGCACAACTGGCCAGCCACTCCTCGGTAGGCGCACAGTTGCTGGCGCAGAGCACCGCACTCAATCAATTGCTCGCCCAGTGCCAGGAAGCCAACCTGCTCAACGGCCAATCGATCCAGCTACAGCAGGCAACGACCGCCAACCAGTTGCGTATACTCCACGGCGGAGAGCCTCCGGCGCTGTACAACGCCCAAGGGTCGACCTCGCGCCTGGTCAAGCCAAGCACCCGCAGCCAAGCCTGACACCGGTTTACAGCGCGCCCTATCCAAGGCGCGCTACATGCTGGCAAAATGCCGGTTCTTGCGTGTAGTCGTATTTTGCCTGGAGATGGAAGAACCGTGTTCAACGCCCTTAATGCGGAAGATGCTCCGCAGCCACCCAAGGTGCTCACCACGCCTCTGGAAATCGCCAGCACGTTGCGAATGCTGCAAGAAAGCCATGACCCGCTGATTATCACTTTCCATGAACGCAGCCAGCGGTTCCAAAGCTATCTGGTGGATATAGATCGGGACAGCAAAACGCTCGCCCTGGACGAAATGATCCCCCGCGACGGTGAACGCTACCTTGAGAACGGCGAACCGTTCCGCATTGAAGGTTTCCATGACGGTGTGCGTGTCGCCTGGGAAAGCAACGGCACACTGACCATCAGTGAAAAAGGCGGCCACCGCATCTACACCGGCAGCATGCCCGACGAGGTGGTCTACCATCAGCGTCGCAATGCCTTTCGGGCAGCGTTGAAGCTGGCCCAACTGGTAAGCATCGAGCTGGGTGGCGAAAAGCTCAAGGCACCGATCAACGGCAAACTGCTGGACATCTCCGCCACCGGCTGCAAGCTGCGTTTTGAAGGCGACATTTCCGATCGCCTGCAGCTGGGCCAGGTCTATGACCGCTTTATCGCCGCCCTGCCCTTTGGCAGCATGACCACCTCGGTGGAGCTGCGTTACTTGCACGTCGAAGACAAGATCAACACCACCTTCGCCGGCGTGCGCTTCCATAACATGAGCGGCTTGGTTCAGCGCCAGGTTGAACGTTTTGTGTATCAGTTGCAGCGTGAAGCGCGGCGCTTTGACAAAGACGACGACCTTTAAGCCTTAAAGGCCGTATGAATAAAAACGGGCAGATCCTGATGGGATCTGCCCGTTTTTGCTTTCAGGGGCGTGCCCTACTCAAGTCGTGGGGATGCTCGTCCGGCCCCAGAGGCTCCGGCGGCCCTTCAAAAGCCGGTTCATCCGCGGGTTGTTGCGGGTCAGTTTCGATTTCAGGTTCCGGGTCGGGCACCACGCTCTGCATTTGCTCCTGCACCACCGCTTCATCCACCCGCGGGTCAAGGCAGGCCACCAGCGGCGAGCTGGACATGCTGTCGGGCATCGCCACGTGATGCAGCGGCGCATCGTCCACCTGATGCAGGTTAGTCACCGCCTTCGGCCGGATCCGCCATACCAGGACCAATGCACACAGGCTGAAAAAGGCGTACAGCATGTGGCTGCCGAACAGCTTCATCACCACACCCGCCAACAGCGGCCCGACACTCGCGCCGATGCCGTAGGTCACCAGCAACATGGCCGTCAGCGACACGCGGCGATCACCTTCCACATGGTCATTGGAGAACGCCACAGCCAACGGATACAGGCAGAACTGCACCAGCGAACACAGGAAGCCAGCCACAAACAGCACTTCCAGCGGCACTTGGGTCATCACGGCCAATGGCAACGCCGCCACCGCCAGGCACAAGGCAAAGCAGCGAATCAGCAAGGCGCGATCATAGCGGTCCGACAACCAACCCAATGGCCACTGCACCAACAGACCGGCAAAGATGCAGCTACCCATGAACAGACCGACCTGCTCGGTGCTCAAGCCTTGCTGCGAGGCATACAACGGCGCCAGGCCGTAGAACGAGCCAACGATCAGCCCCGCGCCCAGCACCGTACTCAGCGACTGCGGCACACGCTTGATAAAGAAGCGCGGCTCCATAGGCGCAGGGTGCAGCGGCGCCGGGTGAATGCGTCGGGTCATGGCCACCGGCACCAGGCACAAGGCAAAGCACAGCGCCACCAGCATGAGCAATTCGAGGCCAAGCTGCGGGTGCATGACCAGGATCAACTGACCCAATACCAACCCGAGATAGGAGGCGATCATGTAGCCGCTGAACACCACGCCGCGCTGCTTGGCGTCCGCCTGCTCATTGAGCCAGCTTTCGATAACCATGTACTGGCACATCATCCCCAGGCCCACGATCATCCGCAGCACAATCCAGGCCGGCAGCCAGTTGATGAGGCCGTGGCCCAACACCGCCGCGCCGACAATCCCGGCACAGGTGGCATACGCGCGAATATGCCCGACGCGGGCAATCAGGCGATGCCCGATCTTGCCGCCCAGCACCAGGCCGAAGTAGTTGGCCGCCATCAGCGCACCCACCCACAGGCTGTCGACGTGGTCGGCTGCCAGACGCAAGGCAAGGTAAGTGCTGAGCAGGCCGGACCCGATCAACATCATCAAGGAGGCGAAATAAAGGGCTCGAAAAGATTTCCAGATCTGGCGCATCGGCGTTCCGAGCGGCTCCTTGCAGTGAGGGACAGGGCTATCAGCATGATAGTCCGGGGTTGCCGGGAGCGGACAGACGCAGCGGGCCGTTTTCCGGGGAATATTTTGCTTAATCGTTCAGACGCTGCCTGGCCGCATGCAAGGTACATATGCAACGTACAAAAGCGACGAGAAACACACTGCGCACCTGCTGTGAACCCTGATAGGCGGCAAGGTTCGACCGGTGTTGCAGGCACGCACAAAAAAGCCCTGCCAGGACAACCTGTGCAGGGCTTTTGAAGATGGTGTCCCAGGGCCGGTTCGAACGGCCAACCTTCCCCTTAGGAGGGGGATGCTCTATCCAATTGAGCTACTGGGACAAATGACAGCCATCGGGCACGGGGCACAGCGACGGACGGCGTGCATGTTAACGGCCAAGGTGGGTTTTGTCATGTCGTCCGTGGGCTTTTTGAGTGTAGGCCGATCCTTGTTCGACCGAGGCCCGCGTTGCCCCGCAGCCACGGGGCCTGGATGCTGTCGTGCAAAATGCATTACCCCAAAATGCCATCATTGCAAATTGCAACCCGACGCCGCTTTAAAGTAGACTCAAGTCATTGATTTTAATGAAATAATAGATTGGCACGGGACCTGCAATACTTCTCCTACAAACCCATCCAGCCACGGCGTTTAGCGGAGAACATGACCATGAACAGTGCCCTTCTGTTAGCCCTCAACACCATAGCCTTGGCTGCACTGGTGATGTTTCATTTCCAATCCACCGGCAGTAATGATCCTGCGCAACTTAGCCAGGCCGTGCCGCACCATCTGCAACAACGCCCGCAATTGGCGGTGATGACGCCCAACGCGCAATCGCCGGTACGCCTGACCCAAGGCACCCAGACTGCACCGGCATCCGAACATTGGGTTTTCTAAGGACGCCATTCATGAGCAAATCCGCCTGGCTGTTTTTATGCCTGACTGTCGCCACTGGCCTCCTGGGCCTGGGCGCCAGCTCCGAAGATGGACAAACTGCTGCAATGGTCGCAGCCGGCGTATTCACGAGCCTGCTTGTGCTGACGCTTTTCATGGGCCGCAAAATCAAATTCGACCCCGTTTTGCGGTAATCTCTGCGCCACCTCCCTCCCTCGACCTTATGTCGCCCCGCCCTAGCAAATCGGCAAATTGCCACTAGTCTTAAAGATAAGGGCAAAAGGCCACTTTGCTTTAGGATATGCGGCCTCAATCCCTGCGCGAGCCTGGACTTACGGGAAGTTCCCCAGAGGAATGACGCGTTGAAAAGTTTTCCAACCAGTCCGCAAAAATGCAAATGAGTGCTGGCATTAAGCCTTTAGTCAGTTCAATATTTGTCACAGAATTGACGCCAAGGAAATGTCAAATCTGAGGCATGATGCGGCCTCTTTGCAATTCGGGTTGAACTTTGGTCGTGAGCCTTGTCTTAACACTCATCTTGCGGCCAATTCCAAAAACCGCTCCCCTGAACTAACCGGTTAAATATATGCGCCCATTGAAACAGGCAATTTATTCCAGCCGTACGGCTGACAAGTTCGTCGTACGTCTGCCAGACGGAATGCGGGAACGCATTGCCGAGGTGGCTCGCAATCATCACCGCAGCATGAACTCCGAAATCATCGCGCGCCTGGAGCAGAGCCTTATTCAGGAAGGTGCGTTGGGCGAAGAGTTGAGCATGCGCCTGGACAGCCCTGAGCTGTCACTACACGAACGCGAACTGCTGCAGCGTTTTCGTCAGCTCTCCCACCGCCAGCAAAATGCTCTCGTCTCGCTTATCGCGCACGACGTTGAGGCGGCCGCAGAAGCCAATTGATCTGCAACTGAAAGCCGAAGCCAGCGCTATGCTGGCTTTTTTTTGCGTGAAATTTGAGGGCACCGCAGAGGGCTTGTGTGGGAGCGAGCTTGCATTTGCTAGCAAGCCCGCCCCCACAGGGGATCAGAGCAGAAAGATCGTCGCCAGGCCCAGGAAGATGAAGAAGCCACCGCTGTCGGTCATGGCCGTGATCATCACACTGGCACCCATGGCCGGGTCGCGCCCCAGGCGTGCCAGTGTCATGGGGATCAACACGCCCATCAACGCCGCCAACAGCAGGTTGAGGGTCATGGCAGCCGTCATCACCACGCCCAGCGACCAACTGCCATACAGCAAGTAGGCCACCACGCCGATCACCCCGCCCCACACCAAGCCATTGATCAGGCCCACGGCCAATTCTTTGCGCAACAGGCGCGAGGAGTTGGCCGTACTCACCTGGTCCAGTGCCATGGCACGCACAATCATGGTGATGGTCTGGTTACCGGAGTTACCCCCAATACCTGCCACGATCGGCATCAGCGCCGCGAGGGCGACAAGCTTCTCGATGGAACCTTCGAACAACCCGATCACGCGCGAAGCGATGAACGCCGTGATCAGGTTGATCGCAAGCCACGCCCAACGGTTATGCAGGGAGCGCCAGACTGACGCAAAAATATCTTCCTCTTCACGCAGACCCGCCATGTTGAGGACTTCGGTTTCACTCTCTTCACGAATCAGGTCGACCATTTCATCGATGGTCAAACGGCCAATCAGCTTGCCGTTCTTGTCGACCACAGGCGCCGAGATCAAGTCATAACGCTCAAATGCCTGGGCAGCCTCGTAGGCGTCTTCATCCGGGTGAAAACTCACCGTATCGCTGGCCATCAGATCCGCTACTTTCTTTTCCGGATCATTGACCAGCAGGCGCTTGATCGGCAACACGCCCTTGAGAATGCCTTCGTAGTCGACCACGAACAGTTTGTCAGTATGGCCCGGCAGCTCTTTGAGCCGACGCAGGTAACGCAAGACCACTTCCAGGCTGACGTCTTCGCGGATGGTGACCATCTCGAAGTCCATCAATGCGCCGACCTGATCCTCGTCATAAGACAACGCGGAGCGCACACGCTCACGCTGCTGGCTGTCGAGGGCCTCCATCAACTCATGGACAACATCACGCGGCAGCTCAGGCGCCAGGTCAGCCAGTTCGTCGGCGTCCATCTCCTTGGCAGCGGCCAGGAGCTCGTGATCGTCCATGTCGGCGATCAGGGTTTCACGGACCGAGTCGGATACTTCAAGGAGGATGTCGCCGTCGCGGTCAGCCTTGACCAACTGCCACAGGGTCAGTCGATCATCGAGTGGCAAGGCTTCAAGAATATAAGCGACGTCGGCGGAGTGCAGATCATCGAGCTTGCGTTGCAGCTCAACGAGGTTTTGCCGGTGAACCAGGTTTTCGACGCGGTCGTGGTGCGGACCTTCCTGGCGGTGCGTGAGGTCTTCGACCACGCGCTGACGCTGCAGCAGCTCGATGACTTGAGCCAGGCGATCCTGCAGGCTGTCTTGTGTTTTCTTTACTTCTACTTCGGTCATAGGCGAACTCCACTCCCAGCAGCGGGGCACGCCGGAAGGATCAATCAGTCAATTCATGATTGGTAAAACGGGGTACTGAGCAACTACTGGGTAAGTCCATGGAGGTATTCCACAAGCCCCGGCGGGGCTGACGGGCGCAATGATACACGCTGCGCGCGCTTTAAACGTTAAAAAACTGGAAAGAACAAGCGCTTGCGAGCCAAAGCTGAGCATTGGCTGCATCTATGAACTGCGACGACACAGCCCGAAAGGAAAACACATGAGACAGGAGAAAGAGTTGAAATCCTACACAAACCCCAGACGGCAAAAAGCCCGCACTAGGCGGGCTTTTTGTTTGTATGGTGCACTCGACAGGATTCGAACCTGTGACCGCTCGGTTCGTAGCCGAGTACTCTATCCAGCTGAGCTACGAGTGCAGATTGTGTTTTTAGACCAGATCACAACTGGTTGAAGCCAAGTCACCTGCATTGCTGCAACTGACTCTTAAATGGTGCACTCGACAGGATTCGAACCTGTGACCGCTCGGTTCGTAGCCGAGTACTCTATCCAGCTGAGCTACGAGTGCATTTGTTGCCGCGCATTATAGGCCGTTCAATCTCTATGTAAAGCTATTTTTTCGTTTAATTTCAACAACTTAGCGAAAAAACCAGATTGCAACGTACTAAGCAAATAATGGCGGAGAACGGGGGATTCGAACCCCCGACACCCTTTTGAGGTGTACTCCCTTAGCAGGGGAGCGCCTTCGGCCACTCGGCCAGCTCTCCGCAACACGGGGCGTATATTAACCACGTTCATCCCCGTTTGCAAACATAAAAAACGATAAAAATTAAAGGCTTGGTTCTTCGTCCTTCTCTTTCTTGATCCGCAGGTAGATTTCCTCGCGGTGGACAGCTACCTCTTTCGGAGCGTTAACCCCGATACGTACTTGATTGCCTTTGACGCCGAGCACGGTCACGGTGATTTCGCCATCACCGATAATCAGGCTTTCTGCGCACCGACGAGTCAGAATCAGCATAGCTTTCACCTCACGCATTTCAGTTCAGGAACAACAGTCTGCAAAAAAAAGGCGTTCGACCTACAACCTGATGGCCATAGCCCTAACGACCTAAGTATTGTCGAGCGCACGCAAAAGACCATGCGCTCCACAAAAAATGAAAGGCGCGGTATACCGCGCCTTCCTGGTATCGCATCACTCGCCCGGTCGGGCCGGAGCGTCCAGCTCAAAAGCGGTGTGCAGTGCGCGCACTGCCAGCTCCAGGTACTTCTCTTCGATCACCACCGAGACTTTGATTTCCGAGGTGGAGATCATCTGGATGTTGATGCTTTCCTTGGCCAACGCCTCGAACATGCGGCTGGCAACGCCGGCATGGGAACGCATGCCCACGCCCACGATCGACACCTTGGCAATCTTGGTATCCCCGACCACTTCACGGGCGCCAATCTCGCTCGCGGTGTTCTGCAGGATACGCTCGGCAGCATCGTACTCGTTGCGGTGCACAGTGAAGGTGAAATCGGTGGTGTTATCGTGCGAAACGTTCTGCACGATCATGTCGACTTCAATGTTCGCGCCACTGATAGGGCCGAGGATCTTGAACGCCACGCCCGGGGTGTCTGGCACGCCACGGATCGTCAGCTTGGCTTCATCGCGGTTGAAAGCGATGCCGGAAATGATCGGCTGTTCCATGGATTCCTCTTCATCAATAGTAATGAGGGTGCCCGGACCCTCTTTGAAGCTGTGCAATACGCGCAGCGGAACGTTGTACTTGCCGGCGAACTCCACCGCGCGGATCTGCAACACCTTGGAACCGAGACTGGCCATTTCCAGCATCTCTTCAAAGGTGATCTTGTCCAGGCGCTGGGCCACGGACACCACACGTGGGTCGGTGGTGTACACGCCGTCCACGTCAGTATAGATCTGGCATTCATCGGCCTTGAGCGCCGCTGCCAGCGCCACGCCGGTGGTATCCGAACCACCACGCCCGAGGGTGGTGATGTTGCCCTGCTCATCCACACCCTGGAAGCCTGCTACAACTACCACGCGGCCGGCTTTCAGATCTGTGCGGATTTTCTGATCGTCAATCTGCAGGATGCGTGCCTTGGTATGCGCGCTGTCGGTGAGGATGCGCACCTGGCTGCCCGTGTAGGACACTGCCGGCACACCACGCTTGTTCAGTGCCATGGCCAGCAAGGCAATGGTTACCTGCTCGCCGGTGGACACGATCACATCCAGCTCACGCGGCAGCGGCTGTTGGTCACCACTGATTGCCTTGGCCAGATCGATCAGGCGATTGGTTTCGCCGCTCATGGCCGACAGCACCACCACCAGGTCATCGCCGGCGTCGCGGAATTTCTTAACCTTGTCGGCGACCTGCTCGATTCTTTCGACAGAGCCGACCGAGGTGCCTCCAAATTTCTGTACGATCAAAGCCATTTCTAAGCCGCCTCAGCCCGTAAAGGGGCGCCCAATAAACAAATCGTCCAGCACCCAAACGAGCCCATGACTAGACCATGGGCTCATTAACAGTGCCTTAAATGCCGGCCTCGACAAACGGCACGGTCAGGGCCAGGGCCGCGTCCAGGGAGCCTGCGTCTACACCACCGCCTTGCGCCATGTCCGGACGACCACCGCCCTTCCCGCCCACTGCCGCAGCGGCTTGCTTCATCAAATCACCGGCCTTGAGTTGGCCAGTCAGGTCTTTGGTTACACCGGCAACCAGAACGACCTTTTCCTCATGGACACCGCCGAGCAGGATCACTGCGCGGCCGAGCTTGTTCTTCAACTGATCGACCAAGGCCAACAGCGCCTTGCCGTCCTGGCCGTCCAGGCGCACAGCCAGTACTTTCACGCCCTTGACGTCCAGCGCGGAGGCCGACAGATCGTCGCCCGCTGCGCTCGCCGCCTTGGCTTGCAACTGCTCCAGCTGTTTTTCCAGTGCGCGGTTGCGCTCCAGCACGGCCGACAGCTTGTCGATCAGGTTGTCGCGGCTGCCCTTGACCAGGCCGGCCGCTTCCTTGAGTTGTTCTTCAGCCGCATTGAGGTAAGCCAGGGCCGCAGCACCGGTGACCGCTTCAATACGCCGTACACCAGAGGCCACGCCGCCTTCGCTGATGATTTTCAACAGGCCGATATCGCCCGTACGGTTAGCGTGGATACCGCCACACAGTTCCACCGAGAAGCTGCCGCCCATGCTCAGTACGCGCACTTCGTCGCCGTACTTCTCGCCAAACAGCGCCATGGCGCCTTTCTTCTTGGCGGTTTCAATGTCGGTTTCTTCGGTTTCAACCGGGGTATTCTTGCGAATCTCGGCGTTGACGATGTCTTCCAGCGCCTTGATCTGCTCAGGCTTGATCGCTTCAAAGTGGCTGAAGTCGAAACGCAGGCGCTGGCTATCGACCAACGAACCCTTCTGCTGCACATGCTCACCCAGCACTTGGCGCAACGCAGCGTGCAGCAAGTGAGTGGCAGAATGGTTCAAAGCAGTTGCATGCCGCACGTCGGCATCGACTTGAGTGTCGACCGGAGCACCGACCGTCAGGTTGCCCAACACCAGCACACCGTGGTGCAGGAACGCGCCGCCGGTCTTGGTGGTGTCACGCACTTCAAAACGCCCGGAGGTCGAGCTCAGGAAACCACAGTCACCCACCTGGCCACCGGATTCGGCGTAGAACGGCGTCTGGTCGAGGACCACCACCGCTTCGTCGCCTTCGCTCAATACGTCGACCGACTTGCCATCTTTGTAGATGGCCACGATCTTGGCCGCGCCAACGGTCGCCGCGTAACCGGTGAACTCGGTGGGCACGTCAACCTTGACCAGGGTGTTGTAGTCCAGGCCAAAGGAGCTGGCGGAACGGGCACGCACGCGCTGGGCTTCCATCTCACGCTCAAAACCCGCCTCATCGATGGTCAGCTCGCGCTCACGGGCGATGTCGGCGGTCAGGTCCATCGGGAAACCGTAGGTGTCATACAACTTGAACACTACATCGCCCGGCACCACGGTGCCTTTGAGTTCAGCCAGGTCCTGCTCGAGGATCTTCAGGCCGTGCTCCAGGGTCTTGGAGAACTGCTCTTCTTCAGCCTTGAGCACGCGCTCGATGTTGGCCTGCTGCTGCTTGAGTTCCGGGAAGGCATCGCCCATCTCGGCGACCAGCGCGGCAACGATCTTGTAGAAGAAGCTGCCGGTGGCGCCCAGCTTGTTACCGTGGCGGCAGGCGCGACGGATGATGCGGCGCAGCACATAGCCGCGGCCTTCGTTGGACGGCAGCACACCGTCAGCGATCAGGAAACCGCACGAACGGATGTGGTCCGACACCACCTTGAGCGAAGACTGGTTGTCATTGGCGCAGCCAATGGCGGCCGCCGACGCGCTCAGCAGGTTGGTGAACAGGTCGATTTCGTAGTTGGAATGCACGTGCTGCATCACCGCACTGATCCGCTCCAGGCCCATGCCGGTGTCCACCGACGGCGCCGGCAGCGGATGCAACACGCCATCGGCGGTGCGGTTGAACTGCATGAAAACGTTGTTCCAGATCTCGATGTAACGGTCGCCGTCTTCTTCCGGCGAGCCCGGTGGGCCGCCCCAGATGTCGGCGCCGTGATCATAGAAAATCTCGGTGCACGGGCCGCACGGGCCGGTATCGCCCATGGTCCAGAAGTTGTCGGAAGCGTAAGGCGCGCCCTTGTTGTCGCCGATGCGAATCATGCGCTCGACGGGCACACCGATTTGCTGGGTCCAGATGTCATAGGCTTCGTCGTCGGTCGCGTAGACCGTGACCCAGAGCTTTTCCTTGGGCAGCTTCAACACGCCGGTCAGGAAGGTCCAGGCGAAGGTAATCGCATCTTTCTTGAAATAGTCGCCGAAGCTGAAGTTACCCAGCATCTCGAAGAAGGTGTGGTGGCGAGCGGTATAGCCAACGTTTTCCAGGTCGCTGTTCTTGCCGCCGGCGCGTACGCACTTCTGGCTGCTGGTGGCGCGGGTGTAGGCGCGCTTTTCCTGGCCCAGGAAGCAGTCCTTGAACTGGTTCATCCCCGCGTTGGTGAACAGCAGGGTTGGGTCATTGCCTGGGATCAAGGAGCTGGAGGCTACACGGGTGTGGCCTTGCTCTTCGAAGAAGCGAAGGAAGGCTTCACGGATTTCTGCGCTTTTCATTAGGTTCTTCCACGGAGTCTGCGGCCAAAGGCCAGTGCGCAACATCATCAGACGGAGCGACGGCAAAGGGCCGCATTATATCGGCCCTTTGCCGGTGGTACAGCGTGTTTATGCGATAGAAACAGTCAATTAGACGGTCTGCACGATCATTTTCGGGAAAACTCGACAAATGTCTGCACCACCTGCTCCATCTGCACTCGGCTGACATCCAGGTGAGTGACCATGCGCAGACGCGGCGCGGCGCTCAACTTGATCCCGCGTTCGGCGGCAAAGGCCTTCAGCGCCTGGGCCTGATCGCCAATCTGCACGTACACCATGTTAGTTTGCACCGGCTCCACTTCAAAGCCTGCGTCGCGCAGTGCATCGCCCAGCCATTGGGCGTTGGCGTGGTCATCCGCCAAGCGCTGCACCTGATGATCCAGGGCATACAAGCCCGCCGCCGCCAGCGAGCCGGCCTGGCGCATGCCGCCACCGACCATCTTGCGCAGGCGCCGCGCCTTGGCGATCAGCGCGGTGGAGCCGCACAGCACCGAGCCGATCGGCGCGCCGAGGCCTTTGGACAGGCAGACCGACACCGAGTCGAAATGCTGGGCAATCTCCCGCGCATCCACACCGAGCTTCACCGCCGCGTTGTAGAGTCGCGCGCCGTCCAAGTGCAAGGCCAGGCCATGTTCACGGGTAAACGCCCGCGCTTTCGCCAGGTACGCCAGCGGCAGCACTTTGCCCTGCATGGTGTTTTCCAACGCCAACAGGCGGGTGCGGGCGAAGTGGAAATCATCGGGCTTGATCGCCGCCAGTACGTGGTCCAGGTCCAGCGAACCGTCGGCTTGCACCTCCAGCGGCTGCGGCTGGATCGAGCCGAGCACCGCCGCGCCACCGCCTTCGTATTTGTAGGTGTGGGCCTGCTGGCCGACGATGTATTCCTCGCCACGCTCACAGTGGGCCATCAAGGCAAGCAGGTTGCTCATGGTGCCCGTCGGCACAAACAACGCAGCGGCAAAGCCCAGGCGCTTGGCCAGTTCGGCTTCCAGATGGTTGACGCTCGGGTCTTCGCCGTAGACGTCATCACCGCTGACGGCAGTGGCCATCGCGTTGAGCATGCCGGCGGTGGGTTGGGTCACGGTGTCGCTGCGCAGGTCTATGACGGTCATCCGGGGGCCTCTGAATAGGGTTGTCGTATTGACGATTACTGCGGGCAAAGCCACGCAATATCAAGCCCCACGTGCATTCAATCGAATACCAACCAAACAAACCGATATAGGTTATCGATACGGCGATCGTGCAGTTTCTGAAAAAGCATGTTAAAAACTCTCCGCCGCCAGGGTTCTGGCGGCAACGTTCTCAGGGCGGGGTGTAATTCCCCACCGGCGGTAATTGCACGCAATGTGCATAGCCCGCGAGCGCTTGGCGCCTCGAACTGCTCACGCAGGACGGCGACAAGGTCAGCAGACCCGGTGTGATCCCGGGGCCGACGGTCATAGTCCGGATGAAGAGAGAACGGGATTGGCACCCAAGGGCCGCGCGCTGAACTCATGCCTGCATGATGCCGCTGTTCGTACCCTTGAAATCCCATTCGATTCATAACGCCCTGTTTTTTTCTTAAACAGGAGTCAGAACATGCAACCCACCGCAATCGACAGCAAAAGCAAAAACCACCACGGCGAGCGCGTCGCATTTATCCAGGCCTGCTGGCACAAGGATATTGTCGACCAATCGCGCAAAGGCTTCCTCGCCGAAATGATCGCCCAGGGCTACCAGGAATCGGACATCGATTTCTTCGAAGTCGGCGGCGCCTTCGAAATGCCCCTGCACGCCAAGCTGCTGGCCAAGACCGGCCGTTACGCCGGCATCGTCGCCGCGGCATTGGTGGTGGACGGTGGCATCTACCGCCACGAATTCGTCGCCCAATCGGTGGTCAGTGGCCTGATGCAGGTGCAGCTGGAAACCGAAGTGCCAGTGTTCTCCGTATCCCTGACCCCGCATCACTTCCACGCGGGCAGCGAGCACCACACCTTCTTCTACGAGCACTTCGTACACAAGGGCCAGGAAGCCGCGCGCACGTGCGCCGACACGCTGCACAAGGTGCGTGCGATCCGTCGCAGCGAGCCGCGTGCTGTAGCGGTCTAAGCAACACCAAAAAACCCGGCCTCAGAGCCGGGTTTTTTGTGGGCGCTTGCTTGTGTGGGAGCTGGCTTGCCTGCGATAACGGCAGGTCAGTCAACATCACTGTTGCCTGTGCCGCCGCCATCGCAGGCGAGCCAGCTCCCACATTTGATCGCGGCTGTCTTGGGACCTATATCAGGCCAGCATCCGTGGTCGGCACGATCAATATCCCCGCCCGCAAACCATTCTTGACCTTCGGGTTCGGGAAGATGATGCGCGCGCCCTCCTCCTCGATCACCCAGCGGGTCTTGGCCACGTCTTCGGCCAACAGGTAGCCCTTGGCCAATGACGAAAAGTTTTCTACATCCGCCGGCAGGTGCAGCAGGAAGGCATCACTGTGCTTGATCACTTCGCGAGAGACGGCAAACAATTGCAGGCCATCGAGGCTCTCGGTTTCGGGCTCATCACCTTCGATGATCTGCTTCAACCGTGTCTCCAGGCGTGACACATCCACGCCCTGGTTCTGCCCGAACGGTCGGGCCTTGCCCAATTCCAGGGTGAAGGCTTCGGCGTCGAGTTGCTCGTAGGTGAACGCGGTGAACGTGATCGAGGTTTTGTTCTGCAACAACACCGCCCGCATACCGGCAGCGTTCAGGCGCGCCAGCTCGTGGCGCGAATGCTGGCGCCCGTCCTTGAACGGGTACAGCGCGAACTGCTCGATCTTCGAGCCGCGAATGGCCGTGTGCAGGTCGTAATGCAGGCGCGAACGGCCCGGCAGGCTGAAGAAGCTGCGAGCCAGTTGCTCAAGCTCGGCGGCGCGCATGGCCTCCGGGCCGATGTTTTGTTCGTGACGGCCGTTGAACAGCCGGTTGACGTCCAGCTCAAGGTAACGCTCGCCGCGGCGTATGGCCTCGGGGTTGCCGAACAGGAACAGAATACGATTGCGGGGTTTGATCTCCCCACGGGCAATGCCATGCAACAGGCGGTCGAGCAATTCGATCGGCGCGGTTTCGTTGCCATGGATGCCGGACGACAACAGCAGGTCGCCGCCGTTGTCCAAGGCCTGCGGAGGGCGCACTTCAAGCGCGCCTTCGCTGAGCCAGCGCATCTGCACGCCGTCGACAGTCAGTTGAATTTTTTGCGCCGGTTCGCGACCGGCGAGGGTCAGTTCAAGCAGTTTGCCGAGGGCGAGCATAAGCAGCTTCCTTAGTGGTTGCAGCCAGGACCGTGAACGTGATCGTCGTCATCACCTTCAACGTCGGCCGGTTCCATTTCCAATTGCAGGCTCATCAGGTTGGTGGCCAGTGGGCGCATCAGCAGGTTGGCGTATTCAGCGTCACCTTCTTCCACGTCCACGCCGATCAGCAGTTGGCCACGGCCGTCGTGCTGGATCCAGATCTCCTTGCCCTGCCACACCACGGCGACGCGGGTGCAGGAGGTTTCCAGCTGGGTGCCGTCGGTGTCTTCAAGGATCAGTTTGAGGGTGTCGGTGGTCATAAATTGTTCTCAGCATAGGGTGTAAAAAGAGGCAGATTTAATTGATCTGGAAAGGATAAACCGAGCCCAGTTTAAGGATTTGCGTCAGTTCATCCAGTGCCGTCCGGCACTCAAGCAGCAATTGCGGGTCAGCCAGGTCGCTTTCACGCAGGCTGTCGCGGTAGTGCTTGTCGACCCATTGGGTCAGCGTTTCGTACAACGGCGCGGTCATGATAACGCCTGGGTTCACCGCCGCCAGTTCCGATTCATTCAAGGCCACGCGCAAGCGCAGGCACGCCGGGCCACCGCCGTTCTGCATGCTTTGCTTGAGGTCGAAGACCTTGACTTCGCGGATCAGCCCACCGGAGGCCGTCAGGCCTTGCAGGTACTGCCAGACGCGCTCGTTGGCGTGGCATTCTTCCGGCACGATCAGCAGCATCGAGCCGTCGGCGCGGGTCAGCAACTGGCTGTTGAACAGGTAGGAACGCACCGCGTCCTCGACGCTGACCTCGGCGCGTGGCACACACACCGACTGGAAGTTGCCACCCCGCTTGCCCAACTTGCCTTGCAGTTCGGCGAGCATCTGCTCGGTATTGAGAAACGCGTCCTCGTGGTAGAACAACACCTCGCCGTTGCCCACCGCGATCACGTCATTGTGGAACACACCGGCATCGATTACCGCCGGGTTCTGCTGGCCGTACACCACGCCGTCATCTTTCAAGCCGTGCAGGCGTGCAACTGCCTGGGAGGCTTCGAGGGTCTGGCGCGCCGGGTATTTTTGCGGCGCCGGGTAACGGGTGTCGAACGCACTGCGCCCGAACACGAAAAACTCAACCCCGGCCTCGCCGTAGTCACGGCAAAAACGCGTGTGGTTGGCGGCGCCCTCATCGCCGAACTGCGCCACCGCCGGCAACGCGGCGTGGTGGGCAAAGTGCTTGCCATCGGCAAACATCGCCCCCAGCACACGGCTGGTGGTCGGGTGCTCGATGCTGCGGTGGTATTTGCAGTTGAGGTTGGCGGCGGTGAAGTGCACGCGGCCATCCGCCGTATCGGCGCTCGGGCTGACTGTGGCAGCGTTGGCCACCCACATGCTCGACGCCGAGCAACTGGCCACCAGCAATGGCATCGCCTGCTTGGCGGCCTGCTGGATCACTTGGGCGTCAGTGCCGCTGAAACCGAGGCTGCGCAAGGCGGCCACATCCGGGCGCTCTTGCGGCGCCAGCACGCCTTGCACAAAGCCCATGTCCATCAGGGCTTTCATTTTCTGCAGGCCCTGCAACGCCGCAACCTTGGGGTTCGAAGACTGCTGGCTGTTGCTCTGGGACGCGACGTTGCCATAGGACAAACCGCCGTAGTTATGGGTCGGCCCCACTAGACCGTCAAAATTGACTTCACAGGATTTCATCGGCGAGGCTCCACGAACATCTGTTTTTATAGGCATCAAGTTACTTGAACACACCACTGACCTTGTGTGGGAGCTGGCTTGCCTGCGATGGCATCACCTCGGTTTTACTGAAAAACCGAGGCGCCTGCATCGCAGGCAAGCCAGCTCCCACATTTAGATCAGCGTTACCCCTGGCGTCAGTGTCGCTGGCAATACCAAACTCGGGGTCTCCAGCGACGCCACCGGGTACGCGCAATAATCCGCCGCGTAATACGCACTGGCGCGATGGTTGCCCGAAGCACCCACACCACCGAACGGTGCGGTACTGGCAGCGCCGGTCAGCTGTTTGTTCCAGTTGACGATACCGGCGCGGCTTTCCAGCCAGAACTGCTGGTAGCGCGCTTCGGAGTCCGACAACAGACCCGCAGCCAAGCCATATTGAGTGTTGTTGGCCTCGGCAATCGCCCCGGCAAAATCAGCGTAGCGGATCACTTGCAGCAATGGGCCGAACAGCTCTTCATCCTCACGCTCGGTCACGCCGGTTACATCAATGATGCCTGGGGTCAGCAAGGCGGCCTGAGCCTGCGGCTGAGTCATTTCCAACAGCGCCACCGCGCCATTGGCCAGCATCCACTCCTGGGCGTCCATCAAGGCTTTGGCCGCGCCGAGGGAAATCACCGACCCCATGAACGGTGGCGGCTGCTGGTCGAATGCACCGACTTCAATCGTCGCACTGACCGCCACCAGACGCGCCAGCAAGGCATCGCCCCAGGCGCCTTCGGGCACCAGCAAACGCCGGGCGCACGTGCAGCGCTGGCCAGCCGAAATGAATGCCGACTGAATAATGGTGTAGACCGCCGCATCCACATCGGCCACTTCATCGACCACCAATGGGTTGTTGCCACCCATTTCCAGGGCCAGGATCTTGTCCGGGCGCCCGGAGAACTGCTGGTGCAGATGGTTGCCGGTGCGGCTGGAGCCAGTGAAGAACAACCCGTCAATGCCAGGGTTGGCCGCCAGGGCGATACCGGTTTCCCGCGCACCTTGCAGCAGGTTCAACACGCCCGCCGGCAAACCGGCTTCGACCCAGCATTGCACGGTCAGCTCGGCGACTTTGGGGGTCAGTTCGCTCGGCTTGAACAACACCGTGTTACCCGCCAGCAAGGCCGGGACGATATGCCCGTTCGGCAAATGGCCCGGGAAGTTGTAAGGGCCGAACACCGCCACCACACCGTGGGGCTTGTGGCGCAATACGGCCGTGGCGTCGCCCAACGGGCCGCTCTTTTCGCCGGTACGTTCGCGGTAGCTTTGCACCGAGATGGCAATCTTGTTGGCCATGCTGGTGACTTCGGTGGCCGATTCCCACAGCGGCTTGCCGGTTTCCTCGCCGATGCAGCGAGCGATTTCATCGGCGCGCGTTTTCAGCGCGGCGGCAAAGGTTTCCAGCACGCTGATGCGTTCTTCCAGCGGGCGGCGAGCCCAGCCTGGAAATGCCTGACGCGCCGCCTGCACGGCCGACTCGACCTGCTCGGCAGTGGCGCCATTACCAGTCCACAGCACCTGCTGGGTCACCGGGTTGCGCGACTCAAACAGCTCACCCTGGCCGGCCAGCCAGCTACCTGCGATATACAGCGAATTCATTATTTCGACTCCCGAGCAGCAGACAACGCAACAGCGCGCACTTGATCACCCACCACCAGTTGCAGGCGTTTGGCGGTTTGCGGATCGACCACCAACGTGCCTGCCGCCAGCCGGGCCGGAGCGGCAGTAATGCGGCACTCCTCGCGCTTGCGGTTATGGATCAGGAACGGCGTAGCGTCGTCCCCCGGCGTGCCGATGGCCAACACCAGCGACTGGCTGTCGCGCACCGCACGGATTTTGCTGGTTTCACATTCCACCGCCGGGCCGGCGTCGAAGATATCGACATAACCCTGGTAGCTGAAGCCCTCACTCTTGAGCATGCTCAATGCAGGCTCGGTGTCCGGGTGGACCTTGCCGATCACATTACGCGCGTCTTCAGACAAGAAGCAGCTGTACAGCGGAAACTTCGGCATCAGCTCGGCGATAAACGCCTTGTTGCCCACGCCGGTGAGGTAATCGGCCTGGCTGAACTCCATCTTGAAGAAGTGCCGGCCCAGGCTTTCCCAGAACGGTGAGCGCCCGGCGTCGTTGGACACGCCACGCATCTCGGCAATGATCTTGTTGCCGAACAGTTGCGGGAACTCGGCGATAAACAGCAGGCGCGCCTTGGCCAGCATGCGGCCGTTGAGGCCGGTGCGGTAATCGGCGTGCAGGAACAACGAGCACAACTCGGAATTGCCGGTAAGGTCGTTAGCCAGGAACAGCGTCGGAATCTCGCGGTAAATGTTCAGCTCCTGGGAAGCGCTGACCGTGAGGCCGACCCGGAAGTTGTACCAAGGCTCACGCAGGCCGACGGCACCAGCAATGGCAGAAATGCCCACCACACGGCCTTCGTCGTTTTCCAGCACGAACAGGTAGTCGGCATCACCCCGCCCGGCTTCACCGCGAAAGGTTTTTTCCGCCCAGCCAACTCGATGGGTCAGGCGCTCCTCGTTGGCCGGCAAGGTGGTGAGGCCGGTGCCGGTGCTGCGCGCCAGATCAATCAGGGCCGGTAAATCGCTGCTGCGTACGGGACGAACGATCATGCTATCTCCTCAGACGGGCCGCTTTGCAGCCACCCGCGAAACTCTCTTTTTAAACCGCTACCAGACGCACACTTGCGCCTTCGCCAACGCCCAGGGCTTCAGCCGCTTCCAGGTCCAGGGTCACCGGCTTGCCGGGCGCGTAGTCCAGTTCCAGCATCACCGCGCGGTAATCCTGCAACTGCGCGTTGCTCACCAGGTACTGGCGGCCGACACCTTTGACCATCTCGCCGATTTTTACCGGCACCACGCGGCTCTGGGCGATCGAGCGAATGCCCGAAACCCGTGCGTGCAACGTTGGGCCGCCGTCGAAGATGTCGATGTAGTGGTCGGTCTCAAAACCTTCGCGCATGAGGATGTCGAAGGTGATTTGCGCACGCGGGTGCACCTGGCCCATGGCTTCCTGGGCTTCGTCCGGCAACAGCGGCACGTAGATCGGGTAATGCGGCATCAGCTCGGCGAGGAAGGTGCGGCTTTTAAGCCCGCACAGGCGCTCGGCGGCGGCGTAATTGAGGTCGAAGAAGTTGCGACCGATGGCGTCCCAGAACGGCGAATCACCGTTCTCGTCGCTGTAGCCGACAATCTCGGTCACCACCGAGTCGGCAAAGCGCTCGGGGTGGCTGGCGACGAACAGCAAGCGGCCACGGGAATTGAGTTCCGACCACGGCGAACCAACCAGCGCAGGCTGCACGTAGAAACTGGTGAGCAGGCTGTTGCCGGTGAGGTCATGGCACTGGGAAAGCACGTGGATCTTGTTGTGGATCTTCAGCTCGCGGGAAGCGTGCACGAAGGTCTCGTTACGAAAGCTGTAGAACGGTTCGGAGTAACCGGCCGACGCGACGATGGCCGAGCAGCCGGCGAGCTTGCCGGTCTCGGTGTCTTCGAGCACGAAGAAATAGCTTTCTTCACCGTTGAAACTCACCTCGGCCGCGAAAGACGCTTCGCTGGCAGCGATTTTATCGCTCAGGCGTTCCACATCGTCCGGCAAGGAGGTGACACCAATCGGGCTGTCCGCAGCCAGACGCTGTACCTCGCCCAGATCAGCCATTTGCGCGGGGCGCATCACCAGCATGGTGTCACTCCTTAACTCGAAAAACTCATAGGGGAAAAAATGCCGGACAGGTTTTCAATCAGAGAGGGCTTGTGTGGCGAGGGAGCTTGCTCCCGCTGGGCTGCGTAGCGGCCCCAAGATTTTGGGAGCGCTTCGCACTCCAGCGGGAGCAAGCTCCCTCGCCACACAAGCGGCTCCCACATTTGATCCGGTCCGGCCTTTAGAATTTTTGTTCGACGCCCGGATCACCAGGCGCCAAGCGGTCCATCAAGCTTGCGTCAACGTCTTCACAGCACGTTCGAAGCGGTCCAGGCCTTCGTTGATATCCGCCTCTTCCACCACCAGGCTTGGGGCGAAACGCACCACGTCCGGGCCGGCTTGCAGGATCATCAGGTTTTCTTTTTCGGCCGCGTTGAACACGTCCTTGGCACGGCCTTTGAACGCGTCGCTCAGCACGCAACCAATCAGCAGGCCCATGCCGCGCACTTCGGTGAAGATCCCGTATTGCTTGCCGATCTGCGTAAGACGCGCCTTGAACAGGTCGTGCTTGGCGTTCACACCGGCCAGTACTTCTGGGGTGTTGATCACGTCGATCACCGCCTCGGCGACCGCACACGCCAGCGGGTTGCCGCCGTAAGTGGTGCCGTGGGTGCCGACCACCAGGTGCTTGGCCAGGTCTTCACGGGTCAGCATGGCTGCGATCGGGAAACCACCGCCCAGGCTCTTGGCGCTGGTGAGGATGTCCGGCGTCACGCCGTAATGCTGGTAGGCGAACAGGTGGCCGCTGCGGCCCATGCCGGTTTGCACTTCGTCGAACACCAGCAGCGCATTATTGGCGTCGCACAGTTCGCGGGCGCCTTGCAGGTAAGCCAGTTCGGCTGGCAATACGCCGCCTTCGCCCTGGATCGGCTCCAGCACCACGGCGCAAGTTTTATCCGACACGGCCGCTTTGAGCGCGTCCAGGTCGTTATAAGGCACGTGGGTAATGCCGGTGATTTTAGGCCCGAAACCATCGGAGTACTTGGACTGGCCACCGACGTTGACGGTGAACAGAGTACGGCCGTGGAAGCTGTTCAACGCGGCGATGATCTCGTACTTCTCGGTGCCGAAACGGTCGAACGCAACGCGACGGGCCAGCTTGAATGCGGCCTCGTTGGCCTCGGCGCCGGAGTTGCAGAAGAACACGCGTTCGGCAAAGGTGGCGTCGATCAGCTTATGGGCCAGGCGCAGGGCCGGCTCATTGGTGAACACGTTGGAGACGTGCCACAGCTTGTTGGCCTGTTCGGTCAGTGCACCGACCAGCGCCGGGTGGGCATGGCCCAATACGTTAACCGCGATGCCGCCGGCAAAGTCGATCAGCTCGCGACCGGCCTGGTCCCAAACGCGCGAACCTGCGCCACGCACGGGAATGAAGGCGGCAGGTGCGTAGTTGGGCACCATCACCTGGTCGAAATCGGCACGTTGCACCGGGGCTTGCTCAACGGACATCGGAGTCTCCTGAAGAGGAACGCCTGCCTGGAACTGGCGGGCGATGCAGGGATTGTAAGGACAGTTTTCAGCGCGGCCTTGCCGCCAAGCGACAACTTCTTATAGCGCCAACCCGCGTTTTTGGCGGGTTTACGCCAATGCGACAAATAGCGTCGCAATGGCGCAGTTTAAACGTTGCATCGTTTGAGAGGCAGGGGCATCGCCTGCTGATTTCGAAGGTTGTATTAACTATCTGCCCCCTGTACGCCAATCAGACTTGCTGTGATGACGGTGACTCAACCCACTGAAGGATCAGCCACGTGCCTCCCCTGACTCAAACCACGCTCACCCAACACCTGACACTCACCGCCAGCAGGGTGCCCGCCGGGGCTCACACCCGCCTGCCGCAATGGCTGGGCAACGCCTCAAGCGCGCGGCGCGAGACTTTGAAAAACACCCGGCTTGAGTTTGCCGATTGGCAGGCCGACACCCGCCGCCAGCAACAAGCCCCCCTCCAGCAAGCCATGGCCGAGAGCTGGGCCACGCAAAACCAGCTCGATACCGCCCTGGCAGCGCTGCAAGCGCCCCAAGCGTTCGCGGCACCCTTGCTGCAACAGGGTCTTACTTCCCGCTTTGGCATTGAGCTGGATGTCACCGCCACTTACCTGCGCCTCTACGCCCCCGTGACGGTTCCGCTGTTCCCTGTGGACTTGGGAGGCGTCAAGGCCTGGACCGTGTCGCTGGTGGACGCAGCGCTGCACAATTTCGACGCCGCCGAAGGCGAAAAAGCCGCTTACACCACCGACTCCACCTTCATCACCCAACCCTCAGCCGCTGGGCAATTCGACACCCTGCCCGCTGTGACCGAAAAAATCAGCATCGCGCAATTCGTCGGACTGTGCCGCGAGCTGGACATCGGCGCGCAGTACCAACGCTACCTCAAAGGCTTTTTCGGCTTCCAGAACGCCACGCTGCAGGCATCGCTGCGCAGCAAGGTAATCGCCAATCTCAAAGCCGAGGCGCAAACCTGCGTGCACATGGCGCGCCTGAAAAAAGACGCGAGCGAATCGACGCTGCGCACACTCCAGGCGCAGCTCGACGGCCTCAGAGGCTTGACACTCCAGGGCAAGGTACTGCTCAACCACGACCTGAGCCTGATGGGCGCACCGCTGACCGGCATAGTGCTGTTCGCCGCCGACCTGGAGCAGCACCGAAGCGCAGTCCCCATAGTGGCGTACATTCCCGGCGACCCACTGGCGCCCCTCAAGTATTACCCCGACGGCACAGCATTCATGCGCGACCTGGCCGACAAGCTGCGCGACGCCGACTACCAGGCGTTTTTCAGCCGCTTCGTCAACCAAGAATACCGCGGCTACTTCTTTGCAGACCTCAACAGCCGGCTATCCAAAGTCGTCTGGCACTCGCCGCAGCCCGGCGACTCACGCCCCGCCTGGCGCGACGAACCGGTGGTCAACCCGAACCTGCAGTTCTATGCAACGAAAATCACCGGTGATCTTTACGAACACCTGTACGAGACCAAGCTCGACAAGCTGCTCAATGACGCTCGGGTAACCGCCATCTCCACCGCAGACGCCGACAGCAAGGCACGCTGGCAACGCTGGGACATTGTGCAGAAGGTCGCTAACGCCATTCTCGAAGTCGCCGCCTTCATCGTGACCCCTTTCCTTCCACCACTGGGCGCGCTGATGCTGGGCTACACCGCTTACCAACTGCTCGACGACGTATTCGAGGGCATCATCGATTGGGCTGAGGGCCTCAAGCGTGAAGCCTTCGGGCACCTGATGTCGATCCTCGAGCAAATGGTGCAACTGGGTATGTTCGCAGTCGGCGCACCGATTGCCGAAGGTTTGCTGCGACAGGCACTGCCCAACGAACTGTGGCGCTTTTTTGAGCGGCTCACCCCGGTCACAACTGACGGCAAGACCCGCCTGTGGAAGCCCGACCTGGCGCCCTACACCCATGACATTCAACTACCGCCCGAGTCACGCCCCAATCACGAAGGGCTATATGCCCATGCGGATAAACAGATCCTGACACTCAATGGACAACACTTCTCCATCAAGCAGCAATTGGGTAACACTTTCCTTGCCCACCCTACCCGCGCGCACGCTTACCGCCCGCAAATCATCAGCAACGGCAAGGGCTCCTGGCTGACAGCAACAGATCGCCCGCTGACCTGGGATCGCAGCACCTTGCTGCGTCGACTCGGCCCACCGGCTGACACACTCAGTGAGACGCGCCTGGAATGGGCGCATCGCATCAGCGGCGCCGACGATGCCGCCCTGCGCAAGCTGCATATGGACCGCCAACCACCGCCTCCACTATTGGCCGACACCCTCAAGCGCGTCGCCATTGATCAGCAACTGCAAGACTTTATCGACCAGATGAACAGTGACGACCCTGCGCAGTATCAAAAAGCCGACCCGCAAACCCAGCTTTGGCTGTTGAGTCAGACCGGCCTGTGGCCCGAGTCCAAGACCTTGCGCTTTCTCAACGCGAAAGGTGAGACCGTCTGGGAGCATAAAGGCCAGGAAAACTCGGCGGTGGCGCAGATACATGAAGCCCAGATGAAAAATGGTGATTTTCTCAAAACGCTGCTGGAAACCCTGGACGAATCAGAACGCAAAATCCTGCTTGAGGAAGAATTCGGCACCCCCGCCACCCAACTGCACGTGCGCGCGGCCAAACTGCGTAAACAGCTGGCACGCCAAGCCCAGGCCAAGCGCGCTTCATTGTTTGACTCCCGCTACCGAGGGCTGGAAACCACCGATGACCCGCGCCTGCAAAAAATCATCGACAGTGCGCCCGGCCTGCCCACCAGTGCGGCGCACGAGGTGCTGTTCGGCGCCAGCGGCCAAGACCTGCTGGCCATGGATCAAGGTAGTCTGCCACCCCATCTGGTGGAGCGCGCACGCTGGGCTACGCATCAGGTCAGGATCAGTCGAGCGTATGAAGGGTTGTACATGGATGCCCTGGAAAGCAACGACACAGAACAACTCGCGCTGCATTCCCTGGAAAAGCTGCCGGGGTGGTCGCCGCAGGTACGCCTGGAAGTGCGCGACTTCAGCCGCACCGGTACGGTACGGGACACCATCGGCCCGCTGCAGGCACCGATCCAACGCACCTTGGTGCGCGCCATTGATGGCGGTTACGTTCCCGAAGACGGCAAGGGCACCCTGTTCGGCGAAACCGACCTCTATACCGCCGTGCTCCAGGCACTGCCCGACGCGCAACGCGACGCGCTGGGTATCCACATTGGCCAAGGCCCACTGCTGAAACAGACCTTGCGCCAGTACGCGCTGGCCCGTGAGCCGCTGGGGGAGCTGCTGGCAACTGCGCCAGTGCGCAAGCCCTTTTACGACCCCAAGCTGATGCGCTTGCCCGGCGGCATGGAGGGTTACGACGCGAGTGCCCCTGGCAACACAAATAACCTTGAGGCGCTGTTAGTACACGAACTGTATCCCCGCCTCGCCCCAGCAGAAGTGGACTATGTACTGAACGCCATGCGAAGCCACCCTGGCTCGCCCTTACAGACGCTTCATTATTTGAAGGCTGAATTTTCACGACTGGAAACCGACCTCGCGACCTGGCGCTCCAACCTCTCTCAAACCTTCCTCAACACCGAAGTACCGCTTTTCTCCTCAACCGTTGCCGAAGAGAAACTTAATCGCTGGATCTGGACCCACCAATTGCTCCGTGCCTGGCGGCACGAGACCCCGGAGGACAGCGAGTTTTCTCTTGGCCGCCAATTGCACCTCGACGCCCCCTTGCAAAGCGAACTGCCCACCATCAGTGCCAACTTCGACCACATCTGCAACCTGAGATTGAAGGGTTATCCCACCACCCAAGGCGTACCCGCCTTTTTGGCCCACTTTCCCAACCTGCGCACGCTGGATATCAGCGACATAGCACTCAACACACTGCCTCCCGAGGTCATGGCGCGCACCCAGCTCAATCGGCTGACGCTGAGCAATTGCAACCTTAACCTGACCACACAAAGCCGTGCACAGCTTGCCACTTTGAGCCAATTGAGAAGCCTGGACCTTTCCCGCAACTACCAGCTGTCACTTTCTCCCAACCTTGGGCAAATGCCTGAGCTGCAGACGCTGAACCTTAGCCAGACGCATATTTCGCTATTCCCCGAACACCTGATCAATCGCCCTCAGCTCACGAGCGCCGACCTCAGCGGCAACTACCTGAGCAGGCTACCCGACGCGCTGTTCAGCCTGCCCGCCGAACGGGCTAGAGCGTTTGATTTGTCGGGCAACCCCCTTTCACGCGCCACCCTGGAAAAGATCAAACGTTACTGCCAGAGAACCGGCGAACACTTCGGCGCAGACGCCAACCCATTCGAGCGTCGCTTGGTTCATGAGCTTTACCCCACCTTCACTGACGACGAGGCGAATAACTTTATCTTCAGGTTGCCCGGTGAGCTGAATGACTCAATGCCCGCACTCCTGCGCTTGAAAACCGACTACGAGCGACTGCAAACAGACTTGCAGGAGTGGGCATTGGATATACCTGAACGGTACCCGTTCATAGACACGCCCATGGACGAAGGCGTACGAGCGCAACAGCAACTGCTTCGCCACCAGCTCAAGGCCTTGCTGGAAGAAAGCTGGCGACGGGAGACCGGTCTGGATTCAAGCCAGGAGCCGCCGACCACCGATCATGAAATGGCGCTGAAACTGCCTTTACTCGGCGATTTACCGGTGCTGAATATGGACTTTAAACATGTGTCGAAACTGGAGTTGAGCGCAGAGCAAGCCACCTCAATTCCCGAAGGCTTTCTTGTGCGTTTTCCCAACCTGGAAACCCTGCATATTCATCGTTATGCCCTGCCGGACATTCCTGCCGATGTGTTCAAGCTGACCAAACTCAAGACACTGATCCTGTCCCATAGCCGTATGCGGTTGACCGCAACCAGCGCCGACGCCTTGAGCGACCTGCAAAACCTTGAGTACCTGGACCTCAGTGGTAACCCCCTGGGAATCACGCCCGACGTCAGCAAGATGTCCGGGTTATCCACCCTGATCATCGAAAATGCCGGCCTTACCGAGGTACCCAACGGGACGTTCAACCTGCCATCCCTCGATCAACTGGACCTGAGAAACAACCGGATAACCGAACTTCCCACTGACCTGCTTGAGGTGGCGCCGGACAGGGCCGATGGTTTCGTTCTGGGCGGCAATACGTTCTCGCCTGAAACGATCGCCCTGCTGGTGCCGTATTACAACCGCACCGGAGTGGACTTTGGCATCCCGGAGGTCAGGCAGCGCGCGCAACTAAGCCCAACGTCGTCAACAGACGTATCAGAAGAAGAAACCGAACAATAAAAGCCACTCAACCGCGCTCGGACGGCACCGACGACAATTCAAACGGGCTGCTGCTACGCCGCTGGTTACGGTCTTCACGCGGGGTGGCGCCAAAGAAGTTGCGGTAAGCGCTGGAGAAGTGCGGCCCCGAGGAGAAGCCGCACGACAGGCCGATCTGGATGATCGACTTGCTGGTTTGCATCAGCATCTGGCGGGCCTTGTTCAGGCGCAGTTCCAGGTAATACTGGCTGGGAACGCGGTTGAGGTATTGCTTGAAGATGCGCTCGAGTTGTCGTCGTGACACGCACACATGCTGGGCGATTTCGTCGGTGGTCAGCGGCTCTTCGATATTGGCTTCCATCAGCAGCACGGCCTGGGTCAGCTTCGGATGGCTGGAACCCAGGCGGTTTTGCAGTGGGATGCGCTGGCGCTCGCCGCCTTCGCGAATGCGCTCCACCACCAGTTCTTCGGAGACCGCACCGGCCAGTTCGGCGCCGTGATCACGGGCCAACACCGCCAGCAACAGGTCGAGTACCGACATGCCGCCGCAGGCGGTCAGGCGGTCGCGGTCCCAGTCAAACAGATGGCTGGTGGCGATCACCTTGGGGAAGCGCTCGGCGAAGTCGTCCTGCCAGCGCCAGTGCACGGCGGCGCGGTAGCCGTCGAGCAGACCCAACTGAGCCAAGGGATACACACCGGCCGACAACCCGCCGATCACGCACCCGGCGCGCACCAACTGCTTGAGTGCAGTACTGAGTTGGGACGCAATGACGGTAGGTGGTTCGTCCGCCAGCAGGAACAGCTTCTGAAAGCCTTCAAGCTTGCCGGCCCACGGCTCGCCCGGTAATTGCCAGGCACCTTCGGTGCGCGGCTCGGCCTGCAAGAACGACAGTTCGTACACCACGTCCGGATGCACCCGTTGAGCAACGCGCAAAGCCTCCTCAGCCAGCGCAAGCGTGAGTGCTTTTGTGCTGGGCCAAATCAGGAAACCAATTTTATGGGCGGTCATTTAGGGGCTATCCGAAGCGAGTAACAGTAATGAAGACAAGGGCCAATGCTAGCCGGTAAACGAACACAAATCTCAAAACATATGGAGATCCAATGTGGGAGCTGGCTTGCCTGCGATGGCGGTGGGTCAGTTGCCACACTGGTTACTGATATATCGCTATCGCAGGCAAGCCAGCTCCCACAGGGAACGAGGCGACCTCAAGGCTGCGAAATATGCACTATTTGAGTGCACAAAAGCAGTCTTGATTATTTCAAGCTACCGGAAAGAAACTGCTGCAACCGCTCGGACTGCGGGTTCACCAGTACTTCACGCGGGTTGCCACGTTCTTCGACGATGCCTTTGTGCAAAAACACCAACTGGTTCGAGACTTCACGGGCAAAGCCCATTTCGTGGGTCACCACCACCATGGTGCGGCCTTCCTGGGCCAGGTCCTGCATCACCTTGAGCACTTCGCCGACCAGCTCCGGGTCGAGGGCCGAGGTCGGTTCGTCGAACAGCATCACCTCCGGCTCCATCGCCAGGGCACGGGCAATCGCCACGCGCTGCTGCTCGCCGCCGGACATGTGGCCGGGGAACGCATCCTTACGATGGCCCACACCAACTTTGGCCAGGTAGTGCTCGGCCTTTTCACGCGCGTCTTTTTTCGACATGCCCAGCACGTGCACCGGCGCTTCCATCACGTTTTCAAGCGCAGTCATGTGCGACCACAGGTTGAAATGCTGGAACACCATGGACAGGCGCGAACGCATGCGCTGCAGCTGTTTCGGGTCGGCGGCCTTCATGGCGCCATCCTTGTTGGCCACCAGTTTCAGCTCTTCGTTATTGAGCAGAATCTTGCCGGCGTGGGGTTGCTCCAGCAGGTTGATGCAGCGCAAAAAGGTACTTTTGCCCGAACCACTGGAACCGATGATGCTGATCACATCACCGGCCGCGGCGGCCAGGGACACGCCTTTGAGCACTTCATGACTGCCATAGCGTTTATGCAGGTCTTGGACTTCAAGTTTGTACATGCGGTCGGTTCTCACAAAAACAGGTGGTCAGTCGTTGAGCAAGCGCCCGTGGCGCAGCGCTTCGCGCCCCGCCACCTTGGCCAGCCAGAAACCCGCTTGGGCATAACGTAGCCGTTCAACGGCAAACAACACCCCGGACGTCCCCGCGCAAACAATGCTGACGCGGTCGGTCAGAGGGTCAATCACTTCAAAAATCTCATCGCCCGCTTCTACCCGGTCACCGGCTTTACGCAGGTAACTGATCACCCCGGCATGGGGCGCAAACAGCAACTCGGTGCCTTCGAAGGGCAAGCCTTCGCACGCGTCGTATTGCGGCGCCGGCCATTGGCCGGTGATCAAGCCTTGCTCGGCCAGGAACGCGAGGATGCCTTCGGCGTGGAAAATCGCTTCATCACGGCCGGTGTCGGCCTGGCCGCCCAATTCCAGGGTAGTCGCCAGGCACGCCAGGGGAATCTGCGCGTCCGGGAACGCCTGCGACAGACGCAACCACGGCAGCGAGCAGGCTTCATCAAACGAACTGCCGCCGGAGTCTTCCGCCAGCAGGCCGACTTTCACACCCAAGTGCGCCGACAACGAGCGCCACTGCGGCCAGTGCTGGGGCAACGCATACATGTGCAACGCGGCTTCGGCGTCGCAATGCAGGTCCAGGACGATATCGGCGGTGCAGGCGTGGCTCAGCAAGATGCGCTGCATGCCTTGCAGTTGGCTGCTCGGCGCGGGCAATGCATTGAGTGCGTCGGTCATCGCCTGGCGGATCATGCGCACATTTGCGTGCGGGTCATCGCCTAGCTTGCCCTTGAGCAACTCGGCAACCGGCGCGCTCAGCTCGACGAAATCACGGTTGAAATTCTTGCCGCTACCCACCTCGAAACGCCCCTGGTGGCTGCCTTGCAGCAATTGGCCCAAGCCCATCGGGTTGGCCACCGGCACCAGCTCGATCACCCCGTTGAGGGCGCCTTGCTGTTCCAGTTCGGTGAGGCGCTTTTTCAGCTCCCACGCCGCGCGCATGCCCGGCAATTCGTCGGCGTGCAGGCTGGCCTGGATATAGGCCTTGCGCTCGCCACTGCCAAAACGAAACACGCTCAGTTGGCGCTCGCAGCCCAGGTGGCCCCAGGGCAACAGGTGATCGATACGTTCCATATCAATGCTTCCGTGGAGCCAGGTAGCTCAGCCAGCGGCCTTCGGCCAACTTGAACAGGCGCACCAGGATAAAGGTCAGGCACAGGTAGAAAACGCCGGCGGTGATATAAGCTTCGAACGGCAAGTAATACTGGGCGTTCACGGTGCGTGCAGCACCGGTGATGTCGATCAAGGTGACGATGGACGCCAGACTGGTGGTCTGCAGCATCATGATAACTTCGTTGCTGTACTGCGGCAGCGCGCGGCGCAAGGCCGACGGCAGCAGGATGCGGCGGTACAGCTTGTAGCGCGACATGCCCATGGCCTTGGCCGCCTCGATCTCCCCGTTCGGCGTGGCCTTGAGGCTGCCGGCGATGATTTCGGCGGTGTAGGCGCTGGTGTTGATCGCAAACGCCAGGCATGCGCAGAACGTGGCGCTCGACAGCAGCGGCCACAGGAAGCTTTCGCGCACGGCTTCGAATTGCGCCAGGCCGTAGTAGATCAAAAACAGCTGCACCAGCATCGGCGTGCCGCGGATCACGTAGGTGTAGAGCCAGGCCGCACCGTTGATGACCGGCTGCTTGGACACGCGCATCAAGCCCAGCGGCAAGGCGGCGAGCAGGCCAAAGAACAGCGAAATAGCCAACAGTTTCAGGGTGGTTACCAGGCCGCCAAGGTACAGCGGCATGGCTTCCCAGATGACGTTGTAGTCGAAGATCATAGATCAGCCGCCCTTACGCCTACCGAGTAGCGCTTCTCAAGATAACGCAGGGCCAGCAACGACACGCTGGTAATCACCAGGTACATCGCCGCCACTGCGAGGAAGAAGGTAAAAGGCTCACGGGTGGCGTCTGCCGCCTGCTTGGCCTTGAACATCATGTCTTGCAGGCCCACCACCGAGATCAGCGCGGTGGCCTTGGTGAGTACCAGCCAGTTGTTGGTGAAACCAGGGATCGCCAGCCGAATCATCTGCGGCACCATCACCCGGAAAAACACCTGGAAACTGCTCATGCCATACGCAAGGCCGGCCTCGGCCTGGCCCTTGGGAATGGCCATGAAGGCGCCACGGAAGGTTTCCGAGAGGTAGGCGCCAAAGATGAAACCCAGGGTGCCGATACCGGCGGCCAAGGGGTTCAAGTCGATATAGTCGTCATAGCCGAGCATCGGCGCGACGCGGTTTAACAAGTCCTGGCCGCCGTAGAAAATCAGCAGAATCAGCACCAGGTCGGGGATCCCGCGGATCACCGTGGAGTACAAGTCACCCAGCCAAGCCAACCAGCGCACCGGCGACAGGCGTAACGCGACCCCGATCAGACCCAGAACAATGGCCAAGGCCATGGACGACAAGGCGAGCTGAAGCGTCAACCATGCGCCATCGAGGATGACAGCCCCGTAGCCGTTCAACATGATTCAGGTCCTCGAAAAGGGGGATGAAAAAATGGCGCAAACTTCAGAATCTTCTGTTGCTTGCGCCATTTAGGACAGACAGCTGCGACGAGTTACTTAGGGTCAGCGCCGTAAATATCGAAGTCGAAGTACTTGTCCTGGATTTTCTTGTATTCGCCGTTGGCACGGATCGCGGCAATCGCAGCGTTGATCTTGTCCAGGTCGGCCTTGTCGCCTTTACGCACAGCGATACCGATGCCGTCACCGAAGTACTTGGCGTCGGTGAACTGTGGGCCCACGAACGCGTAGCCTTTACCGGCCGGGGTTTTCAGGAAGCCGTCTTGCAGCAGGGTAGCGTCGGCCACGGTGCCATCAAGGCGACCGGCTTCCACGTCCAGGTAGATTTCGTTCTGCGAGCTGTAAGGCACAACCGTGACGCCTTTAGGGGCCAGGACTTCCTTGGCGAAACGATCGTGGATCGAACCGCGTTGCACGCCGATTTTCTTGCCTTTGAGTTCATCCAGGCTGTCGCTGACGGTGGTGCCTTCCTTCATCACCAGCTGCGCTGGGCTCAGGTAGTAGCGGTTGGTGAAATCCACAGACTTCTTGCGGTCTTCAGTGATGGACATGGACGACAGGATCGCATCGATCTTGCGCACTTTGAGCGCAGGGATCAGGCCGTCGAATTCCTGCTCGACCCATACGCACTTGACCTTCATCTCTGCGCACAGCGCGTTACCGATGTCGTAGTCAAAACCAACGATGCTGCCATCCGGCGCCTTCGAGGCAAACGGAGGGTAAGCCGCTTCGATACCAATCTTCAGGGGCTTTTCATCAGCGAAGGCCTGCATGGACAGCACGGACAGCGCCAGGGCGCCCAACAGCACAAGTTTCTTCATCTTGGGACTCCATCGGTATAGGGCAAAAAGCAGAATGAGCCGTGGCCCACGATGCGACTTAAGTGAAACCGAATAGCGGTGCTGCGTCCTACCCTGAATTGATACAGGAGACGACGAGCGAGTGATCGGCATTCTAACGACAGGCCGGAAGCCGATATTTCCTCAATGCGACAACAATTTACAGAAGCACTGAGAAAGCGGTTCCAGCACATTGACAGCCTCTGGATTTTATGCAGAGACAAAAGATATTAAACCTGTTGATGCTGCAAATTGCGGGCCTATTATTCGCAAACCCTTCTAGCACGGCAAGTCTGGCGTTTAATCTTATTTCTGAGGGTGTCTAAAACGCGGGTTTTCGGGGCGCAGGCGTAGCACATTGCCTCAGGATTGGGCGTGGGGTTACACATTTAGGCTGGACGGTAACATTCAGAAACCTCCTACGAAAGAAACCGATATTTATTGGCCTACACACTGATCGTTCCCACGCTCCGCGTGGGGATGCATTCTGTGACGCTCTGCGTCACGCCTCAAGAGCAGACGCGGAGCGTGGGAACGATCAGACTCCGGCCATGAAACACATTCCAAATGTGGGAGCTGGCTTGCCTGCGATAGCGGCCTGTCAGCTAACCCACCTGTGCCTGATACGCCCTCATCGCGGGCAAGCCAGCTCCCACAGTGATCCGGTTTCGCCAGTGCTATCGAAATCAAACCCCACAAAAAAGCCCCACCCGGCTCACGCCGAATGGGGCTTTATCTGACCCGGCCCGCCTTACGCGACGTTCATGGTCTTGTGTGTCTCAATCAAATGCGCCACCACACCTGGGTCGGCCAGGGTAGAGATATCCCCCAACCCGTCATACTCAGCCGTAGCAATCTTGCGCAGAATCCGGCGCATGATTTTCCCCGAACGCGTCTTCGGCAAGCCCGGCGCCCACTGGATCACATCCGGCGAGGCAATCGGTCCGATCTCTTTGCGCACCCAGTTTTTCAGCTCCAGGCGCAGCGCTTCGTTAGGTTCTTCGCCATTCTTGAGCGTGACATACACATAGATGCCCTGCCCCTTGATGTCATGCGGCACACCCACCACCGCCGCTTCAGCGACTTTAGGATGCGCAACCATCGCGCTTTCAATCTCGGCAGTGCCCATGCGGTGGCCGGACACGTTCAACACGTCGTCCACCCGCCCGGTGATCCACCAGTAGCCGTCTTCATCGCGGCGCGCACCGTCGCCGGTGAAGTACATGCCACGGAAGGTCTTGAAGTAAGTGTCGACAAAACGGTCATGGTCGCCATACAGCGTGCGCGCCTGGCCTGGCCACGAATCGAGGATCACCAGGTTGCCTTCGGCAGCGCCCTCGATGATGTTACCGAGGTTGTCCACCAACGCTGGCACCACACCAAAGAATGGGCGTGCCGCCGAACCCGGCTTGAGTGCGTGGGCACCCGGCAGCGGGCTCATCAAGGTGGCGCCGGTTTCGGTCTGCCACCAGGTATCGACAATCGGGCAACGGGATTGGCCGACATTCTTGTAGTACCAATCCCAGGCTTCCGGGTTGATCGGCTCACCCACCGACCCGAGCAGACGCAGGCTGCTGCCATCCACACCTTCGCAGGCAGCGGTGCCCGAAGCCATCATCGCGCGGATCGCGGTGGGCGCGGTGTAGAGGATATTGACCTTGTGCTTGTCAACGATCTTGCCGACCCGCGTGATATCCGGGTAGTTCGGCACGCCTTCAAACAGCAGCGTGGTCGCGCCATTGGCCAACGGGCCGTAGACGATATAGGTGTGGCCGGTGACCCAGCCGACGTCGGCGGTGCACCAATAGATTTCGCCTGGGCGGTAGTCGAACACACGCTCGTGAGTCAGGGCTGCGTACAACAAGTAGCCGCCAGTGGTGTGCTGCACGCCTTTAGGCTTGCCGGTGGAGCCCGAGGTGTAAAGGATGAACAGCGCTTCTTCGGCACCCATCTCCTTAGGCGCACACACAGTGCCCGCCACTTTCATCAGGTCTTCGTACCAGATGTCGCGATGCTGGTTCCACTTGATGTTGCCATTGGTGCGCTTGCACACAATGACTTTCTGGATGCTGCTGGTTTCCGGGTTGGTCAGCGCGTCGTCGACGTTGGCCTTCAGCGGAATTTTCTTACCGGCGCGAATGCCTTCGTCGGCGGTGATCACCACCTTCGACTTACAGTCGATAATGCGACCGGCCAGGGCTTCCGGTGAAAAACCGCCAAACACCACGGAGTGAATCGCACCGATGCGGGTACAGGCCAACATGGCGACCACGGCTTCGGGGATCATCGGCATATAGATAGTCACCACGTCGCCGCGATGCACATCCTGGCCGCGCAGGGCGTTGGCGAACTTGCAGACTTCTTCATGCAGCTCGCGGTAGGTGATGGTGCGGCTTTCGGAAGGGTCATCGCCCTCCCAGATGATCGCAGCCTGATCACCACGCTCGGCGAGGTGGCGGTCCAGGCAGTTGTAGGAAACGTTGAGGGTGCCGTCGGCAAACCATTTGATGTCGACATGGTGGTCGTCGAAAGAGGTCTGCTTGACCGCGGTGAAAGGCTTGACCCAGTCAAGGCGCTTGGCTTGCTCGCGCCAGAAGCCATCGGGGTTGACCACCGACTGCTGGTACATGGCCTTGTAGGTCGCCTCGTCGGTCAGCGTGTTGGCTGCTACTTCGGGGCGAACGGGGTACAGGGAAGCCGCACTCATCTTTCTTACCTCGGTGACAATAGTTGTTTTTGTATGCCCTGTTGTAGCCGGGGCGCCCCCATAGAACCATTCGACGATGGTAGTAACAAGCCCCTACAAAATGCCGTGCTATGCCCTTTCAGGGCTCTGGCCCACGGCCTGCGCGGCTTTGGCGCCTGATGAAAAAACCTTTACCACGGGATTGTTACAAAAACCGCCAATAGTGTTTATCAAAAGCACGGGTATATGAATATAACCCACAGGCCTAAAATCAACTCCGCCAACAAGGCAACGTGATTAACACCGTAACAGCCCCCACGAAGGCAACGTTAATCCGAACTTCCCAACTCTTAAGTTACACACGCGGCCTCATAAGGGCCCCGTGACCCCTTTCGCCCTGAAGAAGGTAAATACAGTAATGAAAGCTCTCGTAGTTATGGCCCTCAGCAGCTTGTGCGCCACCGCCGCCCTGGCCGATGAGGCCCCGACCGAGCTGGCCGGCCAGAACGCCCCGATTGTTGAAGATTACACCTACAGCACACACTTGGATGTGGCCAAAGTATTGTCCATGAGCAACATCCCTGATGTCTGCAACGTTGTACCGGTACAAATGGAATATGAAGACTCGCAAGGTCAGCGTCATATTCTTAATTATCAAGTGATGGGCAATGGTTGCTCTAACGGGTAATAACTTTTTCAGTAAGATTTAAACCCGGATCTTGGTCGCCGCAAGAAATCGTTCTTGCGGCCAAGAACCGCCCTCTGGCCCACCGCCCACCCAATGTGGGAGCTGGCTTGCCTGCGATGGCGATCCCAGCCAAACACACCCCATACAGCCCTCCACCACTCCCCCTCTCTGGCCCTACAAAAACTATCCCACCGCCCGTCAAAAAATTCCTACCCCAGCAAAGCCTTGCAAACACACGCTCTGGCCGAAAACCACAGCATTTTGGCCCTCCATCGTGACCATCGGCCGCAACACAAAGCCGATTTTTTCCCTATAATGCGCGGGTAAATCGGGCCTGCAATATCCCTTTACACTGGGATGAAGAGCCAGACCTGAGGCCTCCGCGCGAGCCTGCATCTGTTGCTGCGCACCTCAAGCCTCAAGCAGAACCCGTAACCCTATTCCGTTTATTTGCCTGCGCGAGCTGTTGCAACAAACGATTCCTTAAGATCCACCGCGGCCTCAGGGCCGTGTGAACACCCAACCATCCGGTTTCACACGGGCACCTTTGAGCCCTCACGCAGGAGACGACACGTCATGCTGAGCTGGGACGAATTCGACAAAGAAGAAGAAGGCGAAGTAGCCGCCAAAGGCGCCAACGCCGGCCACGCCACCGAAGCCAACATGGACCGCCTCGACGGTGCCGGCGCCGCCGCCGCCATCGAAGCCCGCGCCGTCACCGCCAACGACTCCGCCGCCATCGTGCGCGCCAAGGCCGCCCTCGACAAACTCGACGTCGCCGAAGGCCTCGCCGAGCTGGAAGGCTCCGCCGCCCGCGTCGCCGTTGACGAAAAGCGCATGATCAACTGCCGCGCCGACCTCAACCAACTCGTGCCCTTCAAGTACGACTGGGCCTGGCAAAAGTACCTCGACGGCTGCGCCAACCACTGGATGCCGCAAGAGGTCAACATGACCGCCGACATCGCCCTGTGGAAAAACCCCGAAGGCCTCACCGACGACGAACGCCGCATCGTCATGCGCAACCTCGGCTTCTTCTCCACCGCCGACTCCCTGGTTGCCAACAACCTGGTGCTGGCCGTGTACCGCCTGATCACCAACCCGGAGTGCCGCCAGTACATCCTGCGCCAGGCCTTCGAAGAAGCGATCCACACCCACGCCTACCAGTACTGCATCGAATCCCTGGCCATGGATGAAGGCGAGATCTTCAACATGTACCACGAGATCCCATCGGTAGCTAAAAAAGCCGCCTGGGGCCTGAAATACACCCGTTCGATCTCCGATCCGAAGTTCGAAACCGGCACCGTCGAAACCGACAAAGAACTGCTGCGCAACCTGGTCGCCTACTACTGCGTCCTGGAAGGCATCTTCTTCTACTGCGGTTTCACCCAGATCCTGTCCATGGGCCGTCGCAACAAAATGACCGGCGTGGCCGAGCAGTTCCAGTACATCCTGCGCGATGAGTCGATGCACCTGAACTTCGGTATCGATGTGATCAACCAGATCAAAATCGAAAACCCGCATTTGTGGGATGCTGAAATGAAGGAAGAAGCGACCCAGATGATTCTGCAGGGGACGCAGCTGGAGATTGAATACGCGCGGGATACCATGCCGCGTGGGGTGTTGGGGATGAATGCGGCGATGATGGAGGATTACCTCAAGTTTATCGCGAACCGTCGTCTGTCGCAGATTGGCTTGAAAGAAGAGTATCCAGGCACCACCAACCCGTTCCCGTGGATGAGTGAGATCATGGACTTGAAGAAAGAGAAGAATTTCTTCGAAACCCGCGTGATCGAGTATCAAACCGGCGGCGCGTTGAGCTGGGATTGATTCCTAAGCCAAGCAACATTAAGAAGCCCTGAATTATTCAGGGCTTTTTTATGCCCCCTTGATCTGTATAGGAGCCGTCTTACACCAAAATCATCCATAGAAAGGTTGATACGAATTTCGATGCTGAATAGTCTCGTCTACCGGTGCCTAAGAAACGCCCAACGTAGCTGCTAGCCTCACTCACACAGTCAAGAAATCGCATGGCTAATCATGCGGAATGAATACTGTATCGAGGCCAAGCAAGTTGGAGTTTCTTAAAACCCGCTCTCTACGTTGGGTTCCCACCCTTCTGTAAATCACGTAGAGGTCATAGGAAGTGTCTAGCCAATATCTACTCAACTTGCCTAACGCTGAAGGTATGCTCACATCCGAGCTTTCAATCGCCTTAGTTTTTACTCGTCATAATCTTCAATTACATGCCCTCCTTCTAGAAAACCAAGCGTGGTTCTGTGCGCGTGACCTTGGACGTTTGATGGGGTGGTTCTTAGACGAGCGCACGACTCGCAAGCTCGATGAAGACCAACGAAGAACTCTAAAACTGCTGTTCCACGGTCAGCCCGAAGAAATGCTGATGATCAGCGAATCCGGTGCTTACGCGCTGTTGGTTTATCACTACACACCCGGAAACCGCCTGCTGCGTAGTTGGCTCACTCATGAAGTGGTTCCAATGTTGAGGGACGAGCGTCAGCCACGAACGGTGGAACGACCGTTGTTGAGCATGTTGGATTGGCCGGAGATGTCGTTGAACCTGTTGCATTGGCAAGATGAAGGCTGGATACGGCTTCGGGACATGCCGTATTTGCTGGTTAATCGGACCTATCGTAGTAAATCAGCAAAAACTCCATGGTGGCGAAAGCTCACCCAACTTTTCCGAATAAAGCAGCGAATGTACTGAAGCAAACGAACGGCAAGTCCCACCGACTCGTAGGAAATTTCGTAGACGCAATAATGGCTACTCAGTATCGTCCGAGGGTTTTCTACCCTCGGCGGCTGTATGGATACGAAAAAAAGTAATACCGGATGGAGCGATCAGGAGCTTGAAGCGTCCGTCGATGCCTATCTGAAAATGTGGACCCTTGAACGAAGTGGTCAAGCCTTTAAAAAATCAGATGAGAACCGGTTACTGCGAGAGGGGCCACTCAACCTGCGCAGCGCTTCGTCAATTGAATATCGCATGCAGAATATCTCTGCGGTATTTGAACAGCTGGGTTTGCAACGTATCACTGGCTATATGCCTGCGAAAAACATCGGTGCCGGAGTGAGTGAGCGTATTCGCAAGGTGCTAGCAACAAAACCTGGCCTGCACTCTGAGCTTGGTCTGGCAGCCGTAGATAAGCCACTGCCCGGCGAGCGCCCGACTTTTTCGAAGCCTTTCCTTGTAATCGAGCCACAAGGCATTCTGAATCCACGGCAGTTGTTTACTGTCAGTCTTTCTTACGCACGCGCCGAGCATGTGCGTAAGCTAGTTCGACAGTTTGCGAATGGGGTCTGCGAAGGTTGCGATTCGCCAGCGCCTTTCGCTGGGGTCGATGGCCTGCCATTTCTTGAAGTACATCACGTCAAGCACCTGGCCCAGAAGGGTTCGGATCGCACGACCAATGCTGTAGCCTTGTGCCCCAATTGCCATCAGCGTTGTCACCGGTCGAGTGACCGGGAGGCTTTCACCGAGGGGCTTTACTCCAAAGTCGGAAGATTGGCACGGGAGTAAACTCCAGTGGTCACACCTGATGCACGCTTAAAAATACTAGATAGGACCGAGGCCAACCCGTGAACCCAGACATGCTCGAAGCCGGCCCCATCGACGCCAAAGTACTTTCCGTCTTTGACTTCGACGGCACCCTCACCCACCACGACAGTTTCGTGCCCTTCCTCAAATTCGCCTTCGGCCCCGGCGAGTTCTATGGCCGGATGGTCAAACTCGCCGTGCCGGGGCTGCGTTTTTTGCTGCAGCAAATCAGCCGGGATGAGTTGAAGGCGCAGTTGATCCGCACCTTTATGACCGGGGTGGAGAAGGCGTGGGTGCAGCAGCAGGCTGAGGCGTATTGTCAGCGTTATTGGACCAAGTTGATGCGCCCCAAGGGCTTGCAGTCGGTGGAAGATGAGGTGAAGTCCGGGGCGGTGGTGACGCTGTGTTCGGCGTCGCCGGCGTTGGTGTTGCAGCCGTTTGCGAATCGGCTGGGCATCAAGTTGATTGGCACTGAGCTTGAGGTGGTCGACGGCGTGTTGACGGGCAAGCTCACGGGGAATAATTGCCGTTGTGAGAACAAGGTGCTGCGGCTTGAGGCGGTGTATGGGGATTTGGGCGAGTATCGGCTACGGGCCTGGGGCGATACGCGTGGGGATCGGGAGTTGTTGGCGGCGGCGCAGGATGCGCATTTTCGGCATTTTCATTCGAAGAAGAAGCGCGCCAAGTTGCAGCGGTGATGCGGGTGGGTGGGGTCGGCGGGTGGACCGAGGCGATCCTATCGCTGCCTCGCTGGGGCTCGAGAGCTCCCACAGGTTGATCGGCGTCAGGCTGGACGCACTTAGCATGGGTGCCAAGAGGTCAGCTCACACCCAATCTTCTACCCGCAATCCTGGCACGCGGTCGAACTCGCGTCGATTATTCGTGACCAAAATCAGACCCTGCGAACGGGCATGCCCGGCGATCATCTGGTCATAGGGACCTATCGGAGTACCCGCTCTAGCCAGCTCTGCGCGAAGCTGCCCAGTATGTATCGCGGCGTCTTGGTCGTATTTTAAAACCTCCAGGCGCGCAGCAAACCCTTCTACGTCGGCGAGGTTTCGCTCCGGGTTAGCTGATTTTTCAGCAACGTAAATCAACTCCATCAGGGTCACTGTACTAATACCCAGTTGGCCATGGTGCCTTTTGAAGGTTTCACGCACCTGTTGGGGTTTGTTTTTGATGGTGAAGATGCAAATGTTGGTATCTAGCATGAACTTGAGCATTAAAAAGATTCCCGCTCTTGTTCCGCTGGTTGCTCGCGGTCGGTCATGAAGTCAGGCGTGACCCCCTCGCCATCAAACCAGCTGTCCCATGACTCACCGGCTGGGGTGATGATTCTGGCTCTTCCGATAGAGATAACATCTACGCGCTTTACATCGTCCGGCATGGCAGCAGCTTTTGGCAAACGTACCGCTTGGCTGCGGTTGCTTTGGAATACAGAACCTTGGTCCATGATGGCCTACCTCTAGTGATCGTTTAATATCGCAACGCTACACCACAGCCTGGATATGTCAACGGGATATACATTTCGTTACGGGTCGAACCGCTGGTCATACCCTGCATTCACGAAAACACCAAAGAGCATTTGAATTTGATAAAAAATTCACTCTTCGCGCCAAAAACGTTAATGGCTTACTGAGAGGTGATGCAGGTAGGTGGGGTCGGCAGGTTGACCGAGGCGATCCCATCGCTGCCTCGCTGGGGCTCGAGAGCTCCCACATTTGAGCTTTGTTGAGGCTTAGGCCGGCGTCTTCAGGTCCACGCCCAGCGCTGTTGCAAAGGCTTTCACCATCGGGCTTCTCGGCGCGTTGTGGCGCAGGATCAGGTTGAACGCGGTGCTCAGGTGAACCTGTTCCGGGCACAGTGCGCGCAGGCGCCCGTCCCTTACCAGTGGCGCTGCGTAATGTTCCGGCAGGAAGCCCAGGAAGCGGCCGGTGAGGATCAGGATGGCGACGGCTTCCACCTGGGAGGCCGAGGCGGACTGGCTGTCGTAGGTGACGAAGTTGGCTTTGTCGCGGTGGATCGCGTACCGGTGGTTGACCACTTCGTATTGGCGCAGCACGTCTGGGGTGAGGTCGCTCGCGTTGAACAGCGGGTGTCCTACGGCGCAGTAGGCGTGGGCTTTTTCTTCGTAGAGGGGGAAGTAGTCGAATTCTTCGCGGCGTTGGTACACCGGCACGATGCCGACGATCAGCCGCCCTTCCACCACGCCGCGTTCAACTTCATCGAGTTGCGAAGCATGTAGACGCAATCTAATTTTTGGCGATTCGCTGTGTAGTTTCCCCAGCGCGGTAATTAGCGGGGAATTAACGTCGGACACGGTGTTATCAATTACGCCGACACTAAGGTCACCAATAAGCTCGTTTTGCGCCGAACTAAGCTTGTCGCGAAAACTGTCTACCGAGGTAAATAACTCGATGGACGCTTGATACACTAACTTGCCTTCTTCGGTCAGGCCGAACCCTTCGCGGCCCCGTGTGCACAGGCGCATGCCGATGCGAATTTCGAGGTCGGAGATCTGTTTGCTGATGGCCGCCAGGCCCACGTTCAGCTCGTTTTGCGCGGCGCTGAAGCCGCCGGCTTCGACCACGGCCATGAACACGCGCAGCAGTTTGAAGTCCAGCCCGCTCAGTTGCAGGGGCGGTCGTGTGCCGGGTTTTGGCGGTATGTTTCCAGAAGTGGAAAGTGGGGTTTCCATAATACGCGTTGACCTCAAGTGCCATATTCAACAGGCTTCAACCCAGTCCTTGAACATAGCCAGGCGGCGATAATGAACATAAACATCCGCCCTTGGCAACCTTGAATACGGCGCGTCAGACGCTGGTTCAGTCTAGTTGAAATCTTATTTTTACTGCCTCCGACTCTTCTAAAAACAAGCGTGAGGAATACCGATGTCCCAGCCCACCGACCGCCTTTGGGGCGCTCGTTTCAAGACCGGTCCGTCTGCTGCCTTGGCGGCGTTGTCCCGCTGCCCCGAGCGCTATTTCCGCCTGACGCCCTACGACCTGGCTGGTTCGCGTGCCCATGCCCGTGAGTTGCAGCGCGCCGGTTTGCTGGATGAGTCGGAGACCTTGCGTACCCTTGAGGCCCTGGACCGTATCGGTGACGATTTCGCCGCCGGGAGCCTGCATCCAACCCTGGATGACGAGGACGTACACACCTTTATCGAACGCGTATTGACCGAGCGCCTGGGCGCCTTGGGCGGCAAGTTGCGCGCAGGGCGTTCGCGTAACGATCAGACCGCCAATGACCTGCGCCTTTTCCTGCGCGACCATGCGCGCACCATCACCACCGAGGTGTTGAGTTTGCAGCAGGCGTTGGTGGCGCAGGCCGAGCAACACATCGAAAGCATTTGCCCAGGGTTCACCCATTTGCAGCAGGCGCAACCGATTGTGTTTGCCCATCACTTGTTGGCCCACGCCCAGTCGATGTTGCGTGATGTGCAACGGTTGGTGGATTGGGATGCGCGTACGGCGTTGTCGCCGTTGGGTGCGGCGGCGATGGCCGGTTCTGCCATTGCACGCCAGCCGGAGCATTCGGCCAAGGAAATGGGCTACACCGGGCCGTGCGAAAACTCCATTGATGCTGTCGCCAGCCGTGACCATGTGGCGGAGTTTCTGTTTGTGGCGGGCATGCTCGGGGTGAATATTTCGCGGCTGTCGGAGGAGTTTTGCCTGTGGTCGTCGCGCCAGTTTCGCTGGGTGGTGCTGGACGATGCCTACGCCACCGGCAGCTCGATCATGCCGCAGAAAAAGAACCCGGACATTGCCGAACTGGCGCGGGGCAAGGCTGGGCGTTTGATTGGCAACCTGACCGGGTTGATGTCGACGCTTAAATCCTTGCCGCTGTCGTACAACCGCGATTTGAGTGAAGACAAACACAGCGTGTTGGACAGCGTCGACACCTTGCTGCTGGTACTGCCGGCGATGGCCGGGATGGTGGCGACCATGAAGGTGCAGGTCGAGGAGCTGCGACGTCAGGCGCCGATGGGCTTCACCTTGGCGACCGAGGTGGCGGATTGGTTGGCCACCCGTGGCGTGCCGTTTAAAGAGGCGCATGAGATTACCGGCGCGTTGGTGCAGGCCTGTGAGAAGCATGAGATTGAGTTGTGGGAAGCCTCGCCGGCGATGTTGGCAGAGGTGGATGCTCGGTTGCTGCCTGAGGTGCGTGAGTGCCTGACCCTGGAGGCCGCGATTGCGGCGCGCAGTGGCTGGGGTGGCACGGCGCCGGAGCGGGTGCGGGAGCAGATTGGGCGGTTGAAGCTGGCGTTGGCGGCTCAGCAAAAATGGGCTGAGAGTTACACCGGATTCCGAATCTGATCGTTCCCACGCTCTGCGTGGGAATGCCGCCCAGGACGCTCCGCGTCCCGTTGCATGGCTCCAATTCTGCGCAATGGTGACGCGGAGCGTCACGGGATGCATTCCCACGCAGAGCGTGGGAACGATCGTGCAACACCTATATTTTTTGGAGTAGCACCATGAACCAAACCCCGGCGGAGCGCTTGGAAGCCGAGCGCAAGTTGTCCGAGAACCAGTTCGATATTACCCAGTACGAGCATGTGCCGCGGCGGTATTACGGGCGGATGTTTTTTGCCACGTTGATCGTGATCGCCCTGGCCGCGCTGTTGCGCGCATTTGCCAATGGCCAGATCGAATGGTCCTACATCGGCCAGTTCCTCACGTCTGAGGCCATCCTCTGGGGCCTGGTCAACACCATCGTCATGTCGATCCTGGCGATGGCGCTGGGCGTGGTGATCGGGGTGATCACAGCGATCATGCGCATGTCGGCCAACCCGATCCTGCGTTATGTGGCCATCACTTACACCTGGCTGTTCCGCGGTACGCCGCTGATTTTGCAGCTGCTGCTGTGGTTCAACCTGGCGCTGATTTTCCCGGTGATCGCGATTCCCGGCCTGTTCAGCATCGACACCGTCGACCTGATGACGCCGTTCGTGGCCGCCCTGCTCGGCCTCAGCATCAACCAGGGCGCGTACACCGCCGAAGTGGTGCGCGCCGGTTTGCTCTCGGTCGACACCGGCCAGTACGAAGCCGCCAAGTCTATCGGTATGCCGAGCCTGCAAGCATTGCGTAGGGTGATTCTGCCGCAGGCCATGCGGGTGATCATTCCGCCTGTAGGTAACGAGTTCATCAGCATGGTGAAAATGACCAGCCTGGCCAGCGTGATCCAGTACTCGGAGCTGCTGCACAACGCGCAAAACATCTACTACGCCAACGCGCGGGTCATGGAGCTGCTGATTGTGGCCGGTATCTGGTACCTGGCGGTGGTGACTGTTCTTTCATTTGGTCAAAGCCGCCTCGAGCGTCGTTTTGCCCGCGGCGCCGGCAAGCGTTCGTAAGTTTGGGTTGAGGAGATTTGCCCCATGAGAAGCATCGTCAAGGCCGTCAACCTGAACAAGTATTACGACCAGTATCACGCGCTGCGCGACATCAATATCGAGGTCGAGCAAGGCGAAGTGATGTGCATCATCGGCCCGTCCGGCTCGGGTAAAAGTACGCTGCTGCGTTGCGTCAACCAGCTGGAAAAAATCGACAAGGGCGGCCTGTGGGTCGACGGCGAGCTGGTCGGCTACCGGGTGGTAGGCAACAAGCTGCATGAGATGAATGAATCGCAGATTGCCCGCCAGCGCCTGGCCACCGGCATGGTGTTCCAGCGTTTCAATTTGTTCCCGCATATGACCGTGTTGCAGAACATCATCGAAGGCCCGGTGCAGGTGCTCAAGCGCTCACCCAAGGAAGCCATCGAAGATGCGCTGGAGTTGCTGGCCCGCGTGGGTCTGGCGGACAAGCGCAATGCATACCCGGTGGAATTGTCCGGCGGCCAGCAACAACGTGTGGCTATTGCTCGCGCCTTGGCGATGCGCCCCAAGTTGATGTTGTTTGACGAACCCACGTCAGCCCTCGACCCGGAGCTTGTGGGAGAAGTGCTGTCGGTGATGCGTGATTTGGCCACCACCGGCATGACCATGATCGTGGTCACCCATGAGTTGGGCTTCGCCCGCGAAGTCTCCAACCGCATGGTGTTTATGGATGCTGGCCAGATTGTGGAAGCCGGCAGCCCCGAAGAAATTCTAATAAGCCCACAAAACCCGCGTACCCAAAGCTTTATTTCTGCCGTTCGCACTTAACTAAAAAACTAACGAGAACGCCCCCATGAAAAAATTGTTTATCCCCACGTTGCTCGCAGGCCTGATGGCCTCCACCTGTGTATTCGCGGCATTGCCGGCAGCAATCAAGGAAAAAGGCGAGATCAGCGCGGCCATCGTGCCGAACTACCCGCCGATGGATTTCAAGGACACCGCCACCAATAAACTCACCGGCCTGGACTTTGACCTGGGCAATGCCCTGGCTGAGCGCCTGGGTGTGAAGATCAAATGGCAGGAAACCGGCTTCGAGCAGATGCTCAGCGGCCTGACCACCAAGCGCGTCGACATTGTGCTGTCGGGCATGAGCGACACCGCCGAACGCCAAAAGGCCGTGACCTTCATCGACTACTTCACCAGTGGCCCGCAGCTGTACACCCTGGCCAAGCGTGAAGACCTTCAGGCATTGACTGACCTGTGCGGTAAAAAAGTCGGCACCAGCCGCCGTACCACCTGGCCGTCGGAGATTGCCGCATGGAGCAAGGAAAACTGCGAAGCGGCCGGTAAGCCAGCCATTGTGGTGATCGGCACCGAAGGCTCGGCAGATGCGCGCGCGCAGTTGCAGCAGAACCGTCTGGATGCGGCGATGCAGGGCAGCGAGACCATTCCTTATCTGATGGCGCTGGACAAGGGTAAGTACAAGCCGGTGGGCCTGGCGATTTCCAAGCAGTTCACGGGGCTGGGGATTGAGAAGAGCAACACTGAGCTGGTGACGGCGATCAGTGAAGCGCTGCAGGGCATGGTGGATGATGGCACCTACGGCAAGATCCTCAAGAAGTGGGATCTGGAGCAGGGTGCGGTGGAAAAAATCAGCATCAATGCCGGCCAATAAACACAGGATCTAAAAATGTGGGAGCTGGCTTGCCTGCGATAGCGGTGGGCCAGTAAGAAATATTCAAGCTGACCCACCGCTATCGCAGGCAAGCCAGCTCCCACATTAGCTCTGTGTTCACATTGGTTCTGTGTTCACATTGGCTTTGTTTTCACACTTTATCTGTGTTGTCTTGAAGCAATAACAAGGACGCTCGCCCCCACCGTGGCCACCTATTCCCTGGTAATTCGCCGCCTGATGATCTGCTCGGTGACCATCGTGGTCAGCCGCGCCATGACCAGCCCATTGCTGGCCTTGCTCTTGAGTACCCGACTGGGCCTCAACCAGCAGGACATCGGCCTGTTGATGGGCATTGCCGTGTTTATCGCCACGTTGCTGGGCCTGTATGGCGGCTACATCATCGACCGCCTGGAAAAGCGCAAGCTGCTGATCCTGGCCATGCTCTCCAGCTCCATCGGTTTTCTATTGCTGACGTTCGCCAGCAACCTCTATCTCACCACCCTGACCCTGGTCATTACCGAAGCCGCCTCGGCGCTGTTCCTGATCGGCTCCAAAGCCATCATCAGCGAGAACCTGCCGGTGGGTGATCGCGCCAAGGTGTTTTCCCTGCGTTACACCCTGACCAATGTTGGCTACGCCACTGGGCCGATGATCGGTGTAGTGATTGCCGGGCATATGCAACTGGCGCCGTTCTTGATCGCCAGCGCCATTGCGTTTGGCAGCCTGTTCCTGATGATCGGCATCCCACCGACCCAGCGCGATGACAGCCACAAACCCTTGAGCTTCCTCAGCACGCTGCGCACGTTGCGCAGCGACCGCACGCTGATCCTGTTCACCAGTGGCAGCCTGTTGAGCACCATTGTCCACGGGCGCTACACCCTGTATCTGTCGCAGTTTTTGCTGGTGGCCTACAAACCCGCCGAGGCGCTGAAGATTCTGTCGGCAGTGCTGGCCTGCAACGCCATTACGGTGATTGTGATGCAGTACCAGATTGGCCGGTTTCTCAAGCGCGAACAGTTGCGTTACTGGATCGTGCTGGGCACGTTGCTGTTCATAGCCGGGCTGGTCGGTTTCAGCCAGGCTCACAGTCTGCTCACGTGGTGCCTGGCGATGTTCGTGTTTACCCTGGGCGAGATGATCATTTACCCGTCGGAATTCCTGTTTATCGACACCATCGCCCCCGACGCATTGCGCGGCAGTTATTACGGCGCACAAAACCTGGCGGCGTTTGGCGGAGCGATGAGCCCGGTTATTTGCGGCTATTTGCTGATCAACGCTGCGCCGACCAGCATGTTCTATGCGTTGGGTGCACTGACTGCGATGGGCGGCACTTTGTGTTTCTTGAGCGGCCGCCGTGTAGCTGGCACACCGCTTATCTAAGGTGGGAGCTGGCAAGCCAGCTCCCTCATTTTGCTCTCCGTAATCTCTGGTATTTGCGTAGTATCCAGCTATTCATCTCACGGACCCGAGCCCCATGAAATTCGACACGGCCTACAGCCTGAGTCTCGACGACAAGCTGTCGATCTACGACGTTCGAGACCTGAATTTCGACGAAACCGCCGACTTCGACTCCGATAAGGACAGCTTCCTGTGCCCCAACGATGAATGCCGCGCAGCATTCGAAACGGGCAATACGCTGAGCACATTCAACGCGAAAAACGTCAACTATCAGCGCACACCGCATTTCAAGAACAAGACCAGCACCCGGCATATCGACGGCTGCCGCTATGCCAGCACGCACAAGTCTGCAACCGGTGAAAGTGACGACGAGCGCGAAGACAATTTCCCATCGGAATTTGTACTGACCCGGCGTCAGTACCCGCGCAACACTGCGCTTGTCGGCAGCGAGGGAAGCGTCCCACAAGATTCAGCGAAGGCGCCTTCGACAAGTACCCGCTCATCCCGCGTCACCAGTGACACAACCCCAGACAAAACCAGCGTCTTCGCACACCCGGTCGAGTGCTATGTGTCCAATATCGACGACAAGGACAAGCTCAAGTCCATGCCGCTGAAGGTGGGTGAGCACACCGCGACCTACTGGACGTTTTTCAAGAAGATCGAATACCTGCAAGACAACAAAGGCCTGATCTACTGGGGCAAGATCAAAGCGATCAAGGATTACACCAGCAGCTTTCGCATCGACTTCGAAAAAAAGGTGTGGCTCGACAAAAAGCCTTATTCAGTGAATGTCTACCTGAGCAAAAAACTCATCGAGAACTACCGCAAGCGCACGGCGTTCCTGGAGCAGATCAAGGCGGCCGCCAGTAGCGAACGGGCCTTGTATTGCTTCTTTTACGGGGTGACGCCAACGCTCAAACAGGTGCCGAGCAAGAAGAACCCCGAGCAGACATTCGGGGTGTTCAGCGCCAATATCGAGAACCTGGACCACTTGATCATTCGTGAGGCACCGGGAATGCAGGAGCATTAGGCAAGGGCGCGTGATCGCTGAGCTTGCCGGTATTGTTCGCGTGCAGCTCGGGCGGTGGCCGCGTCTATCCCGCCAAATGCTGTCAGCCAGTGAATCAGCATTTCTTCCTCTGGCCAACCATAGCCCTTTATCCCGGGAATGGTTCTGGGTGTACGATTGATGGCTTCGTCATAGCGTCTCGCACTCCACGGCTGCTTCACAAAGTCGAAACCTTCAGCGTCCCATTTAAACACGCGCAGGATTTCATTGATTTGGCCCTGGCTGCTGCGGTCGCTGCGCTGGTACAAGCAATAAGTGCTCCCCAAGCCGCTCAGCAGCGGATCACAAACGGACGGCGAGAGTATGTCCAGCAAGCCACACTTCAGCGCTACATTCATCACGCCATCGATCCAGCGATGGGCAAATGTCTTCACAAAACCCGCGTCATCGGCCTTTTTCATATCGAAGAACAGCATGCTATAGCGCGTCTTCAAATGCGTCGCCACCAGCACATGCTTACGCTTAACTATTGCCGCATGGACCAGCCACTGGTTAGGGTCTGTGTGCAGCGCAAGACCCTCGGCGCTCGGTATCGGTGGTTTTTCAACTGGGGTAATTTTCTTACCCTTGTGAATACGGCTGAAAAAGTCGCTGCCGGCTTGTGAGCAATTAAATGTCAGCACACTGTGTTCCTGCGCAAAGTGATCAACGCCAAGTGTGCCCTATTTACTCGCCGGGCAATTGCTCCTCAACCCACTCAAGTTCATAAGGCTGCCTGACGGCATAGCTGATGGCATCAAGCGTTTCTTCGCTGAGTATTGCCAACTCGGCGTCGGTCAACAGGTCATGGTGCACCATCAATGCCAAGCACGGATAGGTTGATGAGCGACTGTAATAGTCGAACATATCGGCCATATCCTTGTTGCGGGCATGAATCACGCCATACAGCATTCCGTACCGGGCGTGAGCGGACAAGGCACCGTGCTCACTGATAGTCCTGGCATCCGCCAGGACACCGAGGCAAAACCGATCAAGGGCCAATGCCCTCAAGCCTTTGAATTTCTTCCAATCACTTTCGGAAATAGACATAGCGTCGTTCTCTCGTCAGCTCAATCGGTCCGCAGATCTTGCTATCGGCGTGCGAGCTTTGCAACGTCCACTGTCCTTCTGGATAGGGCAAGTGAACCCCCGATAAAAAATCCAGTTGATGAACGGCGCAAACAACTGTACAAAAACACAGTATAGTTTGCCTTCCCCCGTCGAACCTGGAGAAACCCCATGTCCTCTCTGGCAATGAGCTCTTTCGTAGAACAGCAGATCGTCCTGCACCAATTCACCGCCAAACACAGCGCACAGGCCCGTGTGATGCTGGGCTGGAGCCGTGAAGACCTGGCCCGCCAGGCCGGGCTGGCGGTGGAGGTGGAGGTGGTTCAGCGTTTTGAAAGCCTGGGTGAGGTGGAGGATGAAGCTCGGTTAGCCCTCGCGTTCCGGCTGGAGGCTGAAGGCCTGGTGTTTTTTCCAGGGTTTGCCCCGGGCTGGGGGATGAGCGCACGCAAGTTTGCAGCCGCCCCTGCCGAGCTCGCGGCACCTGGCCTCATCTCGCGGTTGATGGGCTCAGCAGCGGCATCAAATGACTCACCAACGCCTCAGCCGAATGGTGCGTAGAGTCCAACCGAAGCACCGGGCAGGTCAGCGGTTTCAACCAGCTTTCATGCCGACGCAGGCTGCGTAGGCTGTGGTTGCCGCCGTCGTAACGGGCGGCCCAGGCCAGGAATGCGATGCTGTTGGCGTGGCGGCTGCCGCCCTCCAGGATCTGTTCGCCGTAGCGTTGCACTTCGCGCAGTTGCAAGCGGTGCAGGCGCACATGTGGGTCCAACCGCAGGAAGACTACATGGGTGAACTGCGGGATCATCGCATCGCCCCAACCGCACAGTGAGCCGGACAGTACCCAGCCCTCAAGGCCGGCACTCTGTTCCTGCAACAGGCGGATGCGTTCATCCTTGGGCCGGGCGACCGTGAAAGGCTCTGACGTTTGTTGCCAGTAGAAATAGTCAGAGTCGAAATAGGCGACGCCCAAGCGTTTGGCCAGAGCCTGGCCCAAGGTCGAGGTACCGGCACCTGCAGCGCCGATAATGTGTATTTTGTAGGCCATGCTTGCTCTCCATGGCTTTGAGTGTAATACGCGAGATTTGCAGCACGCAGCGCGTCATTTAAAGCTCGGGTTTTACACCGGCTTGGGCCGCCTGCTCGTACCCATAAGCCACTGCCAGCAAGGTGGGTTCCGACCAGCGAGTACCGAAGAAGTAGGCACTGGTAGGCAGGCCGTCCTCACTCGTCCCAGAAGGTACGGTGACCCCTGGGTAACCTGCTGCGGCAACCCCGAAGTAACTGTTGGTATCGTAGTCCGACACTATGGCATGCAGGTTTTTCTCCTTGATCGGGTCATCCACGCTGCTGCGAAAATCCTGGATAAGCGCGTCCCACAGCGTTTTGCGTTGCTGCGGTGTGAGAGTGGCTGCGTTGACCTTCTTGAGTACAGATTGGTGATCCGTCTCAGTACCATCACGGGTTTCATTGAATGTTATCAACTCGGCCAATGATGTGACCGGCAGGCCCGGACGCTTGGCCAAGTAGGCATTCAGTTCTTCCCTTACATCCGAGAGCAACAGTTCGTCGTAGCGTGAAGCATCTGCCAGCCGCAGGTTGATCGGTAACAACGTAGCGCCTTGCTCACGAAGTACTTGCAGTGTCTTGCTAAATTGCGGGCTGTTGTCCACCGGCAAACTTTCACCGTTGAACGTAAAGGTCGCGGGATAACCGATACGCTTGCCCTTCAAGGCGCCTGGCACCAGCAGTTTGGTGTAGTCGATGCCTTGAGGGGCGCCCAGGCTTTCGGGATCGCCAGGGTCACTGCCGGACATGGCATTGAGCATCAACGCAACGTCATACACCGAACGAGCCATGGGGCCGGGTGTGTCTTGTCGGCGGCTGGCGGGAATAATCCCGTTGCGATCCAACAAGCCAACGCTGGGTTTGAGCCCCACCACACCATTGAGCGCCGCCGGTACGATGATCGAACCATTGGTTTCTGCACCGACCGCCAGGGGTGCCAGCCCGGCCGCTATCGCTGCGGCAGACCCCGAACTGGAGCCACCGACGTCGGCACCCGCACGGTGAGGGTTAAGGGTTTGCCCTCCCCGGCTACTCCAGCCATCGGGGCCACCGCGAAAGCCAGCCAGTTCGCTCATGTTGGTTTTACCCAGGATCACCACCCCTTGCTGGATGAGGTAATCGACAAGAGCAGCATTCTTGCCGGCAGCCGCCCCCACAAGACCAAACGCACCTGCACTGGTTTGCATGCCAGTCGTTTCGATGGTGTCCTTGAGCAAAATGGGTACGCCATGCAACGGGCCACGTACCTTGCCACTGGCGCGTTCACGGTCCAGTTCGCGCGCGACCTCGAGTGCCTCAGGGTTGAGTTCGATGACGGAGCACAGTTGAGGGTCCAGCGTGCGGATACGCTCTTGCAGGAAGTTCACCAGATCAACCGACGTAAGCCCGTGCGGCCGAGCCATTTGTTCGCCCAGCTCGCGAACGCTTGCGTATGCAGTCTCTGGCGCCACGGGCTTTGCAGCCATTGGTGTTTCTACTACAGGCGAGGTCTGCGCCGGCAAGGTTTGCGCAGCCTGGCGGATCATCGAATAGATGCCGTAAGCAACCGTCATAAAGGTCTCTCCTGAGTTCAGAATTCATGCGGGATCAAGTCCGCCATTCTAAAAACCCCAGGTGTTAAAGACCCTCAGGCAGTCTCTGCTCACATCGTAGGAGGGTTCAGCACTTCCTGTAGTTGTTACGAGTTCTTTGACGCGCAGGCGCTGACCTGGCGATAGGCATGCAACAACAGCGGCAATGCATCACGCGACCATTGTGCGCCGTAAAACCACAGTTTCGCCCCATCTCCCAACGGTTCGCAAAGCGACGGATAGCCGCTGATGCAGGCACGATGAAACGCGACGCTCTCGCTGCCAGAAACCAGCGCATCCAGGCGATGCGCGGTCATGAGGTCGTCGATTTCATTGCTTTGCAGGGAAAATTGCAGGCTGCTGTCTTCACGACGCGCGTCCACTGGCACCAAGTGCGCACCGGCCTGGCGCAGAAGGTCGAAGGCTGCACACAAGGCTTCGCTGTGTTCGACGGCCTCGCGATGACCGCCTTGCACATAGCGGTCAGCGAACCCGATACGCCAACCCGATAGCATCTGTGAAGCGGTGAAGCTGGTGTTGTTCAGTACCAGGGGGACTTCCACCATGACCGGCCCAGTAGGGTCGATACCGCTTAAAGCTGCGAGTGATAACGCGGGATCCCGCGCAGGTCTTGCCGGTAGGGCCGGCGCGTTGTAGCCAGGAATGGGCGCCGCGCCAACCACTTGCGCCGCGCCGAAGACGATACCTGCGCGGCTCAGATTCTCGGGTTTAGCATAAACGGACTCGGCCGCGGGCTCTACGCTGCCCGCCTCCTCCGTCACAGGCAAGGAAAGCCCTGGGCGACACGGCATCCCTGATCGCCAATGCGCCCTACAGTTTTTTTCCATCAAAACCCGACCTCCGACAATTGATTGCGCGGGATCATCGCACTCTCATCTGGCGTTTGTCGCAGTCCTGAAACACCCTGAAAATCCTTTTTCCAGGTGGCAACGTTTCAACCCGCTGCGTGTTCTTTTACACCTTGAGTTTCCACCTCCAGCCACCACGCATGCCCGCGCTCCGGCTGGTTCAGGCTGAACGCCTGCCCCATCGCCGGCGTGGTAATCGCCACGTTGCGCTCCCAGGCCAGGGCCATGATGCGATCGAACGGTTCGTGCCAGGCGTGGAAGGCCAGGTCGAAAGTGCCGTTGTGAATCGGTAGCAGCCAACGGCCTTTGAGGTCGATGTGTGCCTGCAGGGTTTGCTCAGGCTGCATATGCACATGGGGCCAGTCGACGTTGTAAGCACCTGTTTCCATCAGCGTCAGATCAAACGGGCCGTATTGTTCGCCGATGCGTGTGAAGCCGTCGAAATAACCGGTGTCGCCGCTGAAAAAGATCCGCCGCGCGCCGTCGATCATCACCCAGGAACACCACAAGGTCTGGTTGCCATCAAACAGGCCACGCCCGGAAAAATGCTGGGCCGGTGTGGCGATAAACCGGATGCCCTCGACTTCGGTGCCTGCCCACCAATCCAGTTGCCGGACTTTGCTGGCATCCACACCCCACTTGACCAGCGTGTCGCCCACGCCCAGCGGCGCAAGAAAATAGCGGGTCTTGTCGGCCAGTTGGATCACCGCATTGCGGTCAAGATGGTCGTAGTGATTGTGGGAAAGAATCACCGCTTCCAGAGGTGGTAACTCTTCAAGGCTGATCGGCGGCTGATGAAAGCGCTTTGGCCCAGCCCAACTGAAAGGCGAGGCACGTTCGGCAAATACCGGGTCGGTGACCCAGAACTTGCCGCGCATTTTCAGCAGCACAGTGGAATGCCCCAGGCGAAACACACTGTGATCGGGTGCTGCCAACAACTGCTCACGCGTCAGCGGTTGCACCGGGATCTTGCCTACCGGGCGTGTGCTGCGTGGTTTGTTGAACAGCATGTTCCAGAAAATGCGCAAGGTTTTGCCAAAACCACCGTGCTGCACTGGAGCATCGTTGCTGAATTGCCCTGGCGTATGCTCGGCAGCCTTTGGCGCAGCCGGCGCGGGGTCGAGACGGGTTGAAATCGTGGCCATTGCAGAGTGACTCCGGGGTCGGCTCATAAAAGACACTGCGAAGACTAACTACACTGCACAGTGTAGTTTCTAGATTGCAACAAAACCCTGAGCAAGTAAACTACCGAGTGTAATTTCCTTTTAGAGCCTTAGAGCCGACCATGACTGCACCTCTGCGCCTCACCGATCGTAAACGCGAAGCCATTGTGGCTGCCGCTATTACCGAGTTTCGCGCGAATGGATTCGAGGTCACCAGCATGGACAAAATCGCCGCCACCGCCAGCGTTTCCAAGCGCACGGTGTACAACCACTTCCCCAGCAAGGAAGAGTTGTTTGCCGAAATCCTCCACCAGTTGTGGGCCAGCAGCGTTGCCCAACTGGACGTGAGCTACGCCAGCGACCGCCCGCTGCGCGAGCAATTGCGCGGGCTACTGGAGGCCAAGATGCTGATGATGTCGGACGCCAACTTCCTCGACCTGGCCCGTGTCGCGATTGCCGCCACCATCCATTCGCCGGAACGCGCACAAGACATGGTCAACCGCCTGAGCAAGCGCGAAGAAGGCTTCACCCAGTGGGTGCGCGCCGCGCAGGAAGACGGCCGGCTGTCCTGCACCGACCCCGCCTTCGCCGCCCACCAGATACAAAGCCTGCTCAAGGCATTCGCGTTCTGGCCGCAGATCACCCTGGGCCAACCTGTGCTCGACGCCGCCTGCCAGGCCAGCGTGATCGAGTCAGCCATCGACCTGTTCCTGGCCGGTTACGAAGTGCGCACACCAAGGCCGCAGTAAACCCTGTTACAGACGCGACATTCCAGGTCGCTTTTGGCGTATTCCCACGCTGTGCTGCGCAAATGGCCTGGAAGGACACTGATTATTCCCACGCGAATAACTGACAATATTCACCGTTAATATCCGATCAACGGTTCTACCCGCTGACGCACGTTGTCGTACCCGCAAAACAGAGCTGACCCGGAACACTATGGAAAACAGACGAGGCAAAGGGCTTTCATTTGCCAGACGTATCTACAAGCCAAGGATCATCGGCCTGGGTATCGGTTGTATCAGTGTGGCCGGCGCCCTTTACCCCCTGGCGATGCCGGGCTGGGTGTGGGCGTTCCTGCTGTTCAATGGCTATGCCTGGGCGCATGTGGCGTATCAGCTCTCGACCCGTTCGCAGTTTCCCTATCAGGCTGAACAGCGCAACCTGCTCTATGACTCGTTGTTCGGTGGTTTCTGGGCCGCCGCCACCCAGTTCACGCCCCTGACGGCCGTGACCGTGCTGTCGATGATGACCATGAACAATGTCGCGGCCGGCGGCAAACGCCTGTTTCTGCGCGGGCTGCTGGCGCAAGCGGCAGGTACCGCGGTGGCGTGGGGTTTGTTCGGGGTCAAGTTCAACCCCAATGTCAGCCTCAGCCAGGTCTACACCTGCCTGCCGATGCTGACGCTCTACCCGATGGCCATCGGTATGGTCTGCTACCAACTGGCGATCAAGCTCTCGGAACACAAACGCGCCCTCAGCGCCCTGAGCCGTATCGACAGCCTCACCGGCCTGCTCAACCATGGCTCGTGGAAAGACCTGTTGAACCTCAAGTTCCATAAGTGCCAGCAGCAAAGCAGCCACGCCACTATCGCGCTGATCGACATCGACCACTTCAAGCAGATCAATGACACCTACGGCCATATCGTCGGTGATGCGGTGTTGCGCCAACTCAGCCAGGAGTTGCGCCTGCACCTGCGGGAAAACGACTTGGCCGGCCGCTATGGCGGCGATGAGTTCTGTGTGATTTTGCCGCAAATGCCGCTGGAAGAAGCCGCAAAAGTCATGGAACGCATGCGCGAAACATTCGGCAACTATCGTAATGCCCAGATCCCGGAGTTGCGCGTGAGCCTGAGCATTGGCCTGGCCGACTTCCAGCCACTGTTCAGCGATGCCGCGATGTGGCTCAACGCGGCGGACCGTGCGCTGTACACAGCCAAGGAAACCGGGCGTAACCGGGTGAATGTCAGCGATTACGTGGTCGCCCATTCCGCTTGAGTTGTCCGATAACACCTCGTCTGAATCTTCCGCCCGCGCCTCGCAGCGATAGCATAATGCCGCCACTGGTCGCCTGCCCAAAAATGGTCCTGCCCTAACGGCGAACTTCTTGGCAGGCTGATCACTCTGAACCCCTTGTTCCGCCCCCTCTGTCAGCACCAGGAAGCTGACAATGAGCAAGTCAACCGTAAGGCCCAGGGCCATACGGGGTCAGGCGCCTATTCATGGATACCTCTGACGCGTGCTTCCCCGAGCTCTCGAACATGCTATTTAACGCCCATAAAAAAACCATCAGTACCCTGCAATACACCAATGCCCAGCAGGCCAGCCTTCTCGACGCGATTGAGCGCTCCATGGCCGTTATCGAGTTTGACCTGCAAGGCAGCGTGCTGCGTGCCAATGACAACTTCCTCAAGACCATGGGCTACCGCGCCGAGCAGATCCTGGGCCAGTCACACCGGATGTTCTGCACACCCGCGTTCGCCCGCAGCGCCGAGTACAACCAGTTGTGGACGAACTTGCGCAATGGCCACTTCCAGTCCGGCACCTTTGAGCGGCTGGCCGGCAATGGCCAGTCAGTATGGTTGGAAGCGAGCTATAACCCGGTGCGCGATGACACGGGCCAAGTGATCAAAGTGGTGAAGTACGCCATGGATGTCACCCCGCGCCTGCAGGCCGAAAGCGAAGCCAACGCCAAGCTGGGCGCCATCGACCGTGCCATGGCAGTGATCGAATTCAACCTCGACGGCACCATCATCACCGCCAATGACAATTTTCTGCAGCGCATGGGCTACAGCCTGGCGCAGATCCAGGGCAAACATCACCGCATGTTCTGCACACCGGAGCTGGCCAACAGCGCGGCGTATACCGAGTTCTGGAAACGCTTGAACCAGGGCGAACTGTTCAACGGCCAGTTCGAGCGCGTTGATAAACACGGCCAGACCCTGTGGCTCGAAGCCAACTACAACCCGGTGTACGACGCCAGCGGGCGCCTGTGCAAAGTGGTCAAGTTCGCCTCTGACGTCACCGCCAGGGTGCAACAGCACGCAGCCGACGCCGCCAGCGCGGCCCAGGCTTACCATATTTCCCTGAATACCCGGGATGTGGCCGAAAAAGGCGCCGACGTGATTCAGCAAACCGCCAGTGGCATGCGCGAAATCGCTGCAGACATCGACACCTCCTCGCAACTGATCGCCAAGCTGGGTGAGCGTTCGCAGCAGATCACCGCCATCGTCAACACCATTCGCGGGATCGCCGACCAGACCAACCTGCTGGCCCTCAACGCCGCCATCGAGGCGGCACGCGCGGGTGAGCAAGGCCGTGGTTTTGCCGTGGTGGCTGACGAGGTGCGGCAACTGGCAGCCCGCACCAGCGGCTCGACGGCGGAAATCTCCAGCATGATCGCGATGATCCAGGACGAGACCCGCCAAGCCATCGAGAGCATGGACAGCACCCGCGACCGCGCGGCGCTGGGGGTCGACCTGGCCAACCGTGCGGGCACGGTGATCCTGCAGATTCGCGAAGGCACCACCGAGGCGGTGCAAGCGGTGAGCGCGTTCGCCAACGAGCGCGGCAACACCTGACCGGTTCTTCATGTGTGTGTCGGGGGGCGCGGTCTATAGTGCTAGCTTGTCTTAACGCTTAGGATTCGAGCCCGCCATGACCCCCGACAAGCCAGACGCCGTACCTGTCGATCACCTGCGCTTCCACCGCGGCCACGCCCATCTGGCGCCGACCTTTGGCAACGACACCTTTGCCCTCAAGGCCGAAGCCTTCGCACGCTTCTTTGGCACGCCGACCTTTCTCGGCGCGCAAACCGCGATCGTGGTGGTGTGGGTGGTGCTCAACATCACCGGCGTCACGCATTTTGACGTGTACCCGTTCATCCTGCTCAACCTGGCGTTCAGCCTGCAGTCGGCTTACGCCGCGCCGCTGATCCTGCTGGCCCAGACACGCCAGGCCGCCCGCGACAAAGCCCAGTCCGACGCCGATGCGCAACACCGCGAAGCCCTGGCCATTGCCAATACCGAACGCCAGGCCCAGGCCGCGCAAACCACCAAACAGTTACTGGAATTGCTGGAGCAGAACACCCGGCTGACGGAAATGACCAAGCAACTGACCGAGCGTATCGAGACGTTGACGTGCGAGATGCATGAGCAGTTTGTGCGCAAGCCCTGAGACGTTTACCCAGAGGAACTCTCCTGGGGCTGGCAAGCGGGCTTGTTGTGGCGAGCGGGCTTGCCCCGCGTTGGGCTGCGCAGCAGCCCCAGTAAAGTCGATGCGGTACTTAAAGCAAAAACCGCGGCGTCTGGTTTTGGGGCCGCTGCGCGCCCCAACGCGGGGCAAGCCCGCTCGCCACAACAAGCCCGTTCGCCACAATGCTCAAGGCAACCGAATATGCCGCCCCAACTCATCAAACAAGGTCACCACCGAGCGCAGTGCCCGGCAGTCCGGGCGTGTCAGCAGCCATAGCGCCGTATCACGCCCCGCCAGCGCGGGGCCGAGTGGTTGCAAACCGTCCTCCAACAGAAAGTCCGGCAGCGCCGCCACGCCCAACCCTGCCCGCACCAGTTCGGCGACCGACAACATGCTGTTACAGCGATAACTGGGACGCACACCCGGCAGGTGTTCACGCCGCCAGGCTACGGTGGAGTGATCGGGCAAGAAGTCATCCGGCGCGATCCACGCCAGCTCGGCCAACTCACGCCCCTGGTTTTGGCGGGCATAACCCGCGCTCGCGCACACCTGATAGGCCACGGTGCCCAGTCGACGGCCAACCAGATGCTCCGGCGGCGTCTTGGTCAGGCGCAGCGCAATGTCCGCGTCGCGGCGGCTGAGGTTGGCAAAATCATTGGACGTGCTCAACTCCAGGATCAACGCCGGGTAGGCCGGCATGAACTGCGCCAGCGCCGGTAGCAGCAACCCCTGTAGCACCGAGTCGGTGCAGGTCAGGCGCACGGTGCCGCTGATTACTTCACCACCCTGCTCCACCCCGATGCGCGCCGCTTCCAGCGCTTGCTCGGCCTGTTCGGCCTGCTGCGCCAGGTGGCTGGCCAAACTGGTGGGCAGGTAGCCGGCACGGCTTTTTTCGAACAGGGTCTGGCCCAGGGCCGTCTCCAGTCGTCGCACGGCACGGAACACCGTGGACACATCCACCCGCAGCAGCGCCGCCGCCCGCGCCAAGGTGCCGCCACGCACCAGCGCGAGAATCAGCGACAGGTCCGGGTAATCGAGCTGATAGTGCGTGGCTGCATGGAGCATGTGGGCAAACGCCAATTTTGATTGCGTGAGCGCCAATCTATAGTGCGCCTCAGGACACCACAAGCCATGGGAAGTACACAATGAAAACCACCCCTCTGCACCTCGCCCTGATCGGTGATTACAACCCCGACGTAACGGCCCACCAGGCCATCCCCGTGGCGCTGCAACAGGCTGCCGACGCCTTGGGCCTGAACGTGCAGTTGCACTGGCTGGAGACCGACTCGATCACCCCGGCCACCGAACTGCATGCCTTCGACGGCTTCTGGTGCGTGCCCGCCAGCCCCTACCGTGATGCCGACGGCGCACTGCGGGCGATTCGTTTTGCCCGCGAGCAAAAACGCCCATTCCTGGGCACCTGCGGTGGTTTTCAACACGCGGTCATCGAATATGCCCGCAACGTGCTGGGCTGGGCGGATGCGGAGCATGGCGAACTGGCGCCCGAGGCCAGGCGCGCGGTTATCACGCCGCTTGCGTGTTCCCTGGTCGAAGCCACCGGCAGCATCCGCCTGGCGCCCTACACGCGTATCGCCGAGGCTTACGCCAGCCTGGAAACGGAGGAAGGCTACCGTTGCAGCTACGGCATCAACCCCGAGTTCGCCCAGGCATTACTCGAGGGCGACCTGATCCCCAGCGGCCACGATTCGGCGGGCGATCTGCGTGCCGTCGAACTGCTGGGCCATCCGTTTTTCGTCGCCACCCTGTTTCAGCCCGAACGCGCGGCACTTAAAGGAATTACGCCGCCACTGGCGGTTGCCCTGCTCAAAGCCTGCCAGGCGCAATCGGTATGATCGCCACCACACCCGCCCCGCCCTATTACGCCGTGATTTTCAGCTCGTTGCGTACCGAAGGCGATCAAGGTTATAGCCAGGCCGCCAACCGTATGTTGGAACTGGCGCGCGGACAACCGGGGTTTCTGGGTGTTGAGTCGGCGCGGGAAGACGGCTTGGGCATCACCGTTTCCTACTGGGAAAGCGAAGCGGCGATTTTGGCCTGGAAGCAACAAATCGAACACAGCCAAGTGCGCGAGCAAGGCCGCGCCAGTTGGTATTCGGCGTTTCACACCCGCGTGTGCAAGGTCGAGCGGGCTTACACCTTCGAGCGTTGAAACACAGCCTCAAGCCCCCTGCAAAAACCTGTGGGAGCTGGCTTGCCTGCGATAGCATCAACTCTGTGTGCCTGATACACCAAGGTGTCTGCATCGCAGGCAAGCCAGCTCCCACAATTAGACCGAAGTGTCTCAGGACAATGGTGATCGAGCAGGTGGCCGCCTTAGCGAGCAAGCCCCACAGGTTGCTCTCCACTTGACTGGACCTAGCTCACCAAACTGCGCAACGCACTGATCTGCGGGATCTCCACCCGGCGCATATACACGCGCAACGGCTCGGTGATGTTGATACGGTCATCGATATTCTGGTCCAGCAGCAACTGCAGGCGCTCGCGCGACAGGGTCATGGTGTGGTCGGCGGCCGGCAGCCAGACAAATTCGGCAGTGGGGATGATGCCGTCATCGGCCACGTCCATGCCGAAGGCGTCTTCGCTGAAACGCACGATGTAGTAGCCGGTTTTACGGTTCAGGCCGACAAAACCCTGGAGTTGGTCGGCGGCCTGGCAGATAAGCTCGGAAGTGATGCGCATGGTAAACCTCACTGAAAAGTCCCACAGGGACTGGAAAGATGGTTTACACGCGTGGCAGAAATTACTGCCCTCTAACGGGGCAGCTTTGGCCAAGAATACTGCAACACAGCACAAAAAACCCCACAAAAATGCCTCGTGAGTACCTTAATGTCGGTTTGGTGATAGCGCCTTTCGCAATCAATTGTTAAAAAGGACGCCTTCTCAAAGTTACCTCCACGAAAGGACTTCGCATATGCCTGTCACGTTTACCAAGAGCGCCCTGCTGCTCGCTCTGATGCTCGGCCTTGGTCAGGCACAGGCTGCCGACCCGATCAGCCCGGCTGAATTGGCGACAAACGAAGGCATTCCGTACCCGGCTGTCATTGCTCACCGTGGCGCATCCTACGACGCCCCCGAATCCACCGCGGCGTCCTACAAGCTCGCCCGCGACCTGGGTGCCGACTACCTGGAAATGGACCTGCAGCGCAGTAAAGACGGCGTACTGTTCGCCCTGCACGACAACAACCTGCAACGCACCACCGACGTGGCCACCAAGTTCCCCGAGCGCAAAGACGCTCCGGCCAACGAGTTCACCTGGGCCGAACTGCGCACCCTGGACGCCGGCAGCTGGTTCAACGCCGCTTACCCGGACCGTGCCCGCCCGGCGTTTGTTGGCCTGAAAATCCAGAGCCTGGACGAGATCATCAAGATCGCCGAAGGCAACCCGCAGCACAAACCAGGCCTGTACATCGAGACCAAGGAGCCCAAGCAGTTCCCGGGCATCGAAGCCGACCTGAAAAACAAGCTGCTGGATAAAGGCTGGTTGAGCTCCGCCGGTTCCAAGCTGGGCAAGAGCAACACCGGCGTGGGCCAGGGCAAAGGCCGCGTGGTGCTGCAGACGTTTGAAAAAGACAGCTTGAAAGAGCTGCAGAAAGAAATGCCCAACACCCCGAAAATCCTGCTGTTGTGGGTTGGCCCAGGCAGCATCGAGCCTAAATCGGCACAAACCTTCGCTGAGTCCGGCGAAACCACCAAGGCCGCCTACTACGCCAAGCAAGAGCCAAAAGACGCCGCCGAGTTCGAAAAGTGGGTGGACGAAGCCAAGAGCCTCGGCGCCATCGGCACCGGCCCTTCGGCCGAGCTGACCAACCACGGCGACCAGAGCTACACCGACCTGGTGAAGCCTGAGATGAACAAGCTGACCCACGACAAAGGCCTGCTGGTGCACGTCTACACCGTCGATGAGCCCGTGGACTTCGAAAAAGTCATGAAAGCCGGCGTTGACGGCATCTTCACCAACCGCGCCGCCGAACTGCTGAAGTTCTACAAGCGCTGGCCTTCGTCGAGCGTGCAGGACCTGCTCAAGGACAACGGCTACTGAGTAATTGGTGGGTGTCATTGCGCCATTAAGGATGAATTAAGTTGCGCTGGTTAATCTGGCGCCACTTAAACAGCTCACCGAAGAAGGACACACACCATGAAAACCCTGACCGCCCTGTTCGCCGCTACCGCCTTGACCCTGACTGCCGGGTTGGCCCAGGCGGATGTTCGCCCGGACCACATTGAAGGTTTGCTCAAGTCCGGCGCCGTGATGCCGTTCGAAAAACTCAACGCCGCCGCCGTGGCCAAACACGCCGGTGCCAGCATCACTGACACCGAGCTGGACCACAAAAATGGTGTACTGGTCTACGAAGTTGACCTGACCGACACCGCCGGCAAACGGTTTGAAGTGAAGCTCGACGCCAAGACCGGCGCCGTGCTGGAAGACAAACTGGACACCTGAGTCATCGGTTAAAAAAACCGCGCCACGTTTAAAGTGGCGCGGTTTTTTTATGCCTGCTCGCCAGCCATCACGGAGGGTTGATCAAATTACACCGACAAAGCGCAGGCCTGCGCCTGGAAACCCGCTGAGCGAGTTTTCAAACTGTCACAAAATCGTCATCCCGCCTTGCAATGATTCGCCCACGCGAACCTGTGAAACGTCCTACAGGCGCTTTCTCTGCGAGCCTCCATGAACCACAGCATCGACCACAGCCACCAGGATCCCGATCTGTTTGGCTTGCTTTACGGTTTTCGTTTTCGGCCCGGTGAAAAGGGCGAGCAAATTGATTCAGCGACCGCGCTGGCCGCGCTAAAAGCGCCGCAAGACCCGGAAGAATTCCTGTGGCTGCACCTGAACCTGGCCCACGCCGCCTGCGAGCGCTGGATGCAGGCCAACCTGTCATTGCCCGACGAGTTTTTCGAAGCCCTGCACGAAGGCTCGCGCTCCACGCGTATCGAACACGTCGACTCGGCCTTGCTCGCAGTGGTCAACGACGTGGTGTTCAACTTCAGCAGCATGGTTTCGTCGGATATCTCCACGCTGTGGGTCTGCGCCCGCAGCCGTTTGCTGGTGAGTGCACGCCTGCAACCGCTGCACTCGGTGGATAAATTGCGCTCGTCGGTGAAGGCCGGTGAACGCTTTCGTTCGCCCCTGGAACTGCTGGTGCATCTGTTGCGCGACCAGGGTGAGGTGCTCACGCAGATCGTGCGTAAAACCAGTATCAGCGTCGACCATATCGAAGACCAGTTACTGTCCTCGCGCCTGTCCACCAACCGCGCCGAACTGGGTGCCGCACGCCGGGTGCTGGTGCGCCTGCAACGTCTGCTGGCACTGGAGCCGGGCTCGCTCCTGCGCCTGCTCAACCGCCCGCCGCAGTGGCTGCAAAAGGAAGACGTGAAGGAGTTGCGCAAATCCACCGAGGAGTTTGCGCTGATCATCAACGACCTCACGGCCCTGGGCGAACGCATCAAGCTGTTGCAGGAAGAAATCGCCGCGAACCTCAACGAACAAAGCAACCGCACGCTGTTTACCCTCACCGTGGTGACGGTGCTGGCGCTGCCGATCAATATCATCGCCGGTTTTTTTGGCATGAACGTGGGCGGCGTGCCGCTTTCCACCGACCCGGAAGGGTTCTGGATCCTGGTGGCGCTGGTGGCGACGTTTACCTTGATTGCCGGGCGCTGGGCGTTCCGTAAGCGCAAAGACTATTGAATTGCAATACAGTCAAATTGTGGGAGCTGGCTTGCCTGCGATGGCTATCTACCAGCCAACTGTTCATTGCCTGATGCACCGCTATCGCAGCCTTTTGAAGGCCACCACATTCTCCTGTGGCGAGCAGGCTTGTCCTGCGTTGGGCTGCGAAGCGGCCCCAAACCCAAACACTGAGTACTTTCAGGAAAATTGCGCTGCCCTTACTGGGGCCGCTCCGCAGCCCAACGCAGGACAAGCCTGCTCGCCACAACAACCCACCTGCCACAGACTTCGTGTTAACCGGTTGTGTAGATGCCTATGGCTATCGCAGGCAAGCCAGCTCCCACATTGATTGCACTCTGACATTAGCCTTCTGGTGTTTTATAGATCAACGGTAGGCTCAATTCCTTAAACACTGACCTACCGCAGCATCTCTGTAACATTCTGCAATGATCATCAAGACCATCCTCCCCACACTGGATGCTCCGGCATGGCCACCCCTTCCCTGACCGCTTCCAACACCGCCACACACGCAGACCCCAAACCCCGGCTGGATACAAAACCCGGCCTGCTCACCGTGATCATTTTCTTCGCCGTGCTCGCCATGGGCTTGTTGTTTACCGCCTACAGCCTGATGCACGACATGACCGAACTGGGCACCGTGGTCACCACCTGGACGCCGTTCCTGCTGCTGGGCGTGGCGCTGTTGATTGCCCTGGGCTTTGAGTTCGTCAATGGTTTCCACGACACCGCCAACGCCGTGGCGACGGTGATCTACACCAACTCGTTGCCGCCGCACTTTGCGGTGGTATGGTCGGGCTTTTTCAACTTCCTCGGCGTGCTGCTGTCCAGCGGTGCGGTGGCGTTCGGCATCATCGCCTTGCTGCCGGTCGAGCTGATTTTGCAGGTCGGTTCCTCGGCTGGCTTCGCCATGATTTTTGCGCTGCTGATCGCGGCGATCCTGTGGAACCTCGGCACTTGGTGGCTGGGCTTGCCAGCCTCGTCATCGCACACCCTGATCGGCTCGATCATCGGCGTCGGCGTCGCCAACGCCCTGATGCACGGGCGTGATGGCACCAGCGGTGTGGATTGGAGCCAAGCCACCAAGATCGGTTATGCCCTGCTGCTGTCGCCGCTGATCGGTTTTGCGTTTGCCGCCCTGCTGTTGCTGGCGCTGCGCGCCTTTGTCAAAAACCGCTCGCTGTACAAGGCCCCCAAGGGCGACACCCCGCCGCCATGGTGGATTCGCGGTGCGTTGATCGCCACCTGCACTGGTGTGTCGTTCGCCCACGGCTCCAACGACGGGCAAAAAGGCATGGGCCTGATCATGCTGATCCTGGTGGGGACGCTGCCGATGGCGTACGCGCTGAACCGCACCATGCCGGCCGAGCAGTCCTTGCAGTTTGCTGCGGTGGCTGAAGTGACCCAAGTGGCACTGGTGAAAAGCGCACCGCAAGTATTGCCAGGCGACCCACGGCCGATTCTCTCGACCTATGTACGCACCAAGGAAGCCACCCCGGAACTGGTGCCGGCCCTCGCCGCCCTCGCCGGCCAGATTGGTGACGAAGTAAAAGGCTACGGCTCCCTGGCCAAAGTCCCCGCTGAAGCCGTCGGCAACGTGCGCAACGACATGTACCTGACCAGTGAAACCATTCGCTTGATGGACAAGGGCAAGGTCGGCAACTTCGACGCCGACACCCAAGGCAAGCTGAAACTGTTCAAAGACCAGATCGACGCGTCCACACGCTTTATCCCGCTGTGGGTGAAGATCGCCGTGGCCATCGCGCTCGGGCTGGGCACCATGGTCGGCTGGAAACGCATCGTGGTCACGGTGGGCGAAAAAATCGGCAAGACGCACCTGACTTACGCCCAAGGCGCCTCGGCCGAGACGGTGGCCATGCTGACCATCGGTGCGGCGGATATGTTCGGGCTACCGGTGTCGACGACCCATGTGTTGTCGTCGGGTGTGGCAGGCACCATGGTGGCCAATGGCGGTGGCTTGCAGATGAAGACCATCCGCAATCTGCTGATGGCCTGGGTGCTGACCTTGCCGGCGGCGATTTTGCTGTCGGGCAGCCTGTACTGGCTGTTCACCAAACTGTTCTGACCTCGGTGGGAGCTGGCTTGCCTGCGATGGCATCACCTCGGTTCAACTGACAGACCGAGGCGCTTGCATCGCAGGCAAGCCAGCTCCCACACAAACCTGTTCCCACATGGGTTTTAGGGTGTGTCAGTGATTGAACAATCCAGCCATGGCCTTCAAGCGCTTTTTGTAGATCCGCCGCGCCTCCAGTGCTTCCTCCAGTGTCACCGCCACAAACCCCGCCCGCTGGTTGGGCTGCATCTGCCCGATCAAGTCCAGGTCGGCACTGATCACTGTGCCGATCATCGCGTAGCCGCCACCCGACACCGCATCGCGGTGCAGCACAATCGGCTCCAACCCCGCCGGCACCTGGATCGAACCGATCGGGTAGCAACTGTCGACGATATTCGAGGGGTCCGAGCCAGCACCAAACGGTTGTTCGCGTGGTTGAAAACTCAAGGCGCTGCCGCCCTTGAAGCGATAGCCGATGCGATCCGCCTCGGAGCCCACCGTCCACGGCTCAGCAAAAAAACTGCTTTTTGCCGCATCCGTCAGGCGCTCGTAATACAGCCCTGGCACCACGCGCAGGGTCACGTCGCCACCGACCGAACGGCGCAAGGCCATCGGTAAGCTATTGCCCGCGCGGCCTGTTCCGCTGGCCTCGCCGATCGGCAGTTCATCGCCTTCCTGCAAGCGTCGCCCTTCAAACCCACCGAGCGCACCAAGGGTGTACGTCGAGCGGCTGCCGAGCACCCGCGGCACGTCGATGCCACCGGCCACCGCCAGATACGTGCGCGCGCCAGCCTTGGGAAACTCAAAGCGCAACACCTGCCCGGCGCGCACCGGGAAAGCGGTGTCCTGATGCACCACTTCACCATCCAGGCGCGGCGACATCAGCGCACCACTGAGCGCCACCAATGCGTCCTGGCGAAACTCCAGTTCAGGGCCGATCAGTGTGCACTCCAGGCCCGCCGCACCGGCTGGGTTGCCGACCAAGTGGTTGGACGCACTCAATGCGTACTGGTCCAGAGCGCCCGAAGGCGGAATGCCCAAGTGGTAATAACCTTCACGGCCAAGGTCTTGCACAGAAGTGGCGAGGCCGGGTTTGAGGACCTTGATCATGCCAGCGCCTCCTGCAGGGTTTTCGGGTAGCCGATGGGGTCGGCGAGAAACGCATCGAGGGAAAATTCCACCGGGCGGATACGCAAATCAAAACGCCCTGCCTCCACTTCGGCCACCGCCAAATCGTAGGCGTCGCGGTCCATCGGTTTGAACTGCACGATGTCACCCGGGCGGAAGAACACCATGTGTTCCTTGAGGTACGCCAACTGCTGCGCCGGGTCGTAGATTGGCGCCGGGGTTACGCCAAACATCTGGTAACCACCCGCGCCGCGCACTGAGTAAATGCAACCGAAACAGCCGCCATGGCCGAGGGTCAGTTTGGGCGTGTCGGTGCGCGGACGCAGGTACTTGGGCACCTGCAATTGCCGCTCGCGCTCGACCATCTGGAACATGAACGGCAAGCCCGCAACAAACCCGACCATCGACACAAACCACGGCGCGCCACTGTGGGCGGCGATAAACGCGTCCACATCGGCCAGGCCGTTGATGCGTGCGGCGTATTCCAGGTCGGTGCCGCTGGGGTCTTGGTGGCGGTCGCGAAAGCGCATCAGGGTTTCGTGGGTCCAGGGGTCGTTGTAGAGCACCGGGATTTCGATGATGCGCGTGTGCAAGGTGCGCTCGGCCACGGCCTGGGCTTCGGCGCTTTGCACGGCGTCGAGCAGCACATGCGGCGCGATGCGGTCGGGGTCGAAACGAATCTGGAACGATGCATTGGCCAGGCACACATCCAGCACGCCCTCCAACGCCAGGCGCTCCACGGCGCGGGTCACGGCCATGCCTGTGAAAAAGGCCTCCAGGGACATGCTGTCGCTGACCTCGGCAAACAGGTGTTCATCACCGCCGAAGCTGTAGCGGATGGGGGTGGTTTCAGCCATGTCTGTTCCTCTTGGAATCATTGTAGAAAGGCAGGCAAAAAATCAAATGGATCGTCAGCTTATTGTGTTGTGGTTAGCCCGCTTGTTGTGGCGAGCAGGCTTGCCCTGCGCTGGGCTGCGCAGCGGCCCCATCACAGCCAACCGTGCAGTTACGGGTAAACCTCGGCCGTATGGTTTCAGGGCCGCTACGCGCCCCAGCGCAGGGCAAGCCTGCTCGCCACAGAAAGCCCACTCATCAGGACAAGCCTGCCAACCACAGAAAGCCTACTCAACCAACAACATGCCCGTTCAACACGGAGCGCTCGTTGGTCACCACAATCCCGGCCTGATCCAGGGCTTCGCGGGTGGCTTCCACCAGTTCCAGCGCGCCGGGCGTGTCGCTGTGCAGGCAGATGGAGTCGAATTCGATCAACAGGTCTTCGCCTTCTACGGTTCGCACCCGGCCAGTCTGACAAGCACGCAGGACGCGCGCCGCAACGGTTGCAGGGTCCAGTGCACGCACATTGCGGGTAAACACAATGGACCCGCTCAGGTCGTACTCACGGTCGGCGTAAAACTCGCGCACCACCGGTTGCCCCAGTTCCTTGGCCACGCGCCAGATCACCGAGTTGGGCATGCAATACAGCAACAGCGTCGGCTCGATGATTTGCAGGTTCTGCACCAGCAGCCGAGCGGCTTCTTCGTCGCGGGCCAGGTGCATATAAAGCGCGCCGTGGGGCTTGATATGTTGCAATGTCAAACCTTGGGCACGCGCTATTTCGCGCAGCGCGCCGAGTTGGTAGAGGATGTCGTCCACCAGTTCCTGGGCCGGTGCGTTGATGTGCCGACGGCCGAACCCCACCAGGTCACGAAAGCCCGGATGCGCGCCGATGCCCACACCCAGTTGCTTGGCGCGTTCGACGGTGCGGCGCATGGTGCCGGGGTCGCCGGCGTGGAAGCCGGTGGCGATATTGGCCGAGCTGATGTAGGCCATCAGGTCAAAGTCGACGCCATCGCCGATGGTCCAGGGGCCGAAGCCTTCGCCCATGTCCGAATTGAAATCCACTGCCTGCATCGAGGTCGCTCCGCCAAAAGAAGATGACTGAAAGTAGGCTGGGGCTTGACCCCTTGGGAAGATCTATTATCAGATGGCCCATCTTCTGAAAATCAGATACCCAAAGATCGTTCCCACGCTCCGCGTGAGAATGCAGCCCAGGACGCTCCGCGTCCCAAAGCGTGACGCAGAGCGTCACAAGAGGCGTTACCACGCAGAGCGTGGGAACGATCAGTGACCCAAAAATCGTTCCCCAAACATCGTTCCCACGCTCCGCGTGGGAATGCAGCCCAGGACGCTCCGCGTCCCAAAGCGTGACGCAAAGCGTCACAACAGGCGTTACCACGCAGAGCGTGGGAACGATCGGAGACCCAAAAATCGTTCCCCAAACATCGTTCCCACGCTCTGCGTGGGAATGCAGCCCAGGACGCTCCGCGTCCCAAAGCGTGACGCAGAGCGTCACAAGAGGCGTTACCACGCAGAGCGTGGGAACGATCGGGGGCCCAAAGATCGTTCCCCAAACATCGTTCCCACGCTCCGCGTGGGAATGCAGCCCAGGACGCTCCGCGTCCCAAAGCGTGACGCAGAGCGTCACAAGAGGCGTTACCACGCAGAGCGTGGGAACGATCGGAGAAAGCCATGTCCCTGACCTTGCGCCAAGTGCGCTACTTCGTCGCCACCGCCGAAATCGGCCAGATTTCCCAGGCCGCCATTCACCTGAACATCTCCCAGTCGGCGGTGACCACCGCGATCAAGGAACTGGAGGCGATGCTCGGCGTGCAGTTGTTCGTGCGCTCGGCCCAGGGCATGAACCTCACCGACGCCGGGCGGCATTTTCTCAACCGCGCCTATGTGATCGTGCGCAGCGTGGACGACGCCCTCAACAGCCCACTGCCCGACTACCGCGCCAGTGGCGTATTGCGGGTAGCGGCCAGCTACACGGTGTTGGGTTACTTCCTGCCGCATCACTTGCAACGCATGCAACACTGGCACCCGGACGTAACCATCGACGTCTTCGAGCAGGAGCGCCAGGCCATTGAACACGGCCTGCTCGACGGCCAGTTCGACATGGCCGTGGTGCTCACCGCCAACCTGACTCACGCGGATATCGTCTCGGAAATCCTGTTCAACTCCGAACGCCGCCTGTGGCTGCCCAGCCATCACCCGTTGTGCGAGCGCGGCGCCGTGAGCCTGGCGGATGTGGCACAAGAGCCTTACATCCTGCTGACCGTCGACGAAGCCGAGCACAGTGCCATGCGCTACTGGGAACAGGCCGGGCAAACGCCGAACGTGCGGCTGCGCACCAGTTCGGTGGAGGCGGTGCGCAGCATGGTTGCCAATGGCAGCGGCGTGGCGATTTTGTCGGATCTGGTGCATCGGCCATGGTCACTGGAGGGCAAGCGCATCGAAACCCTGACCGTCACCGACCCCGTCACGCCCATGAGCGTCGGCCTGGCCTGGCACCGCGAGCGCGCGTTTACCCCGGCGATGCAAGCGTTCCGCGATTACTTCCACGACGCCTTCCTGGCACCGCAACAGTTGTCGGCGCGGCGTTAAATACGCGCCTGCAAGGTAGCCGCCAGCCACTCCATGAACACCCGCACCCGCAACGGCAAATGCCGCTGGCCGGCGTAGAGCATGGAGACGTCCAGCGGCGGTGCGAGGTAGTCCGGCAACACCGAAACCAACTCGCCACTGGCCAATAAATCGCGAATGCCGAGCAGCGGCACCTGGATAATCCCCAAGCCGCCAAGACACGCCGCCTGGTAGGCATCGGTGCTGCTGACGGTCACGCGCCCGGCCATGGCCACGCGCTGCACCTTGTTACCCAGCAGGTATTCAAACCCGGCCGAGCGCGCACCGAGCGGGCGCACGTAATGCACCAGTTGATGCTGCGCGAGGTCGGCAATGGTTTCGGGCACGCCATAACGTTGCAGGTAGGCTGGGCTTACGCAGTTGACCATCGGCATGCTGCACACCTTGCGCGCAACCACGCTTTGATCGGGTTGCGCGCCCACGCGCACCACGCAATCAAAGCCTTCAGCAATCACGTCGACCTGGCGATCCGAACTGCTGATTTCCATCTCCACCAACGGGTGGCGCGCCATGAACGAGGGCAGCTGCGGCATCACCAGGCCGCGCGCCATGGCGTTGGGCATATCCACCCGAATGCGCCCGGCCAATTGCGCTTCATCCTGGCGAAACAGGCCTTCGAGCTCTTCCATGTGCGCGAGCAAATCCTTGCTGCGCTCATACAACACGCGGCCGTCCTGGGTGGCTTGCACGGTGCGCGTGGTGCGCTGCAACAGGCGCGCACCCAGCAATGCTTCCAGCGCCTGCACGTGCTCGGACACGGTGGAGCGTGGCAGGCCCAGGCTCTCGCCGGCCTGGGTGAAACTCGACAGCTCGGTGACGCGCACGAAGGTGCGCAGTAGCTCAAGTTTGTTCATGGGATTGTTCGCCTTATCCGGCCAGTGATTCCGATATCAGCCTGTTTATCACGTTATAGGCGGACAAATACACTCAGTCCCACTGATCACCCATGAGGACTACCGCATGACTCGTAAAATCGCACTCATCACCGGCGCCAGCCGTGGCCTTGGCAAAAGCGCCGCTTTGCACCTTGCCGCACAAGGCGTGGATATCATCGGCACCTACCACAGCGCCGCCACTGAGGCCCAAGCGGTGGTGGCACAGGTTGAAGCGCTGGGCGGCCGCGCCGCCATGCTGCAACTGGACGTCAGCCAGAGCGGCAGCTTCGATGCTTTTGTCGGGCAAATCGCTACGGTGCTCAAAGACGTTTTCGCCCAGCAACATTTTAATTTCCTGATCAACAACGCGGGCATCGGCGCTCACGCCAGCTTTGCCGAAACCACCGAAGAGCAGTTCGACAAACTGGTGGCCATTCACTTCAAGGCGCCGTTTTTCCTCACCCAAAAACTGCTGCCGCTGATCAGCGATGGCGGGCGCATCATCAACATCTCCAGCGGCCTGGCGCGGTTCAGCCTGCCGGGCTACGCCGCCTACGCGTCGATGAAAGGCGCCGTGGAAGTGCTGTCGCGTTATCAGGCCAAAGAACTCGGCCCGCGTGGCATCACCGTCAACACCCTGGCACCCGGCGCGATTGCCACCGACTTCAGCGGCGGCGCAGTGCGCGATAACCCACAGGTGAATGCGATGGTGGCCGACAACACCGCCCTGGGCCGTGCCGGTTTGCCGGACGATATTGGCGGTGCAATTTCGATTCTGCTGGCCGATGGCAGCAACTGGATCACCGGCCAGCGCATCGAAGCCTCGGGCGGCATGTTTCTGTAAGCATTCTGCGCTAGCATCAATGCCTTCAGATCACTGACGGGCAATCACCGATGAGTTTTGATCCAGGCTTGGCCGGCGGCATGGGCGTATTGGCCGCCGTAGTCGACAGCGGCAGCTTTGCCCGCGCCGCCAACAGCCTGGAGATGACGCCTTCGGGGGTCAGCCGGGCGATTTCCCGCTTGGAAAAACGCCTCGGCATTCGCCTGTTCGACCGCACCACCCGCTCGGTGCAATTGACCGACGAAGGGCGACGTTTCTACCAGCAAATCGCCCCGCTGTTGGCCGGGCTGGAGGAGGCCGCCCATTCGGCGGCCGACAGCGCCCTCACCGTGCGCGGGCGTTTGCGGGTGAACATCGACCCGTATTTTTCGCGGCTGGTACTTGGCCCTGTACTCGGCGACTTCATGCGCCAATACCCGCAACTGCAACTCGACCTGCACACCCGTGACCAACTCGGCGACCTGGTGGCCGACGGCTTTGACTTGGCCATTCGCTTCGGCATCCCACAGTCCTCCTCGCTGATCGCCCGCAAACTGATGGAAGTGCGCGTGCTCACCGTGGCCTCCCCCACTTACCTTGAACAATACGGCCGACCAGCGATTCCGCAAGACCTGGAAACCGGGCACATGTGCCTGGATTTTCGCGACTCGCAAACCGGTCGCCCGTTTGCCTGGGAATTCCACCGGCCCGGCGAGCAAGTGATTGTGCGCACCAACGGCCGTTTGGTGGTCAACGACGCCAGCACCTTATACAGCGTGTGTGAACACGGGCATGCCGTGGCGCAGATGCTCGACCTCGGCCTGGACTCGGCGATCCAGGCCGGCAGCCTGGTGGAGCTGTTCCCCGACTGGCCGGACGAGCGTTTCCCGTTGTACGCCTATTACCCGTCGCGGCACTTGCCCGCCGCCAAGGTGCGGGCATTTCTGGAGTTTGTGGCCTCGCTCAAGCTTGGCTAGGTACACGGGACTGTACGATTTTTTCCCGCAGCACGTCATAACCCCAGTGGTACACATAGGTGTACGGTAGGAAGAACAGCAGCACGCCGATGTCGAGGATGAAGGCTTCCAGCAGGCTGATCTTCATCAACGCGGCAATCAATGGCACCGCCAGGATGATCAGGCCGCCTTCGAACAACAGCGCATGCACCACGCGGGTCCAGCCGCCGCTGGTCAATTGCAGGCGGGCTTTGAGGCGGTCGAACAGGCTGTTGAAAATGACGTTCCAGCTCAGTGCCAACAGGCTGATGCCCAGGGTCACCGCGCCCATTTCCAGGGCCGGCCGGCCGGTGATCCAGACCAGCAGCGGCGTACAGATCAATAAGGCCAGCCCTTCAAAACCAATGGCCTGGCAAACACGTTCAGTAATCGACTTGGTAGGGTTCATGACCCGGCTCCTTGAGTGACGATGGTTGCCATGATTACCCTTTGACTCGATACTTCATAACTAATAACCATCGATATAGGCGATAGTCATGGCCTCCAATGAAGTGCTGCAGGCGTTTGTGCAGGCGGCTACCCAAGGCTCGTTTTCGGCGGCGGCGCGCAAGCTGGGTAAAAGCCAGTCCACCGTCAGCGCGGCGGTGGCGAGCCTGGAGATTGATCTGGATGTGGTGCTGTTTGATCGCAGCAGCCGCAAGCCGACGCTTACGCCAGCCGGCCATGTGCTGTTGCAACGCGCCGAGCAGGTGCTGGAGGCCAGCAGCCGCCTGGAGTTGGCGGCGAGCCAGTTGTCACAGGGTTTGGAACCCAAGCTGACCATCGCCATGTCCGATACTTACCAGTCCGACCGCTTTGAAATCGCCCTCAAGGCCTTTGAGCAGCGCCACCCGGACCTTGAGCTGGAATGCCTGATCGCCGAATGCGAAGACCTGATCGCCCTGGTGCAAAGCGGCCGGGCGCAGATTGCGTTTATCGAAAAACAAGACACTTACCCGCCCGACCTGACCGGCGCGCCGGTCGAAGAACGTACCGAAATTGCCCTGTTCGCGGCGCCCACGCACCCGCTGGCCAAGCTGAAGAACATCCCGGCGCAGACCTTGCAGCAACACCGCGAATTGCGCCTGGCCAGCATCATCAACCCGACTGAAACCCGCCCCAGCGGGCGGGTGTGGTCAGCGCCCAGTTACTTGATGTTGATGGAGATGGCACAGCTGGGGTTTGGCTGGGCACCGATTCCGCGCTGGTTGGTGGAGCGTTTTGGTGGCGACCACTTGGTCGAACTCAAGGCGCGCAGTTGGCCGCGCTCGGTGGCGGTGGATGCGCTCTGGTCAAGGCACCACCCACCGGGGCCGGCGGGGAGTTGGTTGCTGGGCAAGATGCTGGAGTGATTCTGTCCGGACACTGAGGTTCCAGGTGGGAGCTGGCTTGCCTGTGATGGCGGTGAGCCAGTCTAGAATTTGGCGGCTGACACACCGCTATCGCAGGCAAGCCAGCTCCCACAGTTTTGATTTTCATTGTATGGGAAGTTTGAGTTCGGCGAGGCGGCTTTCGAGGAAGCGTTTTTCTGGGGTTTGCTGGGTGAGTGAGAGCGCTTTTTCATAGGCTTCCCGCGCGTCTTCAACCCGCCCCAACTGCCGGCAAAACTCCCCGCGCGCCGAATGCGCCAAGTGATAATCGCGCAACTCCCCGCGCTGCAAGATGCCCTCCACCAACTGCAACCCCGCCAACGGCCCCTGCCCCATCGCCACCGCCACAGCGCGGTTCAGCTCGATCACCGGCGATGGCACTTCGCGCAGCAACACATCGTAAAGGCCGACAATCTGTAGCCAGTCCGTGTCCTCAGCCTCGGGCGCTTCGGCATGCACTGCCGCAATTGCCGCTTGCAGGCAATACGGGCCAAAACGCCGTGTGTTCAACGCCTGCTCCACCAGTGCGCAGCCTTCAGCAATCAAGGACGCGTCCCACACTGCGCGATTCTGTTCATGCAATAACACCAACTCACCGTCGGCCGAGGTGCGCGTTGCTCGGCGCGACTCATGCAGCAGCATCAGCGCCAGCAAGCCCATGACCTCCGGCTCTGGCAGCAACTCCAGCAGCAAACGCCCCAAACGAATGGCTTCGCGGGTCAGGTCTTCACGGGTGAGGTCGGCGCCCATGGACGCCGAATAGCCTTCGTTGAACACCAGGTAAACCACGCGCAGCACGCTGTCCAGACGCTCGGGCAACGCGTCCAGGGTTGGCACCTGGTAGGGGATTTTTGCTTCGCGGATCTTGCCCTTGGCGCGCACGATGCGCTGGGCGATGGTGGTGGGCGTGGCCAGAAAGGCGCGGGCGATTTCTTCGGTGGTGAGGTCGCAGATCTCACGCAAGGTCAGCGCCGCCTGGGCGTCGGGTGCCAACGCCGGGTGGCAGCAGGTGAAGATCAGGCGCAGGCGGTCGTCTTCCACGTCTTCCTCACTCCAGTCAGCCGCTTCCAGCGCGTCGGCCTGCTCCTGCAGTAACGGGGTAAAACGTGCCTGTCGGCGCAGGCGGTCGATGGCTTTGAAGCGGCCGGTGGAGACCAGCCAGGCCCGTGGGTTATCCGGCACGCCGTCTTGCGGCCAGCGCTGCAGCGCAATAAAAAACGCCTCGTGCAGCGCCTCTTCAGCCAAGTCGAAATCACCCAGCAGGCGAATCAGCGTCGCCAGTACGCGGCGTGATTCGCTGCGGTAAATCGCCTCGACCTGCGGGGTCAATCGGGCATGCCCTGGGTCACCAAAGCCACCAGGCGGTCGAGGCTCTGGCCCCAGCCGTCATGGAAACCCATGGCTTCGTGGGCCTGCTTGTCAGCTTCGCTCCAATGCATGGCGCGGGCGGTGTACTGGGTCTTGCCGTCGACGGCTTCGAAGGTCACTTCGGCGGTCATGAACGGCTTGCCCGACGGTACCCAGCCCGGCGCATAGGCATCGGTAAACACCAGCCGGTTCGGCGCCTTGATTTCCAGGAATACGCCGGAGGTCGGGTATTCGGCGCCATCCGGCGCGCGCATCAAGGTACGAAACAGACCACCGACCCACAGGTTCATTTCGCACTCCGGCGTGGTCATGCCGTGTGGCCCCCACCATTGCTGTAACAGCTCGGGCGTGGTCCAGGCGCGAAACACCTTGCTTGGCGGTGCGTCGATCAAACGGCTGATGGACAGTTCAAATTCAGCAGGTTGGGTATTCATGGGGTAAACCTCCTTAAACTCTTGTGGTTGTTGTGTTCAGAGATTCAATTCACGCACGGGGCGCACTTCCACACTGCCGACCCGGGCTGCCGGTATGCCGCCCGCCACCTGGATCGCTTCGTTCAGGTCTTTGGCCTCGATCAGGTAAAACCCGGCGAGCTGTTCCTTGGTTTCGGCAAACGGCCCGTCGGTGATCGACAGCTTGCCATTGCGCATGCGCACGGTGGTGGCGGTGCTCACCGACTCCAACGGCTCGGCGGCGAGCATTCGGCCGCTGGCCTGGATGGCCTCGGCGTAGGCAAAACACTCCGGGTCCGCCGGGCTGTCGGGCGAGGTGTGCAACACCTCTTCGTTGCTGTAGATCAGGCAGAGGTATTTCATGGCACTCTCCGTTTTCGGACTACTGACTATAGTTCGTGGCGGTCAAGGTTTCAGGTCGAACAATGCCGTGCCGCTTTCCATGTCGAAGGGCGCCGACCAGTGCTCATGCACCACCTTCCACTGCCCGTTGATACGCTGGTAGCCGGCAGTCACGCGCATCCAGCACGCCTTCACCACGCCATCCGGCCCGGCGCCGCCGCAGTGGGCCAGCCAGTGGGCAAACGCGCTGTCGGGCGCCTCAACGATATGCAGCTCATGAAATTCGAAAATGCCCGGGCCAGGGCAATGCTTCATGCATTCGTCCCAATGGGCGCGGTAGGCGGCCTTGCCCTTGAATTGCAGCGCAGTGACGGCGTCGAACGAGACGATATCGTCGGCGTAATAGCTGACAATTTTGTCGATATCACGATCAAGTACGGCTTGTTTCCATTGCTCGATCAGGGTGTTGATTGCAGTGCTCATGGCGATACTCCTGGGGGTTGGAAAATCACAAAGGACACTCCTGGTCGAATGGCCTTGAATGAAATCGACACGCCACTGAAAAATAATTTCGCGTGCATCAAACCCGCTAGAATCCACGCCTCTTTGTAGGATTTCGGATGCGCCCCCGATGGAAACCCGCCTCGTCGCCTATGAGACGCTGAGCCTTGTGCAAAAACAGCACCTCGACACCCTGCAAGTGCACCCCGAGCAACTGGCGTATTCCGGCGATATCTACTGCGCGCTCAACAGCCTGCTGGTCAACCCCAAGCCCGGCGCAATCAAAGGCTTTGCACTACTGGCCGACGAAATGCCCGTGGCCTTCCTGCTGCTCAAACGCCCACCCTGCCTGCCCCATTGGGCCGATGAACACAGCGCCACGCTGCATGCGTTGCAGGTGGACCGGCACCAGCAAGGGCACGGGTTTGGCAAAGCGTGTTTACAGGCATTGCCGGCGGCGGCCCTGCAGGCGTGGCCGCAGATCAAGGCGCTGGAGTTGTCGGTGGACACGGACAATGTGGCGGCGATGGGGTTGTATCTGGCGGCCGGGTGGGTGGACAGCGGGGAGGCGTATAAGGGGCGGGTTGGGTATGAGCGCAGGTTGAGTTGGGTGTTTGGTCGGGATGGCATTGACAGCTTAAAAATGTAACGTATATATGACTTAAATAATCAAAAGTAATGAATACGTGACATGGACACTTCTATTATCACCCAACGCTTAGGCCAACAAGTTCGCTCCATGCGCCTCAACCGTGGCTATACACAAGCGGACCTGGCGAAACTTGCGGGCGTTACCCGGCAAAAACTGATCGAAATCGAGAAGGGCAGCCTCTCTGTTTCCATGAATGCCTATGCTCGCGTGATTGCCGCCCTGGGCAGTGAGGTCAAATTAGTGCCAGTGACTCTGCCGACACTTGAAGAGTTAGAGGACTTGTTCAATGAATAGCCCCGCTCTTAGCGTTCATACGCCTCAGGGCGACAGCGGCAGCGTCTTGGTGGGCGCTGATGATTACCTGTTTCGCTACGACGCTAAGGCACAGGCCCAAAGCGCCATCAGCCTTACCATGCCCGTGCGCGCAGAAGAATATCGCCGCCGCGAATTGCATCCAATCTTTCAAATGAATTTGCCCGAAGGCTACGTACTGGAACAATTGCGTAACCGTCTGGCTAAAACGGTAAAAGTGGACCCGATGCTGTTACTGGCCTTATCAGGTAGCAGTGCACCGATTGGCCGGGTTTTCGTGATTTCCGATCAGATAAACGAATTGATCCAACGCAACGGTCCGCCCGCAAACGGAGAGAACCTGGCAGAAATTCTCGCGTGGGATGGAGCAGAAGACCTGTTCGCCGACTTGGTGGACCGTTACATTCTGCGAGCGGGCATTTCTGGCGTACAGCCCAAAGTGCTGGTGCCAGAAAAACCTCAAACTCCCGAGCAAAAATTCACCTCAAAAACCAACGACCTGATTATCAAAAGCGGGCGCGATGAGTTTCCGGGCTTGGCCATCAATGAATACCTGTGCATGTCCATTGCGCGGGATGCAGGCCTGCCCGTGCCGCCGTTTTATCTGTCGCAGAACCATAAGCTATTCATCATGCGGCGCTTTGATCGCGACGCGCAGCTCAACCCGCTGGGTTTCGAAGACATGACCACACTGATGGGCCTGTCTGCCGAACAGAAATACACCAAGAGCTATGCCGCCATCGCCAAGGCTGTACGCGCGTTTTGCTCACCAGAAAACCAACGCAGCTCGTTGGACCAATTGTTCGATAGCGTGGCTTTGAGTTGCATCGTGGGAAATGGCGATGCTCACCTGAAAAACTTCGGTGTGCTCTACAGTGACCCGATTAAATTTGACGCGCGCCTGGCCCCGGCTTACGACATCGTGAATACCACCGCCTATATACCTGAAGACACACTTGCGCTGGATCTGTCCGGCAACAAATCAATGTTTGCCTCACGCTTGGGCATCCTTGAGTTTGCAAGAACCTGCGAAATTGCAGAACCTCAGGCGCGTATTCAGGCGCTGCTTCAAACCCTTGAGGTCGTGCTCAAGCGCGAAGACGAATACTGTCGGTTAGCGCCTGACGTTGCAAAAGCCATTCGACAATCCGCCCAGAGCTACCAGCAGAGCTTCGGTGGCTGAACGCTTCTGTACTCATCCAAGGACAAGGTGGTGAATATGCTGACAACCCTCGAACAACTCGAAACCCTCTACGGCCTCCCCCACGAGCGGGCGGTGCGCAAGGAGATCGCGTTTCTCAACGAGGACTACCAGGCCATGGTGCGGGCGTCGCCCCTGGTGGTGGTGAGTTCATCCGGGCCGGACGGCATTGATGGCTCGCCACGTGGTGATGTGCCGGGGTTTGTGCGGATTGTGGATGAGCGCACCTTGGCGATCCCGGACCGGCCGGGCAATAACCGGCTCGACACCCTGCGCAATCTGCTGCAAGACCCACGCATTGCCTTACTGTTCATCATCCCGGGGGTTGGCGAAACGTTGCGCGTGAATGGCCGGGCGCAGATTTCCATCGAGCCCGAGCTGCTGGAGAGTTTTGCGGTGAATGGCAAACCGGCGCGTTCGGTGATTCTGGTGCAGGTGGAGGCCGCATATTTCCACTGCTCCAAAGCCTTTGTGCGCTCGGATTGCTGGAACCCCGAGAAGCACTTGGACCGCTCGGCACTGCCGTCGGCCGGAGCGTTTCACAAGCGGCTCAATGCTGGGCAGTTTGATGCCGAGGCCTATGACCGAGAGATGCCGGAGCGGGTCAAAAACACGCTGTATTGATACGTCTGTCGGCGCCGGCTTGCCGGCGCTGACAGCACCGCCGTCAGCCCTTTTCGCCAACCGGCAGCCAGATCTCCACCGTCCCCGTACCCTTGCGCGCGTCGAAATCGGCGCTGTAGCGTTCGAAATCCGCGCCCATCACCTTGTAGCCCGAGTGCGGCAACCACTCGAACATGATGCGTTCGTAGGTTTGCTCAAGTGCCTGCACCGGCCCGTAATGTGGGAACACGGCATAGTTGAGCGGTGCAATTTCGATGAACTCGAAGTTGCTCGGCACGTCGCTTTTAGTCGGGACTTCAACCCCGGCCATGTAGTCGAACTCGCCATGGTGGGGGTTATGGCACACACCATAGGTCACGCCACCGACGCGCTTTTTAATGTCTTTGATGCAAGTGTCGAACAATTCCCACAGCTTTGGGATATCACCCACTGTGGCCTTTGAATAACGCCCTTGTACCCCGGCGATTACCAAGGCTTTACCGGCTTCCATGCGTGGCTCTAACGGTTGTTTTGTCTGCTGATCCATACGAACAGTCTCCTTCTTATGAGGGAACAAACCCGCATCGAGTATAGGGGCATATCCAGGCTTCACTCCAAGTAGAAATTTTTCCTACACATCTGGACAACTGGCCATCATCGACCGTATTGTCTGCCCCGCAGGCCACCGCAGTGGCCGACGTCGCTCGGACGGTTCCGGGCGCTTACGTACCTCGAGGCAACAATGGCAGACCAAGGTTCGCCGCGCCGCTTTGCGCGCATAGATCGACTCCCCCCTTACGTTTTTAATATCACTGCCGAGCTGAAGATGGCTGCGCGTCGGCGCGGCGAAGACATCATCGACTTGAGCATGGGTAACCCTGACGGCGCCACGCCTCCCCACATCGTGGAAAAAATGGTCACCGTCGCCCAGCGTGAAGATACCCACGGCTACTCCACTTCCAAAGGCATTCCGCGGCTGCGCCGGGCGATTTCGCGCTGGTATAAAGACCGCTACGAAGTGGATATCGACCCGGAAACCGAAGCCATCGTGACCATCGGTTCCAAGGAAGGCCTGGCGCATTTGATGCTGGCCACCCTCGACCAGGGCGACACCGTGCTGGTGCCCAACCCCAGCTACCCGATTCACATCTACGGTGCCGTGATTGCCGGCGCCCAGGTGCGTTCGGTGCCGCTGGTGCCGGGCGTGGACTTCTTCGCCGAGCTGGAGCGGGCGATTCGTGGCTCGATCCCCAAGCCGAAAATGATGATTCTGGGCTTCCCGTCCAACCCCACCGCGCAGTGCGTGGAACTGGATTTCTTCGAACGTGTGATCGCCCTGGCCAAGCAGTACGACGTGCTTGTTGTCCACGACCTGGCCTACGCCGACATCGTCTACGACGGCTGGAAAGCGCCGTCGATCATGCAAGTGCCGGGCGCCAAGGACATTGCGGTGGAGTTTTTCACCCTGTCCAAGAGTTACAACATGGCCGGCTGGCGCATCGGCTTTATGGTCGGTAACCCGGAACTGGTCAACGCCCTGGCGCGGATCAAGAGCTACCACGACTACGGCACCTTCACCCCGCTGCAAGTGGCAGCGATTGCGGCGCTGGAAGGTGATCAGCAGTGCGTGAAGGACATTGCCGAGCAGTACCGCCAGCGCCGTAACGTGCTGGTCAAAGGCCTGCATGAGCTGGGTTGGATGGTCGAGAATCCCAAGGCGTCGATGTACGTCTGGGCAAAAATCCCCGAGCAGTATGCCGCCATGGGTTCGCTGGAATTTGCCAAGAAGCTGCTGCTGGAAGCCAAAGTGTGTGTGTCGCCAGGGATTGGGTTTGGTGAGTACGGGGATGATCATGTGCGCTTTGCGCTGATCGAGAACCAGGACCGGATTCGCCAGGCGGTACGCGGGATTCGCGGGATGTTCCGGGCGGATAAAGCCTGATCCTGAACGACCTGAAGAAACCGAATCAATGTGGGAGCTGGCTTGCCTGCGATGGCGATGGTAAATCCAACACCGCCATCGCAGGCAAGCCAGCTCCCACATTTGATTGGGTTACCACATAGGTTTTGTGGTGCGCCTGTTACACCACCAACGACAGCAACATGATAAAGATCAGCGCCACCACCGACAGAATGGTCTCCATCGCCGTCCAGGTCTTGAACGTCTCGACCACGGTCATATTGAAGTACTGCTTCACCAGCCAGAACCCCGCATCGTTGACGTGAGACAACACCAACGACCCCGCCCCCGTCGCCAACACCAGCAGCTCACGGTTAACCCCTGGAATCATCCCGACCACCGGCACCACAATGCCTGCGCCGGTAATGGTCGCGACCGTCGCGGAGCCTGTGGCCACACGAATCACCGCCGCCACCAGCCACGCCAGCAGAATCGGGTTGATCTGCGCGTTCACCGCCATGTGGCCGATCACGTCGCCCACACCGCTGGTCACCAGCATCTGCTTGAAACCACCACCGGCGCCGATGATCAGGATGATCGCAGCGGTCGGCGCGAGGCTGGCGTCGAGCAGCTTGAGGATTTGCTTGGAGTGAATGCCCTGGCGATGGCCAAAGGTGTACAGCGACAGCAGCAACGCCAGCAGCAACGCAGTGATCGGGTGACCGATCATGTCCATCCAGTTGCGGATGGCATGGCCGTCCGGCAGCGCGACGTCGGCGAAGGTTTTGAGCAGCATCAGGAACACCGGCAGCAGCACGGTGATCAGGGTGATGCTGAAGCTCGGCAGGCTTTTTGACTCTGGCTCGCGGGCCAGTTGGTCGACCAGTTCCTGGGACGGGTTGCCCGGAATGTACTTGGCGATAAACGTGCCGAAAATCGGCCCGGCAATAATGGCGGTCGGCAGTGCGACGATCAGGCCGTACAGGATGGTCTTGCCGATGTCTGCGCCAAACACGCCAATGGCCAGCAGCGGGCCAGGGTGCGGTGGCACCAGGCCGTGTACCGCCGACAGGCCGGCGAGCAGCGGGATGCCGATCTTGATCAGCGACACGCCGGTGCGGCGCGCGACGATAAATACCAGCGGGATCAGCAGTACAAAACCGATCTCGAAGAACAGCGGGATGCCCACCAGAAACGCAGCGAACATCATCGCCCACTGGACTTTGTCTTTGCCGAAGGCACGGATCAGTGTCTGTGCGATCTGATCGGCGCCGCCGGACTCGGCCATCATCTTGCCGAGCATGGTGCCCAGCGCGAGGATAATGCCGACAAAACCAAGCACACCGCCAAAACCGTCCTGGAATGCCTTGATGATCTTGTCCACAGGCATGCCCGAGGTCAGGCCGAGAAAGCCGGCCGCGATGATCAGTGCAATGAACGGGTGCACCTTGAATTGGGTGATCAGAACGATCAACCCGATGATTGTGACCACTGCGTCTAGCAGCAGGTAGGACTCGTGGGACATGCCAAACATGGGGGGTCTCTCCTGTTTGTTGTTGTTATTAAAGCGGGTATTGAATCTTTCGCCGGGGGTAGCGCTACCTTTTCCGGCAAAAAATTAATGAGTAGGTTCAAAGCCGTGTTGCAGCCACCAGGCATTGGTTTGCTTGGCCAAGTCCTCAACGCTGTCTTCGCTGGCATTGAGCGCCAGGGTCAGCGGCTCGCCCACGGGCGATTCGAGGGTGGCGAACTGGCTGTCTATGAGGCTTGCCGGCATAAAATGGCCGGGGCGATGGGATACGCGGTCAGCGGCCACGGCGCGGGTCAGCTCCAGGAACACAAACCCCAGGCCCGGCGCGGCTTCGCGCAGGTGGTCGCGGTATTTCTTTTTGAGGGCCGAGCAGGTGAGCACCGGATGCTCGCCCGCTTTGAGCGAGCGGCGCAGTTCATCGCAGAGGATATCGAGCCAGCCGGCGCGGTCGTCGTCGTTGAGGGGGTGGCCGGCGCTCATCTTTTCGATATTGGCGGCGGGGTGAAAGCTGTCGCCTTCAATGGCGGTGGCGCCGTTCAGGCGGCACAGGGCTTCGCTGACGCTGGACTTGCCACAGCCGGAAACACCCATGATGACCAGGGCGGTAACAGGTTGACTCATGAAACACCTCAGGACGCAGATAGCGCTACCTTTGCACGCTGTAAGGCTAGTGCAAAAACAGGCTTTTCCCGCGCCGACTTGTCATTTTTATGGAGTGACGCGTGCATCCTCTCCAACTGTTTGAACAGGATCAGGCAACCCAACGTTCAATAATTTGCAGCCATTTGGAGACAGCGCTACCTTAGTGCCTCGATTTTTGTTTGGCAACAGCCTGATGACCTCCAAGAACGATAAAAAATTGCGCACCACCGGTCGCCCGACCCTCAATGAAGTGGCCCGCCTGGCGGGTGTCAGCCCCATTACCGCCTCCCGCGCACTGCGTGGCGTCAGCACGGTTGCTACCGAGCTGGTGGAAAAAGTGCAACGGGCCGCTGCCGAACTGAATTACGTCGTCAACCCCGCCGCTCGCGCCCTGGCCTCGGCGCAAAGCCATTCGGTGGTGGTCATCGTGCCGTCGCTGTCCAACCTGTTGTTTATCGAAACCCTCGAAGCCATCCACGCAGTGCTACGGCCCAAGGGCTTTGAAGTACTGATCGGCAACTCGCACTATTCGCGTGATGAAGAAGAAAACCTGCTGCGCAACTACATGGCCTACCAGCCACGCGGTTTGCTGCTGACCGGGTTTGATCGCACCGAAAGCGCACGACGGATGGTCGAGGCCAGCAATGTGCCCTGTGTGTACATGATGGATCTGGACCCGAACGCGGGCGTGAATTGCGTGGGGTTTTCGCAATTGAGCGCAGGCGAAACAGCCGCAGCGCATTTGCTCTCCCGTGGGCGCAAGCGCCTGGCGTATATCGGCGCGCAGTTGGACCAGCGCACATTGCTGCGCGGTGAAGGGTTCCGCCGTGCCCTGCAGCAGGCGGGTCTGTACGACCCGGCGCTGGAACTGCTGACGCCACGCCCCTCCTCCGTGGGCTTGGGTGGTGAGTTGTTTTTGCAGCTGCTGGCGGCGCATCCGGACGTGGATGCGATTTTCTTCGGTAACGACGACCTGGCCCAGGGTGCACTGCTGGAGGCCATGCGACACGGCATCAACGTCCCGGAGCGCGTGGCGGTGCTGGGCTTCAACGACTTGCCGGCATCGTCTTTTATGGTGCCGCGTTTGAGCAGCATCAGCACGCCACGGGAAGCGATCGGGCGGCGCTCGGCGGAGCATTTGTTGACGATCATGGCAGGCAACAAGATTGCCAAGCCGGTGGTGGACATGGGGTTTGAGTTGCAGGTGCGCGAAAGCACGTAACTTTCAAAGCCCAAACACAATCAAACTGTGGGAGCTGGCTTGCCTGCGATGGCGGTAGACCTGTCGGCACATCGTTGCCTGACACACCGCTATCGCAGGCAAGCCAGCTCCCACATTTTTTTACCGTGCTCGCTTGAGATGTGGGACGCCTGTAGGACGCGGCTGACATTGCCGTAAGCGCCTTGCCCGGTTGCCTACGCTTACGTCAGAATCCGCCGGCTTGTGCGCTTGGGTGGGTGGAAACTAAGGTGGGTCGGTCGCTGAATTTCTCGGCGATCGGGTTTAGTAGCCCACTTTTGGACCTCCTAAACCAGGAGCACTGCAATGATCAAAGAAATTGAAAAACCTGCAACTACGATCTTCACCCTCACACCCGACACACCCCTCGAATCCCTACTGATCAACAGCTACGAAACCGTGTGCTCCGTCAGCACCTTGCTGCTCGACCTGTCCAATGACCTCACCGGCAAACACCGCGACGTGGCCCTCGCCATTCATCAACTGAGCGAGTTGTCAGTGCTGATGGTCGGCAAAGCCATGGACCAGCAAACACCACGCACCTAAAGCCTAACTCGGTTAACCCTGTGGGAGCTGGCTTGCCTGCGATGGCGGTAGACCTGTCGGCACATCATTGCCTGACACACCGCTATCGCAGGCAAGCCAGCTCCCACATGTTGTCCGTGCCCACTTAAGATATCGCCGTAAAGTCCTGCCCCTGCTAGATTGACCGCTCGCCATCGTCAGGGAAGCACCATGGGACACTCACTGAAAATCCTCGGCCGCACGTCCTCCATCAACGTGCGCAAAGTGCTCTGGACCTGCCAGGAACTGGGCATCGACTACGTACGTGAAGACTGGGGCATCGGCTTCAAGCCCACCCAGTCAGCCGAATTCCTGGCCCTGAACCCCAACGCCCAGGTGCCGGTGCTGATCGACGACCACGGTGTGTTGTGGGAATCCAACACCATCTGCCGCTACCTGATCGGCCTCTACCAACGCACCGACCTGCTACCCGCCGAACCCGCGCCACGTGCGCGGGTCGAGCAATGGGTGGACTGGCAAGCCGTGGAACTCAACCGCGCCTGGGGCGATGCCTTCACCGCGCTGGTGCGCAATAACCCCGACAACCTCGACGCGGCGCAGATTGCCGCCGCCGTGCAGCGCTGGAATGACAAGATGGGCCTGCTGGAACAACAGTTGGCTAAAACCTGCGCCTATGTGGCCGGCGATGAATTCACCCTCGCCGATATTCTGATCGGCCTCTCGGTGCACCGCTGGCAGAACACGCCCATGCAGCGCCCGCCCTACCCTGCCATTGCGGCGTATTACCAACGCCTGAGCCAACGCCAGGGCTTCAAGACCTTCGCCCTCGACGGCCATCACTAAAACAAGGACTCACTGTGAAAGGACTCAACGTACTGCTTACCGGCGCCTGCGGCAGAATCGGCAAGACATTTTTCGAAGCCTCAAAAGAGCGCTACCGCTTCACCCTCACGGACCGCATCGCGCCGGCGTTCGACCTGGGCGAGCACCGTTTTGTCCATGCCGACCTCAGCGACAAAGCCAGCCTGGCTGCGCTGCTTGATGGCATCGACGTGGTCGTGCACCTGTCGGGCATCCCCCACGCCAGCGCGTCGTTCGACGAGTTGCTACCGAACAATATCCTTGCTACGACTTACCTGTTCGAAGCCGCCGTGGCCGCCGGCGTGAAGCGTTTGGTATTCGCCAGCAGCGCACAAACCATCGAAGGCTACCCGGTAGACCGGCAGATCACGCCCGGCATGCAGGTAATGCCCGCCAACCTGTATGGCGTGAGCAAATGCTACGGCGAGGCGTTGTGCGGCTACTACGCAGCCAAGACGCCACTGTCGACCATTGCCCTGCGCATCGGCGCTTTTGAGTTCCCCGAAACCCACGACCTCAACAACGCCCGCGACCTCAGCGCCTGGCTCAGCCCACGGGACGCGGTGCAATTGCTGCAACGCTCGGTGGAGGCCGAGGGCGTGAAGCACCTGATCGCCCATGGCATTTCCAATAACCGTTTCAAGCGCCTGGACCTGAGCGAAACCACGCGGGTGTTGGGTTACCATCCGGTCGATGATGCATTCCAAGCATTTGAAATCCCGATTACTTATTGAGTTCTGCCCATGCCTGCACTCTCCACCGCCGACGGCATCGACCCGATCCGTGCTGCCCACATCAGCGCGCGCATTGACCGCCTGCCCGCCGTCGCCACCGTCTGGCGCCTGGTGGCGCTGCTGTCGATCGGTGGTTTTTTTGAGCTGTATGACCTGTTCCAGACCGCCTATATCAGCCCCGGTTTGATCAGCGATGGGATATTCCACACCGGCAGCGAGGGCGTGTTTGGCTTCTCGGACCAGGCCGCGTTCGCCTCGGCGACCTTCCTGGGCCTGTTCCTCGGCGCCAGCCTGCTCAGCCCCATCGCCGACCGTTTCGGGCGCCGGGCGATCTTCACCTTTGCGTTGATCTGGTACACCGTCGCCACGGTGTTGATGGGCATTCAAACCTCGGCGCTGGGCATTATCGGCATGCGCTTTCTGGTGGGCATTGGCCTGGGGATCGAGCTGGTAACCATCGACGCCTACCTGTCGGAACTGGTGCCCAAGCGCATGCGCAGTTCGGCGTTCGCCTTCGCGTTTTTCATCCAGTTTCTGTCGGTGCCGGCGGTGGCGTTGATGTCGTGGTGGTTGGTGCCCCAAGCGCCATTCGGGGTGTCCGGCTGGCGCTGGGTGGTGCTCAGCAGTGCAGTGTTTGCGCTGTTTATCTGGCAACTGCGCAAGCGCCTGCCGGAATCACCGCGCTGGCTGGCGCAAAAAGGTCGCTTTGATGAAGCCGGGCAGATCATGGACAACCTGGAGGCGCGCTGCCAAAAGGATCACGGCAAACCGCTGGATGAACCTGAACCGCAGGCCGTCGGCGTGCAAGGCAGCGGCCGTTTTGCCGATATCTGGCAACCGCCGTACCGGCGTCGCGCACTGATGCTGATTGTGTTTCACGTGTTCCAGGCCATCGGCTTTTTCGGCTTCGGCAATTGGTTGCCGGCGTTGCTGTCGGGTCAGGGCGTGAGCGTGACCCACAGCCTGATGTACGCCTTCATCATCACCCTCGCCTACCCGCTGGGGCCGTTGCTGTTTGTAAAAGTGGCCAATCGCTTTGAAAACAAATGGCAGATTGTCGGCTCAGCCATGGGCGCGATGATCTTCGGCAGCCTGTTTGCCCTGCAAACCACGGCCGTGGGGCTGGTGATCTGCGGGGTGATGATCACCTTCTGCAACGCCTGGCTGAGCTTCAGTTATCACTCGTACCAGAGCGAGTTGTTCCCGACCAATATCCGCGCACGGGCGGTGGGGTTCTGCTATTCGTTCAGCCGCTTGTCCACGGTGTTCAGCAGCTTGTTGATCGGTTTTATTCTGGAGCACCTGGGCACGCCGGGCGTGCTGGCGTTTATTGCCAGCAGCATGTTGATTGTGATGATCACCATCAGTTGGTTCGGGCCGCGCACGCGCAATTTGGCGTTGGAGAATATTGCGCACTGACGGCAACAGTTGGCCGCCTGCGGGACAATGATTGCCGCGACGCCCGCGCCATCCCCAACAAAACCGGGGGGTGGTGCACTCGGCATGCTATTTGCTCCAGCTGTCGCACCGAACATTTCCACAGGTGACCGATCATGCTGGTTAATAACAACGCCCAAGCCGTATCGACCGTGCAACAGCTCAAGCGTCCCGACATGGACCCGGCCAACGCTGCCGCCAGCACGCTTTACAGTGGTGCCCTGCAAGCGGCGCAGCAAAGTGTGACCGTGCCGGCCGCGCAGAAGGACCTGGACAAAGCCAACGACCGCATCGACGAAGCCTTCGCCAAGACCCGAGTGCAGCTGCAAGCCACCACCGCCGCCCCTACCGCATCGACGGATGTGCCGGCAGCCGGTTCGAGCACCAGCACCGCACGCGCCGACTTCACCGACTACATGAACAAATCCCCCGCCGAACGCATCCGCGAGCAGTTGCTCAAGGAACAGGGTTTGACCGAGGCGCAAGTGCAAGCAATGCCGCAGGAAAAACAGGACGCGATTGCCAAGCAAGTGGCTGAACGCGTGAAGCAGCAGCAAGATCAGCAGGTAGCGGCGAAGGCCACTGATCCGGCGCAGGCGGTTAAAGAAACCCTGGCCGCGATCTGACCGACACCACTGATGATCGGATGATCGTTCCCACGCTCCGCGTGGGAATGCAGCCAAGGACGCTCCGCGTCCCAAGAGCGGACGCGGAGCGTCCAGTGAGGCATTCCCACGCGGAGCGTGGGAACGATCTTGAGCCCCCAGCCTTACTGCAGTTGCAACGTTGAGTTGAACTGGCTGATCGCATCCACCACATGCCGCGAGCCTTCCTGAATCTCCAGGATCACCTGCCCCGCTTCATTCGCCAATTCCACACCCAGCCCAGTACGGCTCAGGCTCGACTGCATGCTCGACACCGCGCTCAGCGACAGGTCGTGGTTCTTGCGCACTACATCCACAATCTCCACTGTCGCCTGACTGGTGCGTGCGGCAAGGCTGCGCACTTCATCGGCCACCACCGCAAAACCACGCCCATGCTCACCCGCCCGCGCCGCTTCAATGGCTGCGTTAAGCGCGAGCATATTGGTCTGCTCGGCAATGCTGCGGATGGTCTGCACGATGGAGCCGATGATGTCCGATTGCTTGCTCACCGCATCGATACTCTGGGCCGCCTGATTCAAGTCGCTGGAAATCTCTTCAATGATCTGCACGGTTTGCTGCACCACCTCCGAACCTTTGCGCGCACAGGCATCGTTTTGTACCGAGGTGGCATGCGCCGAATCGGCGGCGGTGCGCAGGGTGGTGACCTGGTCGGTGATGTCACTGGCGAATTTCACCACTTTGTACAGGCGCCCGTTGGTGTCGAAAATCGGGTTGTAGGACGCTTCCAGAAACAGGGTCTTGCCGTATTTGTTCTTACGCTCGAAGCGATGGGAATGATATTCCCCACGGTTGAGCGAGGCCCAGAACGCCTTGTAGGCCGGCGACTCAACCTCGGCACGGTGGCAGAACATGCTGTGGTGCTGGCCGATGATTTCTTCGCGTGAGTACTGCACGGTGCGCAGGAAATTGTCGTTGGCGTTGAGAATCTGGCCCTGGGGCGTGAACTCGATCACCGCCATTGAACGGCTGATGGCGTCGATCAGGCTCTGGTTCTCGTGTTCATGATGGACCCGCGCCGAAATATCCGAAGCCACTTTGATCACGCTCTGCACCTGGTTGTTGCTGTCGAGCACCGGCATATAACTGGCTTCGAGCCACACTTCTTCGCCACGCTTGTTCAGGCGCATAAAGGTGCCGCTGAGGGCTTCGCCCCGCGCCAGGTCACGCCATAGCTTGGTGTAGGCCTCGGTGTGGGTGTAGGCATCCTCGCAAAAAATGCGGTGATGCTTGCCGCGAATTTCCTCCACGTTGTAGCCCATGGCTTGGCAGAAGTTGTCGTTGGCATCGAGGATGATGCCGTTGCGGTCGAACTCGATCATTGCCATGGAACGGCTGATGGCGGCGAGTTTGGCGTTGGCTTCGGTGAGGGCACAGGAGAAACGTTCGATTTCTTGCAGGTCGGATTTGTGATGGCGGTTGAACATGGTCAGATCACCCTTGATTCCCGGCGCCTGAAAGGCGCATTCCATTCATTTTTTGGATAGTGCTGGCTAACCTTCATGGGGAAATAACCATCCGAAACGCTTTATATGCCAAACGTCATCAACGGTTCTGGGTGAGCATAGACAGGGCTTGGCGCTATGCAAGGCCACTAGTCAGCCAGCATTTTTAACAATGCGCTTGCCGCGGCTGAAGGCGGCCGGGTGGGCGAGCCGACCAAGGCAAATTCGCGATACAGCGGGACGGTCAGCGGCATCACGCGCAAGCCATTGCGCTTTACCGGCAAGGCCATTTCAGGTACCAGCGTGACGCCGACGCCTTCGCGTACCAGGCTGTAGGCGCTGTTCCACTCGCGTACTTCCACGCGAATATCGCGCAGGGTAAGCCCCGCAGCGCCCGCCAAGCTGCGGGCACTGGCGGTGCAACCGCCGGTGGCAAGTACAAAGGGTTGCTCCAGCAGTTCCTCAAACGACACGCTGGCGTTGGCCGGGCGCTGCGCCAAGGGATGATCGGTCGGCAACACGGCCATCCAGCAATCTCGCCCCAATACGCTGGCGTTGCGCTCGGGCCTGGGGTTGAGCACCACGCCCAAGTCGATCAGGCCGGCGTCAAGCAAGGTGAGCACTTCACTGTCCGTGACATCCAGCGTGGTCACTTCAATACCGGGGTTCAGCTGACGAAAACGCTGCAGCAGCGGCGTCAGAAAAGTCGCCATCACCATCGGGAAACTGGCGATGCGAATACTCCCACGCAGCAGCGGCCGAGCGTCGTCGACCGTTGTACGAATCGCCTGCAACGCCCCCATCATCACGCGCGCTTGTTCGATCACACTCAACCCGAGCGCGGTGGGCAAGGTCTTGCGCGGCTCGCGCGTGAACAATTGCGCACCCAAAGTCGCCTCCATGTTGGCCATGGCCTGGCTGGCGGCGGACTGGGTCATGCCCACTTGCTCGGCAGCCGCCGTAATGCTGCCTTGATCGGCCACGGCCACCAGCAAGCGCCAGTGCATCAGGTTCATCATGGCAGTAGCTGTCCTTATGGGTGGGGTCTGAAGGTTTAATTTTACCCACGGTGCCATGCCCGTGAGACTGGCGCAAATTCAACCGAGTAGCCCCACATGAAATTGTATTTCTCCCCGAATGCCTGTTCCCTCGCCCCCCATATCGTGCTGCGCGAATTGGCGCTGCCGTTCGACTTGGTAAGGGTCGATAACAAGGCCAAAACCACTGCCGATGGCGCAGACTTCCTGCAAATAAACCCCAAGGGCTATGTGGCGGCGCTGCAACTGGATAACGGCCAGGTGCTGACCGAAGCCAGTGCGATCCTGCAATACCTGGCCGACCTGAAACCCGCCGCCCGGTTGGCCCCGGCCAATGGCAGTTGGGAGCGTGTGCGTTTGCAGGAATGGCTGAATTTCATCGCCAGCGAGATTCACGGCGGGCTGGGGATTTTCTTCAACCCGGCGATCCAAGGCGAAGTGCGAGCCACGTTTGTGGCCAAGTTGTTCAAGCGCTTTGAGTTTCTGGTGCAGACGCTGGAGCGTCAGGATTATTTGCTGGGCGAGCAGTACTCGGTAGCGGATGCGTATTTGTTTGTGCTGCTGCGCTGGGCGGCGGTTCATGACATTGATCTGCAGCCGTGGCCGGCACTGACGGCGTTTCAACAACGCGTTGGCGCACGGCCTGCCGTGACTGCGGCGCTGGCCGCTGAAAATCCATGACCTGAAATGCAATCCACTGTGGGAGCTGGCTTGCCTGCGATGACTGTGTGTCAGGCAATGATGTGCTGTCTGGGCCAGCGCTATCGCAGGCAAGCCAGCTCCCACAGTTGATGTTCATTGGTTTAGAGCCTTGAAGACTATTTGCTGCACATCGACCTTTTTCGGGATCAGGCCGTTGGCGAAGAACAGGTCGGCGGTGCGCTGCTGATTGGCGATGTCGATGGCCTGCAGCGGCCGAATCGGCTCCGGCGAGCGGTGTTCGAAGTAGCTTTTGACCACCGCCGGCTGCAGGCCCAGGGTCTTGGCCATCAAGGCGATGCTTTCTTCGGGCTGGTCCAGGGACAGGCGCTGGGCCTTGCCGAGCGTCTTGATGATGGTGGCGACGGCGTGCGGGTACTGTTTGGCAAATGGGCTGTTGACCACAAAGAAACTGCCGGCCGGGTTAAGGCCCTGGCCGTCGCCCAATACGCGGGCGGAGCCATCGACCACAGCCGCCGAGTAGTACGGGTCCCACACCACCCAGGCGTCGACTTTGCCTTGTTCAAACGCGGCGCGGCCGTCGGACGGCGACAGGTACACCACATTCACATCCTTCCACTGCAAGCCCGCGCGCAGCAGGCTTTTGAGGAACAGGTTGTGTGCGCTGGAGCCCTTGAGCAGCGCCACGCGCTTGCCCTTGAGTTCGGCCACGCTTTGGATGCTGCTGGCTGTGGGCACCAGCACCGCTTCGGTTTTGCCTTCATTGGGCTCGACAGCGAAGTACTGCAAGTCGATGCCGGCGGCCTGGGCGAAGATCGGCGGGATGTCGCCGATATTGCCAATGTCCAGGCTGCCGGCGTTCAGCGCTTCGATCAGTGGCGGGCCGCCGAGGAATTCAGTCCACTGCACCTGGGTGCCGGGCAGCGCCTCTTCGAACAGTTTGTGCTCACGGGCCAGTACCATGCTCACCGAGCTTTTCTGGTAGCCGATGCGCAAGGTGGACGGTTCGGCCGCAGACACCGCTGCCGAAAACACAAGTGAAGCCAGAACCACACTGAAAAACTTAACCATCTCTACCACCTCGATCGTTCCCACGCTCTGCGTGGGTATGCATCCTGTGACGCTCTGCGTCACGGCGTAAAAACAGGACGCAGAGCGTCCTGGGCGGCATTCCCACGCGGAGCGTGGGAACGATCAGCTACAGGCCAGCTTTGACCTTGGCCGCGACATCCGCAGGCACCCATTGCTGCCACACTTGCGGCTGCTCTTTGAGGAACGCCAGCGCGACCTGGCGCGGCTGTTCACGTTTCTCGCTCATTTGCGCAAGGATGCCGTTGAGCAGGTCGATCGGCAGGTCGACTTTTTCAAAGAAGGTGACTAACTGTGGGTACTGCGCCTTGAACGGCGCCGACACACCAATCGCCAAGTGTGCAGGCATCGAACGGGTGCCAATGGGGTGCGGGTTGTTGGCGTCGGCCAGGGTTTTCCAGGCGTCGGCGTTGAACGGCGGTTCTTCGAGCTTGATCAGCTTGAAGCGGCCCAGCAGTGGCGTCGGCGACCAGTAGTAGAACAACACCGGTTTGCCACGGCGGATCGAGGAGGCCACTTCAGCATCCAGCGCCGCGCCGGAACCGGTGCGGAAGTTGACGAAGGTATCGGTCAGGCCATAGGCCTTGAGCTTCTGGCTGTTGACGATTTCCGAGGTCCAGCCGGTGGGGCTGTTGAGGAAGCGGCCTTTGCTCGGGTCTTCAGGGTCGCGAAATACGTCCTTGTAGCGCGCCAGGTCAGCCACTGACTTAAGCTGCGGCGCCAACGGTTTGATGCCGCGTTCGGCATCACCCTTGATCACGTATTCGGGCACCCACCAGCCTTCGGTGGCACCTTTGACCGTGTCGCCCAGGCCGAACACTTTGCCTTCGGCCTCGGCCTTGACCCACGCCGGACTGCGCCCGGCCCATTCTTCGCCGATCACCTGAATGTCGTCCTTGGCCAGGGCGGCTTCCAGGCTCACGGTGCTGCCTGGCAAGGTGTCGGTGGGCAGGCCGTAACCTTTCTCGACGATCAGGCGCAGCACTTCGGTGATAAGGCTGCCGCTTTCCCAGGTGATGTCGCCGAAGTGGATGGGTTTGATGGCCTCGGCGGCCTGGGTTGGCTGCGTCAGGACAGCGAGAGCCAGCAGCGAGCCACCGAGCAGGTTTTTAATTGTTTTCATGCAGAACCTCATTTTCCGGAACACAGGAGATCAACGGTGGGAGCTGGCTTGCCTGCGATGGCGATGGTGGCTTCAACATCGCTATCGCAGGCAAGCCAGCTCCCACACTGGATCGGTGTGCCACTCAAGTTGTTTAAAAGTCATAACTGAGCCGCGTGTAGCTGTATGGCTGGCCGGGCGTCTGGCGCAGGCAACGGTTGAGGGCGCGGGCCATGTAGCCGCTGACCGAGCGTTGGGAAATCCCCAATTTGGCGGCGATCTCGGGATACGTCAGGCCATTGAGCTGCGAAAGCAAAAAGGTCGCCTTGACCTTGGCCGGCAAGCCGTCGAGCAATTGGTCGAGGGCCTGCAGGGCTTCGAGCATTTGCGCGAGGTCTTCAGGCGACGGTGCGTTGCAGGCTTCGTCGTTGTCCAGGGCGCCGAGATAAGCGCGTTCCAGGTCACGGCGACGCCACAGTTGGTACATCAAACGCTGAGCGATGGTGGTGAGCAAGGCGCGGGGCTGACAAATCGGCAGCACGCCGGGCGAACTCAGCAGTTGGACGAAGGTGTCGGCGGCGATGTCTTCGGCGTGTGCGCGGGAATCGAGGTGGCGGTGCAAACGGCTGCACAGCCAGTCGTAATGACTGCGGAACAATCCGCCCACGTAATCGCTGTGAGAAGTGTCGGCGCCGGACATAGTGGCTCCATCTGAGAAGGTTGCGCGTTATGTCCGGTGTTCCGGTGGAGCGATCCTAGCAAGGCCGCTTATTCTTTAATAATATTTAAAATGCATTCTTATATAACCGATTGTTCGCACGCTGATCGTTCCCACGCGGAGCGTGGGAACGATCAGCGTCGATCAGCGTAGGTGCGGGTAGCCGGCAGTGGCGGCGGCTTGTTGATAGTTCAGCAGGACTTGATAGTCGTCTTCGCTGGCAGGCAGAACTGCCTGGATGCGCAGGGTTGCGACCACGTGCGGTAAATCCTGCAACGCCTGATTCATCACCCCACGAATGTGCGCCACTTGCTCATCGCTCAAGTGCAGCGGGCCGATAAAGGGCAAGGTCGGGCTCGGTGCGCTGCGGGTGACGGTGCGCAGCCCCGCCACTTCTTCGGGGGCGAAACGGGCGAGGTAGTCGTAGGTCACGCTGTCGACGGCGGCAAGGTCGGCGCGGCCTTCGCGCAGCCAGCGCAGGCTTTCGCGGTGGGCGCCGCTGATGCCGACGCTGGCGAAGAAACGGCCGTCGCGTTGCAGCGGGGCCAGGCGTTCACGTAGCAGGTTCATGCCGCTGTTGGAGTCGTGGCCGTTGATCACGCCGCGACTGTTGTAGAAGTCCGCCAGTTCGTTAAGCGAGCTGTCCTCGCGGGTCAGCAGCAGGCTGCAATGTTCGCCCTGGCTGCTGTGGGCCAGCTCATAGCGCGGGCGGCCGATCACGCGCACTTTGCCGCGCAGTTGGGTCATCAGCGGGTAGCCACAGGTTTGCGTCACCAGCAGCTCGGGCGCGAGCCACAGGCCGTGCAGGTCGAGGTGGTCGGCGTTGCGGCGCGTCAGGTTCAGGCGCTCAAAAATACGCGTCAGCCACGCTTGGTTGGCCTGTTGCACCGCTGCGGGCGCGACGTACATCCGCAGCTCGGCGTAGTGGTCACTCATGGTCGTCTCTCACGCAAAAGGGTGCCTTGGGCTGTCGATGGCCTTGAGGCCGTGGCGGCTGATCAACTGGCCATAACCCTGCACCAGAAAGCCGCCACTGCGCGCGACCCATTGTTCACGTCGCGCCCGGTAGACCGTGGGCAGCAGATACCAGGGCAACTTGGGCAAGTCGTGGTGCACCAGGTGCAGGTTGTTATTGAGGAACAGCCAGGTCCACGGCCAGGACGCTTCGTTGAGCACCGTACGCTGTTCCGGCTGCGGGTGCGGGCGGTGTTCATAGTAGGAACGGATCGACGCCAGGGACAAGGCTGGCGCGGTCACCAGCAGCAGGTAATGCCATACCGGGATGGCGCTGGAGTGGGCGATAACGCCGAGCATCAGGATTGTCACGCCGCCGTGGGCCAGCCACATTGGCCACACCTGGGGCAGGCATCGGAGTTGATGACGCGCCAATCGGGCGATGGCCAGCGGCGATGCCAGCAGAAAACGCCCCAGTAGGGTTTTGGTCAGCCAGTGAACGCCGCGCTTGAGCAACGAGCTGTTATCCCACTGGTGTTGATTGAGGTAGCGGCTTTCCGGGTCGATGCCCGGCAGGGTCAGGTCTTCGTCGTTATGGTGCAACAGGTGACTGTCGCGGTACAGCGTGTAGGGATACCACACGGCAAACGGCGCGTAGCCGAGCAGTTTGTTGATCAGGGGCGAACGGGTGGGATGGCCATGCAGCAATTCGTGTTGCACCGACAGCCAGAGTGTCACCAACGGGATCAGCAACACCGTGCTCAGCCACAGGCCCAGCCAGTGGCTGGCGAGGATCACGGCGAACCAGCCGGTATATACGCCGATCAGCAACAGCCAGGTCGGCCATTCGGTGACTGCGGTAAAACTGCGTGCCAGGGCTTCGATTTCCCGGCGTTGGGTCAGATCAAGGTAGTTGGCCATCGGTAGCTCAGAGCAGGTGTTTCCTGCTCTGTGCAGTGAGGCGCAAAAATCTTGCAGATCGTTTGGTTCTAAGCTTGTAACTCAGTGACCGAACAGGCCGGTTTCAGTCTTTTTGGCTTTTTTGTCGGCGCGTTTTTCATCGGCGGTCTTTGCCGGCTTTTTCTTCGCGGCTTTCTTTGAATCCATACCTTTGGCCATGATGCATGCTCCACGTGAAGGGGATGTAACACTGGGTATACCACCTATTGCCCGGCAGAAGGCGCTTATAATCGGCGGCCCTTGATTACGTTGCTCAAACACCATGCCCGAACTGCACATCCAACTGCTGGCAGAGCCACTGTGGCCGCTGCTGAACAAGTTTTACCGCCGCCATAATTCGCCGATGAAGGCCCTCAAGGGCGGCCGCTTGTGGGTGGCGCGTGACAGCGAGATTGTCGCCGGGTTGTGCCTTACGCCTGTGGTGGGAGGGCAATGGCTGACCGGCGTGTTTGTTGACCCGGCCTATCGCGGCCACGGGCTGGCGGCGCGGTTGATTGCTGCGGCAGTGGCCGATGTGGAAGGCACGGTGTGGTTGCTGTGTCATCCGCAGCTGGAAGGGCTCTATCAACGTATGGGTTTCACCCAGGAAACCACCCTGCCCCAATCGCTGGGTGAGCGCCTGGCGCGCTACAAACGCAACAAGCCAATGATCGCCATGGGCTTAGACCTTTTAGTGAGGTCCACTGCGGATAATGTGTGATCGGCCCGTGCAAGGCCCGTGCTAGCCTCGACAGCACAGTGGCCCCTTACAGGATGATCATGAAAACCACGCTTGCAGCGCTGTCTCTTACCGCCCTCCTCGCTCCGGCTTTAAGCCAGGCAGCGAATGCGCCGATTACCGCCGAGCAATACGCCAGCGTGCTGGCCGGCAGTTGGCGCGACCCGGCCAATAGCGCGCGTGACGGTTACCGCCACCCGCAGCAAACCCTGGAGTTCTTCGGCCTGAGCGCCACACAGAGCGTGATCGAAATCACCCCGGGTGGCGGTTGGTTCAGCGAAATTCTCGCGCCGCTGCTCAAGGACCACGGGCATTACATCGCCGCCGTGCAAGCTGCCAGCAGCAGTGCTTATGCTGCGACGTCCGAACAGAACCTGAAAAACAAATTCGCCGCCGACCCTGCGCGCTATGCCAAGGCCGAAGTCGTCGAGTTCAACCCCAAGGCCCCGGTGCTCGGCAAACCAGCTTCGGTGGACGCCGTGCTGACCTTTCGCAATGTGCATAACTGGGTAGACGCAGGCACCGCGCCAGCGACCTTCAGCGCGTTCTACACCGTGCTCAAACCAGGCGGTGTGCTGGGCGTGGAAGATCACCGGGCCAAAGACGGCGCGGACCTGGAAGCGATCAAGGACAGCGGCTACCTGACCACGGCGCAAGTGGTGAAGCTGGCGACGGACGCCGGGTTCAAGCTGGCCGGGCAGAGCGAGGTGAATGCCAACCCCAAGGACACCAAGGACTACCCGGGCGGCGTGTGGACATTGCCGCCGTCGTTGCGGTATGGGGAGCAGGATAAGGCCAGGTATCTGGCGATTGGCGAGTCGGATCGGATGACGTTGCGGTTCGTTAAACCCGCCCGATAACTCTGTTTGGAATGCATTCCAAATGTGGGAGCTGGCTTGTGTGGGAGCTGGCTTGCCTGCGATGCAGGCACCTCGGTTTATCAGTGTCACCGAGGCGATGCTATCGCAGGCAAGCCAGCTCCCACACAAGCTCAGCTCCCACATTTTTATCTCAGTGTGCCTGAGGGTTACTCGTCAGCGTTTGGATCCATATCCGGGAACATCACTTCGATAAACCCGAATTTGCTGAAGTCGGTAATCCGCGAGGGGTATAACCGGCCGATCAGGTGATCGCATTCATGCTGCACCACCCGTGCATGGAAGCCGTCGGCAACGCGCACGATCGGCTCGCCCTTGGGATCGAAACCCTCGTAGCGAATCTGCTGGTAACGATCCACCGCGCCACGCAGGCCGGGCACCGACAGGCAACCTTCGTAACCTTCTTCGAGCACCGGGCTGAGCGGCGTGATCAGCGGGTTGATCAGGATGGTCTGCGGCACCGGCGGCGCATCCGGGTAGCGTTCGCTGGCCTCGAAACCAAAGATAACAAGCTGCAGGTCCACACCAATCTGCGGCGCGGCCAGGCCGACACCGCCGACGTGTTCCATGGTCTGGAACATGTCATCAATCAACTGCCACAGCTCAGGGCTGTCGAACATTTCCGGCGGAACCGGTGGCGCGATGCGCAGCAGGCGCTCGTCGCCCATTTTCAGGATTTCACGGATCATCGATCAGACTTCATCGGTAGTGGGCTTGGAGTGGTCCCGGCCCAGGCCTGAGACGTGCTGTTTTTCATTCGTGTGGCTGTCTTCATCGAATTCCTTTTCACCTGGGTCCTTGCCTTCGGCCGACATGTGCTCGATCACGGCATTCATCTCCGCGCCTAGCAACAACACAGCGGCGGAAATATAGAAGTACAGAAGCAGGACGATGATCGCACCGATACTGCCATACATCGCGTTGTAGTCAGCAAAGGTTTTGACGTAATAACCAAAGCCCAGCGAGGCAATGATCCACACCACCACGGCCAGCACTGAGCCTGGGGTGATAAAGCGGAATTTTTGCTCAACATCGGGCATCACGTAGTACATGAGGGCCACGGCGAACATCAGCAGAATCACGATCAAGGGCCAGCGCAGGATGGTCCATAAGGTGACCACGAATTCCTGCATGCCGATCTGCCCGGCGAGCCATTCCATCACTTGCGGGCCGAGCACCATCAGTGCGGCAGCAGCGAGCAACATGCCGGCGATGCCGACGGTGTAGAAAATCGACAGCGGGAAGCGCTTCCAGATCGGCCGGCCTTCGACCACGTCATAGGCGGCGTTCATCGCGCTCATCATCAGGCGCACGCCGGCCGAGGCGGTCCACAGCGCGATCACGATACCCACCGAGAGCAAACCGCCCTTGGACTGCTGCAACTGGTCGATCACCGGGTTGACCTGCTCCAGCGCCTGGGGCGGCAACACCAGTTCCGACTGCATGCGCAGCCAGGTGAAAAAGTCCGGCAGGTGCAGGAAGCCGATCAGGGCAATGAGGAACAGCAGGAAGGGAAACAGCGAGAACAGCATCTGGTAGGCCAGTGCCGAGGCGTAGGTGGGCATTTCGTCATCGACGAATTCCTTGACGGTGCGCAGCAGCACTTTGTGGAGCTTGAGGCCGTCTAGTACCGGAAAAATCATAGCGTCTCCTTTCGCCGCAAAAGGGTGAGGTCGTGGGCGACTCAGGGGCCGTTTTCTACATCAAAGTAGCCCATTTGGCGACTTTGAAACAATTTCCAAACTTTAGTTGCACGCTTCACATAAAAACGGCCATCCGTAGATGGCCGTCGGGCTGCATGAATCCAGCCGGCGATTCAGTGTTACTTGACGGCTTTTTTTACCGCATCTTTGGTGTCGCCGACGGCTTTTTCTACCTGACCTTTCTTCTCCTGCAAAACGCCTTCAGCGTGCAGCTTGTCATTGCCGGTGACTTTGCCGACACCTTGCTTGATGTTGCCGACAAGTTCATCTTTCAAACCTTTTGCCTTATCCGATGTGCTGCTCATGGTATTTCTCCGAAAGAACAATCAAGGGTTTTGGTCATTACCTAAAGATTGACCCGAGGCCGTTCGGCAGAGTTTCAATTATTTTCAGCGCGCATTTCATCGCCGGCGACAGGTTTGGCTTTATGTTTTGCCGCTAACCCATGAGAATGCCCGGCACATTCAGGCTATAACGCTGAATAACAGATCCCGTAGGAAGGTTATGAAACTCAATAAAGCACAGGCTATCGCCCGCAGAAACCAGGAACTGGGCGGTGCCGTACTCGGCGTCAACAACTGCCACTTCACCGACCTGGACAGCAAACGCAACATCTGGTGGTTCGACCTGCCGCTGGTGCGCATTGGTGTGGGCCAGTACGAGTGGGTTCACTTGTTGATGCACAACGCCGAGACTGACCAGTTGCTGCACCTGAAAGTGCCAACGGCGTTCCTGCGCGAACACATCGAAGGGTTGGTGGTGCGCAACGCGGGCAAGCGCAAGCCGGAGATTACCCTGGAGCTGAGCGCGGATAAGGATTCGTTCTTGAAGGATGTGCGCCCGGCAGGTGCTGGCGTGGGCTTCGCGCAGTTCGCCTTGTAACAACTCGATTAAAACATGTGGGAGCTGGCTTGCCTGCGATGGCGGTATACCCGTCACAGTTGGGCTAGCTGATCCACCGCTATCGCAGGCAAGCCAGCTCCCACCTTGGACTGCATTCCAGTTCGGGCCAAAAAAAACCCCGCATCAGCGGGGTTTTTTATCGGTTACTTTTTAAGGCCGAGCTTCTTCAGCTCTTCATCGCGCAACTCACGGCGCAGGATCTTGCCCACGTTGGTGGTCGGCAATGCATCACGGAACTCCACGGCCCTGGGCACCTTATAGCCGGTGACGTTGGCGCGCATGTGTTCCATCACCTGGTCCTTGGTCAGGGTCGCCCCTGGCTTGACCACAATAAAGATCTTGATGTGCTCACCGGATTTTTCATCCGGCACGCCGATGGCCGCACATTGCAGCACGCCCGGCAGGCTTGTCAGCACGTCTTCCAGTTCGTTGGGGTAGACGTTGAAACCGGAGACCAGAATCATGTCTTTCTTGCGGTCGACAATGCGGATGTAGCCGTCTTGCTGGATGATCGCGATGTCACCGGTCTTCAACCAGCCTTCACTGTCGAGCATTTCGGCGGTGGAGTCGTCGCGCAACCAGTAGCCCTTCATCACCTGCGGGCCTTTCACACACAGCTCGCCGGTTTCGCCCAGCGCCAACTCGGTGCCGTCGTCGGCGATGACTTTGCACAGCGTGGAAGGCACCGGAATGCCGATGGTGCCGATCTGGATATGCTGGATCGGGTTGACGGTGGCCACCGGGCTGGTTTCGGTCATGCCGTAACCTTCACAGATGCCACAGCCGGTCACGGCTTTCCAGCGCTCAGCCGCAGCCAGTTGCAGGGCCATGCCGCCCGACAAGGTCACTTTGAGTGCGGAGAAGTCCAGCTTGCGGAACGCCTCGTTATTGCACAGCGCCACGAACAGCGTGTTCAAGCCGACAAAGCCGCTGAACTTCCACTTCGACAGTTCCTTGACCATCGCCGGCAGGTCGCGCGGGTTGCTGATCAGGATGTTGTGGTTGCCGATCAGCATCATCGCCATGCAATGAAAGGTGAACGCATAGATGTGGTACAGCGGCAGCGGTGTGATCAGGATCTCGCAGCCTTCGTTGAGGTTGGAGCCCATCAGCGCCTTGCACTGCAACATGTTGGCGACAAGGTTGCGGTGGGTGAGCATCGCGCCCTTGGCCACGCCGGTGGTGCCACCGGTGTATTGCAGCACAGCCACATCGCCGCTGGCCGGGCTGGCGTCGTTAACCGGTTGGCCGTGCCCCTTGGCCAGTACTTCATTGAACTTGATCGCCTTGGGCAAGTGATAGGCCGGGACCATTTTCTTCACGTACTTGATGACGCTGTTGATCAGCAGGCGCTTGAACGGCGACAGCAAGTCAGCGACTTCGGTGACGATCACGTGCTTGACGGCAGTCTTGGGCACGACTTTTTCAGCCAGGTGCGCCATGTTTGCCAGGCAGACCAGGGCCTTGGCCCCGGAATCATTGAATTGGTGTTCCATTTCCCGCGCGGTGTACAGCGGGTTGGTGTTGACCACGATCAGCCCGGCACGGATGGCACCGAACACGGCCACCGGGTATTGCAGGACGTTGGGCAGTTGCACGGCGATTCGATCGCCGGGCTTCAAATCGGTATGCTGTTGCAGGTAGGCGGCGAAGGCGCCGGACAATTCGTACAGTTCACCGTAGGTGATGGTCTTGCCCAGGTTGCTGAAAGCCGGTTTGTCGGCGAAGCGCTGGCAGGACTGTTTCAGTACCGCCTGAATATTCTGATACTCGTCTGGATTGATGTCTGCAGCAATCCCGGCGGGGTACTTATCCTTCCAAAAGTCTTCGTTCATGGAAGCCCACTCCTCAGCGACGCGAATTCATCATCGCATTTGATGCGATTATTATTGGTGTATGTTTTTTTAGGTGAATCTGGCGCTTTCAAGCAGGCCGAGAAGTCACAAAGCGCGCCGAGAGTAGCAGCTTTGCCAAGGGCCGCCTAGAGCCAAAAGAAGGCCCCACAGTCATAAACATGACTCAAGAATATCTAATGGTCATTTTTAGAGCAAAGATTCTATAAGCCAGTAAATCGCTCTGGAATGGGCTTTACGGAGCGATAAATAGCAATGTGGGAGCTGGCTTGCCTGCGATAGCGGTGAATCAGTCGATAAATCGGGTGACTGATATATCGCTATCGCAGGCAAGCCAGCTCCCACATTTTTTATTGCATTTCACATCAGGCGATGTCGCGCAGCTCCCTGCGCAAAATCTTGCCCACCGGCGTCATCGGCAACGACTCACGCAACACAATGTGCTTGGGCACCTTGTACCCGGTGAAGTTGGTCTTGCAGTACGCCTTCAACTCATCAACGCTCACACCTTGGGCGCGCGCCACCACAAACAGCTTCACCGCCTCGCCGGTGCGTTCGTCCGGTACGCCGATCACCGCGCAGTTGGCCACTGCTGGATGCGCCATCACCACGTCTTCGATCTCGTTGGGGTACACATTGAAGCCCGAGACGATGATCAGGTCTTTCTTGCGATCGACGATGCTGACAAAACCATCGGTGTCGATCACCGCAATATCACCGGTTTTGAGCCAACCTTCGGCGTCCAGGGTCTCGGCGGTGGCCACGGGTTGCTGCCAGTAACCCTTCATCACCTGCGGGCCTTTGATGCACAGCTCGCCGCGCTCGCCCAGGGGCAGCTCGCGGCCTTCATCATCAATCACTTTCATCGCCGTGCCCGGCACCGGAATGCCCACGGTGCCCAGCCGCGACTGGCTGCCGTAGGGGTTGGTACTGGCCACCGGCGAGGTTTCGGTGAGGCCGTAACCTTCGCCGATGGAGCAACCGGTGAGAGCCTTCCAGCGCTCGGCGGTGGCCTTGACCAGCGCAGTGCCACCCGAATTGGTGATCTTGAGATGGGAGAAATCCAGGGTCTTGAAGTCGGGGTGATCCATGAGCGCCACGAACAGCGTGTTCAACCCGAGCAAGCAGGAGAACCGCCACTTTTTCAGCTCCTTGATAAACCCGCCGATGTCACGCGGGTTGGTGATCAGCACGTTGTGGTTGCCGGTCACCATCATGCACATGCAGTTCGCGGTAAAAGCATAGATGTGGTACAGCGGCAGCGGCGCAATCATCACCTCCTGCCCTTCTTTCACCAGCGGCTGGCCGTCATCGGTGACCTGGGACATGCACGCCCGCGCCTGCTGCATATTCGCCACCAGGTTGCCGTGGGTGAGCATCGCGCCCTTGGCCAGGCCGGTGGTGCCGCCGGTGTATTGCAGCACGGCGATATCATCCAGCGTCACCGGGTGGCGAACCACCGCCTGGCCCGCGCCCATGCGCAAGGCGCGCTTGAACGACACCGCACGTGGCAGGCTGTAGGCCGGGACCATTTTCTTGACCTTGTCGACCACGGTGTTGACCAGCCAGCCTTTGGCGGCGGGCATGAAGTCGCCCATCCTGGCTTCGATCAGGTAGTCGATCTCGGTGTCGGTGCACACGTCCTGCACCCGCGAACCGAACAGGTTGAGATAGACCAGCGCGCGCACGCCAGCATCCTTGAACTGGTGGCGCATCTCACGCGGGGTGTACAGCGGGTTGGTGTTGACCACGATCAACCCGGCGCGCAGCGCGCCGAACACCGCAATCGGGTAATGCAGCACGTTGGGCATCTGCACCGCGATGCGCTCGCCAGGCTTGAGGTCGGTGTGGTTTTGCAGGTAGCCGGCGAACGCGGCACTCTGGCGCTCAAGCTCGGCGTAGGTCAGGGTGATGCCCATGTTGCTGAACGCCGGACGGTCGGCAAAGGCCTTGCAGGAGCGTTCAAAGACTTCGATCACCGATTTGTAGGTAGTGAGGTCGATATCATTGGGAACGCCCGCCGCGCGTTTGTCATTCCAGAAATCAGGTTGCATTATTCTTGTCCTCGTACCTGAGTGTGTCCGGCCGCTTTCTCATTGGTATAAAAAGCGGAGCTTTGGGGACGTTAGCAGCTATGGCCAAACAGGCAAATACGCGCAACTGTGTCATTTATTGTATGAATCTTGCCCCTAACGTGTAGGCAGATACACCAGCCCCGGCCAGATGAGCTATACACTGCAACGACCCTGAGCAAAGGAAGCGCTATGAATCACAGCACCTTCTGGCTGACCGCGAATGACCGCAGCCGCCTGTACGTCAATCAATGGCTGCCGGACGGGCCCGCCAAGGCCATGATCATGCTGTCCCACGGCATGGCCGAACACAGCGGGCGCTATGCACGCCTGGCCGAAGCGCTGTGCGCAGCCGGCTACGGCCTGTACGCGCCGGACCAGCGTGGCCATGGCCGCACCGCCGATGAAGGCACGCTGGGCCTGTACGCCGAAAAGGATGGCTGGAATAAAGTGGTGGGCGACCTCGCCAGCCTCAACCAGCACATCGGCCAGCAGCAACCGGGCCTGCCGATCATCTTGCTGGGCCACAGCATGGGCAGCTATATCGCCCAGGCGTACCTGTTGCACCATAGCGCGAGCCTGAATGGGGCGATTCTCAGCGGTTCGAATTACCAGCCGGTGGCGCTGTACCGCGCCGCCGGCGTCATTGCCCGACTGGAGCGCGCACGCCAAGGCCTGCGCGGGCGCAGTGCATTGATCGACTTTTTGTCGTTCGGCTCATTCAACAAGGCATTCAAGCCCAACCGCACCGCGTTTGACTGGCTAAGCCGCGACCCGCTGGAGGTGGACAAGTACATCAATGACCCGCTGTGCGGCTTTCGCTGCACCAACCAGTTGTGGATCGACTTGCTCGGCGGCTTGCAGCAAATCAGCAAAGCGTCCAACCTCGCACAGATCGATCCGGGCCTGCCAATTATGATAATGGGCGGCGAATGTGATCCGGTAAGTGAAGGCAAACGTCTCAAAAGCCTGGCCCATGCCCTGCGTGAGGCTGGTTGCCAGAACCTGCAATTGAATATCTACCCGCAGGCGCGTCATGAAGTGTTCAACGAAACCAACCGCGATGACGTGACAGCGGATGTTCTGAAGTGGCTCGACCAGGCCTTGACGTTACGCAGGCCGGCGCGCTGCGAATAACTTTTTCCTTTAAAATCAATCTATTAAATTACCGATTAGCCACAGGATGCACCTTTAGATGACCCAGGTTACCAACACCCCATACGAAGCCCTCGAAGTCGGCCAGACCGCCAGCTACAGCAAGACCGTCGAAGAGCGCGATATCCAGCTGTTCGCGGCGATGTCCGGCGACCACAACCCGGTGCACCTGGACGCCGAGTACGCCAAGGCGACCATGTTCAAGGAGCGTATCGCCCACGGCATGTTCAGCGGCGCACTGATCAGTGCGGCGGTAGCCTGCGAGCTGCCTGGGCCGGGCACTATCTACATCGGCCAGCAGATGAGCTTCCAGAAGCCGGTGAAAATCGGCGACACCTTGACCGTGCGCCTGGAGATCCTGGAGAAGTTGCCCAAGTTTCGTGTGCGCATCGCCACGCGCGTCTTCAACCAGCGCGATGAGCTGGTGGTGGACGGTGAGGCTGAAATTCTTGCGCCGCGCAAGCAACAGGTTGTTACGTTGACTGAGCTGCCGCCGATCAGCATTGGCTGATAGAAATCTCAAAATCAATACAAAGCAAATGTGGGAGCTGGCTAGCCTGCGATACACACCTCGGTGTATCAGTTACACCGGGGTGATGCTATCGCAGGCAAGCCAGCTCCCACATTCAGTTACAGCATAAGCAATTACAGCAATGTGCTTACGAGTTAGCGCGAGCCTGGTTACGCAGGGCTTTCACCTGGTCGTGGTTACGTTGTGCGCCGTGGAACTGACGCTCAACCAGGTCACGAATACCCAGCAGGTTGTGCTTGTTGATTTTCTCGATCGCTTCCTTGTAAGCCTTCAGGGCGTGGTCTTCACCGCGCTCGGCTTCGTTCAGTACTGCCTCTTCATCTTTACCGGTGACCAGCGACTTCACGTCGACCCAGCCACGGTGCAGAGCGCCGGCAACCGAACCGGATTCTTCCGGATCGCCACCCAGGGCACGCACGGCGGTTTGCAGCTCGGCTGCGGCAGTGGCGCAATCGGCAGAGCGTTTCTGGAACAGCGCCTTGAGCTCCGGATGCTTGATGTCCTCAGCACAAGTCGCGAAGCCTTTCTGGCCGTCTTTGCTGGTTTCGATCAGGTCGTTGAGTACGGAGATCGATTCTTTGTTGATGTCAGTCATTTTTCAATTCCTTGTGCAGGTTAGAAGGTTGTCTTAATGATTGCAGCGCCCGTGCCAGGTTTTGAAAAATTAATTTATTGATGTATATCAGTTACTTACGAAATATTGAACCATCTGTATGTACGTTATTTGCATGATCTGTCATTTGGCCTTCATGCAGAATGCCTGTATTTTCCAAGGACTCGACGCCAACCCTTGAAGCCCATGAACCCCGAAAAACTCGAATTGCTGATCACCCGCGAAATGCCCTTCGGCAAGTACAAGGGACGCATCATCGCCGACCTGCCCGGCCCCTACCTGAACTGGTTTGCCCGTGAGGGTTTTCCTCACGGCGAGCTGGGCGGTTTGCTCGCTTTGATGCAGGAAATCGACCACAACGGCCTGTCCGAACTGCTGAAGCCGCTGCGCGTAAAACACGGCAAACCTGCCCCACGCCATTAAGAGCCCACGCTATGCCAAGGAATGCAGACAACGAATGTCACTGGCACGCCATCGCCCAGCGCTATGAGCTGGAGCCTGGCCCGATCAATCTGGAAAACGGCTACTTCGGGCGCATGAGCCGTGCTGTGCAGGCGCAGTATCTGGAGCATGTGGCCTTTATTAACCGCAGCAACTCGCTGTATGTGCGTCAGCGCTTCGAGCAAGGTGAAAATGTCGAGATCCGTCAGCAACTGGCCGGGCTGATCGATGCCGACCCGGAGGCGATCGCTTTCACCCGCAACGCCACCGAGGCTTTGCAATCGCTGATCCGCAACTACAACAGCCTGCAACCAGGCGATCAGGTGCTGATCAGTGATCTGGAGTACGACACGGTCAAAGGCGCCATGCGCTGGTTGGCCGGTGTTCGCGGCGTGGAAGTCGTCGAACTTGCCCACGCCCACCCAGCCAGTTTCGACAGCCTGGTGCAGACCTATCGCAATGCGTTCGTGCAGTACCCGCGCCTCAAGCTGATGGCGCTGACCCATGTCACCCACCGCACCGGCCTGGTGATGCCGGTCGCAGCCATCGCTAAAGCGGCCCGTGAGCATGGCGTGGACGTGATTCTTGATGGCGCCCATGCGTTGGGCCAGATTGACTTCAACCTCGCCGAAATGGGCATTCAGTTCGCCGGGTTCAACCTGCATAAATGGATCGGCGCGCCGCTGACCCTGGGTTTTCTGTACATCGCCCCGGAGCGCCTGGCCGATATCGACCCGGACATGGGTGAGTTTCACTACCCCGCCAGCGACGTGCGTGCGCGCACCTCATACAGCACGCCGAATTTTCCGGCGTTGATGACCTTGCCGTTGGTGCTGGAGGAACATCGCAACCTCGGCGGCTCGGCGGCCAAGGGTGCGCGCGTCAATTACCTGCGTGATCGCTGGGTCAGCCAGGTGCGCGGGTTGCCGGGGATTGAGGTGCTGACACCGGATGATCCGCGGCTGTATTGCGCGATTACGGCGTTCAAGTTTACTGGGCGGGATCAGACGGCGATGGCGGATCGGTTGCTCAAGGAGTACGACCTGTTTACCACCACGCGCACAGGTGCGGCGTTTGGAACCTGTATTCGGGTGACGCCTGGGCTGGTGACGTCGGCGGCAGACATCGATGTGTTGGTCAACGCAATAACTGAGTTAAGCACGGACTAAAACTGTGGGAGCTGGCTTGCCTGCGATGGCGGTGTATCAGTAGAAACATCCTAACCTGACCCACCGCTATCGCAGGCAAGCCAGCTCCCACAGTTGATCGGAGTTGAATGTGAGTTTTTTGCAGGCAAAAAAAAGCGGTACACCGACCAAGTGCACCGCAAAAATGCCGTTAAGCACAGCAACAACGATTCGGTAAATCAGATCAGTCCAGCAGTGCCAGCGCCTGTGCGGTGACTTCCTGGATACGGGCCCAGTCGCCGTTCTTGACCCATTCAGGGTCCAGCATCCAGCTACCGCCCACGCACATCACGTTTTTCAACGCCATGTAGTTTTTGATGTTGGCCGGGCCAACGCCGCCGGTTGGGCAGAATTTGACTTCGCCGAACGGGCCGCCCAGGGCCTTGATTGCAGCCACGCCGCCGCTGACTTCGGCCGGGAACAGCTTGAAGCGGCGATAACCCAGGCCATAGCCTTCCATGATGCCGGAAGCATTGCTGATGCCAGGCAACAGCGGAATCGGGCTGTGCACCGAGGCTTCCAGCAGGTCACGGGTAATGCCGGGAGTGACGATGAACTGCGAACCGGCAACCTCGGCCGCTTCGAGCATGTGGCGGTCGAGTACGGTGCCGGCACCGGTGCACAGTTCAGGGCGTTGCTCGCGCAGTACCTGAATGGCCTTGAGGCCGAACTCGGAGCGCAGGGTCACTTCCAATGCGGTCAAACCGCCGGCTGCCAGGGCATCGGCCAGCGGCAGGATGTCCTGTTCGCGGGCGATGGTGATCACCGGCAGGATCCGCGCCTTGGCGCAGAGGCTGTCGATCAGGGCAACTTTGTCCGCCATGGACACGGTCGGTTGAGGGCTTTTCATAGCGGCTGATCCTTGGCTCATGGGCACCAGTAAATCTCTAAAGTAGGTTGCAAAAACGCGCGAATCGGCATGGCAGCAACGTCGTCACTGGCCAGCGCGGCGCTCAAGGTGGTCAATTTCGAACTGCCGGAAATCGACAGCACGGTGTAATGGGCCGTGGCCAGCAGCGCGCGACTCATGGTCAGGCGCTGGTGCGGCACAGTCGGCGCCAGCATCGGCCAGCAACGGCGCGTGCCGTCAGGCTTGAGCGCCTCGCCCAGGTTGGGGCTGTTGGGGAACAGCGATGCGGTGTGGCCGTCATCGCCCATGCCGAGTACCAGCACATCGATCGCGGGTAGCTCTGCCAACTGGCGATCGGCCAGTTCGGCGGCGTCTTCCAGGTTCGCGGCAACGTTGTACAGGCTGAGGAACTTGGCCTTGGCCGCCGGGCCCTGGAGCAAATACTTTTTCAACAGGCCGGCATTGCTGTCGGCATGTTCCACCGGCACCCAGCGCTCGTCGGCCAGGGTGATGGTGACCTTGGACCAGTCCAGGCCTTGTTTGGCCAGGTTCTGAAAAAACGCCACGGGGCTTCGGCCACCGGACACGACCAGGGTCGCTTCGCCACGGGCACTGATGGCCGCGCGCAGTTGCTCGGCCACGTCAGTGGCCAGGCCATCGGCCAGCAACACCGGCGTGCGGTACTCATGGGCTGTCACGCCCTGAGGCAGTTTCAATTCAGATATCGCCATACCACGACCTCCCATCCCGCGTGATCAGTGCAATTGAGCTCATCGGCCCCCAGGACCCCGCCGCATACGGCTTGGGTGCATCACCGGATTTTTTCCACCCGGCGATCAACTGGTCACACCACTTCCACGCGGCTTCGATTTCATCTTTGCGAACAAACAGGTTCTGATTGCCGCGCATTACTTCCAGCAACAGCCGCTCGTAGGCATCGGGAATCCGTGCGCTGCGATAGGTGTCGGAAAAATTCAGTTGCAGCGGGCCGCTGCGCAGTTGCATGCCCTTGTCCAGGCCTTGCTCTTTGGTCATCACGCGCAAGGAAATACCTTCGTCCGGCTGCAGGCGGATGATCAGTTTGTTGCTGATCTGCAGGCGCTGCTCGGGGGCGAAGATATAGTGGGACGGTTCCTTGAAGTGAATGACGATCTGCGACAGCTTTTGCGGCATGCGTTTGCCAGTACGCAGGTAGAACGGCACGCCAGCCCAACGCCAGTTGCGGATATCGGCACGCAGGGCGACGAACGTCTCGGTGTCGCTCTGGGTGTTGGAGTTCTCTTCTTCCAGGTAGCCCGGCACCGGCTTGCCGGCGCTGTAGCCGGCGATGTACTGGCCGCGCACCACTTGGGTGGTCAGGCCTTCCGGGCTGATCGGCGCCAGGGCCTTGAGCACCTTGACCTTCTCGTCACGGATGCTGTCGGCGGACAGGTCGGCCGGTGGGTCCATGGCGATCAGGCACAGCAGCTGCAGCAAGTGATTCTGGATCATGTCACGCAGTTGGCCGGCCTTGTCGAAGTAACCCCAACGGCCTTCGATACCGACCTGCTCGGCCACGGTGATTTCCACGTGGGAAATGTAGTGCTGGTTCCACTGGGTTTCGAACAGGCTGTTGGCGAAACGCAGCGCAATCAGGTTCTGTACGGTTTCTTTGCCCAGGTAGTGGTCGATGCGGTAGGTGCGGTTTTCCGGGAAAAACTGCGCCACGGCGTCGTTGACCTTGCGCGAGGATTCCAGGTCCGAACCGATGGGTTTTTCCAGCACCACGCGGGTGTTGTCCGCCAGGCCGACCTTGGCGAGGTTCTCGCAGATCGCGCCATACACCGCCGCCGGGGTGGCGAAATAGGCGATCAGGCGTTGGTCGCTGCCGACTTTTTCGGCCAGAGCGACGTAGTCATCGGCTTTCATGAAGTCGACGTGCACGTAGGCCAGACGCGCCAGGAAGCGCGCGGCCACAGCTTCGTCGAGTTCCTTGCCGACGTAGTTACGCAGTTCTTTTTCGATATGGGCCAGGTGCTCCTGCTCGGAACCGGCTTCACGGGCCAGGCCCAGGATGCGCGTATCGTCGTGCAGCAGCCCGGCGCCATCGAGTTGGTAGAGGGCAGGAAATAACTTGCGCAGCGCCAGATCACCCAAGGCGCCAAACAGGGCAAAGGTGCAGGGTTCTACGGTTATCGAAGGCATGATGTTTGTTCTTTTATCAAGTTAAGCTACAAATACCTTTTTTCAAGGCATCACTCAAGGAAAAATGTAGTAATAACCACAACATTTTCCCGAAATACGCATTCCGAGTGGTGGTGTTCAGCTACCCTCAGTAGGATAGGCCACCGCAAAGGGCCACTCGTCGATGGGTTACCGCCCTTTATTTGCATCGTCGCCCGAAGGAAAGACTGAATGGACCGCGTGCGAAATCTTCTGGAACAGATCCGGAACCGCCTCGAAGAATTGAACAAGGCCGAGAAAAAAGTCGCCGAGGTCATCCTGCAAAACCCACAGCAGGCAACCCGCTTCTCGATCGCCGCCCTCGCCCAAGCCGCTTCGGTCAGTGAACCGACGGTCAACCGTTTCTGCCGTTCGTTCGGCGTCAGCGGTTACCCTGAACTTAAATTGCAGCTGGCGCAAAGTCTGGCCAGTGGTGCGGCCTATGTCAGCCGCGCCGTGGAGGCCGATGATAACCCTGAGGCCTACACCCAGAAGATCTTTGGCAGCGCCATTGCCTCTCTGGACAGCGCCTGCCAGGCCCTCGACCCGGCGCTGATCAGCAAGGCCGTGGATTTGTTGATCCAGGCGCGGCAGATCCACTTCTTTGGCCTGGGCGCTTCGGCACCGGTGGCCATGGATGCGCTGCACAAGTTCTTCCGTTTCAACCTGGCCGTGACCGCCCATGCCGACGTGCTGATGCAACGCATGATCGCGTCTGTGGCGCATACGGGCGAGCTGTTTGTGATCATTTCCTACACCGGGCGCACCCGGGAGCTGGTGGAAGTGGCGCGTATCGCCCGGGAAAACGGCGCGTCGGTGCTGGGCGTAACTGCCGAGAATTCGCCGTTGGCCAAGGCCAGTACCGTGAGCCTGAACATCCCGCTGCCGGAAGACACCGACATCTACATGCCGATGACGTCGCGGATCATTCAGCTAACGGTGCTGGACGTGCTGGCAACCGGCATGACCTTGCGCCGTGGGGTGGATTTCCAGCCGCATCTGCGCAAGATCAAAGAGAGCTTGAATGACAGCCGGTATCCGGTGGGGGATGAGTTTAACTAGCAGCAATCTCCACCAGCAGTACCGACCCTATCGCAGGCAAGCCAGCTCCCACAGTGAACCGAGCTGCCCATTTGGAATGCATTCCCCTGTGGGAGCTGGCTTGCCTGCGATAGCGCCATAAGCTCCACCACTAAACCCCGGCCCGCGCCTGCAAACTCAGGTGCGCCCGCTCCCCCGGCGCCAGACTGGCTGCCGCCATCGCCGACTCCACACACACAAACCCCGACGCCTCGTTAAAGCTCACGCCCAACAACGGCCGGCTGCCTGGATGCCACACCACGGTGTCAGCGCTGTCGCCGGTGTCGATGCACAGCTCACGTTGCCAGGCGTGGTCCTTGAGCTGCAGTTCACCCTCATGCTGGAACACCCGCTGGCATCCACCATCCACCCTTAGCTCGCCTTCCTGCTGGCAAACCTGGCGACTGAGCTGGTCATAACCTTGAGCACCGTCAAGCCCAGACAGCGCTATCTCGTCGACGTGACCAATACGCCAATAAGCGTGCAACGCATGGCTCAGCTGGCACGGCAATTCGTCCTGGTGCTCGGTGCTCAAGCGCAACTCAAGGGTTTCGCCCAGGTGCGCGTGCAGGTCGACCTGCCAGTCGCACAGCTGCAATTGCCAGTGCAGGCGCACGCCGTCGTCGTCGGTGCTGCTGTCGAGCAGTTTCCAGTCGATCAGCCGCGCCCAGCCATGGGACGGCCAGGCGTTTTCGCTCGGATGGCGCCCATACCAGGGCCAGCACACCGGCACGCCACCACGGATGGCGCCGACTTGTGGCCACTTGGCTGCGCACCACAGCCAGGGTTTCTGGCCTGTGGGCTGAAAGTGCAGCAATTGCGCACCCTGGCGGCTGAACACCGCCTGGCACAGCGGATGGTCGATCACCAATACATCGCGCATCTGAAAGCGCTCCCAGGCGAACACCGGTTGTTCACGCAGGGATTTGAAAAAGCGTTGCAGCGGATGCTCATGCATGTGCCACGGTCCTGGAGTTCATGGTTGCTCAAGCTTGGTTACCCTGTGGGAGCTGGCTTGCCTGCGATGGCATCGCCTCGGCCATCCAGGCAGACCGCGTCGTTTGCATCGCAGGCAAGCCAGCTCCCACATGGGTAGTGCAGCGCGCCCCAAAAAAAGCGGGTAGCCATGGCTACCCGCAAAATGCGCACAGAGAGAAGGAGCTTATCGCAACAGCGTTAGAACGTAGACTGAATTTTCAGGCCCGCTACCAACGCGTTGTCGACTTTATCGACGCCACCTGGGTGGGTAACGTATTGCAGGTTAGGACGCACGGTCAGCCAGTTGGTGACGTGGAAGCCGTAGTTGATTTCAGTGTTGTACTCGGTGTCACGCAGCGGCGCGTAGCCCACCTGATCGTAGTCGGTGAAACCACCGGCTGCGTTCAGCAACTCTGCGTTTTTCCTCACGTCCTGGTTGACATGGATGCGGGAGAAACCGATACCGACGTCATCTTTTGGACGCGCATCGAACGGGCCTTTGTAGACCAGCATCAACGACTGATAGTTGTCGACGAGGTTGGTGTCCTTGTCGTGGAAGGTGGCGTTGGCCGCGATGTTCAGGCCGCGCGACGCGTCGCCGTTATGGGTGGTAAGTTGCTGCTGCACAACGCCCCAATAGCCGCTTTTGCTGCTACGGGTACGGTAAGCCAAGCCTGAGGTGGCGGCATCGTTGCCGTTAACGTCTTCACGTACGTCGCTGGCATCCGCGGCGCTCTTGTAGTAACCCACGCGGTATTCGCCCGGCAGGCCATTGACCTTCGGCGACCAGACCAACTCCACCGGAATCACGGTGCCCTTGGTGCCGCTGCCGCTGAGCTTGAAGCCATTGCCGTGCTCAAGCTGCGACGGGTTCTGGTTGTACGCACCGATCTGCGCATACAGCTCAGGCGTGATGTTGTACTTCACGCGGATAGCGGCCTGGGCGACCGGCCAGTTGTACCAGGTGTTTACATAGTTACCCACCTGCGAGCCACAGAACGACAGGTTCTGGAAGTCGCATGGGAAGGTGTTGAAGTCTTCGCCTTCACCGAAGTAACCGAGTTTCACGTCCAGCTTGTTATCGAACATCTGGTGCTGAATCCAGAACTGGGTCAGACGCACCATGTGGCCACGACCATAGACTTCCATCGACGAACTCAGCGTGCCGGCACGCGGGTCACCGATACGGTCGTTGGAGATGTTTTGGCCATTACGGTTGGTCAACTGGATCTTGGCCTGGGTGTTGTCCCAGCCCCACAGCTTTTGCAGATCGAGCGCTACGCCCAACCCGAACTGGTCGGAGTAACGGCCGGTCTTGTCGTCGTTATAGCCGCCGTGCAGGTTGGCGCCCATTTCCCCTACGTAGTCAGCCTTGATGTCGATACCTTGCTCGATCAGCTTGGTACGCTCGCCACCCCAATCGCCGGTCATCCACTTGGAATCGGCGCTGAATGCATCGGCCGCCATCGCATTGGCGGACAATACCAGGGCTGCTGCTGCTGACAGTTGGCAGATCAGCCGAGTGTTGTTGTGTTGCTTTTTCATCCCTACATCCTCGTCTTTATTGTTATTTAACTGTTTTTATCTAACGCGGGTTACTTTTTTTTAACCAAAACAACAAGTTATCTGCTTCAGCGGCCTTTGAATTGGGCCACGTTGTCGGCATGCCCGTGTGCAGGCAATGAGGCAGCAGTGCCCAAGCGTTCGCCGGTTTTGGCGTCGAACAGCAATACCTTGGCCGGGTCGAATTGCAGGGTCAGGGTCTCACCGACCTGCGGTGCAACGTCCGGCGCGAGGCGGCAGCAGACTTTGGTGTCGTTGAGTTGCACAAACACCAACGTGTCCGGACCGGTCGGCTCAGTGACCTGGACTTCGGCACGAATGCTCGACGACCCATTCGCTTCACCCGTGGCCAGAACAATTTGCTCCGGGCGCAGACCCAGGATCACATCGCGATCTTCAAGCCCAGCATCACTCATACCCAGCGGCAGCTCGCAACGGGCCTGGCCGCTGTCGAGCAGTGCCACCAGGCGACCGTCCTTGCGTTGCAGGCGCAAAGGTATGAAGTTCATTGGAGGTGAACCGATAAAGCTTGCCACAAACAGGTTGGCCGGGTCGTTATAGATTTCTTTCGGCGTGCCAAATTGTTGAATGATGCCGTCCTTCATCACCGCCACTTTATCGCCCAGGGTCATTGCTTCGATCTGGTCGTGGGTGACGTATACGGTGGTGGTTTTCAGGCGCTGGTGCATCAGTTTCATTTCGGTGCGCATCTCGACACGCAGCTTGGCGTCGAGGTTGGACAGCGGTTCGTCGAACAGGTAGATCTTCGGCCGACGTGCCAGGGCGCGGCCCATGGCCACACGCTGTTGCTGGCCACCGGACAACTGACCTGGCTTGCGGTTAAGCAGGTGCTCGATCTGCAGCAGCTTGGCCACGCGCGCCACTTCGGCGTCAATATCCGCCTGGGGCATCTTGCGGATCTTGAGACCGAACTCGATGTTCTCGCGCACGCTCATGGTCGGGTACAGCGCGTAGGATTGAAACACCATGGCGATGTCACGGTCCTTGGGGCTCATGCCGCTCACGTCCTGGTCGCCGATCATGATCGCGCCGCCGGTGATGGTCTCAAGGCCGGCGATGCAGTTCATCAGCGTGGATTTACCGCACCCCGAAGGGCCGACCAGAATCAGGAACTCACCCTCTTTGATCGACAGTTCGATGTTCTTCAAGGTGTCGGGCAGGCCGGCGCCATAGGTCTTGTTTACATTGCGAAGTTCGAGCGTAGCCATGATTACCCCTTGACCGCGCCGGCCGTGAGGCCGCGCACGAAATACTTGCCTGCGATCACATAGACCAGCAGGGTCGGCAGCCCGGCGATCATCGCCGCCGCCATATCCACGTTATATTCCTTGGCCCCGGTGCTGGTGTTGACCAGGTTGTTCAGCGCCACCGTAATGGGCTGCGAGTCGCCGCTGGAGAACACCACGCCAAACAGGAAGTCGTTCCAGATCTGGGTGAACTGCCAGATCAGGCAGACCATGATGATCGGCGTCGACATCGGCAGAATGATCAGCCGGAAGATGGTGAAGAAACCTGCACCGTCCAGTCGCGCCGCCTTGATCAGAGCATCCGGAATGCTCACGTAGTAATTACGGAAGAACAGCGTAGTAAACGCCAACCCGTAGACCACGTGCACAAACACCAGGCCCGTGGTGGTACTGGCCAGGCCCATCTTGCCGAGGGTGAACGAGGCCGGCAGCAGCACGGTCTGGAACGGCAGGAAGCAGCCGAACAGCAGCAAGCCGAAGAACAGCTGCGAACCTTTGAAGCGCCAGAACGACAGCACATAGCCGTTCAACGCGCCGATGGCGGTGGAGATCAGTACCGCCGGAACGGTGATCTTGATCGAGTTCCAGAAGTAACCGTCAACGGTGGCCCAGGCCTTGACCCAGCCGATGCCGGTCACGACGGTCGGCCAGCTCAGCAGGTTGCCGGTACTGATGTCTTCGGGGGTTTTGAAGCTGGTCAGCAGCATCACCACCAGCGGCACCAGGTACAGCAGCACGGCGAGGATCAGCACCGCGTAGATCGCGATGCGACTCAGGCTGATGGCAGGTTTGGAGGCGAGACTAGTCATTGCGCTTGGTCCTCAGCTCGGAATACAGGTAAGGCACGATGATCGCGAGGATCGCGCCGAGCATCAGGATTGCACTGGCCGAGCCCATGCCCATCTGGCCACGGCTGAAGGTGAACGAGTACATGAACATCGCAGGCAGGTCGGACGAGTAGCCCGGGCCGCCGGCGGTCATGGCCGCTACCAGGTCGAAGCTCTTGATCGCGATGTGCGCGAGGATCATCACCGCACTGAAGAACACCGGGCGCAGGCTTGGCAGCACCACGCTCCAGTAGATGCGCGGCAGGCTGGCGCCATCGATTTGCGCGGCGCGCACGATCGACTGATCAACGCCACGCAGGCCGGCCAGGAACATCGCCATGATGAAGCCCGAGGCTTGCCACACGGCGGCAATCACCAGGCAGTACACCACGCGGTCGGGGTCGATCAGCCAGTCGAGACGGAAGCCTTCCCAGCCCCAGTCACGCAGAAGTTTGTCCAGGCCCATGCCCGGGTTGAGCAGCCATTTCCAGGCCGTACCGGTCACGATCATCGAGAGCGCCATCGGGTACAGGTAAATGGTGCGGATAAAGCCTTCGCGGCGGATTTTCTGGTCGAGGAAAATCGCCAGTGTCACGCCGATCACCAAGGTGATGCCGATAAACATCCCGCCGAACAGCGCCAGGTTCTTGCTCGCCACCCACCAACGGTCGTTGTCGAACAACCGCGCGTATTGTGCAAGACCAGCCCATTTGTAGCTGGGCAGGAACGTGGACGTGGTGAACGACAGCACGAATGTCCACAGGATGTAGCCGTAGAAGCCCACCAGCACGATGAACATGCTCGGCGCCAGCACCAGCTTAGGGAGCCAGCGCTGCAGCGCATCGAACGGCGAGGCCTTGCTGAACACAGCAACAGAACTCATGGGAAAATCCAGTACAGGGAAAAAGGACTACAGGAGCAAGCCTTGTGAGGGGTCAGGGGGTTTCCCCTCACAAGGACCAGCCGTGCTAACCGTTACTTGGCAGACTTGATCGCAGCGCCGAGTTTCTTGGCGGTGTCGGCCGGGTCGGCTTTCGGGTCGTTGATGTAGTTGGTCACGACATCAAAGAACGCACCTTGTACCGCCAGGGTAGTGGCCATGTTGTGGGCCATACTTGGCTGCAGGCCACCGGTCTTGGCGTCGGCAAGGAAGTCCTTGGCAGCGGTCTGGGCGCAGGAGTCGAAACCGAGCTTGTCCATTTCATTGAGCATGTCGGTACGAACCGGGATCGAGCCTTTGTTGATGCTGAAGACTTTCTGGAAGTTTTCACCCAGTACCACTTTGGCGATGTCCTTCTGACCTTCCTGAGTGCCCTTGTCTTTAACTTTGAACACCGCCAGGGAGTCGATGTTGTAGGTAAAGGCTTTGTCGGTACCTGGGAAAGCTACGCACTCGTAGTCTTTGCCGGCGACTTTCTTGGCGGCAGTCCACTCGGACTTGGCCCAGTCACCCATGATCTGCATGCCGGCCTTGCCGTTGATGACTTTGCCGGCTTCCAGGTTCCAGTCCTGGCCTTTGCCGTCGACGTCCATATAGGTCGCGACCTTTTTAAGCTCAGTCAGGGCCTTGACCATTTGCGGGCCGGTCAGCGCGTCGTTATCCAGGTCAACCAGGGCTTTCTTGTAGCCGTCGGCACCCATCACCGACAGTACGACCGCTTCAAATACGGTGCTGTCCTGCCAAGGCTGGCCACCGTGGGCGAGCGGGATGAAGCCTGCGGCCTTGAGCTTGTCGCCGGCTGCGTAGAATTCTTCGAGGGTGGTCGGGTTCTTGGTGATACCGGCTTTCTTGAAGACTTCCGGGTTGATCCACAGCCAGTTTACGCGGTGAATATTGACCGGCACGGCAACATAGTTACCTTCGTACTTCACGGTATCGGAGACTTTCTTGTCGAGCAGCGAGTCCCACTTTTCTTCTTTGGCGACGTCTTTAAGCACGTCGGTGTCGAGCAAGCCAGTGGACGCCCATTCCTGAATGTCCGGGCCTTTGATCTGGGCAACGCCTGGCGGGTTGCCAGCGACTGCGCGGCTTTTCAGCACAGTCATTGCAGTGGCGCCACCGCCACCGGCTACGGCGCCGTCTTTCCAGACGAAGCCATCTTTCTCAACTTGAGCCTTCAGTACGTCTACTGCTGCTTTTTCACCGCCTGAGGTCCACCAATGCACAACTTCAACCGTCCCTTTCGAGTCGGCGGCAAATGCACTGAGGGGAAACAACGAGGCAATGGAAATAGCAACGGCGAGGCGATTAATCGCGTTCATCTGAATACCTTTTCTTGTTGTTATGCATGCAAGTCTAGAGCTTGCGCTGCACGGAGTTTAAACATGGATTTTTAGCGCGCAGGTAACAAAGGGACGCACAAATGTCACCACTTGGTGACATAACATCCTTGGCCCAATGCGCTGGTCATACTCGGTGACAAGGGTAGTGCAGGCAGTACGACCGCTTGCCAGGCATGGTACAGGTCCGGCTTGCCACCCCAGATCTTGCTGCTGGGCTGGTTGTGCGGGCTGAGTTCGTGGTGCCAGCTGCCGTTGATACGGTCGATAAAGTGGCTTTCGCAGAACTCCCAAAAGCGCCGATACCAGGTTTCGTAATGCAGCTCGCCGGTGCGTTTGAGCAAAGCCTGGGCCGCCGCGCTGGCTTCGGCGTGGGTCCAGTGCAGGCGCTCGCGCACCACTGGCTGGTGCTTCCAGTCCAGGGTGTAGACGATGCCGGGAGCGCCGTCCACGGCCCAGGCGTATTCGCAGGCGCTGGCGAACAGGCCGCGGGCGTCGCTCACCAGCCAGTCCGGCGTGGCCAGCCCGGCTTGCAGGCGTGCGGCTTCCAGGTGCAGCACCAAACGTGCCCATTCGAAACCGTGGCCGGGGGTGATGCCATACGGGCGGAAGCCATCGGCAGGGTTGTCTTCGTTGTAGCCGAGCAAGGGTTGCCAGTGCGTGTCGAAATGCTCGATCACCATGAACTGGTTGCCGGCAGCGTGAGTGTGGATAACTCGCTCGACAATGCGCAGCGCGCGGTCCAGCCAGCGTGTTTCACCGGTGACATCGGCCAGTGCCAGGAAGGCTTCGGTGGCGTGCATGTTGCTGTTGGCGCCGCGATAGGCTTCGACGCCGCTCCAGTCCTGGGTGAAGGACTCGAGCATCACGCCCTCCTCCTCGCTCCAGAAGAACTGGTCGATGATATGCACAGCGTCGTTGAGCAGGTTCTGCGCACCGGGTGCGCCGGCCACTACGGCAGAGCTGGCAGCCAGGGCAACGAACGCGTGCAGGTAAGCGGCTTTGCCACGGTTGCCATCCAAGGCGTTGGGCGCGGCGAACCAGCCGCCGTGTTCGCTATCGCGCAAGGGGCCACTGAGGGCGGCAACGCCATGGGCAACCAGGTCGGCATAACCCGGCACCCCCATGGCATGGGCCATGGCAAAGCTGTGGGTCATGCGCGCCGTGTTCATGGTTTCGGCGTGGGCGTCGGCCGGCAGTTGGCCGTTGCCGTCAAGGTTGCCGAAGCCGTCTGGCAGACGTGAGGCTTTGGCGAACGCCAGCAGGCGTTGGCCTTCGCTGGCGAGCCAGGCGTGATGGGCAGGTGCGTTCAGCCAACTGCTGGCAGGCAGTGGTTGCATGGTCATGGGTAGCCCTTTTTATTTTTTATGGGATGACCGGAGTCTAAACAAGGGCGAGACGAGGGCAAGTAACGAAGGGGATGGGAAATGTCACCACCTGGTGACATTTGATCGTTCCCACGCAGAGCCCGTCGATCGTTCCCACGCTCCGCGTGGGAATGCAGCCCGTGGCGCTCTGCGCCACCCCTGCACAACCCGGCAGCGGGACGCGGAGCGTCCATGGCGGCATTCCCACGCAGAGCGTGGGAACGATCATTGGGTTATTGGCCCAGTGGGGTGACCCGCGCTGGCGCGTTGAGCTGTTGGTTAAGGTTCTGCACCTGGCTCTGCAACGTGGTGATGTTGCGCGTGGTCTGGATGCGGAACACGTCAAACTCTTTATTGGTTGGCGCATCAGTATTGGCGGGCTGGTTCTCCTGCGCGCTTTTGAGCACCACCAGGTCCTGTTCCAGGCGGGCGATGGCCGCGCTTGGGTTGCCTTGCTTTTTAAGGGCTGCCACGTCAGCGGACAGATCCTTGACCTCACCCTGCGCCGCCTTAAGTGTGGCCACGGCATCGGTCAGCGCCTGCACCTGGCCTTGCAGCTTCGCATTCGCGCTCGACAGTTCAGTGGTGCTGGCACTCATCTGTGCCAGGCGCTGGTCGAGTTCAGTTGCCTGCCCGGCCACGCCGACTTGCTGCTTGCCTTGCTCCAGCAATTGGGTTTCCAACTGCTTGATCTGCAACTTGAGGGCTTCGCTGCCGTTGTTGACGTTGGCCTCGCTGGCCACCACCTTGCCGGAAATGTCTTGCAGGCGCCCCGCCGCTTCTTCACTGATGCGTGCAAAGCTTTCCTGGGTGGCGACCAACTGCTGGCCCATCAGGGAAATCTGCTGGAAGCTCCACCAGGCAAGGCCGGCGAAGGCGATCAGCAGCGCGCCGACCAAGGCCCACAGGGGGCCGGTGCTGGCGCTCTTGACCTTGACCACCTTGGTTGTGCGCGAGCGCACGGAGGTGGCGGGAGTCGGCTCGAAATCATCATCGTCCCCGATGTCAGCCCGCAGGCTGGGAACGTTGTCGAAATCGTCTTTGGCATCGTTACGCATGAATCAACCCTGAATCGGTGAGATGGCGACCGGAAAAGCCGAGCGAGCGGAGTATAAACCCCGTTGGCGCCGCATTGATCGACCCGGAAGCCTGAATTCGGTTCCCGATGTGTTGCTGGTTGTGAGCTTATTTCAGCCCCGGCTCCTGAGCTTTCCACCAACTGCAGAACTCATCGAGCGCCGTCCACAGGCTGACCTTGGGCTCGTAGTCGAGATAATGCCTGGCACGGCTGATGTCCAGGGTGAAATCTTTGTTCATGACCTGCATGCCCAGGCGCGACAACGACGGCTCCGGGCGGCCCGGCCACATTGCGCAGAATGCCTCGTTCAACGCCGCCACGCTGTAGGACAAACCGTACGACCGATACCGGGTGACCTGGGGCATGTCCATCTGGCGCATTACATAATTGACCACATCCCACACTGGCACCGGCGCGCCATTACTGATGTTGTAGGCCTTGCCCAACGCCGAGCCGGTGGCGAGCAAGCTGCTGAGCAGTGCCTCATTGAGGTTGTGCACACTGGTGAAGTCGACCTTGTTCAAACCATCACCGACGATAGCCAGGCGGTTCTTGCGCTGCATTTTAAGCAGGCGCGGGAAGATGCTCATGTCGCCGGCCCCGGTGACAAAACGCGGGCGCAGCGCAAGTACTTCGAGGCCGAATTCCTGGGCGCCAAACACCTTCTGCTCCGCCAGGTATTTGGTGGCGGCGTAGGGATGCTTGAAGCGCTTTGGCACTTGCTCCTCGGTCAGCCCCAGGTGGTCGCGGCCATCAAAGTAGATCGACGGCGACGACAAGTGCACCAGGCGCCCGACACGCTCCTTGAGGCAGGCCTCGACGACGTTTTCGGTGACCAGCACATTGCCCTGGTGGAAGTCCTGGTACTTGCCCCACAACCCGACGGCGCCGGCGCAATGCACCACGGCTTCGACATCGCGGCACAGCTCGCGCACCAGGTCGGCATCATTGAGATCACCCTGGATAAACTCGGCGCCGCGCCTTACCAGGTGCTCCACACCTTCGGCGCGCCGCCCGTTGACCCGCACGTCCAGGCCCTGCTCCAGGGCGAAACGCGCAAAACGCCCGCCGATGAAGCCGCTTGCGCCGGTGACCAGAATTTTCATTTGTTACCCCATGCTCTTTCGTTTTTCATCGCTGTTGCCTTGACGCACGCCATCAGTCCAACGGCACCAACCATTGGCCACAGGCCTGGGCCAAGTGATCGGTCAGCAGCCCCAACAATTGCCCACCACTGCGCCAATGATGCCAGTACAACGGCACGTCGATGGGCTTATCTGGCAACAACTCGACTAAAGCGCCGCTTTGCAACTGGTCGCGCACCTGTAATTCCGGCACCAGGCCCCAACCCAGTCCGGCTTCGGTCAGGCGAATAAAACCTTCGGAGGACGGGCACAAATGGTGCTCGAAACCGCCGTCCACGCCCAGCGATGCCAGGTAGCGGTGCTGCAGGAAATCGTCCGGGCCGAACACCAGCGCCGGCGTGCGTGCCAACTGATCGGCACGCACGCCCTCGGGAAAATGCCGCGTTATAAATGCAGGGCTGGCCAACGCACGGTAGCGCATGGCACCGAGCAACAGACTGCGCGCCCCGGCCACCGGGCGTTCGCTGGCGCAGATACAGGCCGCCACTTCACCGGCGCGCATGCGCTTGAGGCCCACGGTCTGGTCTTCCACCACCAGGTCCAGCAACAAATGCTGCTCGGCGCAAAAGTCGCTGACGGCCTCGGCCCACCAGGTGGCGAGGCTGTCGGCGTTCAAGGCGATGCGCAGGCGCTCGGGCATGCCCTCCTCGTCCAGCGCTGGCACCTGGCTTTGCAGGTCGCGCTCGAGCAAGCGCACCTGTTGCACATGGTTGAGCAAACGTCGCCCGATGTCGGTGGGTGTAGGTGGCGTGGCCCGCACCAGCACCGGTTGGCCAATACGCGCCTCCAGTAACTTGATGCGCTGGGAAATCGCTGACTGAGAAAGCCCCAGTACCTGCGCGCCACGCTCGAAGCCGGCCTGCTCCACCACCGCCGCCAGGGCGGAAAGCAATTTATAGTCGAACATCAGTTTCTCTAATGAGCGATCAGCAATATTGGTTTTTCTTATACAGCGTGGGCCGGGAGAATGACCAGCATTGCTTCTCTTTATTAAAGGAATCCACACATGGCTGGCGAAACCGCCCTGGCAACCCTGCTGCGCAGCATGAGCCCTCATCTAAACGAAGGCGACTACGTGTTCTGCACTCTGCCCGACTCACGTATCCCGGCAGGTTGCGAGATCATCGGCAGCTTTCGCGAGCAGGAAGGTTTGACCCTGATTGTGGAGCGTGAGCAGGCGGAACACGCCGGGCTGGCCTTCGACTATGTGGCCGCCTGGATCACCCTGAATGTGCATTCGGCCCTTGAAGCCGTGGGCCTGACGGCGGCGTTCGCCAGTGCGCTGGGCAGCGCCGGTATCAGTTGCAACGTGATTGCCGGGTTTTATCACGACCACTTGTTCGTGGGCCGCGCCGATGCCGAGCGGGCCATGGATGTATTGCGCCAACTGGCAGCAAACGCGGAGTAATGGCTATGTGGCAAAGCTACGTAAACGGGCTGCTGGTGGCTCTCGGTCTGATCATGGCGATCGGCACCCAGAACGCGTTTGTATTGGCGCAAAGCCTGCGCCGTGAACATCACTTGCCGGTGGCGGCGCTGTGCATCGTGTGTGATGCAATTCTGGTCGCACTTGGGGTATTTGGCCTGGCTACCGTGCTGGCGCAAAACCCGCTGCTGCTGGCCATTGCCCGCTGGGGTGGTGCGGCATTCCTGCTGTGGTACGGCACCTTGGCGTTGCGTCGAGCGTGTTCCCGACAAAGCCTGGAACAGGGGGCACACCTCAAGGTGCGTTCATTGCGCGCCGTGTTGCTCAGTGCCTTGGCAGTAACGCTGCTCAATCCCCATGTGTACCTGGACACCGTGCTGCTGATCGGCTCATTGGGCGCGCAACAAACCGAGCCCGGCGCCTATGTGGCCGGCGCTGCCAGCGCCTCGTTCCTGTGGTTCGCCACCCTGGCACTCGGCGCGGCGTGGTTGGCACCTTGGCTGGCGCGCCCGGCGACCTGGCGCCTGCTCGACCTTCTGGTCGCGGTGATGATGTTCAGCGTGGCCTACCAATTGATCAGTGCCGGATGAATATTCCAAAACGCTCTGGAACCTCTATCCCACACAGTTGTTGCGTGGTTTTGCCGCACCCCCGGTGCTATGATCCGGACCCTGCGCCGCAAAGAGTACAAACTCCCCGGCGCTTGTTTGGCCGCCCGTGATCGGCCTTGCGCTCACCGCAACTGACCTGATTAGGAGAATCATCATGGCTTTCGAATTGCCGCCGCTGCCCTACGCACACGATGCCCTGCAGCCGCACATCTCCAAGGAAACCTTGGAGTACCACCACGACAAGCACCACAACACCTATGTCGTGAACCTGAACAACCTGGTGCCTGGCACCGAGTTCGAAGGCAAGACTCTGGAAGAAATCGTCAAGTCTTCTTCGGGCGGCATCTTCAACAACGCCGCTCAGGTCTGGAACCACACTTTCTACTGGAACTGCCTGGCGCCAAACGCCGGTGGCCAACCGACCGGCGCACTGGCTGAAGCCATCAACGCAGCCTTCGGTTCGTTCGACAAGTTCAAGGAAGAGTTCACCAAGACGTCCGTCGGCACCTTCGGTTCCGGTTGGGGCTGGCTGGTGAAAAAAGCTGACGGTTCCCTGGCCCTGGCCAGCACCATCGGCGCCGGCAACCCGCTGACCAGCGGCGACACCCCGCTGCTGACCTGCGACGTGTGGGAACACGCCTACTACATCGACTACCGCAACGTGCGTCCAAAGTATGTGGAAGCGTTCTGGAATCTGGTCAACTGGAAATTCGTGGCTGAGCAGTTCGAAGGCAAAACCTTTACTGCCTAAGCAACGTTTGCAGTAGAAAGAGCCCGGCAATTGCCGGGCTTTTTTGTGGCCGACGAAAACTGGACGTAATGCAGAATGTGTGGAACTCACCGAGAGGAACAGGCCACCCAGCATGCGAGAGAAATAACTCTCTCATTTTATCCTGTAGGAGAGTCCGCAATGGATCCGTTATCGATGGGTATGTCAGCTGTGTCTTCAGTGTTGCCACTCGCAGGCAAAGGCATGGACCTGGTGAGCAAGGGCATGGACTTGCTGGGCACGCTGGTCAATTCAGCCAGTCAGGCCGCCGGCAGGGCGCAAGGTAAAATCGGCGGTGATGCCCACCAGAAGAACGAACATCAGATCACGTTCAACAACGTAAACGAAAACTCGATCAAAGTATCTTAAGCCCGCAACACTCGATGTCGGGATGTCGAAGGCATTCCCTTCCTTTCCTGCGCGGTACCCGAGGGCGATGGATATCATCGCCCTCTTCCTTCCAGACACGCCCTTTACAGCCTCCAGAAGCCTTAGCAGCAATGTCCCTTTGACTGCCATCCCGAGATTGCCAATACTCATGGCATATTGAGGCTACCCGCACGGAACAAGGAATGACCCTTTGAAGCTGGAACTCAAAAACAGCTTGTCGGTGAAGTTGCTACGGGTTGTGCTGCTCTCGGCATTGATCGTGGGCGTGACGCTGAGCGTGGCGCAGATCGTGTTTGATGCCTACAAGACGCGTCAGGCCGTGGCCGGTGACGCGCAGCGGATCCTCGACATGTTTCGCGACCCCTCGACCCAGGCTGTCTACAGCCTGGACCGCGAGATGGGCATGCAGGTGATCGAGGGCCTGTTTCAGGACGACGCCGTGCGCATGGCCTCCATCGGCCACCCCAACGAAACCATGCTGGCGGAAAAAAGCCGCGCCTTGCAGCAATCACCCACCCGCTGGTTGACCGACCTGATTCTTGGCCAGGAACGCACCTTTACGACTGCACTGGTTGGCAAAGGCCCCTATAGCGAGTACTACGGCGACCTGAGCATTACCCTCGACACAGCCACCTACGGCAAAGGTTTTATTGTCAGCTCGGTGATCATCTTTATTTCCGGCGTGCTGCGCGCCCTGGCCATGGGCCTGGTGCTGTACCTGGTGTATCACTGGCTGCTGACCAAGCCGTTGTCGCGGATTATCGAGCACTTGACCTCAATCAACCCCGACCGCCCCAGCGAACACAAGATCCCCCAGCTCAAGGGCCATGAACGCAACGAGCTGGGGCTGTGGATCAACACTGCCAACCAGTTGCTCGAGTCCATCGAGCGCAATACGCACTTGCGGCATGAGGCGGAATCGAGCCTGTTGCGCATGGCCCAGTACGACTTCCTGACCGGGCTGCCGAACCGTCAGAAGCTGCAGGAGCAGTTGGACAAGATCCTCACCGATGCCGGCCGCCGACAGCGCCGGGTGGCGGTGCTGTGCGTGGGGCTGGATGACTTCAAAAGCGTCAACGAACAGTTCACCTACCAGGCCGGCGACAAATTACTGCTGGCCCTGGCCGACCGCCTGCGCGCCCACAGCGGCCGCCTCGGCGCCCTCGCCCGCTTGGGCGGCGACCAGTTTGCACTGGTGCAGGCCGATATCGACCAGCCTTACGAGGCCGCCGAGCTGGCGCAAAGTATCCTCGACGACCTGGAAGCCGAATTCGCCCTCGACCAGGACCAGATTCGCCTGCGCGCCACCATCGGCATCACCCTGTTCCCGGAGGACGGCGACAGCACCGAGAAGCTGCTGCAAAAAGCCGAACAGACCATGACCCTGGCCAAGAGCCGCTCGCGCAACCGCTATCAGTTCTATATCGCCAGTGTCGACAGCGAAATGCGCCGGCGCCGCGAACTGGAAAAAGACCTGCGCGATGCCCTGGGTCGCGAGCAGTTCCACTTGGTCTACCAACCGCAGATCAGCTACCTCGACCACCGCGTGGTGGGCGTAGAGGCATTGCTTCGCTGGCAGCACCCGGAACACGGCCTGGTGCCGCCGGACTTGTTCATCCCGCTGGCGGAGCAGAACGGCACCATTATTCCGATTGGTGAATGGGTGCTGGACCAGGCTTGCCGGCAGTTGCGCGAATGGCATGACCTGGGCTTCACCGAACTGCGCATGGCGGTCAACCTGTCCACCGTGCAGTTGCACCACACCGAGTTGCCACGGGTGGTCAACAACCTGATGCAGATCTATCGCCTGCCGCCACGCAGCCTGGAGCTGGAAGTGACCGAGACCGGCCTGATGGAGGACATCAGCACCGCCGCCCAGCACCTGCTGAGCCTGCGCCGCTCCGGTGCCTTGATCGCGATTGATGACTTCGGCACCGGCTATTCATCCTTGAGCTACCTCAAGAGCCTGCCACTGGACAAGATCAAGATCGACAAGAGCTTCGTCCAGGACCTGCTGGATGACGACGACGATGCAACCATCGTGCGCGCCATTATCCAACTGGGCAAAAGCCTGGGCATGCAGGTGATTGCCGAAGGCGTGGAAACCGCCGAGCAGGAGGCCTATATCATTTCCGAAGGGTGCCATGAGGGCCAGGGCTACCACTACAGCAAACCGCTGCAGGCCCGTGAGCTGGCGGCGTTTTTGAAACAGTCCGAGCGCAACAACGCGGCGATTCTCTGAACCGACAAATCGATACCAAATATTTCCCTCGCATAAACCTTTACACAAAATGCAAATCTTTCGCATTATGTCGCAGTTTTTGCGCTTCCCCGCGCGCCCTATCAACAACCGAAGCAGGATGTTCGCCATGATTCGTATGCCCCTGGCCACCGCCAGTCTGCTGGCCATTGCCATTTCTCTCGCCGGTTGCGGCGAAGGTAAAGACAAGGCCGCCGCGCCGACCCCGGCAGCCAGCACCACCGCTCCAGCGGCTGCCACGCCTGCCGGCCAGGTCGACGAAGCAGCCGCCAAGGCCGTTGTCGCGCATTACGCCGACATGGTGTTCGCGGTGTACAGCGACGCCGAATCCACCGCGAAGACCCTGCAAACCGCAATCGACACCTTCCTCGCCAACCCGAGCGACGACACCCTGAAAGCAGCCCGCAACGCCTGGGTCGCCGCCCGTGTGCCGTACTTGCAAAGTGAAGTGTTCCGCTTCGGCAACACCATCATCGACGACTGGGAAGGCCAAGTGAACGCCTGGCCCCTGGACGAAGGCCTGATCGACTACGTAGACAAATCCTACGAGCACGCGCTGGGTAACCCGGGCGCCAACGCCAACATCATCGCCAACACAGAGATCCAGGTGGGCGAAGACAAGGTCGACGTCAAGGAAATCACCCCGGAAAAACTCGCCAGCCTCAATGAACTGGGCGGTTCCGAAGCCAACGTCGCCACCGGCTACCACGCCATCGAGTTCCTGCTCTGGGGCCAGGACCTCAACGGCACCGGCCCAGGCGCAGGCAACCGCCCGGCATCCGACTACATGACCGGCGACGGTGCCACCGGCGGTAACAATGAGCGCCGTCGCACTTACCTGCGCGCTGTGACCCAACTGCTGGTCAGCGACCTGGAAGAAATGGTCGGCAACTGGAAACCCAAGGTCGACGACAACTACCGCGCCACCCTGGAAGCAGAACCTGCCACCGACGGCCTGCGCAAAATGCTGTTCGGCATGGGCAGCCTGTCCCTGGGCGAACTGGCCGGTGAGCGCATGAAGGTTTCCCTGGAAGCCAACTCGCCGGAAGACGAACAGGATTGCTTCAGCGACAACACCCACAACTCGCACTTCTACGACGCCAAGGGCATCCGCAACGTCTACCTGGGCGAGTACACCCGCACCGACGGCACCAAAATGACCGGCGCAAGCCTCTCGTCGCTGGTGGCCAAGGCCGATCCAGCCGCCGACTCGGCGCTCAAGGCCGACCTGGCGTCGACCGAAGCGAAGATCCAGGTCATGGTTGACCAGGCCAACGCCGGTGAGCACTACGACCAACTGATCGCGGCCGGTAACGACAAGGGCAACCAGATCGTGCGTGACGCGATTGCGGCACTGGTCAAGCAGACCGGCGCGATCGAAACCGCCGCGGGCAAGCTGGGCATCAGTGATTTGAACCCGGATAACGCTGATCACGAGTTCTGATTGATCCTGCGCTGAATAAGGCGACCTTCGGGTCGCCTTTTTTGTGCGCGTTCCCCCCTTCCCATACCCACTGTGGGAGCTGGCTTGCCTGCGATAGCGATGGGTCTGCTACAGATGGGTGGCTGACAGGTCGCCATCGCAGGCAAGCCAGCTCACACAGTCGAACTGCTTCGCCTCGTACACCCCGGTTTACAAGACCCGCACCGCAGGTAGAATGGCGCCACTCTCTCAAACCCGAGCTTTCTTCATGGCGTTGCCGACCCTGCGTATCATCGGTTTCATCATCGGCATCTTCCTGATCACCCTCGCGATCGCCATGGTCATCCCGATGGCCACCCTGGTGATCTTCGAACGCACCAGCGACCTGCCCTCGTTCCTGTGGGCCAGCATGATCACCTTCCTTGCGGGTTTGGCCCTGGTTATCCCCGGCCGCCCCGAACACGTGCACCTGCGCCCCCGGGACATGTACCTGCTGACCGTCACCAGCTGGCTGGTGGTGTGCATCTTCGCCGCGCTGCCGTTTCTGCTGACCCAGCACATCAGCTACACCGATTCGTTCTTTGAAAGCATGTCGGGCATCACCGCCACCGGCTCCACCGTCCTGAGCGGTTTGGACAGCATGTCCCCTGGCATCCTGATGTGGCGTTCAATGTTGCACTGGCTGGGCGGCATCGGCTTTATCGGCATGGCGGTGGCGATCCTGCCGCTGCTGCGCATTGGTGGCATGCGCCTGTTCCAGACCGAATCCTCGGACCGCTCAGAAAAAGTCATGCCGCGCTCGCACATGGTGGCGCGCCTGATCGTGGCAGCGTATGTGGGCATCACCATCCTGGGCAGCCTGGCGTTCTGGTGGGCCGGCATGGGCTTGTTTGATGCGATCAACCACGCGATGTCAGCAATTTCCACCGGCGGGTTTTCCACCTCCGATGAATCCCTGGCCCACTGGAAACAACCGGCGGTGCACTGGGTAGCGGTGGTGGTGATGATCCTCGGCAGCTTGCCGTTCACCCTGTATGTGGCCACATTGCGCGGCAACCGCCGGGCGCTGATCAAGGATCAGCAAGTGCAAGGCTTGCTCGGTTTGCTGATCGTGACGTGGCTGGTACTCGGCACCTGGTACTGGTGGACGACCAACCTGCACTGGCTGGATGCCCTGCGCCATGTTGCCCTGAACGTTACGTCGGTGGTGACCACGACCGGCTTTGCGCTGGGGGACTACAGCCTGTGGGGCAATTTCTCGCTGATGCTGTTCTTCTACCTGGGTTTTATCGGCGGCTGTTCGGGCTCGACGGCGGGCGGGATCAAGATCTTCCGCTTCCAGGTCGCCTACATCCTGCTCAAGGCCAACCTGAACCAACTGATCCACCCACGCGCAGTGATCAAGCAGAAGTACAACGGCCACCGTCTCGACGAAGAGATCGTGCGCTCGATCCTGACCTTTTCGTTTTTCTTCGCTATCACCATCTGCGCCATCGCCCTGGCCCTGTCACTGCTGGGTCTGGACTGGATGACCGCACTGACCGGTGCCGCCAGCACCGTGTCCGGTGTTGGCCCGGGCCTGGGCGAAACCATCGGCCCGGCCGGTAACTTCGCCAGCCTGCCGGATGCGGCCAAGTGGATCTTGTCATTCGGCATGCTGCTGGGAAGGCTGGAGATTATTACCGTGTTTGTTCTGTGCATTCCGGCGTTTTGGCGCCACTGACCGTCGATGCCTGCAGCAGCCGCACCCGGTACTCGCCGGGCGTGACGTCGAACCAGCGGCGGAACGCGCGGAAGAAATTACTCGGGTCGGCAAAGCCCAACAGGTAGGCGATTTCCAGCAAGGTCATACTCGGCTGCGCCAGGTACTGTTCGGCAAGCTCGCGACGCGTATCGTCGAGCAACGTCTGGAAACTGGTGCCCTCCTCCTGCAAACGCCGCTGTAACGTGCGCTGAGACAAGTGCAGGGTCTGTGCCACCACTTCGCGCTTGGGCTCACCCTGGGGCAACAAGCGGCACAGCACCTGGCGCGCCTTGTGGGTCACGCGGCTCTCGGAAAACCGCGCCAGGTATTCACCGGCAAACCGATCATGCAGCAGCGCCATCGCCTCATTGGCGGTGGGCAACGGTGCATCCATGTCGGCCTGTTCGAAAATCAGCGCATCATAGGGCGCATTGAACTCCATAGGCGCATGGAATGCTTGCTTATAGGGCGCCAGATCGGCCGGTTGGTCACCTTGCAACATTACCTTGCGTGGCTGCAGGGTGCGGCCAGTCAGCCAGCCACATAATGCCAGGGCACTGGCCAACGAGGCTTCAGCGCTTTGCCGGGTCGGCGGCAGGTGATCGCCATGCACCGTCAGAATCAGCGCATAGCCTTCAGGTAACAGGCGAAAACTCAAGTCGGCGCTTTCGGCGATGATGCGTTGGTAACGCACCAGGCGCATAAAACCTTCGGCCAGGGTGTTGCTGGACATCAAGGCGTAACCCGCCACATGAAACGACGCCGGGCGCACCACCTTGCCCATGTTCAAGCCGATCGCGGGGTTGCCTGACAGCTCGACAGCGCGCTGCCACAGCCGGGTCATGGAGTCTTGCGCAAAACGTGCATCAGGGTCACTGAGCGCGGCGTAGTCCAGGCCCAGTTGCTTGAACAGGACGCGGCAATCCAGGCCGTCCATTTCCAACGCTTTGACGATGCCCATTGCCCAGCTTGCAGAAGTTGTTCGTTCGCTCATGGCGTCTTCTTGAAAAAAGCAGGCTTAAACGGCAGCCAGGAAGCCAAGGATACTAAAGTGGCATCTATTGTCACTGGCTGTTACCACTGATCACTCTAGACTCAAATAAGCTCCCCGCCGAACATCTGTTGGGCGGCATCACCAGCCCAGGGCCGATCACTGTGGAAAACGTCAAGCAATTCAACAGCTTCGCTGAGTTCTACCCTTATTACCTGAGCGAGCACGCCAACAGCACCTGCCGGCGCCTGCACTTTATTGGCACCACCCTGGTGATTGGGATTCTGGCTTATGCCATTGGCCGTGGCTCGTTGGGGTTACTGCTCGCATTACCGGTCGCCGGCTACACCTTTGCCTGGATCGGGCACTTCGTCTTCGAAAAGAACCGGCCTGCAACGTTTCAACATCCCTTCTACAGTTTGCTGGGGGATTTTGTGATGTATCGCGACATGATTTTGGGGAAGGTGCCTTTTTGAGGTGTCTCTTTACGGCAGCCTAGTAGCCGACCTGAGTGGTTGGATCAAAAGCGAAAAGCGGATTTGCATACACCTGAGATCTGCTTTTCTGTGGGAGCTGGCTTGCCTGCGATGCAGGCACCTCGGTGTGTCAGGTACACCGAGGTGCCTGCATCGCAGGCAAGCCAGCTCCCACCTTTGACCGAGTATGGCTTCGCTGTTGCTGTTGCTCCGGCCCTTACCCAGCCTGCGACCCCATGCCACTTGCGCAAAAAAATAAAAATTCGCACATCCGCCGACATAAAATTCTTTTTGTCATTTTCAGTGCTGTATCCTGCCAAGGCTTTTTGAGAGCGCGGAATCACCTGCGATTGATAAAACAGATCTTGCGAGGAGCGACGACGATGCACGAGATACCTAATCTCCCCTTCCCAAGCCTGCACCCAACTGAGCAGCCAACACCGCAGCAGGCCAGTGACAAACAGCCTGAAGCCAAAGAAGCAAAACCAGTCGACAGCAAACGCCAGGACTGACGCCGTACCAGACCGTGTGGAAAGCGCACTTCAAGCGCTTTCCACACTGCCTGAATCATCGAGACCCCCGCCATGACCGACACCCTCCCCGACACCCCCGACGCCGCAGTACTGGACGCTGCCTTGCAGATGATCGAAGTCTGGAACCGCCTCAGCGCCGACAAACAAGCCCTGCTGCTCAAGCGTTTTGGCACCCAGGAAAACGCCTTGGCCGCCCTGGTGACCACGCAAATGCTGGCCCCGCCTCAAGCCTGATGTCTTTTTGAGCTGACGTTTTGCTTTTTACCGCCCTGCACAAGCCAAAGCATCGGTATCATTAGCAGCCTATCTTTACCTGCTGCGACGGTGGACCTCCCCCATGCCAGATACCCAGCGCCCCATGGCGGTCACGCTGCAAGTCGTTTCCATCGTGCTGTTTACCTTTATCGGCTACCTCAACATCGGTATTCCCCTGGCCGTATTGCCGGGCTATGTGCACAGCCAACTGGGCTACGGCGCAGTTATCGCGGGCTTGGTAATCAGCGTGCAATACCTGGCCACCCTGCTGAGCCGTCCGTATGCAGGCAAAATCATCGATAACCTGGGCAGCAAGCGCGCGGTGCTGATCGGCTTGGTCGGTTGCGGCCTGAGCGGCGTGTTCATGTTGCTGGCGGCGTGGTTTTCCAGCCTGCCGGGCATCAGCCTGATCAGCCTGCTGATTGGCCGACTGGTGCTGGGCAGCGCGGAAAGCCTGGTGGGCTCTGGTGCCATCGGCTGGGGCATCGGCCGAGTCGGCGCCGCCAACACGGCCAAGGTCATCTCGTGGAATGGCATCGCCAGCTACGGCGCGCTGGCCATCGGTGCGCCGCTGGGTGTGCTGCTGGTCAGCCACTTGGGGCTGTGGAGCATGGGCGTCAGCATCATCCTGCTGGCGGTGCTCGGCGTGCTGTTGGCCTGGAACAAGGAAGCCGCGCCAATTGTGGCCGGCGTGCGCCTGCCCTTCATGAATGTGCTGGGCCGCGTACTGCCACACGGCTGTGCCCTGGCGTTGGGTTCGATTGGTTTTGGCACCATCGCCACCTTTATCACCCTGTATTACACCACCCAGCATTGGGACAACGCGGTGTGGGCATTGAGCCTGTTCGGCGCCAGTTTTATCGGCGCGCGCCTGTTGTTCGGCAATTTGATCAACCGGATCGGCGGCTTTCGTGTGGCGATTGCCTGCCTGTCGGTAGAAGCCCTTGGCCTGTTGTTGCTATGGCTGGCACCCGACGCGCAATGGGCGCTGGCCGGTGCGGCGTTGAGCGGGTTTGGCTTTTCGCTGGTGTTTCCAGCACTGGGCGTAGAAGCCGTCAACCTGGTGCCGGCCTCCAGCCGTGGCGCGGCGGTGGGGGCTTATTCGCTGTTTATCGACTTGTCATTGGGTATCACCGGCCCACTGGCCGGGGCGGTGGCGGCAGGCTTCGGCTTTGCGTCGATATTCCTGTTTGCCGCCCTCGCGTCGGTCGGTGGTCTGCTGCTGAGTGTTTACCTGTACCGGCAAGCCCCCAAGGCCCGCGAGGCGAGAGGCGCCTAGAAGTCGACCTTGCCGCGCCCGGCCTTGATGCTGCCGCGCTTGGTCTTGGATTCCAGGCGACGCTTTTTCGAACCCAGGGTGGGTTTGGTCGGGCGGCGCTTTTTTTCGACCTTGGTGGCGCTGAGGATCAACTCCACCAGGCGCTCCAGCGCATCGGCACGGTTCTGTTCCTGAGTGCGGTATTGCTGAGCCTTGAGCACCAACACACCTTCACTGGTGATACGACTGTCACGCAGCGCCAGCAAACGCTCCTTATAGAACGCCGGCAACGATGAAGCCGGGATATCAAACCGCAGGTGCACCGCGCTCGACACCTTGTTGACGTTCTGCCCACCGGCGCCCTGGGCGCGAATGGCGGTCAACTCGATCTCGGCATCGGGCAAGTGCACGTTGTTGGAAATTACCAGCATCAATCAAAAACCTTAGGCAACGGGCCACAACAACATAAACAACAAGGACGCAGCAATATGAAAAGGCTATTCATCACTGTGCTCGGCACTTTATCACTCATTCAAACGCCACTGTCCGTCGCGGACACTGCCAACGGCAAAAACCTGTATTCACAGCGATGCGCCATGTGCCACGGCCCGGACCTCAAGGCCTCCGGGCCATTGGCCAGGAAAAGCAGCCCGCCCACGCCGGACCTCACAACCCCTGCTTTCAAAAAACGGCTGGCGGATTATCCGGGCGTTATTGTGTCTTCGGTGATCCTTCGCCCGAATGGCAACCTGATCCCAAAAACCCTGCAAGACAATGGCGTGAAGGTTGCGCCGCATGCCTGGAGCGTCAAGGATTTTCGCGACTTGAACGCCTACATGAGTGGCGTTATTGCAAACAGCCGATGAATCTCATCGCAAAAAAATACCCCTCAATAGAGGGGTATTAATCGCCGATGGAGCGTCGCTTACTTCAGCGCTGCATTTGCCGTGGTCAATGCGGCTTCAGCACTGCGCTTGTTCTTGATCCAGTAACACACCGCCATGAACGCTACCCACACCGGGATTGCGTATACCGACACCTGAATCCCCGGAATCATCAGCATGATCACCAGGATAAACACCACGAACGCCAGGCAGATGTAATTGCCATACGGATACCACAGCGCCTTGAACAGCGGCACTTGGCCGGTGCGGTTCATGTGTTGGCGGAACTTGAAGTGCGAAAAGCTGATCATCGCCCAGTTGATTACCAGGGTGGCAACCACCAGCGACATCAACAACTCCAGCGCGTGTTGCGGGATGAAGTAGTTCATCAACACCGCCACCAGAGTGACCGCTGCCGAGGCGAGGATCGAGCGCACCGGCACGCCGCGCTTGTCGATTTTGGCCAATGCCTTGGGCGCATCACCCTGTTCAGCCATGCCCAGCAGCATGCGGCTGTTGCAGTAGGTGCCACTGTTGTACACCGACAATGCCGCCGTCAGCACCACAAAGTTGAGGATGTGCGCGGCGGTGTTGCTGCCCAGCATCGAGAACACCTGCACGAATGGGCTGCCGCTGTAGGCATCGCCGGACGCGTTAAGGGTCGCCAGCAGGCTGTCCCACGGCGTCAGCGACAACAGCACCACCAGGGCGCCGATGTAGAAAATCAGGATGCGGTAGATCACCTGATTGATCGCCTTGGGGATCACCGTACGTGGCTGATCGGCCTCAGCAGCGGTAAAACCGAGCATTTCCAGACCACCGAACGAGAACATGATGATCGCCATGGCCATCACCAAACCGCCGACGCCATGGGGGAAGAACCCACCGTGGTCCCACAGGTTGCTCACCGACGCTTGCGGACCGCCGCTGCCGCTGACCAGCAAATAGCTGCCCAGGGCAATCATGCCGACGATAGCCACGACTTTGATGATGGCGAACCAGAATTCGGCCTCACCGAAGACTTTGACGTTGGCCAGGTTGATCAGGTTGATCAATACGAAGAACGCCGCCGCCGAAACCCAGGTCGGGATCTCCGGCCACCAGTAGTGCACATACTTGCCGACCGCAGTCAGCTCCGACATGCCTACCAGGATGTACAAAATCCAGCAGTTCCAGCCCGACAGGAAGCCGGCGAAACCGCCCCAGTACTTATGGGCAAAGTGGCTGAAGGAACCGGCGACCGGCTCTTCGACGATCATTTCGCCGAGCTGGCGCATGATCATGAAGGCGATGAAGCCGCAGATGGCATAACCCAGGATCATCGAAGGGCCGGCGGATTTGAGCACGCCGGCCGAGCCCAGGAACAGGCCGGTGCCGATGGCGCCACCGAGGGCGATCAACTGGATATGCCGATTTTTCAGGCCGCGTTTCAGCTCGCCTGAAGAAGATTGGGGTCCACTCATGAAAAGGGTCTCACGCAAGGTTTGAGAATGTCGAATGCAGGTTGCTGCCTTGAATTACCGACTCAAGCAGCGCCGCTCAAACCCCAGCGCAGGCACCAGGAGTACAGCGTCTTTCTAACGGTCATGCGTCACCTGTTTGTTTTTATCTGTGACGAAATCGAACCCGTCCGACTCGTGGCCGCACGGAGTGATCAGGGTGGGTAAACCCTGAGGTCTTGGCCTTTTGCGTGGATACGCAAGGGGGTCACAGTAAAACGCGGCGCATTGTACACCGCTCGACAGCTTCAGCACGCCCCAACAGAGTGCACACACCAAACTGTAAGCTAATCCTTACAGCTGGACGGCACTCAGTAACACCCGGACAAACTCGTAAATTAAACGTTACACCCCGGAAAATCAGCGTTACAGGCAGACTTTTTCGTCAGCTAACGGAAAACTGTCAGTGGGAAGTTTTTGAAAAATCGGTTCAGCCAATTTGCTGTTTTTTCTGGATAAAAAAACACACTGAAAAAACAGAAGAAAAAATTCAAATGAGACCGTGTCAATAAATATTTTGCATTTCCAAACACTCTCTCCTAGGTTCTTTCACTTGCCAGCGAAGCCCGTTGGCAAGCCGTTCTCAAACAACGTCCTCTAGGAGAAATACCATGCAAGCACTGGAAAACGACCTGGAAACCGAACTGCAACTCGACGATTGGTTTGAAGCGCCGACCCATGAGGCCGCCGTTGAAATGATGCAAGCCGATGCCGTTGTGCCCTTTGGCACTGCGATGTGGCCTTTCTAACACCCGGCAGGCATCCGGCAGGTGCTGTGCACGGCACCTGCCCCCTTACCCAAGGCACAGAAGGATACCCGTCATGGACAAGGCCCGCGCCGTCGAACACTTCCTCTACTACCTCGCACACCACCCGGCACTCAACGGCCTGAGCCGCCCGACGGTGTTGCTGGGCCATACCGAGCGCTACGACGCCATCGCCGAAGCAATCACCCACAGCAGCGCCGCACGCTTCAACTTCCAATGCCAGCGCCTGGACCTCACGCCCAGCGACACCCTGGCCCACGCCATCGAAGCCTGCGACCTGTACCTGTTTCTGTATGACTCTTCGACCCTGCCCAACCCACGTGCCGAAGGCCCGGATTTTATTCGCGCCCTGCAAGGCGTGATGGCCGAACACTGGAAGAAATCCCTGCTGTTCAAGGATTATGGCGACTATTTCTACGACACCTTCAGCGTCGAGCCGCAGCGCATCGCCGACCTCAACGCTACGCTGATCCGGCGCATGTCCCAGGCCAACGTGCTGAGCTTTACCGACAAACACGGCTCCCGCCTTGAGGCGCCGCTGAGCAGCATCAAGAAGTGGACCAATATCAACGGGGTCGGCAACCACGACCTGGCACCAGGCGAAATCGCCACCCACAGCGAAGCCATCAATGGCCAGGTGCGGTTTGTTGGCACCTTCCTCAGCACCATCCCGTTTGCGCGTAAGTACGGCGTGCTGCAATCACCGCTGGAGCTGTGGATCGAGAACTCGACGGTTTGCAGCGTGGCCAGCGAGGTGCCAGGGCTGGCGGACGACTTCAATAAATACCTGAATGCCAACCCGTCCAACCGCCGTGTGGAGGAATTGGGGATTGGCACCAACGAGGGCGTGAAAGACTTGTATGCACGCAATGCCGGCTTCGAGGAGCGCCATTGCGGGTTACACCTGGGCTTGGGCGGCGGGCAAAAAGGCAGCCATCACTTGGATTTGATCTTTGCCAGCGGGGTGTTGGCGCTGGATGACAAGCCGGTGTTTGATGGCAGATTTGCGTTCTAAACACACCTCGTTGAAACAAAGCGGATCCCTGTGGGAGCTGGCTTGCCTGCGATAGCATCACTGCGGTTTGCCTGGTAAACCGAGGTGCCCGCATCGCAGGCAAGCCAGCTCCCACACTTGATTGGGTTACCAACTTTCAGAGCAAAAAAAAACGCCAACCCTAAGGTTGGCGTTTTTTTATACAGCGGTTAAATCACTGCGGCTTCTTGCGACCAAAACCCGGACGCTGACCGGAACCGGCCGGCGCGCCACGGCGCTTGCCCGACGGCTCGTCGGCGACCAGTTTCGGACCAGGGCGCTTGTTCGCCGCGGGCTTGGCTGGGCGCTTGGTGCTGGCGTTGTCCGCTGGGCGGTCCGCTTCACCACGGTTGCTACGGCCGCCGCTTGGCGCTTCACCACGGGCAGGACGCGGGGTGCGTGGCGCACGCTCGCCTTCCTGACGCGATGGCGCGGTTGGGCGACGCTCGCCTTCGATGTGCGGCTCACGGGAGATACGCCCACCGGTCGCCGGTGCATTCAGCGCAGGGCGCAAGGTGCGTGCAACACGCTCGGTACGCGCAACAGGGCGCGAAGATTTACGCTGCATACGCTCAAGCTTGTCTTTGCTCTTGGCGTTCATCTGCGGCATGGCCACCGGCGTCAGGCCGACTTCGGCACTGAGGATGTCGACTTCGTACTGGCTCATTTCGCGCCAGCGGCCCATCGGCAGGTCGGAGTTGAGGAACACCGGGCCGAAACGCACGCGCTTCAGGCGGCTGACCACCAGGCCCTGGGATTCCCACAGGCGACGTACTTCACGGTTACGGCCTTCCATCACCACGCAGTGGTACCAGTGGTTGAAACCTTCGCCACCGGGCGCCTGCTTGATGTCGGTGAACTTGGCCGGGCCGTCTTCCAGCACCACGCCAGCCTTCAGGCGTTCGATCATCTCGTCATCGACTTCGCCGCGTACACGTACAGCGTACTCACGGTCCATCTCGTAGGACGGGTGCATCAAGCGGTTGGCCAGCTCACCGTCGGTGGTGAACATCAGCAAGCCAGTGGTGTTGATGTCCAGGCGGCCGATGTTGATCCAGCGGCCTTCTTTGGGCTTGGGCATCTTGTCGAACACGGTCGGACGGCCTTCCGGGTCGTCACGGGTGCAGATCTCGCCGTCGGGCTTGTTGTACATGATCACGCGGCGCACCGATTCGGCGGCCTCTTCACGCTTGATGACTTTGCCATCAATGGTGATTGCATCGTGCAGGTCGACGCGCTGGCCGAGGGTAGCCTCGACGCCATTGACCTTGATGCGCTTCTGGGTGATCCAGGCTTCGACGTCGCGGCGTGAGCCCACGCCGATACGCGCCAGCACCTTTTGCAGTTTTTCGCCTGCTGGGCCGATTTCCTGGCTGTCGTTCTGGTCTTGGTCGTTCATCTTAAGCACCTCCCGGTGGGTCGATTCAGGCGTGGCCTGAAGAGTATTGAAAGCGGGGCTTTGGCCGAATAGATCGGCAAAGGGTCGCGAATCATACGCGCATGGCGCGGGTTTCGCATCACAGACTAGTCGATAAGGCCCAAGTCATTTGCTTTTCCGCCGACCGGTGGCGCCCAGGGCCAGCAGGCGCAGCTCGGCTTCGGCCAGAACGGTGCGTTTGTCGGTTTTGTCGAGCTTCTTCCAGGCGCGGATTTCGCGCTTGCTGCGGCCACAGCCGACGCAGATGTCATCGGCGAATTTGCAGATGCTGATGCAAGGGTCTTTGGTGGAACTCATTTGAATCCTCCCTGGAAGCTGGCTTTTCTGTGGGAGCTGGCTTGCCTGCGATGGCATCACCTCGGTACAACCGACAGACCGGGGCGCCCGCATCGCAGGCAAGCCAGCTCCCACAGGGTTTCCATGTGTCTGGCAGACCGGGTCAGTCCTCAAACTGGCGCCGTTCGGCTTCGATGGCTTCAGCCAGCGCCCGGGCTTCGTCTTCTTCATCGCTCAAAGGCGGCTGTTCAAGGGCGGCAACAGCGGCCAGGAGCTTTTCACGGGCTTCGGCCACGCCGAGGATGTCTTCTTCGGGTTCAGGCTCAGGTTCCGGTTCGACTTGCGGCTCACCCTCAACGTTCACCTGGGTTTCAGGCTCAGCCGCGCCATCACGCAGCAAGTCATCAAAGTCAGTCTTGATGCCCTGCTCCATATCATCCAGTTCAAGCAGCAAGGTATGGAAACTGGTTTCGTCCTTCGGCTCTTCCGGCTCGGCGGTGGCGTCGGCCAGCTCCTGCAAGCTGGCCGGCACCGGCGCGTCGTCGAAGTCGAGCACCGGCTCGGCTTCCATCTCGCGAAGTTCGGCAAGCGGCGGCAGGTCGTCGAGGTTTTTCAGGTTGAAGTGGTCGAGAAACACCTTGGTGGTGGCAAACATCGCCGGTTTGCCGGGCACGTCGCGGTAGCCGACGATGCGGATCCACTCGCGCTCCAGCAGTGTCTTGACGATATGGCTGTTGACCGCCACACCCCGCACATCCTCAATCTCGCCCCGCGTGATGGGCTGGCGGTAGGCAATCAGTGCCATGGTCTCCAGCATCGCGCGGGAATAACGCTGCGGGCGCTCTTCCCACAAGCGGCCGACCCACGGGGAAAATTTCTCACGGATCTGCAAGCGATAACCTGACGCCACTTCGCGCAGTTCAAAGGCGCGGCCGTCGCACGACTTGCGCAGAATCTCCAGCGCCTTCTTGAACACCGGTGGTTCAGGGCGCTCGGCCTCTTCAAACAACTCGAACAAGCGTTCCAGGGATTGCGGTTTACCCGAGGCCAGGAGAAAGGCTTCCAGCAAGGGCGCCAGTTCGCGGGGTTCAGTCAGATTCATCGATTCAGCTCTTTATTCGGCTCGCGCCCGCACGTGGATAGCCGCAAAAGGCTCATTCTGGACCAGCTCGACCAAGGATTCCTTGACCAGTTCGAGGATGGCCATAAAGGTCACCACCACCCCCAGGCGCCCTTCCTCTTTGGTAAACAGCTCGACAAACGGCACAAAGCCGCCGCCCTTGAGGCGCTCCAGCACATCGCTCATTCGCTCGCGGGTCGACAGCGCTTCGCGGCTGACCTGGTGGCTTTCAAACATGTCACCCCGGCGCAGCACCTCGGCCATGGACATCAGCAATTCTTCCAGGCTCACATCCGGCAACAGCTTGCGCGCCCGGGCTTCCGGGGCATCGAGCTTGGGCACCACCACATCACGGCCCACGCGGCTCAAGCCGTCGATGCCTTCGGCGGCGGCCTTGAAGCGTTCATATTCTTGCAGACGGCGGATCAGCTCGGCCCGCGGGTCGTCTTCTTCGGCCTCAATGGTCTCGGAACGCGGCAACAGCATGCGCGACTTGATCTCGGCGAGCATGGCGGCCATCACCAGGTACTCGGCGGCCAATTCCAGGCGTACCGACTGCATCAACTCGACATACCCCATGTACTGGCGAGTGATTTCTGCCACCGGGATGTCGAGGATATTGATGTTCTGCTTGCGAATCAGGTACAGCAGCAAATCCAGCGGGCCTTCGAAGGCCTCAAGAAAGACCTCCAGCGCATCCGGCGGAATATACAGGTCCAGCGGCATTTCCATGACCGCCTGGCCATACACCATGGCAAATGGCAGTTCCTGCTGGGCGCCCGCCTGGGGATCAGCGGTTTCCACGGCCGACATTCAGGCCTCGACCATAAACGGCGTCGGGTCGCCGCAGCCCACGCGTACCACTTCCGGCTCGCCGTCGGCCAGGTTGATCACAGTGGACGCCTTGTTGCCGCCGTAGCCGCCGTCAATGATCAGATCGACGTGTTTTTCCAGCAGGCGGCGCATCTCGTAAGGGTCGTACAGCGGCTCTTCTTCACCGGGCAAAATCAGCGACACGCTCATCAACGGCTCACCCAGTTCTGCCAGCAACGCCAGGGCAATCGGGTGCTCGGGCACACGCAGGCCGATGGTGCGCTTTTTGGGGTGCAGCAACAGGCGCGGCACTTCGCGGGTGGCATTCAGAATAAAGGTGTACGGCCCCGGCGTGTGCGCCTTGAGCAGGCGGAAGGTGCCGGTGTCGACTTTGGCGAACAGCCCCAGTTGCGACAAGTCGCTGCAGATCAGCGCAAAGTTGTGGTTTTTGTCCAGGTCACGCAGGCGTCTGACCCGTTCAACTGCGCTCTTGTCGCCGATCTGGCAACCAATGGCGTAGGACGAATCCGTTGGGTAGATCACCACGCCACCGGCGCGAATGATCTCCACGGCCTGTTTAATCAGGCGCGCTTGAGGGTTTTCCGGATGAATCTGGAAGAATTGACTCACGTGTTCTACCTGTTCAGACGGTGGCAATAATGGGGTCATGCTTGAATCGCCCCCACAACAGCGGCAAGTCTTCCGGGACCTGGCGGTACTCGCCAATCTCGGACCAGCCGCCTGGGCCATGAAAATCACTGCCGGCGCTGACCAGCAGACCAAATTCGCGAGCAAGAATCGCCAGGCTGCCCACCTGCTCAGCGGGTTGATGCCCGTTGACCACTTCGATTGCGTGGCCGCCCGCTCCAATATAGTCGGCAATCAGCTTGCGGCGCTTGCTGCGGGTGAAATCGTAATGCCAGGGATGCGCCAGGCTCACCCAGGCTCCGGAGGCACGCAATGTGCCGACTGTATCTTCCAGCGTCGGCCAGTGTTGCTTCACATCACCCAACTTGCCGGCGCCCAGCCATTTGCGAAACGCTTCGGCGCGGTCCTTGACGAAACCTTCACGCACCATCCAGTCGGCAAAGTGCGGGCGGGCCGGTGCGTTGCCGCTGTCGCCCAGCTCTTGCTGGATGGCGCGGGCGCCGTCGAGCGCATTGGGCATGCCTTTAAGGCTGAGCTTGCGGCTTATTTCTTCGGACCGCAGCCAACGGCCATCGTGCAATTGGGCGATGGCCGCCACCAAAGGCGCGGCGTTTTGATCGAAGCCGTAGCCAAGCACATGAATGGTGGCGCCGCCCCAGGTACAGGACAATTCCACGCCGTTGACCAGTTGCATGCCCAAGGCATGCGCCGCCGTGCGGGCCTCGTTGAGGCCTTCGAGGGTGTCGTGGTCGGTCAACGACAAGACTCGCACGCCTTTTTCAAACGCACGCGCAACCAGTACCGCGGGCGCCAGGGCGCCATCGGAGGCCGTGCTGTGGCAGTGCAAATCAACATTCACGGGAGTGTGTAACCTCAAGTCAGCTGGCGCTTTCGCTACCAAGGATGTTTGTTATTATGCCGCCACATCCAGCTTCTGGCTCTTACTGTGAAACAATTCATCGACTTCATCCCGCTGTTGCTGTTTTTCATCGTTACCAAACTCGACCCCAGGGTCATCGATATCGCCGGTCATCCGCTCTCGTTCGGGGGCATCTACAGCGCCACCGCCGTACTGATCGTCAGTTCTATCGTAGTCTACGGCGCCATTTTCATTTCCCAGCGCAAACTGGAAAAAAGCCAATGGCTCACCCTGGTTGCCTGCCTGGTGTTCGGCGGCCTGACCCTGGCCTTTCACAGCGAAACCTTCCTTAAATGGAAAGCCCCGGTAGTGAACTGGCTGTTCGCGCTGGTGTTTATCGGCAGCCACTTCATTGGTGACCGCTTGTTGATCAAGCGCATCATGGGCCACGCGCTGACCCTGCCGGAGCCGGTATGGACGCGTTTGAACGTGGCCTGGATCGTGTTTTTCCTGTTCTGCGGCGCCGCCAACCTGTTCGTGGCCTTTACCTTCCAGGATTACTGGGTCGACTTCAAAGTCTTCGGTAGCCTGGGCATGACCGTATTGTTCCTGATCGGCCAAGGTATCTACCTGTCGCGCCATCTGCATGACACCGCCCCTACCACGCCGAAAACCGAGGACTGACATGCTCTACGCCATCATTGCCACCGACGTTGCCGATTCGCTGGAAAAACGCCTGAGCGTACGCCCGGCGCACGTTGAGCGCCTGAAAACCCTGCAAGCCGAAGGTCGCCTGGTGATCGCAGGCCCGCACCCGGCCGTCGACAGCAATGACCCAGGCGCCGCCGGCTTCACCGGCAGCCTGATCATTGCCGAGTTCGCCTCGCTGGCCGACGCCCAGGCCTGGGCCAAAGCCGATCCCTACATTGCTGCGGGCGTCTACGCTGATGTGGTGGTCAAGCCGTTCAAGCAAGTCCTGCCTTAAAGCCCGGCTGCGCTGAACCTGATAGGTTCGGCGCGCTCTTAATTGCTCATTATTCTCGGTAACCTGCCGACAACGTTCTGAATATTCGTGTGGAATCAGGAGTTCCGATGCGCTTACGTCCGTTGTGTCTGTTGGCAGTGTTAATGATCGGGGCGAGCGCCCATGCGGAAGAAACCTCAAACACCGGCAGCTCCACGCCCTTGTCCCTGAGTGTCGGCAGCCAGATCACCGAGTTGCAGCAACGCTTGAAAGAAAGCGAACGGCTGCGTGAAGAACTGAGCAAACAACTGCAAAGTGCAGATACTGCTCGCGAAAGCGCCCAACTGAGTCGCTTGCGCCAGGAGAACCAACGCCTGGTCCAGCAACTCAAAGAGACACAAGGCGGCGCCTTGACCCGCTGGCTGACCGAGCAACAACAGTGGTTTGTCACGGGCGCGGCCGTCGCACTGATCGCCCTGCTGTGCGGGATCTTCGCCAGTGGTGGGCACCGTCGCCGTCGACAATGGCTAAATTGAGTGAGTCATGAGCGAGCTGTTACTGATAGATGATGACCAGGAGCTGTGTGAGCTGCTGACCAGTTGGTTGAGCCAGGAGGGTTTCCAGGTGCGCGCCTGCCACGACGGCGTGAGCGCGCGCAAAGCCCTGGCCGAAGCCGCACCCGCCGCCGTCGTGCTTGACGTGATGCTGCCGGATGGCAGTGGCCTGGAGTTGCTCAAGCAATTGCGCAATGACCACCCGGAATTGCCGGTGGTGATGCTCTCGGCCCGTGGCGAACCGCTGGACCGTATCCTCGGCCTGGAACTGGGTGCCGACGATTACCTGGCCAAGCCCTGTGACCCGCGCGAGCTGACTGCGCGCCTGCGCGCCGTGCTGCGCCGCAGCCACCCGGCCGCCGTGTCGACGCAGATGGAACTGGGCGATTTGTGCTTCAGCCCGGTGCGCGGTGTGGTCAGCATCGACGAGCAGGAATTCACCCTCACCGTGTCCGAAAGCCGCCTGCTCGAAGCCTTGCTGCGCCAGCCCGGCGAGCCGCTGGACAAGCAGGAACTGGCGCAGATCGCCCTGGGCCGCAAGCTCACTCTGTACGACCGCAGCCTGGACATGCACGTGAGCAACCTGCGCAAAAAGATCGGCCCACACCCGGATGGTCGGCCACGGATCGTGGCGCTGCGCAGCCGCGGCTACTACTACAGCCTTTAAAGATCGTTTAAAGATCGTTCCCACGCTCCGCGTGGTAATGCCGCCGGGGACGCTCTGCGTCCCGCTGTGTACGCCGGTGACGCAGAGCGTCACGGTATGCATTCCCACGCAGAGCGTGGGAACGATCAATTGCCCAGTGGGAGCTGGCTTGCCTGCGATAGCGCAGGGTCAGCTTGCATCTATGTAGCTGACCCGCCGCATTCGCAGGCAAGCCAGCTCCCACACTTGATCGCATCAATCCGACAGTTTTGTCAGTTCACATCAAAACCCTCTTTACCCAAGCTTTACCCTCCCCTGACCGCCGCTGACCTTGCGCTGCGTAACCTACTCACATCCGGACTCACCGGAATAGAGACAGGAGAAACACCATGCGCAAGACCCTTATCGCTCTGATGTTCGCCGCTGCCCTGCCGACCGTTGCCATGGCCGCAATGCCAGAAGGCCCAGGCCCGATGGGCGGCCCAGAAGGCCACATGATGGGTGGCCCGGGCCACGGCGGTGAACACGGTCCGCGTGGCAAAGGCGGCCCCTTCAGCCAGCTGGACCTGACCAAGGAACAGCGCCAGCAAATCGGCAAATTGATGGGTGACCAATGGCACGCCCGCAAAGACCTGGTCAAAAAGTACCTGGACAAGCTGCCGGCTGCTGACCAGAAAGCCATGCAGGATGAAATCGCCGCCGGCAAACAGAAAACCCAGGCTGACATCCGTGCTGTGCTCAAACCCGATCAACAGAAGAAATTCGACGAGATCGTCAAGAAGCAAGCCGAGCGCCGCGCCGAGTGGAAGGAATTCCAGGCCTGGAAAGCGCAACAGCCGCAAAAAGCGCAATAATGCTCTAGCGTTACCTCCCCAGCCCAGTGGCTCACGCCGCTGGGCTTTTCCTGCTTGAGGGTTTCCTGTGCGTTCATTGTTCTGGCGCATCCTGGCCAGTTTCTGGCTGGCCATCGCCTTGGTTGCCGGGCTGTCGATCCTGCTTGGGCACATGCTCAACCAGGACGCCTGGATTCTCAGCCGCCATCCCGGCCTCAACAACCTGGCGCAAGAGTGGACGCAACTCTATGAAGCCCAGGGTGAGGACGCCGCCCAGGATTTGCTGCAACAACGCAAACGCCAGTACCACATCGACGTGCAGGTACTCAACGAAAGCGGCGACCCGGTGGTACGCGGCACGTTCCCACGTCGCGCCGCCGCCTTCGAAGCCCGCCAGAATGACAACCAGGACAGCCACTTGCCCTGGCGCCGCCTGACCGCCGAGTACACCAGTGAAAAAACCGGGGACACGTACCTGCTGATCTACCGCATCCCCAACCCGGAACTGGACGCCTGGCACCGCAGCAGCCTGCTGTGGCCGTTTAGCGCGCTGGCGATTGCCCTGGTGGTACTGACGTTGTTCAGCCTGCTGGTGACCTTGTCCATCACCCGCCCACTCAGCCGCCTGCGCGGTGCGGTGCATGACCTGGGCCAGACCACCTATCAGCAAAACAGCCTGGCGCAACTGGCCAACCGCCGCGATGAGTTCGGCGTGCTCGCCACCGACTTCAACCGCATGGGCGCGCGCCTGCAAAGCCTGATCGGCAGCCAGCGCCAGTTGCTGCGCGATGTGTCCCACGAACTGCGCTCACCGCTGGCCCGCCTGCGTATTGCCCTGGCCCTGGCCGAACGCGCCAGCCCGGAAGAACGCGAACGGCTGTGGCCGCGCCTGACCCGCGAGTGCGACCGCCTGGAAGCGCTGATCAGTGAAATCCTCGTACTGGCCCGTGTGGATGCTGACAACGCCAGCGCAGAGGACGTCGACCTCACCCCACTGCTCAGGACCTTGCAAAAGGATGCCCAACTCAGTGCGCCGGAACAGGTGGTGCAACTGAGCGCCGAGCCCGAGTTGCACCTCAAGGGTTGGCCGACCATGATCGAGCGCGCCGTGGACAACCTGCTGCGTAACGCCCAGCGCTTTAACCCCGTGGGCCAGCCGATCGAGCTAAGCGCCCGGCACCAGGGCGAGCGCATCCTGATCAGCGTGCGCGACCACGGCCCCGGCGTTGAAGCCGAACACCTGAGCCAGTTGGGCGAGCCGTTTTATCGCGCGCCTGGCCAGGCCGCACAAGGCCACGGGCTGGGCCTGGCGATTGCCCGTCGCGCCGCCGAACGCCATGGCGGCAGCCTGATCCTGGGCAATCACCCGGACGGCGGTTTTATCGCCAGCATCGACTTGCCGTTGGAGCCGGGAGTGGTCACAGCCGTGTGAGGATCTTCTATAGTGGCCCTTCTCTAACGGAGGGCCTTTGATGACTGACCTGCTGACATCCATCCAAGCCGCACTCGATCTACCGCAAACCCCGCTGACGTTTACCGAGGCCGGCGCCCTGCCCTCGACCTTTGCCGTAACCGAACTGGCCAGCGCCAGCCTCGGCGCTGCCGGCCAGGCGGTTGCTCAACTTATCCAGCAACAGACCGGACGCTTGCCCAGCGTAAGCGTGGACCGGCGCCTCGCTTCCTTCTGGTTCTCCTCCTCGATTCGCCCGGTGGGCTGGCAAGTACCGCCGCTGTGGGACCCGGTAGCCGGCGACTACGCCAGCGCCGACGGCTGGATCCGTTTGCATACCAATGCGCCCCACCACCGTGCCGCTGCCGAGCGCGTGCTGGGCAAGGTCAAGGACCGCGCCGAGATGGCCAGTAAAGTCGCGACCTGGAACGCCGCCGAACTGGAACAGGCGATCGTCGATGCCGGCGGTTGCGCGGCGCAGATGCGTACATGGCAGGCCTGGCAAACCCATCCGCAAGGGTTGGCGGTGAACGCCGAGGCATTGGTGCAGCGCCAGGCCTTCGACACCCCCTGCGACAAACCTTGGCTCGGCTCGGTGGCACGCCCACTGGCCGGCATCAAGGTGCTGGATTTGACCCGCGTGTTGGCCGGCCCCGTGGCCAGCCGTTTTCTCGCAGGTTTGGGCGCAGATGTACTGCGCATAGACTCGCCGACCTGGAACGAGCCCGGCGTAGTACCGGAAATGACCCTGGGCAAACGCTGCGCACGCCTGGACCTTAAAAGTGCTGAAGACCGCCAGGTGTTCGAAAGCTTGCTCAAGGACGCCGACATCCTGTTCCACGGCTACCGCGCCGACGCACTGGAGCAGTTGGGCTACACCGCCACTGAACTGCAAAACCTCGCCCCCGGCCTGATCGACGTGAGCCTCAACGCCTACGGCTGGAGCGGCCCGTGGCGTAACCGTCGCGGCTTCGACAGTTTGGTACAGATGAGCAGCGGGATTGCCGACGCTGGCATGGCGTGGAAACAGGCAGATAAACCGGTGCCGCTGCCGTTGCAGGCGCTGGATCATGCGACCGGGTATTTGATGGCGGCCAGTGCGATTCAAGCGTTGAGTGAGCGGCTGAAAACCGGGCGCGGTGGTTCGGCGCGGTTGTCATTGGCGCGCACGGCGAAGTTGCTGGTGGAGGCCGGGCACGTGCCGGAGCAGCCGGCGTTGCGGGCTGAAGAACCGGGCGATCAGGGCTTGGTGGTGGAGCAGACGGCGTGGGGCCAGGCGCATCGTTTGCTGGCGCCGGTGAGCATCAGTGGCACGCCGTTGCAGTGGGATTTGCCCGCCGGCGAATTGGGCTCACATCGGGCTCAGTGGTGACTTGAGATCGCTATCGCAGGCAAGCCAGCTCCCACATTGGATGTGTGAACACAGTCAAATGTGGGAGCTGGCTCTCACACATTGAAAGTGTGGCCACAGTCAAATGTGGGAGCTGGCTCTCACACATTGAAAGTGTGGCCACAGTCAAATGTGGGAGCTGGCTCTCACACATTGAAAGTGTGGCCACAGTCAAATGTGGAAGCTGGCTCTCACACATTGAGAGTGTGGTCACAGTCAAATGTGGGAGCTGGCTCTCACACATTGAAAGTGTGGCCACAGTCAAATGTGGGAGCTGGCTTGCCTGCGATGAGGCCCTGACAGCCACCCTCAGTCCACCCGGCTCAACGACGTCCACAAATGCTGCGCCGCATACGCCCTTAAAGGCCGCCACGCCTCGGCACGCGCCAACAACTGCCGCGCCGACACCGGCCCGCCTTCCAGTGCCGCCAGCGCATTGATCAAGCCAATATCCCCCGACGCAAACGCATCCGGCTCACGCAACTGACGCATGGCGATGTACTGCGCGGTCCAGTCGCCGATTCCCGGCAAGGCCACCAGCCGCGCCACGCCGTCCTTGAGGTTGGCCTTGGGTGCAAATAACTGCGGATCTTCCAGCAACGCCTGAGCCACACCTGACAAAGTACGGCCCCGCGCCTTGGGCATGCCCAAGGTCGCGAGGTCCGCCGCCGCCAAGACTTCGGCAACAGGAAACACATGGGTAATACCGGCATAGGGCGTTTGCAGCGGCTGGCCATACTGCGCCACCAATTTACCCGCCAGGCGAATGGCCGCGACCACCGTGATCTGCTGGCCCAGCACCGCACGAATCGCCAGTTCCAAACCGTCCCACGTCCCCGGTACACGCAGGCCAGGGCGCGCAGCCACCAGTTGTGCCATCAACGGGTCGGCGGCCAGCTGCGCATTGATCAACCCAGGCCGGGCGTCCAGATCGAACATGGCCCGCAGGCGCCGCTCGATCTCGGGCAGCGCCGCCGCGTCGGGGAACTCAACACCCACTTCCAGCCAATCGCCCGCACCCGGTGCCACGCTGATGCAGCCGTGCTGCCCGTTCACGCTGATGCTGCGCCGATACACGCCGGCCTCAACGGTCTCCAGCCCGGTGATCGCCCGCGCCGATAAAAAACCCAGCATTGCCGCCCAGTCATAGGGCGGCTGATACGCCAATCTCACAACGACAACACCCCGCTATACAGCCCATAAGCCGCCAGCCCCGCGCCCGCGATCACGCAGCTGAAAATGCCCTTTTCCATGTGCGTAAACAAGGGCTGGCCCTGCTCGCGCTTGGCCAGGGCAAACAGGATCACGCCGGGCGCATACAACAGCGCCGAGAGCAGCAGGTACTTCAAGCCGCCGGCGTACAGCAGCCAGACGGCATAGCCAAGAGCGATCAGGCCGACCAGCAAATCCTTATAGCGCTGGCGCTGGGCACCGGCATAGGTTTCACCGCGCCCGCTCAACAGCACCGCGTAGGCCGCCGACCACAGGTAGGGCACCAGGATCATCGACGAGGCCAGGTAAATCAGGGTGGTGTAAGTGCTGTGGGAAAACAGCGTGATCACCAGGAACACCTGGATCATCAGGTTGGTCAGCCACAGCGCGTTGACCGGCACCCGGTTGGGGTTTTCCTTTTTCAGGAAGGCCGGCATGGTCTTGTCATGGGCAGTGGCGTAGAGGATTTCCGCACACAGCAGCGCCCATGAGAGCAAGGCGCCGAGCAGTGACACGGCCAACCCGATGCTGATCGCCATCGCGCCCCACGGCCCGACGATATGTTCCAGCACACCCGCCAGTGAAGGGTTTTGCAATTGCGCCAGCTCCGGCTGGCTCATGATGCCCAGGGACAGCACATTCACCAGCACCAGCAGTGCCAGCACGCCGAGAAAGCCGATCACGGTGGCGCGGCCCACGTCCGAGCGCTTCTCGGCGCGCGCCGAATACACGCTGGCGCCCTCGATGCCGATAAACACGAACACGGTGACCAGCATCATGCTGCGCACCTGATCGACCACGCTGCCAAATTGCGGGTTGCCCAGGCCCCAGATATCACGGGTGAAAATATCCGCCTTGAACGCCACGGCGGCGATCACGATAAACATCAGCAACGGCACGATCTTCGCCACGGTGGTGATCTGGTTGATGAACGCCGCCTCCTTGATGCCGCGCAGCACCAGAAAATGCACGGCCCACAGCAGCAGTGAGGCGCAGCCGATGGCGACCGGCGTATTGCCCTGGCCGAACACCGGAAAAAAGTAGCCGAGGGTGCTGAACAGCAACACGAAATAACCGACGTTGCCCATCCACGCACTGATCCAGTAGCCCCAGGCCGACGAAAACCCCATGTAGTCACCGAACCCGGCCTTGGCGTAGGCGTACACGCCGGAATCCAGTTCGGGTTTGCGATTGGCCAGGGTCTGGAACACAAACGCCAGGGTGAGCATGCCGACGGCGGTGATGGCCCAGCCGATCAGCACGGCGCCCACTTCGGCGCGTGCGGCCATGTTCTGCGGCAAAGAGAAAATCCCGCCGCCGATCATCGACCCCACCACCAGGGCAATCAGCGCGCTGAGACGTAGTTTCTCGGCCGGTTGGGACATGCAAACTCCTGAAATAAAATAGTTTGAGAGAACAAGCGCGCACTCAACTAATTAAATCAGCGAGTGCAGCGTTTATTAAAGACAGCGATAAAACCGTCACGCTCATAACGCAACGGCATGACAGTTTATAAAGTTTAAGCTTATTTAGATTTTAAATAGAGCAGGCACTTGGCCAGTTTTTGCAGACTTAACCCGTTAATTGAGAAAAGTTTGCACATTCGACAAAGCGGGCTAGGGTCAAACGTCCACACCTCGGACTAAATGCTTGATCAAAACGCAGGAGCCGCTCTGGAAAGCGCCTTTTCGGGGGAAACTATTGCCCCGGGATCTTACCCCTAAGTCATTAATTCACAATGGAATGTGCCAATGACGTGATCTAAGTCAGCTGTTTGATCAGCGCACAGAATTATTCTGTGCTCTCTCTTCTCCTGCATTGGAGTCATGCAATGTCTGACACTCCCGGAAAACTTCGACTCGGCGCCCTGGTTGCGCTGGTCGTGGGCTCAATGATTGGCGGCGGGATCTTCTCACTGCCGCAAAACATGGCCGCCAGCGCCGATGTCGGCGCGGTGTTGATCGGCTGGGTCATTACCGCCATCGGCATGCTCACCCTGGCTTTCGTGTTCCAGACCCTGGCCAACCGCAAACCTGACCTCGACGGCGGCGTGTACGCCTACGCCAAGGCCGGCTTCGGCGACTACATGGGCTTCTCATCGGCGTGGGGTTACTGGATCAGCGCCTGGCTGGGTAACGTCGGTTACTTCGTGTTGCTGTTCAGCACCCTCGGTTACTTCTTCCCGATCTTTGGCGAAGGCAACACACCCGCTGCGGTGATTGGCGCCTCGGTGCTGCTGTGGGCCGTGCACTTTCTGGTACTGCGCGGCATCAAGGAAGCGGCGTTCATCAACCTGGTGACCACCGTCGCCAAAGTGGTGCCGCTGGTGCTGTTCGTGTTGATCGCTGTGTTCGCGTTCAAGCTGGACATTTTCACCGCCGACATCTGGGGCGTGAAAAACCCCGACCTGGGCAGCGTGATGAACCAGGTGCGCAACATGATGCTGGTCACCGTGTGGGTGTTTATCGGCATCGAAGGCGCGAGCATCTTCTCGTCCCGTGCAGAAAAACGCAGCGACGTCGGCAAGGCCACCGTAATCGGTTTTATCACCGTGCTGCTGTTTTTGATGCTGGTGAACGTGCTGTCCCTGGGCATCATGACCCAACCGGAACTGGCCAAACTGCAGAACCCTTCGATGGCTGCCGTGCTGGAGCATGTGGTGGGCCACTGGGGCGCGGTGTTGATCAGCGTCGGCTTGATCATCTCGCTGTTGGGTGCGCTGCTGTCGTGGGTGCTGCTGTGTGCGGAGATCATGTTCGCCGCCGCCAAGGACCACACCATGCCGGAGTTCCTGCGTAAGGAAAACGCCAACCACGTGCCGGTCAATGCCCTGTGGCTGACCAATGCGATGGTCCAGGTTTTCCTGGTCATCACGCTGTTTTCGGCCAGCACTTACCTGTCGCTGATCTACCTCGCCACCTCGATGATCCTGGTGCCTTACCTGTGGTCGGCGGCCTATGCACTGCTGCTGGCGGTGCGCGGCGAGACCTACGAAAACGCCCTGCGCGAGCGCAAGAAAGACCTGTTCATCGGCGCCATCGCGTTGATCTACGCGGTGTGGCTGCTCTACGCCGGTGGCACCAAGTACCTGCTGCTCTCCGCCCTGCTGTATGCCCCCGGCGTGATCCTGTTCGCCAAGGCCAAGCATGAACTGGGCAAACCGATTTTCACCAACGTCGAGAAGCTGATTTTCGCCGCGGTAGTCATTGGCGCCCTGGTGGCTGCTTATGGCCTCTACGCCGGCTTCCTGACTCTGTAACTTTTGTTCACTGGAGGATCTGTAATGACCACGGAAAAAGTGAAGTACGGCGTACATTCCGAAGCCGGCAAACTGCGTAAAGTCATGGTGTGCTCCCCAGGTTTGGCCCACCAGCGGCTGACCCCCAACAACTGCGATGAACTGCTGTTCGATGACGTGTTGTGGGTGGCCCAGGCCAAGCGCGACCACTTCGACTTCGTAACCAAGATGCGCGAGCGGGACATTGATGTGCTGGAAATGCACAACCTGCTGACCGATATCGTCGCCATCCCCGAAGCGTTGGACTGGATTCTGGAGCGCAAGATCACCGCCAATACGGTGGGCCTGGGCCTGGTCGATGAAGTCGGCTCATGGCTGCGCAGCCTGGAGCCGCGCAAAATCAGCGAGTTCCTGATTGGCGGCGTGTCGGCCGATGACCTGCCGAGCAGCTTCGGCGGCCGGACCATCGAGATGTTCCGCGACTTCCTCGGCCACTCAAGCTTCATTCTGCCGCCGCTGCCCAACACTCAGTTCACCCGCGACACCACCTGCTGGATCTACGGCGGTGTGACGCTCAACCCGATGTACTGGCCGGCGCGACGTCAGGAAACCCTGTTGGCCAGCGCCATCTATAAATTCCACCCCGAGTTCACCAACGCCGACTTCCAGATCTGGTACGGCGACCCCGACCAGGAACACGGGGCCGCCACACTGGAAGGCGGCGACGTGATGCCGATTGGCAATGGCGTGGTGTTGATCGGCATGGGCGAGCGTTCTTCGCACCAGGCGATTGGCCAACTGGCGCGCAACCTGTTCAAGAACAAAGCCGTGGAACGCGTGATCGTTGCCGGCCTGCCGAAGTCCCGCGCGGCGATGCACCTGGATACGGTGTTCAGCTTCTGCGACCGCGACCTGGTGACCATCTTCCCCGAAGTGGTCAACCAGATCGTGCCCTTCACCCTGCGCCCGGATGAAAGCAAACCACACGGCATCGACATCCAGCGGGAGAAAACCAACTTCCTCGAAACCGTGGCCGCAGCCCTTAACCTCAAGGCGCTGCGAGTGGTCGAGACCGGCGGCAACAGCTTCGCCGCCGAACGCGAGCAATGGGATGACGGCAACAACGTGGTGGCCGTGGAGCCTGGCGTGGTGATCGGCTATGACCGCAACACCTACACCAACACCTTGCTACGCAAGGCCGGTGTGGAAGTCATCACCATCAGCGCCGGTGAACTGGGCCGAGGCCGTGGCGGTGGCCACTGCATGACCTGCCCGATCATCCGCGACCCCATCGACTATTGATTTTTTGGCCTTGGCCGCTGCTTATCCAGCAGCGGCCAGGGGGATAACCGAAACCTAAGGAGATCCATCATGGCTTTTAATATGCGCAACCGCAGCCTGCTCTCGCTGATGCACCACACTACCCGCGAGCTGAACTACCTGCTGGACCTGTCCCGCGACCTCAAACGCGCCAAGTACACCGGCACCGAGCGTCCGCACCTGCAAGGCAAAAACATCGCGCTGATCTTCGAAAAAACCTCGACTCGCACCCGTTGCGCGTTCGAAGTGGCGGCCCATGACCAGGGCGCCCACGTCACCTACATTGACCCGGTGTCGTCGCAGATCGGCCACAAAGAAAGCATGAAAGACACCGCCCGCGTCCTGGGCCGCATGTTCGATGCCATCGAGTACCGTGGCTTTGAACAGGAAATCGTCGAAGAGCTGGCCAAGTTCGCCGGTGTGCCGGTATTCAACGGCCTCACCGCCGAATTCCACCCGACCCAAATGATCGCCGACACCCTGACCATGCGCGAGCACAGCGACAAGCCGCTGCATGACATCAGCTACGCGTACCTGGGCGACGCGCGCTACAACATGGGCAATTCGTTGCTGATGATCGGCGCCAAACTGGGCATGGACGTGCGCATCGGCGCGCCGAAAGCCCTGTGGCCACACGAAGATTTCATCAAGCAGTGCCAGGTGTTTGCCGAGGAAAGCGGCGCACGCATCACCATCACCGAAGACCCGAAAGAAGCCGTCAAAGGCGTCGACTTCATCCACACCGATATCTGGGTGTCGATGGGTGAGCCGGTGGAAGCGTGGGACGAGCGTATCGAGCAACTGCTGCCGTACCAGGTCAACGCCAAGATGATGAAAGCCTCGGGCAACCCGCGCGTGAAGTTCATGCACTGCCTGCCGGCGTTCCATAACAGCGAAACCAAGGTGGGCAAGGACATCGCCGCGCGCTATCCGAACCTGGCCAATGGTGTGGAAGTGACTGAGGAAGTGTTCGAGTCGCCAGCCAACATCGCGTTTGAGCAGGCGGAAAACCGCATGCATACCATCAAGGCGATTCTGGTGTCGGCGCTGGCGGATATCTAACCCCACTCTGATCGTTCCCACGCTCTGCGTGGGAATGCAGCCAGTGACGCTCTGCGTCACAAGAGCGGACGCAGAGCGTCCAGTGAGGCATTCCCACGCAGAGCGTGGGAACGATCCTTCTAAAAGGAATGCATTATGCGCATCGTCGTAGCCCTGGGCGGTAACGCCCTGCTCCGCCGTGGTGAACCCATGACGGCGGACAACCAACGCGCCAATATCCGTATCGCCACCGAACAGATCGCCAAAATCCACCCCGGCAACGAATTGGTGATCGCCCACGGCAATGGCCCGCAAGTCGGCCTGCTGTCGTTGCAGGCAGCGGCTTACACCCAGGTTTCGCCGTACCCACTGGACGTGCTCGGCGCCGAGACCGAAGGCATGATCGGCTACATCATCGAACAGGAACTGGGCAACTTGCTGGACTTCGAGGTGCCGTTCGCCACCTTGCTCACCCAAGTGGAAGTCGACGCCAAAGACCCGGCCTTCCAGAACCCGACCAAGCCCATCGGCCCGGTGTACTCCAAGGCCGAAGCCGAGAAACTTGCCGCCGAAAAAGGCTGGGCCATCGCGCCCGATGGCGATAAATACCGTCGTGTGGTGGCCAGCCCACGCCCGAAACGCATCTTTGAAATCCGCCCGATCAAGTGGCTGCTGGAAAAAAGCGCAATTGTGATTTGCGCCGGTGGCGGCGGCATCCCGACCATGTATGGCGAAGACGGCACGCTGCGCGGCATTGAAGCGGTGATCGACAAAGACCTGTGCTCATCCTTGCTGGCATCACAACTGGACGCGGATTTGCTGGTGATTGCCACCGACGTCAATGCGGCTTTTATCGACTTCGGCAAGCCGACCCAAAAGGCCATCGGCCAGGCCCATCCCGACGACATGGAGAAGCTCGGCTTCGCCGCCGGCTCCATGGGGCCGAAGGTACAAGCGGCCTGCGAGTTCGCCCGCCAGACTGGCAAAACTGCCGTCATCGGTTCACTCTCGGACATCGAAGCCATCGTCCAGGGCAGCGCCGGCACGCGTATCAGCACGGCAAAACCTGGCATCACCTACCTGTGAAGTAGAGGAGAAACGCCTATGGCCACCTTTGAACCCGGTCACCTGCACATCGAACGTCACGCGCTCAACAAGGATGACTACAGCTACAACCTGTGCATCGACTACGAGGTCAGCCAGGATCCAAAGGAAGGCAAGGGAATGATCTTCAAGCTGCACGGCTCGGTGCAGGGCAAGGACCTCAAGGAGGAATTCTTTTTACCCAAGGATCAGGCCTTCGACTTTGCCCGGCATGCGATGAACATCGCGCAGAAATATGGAATGCCGAAGGTTGCGACGCTTAACGGCTCGATGCACAAGCAGTACGACTTGATGTTTGAGGATGTGCGGCATCAGTTGGATGTGAAATCCGGCGATCCGGTCAAACCGGAACACCTGGAGTAACAACACCGTAAGTCCAATGTGGGAGCTGGCTTGTGTGGGAGCTGGCTTGCCTGCGATGCGGTCACCTCGGTGTATCAGGTAGACCAAGGTGATGCTATCGCAGGCAAGCCAGCTCCCACATTTTGATCTCCCTGCGCTCCAAGGCATACTTGCCGCCTCCAGTTCCCCAGAATTGCCAGCCCCATGCGTATCCACGTCAGCTTCATCGACCGCGTCGGCATTACCCAGGAAGTCCTGGCCCTGCTCGGTGGGCGCAATCTCAACCTGGATGCGGTGGAGATGGTGCCGCCCAACGTGTACATCGACGCGCCGACGCTGAGCGCCGAGGTGCTCGAAGAGCTGCGCGACGCGCTGTTCAGCGTGCACGGCGTACAGGCGGTCACCGTGGTGGATATCCTCCCCGGCCAACGTCGCCACCTGCAACTCGACGCGTTGCTCGCGGCCATGACCGACCCGGTGCTGGCCCTGGACAGCGCGGGCAAGATCCTGCTGGCCAACCCGGCGCTGATCGCGCTGTATGGCCGCGAACCGGCGGGTGAAAGCATCAGCGCGTTGTTCAACGACCCGGCGCTGCTGGAGACTTTGCTCGAACAGGGCTTTCGTTTGCCGTTGCGCGAAATCAGCGTCAACGGCCAGACCTTTTTGCTCGACGCCACGCCGATCACTGACGCCGGCGCCCTGCTCACTCTGTACCAACCCAACCGCATCGGCGAACAGCTGTCGGCGCTGCACCATGACCATGCCGAAGGTTTTGATGCGCTGCTGGGCGAGTCGCCGGTGATCCGCACGCTCAAGGCGCGGGCGCAACGGGTGGCGGCGCTGGATGCGCCGCTGTTGATCCAGGGCGAAACCGGCACCGGCAAAGAGCTGGTCGCGCGTGCCTGCCATGCCATCAGCGCGCGGCACAGTGCACCGTTTTTGGCCTTGAACTGTGCGGCGTTGCCGGAGAACCTGGCCGAAAGTGAATTGTTCGGTTATGCCCCTGGCGCCTTTACCGGCGCGCAGCGTGGCGGCAAGCCGGGGCTGATGGAGTTGGCCAATCAGGGCACGGTGTTCCTTGATGAGATCGGTGAGATGTCGCCATATTTGCAGGCCAAGCTGCTGCGGTTTCTCAACGACGGCAGCTTTCGCCGGGTGGGCGGCGACCGTGAAGTGAAGGTCAATGTGCGCATCCTCAGCGCCACCCATCGCGACCTGGAAAAAATGGTCAGCGAGGGCACCTTCCGCGAAGACCTGTTTTACCGCCTTAATGTGCTCAACGTCGAAGTGCCGCCGCTGCGCGAGCGCGGCCAGGACATTCTGCTGCTGGCCCGCTACTTCATGCAGCAGGCCTGTGCGCAGATCCAGCGCCCGGTGTGTCGCTTGGCGCCCGGCACTTACCCGGCGCTGCTCGGCAACCGCTGGCCGGGTAATGTGCGCCAACTGCAAAACGTGATCTTCCGCGCCGCCGCCATCTGCGAAAGCAGCCTGGTGGACATCGGCGACCTCGACATCGCCGGCACCTCGGTGGCGCGCCAGAGCGACGGCGAAGTCGACAGCCTGGAACAAGCGGTGGAAGACTTCGAGCGCAACCTGCTGGAAACGCTCTACACCAGTTATCCCTCGACCCGCCAACTGGCCAGCCGCTTGCAAACATCGCACACGGCAATTGCCCATCGCTTGCGCAAGTACGGCATTCCCAATAAGCCCTGAAAATGTAGAGATCAAAATGTGGGGCTTGTGTGGGAGCCAGCTCCCACACAAGCCCCCTCCCCCATGGAGGGCATCCAAGTTTTGGTCTGAGAACGACATCCGCTGTACTGAAAGCGCTACAGCGTAACGATATCGCTACAACCCTGTTTTTTACGCGCCATGCAAGGCTTTGATCCGCATAGGCTTTTTTTGGCGTGCCCGAGTGTAGCGAAATCGCTACAGCTGAAAATCATATCGTCATAACCAAAATCGTTAAGTAGATGATTTATAACGACTTAATAACATTGGCCGCAATATTGCTAAGCAACTCCCCATTATTCCAATCCCGTCCACCAGACGAATCTGGCCCTGAGGAGTTTCCATGAGCGAGTTGCGTTTCACTGAAGATCACGAATGGCTGCGCGCCGAAGCCGATGGCAGCGTCACCGTGGGTATCACCGCTTTCGCGCAGAATGCGCTGGGTGATGTGGTTTTCGTGCAACTGCCGGAGTTGCAGGCTTACGACAAGGGCGCCGAAGCCTCCACCGTGGAATCGGTCAAGGCAGCCAGCGGCGTGTACATGCCGCTGACCGGTGAAGTGCTCGAAGTGAACGAAGCACTCAGCGACAGCCCGGAACTGGTCAACGAAGACCCGATGGGCGAAGGTTGGTTCTTCCGCTTTAAACCGGCCGACGCCGAGGCGGTAGCTAAACTGCTGGATCAGGATGCGTACGACCGCCTGATCAAAGCCAACGCTGAAGCCTGAGGAGCGCGCCATGACCATCAATCTCAGCACCGCCAACGAATTCATCGCCCGCCACATCGGCCCGCGCCAGGAAGATGAGCAGCACATGCTCGCAAGCCTGGGCTTTGACTCCCTCGAAGCCCTCAGCGCCAGCGTGATCCCGGAAAGCATCAAGGGCACCAGCGTGCTCGGCCTGGAAGACGGCCTGAGCGAAGCCCAGGCCCTGGCCAAGATCAAGGCCATCGCCGGCAAGAACCAACTGTTCAAGACCTACATCGGCCAGGGCTATTACAACTGCCACACGCCGTCGCCGATCCTGCGCAACCTGCTGGAAAACCCGGCCTGGTACACCGCCTACACGCCCTATCAACCCGAGATTTCCCAAGGCCGCCTGGAAGCGCTGCTCAACTTCCAGACCCTGATCAGCGACCTTACCGGCCTGCCGATCGCCAACGCCTCCTTGCTCGACGAAGCCACCGCCGCCGCAGAAGCCATGACCTTCTGCAAGCGCCTGAGCAAGAACAAGGGCAGCAATGCCTTCTTCGCCTCGGTCCACAGCCACCCGCAAACCCTCGACGTGCTGCGCACCCGTGCCGAGCCGCTGGGCATCGACGTGGTGGTGGGCGATGAACGCGAGCTGAGCGACGTCAGCGCATTCTTCGGCGCCCTGCTGCAATACCCGGCCAGCAACGGTGACGTGTTCGACTACCGCGAACTGACCGAGCGCTTCCACGCCGCCAACGCACTGGTGGCCGTGGCCGCAGACCTGCTGGCCCTGACCCTGCTGACCCCGCCGGGTGAGTTCGGCGCCGACGTGGCCATCGGCAGCGCGCAACGCTTCGGCGTACCGCTGGGTTTTGGTGGCCCGCACGCGGCGTACTTCTCCACCAAGGATGCGTTCAAGCGCGACATGCCCGGCCGTCTGGTCGGTGTGTCGGTCGACCGTTTCGGCAAGCCGGCCCTGCGCCTGGCCATGCAGACCCGCGAGCAACATATCCGTCGCGAGAAAGCCACCAGCAACATCTGCACCGCGCAAGTGCTACTGGCTAACATCGCCAGCATGTACGCCGTGTACCACGGCCCTAAAGGCCTGACCCAGATCGCCCAGCGCATTCATCAGCTGACCGCGATCCTGGCCAAAGGCTTGACCGCCCTGGGCCTTAAGGTTGAGCAGGCAAACTTCTTCGACACGATCACCCTCAACACGGGCGCCAACACCGCCGCCCTGCACGACAAGGCTTGCGCCCAGCGCATCAACCTGCGTGTGGTCGATGCTGAACGCGTTGGCCTGTCGGTCGACGAAACCACCACCCAGGCCGATATCGAAGCCCTGTGGGCGATCTTCGCCGACGGCAAGGCACTGCCCGCCTTTGCTGCGACTGAAAGCACCTTGCCCGCCGCGCTGTTGCGCCAGTCGCCGATCCTCAGCCACCCGGTGTTCAACCGTTACCACTCCGAAACCGAGCTGATGCGCTACCTGCGCAAGCTGGCCGACAAGGACCTGGCGCTGGACCGCACCATGATCCCGCTGGGTTCGTGCACCATGAAACTCAACGCCGCCAGCGAAATGATCCCGGTGACCTGGGCCGAATTCGGTGCCCTGCACCCCTTCGCCCCGGCCGCACAAAGCGCCGGCTACCTGGAGCTGACTTCCGACCTGGAAGCCATGCTCTGCGCGGCCACCGGCTACGACGCGATCTCCCTGCAGCCGAACGCCGGTTCCCAAGGTGAATACGCAGGCCTGCTGGCCATTCGTGCTTACCACCAGAGCCGTGGCGAAGAACGCCGCGACATCTGCCTGATCCCGTCTTCGGCCCACGGCACCAACCCTGCGACCGCCAACATGGCCGGTATGCGCGTGGTGGTGACCGCCTGCGACGCACGCGGCAACGTCGACATCGAAGACCTGCGCGCCAAAGCCATCGAGCACCGCGAGCACCTCGCTGCGCTGATGATCACCTACCCGTCCACCCACGGCGTGTTCGAAGAAGGCATCCGCGAAATCTGCGGGATCATTCATGACAACGGCGGCCAGGTGTACATCGACGGCGCCAACATGAACGCAATGGTCGGCCTGTGCGCACCGGGCAAGTTCGGAGGCGACGTGTCCCACCTGAACCTGCACAAAACCTTCTGCATTCCGCACGGCGGTGGCGGCCCGGGCGTTGGCCCGATTGGGGTTAAATCCCACCTCACGCCATTCCTGCCAGGCCACGCGGCCATGGAGCGCAAGGAAGGCGCGGTGTGCGCGGCGCCATTTGGCAGCGCGAGCATTTTGCCGATCACCTGGATGTACATCAGCATGATGGGCGGCGCGGGCCTCAAGCGCGCTTCGCAGCTGGCGATCCTGAACGCCAACTACATTTCCCGTCGCCTCGAAGAGCATTACCCCGTGCTCTACACCGGCAGCAATGGCCTGGTGGCGCACGAATGCATCCTCGACCTGCGCCCCTTGAAAGACAGCAGCGGCATCAGCGTGGATGACGTGGCCAAGCGCCTGATCGACTTTGGCTTCCATGCGCCGACCATGTCGTTCCCGGTAGCGGGCACCTTGATGATCGAGCCGACCGAAAGCGAATCCAGGGAAGAACTGGACCGTTTCTGTGACGCCATGATCGCCATCCGCGAGGAAATTCGCGCAGTCGAAAACGGCACCTTGGACAAGGACGACAACCCACTGAAAAACGCCCCGCACACGGCGGCTGAAATCGTCGGTGAATGGAGCCACCCGTACAGCCGTGAACAGGCGGTGTACCCGGTGGCATCGTTGATCGAAGGCAAATACTGGCCGCCGGTTGGCCGGGTCGACAACGTGTTTGGCGACCGTAACCTGGTGTGTGCGTGCCCGTCGATCGAGAGCTACGCGTGATCTGACTGAACTCGGTCAATGTGGGAGCTGGCTTTTGTGGGAGCTGGCTTGCCTGCGATGCAGGCACCTCGGTCTATCAGGTAGACCAGGGTGATGCTATCGCAGGCAAGCCAGCTCCCACACAAGCCCGGTTTCTGCACTGAGCGAGCAAGTCTTCCAAAATAATAAGAAACCGGAGAACAACCATGTCCCTTAGCGTGTTCGACCTGTTCAAGATTGGCATCGGCCCCTCCAGCTCCCATACCGTCGGCCCGATGCGCGCCGCCGCTCGATTCGTCGAAGGCCTCAAGCGCGACAACCTGCTGAGCGCCACCAGCGGCATCAAGGTGGAGCTCTATGGCTCGCTGGGCGCCACCGGCAAAGGTCACGGCAGCGACAAGGCCGTGTTGCTGGGCCTGGAAGGCGAACACCCAGACACCGTGAATACTGAAACCGTCGCCGCACGCCTTGCGCAAATGCGCAGTGACGGTCGCTTGAACCTGCTCGGAGAACACAGCATTGCGTTCAACGAGAAAGAACACCTGGCGATGATTCGCAAGCCTCTCGCCTACCACCCCAATGGCATGATTTTTCGCGCCTTCGACACCGCCGGGATCCAGATCCGCAGCCGCGAGTATTACTCGGTCGGCGGTGGGTTTGTGGTGGATGAAGACGCTGCCGGCGCTGACCGGATTGTCGAAGACACCACGCCGCTGACCTTCCCTTTCAAGCACGCCAAGGACTTGCTTGGCCATTGCGCCACCTACGGGCTGTCCATCAGCCAGGTGATGCTCACCAATGAAAGTGCCTGGCGCCCGGAGGCGGAGACTCGCGCCGGCTTGCTGAACATCTGGCAGGTGATGCAGGACTGCGTGGATGCCGGGTGTCGCAACGAAGGCATCTTGCCCGGTGGTTTGAAGGTCAAGCGCCGTGCGGCGGCGCTGCATCGGCAGCTGTGCAAGAACCCCGAATCGGCATTGCGCGACCCGTTGTCGGTGCTGGATTGGGTCAACCTGTATGCGCTGGCGGTCAACGAAGAAAACGCCAACGGCGGGCGCGTGGTCACCGCGCCCACCAACGGTGCGGCCGGGATTGTGCCGGCGGTGTTGCATTACTACATGCGCTTTATCCCCGGCGCGAACGAGGACGGCGTGGTGCGCTTTCTGCTCACCGCCGCCGCCATCGGTATTTTGTACAAGGAAAACGCCTCGATTTCCGGCGCCGAAGTCGGCTGCCAGGGCGAAGTCGGCGTGGCCTGTTCCATGGCCGCAGGCGCTTTGTGCGAAGTGTTGGGCGGCAGCGTGTCCCAAGTGGAAAACGCTGCCGAGATCGGCATGGAACACAACCTCGGCCTGACCTGCGACCCGATTGGCGGGCTGGTGCAGGTACCGTGCATCGAGCGCAACGCCATGGGCTCGGTCAAGGCGATCAATGCCGTGCGCATGGCCTTGCGTGGTGACGGGCAGCACTTTGTCTCACTCGACAAGGTCATCCGCACCATGCGCCAGACTGGCGCCGACATGAAAAGCAAATACAAGGAAACCGCCCGTGGCGGTTTGGCCGTCAACATTATCGAGTGCTGACGCCCACCAGCGCGTCCGCACGTTTTTCAGGAGCTGAACATGTCCACCGAAACCCTGTTGAAAACCCCATTGCACGCGCTGCACATCGAGTTGGGCGCGCGCATGGTGCCCTTCGCCGGCTACGACATGCCGGTGCAATACCCGCTGGGCGTGATGAAGGAACACCTGCACACCCGTGATCAAGCCGGGTTGTTCGACGTGTCCCACATGGGCCAGATCCGCCTGACCGGCGCCAACGCCGCCAAGGCCCTGGAAACCCTGGTGCCGGTCGACATCATCGACCTGCCAGTCGGCTTGCAGCGCTACGCCATGTTCACCAACGACCAGGGCGGCATCCTTGATGACCTGATGGTGGCCAACCTGGGCAACGACGAGCTGTTCCTGGTGGTCAACGCAGCCTGCAAGGACCAGGACCTGGCCCACCTGCGCAAACACATTGGCGAGCAGTGCAGCATCGAACCGCTGTTCGAAGAGCGCGCCCTGCTGGCCTTGCAAGGCCCGGAGGCAGTGAAAGTGCTGGCGCGCCTGGCGCCGGAAGTGACCAAGATGACTTTCATGCAGTTCGCCACCCTGCGCCTGCTGGGCGTGGAGTGCTACGTGAGCCGCTCGGGTTACACCGGCGAAGACGGTTTTGAGATCTCCGTACCGGCGGCCAATGCCGAGAGCCTGGCGCGCAGCCTGCTCGCCGAAACCGAAGTTCAAGCCATCGGCCTGGGCGCCCGCGATTCCCTGCGCCTGGAAGCCGGCCTGTGCCTGTATGGCCATGACATGAACACCGAAACCACGCCGATCGAAGCCAGCCTGCTCTGGGCGATCTCCAAGGCCCGTCGTGCCGATGGCGCGCGTGCTGGCGGCTTCCCGGGCGCTGACCGCATCTTCACCCAGCAACAAGCCGGCGTAAGCCGCAAGCGCGTGGGCCTGCTGCCACAGGAACGGACCCCGGTGCGTGAAGGCGCAGAAATCGTCGACGAACACGGCACGGTGATCGGCAGCGTGTGCAGCGGCGGTTTTGGCCCGACACTGGGCGGCCCATTGGCCATGGGTTACCTGGACAGCGCATTTGTCGCACTGGACACCGAAGTGTCTGCGTTGGTACGTGGGAAAAAGGTGCCACTACGTGTAAGTAAAATGCCATTTGTACCGCAACGTTACTACCGTGGCTGATTGACTGTTCCTATAAGTAACGCGGTTGCGTTAACGCGCACTAATTTGTAACGCAACCGCCATAAAAGAGTGCATTGACGATAGTCATTTTAATAGGCGCAAACCTATAACAAGTGAGCAACGCTATCGAATATGTGGGATCCACTTTTAGTCAGCGAAGTGTCATATGGCCGAGCAAAACCTGGGGATTCTCCGGGGCTTGTTTTTTCCATATTAGTTGACGTAGAGTTTAGCCACTGTGTTTGCATGGGTCGCTTTGAACCTGGACCTGGGCAGTAGCCATAAGTTTGCTACAACCCGTTCGACGTCTCTTACTTTCCTGCAACCCAGCCCAGTACTCTTTCATGTGAAAGGGGCTGTCATTAATTTTTAGCGTCAAAGGAAATAAGAAATGTCGAATCGTCAGAGCGGTACCGTCAAGTGGTTTAACGACGAGAAAGGGTTTGGTTTTATCACTCCAGAAAGCGGTCCGGATCTGTTCGTGCATTTCCGCGCTATTCAGGGCAATGGCTTCAAGAGCCTGAAAGAAGGCCAGAAAGTGTCTTTCATCGCCGTGCAAGGCCAGAAAGGCATGCAGGCTGACGAAGTACAAGCAGAAGGCTGATCCTTACTGCGACAAAAAGCCCCTGATGGTGACATCAGGGGCTTTTTTATGTGCGTTTGCTCGTAAAATGGCTTTTTTCTCAAGAGAGACGGCCATGCCCAAACCTTTGTTGAGCCCCCAAGGCGAATTCCCCGCCGTTGGCCTGGGCCGTCGTCTGGCAGCGATGTTCTATGACTTCCTGTTGTGCACCGCCCTGCTGATCGTCACCGCGTTTATCTACAAGCTGGTGTGGATGGCGTTTATCGGCGAAGCCAGGATGCGCACGCTCACCGAGTCCGGCGCGCTGGACGGCGACCCGCTGCTGTCGACGATCCTGTTTTTTGTGCTGTTTGGTTTCTTCGCCAAGTTCTGGACCCATTCGGGGCAGACATTGGGCATGCAGGTGTGGGGCGTGCGCGTGCAGAACGCAGACGGCTCGCGCATCAGCCTATGGCAGGCGCTGCTGCGCTTTGTGGTGGCGATTGCATCGTGGTTGTGCGTGGGGTTGGGGTTTGTCTGGTCGGTGTTTGATAAGCGCAAGCGCAGCTGGCATGACATCTACTCGGATACGCAGCTGGTGCACATTCCAAAGCAGAAAAAGTAACCCAAGAACACTAGAGATCAAGTGTGGGAGCTGGCTTGCCTGCGATGGCGATCGTTCAGTCACAGCAGCATTGACTGATAAACCGCTATCGCAGGCAAGCCAGCTCCCACATTTTGTTTATGTGTTCAACTTCAGGTCAGGCGTTGCCAGCCAGCTTGAGGCGCGCAGCCTGGGTAAAGTCCAACATGCGTTTGAGCGGGCGCACGGCGTGCGGGATCACCGATGGCTCGACGAAGATCTCATTACTGCCCTCACGCAAACACTGCAGCGTGCGCTCCAGCGTATTCATCGCCATCCACGGGCAGTGCGCGCAACTGCGGCAGGCCGCGCCGTTGCCAGCGGTCGGTGCCTCAACGAAGACTTTGTCCGGGCACAACTGCTGCATCTTGTAGAAGATGCCGCGGTCGGTGGCGACGATAAAGGTCTTGTTCGGCAAGCGCTGGGCTGCGGCAATCAGTTGGCTGGTGGAACCCACCGCGTCAGCCAATTCAATCACCGCCGTCGGCGACTCCGGGTGCACCAGGATCGCAGCATCCGGGTACAGCGCCTTCATGTCTTCAAGCTGCTTGGACTTGAACTCTTCATGGACGATGCACGCGCCGTCCCAGAGCAACATGTCTGCGCCAGTCTGGCGCTGAATGTAAGTACCCAGGTGCTTGTCCGGGCCCCAGATAATCGTCTCGCCGTTGTCCATCAGGCTTTCGACGATTTCCAGCGCGCAGCTGGAGGTAACAACCCAGTCGGCACGGGCTTTGACCGCCGCCGAAGTGTTGGCGTAAACCACCACCGTGCGCTCGGGGTGCTGGTCGCAGAACGCTGAAAACTCCTCCACCGGGCAGCCCAGGTCCAGGGAGCAGGTGGCTTCCAGGGTGGGCATGAGGATGCGTTTTTCGGGGGTGAGGATTTTGGCGGTCTCGCCCATGAAACGTACACCGGCCACCAACACAGTCTTGGCCGGGTGGGCAGCGCCAAAGCGGGCCATTTCCAGGGAGTCGGACACGCAGCCACCGGTTTCTTCGGCCAGGGCCTGAATCACCGGGTCGCAATAGAAGTGGGCAACCAGCACCGCGTCCTGAGCCTTGAGCTCGGCGGCGATGGCGCTGCGCAGGCTCGCCTCTTCATCGGCGCTCAGGGCCTTGGGCTGCTTGGCGTCGAGGTGGGCTTGAACCAGTAGGCGTTCGGAAATTTGCGTCATGTTCGCAAGACCTGCAAGCGCGGTAAGCGCGAAAGTCGAGTGTACCACCGGCTCTGGAGCCCTTCGGGCGCCGCCGGACGAAGTGATTGTGTTCATCAAGCACGGGTAAAGCTGCGCAAGGCTACAGAATATCGAATCGATTCAAAAGCCTAATATGGGATTGCGCGGTACGCTGAGCGGGCAAAAAAAAACGGGAAGGCTCATCACTGAGCCTTCCCGTTTTGATCACGTCGAGCATCAGCGCATCAACACATCCGGGTCGTCCTGCAACATGACCGCGTCATGCATCGTCGCCAGGGCATTTTTCAACGTCGACTGCTCCAGCGCATCCTTGGACTTTTTGCTTTCCTTGGCCGCGTGCTCAAGCAGCGCCAGGTAATCACGCTTGGATGAACCTTCCTTGAGCACCACGGTGTCTTCCACCAGGTTAGCCATCACCTACTTCTGCGTGTGGGTGTTCTGGGAGGCCGACTGCGTGACCGAGGCATGGGTCAACTGGCCGTCCTTATAGGCAAAGCTGGCGGTGCTGCTGGCCTTGTCCAGGACTTGCACATACAGGTAATTCTGCGATTCGCGGCTGCCGTCAAAGATCGGCGGTTTGCCGTACTGCCCAGGTCAGAAGCGATAAGTGACCGAACCACCGAACCCATTGGCGCTGTTTTCATATTTGGCGTCGTAGGTGAGCGCCAGCTGTGGGTTGTTGTCGCGCACCTTGATCGGCTCTTCCTTGAGGTAGGAATAGGCCACGTCAAAGGTCAGGTTATCCACAGGCGTCCAGCCGGCACCGAGGCTGAAGACGGTGCGGTCGCCCGTCGGAATACGCACCGAACGGTCGGTGTTGTTGGTTGGCGTCTGGTCCACCGAGAAGCCGGTACGCAGCACCAACTGCTTGTTGAGCTGGTACGACAGGCCTATCGCGTGGGACCAGGTGTCGTGCCAATGCTGCTCTTCGGTGATGGAGCCCAGGCCGGCCAGCTCAGCGGTAATGTCCGACACGCCGGCGTTGTTGACCGTGATCTTCTTCAACTGGCTCCAGCGCGTGTAGGTGCTACCCACGTAGAGGGTCAAGGCGTCGGTCAGTTGGTGCGTGACCGAGAAGTCCACGGACGACGGCGTGGTGACATTCAGCTTGGCGTCATACTTTTGCGCCCCGCCGTCCAGCACATCGGAGAGCACGCCGGAGGCGTTGGTATGGCCGCTCAGGTGATAGACCACTTGCGAGTGGTAGGTGACGCCGACGCGGGTGCTGTCCAGAGCCTGCACCAGGATACCGGCGTTGAAGCCCATCGCGGTGTCGTCACCCTTGATCTTGGCCGTCTCGGTGCCCAAGCCAAACGCCGGGACTTTGGAGTCCAGCTCGCCGCTGATTTTGTTGAAGGTCGGGCCGAAACCTACCGAGACCTTGTCGTTGAACGCATAGCTGACCGTCGGCTGCACGGTGATGACCTGAATCTTGCTTTTGTTACCAAAGCCATTGCCCTGGAACCCGTGTTCATAGTCGGTCACCAGACCGAACGGCGCGTAGACCCCCAGGCCAAAGGCCCAGTGTTCATCGATCGGCGTCACCAGGTAACCCATCGGCACGGCAATGCCGGGGACCATATCGCCTTTGTTGGTGCCAGGATTGTCGACACCGCCTTGAGAGGAACTGGCGTCCTTGATGTTGGATTTGGCATCGAGGTAGGTGGCGCCGATGCTGACTTCATTGTGCTTGATGCGCGACATGCCGGCCGGGTTACCGAACACCGTGCTGGCGTCATCCGCCGAGGAAGAACGCCCGGCGTAGCCTGTACCCATTGAGCTGACACTTTGCTCATTGAGGGCAAAACCACCGGCGAACAGGTGTGTGGAGGCGAGCGAAATGGAGAGCGCCAAGGCGCTTTTAAGAGTTTTGTTATTCATTATTAGGACTCGAATTATTGGGCAGCGCTGGGGAAACTACCAACGTTCGAGCGGGGCGTTTATGAAGAGTTTTTCATGCTTTTGATTGTCGGACAATCTCAGGATTTTCAAAGACTTCGCCTGATTTTCCGTGTCTTTTTATGACTTTTTAACCGGATCGTGACTGCCTGGTTTCATCGTCGTAAAGCTGTCAATTTGAACGCAAATACCCCTCGATAGCCACGTTGACGACATGGGATGCGTGCATCTCTATAAACACGCCGATTAAGTCATCTTGCTGCAACAATCAAAACCCTCCCACATCGCCTGATCCACATACCCACCCCGTAAATTCAGGGACCTGATAGCCCCCACCAGTCAATTTGCACTGATTTTGTGCATTTATTTGCTGAATAACGCGGCATTCCTCACGTTTTATGTAATAAATCCTACAGACGATGTAACAATCCGTTTAATCATGACTCAAGAGCGGCAAGCCCCCCGAGCTCACGGTTTGGCTCCGGGGCATGAATCGTGTGTATTTCTACGTTAAGGATGTCGAGTGCCGAACCTGCCCTCACTCAAACGCTTGTGCCATCTCCACCCATTGGGTATCGCCCTGCTCTGCGTGTGCGCGCTGCCCGCGTCCGCCGCCGACGGCCCGCAGCCAGGCCAGGAAGCCCTGCGTTTGCAGCAACAACAGCAGCGCGACCTGCAGCAATTACAGCTGGAGCAACGCCAGCGCCAGCTCCAGAAAGGCAGCTTCGGCACACCGACGGCCGCCCCCACTGTGCCAGCAGACAATGTCAAAGATGAACGCTGCTGGCCGCTGAGCGGCACACGCCTGGCCGGTGTCACGCTGTTCAGCAGGGCCGAGATGAATAAACACATCGAGCCCTATGTCGCCCCGTGCATGGGCGTCACCCAGATCAACCGCCTGCTGGCCGAGATCACTCGCCTGTACGTCGAGGCCGGTTATATCGCCAGCCGCCCGTACCTGATCAGCACCCCGGCTGCCGGGCAACCGCTGGATATCCATGTCGAAGAAGGCTACCTGGAAGCCATCGAACTGGCCGACCAAAGCTTGCCCGTGTCCCTGGCCGGCGCCTTCCCCGGGCTGCTCGGCAAGCCACTGAACCTGCGCGACCTGGAGCAAGGCCTGGACCAGCTCAACCGCCTGCGCTCGGTGGACCTCACCGCGGATATCGCCCCTGGCCGTGAACCTGGTGCCTCGCGCATCATCCTGCGTTCGCGCAGTAGCGCCTCACGTTGGGGGTTGGGCCTGGGAGTGGATAACCTTGGCAGCGCCGGCACCGGGCGTGATCGCAACGCCATCAGCCTGAGCCTGGACAGCCCGCTGCAGCTCAACGATTCACTCAACCTGAGCTTCAGCGACACGCTCAACCACGGCCCGCGTTACAGCCGCAGCAACAGCCTGTTTTATTCGATCCCCTACGGCTACTGGACCTACAGCCTGTTCGCCAGCCATGCCGAATACCGCTCACCGCTCAAGGTCAGCAACACCACGCTGTACAACAGCGGCCGTACCGATCAGATCAGCCTGCGCACCGACCGCGTGTTGTGGCGCGACCAGGGCCATCAACTCAGCGCCAACCTGCAACTGGCCTACAAGGACGTCGACAGCTACCTGCAAAAGGTCCGCTTGGGCATCCAGAGCCCAACGCTGAGCGTGGCCGAGGCCGGTTTGAACCTGTTCTGGCTCAACAGCGCGGTGTGGAACCTGGACGTCAATTACGCCCAGGGCCTGACCTGGTTCGGCGCTGATCGCGACGCTGACCAAGTGCAGAAAAACCTGCCCCAGGCGCAGTTTCACAAATACCGCGCCAACCTCACTCAATGGCGCAACGGCCAATGGCGCACGCAACCCTGGCAGTGGCAGAGCCAGCTGTCTGCGCAATACAGCCCGGACCGTTTGCCTGCCATTGAGCAACTGCTGGGCACCGACGATTCGGCTGTGCGTGGCTACCGCGAAAACAGTGCCTCGGGCGCCATCGGTGCGGTGTGGCGCAACACCTTGCGCCTGCCGCTCAACAGCGACCTTCCGGTAAAAATCACCCCGCGCCTGGGCCTGGACAACGGTTGGGTCAAGCGCGAACACGGCGCCCCGGGCCAACGCCTGAGCGGCGCGAGTGCCGGGCTCAACCTGAGCTGGAAGAACGTGCAGCTCGACGTCGATTACCAACGCAATTTGCACACGCCAACAGGCTTTGGCCAGGAGCCGGAGGTCTGGCTGACGCGCCTTAGCTTGCAGATATGAGTGTGCAGATATGAGCGTGCAGATATGAGCGTGCAGATTTAAACCAACACCCGATTAGCCTGAAACAACCGCCGTACCTGACCACCCCAGTAGCGTTGCAACGAACAACGCACGAGGCGGCTCAGCCAACATAGAGCGAACTTACTTATGCCGACTGACACCCACACGTTTCACCTTTCACCCCAGGGCAAACTGCGCTGGGCCATCGCCAGCCTGTTCCTGCTGCCGCAACTGGTACTGGCCGCCGGCATCACCGTGGTCGAAGGGCCTGGCGGGATACCGCAACTGCAAAACCAGCAGGGCGTGCCCATCGTCAATATCGTCGCACCGAATGCCGGCGGCCTGTCCCATAACCAGTTCCTGGACTACAACGTCGACCGTCAAGGCGTGGTGCTGAACAACGCCCTGCAGGCCGGCCAGTCGCAACTCGCCGGGCAACTGGCGGCGAACCCGCAGTTCCAGGGCCAGGCGGCGAGCGTGATCCTCAACGAAGTGATCAGCCGCAACGCCTCGACCTTAAACGGCGCCCAAGAGATTTTCGGTAAGGCGGCCGATTATGTGTTGGCCAACCCCAACGGTATTTCGGTGAATGGCGGGAGCTTCATCAACACCCCGAACGCCAACCTGGTGGTGGGCCGCCCCGAACTCAATGACGGCAAGCTGCAAGCCTTGAACACCCGCGACGCAAGCGGCCAACTGACGGTGCACGGCCAAGGCCTGCAAAACCGCGCGGGCTCGATCAACCTGATCGCGCCGCGCATCGACAGCGACGGGCGCTTGAGTGCCCGCGATCAACTGAACCTCACCGCAGGCCGCAACCAGGTCGACTTCGCCAGTGGCCAAGTGCGCCAGGTCGACCCGGCCAGCAAGACCCAGGACCAGCGCATCGACGCCAGCCTGTTTGGGGCGATGCAGGCCGGACGCATCAACATCATCAGCACGGCCGAAGGTGCTGGCGTGCGCGTAGGCGCGGTGCAGGTAGAAGGTCGTGACGGGGTCAACGTCAGCTCGGCCGGCGACCTCGACATCGGCGGCCAGGTCCACGCCAACAGCCTGGACGCCACCCGTGCCGGTGTGCGAAGCCAGCATGGCGATGTGGACTTGCACAGCGCCAAGGATTTGAACCTGGCCGCCACCGACGTCAGTGGGCGCAACGTCAAGCTCGACGCCGGTCGCAACCTGACCCTCAGTAGCCTGGAAAGCCGCAAACTCCAGGAAAAACGTGAACAGTGGGACAACAGCAACTTCCTGTTCACCTACGAAACCTACGACCGCACCACCACTGATAAAGACTCGCGCCAGCACGGTAACAAGGTCGTAGCGCAGCAGGATGCAACGCTGTCTTCCGGCGCCAAGGCCGAGATCAAGGCCAGCCAAGTCGAAGCGGGCAATGCCTTACGTGTCAACAGCGGCGCCGACCTGCTGGTGAACGCCGCGACTGAAACCCATGAAACCCGGGATCAGGGCAACCATCGCAAACATCTGTGGAAAGCCAACTGGGATAAATCTTCCAGCGAGCAACGCAGCGTCACCAGCAGCCTCAAGGCCGGCAAAACGCTGGAGCTGACCAGCCAGCAGAAACTGCAATTGCAAGGCGCCGAACTGAAAACACCCGGCGATATTCAATTGGCCGGCCGCCAAGTGGAGATCAGCAGCGCCAGCCGCACCCAGGTAAGCCGCGACAACGCTTACTCCGGCGACCTGACCGGCGGCAGCTTCTTTGGCAAGAGCGGCGACGGCGACAAGGGCAAAACCTTGAACACCGGCAGCAAGGTCAACGCCGACGGCAAACTGCTCGTCAAGGCCGACGACGTGCGCATCAGCGGCAGCCAGGCGCGTGGCGGCAAGCAGGCCAGCGTGATCAGCGACAAAGGCTCGCTGGTGATCGACGGCGTAAAAGACACCTCCCACGACAATAGCTACAGCAACGACAGCAAGTTCTTCGGCATTTCCAAGGATGAAAGCCGCAAGCAACTCAAGGACAGCACTGTCGTGGCCAGCAACCTGCGCTCGGACAGCAACCTCAAGCTGCAAAGCGCCAAGGACATTCAAGTCAGTGGCTCTCAGGTGTCGGCCGCCGGTAAATTACAGGCGGACGCCAAGGGCGATATCAAGATCGCTTCGGCTGACAACACCACACACGACACCACCACCACTCACACCCGTGGTTTCGATGGCTACGCCAAGGAAAACGCCGAAGGCACCCGCCAGTACCGCGCTGGCGTGAGCTTTGAGGACCAGCAGCAAACCAGCAAGACCGACACCACAAAACAACAAGCTTCCAGCCTCAGCGGCGCCAGCGTGGCGGTCACCGCCGATGGCAATGTGAGCATCAAGGGTTCCGGCGTCCAAGCCACCCAGGGCGATGCAATTTTGAGCGGCAAAAACGTCGAGTTGCTGGCGACCGATAACAGCACGCGCAACACCACCGACAAAACCACCACCGGCGGTGGCGTGTACTACACCGGCGGTCTGGACAAGGCTGGCAACGGCGCACAGTTCAGCCATCAAAGCAGCCACGACAACAGCAGCAACACCACCGCGCAAACCAGCAACGTGGCAGCGGCTGGCAAGTTGACCATCAACGCCGGCAACACCCTCACCAGCCAGGGCGCGCAGGTCAAAGCAGGCTCCGAATTGCAGGTCAACGCCGGCACCGTCGATAACCAGGCGGCGCACAACAGCCAGACCAGTACCCACAAGGAAAACGGTTGGAGCGCCGATGTCGGCGTCAATGTTGAATACAAAGGCATCACCCGACCCATCGAAAAAGCCGTCGAAGGTGTGGCCCAGGCCAAATTCCATCAACCCGGTTTGCTCGATGCTTTCGAGCAGCCGAATGTCGGGCTGGACGTGGAAGTCGGTCACACCAACAAGACCCGCACCCAGCAGGACAGCACGGCGGTGGTCAGCCAGTTCAGTGGCGCCACGGTGCAGGTGGATGTCGCCGGTAAGTTGCAGGATGAAGGCACTCAGTACCGCGCCACCGATGGCGGGCTGAAGATCGATGCCGGCGAGCATATCGCCAGCGCCGCAGCCAACACCCACAGCAGCAGCGAACAAAGCGTGGACGCCAAGGCAGGCGTGCGGGTCTACACCACCACCGGTGAAGACGTGAACGTGCGCGGCAGCGGCGCAGGCGGCAGCAGCGATGTGCGCGAAGCCAGCAGCACGGCGGTGGTCGGCAGCTACGCGGGCACTCAGGGCGTGAACATCACGGCCAAGGGCGATGCGCATTACGCGGGTAGCCAGTTCAACGGTGGCCAGGCGGGTGTCAACCTCAAGGCCGGTGGCGAGTTGGCGCTTGATCAGGCCAGCGACACGCAAAGCACAACCAGCAACAGCCTGCGCGGTAATGGTTCATTGACCGTGGGCACCGCACCGGGCACCAACGGTACCAACGTCAACCTCGGTGCTGGTGTGCAACTGGATAACAAGCAGCTGGCCACCCAAGACAGCCAGGCGCGAGTGGCGACGCTTCAAGGCAGCGGGCCGATCAAGCTCAGCAGCGGCGCCGACATGACCCTGCAAGGCACGCAGATCGCCAGCAACGGTGATATCAGCCTGAATGCCGGCGGCAAGCTGGACCTGCAAGCGGCCACCAATACGCATGTCAGCAATGGCAGCAACCTCGGCGGCGGCCTGAGCGTCGGTGCCGGAAAAACCAGTGGCGCCGACAGCAGCGCCAAGACTGGCAGCCTGAGTGCCAACTTCAATATCGGCAAGGTGGCGGAAAACGATCAGGGCGTGGTTGTCGGGCAGTTGCACAGCAAGGGCAACGTGAGCCTCTCCAGCGCCGATGATCTCCATCTGCAAGGTACGCAGATTGCCGCCAAAACGGTCACCCTCGATGCGCAAAACGGCGGCATCCTGCAAGAGTCGGCGCAATCCACCCAGGCTCACAACAGCTGGGGCGTGACCCTCGGCGCGGGTGGCAGCGGCGGTAAAACAACACGGGTCGACGCCGGTGAACACGACACACCCAAGACCCAGCTGGGCATCAATGCCCGCGCCAAGGTCGATGTGGACCACGTGCAAGGCACCACCCAGCACGACAGCCTGATCAAGGCCGATAGCGTAGCCATCAACAGTGCCGGTGATACCCATCTGGCGGGTGCGCGGATAGAGGCGGATCAGGTCAGCGGCAACGTCGGCGGGGATCTTGTGGTCGAGAGCCGCAAAGATCACGTCAGCAGCACTAAGGTCAACGTCGACGCCAAGCTTGATGTCGAAAAAAACCAACCCGGCGTGGTCAACAAGCTCGCCAAGACCACCGGCCCGCTCAAGGACAAGGTGCAAGCCAAGGCCGAGGGCGCGTTCGACAAGCATCGGGAGAAGTTGGAAAACGCCGTCGACAAAGGCACCGAGCACCTCGCTTCGGCCAAGGACAGCGTGATCAACGCCAAGGAGCGCCTGGGCGAAAAGCTCAGCCGCAGTGGCAGCTACGAGGTGAATCCTGAACCCCGTGGCGCCTTTGGCACCCGCGTGGACCAGGCCAAGACCTACCTCGCGGACAAGAAAGATGCACTGGGCACGCGCCTGTCCAGCTTCAAGGACAAAGTCTGGCCAAAAACCAGCGACAGCTACACCGTCAGCGGCAAGGACACCGCCGGCAGCAAGGTGGCCGATACCGCGCAAAACGTACTGTTCGGTGACAAGAGCGGCAACACCAGCTACACGCCGACGCTGAACCTGGACGTCAGCCACGTGGTGAAAGACAGCGTTAATCAGGCCTCGGGCATTCGCGGTGCTCAGGGCGTAAACCTTGAAGTGGCTGGCGACACACGGCTGACTGGCGCGCGGATCAGCGCCGAAAGCGGCAAGGTTGAGTTGGGCGGTTCCAAAGTGACGGCGACGACGTTGGCAGGCAGCGACTATCGCGCCGATGTCGGGCTGAACCTGTCGAAATCGCCGGTCAACCTGGCGCTGGGCGCCAAGGACGAACTGACCCAGAAACAGGACGACGCCACACGCAAGGATCAGGCTTTCAACCTTGGGCCGCTGCGGGTCGGCGGGCACAGTGACCAGCAGGAATTACAGGCGGGGATTGACCAGAAAGGCAGCTAAGTAGCATCGCCTGGGTGACAGCAGCCATGCTCGCTGCCACCCAGGCAAACATTTCTAAATGTTTCTTCATAAAGCCAAACCGTCATTAAACAGCAACATATCAGGAATTAAATCGTCACGTCTTAGACAGGTGGGCCTACCCACTTACCCCTTACCTTGAGGTGTTGTCGTGATGTTGCCGACTAAAAAAAGTCTGTCTGTATTGTTGAGCGCCCTGTGCCTGAGCGGCATGGCCCACGCCACCGACGTTACCGGTGCCGGCTCCAGCTTCGTCTACCCGGTGCTGTCCAAGTGGTCGCAGGACTACAGCAAGAACTCCAGCAACCGCATCAACTATCAGTCGATCGGCTCCGGCGGCGGCATCGCCCAGATCAAGGCAGCCACCGTTGACTTCGGCGCCTCTGACGCACCACTGTCGGCCGACGATCTCAAAGCCGGCGGCCTGGGTCAGTTTCCCAGCGTGATCGGCGGCATCGTGCCGGTGATGAACGTCGAAGGCGTGGCCGCAGGCCAGCTGAAACTCGACGGCGACACCCTGGCAAAGATCTTCCTCGGTGACATCAAGGCCTGGAACGACCCTGCCATCGCCGCGCTCAACCCTGGTGTGAAGTTGCCAAGCGCAAACATCACCGTGGTGCACCGTTCGGACGGCTCCGGCACCTCGTATAACTTCACCAACTACCTGGCCAAAGTCAGCGACAGCTGGAAAACCAAGATTGGTTTCGGCACCACCGTACCGTGGCCGGTCGGTGTGGGCGGCAAGGGCAACGAAGGCGTTTCGGCCTACGTGAAGCAGATCAAGAACTCGATCGGCTTTGTGGAATACGCCTACGCCCTGCAGAACAAAATGACCTTTGCCTCACTGAAGAACGCGTCCGGCAAGTTCGTCGAGCCTAACGCCAAGGCGTTCCAGGCCGCCGCCGACACCGCCGACTGGGCCAGTGCCAAAGACTTCAACCTGATCATGACCAACGCCCCAGGTGAAGGCGCATGGCCGATCACGGCCACCACCTGGATCATCATGTACAAGCAGCCCAAGAATGCCGAGCAAAGCCAGGCGGCGTTCAACTTCTTCAAGTGGTCGCTGGAAAAAGGCCAGGAACAGGCTGCGGCCCTGGACTACGTCGCATTGCCGGGCTCCCTGGTGTCGCGAATCGAAGATTACTGGAAGTCTGACTTCGCCCACTGATTCGCCCTACGACCGCCTTCCTCGATAACTGAGGAAGGCGCTGAGCACCTCTGATATGAACGACACGGTCCACACCCTGGTTATGACTACTCACGCGAGCGACACCGGGGGCGACCGCCGCGCCGCCCGCGATCAACGCCACGACCTGTGGTTCAAACGCTCGATGTTCGGTGCCGCCATGCTGGTACTGGCGCTGCTGGGCGCCATTGCCGCCTCGACCCTGTGGGGCGGCGGGCTGGCGTTCAAGACGTTTGGTTTCGGTTTCATCACCAGCACCGAGTGGGATGCCGTCAATAACCACTTTGGTGCCGTGGTGCCGATTTACGGCACCTTGGTCACCTCCTTTCTCGCCTTGCTGATTGCCGTTCCGGTGAGTTTCGGCATCGCGATTTTTCTGACTGAAGTTGCACCGCCCTGGCTGAAAATGCCGGTGGCCTCGGCGATTGAGCTGCTGGCCGGTATCCCGTCGATCATCTATGGCATGTGGGGTTTGTTTGTGTTCGGGCCTTTCATGGCCGAACACCTGTCGCCGTTGATCAATGACTACCTGGGCGCCCTGCCCTTTGTTGGCTCGCTGTTCCAGGGGCCGCCACTGGGAATCGGCATGCTCACCGCCGGCATTGTGCTGGCGGTGATGATCATGCCGTTTATCACCTCGGTGATGCATGAGGTGTTTCGCAGCGTGCCCACGCAGTTGAAAGAATCCGCCTACGCCTTGGGCAGCACGACGTGGGAAGTGGTGTGGGACATTGTTCTGCCTTACACCCGCTCGGCGGTGGTCGGCGGTATCTTCCTCGGCCTGGGCCGCGCCCTTGGCGAGACCATGGCGGTGACCTTCGTATTGGGTAACGCACAACAGTTTTCCGCCTCGTTGCTGATGCCCAGCAGTTCCATCGCCTCGGTCATCGCCAACGAATTCAGCGAGGCCTACACCGACCTGCATCGCTCTGCGCTGATTGCCTTGGGTTTCCTGCTGTTTATCGTGACCTTCGTCGTGCTCGCGCTCGCGCGACTGCTGCTGATGCGCCTGTCGCGCAAGGAAGGGTTATGAACGCCAACGAACGCCTGTATCGCAAACGCGCATTTAAAAATGGCGTGGCCATGTTCCTCAGTTGCGGCGCCACCGCCTTTGGCTTGCTGTGGCTGACGTGGATTCTGCTGACCACCATTATCAACGGCTTCCAGGCCCTGAACCTGCGCCTGTTTACCCAGATGACCCCACCGCCCGGCACCGAGGGCGGCCTGGCCAATGCGTTTTATGGCAGCGCGTTGATGTCGGGTATCGCGTTGCTGATCGGTACGCCCATCGGGCTGATGGCCGGCATCTGGCTGGCAGAGTTCGCACGCCACTCGCGCCTGGGGACTACGGTGCGTTTCATCAATGACATCCTGCTGTCCGCCCCCTCGATTGTGCTGGGTTTATTCATCTACACCGGGGTTATCCTGCCGCTGAACCTGCTGACCAATCATCAGGTCGGCTTCTCTGCCATCGCCGGTGCGCTGGCGCTGGCGCTGCTGGTGATTCCGGTGGTGGTGCGCACCACCGATGAAATGCTCCAGTTGCAACCCTCCACCATGCGCGAGGCGGCCCTGGCACTCGGTGTACCGCAGTGGAAGCTGACGCTGCAAATCGTGCTGCGGGCGGCCAAGGCCGGCGTAGTCACCGGCATCCTGCTTGCCCTGGCGCGCATCACCGGGGAAACCGCGCCACTGCTGTTCACCGCCTTTGGCAATCAGTTCTGGAGCAGCAACCTGCTCAAGCCGATCGCCAGCGTACCCGTGGTTATTTTTCAGTACGCCATGAGCCCGTTCGACGACTGGCATGCACTCGCCTGGGCCGGCGCATTGGTCCTGACGTTGTTCGTGCTGGTACTCAGCCTGGCATCCCGCCTGATTCTTTTACGCAATAGGTCTCACTGATGGACGCCACCGGCATTGCTCCCGACAAAACCAAAATCCAGGTGCGTGGGTTGGAGTTCTTCTACAACAACCAACGCTCGCTCAAATCCATCAACATGGATATTCCGGAAAAGCGCATTACCGCCATCATCGGGCCTTCGGGCTGCGGCAAATCCACCATGCTGCGGGTGTTCAACCGCATCTACTCGATGTACCCCAAGCAGGAAGCGCGCGGCGAAGTGCTGCTCAACGGCGAAAACATCCTCGCCCCCGGCTACTCGATGAACCGCCTGCGCAGCCACGTAGGCATGGTGTTCCAGAAGCCGGTGCCGTTTCCGATGTCGATCTACGACAACATCGCCTACGCGGTGCGTCACCACGAAAAACTCTCGCGCCGCGAAATGAACGACCGCGTCGAACAGGCCCTGCGCGGCGGTGCGCTGTGGGATGAAGTCAAAGACAAACTCAACCAGAGCGCCCAGAGCCTCTCCGGCGGCCAGCAACAACGGCTGTGCATCGCCCGCACCATCGCGCTGCGCCCGCAGGTGCTGCTACTGGACGAACCAACCTCCGCCCTCGACCCGATTTCCACCGGACGTATCGAACAGTTGATTACGGAATTGAAGGCGCAGTACACGGTGATCATCGTGACCCACAACATGCAGCAGGCCGCGCGGGTGTCGGACAGCACCGCGTTTATGTTCATGGGGGAATTGATTGAGCATGGCAAGACCGATCAGATCTTTACCACGCCGAAGATGAAGCAGACGGAGGACTATATTACGGGGCGGTTTGGCTAAGGCCGGGCAACGAGCCGTCTCTTGGAGGCGGTTTTTTACCAGCGCCAAATTGCAGGCAAAAAAAAACCCGGAAATCCTCACTTGCGTGGGCCTTCCGGATTTTCTAAACCGCCAAAAATGGTGGGTCGTGTGGGATTCGAACCTACGACCAATTGGTTAAAAGCCAACTGCTCTACCAACTGAGCTAACGACCCGCTGTGTGGTGGCGCGTATAATACTGATTTCTAAGGATTATTCAACACCTTATTTTAAATAAATCAGAAATAACGCGTTGGGTCCGCAATTGCGGCGTTTTTGAAGCCTTCTGCTCGCAGTCTGCAAGCGTCACATTTCCCACAGGCACGACCGGAATCGTCTGCCTGGTAGCAGGAAACTGTCAGCGCGTAATCGACGCCCAGTCCTACGCCAGCCTTCACGATGTCTGCCTTGCTCATGTTCTGCAGCGGCGCCTGAATGCGGAATCCCTGCCCTTCCACTCCGGCCTTGGTCGCCAGGTTGGCCATGCGTTCGAATGCCTCGACGTATTCCGGACGGCAGTCCGGGTAGCCGTTGTAGTCGAGGGCATTAACGCCAATGAAGATGTCGCGGGCTTTCAATACTTCGGCCCAGCCAAGCGCGAGGGACAGGAATACGGTGTTGCGCGCCGGCACGTAGGTCAACGGAATGCCTTCGCTGGGCGCTTCAGGCACATTGATGCTGCTGTCCGTCAGGGCCGAGCCGCCGATGCCGTTGAGGTTGAGGCCGATCACCTTGTGCTCGACCACGCCCAGCTCACGGGCAACACGCTCGGCGGCGTGCAGCTCGGCGCGGTGGCGTTGGCCGTAGTCGAAACTCAGGGTGTAGCAGCTGTAGCCTTGGGCGCGGACCATGGCCACCAGCGTGGCGGAATCCAGACCGCCAGAGAGCAGGATGACCGCGCGCTTTTGCTCGGTCATGTCAGCGCCCCGGCTCGTCGTTCCACAGGTATTTGTGCAACTGCAATTGCAGGCGCACCGGCAGGTTGTCCGCCACGACCCAATCGGCCAGGTCGCGGGCGTTGAGGTCATGGTGGCTCGGCGAGAACAACACCTCGCCGGCACGGCGGTCGAGGTTGTACTGGATCAGCTTGGAGGCCGCCCAGTCATAGTCATCCCGCGAACAAATCACGAACTTGACCTGATCGTTGGCCGTCAGCAAATCCATGTTGTCGTAGAGGTTGCGGTGCGCTTCCTTGGAGCCCGGGGTCTTGAGGTCGACCACCCGGCTCACGCGCGCGTCAACCGCGGAGATATCCAGGGCGCCGCTGGTTTCCAGTGAAACCTCATAGCCAGCGTCACACAGCCGCTTGAGCAACGGGATGGCATTCGGCTGGGCCAGGGGCTCACCACCTGTCACACAGACGTAGCGCGGCTTGAAGCCGGCAACCTGCTCGATGATGTCGTCGAGGGTGCGCACGGTGCCACCGCTGAAGGCGTAGGCGCTGTCACAGTATTGGCAACGCAACGGGCAGCCGGTCAACCGTACAAATACGGTAGGCAGGCCAGCGGTACGCGTTTCACCCTGTAACGAGTAAAAAACTTCGGTAATACGTAATGTGTCTTGCATAGTCGCCACGGGCGTAACAGCTAAACAGGCTGTCCGCCTCCGTCAGGCACTTCAAGGAACCCCGCCAACGCGTAGGCCCCAAAAAGCGTGTTTCATAAAAGGGCGTGGATTCTAACGAAAAAACCCGCGCCAGGCGCGGGTTTCTTCTAAACGGGTTGCATCGCTTACAAGCGCTGCAGATCCCGCTGGGCCAACTGGGCTGCGGAGGTACCCGGATATTGGGCAACCACCTGTTGCAAAATGCCTTTGACCTTGTCGGTGTGACCCAGGCGGCGTTCTACATCAGCCAGTTTATACAGCGAGTCAGGCACCTTGGCATGCTTTGGGTACAGCTGGCTGACCTTGGCAAATGCCTGGCCTGCCGCTTGCAAATCACCCTTTGCCAGGTTCACCTCACCCAGCCAGTACTGGGCATTGCCCGCGTATTGGCTGTTAGGGTATTTGCGCAGGAATGCGGTAAAGGCCTGGCTGGCCTTATCGAAATCCTTGGCTTTGATCAGGTCAAAAGCTGCGTCGTAATACAGCTTTTCCTTGGCCGGATCACCCGGTTCGCTGCTGGCAGCAGGCGCTTGGCTAGCCGCTGCGCCTGCTGCTGCACCACCGGCGGCAGCGCTTGGCGCGCCACCGGCAGAAGAATTATCAGGAGTTGCGGCAGGTGTTACGCCGGCTCCAATGCGTCGATCAAGATCCTGGTAACGCTCCAGGCCTTCTTGCTTCAGCTGGTTCACTTGGTTCTGCAAGATCTCAATGGTGCCTTGTTGCTGCGACAATTGATCCTGCATACGTTGCAGCTGGTTGAACAGTTCGCCCTGTGCCGAGGGAGCGGCAGTTGCCGGTCCCCCAGCATAGGCGCCGTTCGTGCCATAACCCGCTGGCGGATAACTGCTCCCGCTATTGTTATAGCCAGAGTTGCTATCTTCCACAGGAACCGCAGCCCACACCGCAAGCGGTGCGAGGCTGAGAGCCAATACAGTTAGAGCACGACGGCACGTTCGCATGACGAATTACTTACGCAGTTCGACGCGACGGTTTTGAGCCCACGACTGTTCGTCGTTGCCAGTTGCAACTGGACGCTCTTTACCGTAGGAAACCAGTTCCAGTTGGCCTGGAGCAACACCTTGCAGTACCAGGTAGCGTTGAACGGCTTTCGCACGACGCTCGCCCAGTGCCATGTTGTACTCACGAGTACCACGGGCGTCAGTGTTACCTTCCAGAACAACGCGAGCGCCGTTAGCTTTCAGGTCCTTCGCGTGAACGTCCAGAGCGCGCATGGCTTCTGGCTTCAGGTCAGAACTGTCGTATTCGAAGTAGAAAGTGGTGATAGCGCGCAGAGCAGCTTCTTCGCTCAGGGAGCCGTCAACTGCACCAGTGTTAGCGCCGTAACCAGCGTTTGGATCAACAGCTGCGCCTTCACCGGCATTGTCGCCGCCTTTAGACGAGCAACCAACGGCTACGGACAGAGCCAGAGCCAGAGCAGCAAACTTACCAAACTTCAGCATTTCCATCGTGAAACTCCTAATGAACCCCAGTGTGTTAAGCAATTCTTTTTGTAGCGCCGCGTCAGTTCAGGTAAGGGGACCAGGATGGTTCTCTGACTTCGCCTTGTGCGGTAGGAAGCGGGAGCCTTACGCGTCCATTAATGGACACGAGCATCAAGACTCCCCGGCCCTGCTGGCGGGTGGCGTAGATTACCATGGTGCCGTTGGGCGCAACAGTGGCTGACTCATCAAGGTTGGTATCTGTGAGGATTTTTACCGTTCCACGCTGCAAATCCTGGGCCGCAACCCGGAAATTAGTGAAACCATCCTGACGGTGAATCATCACCAACGTCTTTTCATCGGCCGAAAGCTTAGGGTTGGCATTGTAGTTACCAATAAAGGTCACGCGTTCCGCGCCACCGCCACCTACGCTTGTTTTGTAGATTTGAGGCTTGCCGCCACGGTCGGAGGTGAAGTAGATGGTCGAACCATCCTTACCCCAGAAAGGTTCGGTATTGATGCCCGGGCCACTGGTTACACGGCTGATCTGGCGCGAAGCCATGTTCATCACGTAAATGTCCGGGTTGCCGTCCTTGGACAGTACGAACGCCAGGCGCGAACCATCCGGCGACCACGCAGGGGCACCGTTGAGGCCTTCAAAGTTGGTGATCTGCTCACGACGACCCGTATCGATGTGCTGCACGAAAATGCGCGGGCGGCGCTGTTCGAACGACACATAGGCAATACGCTTGCCGTCCGGCGCGAAGCGCGGCGACAGGATTGGCTCACGCGACTGCAGCAAGGTCACGGCGCGGGCGCCGTCGTAGTCCGAACGCTGCAAGGTGTAACGCGTGTTGTCTACGGAGAAACGCTCAGCCGTTACATAAAGCAGACGTGTCGAGAACGCACCCTTGATACCGGTGAGTTTTTCAAACGACTGGTCCGAGATGTAGTGCGCCATGTCCCGCAGTTGTTCGGCGGTGCCCGATACGCTGCCGGTCAAGACCTGCTGCTCGGTGGCCACGTTGAACAACGTGTACTGGATTTGCAGGCGACCGCCGGCCGGCGTAATGCTGCCGACCATCAGGTACTGGGCGCCTACCGCTTTCCAGTCACGGAAAATGACTTCGCTGGCCTGGGTCGGCTGGCTGATCATGTTGCCTTTTGGAATAGGCGCGTAGTAGCCGGAGTTGCGCAGGTCGTCGCTGACGATCTGGGCCATGTCATCCGGCAGCACGCTGCCGCCCTGCCAACCGAACGGCACTACCGCGATCGGGGTGGCCCGATCGCTACCGCTGGTGACCAGAATGTTCTTTTCATCCGCCGCCGCTATCCCTGCCATACAGCAAATAACGACAAGCATTCCTCGAAGAAGGTTTCTCACAAGGCTAGATCCTCAGGTGTGAATGTCATCTTGAATGAACGATAGGGAGCGAAGTCGCTTGGTTTCATTCCCTGCATCTCGGTCAACCGGCCAATGTTCTTGACCGCGGCAACCGCCGAACTGTCGAACGAACCGTCACCACTGGACTTGGACACGCTGACCGAAGTCACCGTACCGTCCGGCAACATGCCGATCTGCAGCACTACTGTCATGCCTTTACGTGCCGAAGGTGGACGTGTCCAACCTTCCGCTGCCCGTGCCCGAATCAGGTCGTCGAAACTGCCCGCGACTTCATCGCCACGTTCATCGGCCAAGGCTTGCTGACGCTGCGGCGTGTCGGAGAGCAAATCTGCCAAGGCCTGGGCCTTTTTCTCTTCGGCGGATTTACGCGCTGCTTCCTGGGCCTTTTTCTTGCTGGCGTCGGCGGCAGCTTTCTTCTTCGCGTCGTCGGCGACTTTCTTCTTCGCCTCGTCTGCTTCAGCTTTTTTCTTGGCGTCTTCGGCGGCTTTCTTCTTCGCGTCTTCGACTATCTTCTTCTTGGCGTCTTCAGCGGCCTTTTTCTTGGCCTCTTCTTCGGCAGCTTTTTTGGCTTCTTCTTCAGACTTCTTCTTGGCTATATCAGCCAATTGTTTCTCTTCAGCCTTTTTAGCTTCGGCAGCTTTATCGGCTTTTTTGGCTTCATCAGCCTTTTTGGCCTCGTCAGCTTTCTTGGCTTCGTCAGCCTTTTTCGATTCCTCGGCCTTTTGAGCCGCCTCTTCTTTCTTTTGTTCCGCAGCAGCCTTCACCGCTTCCTGCTCGACCTTCTTCTGTTCCATCTGCTCGACTTCGGTCTGGCGCGCAGCCGACTTCTGGGCCTCACCCGCAATCTTTTGATTGGTCTGGGTGGTGGCCTGACTTTTCGATTTCAGCTGATACAGGGTCGCCTGCACGATCGGCTTGGCTGGCGGCAGGTCCGGGGTCATGGCAAAGCTGACGAACAGCATGCCAAACACCAGGACGTGCAGGGCAATTGCCCAGACGCTAGGCCAGAAGTAGCTTTCCGAGGCGGACGGCTCTCGCTGTTGCTGCATCAGGGCGCCTCGGTAATCAAGCCAACGTTACCCACGCCGGCCTTCTGCAGCCCGCCCATGGCGCCCATGACGGAACCATAGTCGACCACTTTGTCGCCGCGAATGAACACTTGCGTGTGCTTGCCACCTTCGTTGCCGGACCGGATGATCTTGGTCACGGCGTCCGTCATCTGCGGCAAGGTCATGGCCTTGTCCTGCTGTTTCTGGGTGTCGACTTCGCTGCCAAGGTTCCAGTAATAGGTCTTGTCAGCCTTGATCGAAATGGTCAGGACCTGGGTGTTGTTGTCTTGCGGCAAGGCTTCGCTGGAAACCTTGGGCAGATCAACCTTCACGCCCTGATTGAGCATCGGCGCGGTCACCATGAAGATAACCAGCAGCACCAGCATCACGTCGATGTAAGGCACTACGTTCATCTCGGCGACCGGCTTGCGCTTTTTGCGAGCTCGAGCGATTAAAGCCATTGGAAATTACCTGCTTATTCTTCGCTGGTGTGCACTTTACGGTGCAGGATCGCCTGGAATTCATCGGCGAAGGTGTAGTAACGGCTGATCAAGGTTTCGCCACGAGCGGCAAAACGGTTGTAAGCAATTACTGCGGGAATAGCGGCGAACAGGCCGATCGCGGTGGCGATCAAAGCCTCAGCGATACCCGGGGCCACGGTGGCCAGGGTCGCTTGTTGCGCCTGGGCCAGGCCACGGAAGGAGTTCATGATGCCCCACACGGTACCGAACAGGCCGATGTACGGGCTCACGGAACCGACGGTGGCGAGGAACGGCAAGCTTTGTTCAAGCTTTTCTTCTTCGCGGGAGATGGCAACGCGCATGGCACGGGCCACGCCTTCCATGACCGCTTCCGGGTCAACACCCGGTTGCTGGCGCAGGCGCGAGAATTCCTTGAAACCGGCGCGGAAGATCTGCTCTACGCCCGAATCCGGGTCCGGGTTGCTACCGGCCTGACGGTACAGCTTGGACAGGTCGATACCCGACCAGAAGCGCTCCTCGAAGCTCTCCAGGGCACGTCGACCGGCACGCAGCAGGTTGCTGCGCTGAAAAATCATGACCCAAGAGGTAACCGATGCGGCTACCAGGACCAGCATCACCAGTTGAACCACAACACTGGCATTGCTGACCAGGCTCCACATGGAGGAATGGTCGACGACGGTAGGTTCCACGCTAAATCTCCTGCTTTGAGTGTTTACCCGCGCCGCTTACGCCGGCAAAGGCCGCACGTAGAGCTTCGGGAATGGCCCGGGGTTTCAAACTATTGGTGCGCACACAGGCCACCAGGAACTGCCCCTCACAGAGCAGCGTTGCATCCGTTGCCCGCCTGACCTGCTGTTTAAAGCGCAGGCTGACACGGTTCAATTCGATAACTTCAGCGCTGACCAGCAATTCGTCGTCCAGTCGCGCCGGTGCGTGGTAGCGCGCCTCGCTGGAATGCACGACGAATAACAGGTCCTCCCCTGCCAGCTGGGATTGGGCAAAGCCCAGCTCCCGTAGCCGCTCGGTTCGAGCCCGCTCCATGAACTTGAGGTAGTTAACGTAATAAACGATGCCGCCGGCATCGGTGTCCTCGTAATAAACGCGACAGCGATGTGCGAACGACTGATCCCCGTTTTGCGCGCGCATACTCTAGTGCTTACTCCTCAGGTTGCCAATCCGGCTGGGCAACTGTTTTTGCATTCTATTCAGCATTTCTAACGACTGAATGACGACACCAGCCACTAGGACAGCACAAACTTCAGATAAATCGTCTGGCGTGGTGTTTTTAATCGTCCACTGCATCGAGGAATTCGTCTACTACAGGCATCTCGCCCAATCGTGACGGAATGTTTAACCCGAAGTGCAAATAGGCGTGGCGCGTGACCACGCGCCCCCTTGGCGTACGCATGATGTAACCCTGTTGGATCAGGTACGGCTCCAGCACATCCTCAATGGTATGGCGCTCCTCACTGATCGCCGCTGCCAGGCTGTCCACACCGACCGGGCCGCCGTCGAACTTCTCGATCATGGTCAAGAGTAGACGTCGATCCTGATGGTCGAAGCCGTGCTCGTCCACATCCAGCAGGTTCAAGGCCAAATCCGCCACGGCCTTGGTGATATGCCCCTTGGCCCGCACTTCGGCAAAATCGCGCACACGACGCAGCAAGCGATTGGCGATACGCGGCGTACCACGGGCGCGGCGGGCGATTTCGAACGCGCCTTCCGGGTCCAGTGGCAACCCCAGGATGCCCGCCGAACGGCTGACAATCGTCGCAAGATCGGCAGTGCTATAGAACTCTAGACGTTGAACAATGCCGAAACGGTCTCGCAGCGGATTGGTCAGCATCCCGGCGCGCGTGGTGGCGCCGACCAACGTGAACGGCGGCAGGTCGAGCTTGATCGAGCGGGCTGCCGGGCCTTCACCGATCATGATGTCGAGCTGGAAGTCTTCCATGGCCGGGTACAGCACTTCCTCGACGATCGGCGACAGCCGGTGAATCTCGTCGATAAACAGCACGTCGTGCGGTTCAAGGTTGGTCAACAGCGCGGCCAGGTCACCCGGACGCTCCAGCACCGGGCCGGAGGTGGACTTGATCGACACGCCCATCTCCTGGGCGATGATCATGGCCAGGGTGGTCTTGCCCAGGCCTGGCGGGCCGAAGATCAACGTGTGATCGAGGGACTCATTACGCCCACGCGCAGCCTGGATAAACAGCTCCATCTGCTCGCGCACGGTCGGCTGGCCGATATAGTCGGCAAGGCTGACGGGGCGGATGGCGCGGTCCTGGACTTCTTCACGGTCGCGCGGGCCGGTGGCCGCGATCAGACGATCAGCTTCAATCACTTAAATCATTCCCTTCAGGGCTCGGCGGATCATGTCTTCGCTGCTCAGGTTCTTGTCCTTGATGGCCGACACGGCTTTGCTCGCCTCCTGGGGCTTGTAGCCCAGGGAGATCAGCGCGCTCACGGCATCGCTTTCGGCACTGGCGACCTGGCCGGCCGGCATGTCCGGCTGATTCGGTACCAGCGCGAACATGTTCGGCACCACTTCCCAGGCCTTGAAACGGTCCTTGAGTTCGACCAGCAGACGCTCGGCGGTTTTCTTGCCGACACCAGGCACCTTGGTTAACGCTGACGTGTCCTGGGCCGAAACTGCGCGTACCAACTCGTCCACTTCCAGGCTCGACATCAACGCCAGCGCCAGCTTTGGCCCCACGCCATTGAGGCGAATCAGCTCACGGAAGAAGTCGCGGTCGCGCTTGCCAATGAAACCATAGAGCAATTGCGCGTCTTCGCGCACCACCAAATGCGTGTGCAATGTTATCGGCTCACCGATCGACGGCAAACGGTACAAGGTGGTCATGGGCACTTCCAGCTCATACCCCAACCCATTTACATCCAGAATCAGGTGCGGCGGCTGTTTCTCAGCCAGGGTGCCGCGCAAGCGTCCAATCACGGTTCAGATCCTTAAAGCTTGGGGTCAGAGCACGGCCTGACCGGAAATAACGATTGCGCTGATGCTATCAGAGACGCAGCCGCCCGCCACGACTGCGTGCGGTGCCCAGGCCATGCGGCAAGAGGCTGGAACGCGTGTGTGCATGGCAAATGGCAATGGCCAGGGCGTCGGAGGCGTCGATTTGCGGCTTTGAGGTGAGCTTGAGCATGTGCATGACCATCATCTGCACCTGCTCTTTATTCGCCGCGCCGGTGCCGACCACGGCCTGTTTGACCTGGGTCGCGGTGTATTCGGCGATTTCCATGCCCTCCTCCGCACCGGCCACAATAGCAGCGCCACGGGCCTGGCCGAGCTTTAAGGCAGAATCGGCGTTTTTGGCCATGAAGACCTTTTCGATGCCCATGGTGACCGGCCCGTAGGTCTGGATCACTTCACGCACGCCGCGGTACACAATCTGCAGGCGCTCAGCCAACTCGCCCGCGCCGGTACGGATGCAGCCCGAAGCGACATAGACGCAGCCACGCGGGGTGTGTTGCACCACGCCAAAACCGGTGATGCGCGAACCGGGGTCGATACCAAGGATTAAAGTCATAACGCCTGCGGGTTGGGAAAAACATGATTCTTGCGGCCAACAACAATCAAATGTGGGAGCTGGCTTGCCTGCGATGCAGACACTTCGGTATTTCCGTCAAACCGAGGTGATGCTATCGCAGGCAAGCCAGCTCCCACAGGCGATTTTCATGGTGCTCAGGTGAGTTGTTCGGCTACGGATTCCGGGATGTCGGCATTCGAGTAGACGTTCTGCACATCATCCAGGTCTTCGAGCATATCCAGCATCTTCAGCACTTTCTGCGCGCCGTCCAGGTCCAGCTCGGCGCTGGTGGTCGGCAACATCACGATTTCTGCGTCGGTGCCTTTGAAACCCGCCGCTTCCAGCGCGTTACGCACGGAGTAGAAGCCGGCAAACGAGGTGAATACGTCGATGGAGCCGTCTTCGTTGGTCACCACATCGTCGGCGTCTGCCTCCATGGCCGCCTCCATCAGGGCGTCTTCATCGGTGCCGGGGGCGAACGTGATCTGCCCCTTGCGCTCGAACAGGTAAGCCACCGAGCCATCAGTACCCAGGTTGCCGCCGCACTTGCTGAAGGCATGGCGCACAGCAGCCGCGGTGCGGTTGCGGTTGTCGGTCATGCACTCAACCATCACCGCCACGCCGCCTGGGCCGTAGCCTTCGTAGCTCAGCTCGACCATGTCGTCGGTATCGGCAGCGCCGGCACCACGGGCCACCGCGCGATCAATGATGTCGCGGCTCATGTTCGCGCCCAAGGCCTTGTCCAGCGCCAGGCGCAGACGCGGGTTGGAACCTGGGTCACCACCGCCTTGACGGGCGGCGACGGTCAGTTCGCGAATCCACTTGGTGAAGATCTTGCCTTTCTTGGCATCCTGACGCTCTTTGCGGTGCTTGATGTTCGCCCACTTGGAATGGCCAGCCATAACACAACTCCGAAATTCTCTAGAAACCTTATCAATCCCGCCCCAGGCAGGAATTCCCTCTTTTAAACGCAAAGGCGCATCCGAAGATGCGCCTTTTTGACTGCGTAAAACCTTATTGCGCTTTCACGCCGCAGCCTTACTCAGCCTTCGGCGCCTCGCGCAGACGGATGTGCAGTTCGCGCAGCGCCTTGGCATCCACCACGCCCGGAGCCTGGGTCATGACGTCCGCAGCACTCTGGGTTTTCGGGAAGGCGATCACTTCGCGGATCGACTGGGCGCCGGTCATCAGCATCACCAGACGGTCCAGGCCAAACGCCAAGCCACCGTGCGGCGGTGCGCCGTACTTAAGGGCGTCGAGCAGGAAGCCGAACTTCTCTTCCTGTTCCGCTTCGTTGATGCCCAACAGGCGGAACACCGCTTGTTGCATCTCTTTGCGGTGGATACGGATCGAACCGCCACCCAGCTCGGTGCCGTTGAGCACCATGTCGTAGGCGCGCGACAGAGCACCCGCCGGGTTGGCTTCCAGCTCTTCAGGCGAGCACTTCGGCGCGGTGAACGGGTGGTGCAAGGCGCTGAAGCTGCCGTCTTCGTTTTCTTCGAACATCGGGAAGTCGACGACCCACATCGGCGCCCACTTGCAGGTCAGCAGGTCCAGGTCGTGACCGAGCTTGATGCGCAGCGCGCCCAAGGCTTCGCTGACGATCTTGGCCTTGTCGGCACCGAAGAACACGATGTCGCCATCGACTGCACCGACGCGGTCGAGGATCGCGTTCAGGTTGTCCAGCGGGATGTTTTTCACGATCGGCGATTGCAGGCCGTCAACGCCATTGGCGCGCTCGTTAACCTTGATGTACGCCAGGCCTTTGGCACCGTAGATGCCGACGAACTTGGTGTAGTCGTCGATCTGCTTGCGCGGCATGCTCGCGCCGCCAGGCACGCGCAGGGCGGCGATACGGCATTTCGGGTCGTTGGCCGGGCCGCTGAACACCTTGAAGTCGACTTCCTTGAGCTGGTCGGCCACGTCCACCAGTTCCAGCGGGTTACGCAGGTCTGGCTTGTCGGAACCGTAGCGGCGCATGGCTTCTTCGAAGGTCATGTGCGGGAATTCGCCGAATTCCAGGTCCAGCACTTCCTTAAACAGGTTGCGGATCATTTGCTCGGTCAGGCCCATGATCTCTTTTTCATCGAGGAAGCTGGTCTCGATGTCGATCTGGGTGAATTCCGGCTGACGGTCAGCGCGCAGGTCTTCGTCGCGGAAGCACTTGGCGATCTGGTAGTAGCGGTCAAAGCCGGCGACCATCAGCAGTTGCTTGAACAGCTGCGGCGATTGCGGCAATGCGAAGAAGGAACCGGCGTGGGTACGGCTCGGCACCAGGTAGTCACGCGCACCTTCCGGGGTGGCCCGGGTCAGGATCGGCGTTTCGACGTCGAGGAAGCCGTTTTCGTCGAGGAAGCGGCGGATGCTGGTGGTCATGCGCGAACGCAGGCGCAGCTTCTCGGCCATTTCCGGACGACGCAGGTCCAGGAAACGGTAGCGCAGGCGGGTTTCTTCGCCCACGTCGGAGTATTCGTTGAGTGGGAACGGCGGGGTTTCCGACTCGTTCAGCACTTCCAGCTCATAGCCCAGCACTTCGATGGCGCCGGAGGCCATGTTGGCGTTTACAGCACCGGCCGGGCGTAGACGCACCTTGCCGGTGATCTTCACGACGTATTCGCTGCGCACGCGGTCGGCGGCGGCGAAGCTCTCGGCGCGGTCCGGGTCGAACACCACTTGGGCCAGACCATCACGATCACGGATATCGAGGAAGATCACCCCGCCGTGGTCGCGGCGACGGTGAACCCATCCGCAAAGGGTGATTTCCTGACCATCCAGGGTCTCGTTCAGTTGGCCGCAATAGTGGCTGCGCATCATGGTAGTGGTTTCACTTCTCGTAATTCGAAATTCGGTGGAGGCTCGCCTTGTCACCGTACAGTTAAGCAGGGGACGGATAATGCAGGAGCCTGCGCGTAGAGTTCAACTCAGTCTGCTTTGTCGCCGCCCGCCAGATTCTTCTTGGCGCCGGTCTTGAAGTCGGTCTCATACCAGCCGCCGCCGCTCAGGCGGAAGCCCGGCATGGACAACATCTTCTTCAGCTCAGGTGCCTGGCAGGCAGGGCAATCGACCAGCGGCGCGGCGCTGATCTTCTGAATGGCTTCCAACTGATGACCACAGGAAGCACATTGATAATCGTACATGGGCATGGAGATGTCTCGGCGATCAGATCGTAACTGCGCCACGCCCACCCTGTGGATAAGCCAGGGGCGCGCAGCAAAGCGCGAGATTATATCTGGTAAATCGACACAGCGCAGCCGGCTTTCTGCCCGAAGCCTGGCCCGCCTTGACGGTGGGCCTGCTTCGCAACCGGCGGTTTAATCCAGGCCCGTGGCGCTGGCACGATCTTTTAATACGTGGACCACGCACACCACCCGCACCAACCCGCTGAAGTTCTTCACTCCCCCGTAACGCAAATGCACTTCCCGATCGACATACGACAGCAACGCGCTGACTGAACAGGCATTGATCCTGGCTATCTCCGTGAGGATATTCCAGTAGATCTGCTCAAGACGCAGGCAGGTGGAAAACCCATTGAGCCTGACCGACCGGGACAATGGCTTGGCCAGTCCCATGTCGAACCCTTTGGCAAAGGGGTCGACCTTTATCTTGTGAAAACCGGCGGTTTCCATCACTCCATTACCCACTCCGCGTGACATACACCTGACACTCCATTGCCAAACAGCAGCCCATGGGTTTCTCCCATTGGGCAGTGGGCCTATAAAACAGCAGGGCGAGAGGGGCAGCCAGAAGACGCGGATTGGAAAGTTGTAGGACAACGGCAGGAAATGCGGAGAAACAAGCGAGCGGCGCCGGGAAGGCGCCGCTCAGGGAGGGCTTTACTGGTTTTCAAGCAACGAACGCAGCATCCACGCGGTTTTCTCGTGAACCTGCATGCGCTGGGTCAACAGGTCGGCGGTCGGCTCGTCGCTGACCTTGTCGAGCAGTGGGAAAATACCGCGCGCGGTGCGGGTGACGGCTTCCTGGCCGGCCACCAGTTGCTTGATCATCTCTTCGGCGCTGGGCACGCCCTCCTCTTCCTTGATCGAAGACAGCCGGGCATAGATCGAATAGGCACCCGGCGCCGGGAAGCCCAGGGCGCGGATACGCTCGGCAATGGAGTCCACCGCCAGCGCGAGTTCGTTGTACTGCTCCTCGAACATCAAGTGCAGCGTACGAAACATGGGACCCGTGACGTTCCAGTGGAAGTTGTGGGTTTTCAAATACAGTACATAGGTATCGGACAGCAGCCGTGAAAGCCCATCGACGATGGATTTACGATCTTCTTCACTGATACCAATATCGATTGCCATGTTTTTCCCCTTCAATTGACGAACATTCATTGATCAGGTGCAGGACCACTCTAGCAAGAGTGCCGGCGGTGTGCAGCCCGACACAGGCAGAGAGCGTGCGACATATCGCCCCTCTCCACGGCTGTGCCTATGAGCGACGGGCCAACCTTTGTGACGAGTCGGAAAACTTTAAAATTACCGCTCGCAAACCCTGCCACTGTCTAGGACAAGGGTTTGACGCAGAAATGCCTTTGCCCTTGCAACGCCCCGAAATGCTTGATTTGAGTAGGCACAGCCTTTGCTGTTAAATAGGCGGCGTGTGGTTACCGTTCATTTCTGCGGTACGCCACATAGGCTGATACCCGCGCACGTGCTCAACGCCTCCCATTGTTCAGAAGCGAACCGTGCCAGTCAGCTCTTCCTTGTGATCCGTCTTAACGTGAGTTAATCAAAATGTTGAAAATCGTCCACCTCCTGACGGGCGTTGCAGCGTTGCTGCTGTCCTTTATTCCGAGTCTGCAGCCTGAAAGCCTGCCGTACCTGGAACAACACGACGCCCTGTACCTGGCCTTGTTCGGCCTTCTTAACCTGACGCTCGCACCGGTAATCCCTTACTGGAACAAAGGCACGCGTCATCAACTGCAAAACCTGGTCAGCGCGCTGTTGGTACTGACCGTTGTCGTGCAAACCCTCACCCTCCTGGCACCTATGCCTGAAGTGGGCGGCCACCCGGCCATCCTGCTCAGCCTGGTGATTGCTGTGGTCGCCATCGTTCTTCACCTGGCCATCAGCTTCTACCGTTCGTCGCCTGCCGCGGCGTCGCAAAACTACGACATGACCAACCGGGATACCGGGACCGTCAAGTGGTTCAACACCTCCAAAGGCTTCGGCTTTATTTCCCGCGATTCGGGCGACGATATCTTCGTCCACTTCCGGGCCATCCGTGGCGAAGGCCATCGCGTCCTGGTCGAAGGCCAGCGCGTGGAGTTCTCCGTCATGAACCGCGACAAAGGCCTGCAAGCCGAAGACGTGATTGCGGCCTTGCCGCGTCGCTGATTCCTACCCGCAGCGCATAAAAAAACCGCGATCCGGCTGAGCTGGATCGCGGTTTTTTATGCGCGGCTGTTTAACGAAGGACCGATTAATAATGTGGCGGCGGTGCTTCTTCTTCGGAGGTCTCGAACTGCCCGCCCATTTCCTCCTGGCGCTTGAGCAGCGCCGTCATCTGCATTTGCAGGCGTTCAACCGCACGCTGCTGAGTGACCAGGATGTCATTGAGGGTCTCGATGGTGTCGTCCTGGAAGGCCAGGCGGCTTTCCAGATCGGTAACGCGGTCTTGCAGGTCCATGATTCAGTCCTGGCTAAAGATGAAGTCGGCAGGCAATAGCCCGCGCAATTGGCTGCGAATCGCCGCCACTTGCTCTTCGGTATAAGGCCGGGCCGGGTGTTTGCCCCAGACCGGTGCCGGCCAGGCCGCATCGTCACGTTTGCGCACGATCACATGCACGTGCAACTGACTGACGACATTCCCCAGCGCGCCGATGTTCATTTTGTCGGCGGCAAAGCTCGTGTTGAGCTGTTGCGCCAAGACTGTCGTTTCTTGCCACAGTATCTGTTGATCTGCGACATCCAGTTGAAACACTTCGCTGATACCGTTGATGCGCGGCACCAGGATGAACCAGGGGTAATTGGCGTCGTTGGACAGCAGCAGGCGGCAGAGCGGGAAGTCCCCAATGGCCAGTGTGTCTTGTTGCAGGCGTTGGTCTAAGGCGAACACGCGGCACTCCGTTCGGCAGGTCAATTTCAGGTGCCCAGCATACCTTCGAATGCCCGAGGCTTCACGGCGAATGCGGGAGCGTTCAGGCAACCGGGCAAAAAAGCACGCACCCTTTCGAGGCAGGCAAATATTTGAGCTACGCTAAATCGGGCCTCAGCGGGATGCACCAAAATGACCCACCCGTGCCTCAAAGGGATCCGCCAATTACCCACTCAAGGGGTGAACCGGTAACGCTTTGCCCTGGCACAGGATTTTTGTACCTCCCAACAGGTGTTTCAGCGGGGCGTCAAGCCCAAACCAAACGACGTAAAAAGCCCGTGCTTATGCGGTTTTTACACGGCCGTAACGTTTTTCACGAAAAAATGACATTCGGTTACCGCTTTGTGCACGCTTGTTGCATTCACACCCGTATCGTCGGCAACGGCACCCGTATGGATACAGGTGTTACGCGATAAGAAACAGTAGCGTTCAGGTGCCTTTCAAGGATGAGTTCAAACTTCGCAAGGGGTATGAATACTGCACTTTAGTTGTCAGCCTGGTCACACTCGGGCTGTGAATTTGCGACAGGGAAATAGCAATTTACGACAGCCTCGTAAAGAAGCTGAAAGGATAGATGAGTAAGTATCGTCAATAGGGTCTGCGTGATATAACTTTGCGCCGACACAAAAAAGAAAGAGCCGCCCAGATAAAAATACAGGTGGGACGGCAGTACTCTTCCTAAAACCAAAGGAGCAAATCACGATGCGCGTGATGAAGTGGAGCATGATCGCCCTGGCTGTTTCAGCCGGCGTTTCGCAGTACGCAATGGCGTCCGCCCAGGACGATTCCAAAGGCTTTGTTGAAGACAGCACTTTCGGCATCAATACTCGTATGTTGTATTTCAGCCGTGATTTCCGTAATGAGCCGGCTGGCGGCTACAAAATCATCAATGGCAAGGCTCAAAGCCGTGTCGAAGAAACTGGCCTGGGCTTCAACGCACTGTACCAATCGGGTTTCACCCAGGGCACTATCGGTGTCGGCGTTGACGTGATCGGCCTGCTGGGCGTGAAACTGGACAGCGGCAAGGGTCGCTCGGGCACTGGCCTGTTCCCTACCGGTGCCGACGGTCGCTCGCAAGACGACTACTCCAAAGGCGGCGGCGCCGTTAAGTTCCGCATCTCCGACACCGTGCTTAAAGTCGGCGACCAGTACACCACCGCGCCTGTGTTCGCTTCCGACGACAGCCGCTTGCTGCCAGAGCTGCCGCAAGGTATCTCGATCACCAGCAACGAGATCAAGGGCCTGAAACTCGAAGGCGGTCACTTCACCTCGAGCGTGGCACAAGCACAGACATACCGTGACAGCCTGGGTCTGACCAAAACCGACTTTATCGGTGGTGTCTATGCCCTGACGCCGGAAGTCAGCGCCAGCCTCTACTACGCGAAGACCGAAGACTACTGGAAGAAGACCTACGCCAACCTGAACTGGACTCACGCGCTGAGCAACGATCAGTCCCTGGCCGTTGACTTCAACATCTACAGCACCAAAAGCGATGGCGCCGGCCTGCAGCGCGCAGAAAAAGACAACACCACCAAACTGGATAACCGTGCGTACAGCTTGCAAGGCGCGTACACCATCCAGGCTCACACGTTCACCCTGGCCTACCAGAAAGTCAGCGGTGACGGTGACTACGGCTACGGCGTAGACGGCGGCGGCACGATTTTCCTGGCCAACTCCATCGCCCGTTCCGACTTCAACGCTGAAGACGAAAAATCCTGGCAAGCTCGCTACGACCTGAACATGGCCACTTTCGGCGTGCCAGGCCTGAGCTTCATGACTCGTTATGTCAGCGGTAGCGGCGCCAACACTGGCACCACTTCGAACGGCAAAGAGTGGGAACGCGACATCGAAGCCAAGTACGTGGTTCAGAGCGGCCCGGCAAAAGACCTGAGCCTTCGCGTTCGTCAAGCGACCTATCGTTCGTCTGATGGCGTGTACTACGGTTCGGCGTCGATCGACGAACTGCGTCTGATCGCGCAATACCCGCTGAACATCTTGTAATTAGCTGTTTAATTACAATGATGACTTAAGGCGTAAGCCTTAACTAAAAAGCCGCTCCCCTGCTTTGCAAGGGAGCGGCTTTTTTATTTCAGTTTTATTACACAAGAAAAATAACTAGCAAGCTAAGTAACTACATTGGCCTTACGCATCAAACTTGACCTATCGGCCAAGTTCGACAACCCGCGCTTAGTTATTTGGCAAGCGGTTCTTGCATCACGCGAATAACTCGCTGTGGAAACGGAATATCAATACCCGCCCCTTTCAAACGATCACGCGCCAGTTCATTGAGCATAAACACCACATCCCAATAATCCGGGGTATTGGTCCAGCAACGCAGGGAGACAGTGATCGAACTGTCTCCCAAGGTCGACACCACTGCCACAGGCGCAGGGTCAGCCAGCACGCGTGGGTCTTTGGCCAGCTCCAACAGCACTTCACGGGCTTTCTGCAAATCGGCTTCGTAGTCGACCCCCACATCAAACACCACCTTGCGGGTCGGCTGACGGTTGGTGTTGGTGATGAGGCCGTTGGACAGGCTACCGTTAGGGATGATCACGGTTTTGTTGTCGCCGGTGCGCAACACGGTGTGGAAGATCTGGATGCTGTCGACGGTACCGGAAGTGCCTTGTGCTTCGATCCAGTCACCAATGCGAAACGGACGGAACAACAGGATCAGTACGCCACCGGCGAAGTTCGCCAGGCTGCCTTGCAATGCCAGGCCGATGGCCAGAGTAGCGGCACCAATCGCGGCCACGAACGAGGTCGTGGCCACGCCGATCATCGAGGCCACGTTGACCACCAGCATGACTTTGAGCGCGATGTTGGCAAGGTTAGTGATGAAATGTTGCAGCGCCAGGTCGGCATTACGCAGCGCCAGCAAACGCCCCACGCGGTGGGTCAACACGTTAATCAGCCACCAACCGATGGCCAGGGTGACCACGGCCAGCAAAAACCGGCTGCCGTATTCCATAATCATCGGGAGCCAAGACTCAGAGGTCTTGATCAGGTGATCCATTTCAACGTTTAAATCCATCTATCTTCTCCTGTTGCGCGGATGTGCGGCTTAATTGACTGCCTTAAAACGCAAATGAGCCCCGAAGGGCTCAAGTGTAGGCACTGTTTCTGGGGCGTGGGACGTCAAAAACGCTCACAGGTTCCCCAATGTGCCATCAGTCGCGGAAGTTATTGAACTGCAGCGGCATGTCGAAGGTCTTGGCGCGCAGGGCAGCAATGGCTTCCTGCAGGTCGTCACGCTTCTTGCCGGTGATACGTACCTGCTCGCCCTGGATGGCGGCCTGGACCTTTAGCTTGGCATCTTTGACGTGAGCGACGATCTTCTTCGCCAGCTCCTTGTCGATGCCTTCCTTCAGCACGGCTTCCTGCTTCATCAGCTTGCCGGAGGCGTAGGCGTCCTTGATTTCTAGGCATTGCGCGTCGATCTTGCGCTTGACCAACGACAGCTTGAGGATCTCGATCATCGCTTCCAGCTGGAAATCGGCTTCAGCGGTCAGGTTGACGGTCAATTCCTTTTCCTTGAACTCGAAGCTGCCCTTGCCCTTCAAGTCGTAGCGACGGTCCAGCTCCTTGACGGCGTTTTCGACGGCGTTGGTGACTTCGTGTTTGTCCAGTTCGGATACCACGTCGAACGAAGGCATGTCATTTCTCCAATATAAGGGGCGGGCTCAGTAGAGATGGAGCGCGCCCAAGCTAAAATGCCGAGGCATTATAGCGGTTCTTTCGCACCATTCATCGCAGGCGACCCTACGGAGCACAAACTGATGTCGACCACCTGGCATATTCTCGGCGCCGGCAGCCTGGGTACCCTCTGGGCCACGCGATTGTCGCGCGCGGGCCTGCCCGTGCGGCTGATAGTGCGCGATGCAGCACGCCTGACCAGCTATGAGAAGGCGAGCGGCCTGACCCTGGTGGAACACGGCATAGAAAATACTTACCCGGTGATCGGCGAAACACCCGACAGCCCCGAGCCGATTCATCGCCTGCTGGTGGCGTGCAAAGCCTACGACGCCCAAAGAGCCATCGCACAGCTGCAACACCGATTGGCACCCGACGCTGAGCTGATCCTGCTGCAAAACGGCCTTGGCAGCCAGGATGCGGTGGCCGCGCAACTGCCCCAGGCCCGCTGTATCTTTGCCTCCAGCACCGAAGGCGCGTTTCGCGACGGCGATTGGCGCGTGGTCTTCGCCGGCCACGGCTACACCTGGCTGGGAGACGCGCGGCACCCCACTCCCCCGCTGTGGCTGGACGACCTGCACGCCGCCGGCATTCCCCATGAGTGGAGCACCGACATCCTGACGCGTTTATGGCGCAAGCTGGCGCTCAATTGCGCCATTAACCCATTGACCGTGCTTTACCAGTGCCGCAACGGCGGCCTGCAAGCCCACCAATGCGAAGTCGCGACCTTGTGCGCCGAACTCAGCGAGTTGCTCGAATGCTGCGGCCAACCCGCCGCCGCCCAGGACCTGCACAGCGAAGTGCAACGGGTGATCCAGGCCACCGCGGCCAATTATTCGTCCATGTATCAGGACGTGGCCTCCAGCCGTCGCACCGAAATCAGCTACCTGCTCGGTTATGCGTGCCAGGCGGCAGAGCGCCATCAATTGGTGCTGCCGCATCTGCAACAGTTGCGGGCGCGCCTGGTCGACTACTTGCACACACGCGGATTGGCCAGCGACTGAGGCACGCGCTACCCTGCCTACCTGTCTATCACCTGGAAAAAACCTGATGCCACTGCGCCAGCGTCTAGAAAATCTACCGGTAGGGCAGAAACTGCTGGCCGCCCTGCTGGTGCTGTTGACCACGGTATTACTGGTGGCCAACCTGACGTTTATCAGTGCCGCCTATTGGATCTCCCAGGAAAGCATGGCGCCCCAGGCGTTGCAGGCCATCGGTCGATTGGTGTCCAACCCGTCGCTGGCCGCCGAAGCCCTTGAATCCCCGGCGAAGGCCGACGCCCTGCTCAATGAGCTGACTAGCTATTCGCCATTACGCGCCGCCGCGCTGTACGACGGCGACGGCACCTTGCTGGCGCAGATGCAGCACGGCAACCGCCTGCACCTGCCGGAAAACTACCGGCATATCGAAGCCTGGCGCCTCACTGAGTTTCGCAGCAACCAGGTCATCACCCTGCCCCGCGCTGGCCAGCCGTCCGGGCATTTGCTGTTGGTGGCCAGCAGTGAGCTGCCTATGGCGTTCTATACCGGCACATTGACCGCCAGCCTCGGCATCCTGATTTTCAGCGTATTGCTGTGGCTGATCATCGCCCGCCAGATCAAACGCCTGATCACCCGCCCGATCCATGAGCTGGAAGAACTCTCACGCCAGGTGACGCGCGAAGAGAACTACGCCCTGCGCGCCGGGCGCGGCAACCATGATGAAATCGGCAGCCTGGCCGAAGCCTTCAACACCATGTTGTCGCGCATCGAAGCCCGCGAGCAGCAGCTCAAACGTGCGCGAGACGACTCTCAGGCCGCCTACGACCAAGCCCAGGGCCTGGCCGAAGAAACACGCCACACCAACCGCAAGCTCGAACTGGAAGTGCAGGTGCGCAGCAAGATCGAGAAAAAGCTCACCGGCTTCCAGAACTACCTCAACAGCATCATCGACTCGATGCCGTCGGCGCTGATCGCCCTGGATGAACAGCTTTACGTCACCCAATGGAACCAGGAAGCCACGGCGCTTTCCGGCACGCGCCTGGATGAAGCGCTGAACCAGCCGATCTTCCTCGCCTTCCAGCCGCTCAAACCGTACCTGCCGCAGATAAAAGCCACGGTGGAGCAGCACACGGTGGAGCGCATTGAGCGTGTCACCTGGATCAAGGATGACGAACCCAAGCATTACGCCCTGACCTTCTACCCGTTGATGGGCGGTGCCGGGCGCGGCGTGGTGATCCGTATCGACGACATCACCCAGCGTTTGTCCCTGGAAGAAATGATGGTGCAGTCGGAAAAAATGCTCTCCGTGGGCGGCCTGGCTGCGGGCATGGCCCATGAAATCAACAACCCGCTGGGGGCGATCCTGCATAACGTGCAGAACATCCGCCGGCGCCTGTCCCCCGACCTGCCGAAGAACCTGGAACACGCCGAACAGGCGGGTATCGAGCTGGAGACGGTCAACCACTACCTGCAAAGCCGCGAAGTCCCGCAATTGCTCGATGGCATCCAGCAAGCCGGCGCGCGGGCGGCGAAAATCGTCACCCATATGCTCAGCTTCAGCCGCCGCAGTAACCGCCAGATGGCGCCGTGCGACTTACCGGCACTGATCGACCAGGCCGTGGAAATTGCCGGTAACGACTTCGACCTGACCATCGGCTTCGACTTCAAGGGCCAGGCGATCATCCGCCAGTTCGACCCGCAACTGGGCCCGGTGCCCGGTACCGCCAACGAGCTGGAACAGGTGCTGCTCAATCTGCTGAAAAACGCTGCGCAAGCCATTCACCTGCGTGAAGACGACAGCGAGCCGGGGCGCATCATCTTGCGCACCCGCCTCAACCCGCCGTGGGCGGAGATCCAGGTGGAAGACAATGGCATCGGCATGAGCGAAAACGTGCGCAAACGCACGTTCGAGCCGTTCTTTACCACCAAGGAAATCGGCCAAGGCACCGGGCTTGGGCTGTCGGTGTCGTACTTCATCATCACCAACAACCATAAAGGCCAGATGGAAGTGCATTCCACCCTCGGCCAAGGCACCTGTTTTACCCTGCGCCTGCCGTTGGCCGGCAGCCAGATGCCACCCTATGAACTGACTCAACTGGAGCAATGACCATGGGCTTTCGCCTGTCGAAGATCTACACCCGCACCGGCGACAAGGGCGAGACGGGCCTGGGTGATGGCCGTCGCGTGCCCAAGGACCACCCTCGCGTGGAAGCCATTGGCGAGGTGGATACGCTGAACAGCCAGTTGGGTTTGCTGCTGGCCAACCTTGAAGAACAGAGCGGCCAGCACCCGCAACTCAAGGAGGTGATCGAGGTGCTTACGCCGTGCCAGCACCGCTTGTTCGACTTGGGCGGTGAGTTGGCGATGCCCGTGTACAAAGCGTTGAATGCCGCAGAAGTCGACCGGCTGGAAGCGGCGATTGACCGTTGGAATGAGGAAGTCGGGCCGCTGGAAAACTTCATCTTGCCCGGCGGTTCAGCGCTGATTGCCCAGGCCCATGTGTGCCGCAGCCTGGCGCGCAGTGCGGAGCGGCGGTGTCAGCAGTTGAATGCGATTGAGCCGTTGGAAGGCGTGGGGCTTGCGTATATCAATCGGTTGTCGGATGTGCTGTTTGTGGCGGCGCGGGTGATTGCCAAGCGTCAGGGTGTAGTGGAAGTGTTGTGGCAGGCGGCGGCCAAGCCTCACTAAGATCGTTCCCACGCTCTGCGTGGGAATGCAGCCCTGGACGCTCCGCGTCCCAAAGCGTGACGCGGAGCGTCACAAGAGGCATTCCCACGCAGAGCGTGGGAACGATCATCATGCCTCAGGCCAGAACGCGCGAATGCCTGCCACACCCTGAGCCCCGGCTTCCCAAGCCTGTTCCCGCTCAGCCGGCCCAAGCCCGCCCAGCAGAAACACCGGTTTACTGAACCCACGGATCAACTCTACCGCCTGCTCCCAACCCAAAGGCTGGGCATCGGGATGAGTCTGGGTCCGCTGCACCGGCGACAGCGTGACAAAATCCACGTCCATCATCTCTGCCAGTGCCAGCTCTTCGGCGTTGTGGCAAGAAGCCGCCAACCAGCGATCCTTCGGCAGCGGGCGGCCTTTGCTCGCGTATTTACGCAACTGCGCCGAGGTCATGTGCCAGCCGGCGGCAGGGAAATCCCCCAGCCATTCGAACGGCCCTTTAAGCATCAGTTGCGCCTTGCCGGCACACAGGCCCACCGCGTCCACCGCCAGGTCACGGTATTTAGGGTCGTAACCGTTGGGCGCGCGCAGTTGAACCAGCTTGATGCCACCGGCAATGGCTTTCTGGACACCTCGCAACAAGGTGGGGGCTTCCAGTTCGCCTGGTGTGATCAAGTATTCAGCGGGCAAACGGGCAGCCGCAACAATCGGTGCATTCGCCGCCGGGAACTCATAGTTGAGCAAGTCCCGCGGCGTCACCCATTCCAACGGCTGCCCTTCGGCACCATGGGGCTCGCCGGTAAAGGCCGAGACTTCCCAGACATCCAGCAACACCTGCTTGTCCGGGTAGTCATGCTGCACCTTGATCAGCGGGCGCGCCGTGGTGACCTGGATGCCCAGTTCTTCCTGCAACTCGCGGGACAAAGCGCTTGCGACCGACTCATCAGCCTCCACCTTGCCGCCGGGAAACTCCCAGAGGCCGCCTTGGTGCTGGGTATCGGCACGGCGTGCCAGCAGGATCCTGCCGTCGACGCCACGGATCACCGCTGCTGCTACATGCACTCGTTTCACCAGGTTTTCCTCTTGGCTGTCAGGTGCGGTATTCCGCGTTGATCTTTACGTACTCGTGGGACAGGTCGGTGGTCCAGATGGTTTCGCTGCAGTCGCCGCGCCCCAACTCGATGCGGATGGTGATTTCTTCTTGCTGCATCACCGCCGAGCCCTGGGCTTCGGTGTAGGTTTCAGCGCGAGCGCCACGGCTGGCAATGCACACGTCGCCAAGGAACACGTCGATCTTGCTGACGTCCAGGTCCGGCACACCGGCACGGCCGACGGCAGCGAGGATGCGGCCCCAGTTCGGGTCGGAAGCAAACAGTGCAGTCTTGATCAGGGGCGAGTGGGCCACGGTGTAACCGACATCCAGGCATTCCTGGTGGTTAGCGCCGCCGTTCACTTCAACAGTGACGAACTTGGTTGCGCCCTCACCGTCACGCACGATGGCCTGGGCCACGTCCATGCACACCTCGAACACCGCCTGCTTCAATGCGGCGAACAGCGCGCCCTCGGTGGAGGTGACTTCCGGCAGGTTGGCCTGGCCGGTGGCGATCAGCATGCAGCAGTCGTTGGTCGAGGTGTCGCCATCGATGGTGATGCGGTTGAACGACTTGTTGGCGCCGTCGAGCATCAGGCGCTGCAGCACGTCGCGGGAGACTTTGGCGTCGGTGGCAATGTAGCCGAGCATGGTGGCCATGTTCGGGCGGATCATGCCCGCGCCCTTGCTGATGCCGGTCACGGTAACGGTCACGCCATCGTGTACAAACTGGCGGCTAGCGCCTTTGGGCAGGGTGTCGGTGGTCATGATGCCGGTGGCCGCAGCCGCCCAGTTATCCACAGACAGGTCATCCAGTGCGGCTTGCAGCGCGCCTTCGATTTTTTCCACCGGCAGCGGCTCACCGATCACGCCGGTGGAGTACGGCAGCACTTGGCTGGCATCCACGCCGGTCAACTGGGCCAGCTTGGCGCAGGTGCGCGCAGCGGCAACCAGGCCTGGCTCGCCGGTACCGGCGTTGGCATTGCCGGTGTTGGTCAGCAGGTAACGGATCGAACCTGCCACGCGTTGCTTGGCCAGGATGACCGGTGCGGCGCAAAACGCGTTGAGCGTGAACACGCCCGCAACCGTCGAGCCTTCGGCACAGCGCATCACCACTACATCTTTGCGCCCCGGGCGCTTGATGCCGGCCGAAGCGATACCGAGTTCAAAACCGGCGACCGGGTGCAAAGTGGGCAAAGGACCAAGACCAACAGCCATGAATGCGCTCCTTAAAGAATAGGTGATGTCTGTACCGTCGCGATCAACGGTGAAATTAATGGCAAAACGCCGCGACGGCAAAGGCCGGTCGCGGCGCAGGGTGTTGCAGCGTCAGGCAAAAATCTTAGTTGATTTCGCCGTGGCAGTGTTTGAACTTCTTGCCCGAACCGCACCAGCACAGCTCGTTGCGGCCCAGCTTCTGGTCATTGCGGACCGGGGCTTGAGCCAAGGCCACATCGACCTCTTCGCCCAAGGCTTCCGGCGCTTCCAGACCCGGTGCGTCGTCATGCTGGAACTGCATGCGCGCAGCGAGTGCCTCGGCTTCCTGACGCAGGCGGGCTTCTTCCTCGATCGGGTCTTCGCGACGCACCTGAACGTGGGACAGCACACGGATCGAATCGCGCTTGATCGAATCCAGCAGCTCGGAGAACAGCGTGAACGACTCGCGCTTGTACTCCTGCTTCGGGTTCTTCTGGGCGTAGCCACGCAGGTGGATACCGTGACGCAGGTGGTCCATGGTCGACAGGTGGTCTTTCCACAGGTCGTCCAGCACGCGCAGTACGATTTGTTTCTCGAAGGTGCGCAGTGCTTCGGCACTCGCCTGCTCTTCTTTCTCGTTGTATGCGGCCAAAAGCTCGGTCATCAGCTTCTCGCGCAGGGTTTCTTCGTACAGGTGGTCGTCTTCGTCCAGCCACTGCTGAACCGGCAAGTCCACACCGAAGTCGCTCTTCAACGCGGCTTCCAGGCCGGCAACATCCCACTGCTCAGGCAGGGACTGTGGCGGGATGTGTGCGCTGACGGTAGCGTTGAGCACGTCCTGACGGAAATCGGCAATCGTCTCGCCAATGTTGTCGGCGGCCAGCAACGTGTTACGCATGTGATAAATCACTTTACGCTGTTCGTTGTTGACGTCATCGAACTCGAGCAGTTGCTTACGAATGTCGAAGTTACGGCCTTCTACCTTGCGTTGGGCCTTCTCGATGGCGTTGGTCACCATGCGGTGCTCGATCGCTTCACCGGACTGCATGCCCAGGGCTTTCATGAAGTTCTTCACCCGGTCCGAGGCGAAGATACGCATCAGGCTGTCTTCCAGCGACAGGTAGAAGCGGCTGGAACCGGCGTCACCCTGACGGCCGGCACGACCACGCAGCTGGTTGTCGATACGACGCGATTCATGACGCTCGGAGGCGATTACCTGCAAACCACCGGATTCCAGCACAGCCTGGTGGCGTTTCTGCCAGTCGGCCTTGATCTGGGCGATTTGCTCAGGGCTTGGGTTTTCCAGTGCCGCAACTTCCACTTCCCAGTTGCCGCCCAACAGGATGTCGGTACCACGACCGGCCATGTTGGTAGCGATGGTCAGCGCGCCTGGGCGACCGGCCTGGGCAATGATCTCGGCTTCTTTTTCGTGGAACTTGGCGTTTAGAACCTTGTGCTCGATGCCTTCCTTGTTGAGCAGGTTGGACACGTGCTCGGAAGTCTCGATGGTGGCAGTACCCACCAGGATCGGACGCCCCTGGGCCATGCCGTCCTTGATGTCGTTGATGATTGCCGCGTACTTCTCTTCGGCCGTCAGGAACACCAGGTCGTTGAAGTCTTTACGCGCCAGCGGCTTGTTCGGTGGAATCACCATCACAGCCAGGTTGTAGATCTGATGGAATTCGAACGCTTCGGTGTCAGCTGTACCGGTCATGCCGGACAGTTTGTTGTACAGACGGAAGTAGTTCTGGAAGGTAGTCGACGCCAACGTCTGGCTTTCGGCCTGGATGTTGAGCATTTCCTTGGCTTCGATGGCCTGGTGCAGGCCTTCGGACAGACGGCGACCCGGCATGGTACGGCCGGTGTGTTCGTCAACCAGTACGACCTGGCCGTCCTGGACAATGTATTCGACGTTGCGATGGAACAGCTTGTGGGCGCGCAGGCCGGCGTACACGTGGGTCAACAGGCCCAGGTTGTGCGCCGAGTAGAGGCTTTCGCCCTCGGCCAGCTCGCCGATCTGGGTCAGCATCTCTTCGACAAACTGGTGACCGGCTTCGTTGAGTTCAACCTGGCGGGTCTTCTCGTCGATGGTGAAGTGACCTTCTTTGGTCACCACGCCTTCCACTTCCTCAACGTGCTGCACCAGGCGCGGGATCAACTTGTTGATCTCGGTGTACAGGCGCGAGCTGTCTTCGGCCTGGCCGGAGATGATCAGCGGGGTACGCGCTTCGTCGATGAGGATGGAGTCGACTTCGTCGATCACGGCAAAGTTGAGTTCGCGCTGGAATTTTTCTTCCATGCTGAACGCCATGTTGTCGCGCAGGTAATCGAAACCGAATTCGTTGTTGGTGCCGTAGGTAATGTCACACGCGTAGGCGGCGCGCTTTTCTTCCGGCGGCTGGAACGGCGTGACTACGCCGACGGTCAGGCCGAGGTATTCATACAGCGGGCGCATCCAGTTGGCGTCCCGGCGGGCCAGGTAGTCGTTCACCGTCACAACGTGCACGCCCTTGCCGGACAGTGCGTTGAGGTAAACGCCCAGGGTTGCCACCAGGGTCTTGCCTTCACCGGTACGCATCTCGGCAATCATGCCTTCATGCAAGGTCATGCCGCCGATCAACTGCACGTCGAAGTGGCGCATGCCCATGACACGCTTACCGGCTTCACGGGCGACCGCAAAGGCTTCAGGCAACAGCTTGTCGAGGGTTTCACCTTTGGCTATGCGGGCCTTGAACTCTTGGGTCTTGGCGCGCAATTGCTCGTCCGACAGGGCAACCATCTGCTCTTCGAAGGCATTGACCAGCTGCACCGTCTTGAGCATGCGTTTGACTTCGCGCTCATTCTTGCTTCCAAAAAGTTTCTTTAACAAAGGCGCAAACATATCGGCAGGTTCTTCCACACATAGGGATGGAGGGCGCACCGTGAGTGGCCCGAGCAGCCCTCACGGCCGCATGCGAACGCGCATTCTACCCGGAATCGTGGGTGAGGAAAGTGGCGTTATTCCCCGATGCTGGCATGGCGCTGTGAGAGGGCCTGTTTAAAATAAGGGCTTTTGCTGGAACTTCAACCCATCAAGCGCAGAAGTTACCTATTGATTTCACTCGCATTGCCCTGCTATCGCTTTGCCTGGGGCCGCACAGGCGCTTTCTGCTAAGATGGCGGCTCTGTTACTTAAGGTGTCTAAACATGGCGTTTCGCCCACTTACAGCCCGCGCGCCCAGCGTGTTGCTCCGCGAAGCCAAACCGTTGAAAGCCATCTTCGGCCACGCGCAACGCTTGGGCCATTTGCAACGCCTTGTAGAAAGCCAACTGCAACCTGCCGCCCGCGAACATTGTCATGTGGCGTCGTGGCGCGAAGGCAATTTACTGTTAATTGTCACCGACGGGCATTGGGCCACCCGCCTGCGCTACCAGCAAAAACGCTTGCAGCGGCAATTAATGGCATTTGAAGAGTTTGCCAGCCTGACCCGCATCCAGTTCAAGGTGCAGCCGCCCACCGTGCAGCAAGGTGCAGTGGGCCACACCATGGACCTGTCGCAGAACGCGGCCGAAACCATTCAAGCCACGGCCGACGGCATCAGCGATCCGGGCCTGCGCGCAGCGTTGGAGCGGTTGGCCGCCCACGCCAGGCCCAAGCCCTGAACCGCTACTTGCGTTTACTGCCGCCCAGCAACGAGCCCAACAACCCGCGCACCAACTGCCGTCCCATTTGATTGGCCGCCTGTTGCATGGCGGATTTGAGCGCCTTACCTGCTGTAGTCCCCAGGAACGCTCCGGCCTTGTCGGTAAAGCTCGGCTCTTCGGCGGCCGGTTTGGCCTCCTCGGTCGGGCCAAGCTCCTTGCGCGCCATCAGCACTTCATAGGCCGACTCACGGTCAATTGGCTTGTCGTAGCGCCCCAATAAAGGCGAACTGGCGATGATCGCAGCACGCTCGGCTTCGCTGAGCGGCCCGATCCGCGATTGCGGCGGCGCCACCAGCACGCGCTGGACCACTTCCGGCGTGCCCTTTTCCTGCAACGCCCCCACCAATGCCTCACCGGTGCCCAACTCAGTCAGTACCGACAAGGTATCGAACGCCGGGTTGGGGCGAAAACCGTCCGCCACCGCACGCAGGGATTTCTGCTCTTTGGTGGTGAACGCCCGCAAGCCATGCTGGATACGCAAGCCCAGTTGCGCCAATACCGTGTCAGGCAAATCCCCTGGGGATTGAGTGACAAAGTACACACCCACGCCCTTGGAACGGATCAAACGCACCACTTGCTCCAGGCGATCCTGCAATGCCTTGGGCGTATCGGCGAACAGTAAATGCGCCTCATCGAAAAACAACGCCAGCAACGGTTTATCGGCATCGCCACGCTCCGGCAGTTGTTCGAACAACTCGGCCAACAGCCACAGCAGGAAGGTCGCATAGACCTTGGGCGCCTCGTGCACCAAGCGGCTCGCGTCCAGCAGGTGAATGCGCCCACGACCATCGCCGGCAGGCTGCAAGATATCTTCAAGCTGCAGGGCAGGCTCGCCAAACAAGGCTTCGGCGCCCTGCTGCTCCAGCACCGCCAAACGCCGCAACAGCGCCTGGCTGGAACCGGTGGTCATCAGCGCCGCGTCGTCGCCCAGCAGTTCCGGGTGATAACGCAAGTGGTTGAGCAAGGCCTTGAGGTCTTTGAGGTCCAGCAGCAACAGGCCTTCGCGGTCGGCCACCTTAAAAGTCGCATAGAGCGCCGATTGCTGGCTGTCAGTGAGTTCCAGCAGGCTGCCAAGCAGCAACGGCCCCATTTCGCTGATGGTGGTGCGAAGCGGATGACCGGACTGCCCGTGGATATCCCACAGTGTTACCGGATACGCCTTCGCGCTGTAATTGAGGAAGGGCATGCCCGCAATGCGCTCGGCCACCTTGCCTTGAGGGTTGGCCGCAGCGCCAAGGCCGCACAAGTCACCCTTGATATCAGCGGCAAACACGGCCACACCCGCATCGCTGAAGGCTTCCGCCAAGCGCTGCAACGTGACGGTTTTACCTGTGCCGGTCGCGCCGGCAATCAACCCGTGACGGTTGGCCAAGCGCATGGCCTGGGCGATGGGCTGGCCGTCCAGGCCGGCGCCGATAAGGAGTTGCGAGGAATCAGGCATTTCGTCACCTTTGGTTAATCTTTAGTGCCGTCAGGTCGATACAGACAGAGGTAAGACCCACAAAGTCTAAAAATAGGTCAGATAGTTCTCACAGGGACCACCGGAATTATCACAAGCAGTATCACACCTTTTTTGACGCTGTCATTTTGCGCATCCTACAAGGACGCGCTTCGGATATTAAGACCTTAGCGGACCCTACAAGCCATGAATAAAAACCTGCGCTTCAGCCACAAAATCCTGCTTGCAGCCTCCCTTATCGTCATCGCCGCTTTTGCACTGTTTACCCTCTACAACGACTACCTGCAACGCAACGCGATTCGCGACGACCTCAATAATTACCTGCATGAAATGGGCGATGTCACCGCCAGCAACATTCAAACCTGGCTCACCGGGCGTATTGCCCTGGTCGAAAACGCTGCACAGAACATCGCGATCAACCCTGAACCCGCCGTAGTTGCTGGCCTGCTCGAGCAGAAAACCCTGACATCCTCGTTCATGGCCACCTACGTGGGCGACAGCAAAGGCGCCTTCACCATCCGCCCCGACACCAAGATGCCGGACGGTTTCGACCCACGGGTGCGCCCTTGGTACAAAGGCGCCCAAAGCAGTAACGGCTCAACCCTGACCGAACCTTACATCGACGCAGCGACCGGCCAGTTGATCATTTCCGTCGCTACCCCCAGCGCCAAGGCGGGGCAAAGCATCGGCGTGGTCGGCGGCGACCTGAGCCTGCAAACGCTGGTGGATAACATCGGCGCGCTGAACTTCGGCGGCATGGGCTACGCGTTCCTGGTCAGCGCTGACGGCAAAGTGCTGGTGCACCCGGACAAGAACCTGGTGATGAAGACGCTGGCCGACATGTACCCAAAAAACACCCCGAAGATCAGTGGTGATTTCAGCGAAGTCGAAGCCAATGGCAAAGACAACATCGTGACCTTCACCCCCATCAAAGGCCTGCCGTCGGTGAACTGGTACCTGGGTATTTCGGTGGATAAAGATAAATCCTTCGCCATGCTCAGCAAATTTCGCACCTCGGCCGTTATCGCCACGATCATTGCGGTTGTGATCATCATCGCGCTGCTCGGCATGCTGATCCGAGTGCTGCTGCAACCCCTGCACGTGATGACCCGCGCCATGCAGGACATCGCCGATGGCGAAGGTGACCTGACCCGCCGCCTGAACATCCAGAATCACGACGAGTTCGGCACGCTGGGTAATGCTTTCAATCGCTTCGTGGAGCGCATTCACACCTCGATTCGCGAAGTGTCCTCGGCCACCGAGCAGGTCAATGAAGTGGCCCTGCGAGTGGTCAGCGCTTCCAACTCGTCGATGGTCAACTCTGACGAGCAGGCCAACCGCACCAACAGCGTGGCCGCCGCCATCAACGAACTGGGCGCTGCTGCGCAAGAAATTGCACGTAACGCCGCGCAGGCTTCCCATCAGGCCAGCGATGCCCGGCACTTGGCCGAGGACGGCCAGCAAGTGGTCGAGCGTAATATCAAGGCAATGAACCAACTGTCCGAGATGATCAGCGCCTCCAGCAGCAATATCGAAGCGCTCAACAGCAAGACCGTGAACATCGGGCAGATTCTGGAGGTGATCACCAGCATCTCCCAGCAAACCAACCTGCTGGCGCTGAACGCAGCCATCGAAGCCGCGCGAGCCGGGGAAGCCGGGCGCGGGTTTGCGGTGGTGGCCGATGAGGTGCGCAACCTGGCACATCGCACTCAGGAATCGGCGCAACAAGTGCAAAAGATGATTGAAGAGTTGCAGGTCGGCGCCCGGGATTCGGTCAGCACCATGAGTGAAAGCCAACGCCATAGCCTGGAGAGCGTCGAGATCGCCAACCTGGCTGGCGAGCGTCTCAACAGCGTGACCCAACGCATTGGCGAGATCGACGGGATGAACCAGTCCGTGGCCACCGCCACCGAGGAACAGACTTCGGTGGTGGAGTCGATCAACATGGACATCACCGAGATCAACACCCTCAACCAGGAAGGTGTGGAAAACCTGCAATCAACCCTGCGCGCCTGTACCGACCTGGAACAACAGGCCGCACGCTTGAAACAGCTGGTGGGCAGCTTCCGGATCTGATCCCTGCGCCCGCCGAGCGTTAAGGCGGCGGACCGCTAGGCTTGCTCGGGATCGGTTTTAGTGTGCTCCTGCCGCCACAGCTCGGCGGCACCGGGAAACTCGGTGCCGTCCTCCGCGTCCAGGTCATCCGGGTCAAAACGGCTCAAACACCCTTCGCCCAGCGTCGCTGGGGCCTTGGAGGTGGCTTTATCGAGTGGATCGCTCATCGCTTAATCCTTCATGGCGGACAAAAAAAGGGCCTGGGACGATTTAACGCCCAGGCCCTTTTTTCTTCAACTTAAACGCGGCTGTCAGAACACCACAGTCTTGTTGCCGTGTACCAGCACGCGATCTTCCAAGTGGTAACGCAGGCCACGGGCCAGCACCATCTTCTCGACGTCACGGCCGAAACGCACCATGTCTTCAATGCTGTCGCTGTGGCTGACGCGCACTACGTCCTGCTCGATGATCGGGCCGGCGTCGAGCTCCTCGGTGACATAGTGGCACGTTGCGCCAATCAACTTCACACCGCGCAGGGAGGCCTGGTGATACGGCTTGGCACCCACAAACGATGGCAGGAAGCTGTGGTGAATGTTGATCACTCGACCGGCATATTCGCTGCACAGTTCCGGCGGCAGGATTTGCATGTAGCGCGCCAGCACGACTACATCGGCTTCGTGCTGCTTGACCAGGCGGGAGACTTCGGCGAATGCCGGTTCCTTGTCCTGTGGGTTGACCGGCACGTGGTAGTACGGGATGCCATGCCATTCGACCATGCTGCGCAGGTCATCATGGTTGGAAATCACACAGGCGATCTCACAGTCCAGCTCATCGCTGTGCCAACGGTGCAGCAAGTCGGCCAGGCAGTGGGATTCACGGCTGGCCATCAGCACGACACGTTTTTTCTGCTCGGTGTCGGTGATATGCCAGGTCATCGAAAACTCTTCAGCGATCGGCGCAAACGCCTCGCGAAACGCTTCGAGGCCGAAGGGCAGCGTGTCGGCACGTATCTCATGACGCATGAAAAACCAACCACTGAGATCGTCCGAGTGATGGCTCGCCTCGGTGATCCAGCCGTTGTGGGAGGCCAGAAAGTTACTGACTTTGGCAACGATACCAACCCGGTCCGGGCAAGCAATCACCAGCCGAAAAGTGCGCATTAGGGGGAAACTCCAGAACTTCGCAAAGGCCGCCATTCTAGCGATTACGCAGAAAAACTGCAGTACTCCTTGCACCTTATTCTGTCGCCCGGTCCTGGCGACACCCCTTAATAGCGTAAGGTTTTACCGCCGCTATATGAACGCCCTTCCGAGGCTCAGACAGTTATGCAAAATAAACAGAATTATTTTTACACCTACCACCTATTAATTAACTCGATTGCATAGCATTGCCACAAACATTCAACGTAATTCACATAAATGCCTTCTTAAATGTTTACTTGGGGAAATTGCCTGACTATTATTAGGCCACTCACTGTCAATCAGCGCTCTACATAAGGTAGTCCACATGTCCTTGATCAACGAATACCGCGCCACCGAAGAAGCTATCAAAGAACTGCAAGCCCGTTTGAAGAACCTGTCACAAGACGACAAGCTGCAAACCGAGCTGGAATTCGAAGGCAAACTGCGCACCCTGATGGGTGAGTACTCCAAATCCCTGCGTGACATCATCGCGCTGCTGGATCCGGAATCCAAAGTTAAAGCACCACGTGGCGCTGTGAAAACTACCGGCACCAAGCGTGCTCGCAAGGTCAAGCAGTACAAAAACCCGCACAACGGCGAAGTGATTGAAACCAAAGGTGGCAACCACAAGACTCTGAAAGAGTGGAAAGCCAAGTGGGGCGGCGACGTGGTAGAAGGTTGGGCTACCCTGCTGGGCTAAGCCTGATCGGGCTTCTGCCTGATATGCAACACAATAAAAACGCCAGCTTGCTGGCGTTTTTTATTGTCCGAATATTTTGCAAGTGCCTGACTACAGGCCCAGGCGAGCGGCTAAAGAGTCGGCATACTCTTGCCATTCATCGAGCACCTGGCGCTGAAACGCTGTAGCACTAACAGCCAACTCCTCACGTGCCTGCTTAAATGCCAACAGGGTATTGGGTGCGCCCCACTCCGGGCTCGACAAACGTTGCTGACAGAAAAGTTTCCAGCGTTGTTGCTCATCGTTGTCCAAGGTGTCAGGAAAGTTACGCGCACGGTAACGGAATAATAATTCCGGCAATCGATGATCATCGAAAGGCCACTGCTGACGTGCCAACTGTGACGGTTCAGCCACACGGACTTGTTCGCATAACCGTCGGTCGCGGTCACCGATAAAACCGTCATAGAGCTGCTGCTCCGGGTCTGTGCTCGGTGCAAAGTCTTCCTCGGCATAAATGGCTGCCAACTTGTCGCGCCAAACTTCCTGTGCGTCAGTTAGTCGCAGCGCCCGCGCCTGGCACACGTCCATATCGAAGTTCAGGCGTTCGCGATCCTGTGCGCGCAGCACATTCAATGGCGCGACCACCGGGCAGCGGTTGATATGCAACAACTTGAGCGGCACTGGCAACTCACCTTGCGCCAACTCATCACGGCGCGTGTAAAGCCGCTGGCGTAAGGTTTCGGCGTCCAGGTCGAGCAAACCCTGCGGGTCGAGACCAAGGTCACAGACAATCAACGCATTGCGATTGCGCGGGTGCCAGGCCAGGGGCAGTACCACACCCAGGTAATGACGCTCGGCGGAGAAACGCCCGGAAATATGCACCATGGGCTGCAACAGGCGGATCTGATCCATCACCCGCTGCTTGCTGCGCAGTTGAAACAGCCAGTCATACAACTTTGGCTGCTTGTCGCGGATCAGCCGCGCCAGGGCTATGGTGGCTCGCACGTCCGACAGGGCATCGTGAGCATGGCCATGGTCGATGCCATTGGCTTGGGTCAAACGCTCCAGCTTGAGGGTGACACGCCCGTCCTGCTGCGGCCACTCAATGCCTTCGGGGCGCAGTGCGTAAGCCGTACGAACCACATCGATCAAGTCCCAACGACTATTGCCCCCCTGCCACTCACGGGCATACGGATCAAAAAAGTTGCGGTACAGGCTGTAGCGCGTCATTTCATCGTCAAAGCGCAACGTGTTGTAACCGGCACCACAGGTTCCAGGCGCAGCCAGCTCGGCGTGCACGCGGGTCATGAAGTCGGCTTCGGCCAGGCCTTTTTCCGCCAGAATGCCAGGGGTGATACCGGTTATGGCGCAGGCAGCCGGGTGCGGCAGGATATCGTCGCTTGGCTGGCAATAAAGGTTGACCGGCGGGCCGACCTCGTTGAGCTCGAGGTCGGTACGAATACCGGCAACCTGCAACGGGCGATCGCTGCGGGGGTTGATGCCGGTAGTTTCATAGTCGTACCAGAAAATGGTAGTCACGGGCTGTTCCTGTGCTGAAGATCGACAAAGTCTAGGCGCTGCAAGGCACTCGGGGCCAGCGATAGATTACTGTACAAACATCCAGCAAAACCTTGAAAGGTTGCTTCCACCGTCGACACTGCTAGCATCCGTGTCTTCAAGCCGCCCGCACTGCCAAGGATCGCGATGCCATCAGTTCCATTGGATACCCACTACCCGATCGAGACCCCCGAGGGCATAGACTTGCCCTTGCGCCCGGCCGGCCTGATGCCACGCGCACTGGCTTTTGCTTTCGACCTGGGACTGCGCGGCCTGATCATGGGTATCCTGCTCGTGCCGCTGGCGTTGCTTGGCAATATCGGTATTGGCTTGGGCTCGCTGCTGCTGTTCCTGATCAGTTGGTGGTACATGGTGCTGTTCGAAGTCCTTAACCAGGGCTGCTCTCCGGGCAAGCAGGTCATGGGCTTGCGCGTCATTCAGGACGACGGCACACCCATTGGCTGGCCAGCTTCACTCATCCGCAACCTGCTGCGCTTTGTCGACATGCTGCCTTTGGGCTACTTCCTCGGCGCCATCAGTTGCCTGCAACACCCTCACTTCAAACGGCTCGGCGACCTCGCTGCGGGCACCCTGGTGGTCTACCGCGAACAGCCACTGGCGCGCCCCAAGGTGCCTCAAGCCGCCGCCCTGCGCCTGCCCTTCACGCTGGAGCTGAGCGAACAACGCGCCATACTGGGTTTCGCTGAACGCCAAAGTGAGTTGTCCGCCGATCGGGTGCACGAACTGGCGTCCATCCTGGCAACGCCGTTACACGTATCGCCGGCTCGCGCGGTAGAACAACTCAATGGCGTGGCGCGCGGCTTAGTGGGGCCAGCATGAAGCAGAGCCTGTTCGAGAGCCGCCATCAGCCGCAGTGGCAAGCCTTCACCGCACAACTCATACAGTTGGAGCAAGGCAAGGCCAAGGCCAGCGATATGTCTGACTTCCCCCACCATTATCGACGCCTGTGCCAGCACCTCGCCCTGGCCCAGGAGCGTGGCTACAGCAGCTATCTGATAGATCCCCTGCAACAACTGGCGCTGCGGGGCCACCAGCAGTTGTATCGCCACCGCAGCCAATTGGGCGCGAATGTACTGGGTTTCATCCTGGCGGGCTTCCCGCGCCTGGTGCGCGAACAATGGCGTTTCGTGTTAATCGCCGGCGTGCTGTTCTTCGGCAGCCTGGTGGGCGTTGCGTTGCTGGTCTACCTGTTTCCAGACCTTATCTACAGCATCGTGAGCCCCGCGCAGGTCGCCGAAATGCACAGCATGTATGACCCGGATGCTGGCCACCTGGGGCGTGCCGCCGACCGCGCTTCCAGTGAAGACTGGATGATGTTCGGCTACTACGTGATGCACAACATCGGGATTGCCTTCCAGACCTTTGCCGCCGGTTTGCTATTTGGTTTGGGCAGCGTGTTCTTTCTGATTTTCAACGGCCTGATCATCGGCGCCATCTCCGGCCACCTCACCGAGATCGGCTATGGCCAGACCTTCTGGTCGTTTGTCATCGGCCACGGTGCTTTCGAACTCACGGCCATCGCCCTGGCCGGGGCGGCAGGCTTGCAATTGGGCTGGGCGGTGATTGCTCCCGGGCACCTGACTCGCGGCGAATCCCTGCGGCTGGCGGCACGCACAAGCGTGCGGATGCTTTGCGGCGTCATGCTATTGCTGCTGATCGCGGCGTTTATTGAAGCCTATTGGTCTTCCTCCACCACGATCACGCCCTGGATCAAATACTCAACGGGCGCCGGGCTGTGGCTGCTGGTTGCCGCCTACCTCACGCTTGCCGGACGCACTCACCATGCGCCTGAGTGAGGCCAGCGTGGTAATTCGGCCCCGCACCTCCTGGGAAGCCATGGACCTGGGCGTACTGATGGCCCAGGAACATCGACTGCTGTTAATGAGCAGTTGGGCAATGGTGACGTTGCCGATATTCATTTTGCTGACCGTGCTGCTGTGGCGATACCCGTCCATGGCCATGTTTGTGTTCTGGTGGTTAAAACCGGCCTTTGACCGCTTGCCACTGTACATCCTCTCCAAGGCCTTGTTTGGCGAGACACCCAGCCTCAAGCAGGCTGTGCGCCAGTGGCCGCGCCTGCTCAAAGGCCAACTGCTGGCCAGCCTGACCTGGAGGCGACTGAGCCTGAGCCGCAGCTTTGTGATGCCGGTGAGCCAGCTTGAAGGCCTGGATGGCAATGCCCGTCAAATACGCCTGGGGGTGCTGCTGCAACGCAACGCCGGCGCCGCACGCTGGCTGACCACCATTGGCGTGCATATGGAAATCGGCCTGTGGTTCGGTTGCATGGCACTGTTTTACCTGTTCATCCCGCAGCAACTGGAACTCGATTGGGACTGGCAACGGCTGGCACTGGCAAGCGGCTCGGAAGGGTTGTGGCTGGAGCATTTGAGTAACGCCTTCTACGCACTGATTCTGGTGTTCTGGGAGCCCATTTATGTCGCTTGCGGCTTCAGCCTGTACCTCAACCGCCGCACCGTGCTGGAAGCCTGGGACCTTGAACTGGTGTTCCGCCGATTACGCCAACGCCTGAGCAGCGTCGCAACGTTGCTGCTGGTGGCTGGGCTGATGCTCGTGCCATTCAGCCGCCCCGTCATGGCGGACGAGCCCGGACCGGCCAAACAAGTCACCACCCAGGCCGCCAGCCAATCGATCAAGGCGCTGCTGGACAGCCCCCCGTTCAAGCACCCGGAAACCGTCACTCGCTACCGTTTTGGCGACGAAAAAAACGCCGCGCAACACAAGGTAAAGGGTGACGGTAAACTTCCGGCCTGGCTTCAGGCGCTACTGGACGGATTCAACAGCAATACCTTCAAAAACGCCGCCCTCGGCCTGGAGGTACTGCTCTGGGGCCTGCTGGCGACTGGCCTCGCGCTAGTTGTCTGGCGCTATCGGGAGTGGCTGCACACCTTCGTCAGTCGACGCGGGCCAGCCAAAGCCAAAACCGCCAAAGCGGCCCCTGCACAATTGTTCGGCCTGGCGTTGGGCAGCGAGACCTTGCCTGACGACATTGCCAGCACCGCCGAACAGCTGTGGTCCACCCACCCCAGGGAAGCTCTCGGCCTGCTGTATCGCGGCCTGCTCAACCGACTGCTGCACGACTTCAACCTGCCCCTGAAAAGCGCCGATACCGAAGGCCAGGTCCTGGAGCGCATCCACCAACTGCAACAGCCACAACTGCTGGCCTTCAGTGATGCACTGACACACCACTGGCAAAACCTCGCCTATGGCCACCGCCTGCCGCCGGCTTTGGTACAACAGCAACTGTGCCGCGATTGGCGCGCCCTGTTCAGTACGGGAGCCGCCCAATGAACCGCCCCATGCTGTGGGTCGGCCTGCTGCTGGCCTGTGTGCTTGGAGCAGGTGGGCTTTATGTTTGGCACAAGGCGATCCCCTACGACGAAATAGTCGATCGCGGCCCATCGCCACAAGCCATCGCCAACCCCTACCTGGCGGCTGAATACTTCCTGCGCCAGCAGGGCCTGGCCGTGGAACACGCCAACAGCCTTGAGCACCTGGCCGATCAGCCAGCCAAGGGGCATAGCCTGGTATTGCTGGGCGAGCGCAGCAACATGACCCCGCGCCAGGCTGAGCAACTGCTGGACTGGGCAAAATCCGGTGGCCATTTGCTGCTGGTTGCCGAAGCGCTTTGGGATGAGGAAACCGGTAAAAGCGGCGACCTGCTGCTGGATCAGCTGGGCTTCCACCAGACACTCAGCGAGGGCCTTGACGAGCCTGCTTCCCCACGCAAAAAGAAAGTACCGGACCTGACCAAGCTCTACGTCGACAATGAGACCGCCCCGGCCTATTTCAGCTTCGATACCGACTTCAACCTCACCGACCCCAGACACCTGGCGCAGTTCTCCGCCAACAGCGGCAAGTCCAGCCATTTGATGCAACGCAACTTCGGCCAAGGCACCGTAACGGTTGTAACCGACAGCGACTTGTGGAAAACCCCAGGCATCGGCAAACACGATAACGCCTGGCTGTTGTGGTATCTCAACCGGGGGACGGATGTAACACTGCTGTTCAACAGCGACGTAGACGATCTGCTCACCCTGCTAATGCGCAACTTCCCCCAGGCGTTAGTGGCGCTCTGCGCACTGATTGCCCTGGCACTCTGGCACGCCGGCATGCGCCAGGGGCCGACCCAGGCGCCCGCGCCAAAGGCACGTCGCCAGTTACAGGAACATTTGAAGGCCAGTGCCGACTTCCTGCTGCGCCGCAGTGGCCAAGGCACGCTGCTGCACGCCTTGCAGCGTGATATCCAGCGGGCTGCACGACGACGCCACCCAGGCTTTGAACACCTCGACAGCGACGAACAATGGCAGGTCCTCGAACGCCTGACGCGCCAACCCTCCCACGTCATCCGCCAGGCCCTCGACCCACTCCCGGCAAAACGGCTCACCAGCGCCGATTTCAGCCGTCAGGTGGCGAGCCTGCAAACCCTCAGGAATGCCCTATGAGCGAATTTCAATCAGCCACCGCCCCAACTGCCGAAAGCCTTCAAAAGGCCAGCCAGCAGGCACAGGCTCTGCGTGTTGAACTGCGTAAGGCGGTGATTGGCCAGGACCAGGTGATCGACGACGTGCTGACCGCATTGATTGCAGGTGGCCACATACTGCTCGAAGGTGTACCGGGCCTAGGCAAAACCCTGTTGGTTCGCGCGTTGGCACGCTGTTTTGGTGGCGACTTTGCACGTATTCAGTTCACCCCGGACCTGATGCCCAGCGATGTCACCGGCCACGCGGTGTACGACCTGCACAGTGAGCAGTTCAAGCTGCGCAAGGGGCCGCTGTTCACCCACCTGTTGCTGGCCGATGAAATCAACCGCGCCCCCGCCAAGACCCAGGCCGCCCTGCTTGAGGCCATGCAGGAACGCCAAGTCACCCTCGAGGGTGAAGCGCTGCCCATTGGCCAACCGTTCATGGTGCTCGCGACCCAGAACCCCATCGAACAGGAAGGCACGTACCCCCTGCCCGAGGCCGAGCTGGACCGGTTCATGCTCAAAGTACGCATGGACTACCCCGATGCGCAGCAGGAGCTGGAGATGGTCCGCGAAGTCACCCGCTCCTCCAGGGCCGACATGCTGGATGTGCAGCCATTGCGCACGGTGCTGCAGGCAGAGGACGTGTTGCAGTTGCAGCAAATTGCCAGCGAACTGCCGCTGGATGAGCAAGTACTCGACTACGCCGTGCGCCTGGCCCGCGCCACTCGCAGTTGGCCGGGGCTGACCATCGGTGCAGGCCCGCGTGCCTCCATCGCCCTGGTTCGCGGCGCCCGCGCCCGGGCCTTGCTACGCGGCGGCGAGTTTGTTACCCCGGACGATATCAAGGGCTGCGCCTTGGCGGTGCTGCGCCATCGCGTGCGTATTGCCCCCGAATTGGACATTGACGGGCTGGAAGTGGATCAGGTGCTCAAGCAACTGCTGGACCAGATTTCGGCACCTCGGCAATGACCCGACCATGAAGCCAACTCGTCTGCTGCTGATCTGGCTCGGCGTCCTCTCGGGTTTGAACATCCTCTTGGGCGCGGCTACGGCGCTCCAGCTCAAAGTGCCCGACACGCTGCATTCAGTGGCGTGGGGCCTGCTGCTGGCGCTGTTTCTATTGGCACTGCTGGACGCCCTGCGCCTGCGGCGCCTTCCCTGCCCACGGGTGCAACGGCAGATGCCCGGCAGCCTGGCCCTGGGCCGCTGGGGTGAGGTACGCCTGACCCTTGAACATGACTACCCGCAGCCGCTGACCGTGCAAGTATTTGACCACGCACCTGACGGCCTGAGCGTGGAGAATATGCCGCAGTCCGTCGAGCTTCTCCCGGGCCAGCGAAGCGAACTGGGCTATCGAGTGCGGCCCTTGCGGCGCGGCCACTTCAGTTTCAGTCGCAGTGAGATTCACCTGCCCAGCCCTTTCGGGTTGTGGTCTGCGAGGCGTTTTGTTGCAGCCCGGGATACAACGCGGGTCTACCCTGACTTTGCCCGTTTGTACGGCGCACAACTGCTGGGCGTGGACAGTTGGTTGAGCCAATTAGGGGTTCGCCAGCACCCACGACGCGGGTTGGGGCTGGAGTTTCATCAGTTGCGCGAGTTTCGCGAAGGCGACAGCCTGCGACAGATCGACTGGAAGGCCACCGCGCGCCAGCGCACGCCCATCGCCCGGGAATATCAGGACGAACGCGACCAGCAGATAGTGCTCATGCTCGATTGCGGCCGGCGCATGCGCAGCCAGGACGCGGAGCTCGCTCACTTCGACCACGCCCTCAATGCCTGCCTTTTACTCAGTTACGTCGCCTTGCGCCAAGGCGATGCGGTGGGTCTGTGCACCTTTGCCTGTGACCAGCCACGCTACCTGGCACCCGTCAAAGGCAGCGGCCAACTGAACGTATTACTCAATGCCGTTTACGACCTCGACACCACCCGACGCACTGCCGATTATGCAGCCGCCGCCAGCCAATTACTGGCCCGACAGAAACGTCGGGCATTAGTGATCGTGGTGACCAATCTTCGCGATGAAGATGATGAGGAGTTACTCGCAGCCGTTAAGCGCATCAGCCGGCAACATCGGGTGCTGGTCGCCAGCCTGCGCGAAGACATACTCGACCAACTGCGCCAGGCCCCGGTTCAAACCTTGCCTGAAGCGCTGGCCTACAGCGGGACTGTCGACTATCTCAACAAGAGAAACGATCTGCATGAGCGCTTGAGTGCCCACGGTTTGTCGGTGCTGGATACGCCACCTTCGGGGCTGGGGGCTGCACTGGTGACGCGCTATCTGGGCTGGAAAAAGGCCGGTGTTTTATGACTCAAGCACACGACCACAAGCTCGGCTAACCACGTCCGAGCCGGGTCGACAGCGCGCAACGTCTAGGCGGAAGCCTGCAGAGGATCAAAGGTGAAGTAATGATACAAGGCACTTATCAAGTGCCCGTATGCCTCAGGCGCTTCGACCACGCGAAACCCTGAGTCATAGTGCTGCGGGTTAACATCTTCGTGGCTCCACAAGCACATCGCTGTGAGGTCAATTGCCTGGAAATCACCGTCTGCCAGAGGGATTTTCAAACGCAGTTCAAACGCCACGTCAACCATCATGGGTAATTGGCTGATTAACATCAGCCCATCTTCGGACACGTTCCCCAAGTAGCCAATAGGCTTATCCGTCAGCCGGTTGAACACTTTCAAGAAACCAGACAGCTGATGCCGCTCAATCCTTCGGTCGGTAAACATGATGAAATCGCCATCCATTGGCCAGATCAGTGGCCGCGCCAGTTATTCGGAACGAACACTGAATGTTCGCTCTCCCTGGAAATTGGTGCGAATCCAGCGTGCGCTTGATCGCCTTACAACTGCCAATCCCAAGCAATCCATCCGATTGAACATAAACTTGTACAAACAGACATTCAAAGAATAGCTTAAGACTGGCGACGGGCCAGCTATGGAATGACAAATATCATCAAAGTGATGCGGGCCGTGGCTGCGCGACACTCGCGCCGGAGTAATGGCCCAGTTGCTGCAGGGTGTCGAGCCGAGCACGGGCACGATAGGCGTACTCGCTGGACGGGTACTGATTGATGATGAACTGGTAGGTTTGCACCGCATCGACGAACAGCTTCTGGCGCTCCAGGCATTGCCCGCGCAGCATCGAAACTTCCGGTTGCACATACCGACGGGTACGGCTCTCGCGGTCTACCTGGGACAACTCCAGGGTGACACGCTCGCAGTCACCCACCCCATAGGCGCGGTAAGCGTTGTTCAAATGATGGTCCATCGACCAGCGGGTACAGCCGACAACACTGACGGCCAGGGCAGCAATGAGCAAAATTCGCATGGGGGTTCTCCTGTCTTGAGCAGTGTATCGACCCCGCGTCGAAAATCTTCAAGGATGTTCATCTATTCAATTGGAGCGAAAACAAGCGAATCTTCGATAAGTAGTGCAAACGAACAATGACTACAACCAAAGAGCATAGTAGCCTTCCCCAGCGCTTGAACTCAGGAGTCTGTGCATGTCCGTCCGTCGTACCAAAATCGTCGCCACCCTTGGCCCGGCCAGTAACTCGCCGGAAGTCCTCGAACAGCTGATTCTGGCTGGTTTGGACGTTGCCCGTCTGAACTTCTCCCACGGCACCCCGGACGAGCACAAGGCTCGCGCCAAGCTGGTGCGTGACCTGGCCGCCAAGCACGGCCGCTTTGTGGCACTGCTGGGTGACCTGCAAGGCCCGAAAATTCGTATCGCCAAATTCGCCAACAAGCGCATTGAGCTGAAGATCGGTGACAAGTTCACCTTCTCCACCAGCCATTCGCTGACCGAAGGCAACCAGGAAGTCGTCGGTATCGACTACCCGGACCTGGTCAAGGACTGCGGCGTCGGCGACGAACTGCTGCTGGACGACGGCCGCGTGGTGATGCGCGTCGACACGGCCACCTCGACGGAGCTGAACTGCACCGTGATCATCGGTGGCCCGTTGTCCGATCACAAAGGCATCAACCGTCGCGGCGGTGGCCTGACGGCGCCGGCCCTGACTGAGAAAGACAAGGCCGACATCAAGCTCGCCGCCGAAATGGAAGTGGACTACCTCGCCGTGTCCTTCCCACGCGACGCTGCCGACATGGAATATGCCCGTAAGCTGCGCGACGAAGCCGGCGGTACTGCCTGGCTGGTGGCGAAGATCGAACGTGCCGAAGCCGTGGCCGATGACGAAACCCTCGATGCCCTGATCAATGCATCCGACGCTGTGATGGTTGCCCGTGGCGACCTGGGCGTGGAAATCGGTGACGCCGAGCTGATCGGTATCCAGAAGAAGATCATCCTGCACGCACGCCGTCACAACAAGGCCGTGATCGTAGCGACCCAGATGATGGAGTCGATGATCCAGAACCCGATGCCAACCCGTGCCGAAGTGTCCGACGTGGCCAACGCCGTGCTCGACTACACCGACGCCGTGATGCTCTCGGCTGAAAGTGCTGCCGGCCCTTACCCGCTGGAAGCCGTACAGGCCATGGCGCGTATCTGCGTCGGTGCCGAAAAGCACCCGACCAGCAAGACCTCCAGCCACCGCATCGGCAAAGTGTTCGAAAGCTGCGACCAGAGCATCGCCCTGGCGGCCATGTACACCGCCAACCACTTCCCGGGCGTCAAGGCGATCATTGCCCTGACCGAAAGTGGCTACACCCCGCTGATCATGTCGCGCATCCGTTCGTCGGTACCGATCTACGCGTTCACCCCGCACCGCGAAGCCCAGGCCCGCGCAGCGTTGTTCCGTGGCGTGTACACCATTCCGTTCGATCCAGCTTCGTTGGCCCCTAACGAAGTGAGCCAGAAGGCAATCGACGAACTGGTCAAGCGTGGCGTCGTAGAGAAAGGCGACTGGGTCATCCTGACCAAGGGCGACAGCTACCACACCACCGGTGGCACCAATGGCATGAAGATCCTGCACGTGGGCGACCCGCAGTTCTGAGTGACACGCTGAAAAACAAAAGCCCTGCCATGTGAATGGCGGGGCTTTTTGTATTTAAAGGCCTGGAGATCTGTTGAATTAAAGGGCCTCATCGCAGGCAAGCCAGCTCCCACAGTTGACCGCATTCCAATGTGGGAGCTGGCTTGCCTGCGATGGCGTCATCAACGCCGGGCAATAAACCCCGACAACGCCGCAATCGCCTCCGGTGACTTCAAACGCTGCACAAACAACGCCCCCTCGACCTCAATCACCTGCCGCAACTGTTCACGGTCGACACTTTTCATCAACTGTTTGCTGACCTGCACCGCTCCCGGCGCCAGGGTTTCAAAGCGCTGCGCAACTTCCCGCGCCTTGACCAGCGCCGCTTCACCGCTACCCATCGCCTCAGTAGCAATGCCCCACGCCGCCGCCTGCTCGCCGGTAAAGCCTTCGCCCAACAGCAACAGTTCAGCCGCTTTCGCATGCCCCAGCAGCCGAGGCAGGATCAGGCTGGAGCCAAACTCCGGGCACAGCCCCAGGTTGACGAAAGGCATGCGCAAGCGCGCATCGCGACTGATATAGACGAGATCGCAATGCAGCAACAGGGTCGTACCGATGCCGACCGCCGCACCCGCCACCGCCGCGATCACCGGCTTGCGGCAGTTGAGCAGGCTTTTCATGAAGTGAAACGGCGGGCTGTCCAGATCACTGGGCGGCTGTTCGAGGAAGTCGGCTATGTCGTTGCCGGCGGTAAAACACTCATTGCTGCCCTGGATCAGCACCGCACGGATACCTGAGTCCGCATCAGCCTGCTCCAACGCCTCGGCCAGTTGGGTGTACATGGCGCGGGTCAGGGCGTTTTTCTTGTCGGGGCGATTGAGCTGCAGGGTCAGCAGCCCGCCTTCGCGTTGCAGCAGGATGGCGTCGGTCATGGCGAATCTCGCGGCTGGAAAAGTCAGCGCTCAACCACGCGGCAGGAACATATCAGCCAGCAGTTGATTGCGCGGCAACCCCGCCAGGAACAGGCGTTTGGAAAACGCTTCGACATTGGCGGGGTGCCCGCAGAGTAAGGCCAGAGTTTGCCGCGAAACAAGCCGCAGTTGCGCCAATGCCTGGGCCGACTCAGCCGCCGTCCACAGCTCCACAGTCAGGTTCGCGTACAGCGCGGCCAATTGCGCCAAGGGTTCGGCCAGATAATGCCCATCGGCATCATGGGCCAGGTGAATCAGGCGGATGGCGCCTTGGTGATCCTGGCGCAGTGCCTCGCGCAGCACGCCCCATAACGGCCCAAGCCCCGTGCCGGATGCCAGCAGCCACAGCGGCCGCGATTGCCAGTCAGGATCGTATTGCAGTGCCCCGCCACGTAATTCGCCGAGGCGCAGGCTGTCGCCCACCTGTAATTGCCGAGCAATATCGCTGAATTCGCCGGGCAGGCGGCAATCGAGGTGAAACTCCAAAAACGGGTCTTCCTGCGGCAAGCTGGCCAACGAATACGGGCGCGCTACCTGACCTGCCCACAGCACCAGATGTTGCCCGGCCCGATAACGCAAGCCACGTTCGGGTTGCAGGCGCAGGCGCAGTACCTCGGGGCTCAACCAGTCGACGCCCACCACTTGCGCGGGCAAACCATCGTGCAGTGGGTCAAATGCTTCAACCTGTAAATCTGCGACAACTTCACACTGGCAAGCCAAACGCCAACCGTCCTGGCGCTGCGCCGGGCTCAGGGCATCGGGTTGCTTATCATCGACCTCACCCCGGCAACGCACCAGGCACGCATGGCAACTGCCCGCCCGGCAACTGTAGGGCACAGCCACACCCGCCAGATTCAAGGCATCCAGCAGGTTGCTGCCGGTGGCTACCGACCAGTGGCGTTCGCCGACGTGCAGTTCAGGCATATAAAGGCTCAATCAGAAGGGACCGGCACAGGGAATCATGCCTGCGACAGTTTGACCATAGTCGGGTGTATCGGCCACCGCGTCGGGTTATACTGCCGCGCCTTTTTAGCGTCGCGCCTTGCACCACTGTGGCGTGCCTTGGAAAGGTGGTTTCAGCCGACCGATGCAACACTGAAGCCACCTTTATTGAATGTTCCCTTATAGAGGAGCGCGACTCATGACCGTGATCAAGCAAGACGACCTGATTCAGAGCGTTGCCGACGCCCTGCAATTCATTTCCTACTACCACCCCGTTGACTTCATCCAGGCCATGCACGAAGCCTACCTGCGTGAAGAATCGCCGGCAGCCCGTGACTCCATCGCCCAGATCCTGATCAACTCGCGCATGTGCGCCACCGGCCATCGCCCGATCTGCCAGGACACCGGTATTGTTACCGTGTTCGTGCGCGTGGGCATGGACGTGCGTTGGGACGGCGCCACCATGGGCCTGGACGACATGATCAACGAAGGCGTGCGTCGCGCCTACAACCTGCCGGAGAACGTCCTGCGTGCTTCCATCCTGGCCGACCCGGCCGGTGCGCGTAAAAACACCAAGGACAACACTCCGGCCGTAATCCACTACTCCATCGTCCCGGGTAACACCGTGGAAGTGGACGTGGCAGCCAAGGGCGGCGGTTCCGAGAACAAGTCGAAAATGGCCATGCTCAACCCGTCCGACTCGATCGTCGACTGGGTGCTCAAGACCGTTCCGACCATGGGCGCCGGCTGGTGCCCACCGGGCATGCTCGGCATCGGCATCGGCGGCACCGCCGAGAAAGCTGCGGTAATGGCCAAGGAAGTGTTGATGGAGTCCATCGACATTCACGAGCTGAAAAAGCGCGGCCCGCAGAACCGTATCGAAGAGATGCGCCTGGAGTTGTTCGAGAAGGTCAACCAACTGGGCATCGGCGCCCAGGGCCTGGGTGGCCTGACCACCGTGCTCGACGTGAAAATCATGGACTACCCGACCCACGCAGCCTCGCTGCCGGTGTGCATGATCCCCAACTGCGCCGCCACCCGTCATGCACACTTTGTGCTCGATGGTTCAGGCCCGGCATCGCTGGAAGCACCACCGCTGGACGCCTACCCGGAAATCGTCTGGGAAGCCGGCCCGTCGGCCCGCCGCGTCAACCTCGACACCCTGACCCCGGAAGAAGTACAAAGCTGGAAGCCGGGCGAAACCGTGTTGCTCAACGGCAAGATGCTCACCGGCCGCGACGCTGCTCACAAGCGTATGGTCGAGATGCTCAACAAGGGCGAAACCCTGCCGGTGGACCTCAAGGGTCGCTTCATCTACTACGTCGGCCCAGTTGATCCGGTGCGCGAAGAAGTGGTTGGCCCGGCTGGCCCGACCACGGCCACGCGGATGGACAAGTTCACCCGTCAGATCCTCGAGCAAACCGGCCTGTTGGGCATGATCGGCAAATCCGAGCGCGGCCCGACTGCGATCGAAGCGATCAAGGACCACAAGGCCGTGTACCTGATGGCCGTGGGCGGCGCAGCTTACCTGGTGGCGCAAGCCATCAAGAAGTCGCGCGTTGTCGCATTTGCCGAACTGGGCATGGAAGCGATCTACGAGTTCGACGTCAAAGACATGCCGGTCACCGTTGCGGTGGACAGCAAGGGCGAATCCGTACACATCACCGGTCCTGCCATCTGGCAGAAGAAGATCAGTGAAAGCCTGGCGGTCGAAGTGCAGTAAGCACTTCCCCGCAAGGAAAAAGGCGACTGCGGCCCCACGGCCCAGTCGCCTTTTTTATGGCGAACTCGGTCATGTGGGAGCTGGCTTGCCTGCTCCCACAGAAATTCCACGTGCCACAAGTTTGCGGCGGCTCATGCTATGGTGCTTGCCCCTTACCGCGCCTGTTCATCACCGTATGATCGTGATCCCTCGCCCCCTGCGACTGACTTTCTACTCGCTGTTGATCATCGCCGGCGCCGTGCTGGCCGCCGCCTTGGCCACCCGCCATGCCGAACGCCAGGCCTTGGTGGATGACGCCGCTCGCGCCAATCAACAACTGGCGCTCTATGCCAACTCACTGCATACCCTGATTGAACGTTACCGTGCCCTGCCCGCCGTACTGGCGCTGGATTCGGAAATGATCAGCGCCCTTAAAGCCCCGCTGGACACCGCCACCCAGGACTTGCTCAACCGCAAGCTGGAACGCATCAACGGTGCCGCGCAGTCTTCCACTCTGGAATTGATGGACCGTAACGGTCTGGCCGTGGCCGCCAGCAACTGGAACCTGCCCAGCAGTTATGTCGGGCACAACTACGCGTTTCGCCCGTATTTCAGCCAGACCTTGAGCCAGGGAACCGGGCGTTTTTATGCGGTGGGGGTGACCACCGGCATTCCGGGTTATTTCCTCTCCAGCGCCGTGGTCGATGAGCACGAACAGTTCCTCGGCGCCATGGTGGTGAAGCTGGAGTTCCCCGAACTTGAGCGCGAATGGGCCCAAGGTAATGACCTGCTGCTGGTCAGCGATGCGCGTGGCATCGTGTTTATCGCCAATCAGCCGGGCTGGCGTTTCCGCAACTTGCGTCCGTTGTCGGCGAGCGACCTTGCCGAACTCAAGGCAACTCGCCAATACGACAAAAAACAGCTGCAGCCGCTGGACACCCAGACATTGCAGCGTTTTGACGAAAACAGCCATCTGATGCGTGTCAACGGCCCCGACGGCAACGCCAATTACATCTGGGAATCCCTGCCGCTGAAAGCCGAAGGCTGGACCTTGCACTTGCTGCGCAAACCGCAATTCGCCTTTGAAGACCAACGCAACGCTGGCCTTGCCGCCGCCGGTTCATGGCTGGCGCTGGTGTTCCTGCTGCTGTTCCTGAACCAACGCTGGCGCCTGGCCCGTTTGCGCCAACGCAGCCGCGAGGAGCTTGAACAGCTTGTCGAAGAACGCACCCAGGCGTTGCGCACCGCGCAGGATGGCCTGGTGCAGTCGGCCAAGCTGGCGGCCTTGGGGCAAATGTCCGCTGCCCTCGCCCATGAGATCAATCAGCCGCTGACCACCCAGCGCATGCAATTGGCGACCTTGCGCCTGCTGCTCGATCACGGCCGCGTGGACGATGCCTATAAGGCGCTCACCCCGCTGGACGACATGCTCACGCGCATGGCGGCGCTCACCAGCCACCTTAAGACCTTCGCCCGCAAGAGCCCCAGCGGCCTGCGCGAACGGCTGGATTTGGCCACGGTGGTCGACCAATCCTTGCACCTGCTCGACGCCCGCCTGCGCGATGAAAGCATTGGTGTGGTGCTGGACCTGAGCCGCCCCGCCTGGGTGCGCGGTGACGCGATCCGCCTGGAGCAAGTGCTGATCAACCTGCTACGCAATGCGCTGGACGCCATGGCCGACAAACCGCGCAAACGCCTGGAAATCCGCCTGCACGCCGACCAACAGCTGTGGCAACTGAGCGTCAGCGACAGCGGCGGCGGGATTGCCGAAGCCCATTTGAACAGCGTGTTCGATCCATTTTTCACCACCAAACCCGTGGGCGACGGCCTTGGCTTGGGGTTGGCCGTGTCCTATGCCATCGTGCATGAACTGGGTGGGCGCCTGCTCGCCGGTAACCGTGGCGACGGCGCGGTATTTACCCTGACCTTGCCCATCGCGCTGGAGACACCCGACCTATGTTGAACGCAGTGATTGTGGTGGATGACGAGGCGAGTATTCGCACCGCCGTCGAGCAGTGGTTGAGCCTGTCGGGATTCGAAGTGCAGTTGTTCAGTCGCGCCGAAGAATGCCTGGCACAGCTGCCCAAAGACTTTCCTGGCGTCATTTTGAGCGACGTGCGCATGCCCGGCCTCAGCGGCCTGGAGCTGCTGGCCGAAGTGCAGCGGCGTGACGCCGACTTACCGGTGATCTTGCTCACCGGCCATGGCGATGTACCGATGGCCGTGGAAGCCATGCGCGACGGTGCCTACGACTTTCTGGAAAAACCCTTCAGCCCGGACGCACTGCTCAACAGCCTGCGCCGCGCCTTGGATAAACGCGGGTTGATCCTGGAGAACCGTCGCCTGCATCAACAGGCCGACCATCGGGCGCAGCTGGAATCGAGCCTGCTCGGCGTGTCTCGCGGTTTGCAGACCCTGCGCCGGCAAGTGCTGGACCTGGCCAGCTTGCCGGTCAATGTGCTGATTCGTGGCGAAACCGGCAGCGGCAAGGAACTGGTCGCCCGTTGCCTGCATGATTTTGGCCCACGGGCAAAAAAGCCGTTTGTCGCGCTCAACTGCGCGGCCATCCCCGAGCAGCTGTTTGAAGCAGAGCTGTTCGGCCACGAAAGCGGCGCGTTCACCGGCGCCCAGGGCAAGCGCATCGGCAAGCTGGAATATGCCCACGGCGGCACGCTGTTCCTGGATGAAATCGAAAGCATGCCGCTGGCCCAGCAGGTCAAATTGTTGCGGGTGCTGCAAGAGCAAAAACTGGAGCGGCTGGGCTCCAACCAAAGTATCCATGTGGACTTGCGCATCATTGCCGCCACCAAGCCCGACTTGCTCGAAGAGGCCCGCGCCGGGCGGTTTCGCGAAGACCTGGCGTACCGTTTGAACGTCGCACAACTGCGCCTGCCGCCGTTGCGCGAGCGCCGCGAAGATATCCCGCTGTTGTTCGACCACTTCGCCCAAAGCGCCGCCGAGCGCCTGGGCCGCAACGTCGAGCCGTTGAGCGGCGCGCAACTGGGGCGCCTGCTCAGCCACGACTGGCCGGGCAATGTGCGCGAGCTGGCCAACGTCGCCGAACGCCAAGTGCTGGGCCTGGGTGAACCTGAGCCGGAAGGCGTCGAGGCCGGGCAATCCCTGGCGGCGCAACAGGAAGCGTTCGAAGCGCATTGCCTCAAGGCTGCGTTGACGCGGCACAAAGGCGATATCAAGGCGGTGTTGGCCGAGCTGCAACTGCCGCGCCGTACCTTGAATGAAAAGATGCAGCGGCATGGGTTGGTGCGGGAGATGTTTCTTTAGCTATTTTCGATGGCGTTTTCGAAGACGCTATCGCAGGCAAGCCAGCTCCCACAGTTGGAATGCGCATTCCTGTGGGAGCTGGCTTGCCTGCGATGAGGCCAGCAGCCATAAGCGGATTTCCGCTCACCACCCAATAATCATCAGCGACTTTCCGCTCAAAAAAATCTTGTAACCCTTCTATTCCGGGCCTTCATCTGTTTGGCACAGCTCCTGCTATAGCCCAAACCAGGCTGCGTTCGTGCGGCTCCATAAAAACAACTAGATGAAGGATCCTTCAATGGATAACTCCAACGCCCTGCCTCTGGGGTCGGCGGCTGCGCCGGCTAAAGAGCGCACCACTACCAGCCGTATCAAATCGATCTTCAGTGGCTCCGTCGGCAATATGGTCGAATGGTACGACTGGTACGTCTACGCCGCTTTCTCGCTGTACTTCGCCAAGACCTTCTTCCCCGCCGGTGACTCCACCGCTCAGTTGATGAACACCGCTGCCATCTTTGCCGTGGGCTTTATCATGCGCCCGATCGGTGGCTGGCTGATGGGCCTGTATGCCGACTACAAAGGGCGCAAGGCTGCGCTGATGTTCTCGGTATTGCTGATGTGCTTCGGCTCGCTGCTGATCGCGCTGACGCCGGGCTACGACACCATCGGTATCGGCGCGCCGATCCTGCTGGTATTTGCACGTTTGCTTCAGGGCCTGTCGGTCGGTGGCGAGTACGGCACCTCGGCCACTTACCTGAGTGAGATGGCGACCAAGGAGCGTCGCGGTTTCTTCTCCAGCTTCCAGTACGTGACCCTGATCTCCGGCCAGCTCATCGCCCTTGCCGTGTTGATCGTGTTGCAACAAACCCTGACCACCGAGCAGCTGTATGCCTGGGGCTGGCGCATCCCGTTCGCCATCGGCGCGCTGTGCGCAGTGGTCGCGTTGTTCCTGCGTCGTGGCATGGAAGAAACCGAGTCGTTCACCAAAAAGGAAAAAGCCAAGGAAAGCGCAATGCGCACCTTGATGCGTCACCCCAAGGAAGTGATGACCGTGGTCGGCCTGACCATGGGCGGCACCCTGGCCTTCTACACCTACACCACCTACATGCAGAAATACCTGGTGAACACGGTGGGCATGAGCATCTCCGACTCCACCACCATTTCGGCCGCCACACTGTTCCTGTTCATGTGCCTGCAACCGCTGGTTGGCGGGCTGTCGGACAAGGTTGGCCGCCGGCCGATCCTGATCGCCTTCGGCATCCTCGGCACGCTGTTCACCGTGCCAATCCTTACCACCCTGCACACCATCCAAAGCTGGTGGGGTGCGTTCTTCCTGATCATGGCGGCGCTGATCATCGTCAGCGGCTATACCTCGATCAACGCGGTGGTGAAAGCTGAACTGTTCCCAACCGAGATCCGTGCGCTGGGCGTGGGCCTGCCGTATGCGCTGACCGTTTCGATCTTCGGCGGTACGGCTGAAGTGATTGCGCTGTGGTTCAAGAACATCGGCATGGAGACGGGTTACTACTGGTATGTGACCGCGTGTATCGCGGTGTCGCTGGTGGTTTACGTGACCATGAAAGACACCCGTAAACACTCGCGCATCACCACCGACTAAGGGTTTAGCGCGGTAAAAAATGTGGGAGCTGGCTTGCCCGCTCCCACATTTGGTTTCAGGAAACGTCCGCTATTGCGCTACGCCCATACCGACGCTGCGCATATGCCGCCCCGGCAATCATCACCACCAGCACTGCCGCCAGCACCGCCGATGAGCCAACGGTGCCGAAATCCAGCCCGCCCTTTTCAGAGGGTTTGGTCAGAAAATCGCCCAGGGTCGCACCAAACGGGCGGGTCAGCACAAATGCCACCCAGAACAGCAGCACTGACGATATCTGTGTGAAGTATTTGAGTGCGACCACCAGCGCAATCGCCGAGCCGATCAGCAAGGCGCCACCGGCAAAGCCCAACCCCGAATCGTCCGCCAGGAAGTCGCCCAACGCGGTGCCCAAGGTGTTGGAAAACAGAATCGCCATCCAGTAAAACAGCTCGCCGCGAAAGGTCTGGACCTTGTTCACGTTCAGCGAGTCGCCGCTCAAGCGCCACAGTGCAAAGATGATCATCAGGATCACGATCAGGATCATCGACCCTGCCGCATAGCCCAGGCCCAACGTGCGGTCCATAAAGTCCGACATGGTGGTGCCGGCCGTGCTGGTGGACAGGATCACGATCCAGTACAGCACCGGGTTGTAGGTTTTCGACCAGAGCTGTGTCAGCAGCGTGACGAGAAACACGCTGATCAGGATCATCGAGCTGATGGCGTAGCCGACGTTAAGGGTCATCGAGAGCAAATCCCCGGCGGTTTCGCCCAGGGTCGTTGCGCAGATTTTCATGACCCAGAACGCCAGGGTGATCTGAGGAAGTTTGTTCATGTGCGAGAAGGCTCCGAAGCTCAGTCTTTCAATCAGCCGACTTAAAGGGGTGCCGACCTGGCGCGCAGACTGAACGCGGGGCTGTGAAAAATAGGTGGGCAATCAATGAAAATTCCATACGCGCGATGGAAATTCATCGCTCTGGATTGCACTATGACGGCCTCCTCCAACGCGCAGCAGGAACCCTGGCCCATGTCCGACGATATCCATTTCTACGAACCCGCCAACGGCCACGGCCTGCCCCATGATCCGTTCAATGCCATAGTCGGGCCACGGCCGATTGGCTGGATCTCGTCACACGATGGCGAGGGCCGCCTGAACCTGGCGCCCTACAGTTTCTTCAACGCGTTCAACTACATCCCGCCGATCATTGGGTTTTCCAGTGTCGGGCGCAAAGACAGCCTGAACAACATCGAACAGACCGGCGAATTTGTCTGGAACCTGGCCACCCGCCCGCTGGCCGAGCAGATGAACCAGAGTTGCGCGGCCGTATCACCGGACGTGAATGAATTCGAGTTATCCGGCCTGACGCCGGTGGCCTCGAAAATCGTCGCGGTGCCACGGGTGGGCGAAAGCCCGGTGTCGTTTGAATGCAAGGTGACGCAGATCATTCAACTGCAGCGTGCCGACAAGGGGTTGGTGCCTAGCTGGCTGGTGCTCGGTGAGGTGGTTGCCGTGCACATTGCCAAGTGGCTGCTCAAGGATGGGGTTTACGACACGGCGGCCGCTGAGCCGATTTTGCGCGGCGGTGGCCCGGCGGATTATTTCCAGTTGGGACCGGAGGCGTTGTTCAAGATGTATCGCCCGCGCTGATTCACTGCCCAACACACACAACAGAACCCTGTGGGAGCCGGGCTTGCCTGCGATAGCGGTTTGTCAGCCACCTGATGAGTTGGCTGGCAAACCGCTATCGCGGGCAAGCCCGGCTCCCACATTTGATTTCTGTTGAGCGATATAAAGTGTTCGGCTTCAGCTTGCGGCCGTTGCCCAAGTCAACTGACCGTCTTCGTCCACATCAACCAGACATTCAAGTTGCAGCGTCGCTGCATCGTCGGCGTCGGAGGCGGTCTTGAAGGTCTGGCCAGCCAGGATCTTGTGAAACTGCGGGGCGCCCATGCCATCGAGTGCCTTGACGGCGACGGCGGCGCTGTAGCCACCCTCTTCTTCACGCACTAATGCAGAAACGGCTTCGTGATGGGCAAATTGTTTACGTGCCATGTTGCAGGTCCTGGCCAATGAAAAGTCGGCCATTCTAACCGCTAACCGGCCAATTGCAGGTACTCACCGTAAGCATGGGCGGCGGATGCGTCGGTGAAGGTCTGGAAGTCCATGCTGCGCACTACCATGTCGTTCAACAGCTCAGTAAAGAGCATCAAGGCAGGGGAACTGAAGTAGGCACTCATCGCCTGCTCGCTGCTCCAGAAGCCCGAGACCAGCCATACATCGGGATCGACCTGGGAATGCTGCAACGAGAATTGCAGGCAACCCTGAGCCTGACGGCCCGGTTCGATCAAACTGCTCAAGCGTGCACCGAGTTCGGTGCTGCACCCGGTACGGGCACGGATAAAGGCCATATGGCTCGCGGGAATGGGGGTGGACATGTTCGACTCTCCCGTTGAGAAGTGATGCTCGGCAAGCACTGTGAGGGCGTGTTGCCACAGGATCAAAGATAGCGGCGCGAAGATGGGCGCAGTTAGTCGATTCCTGCAGGCTTATTGCACAATCCTGCGAGAAGCGTAGATAAGACGTCTGGCCCCAGGGATTTATTCCAACCGCATACTCAGTGTTTCAGGCACATGACAGGCCCTGCACTTGCCTGATTCACGCCTTATCGCAGGATCAGGCAAGGATTGTGCAGAATCGAAGTAACACCTTTTGAAAAGCCGCCGCTAAGCTGGGCCCATCAAAGCAGTCAGTAGAGGACGCCCCATGTCGTCGCCCGAAACCAAGCCAATGCCCCTCGATGCCGAGATGGAAAAACAACGCGCCGAGCTGGCCAGCATTGTTCACCGTCATACCTGGGAAGATGGCTCCTACGGCACGGCAATTACCTCGCTGTATCTGAACCGCCACAACACCCCGCGCGATTTCATGCCGGTGCTGGTGGAACCCGCCCTGTGCATTCTGGCCAGCGGCAGCAAGGAAGTGCGCCTGGCCGACGAGATCTTTGCCTACGACCCGCTCAATTATCTGGTGTTTTCGGTGGCGATGCCCGTCGCCGGGCGGATCATCGACGCCACACCGCAAGACCCCAACCTGTCGGTGCGCATCAATATCGACCCGGCCCAGCTCACCGCATTGATCGCCGAGGCAGGCCCGATGGGCGTGCCCTCCAGGCCGACATCGCGTGGCATGTACGTTGACCGCATCGACAACCAACTGCTCGACGCCGTGTTGCGCCTGGCGCGCCTGCTGGACACACCGAAAGACATCGCCATGCTCGCGCCACTCATCAACCGCGAGATTCTCTATCGGTTGTTACGTGGCCCGCAGGGTTATCGACTGTATGAAATCGCCGTGGCCAACAGTCAGAGCCATCGCGTGAGTCAGGCCATCAAATGGTTGAACGGTAACTTCGAACAACCGCTGCGCATTGATGACCTGGCCAGGGAAGTGAACCTCAGTGTTTCGACCTTGCACCATCGCTTCAAGGCGATTACGGCGATGAGTCCGCTGCAATACCAGAAGCAGTTACGGTTGCAGGAGGCGCGGCGATTGATGATTGCCGAAGGGCTGGAGGCGTCGGCAGCGGGGTATCGGGTAGGGTATGAGAGCCCGTCGCAGTTCAGCCGGGAATACAGCCGGTTGTTCGGGGCACCGCCGCTGCGGGATTTGGCCCGGCTGCGCCAAAGTATCTGACTCAACCGGGATCAAAATGTGGGAGCGGGCTTGTGTGGGAGCTGGCTTGCCTGCGATAGCATCACCGCGGTCTGACTGAAAGAACAGGGTGCCTGCATCGCAGGCAAGCCAGCTCCCACATTAGTCCAGGGTTCGCGGCAGTTGTAAGGTCACCCGCAACCCGCCTTCGCGCAAATTCTGCAAACTCACTTCCCCACCATGGCTGTGGGCAATGTTGCGCGCGATGCCCAGGCCCAAGCCATACCCCTGCTGTTGGCCGGCCAGGCGAAAGTGCGGTTCGAAGACCTGTTCCAAACGCTGCTCCGGCACGCCCGGGCCTTCGTCATCCACATGCAGGATGAACTCCACGCCATCGTCCTCGATATGCAAATGCGCGTTCTGCCCGTACTTCAAGGCATTGTCGATCAGGTTGCCGATGCAGCGCTTGAGCGCCAGCGGTTTGCCCGGATAAGGGGTCAGCGCCCGTCCGTGCTGGGTGATACGGCCGTTACCGTTCGGCGCCAGGTACGGTTCCACCAGGCAATCAAGCACGTGGTTAAGGTCGACCGGCTCGATGTTCTCGTGGATGTCGGTGTCTTTGACGCATTGCAGTGCCCCCTTGACCAGCAACTCCAACTCATCCAGGTCACGACCGAATTTGGCTTGCAGGTTTTCGTCTTCCAACAACTCCACGCGCAAGCGCAGACGCGTGATTGGCGTGCGCAAATCGTGGGAAATTGCGCTGAACAGTTGGCTGCGCTCGGTGAGGTAACGGCTGATGCGCTCGCGCATGGCGTTAAACGCACGGCCCACTTCCACCACTTCGCTGCCACCGCCTTCGGCCACCGGTTCCACATCGGCGCCCAGGGACATGTCCCGCGCTGCACGGGCCAGGCGCTTGAGCGGCCGGCTTTGCCAGTGCACCAGCAGGCCGATAAACAGCAACAGGAAACCGCTGGTCAGCACGATAAACCACACTTGCTGCGACGGCAGGCCTTGTTCTTCCAAACTGGTGTAGGGCTCGGGCAGCAGCGAGGCGATGTACAGCCATTCGCCGGGTGCCAGCTGGATTTGCGTGACCAGCACCGGCGGGTTCACCGGCTCCAGGGTCAGCGCGTAATGCGCCCAGGAACGCGGCAGTTCATCGAGTTTGAGGCCCGCATTGAAAATACGCAGGTCCTCGGCGCTGACGAACTCCACCGAGATATGCACGTCGCTGCCCAGGGTCTGGCGCAGCACCTCGTCCACGGCTTGCAGCACCGCCTGCTTGCGCGGGGTCTGCGGCAGAATCTGCATGTCCAATGGGCGGTCGTTGAGGGTCACCACAAACCGCGTGCCGCCCATGCTGCGCAGTTGGTCGAGCACCAACGGGCGGTAGGCAACCGGCAGCGAGCGGAAGTAACTCACGCTGGCCGTCATCGAATGCGCCAGGCTGCGCGCGCTGGTCACCAGGCCTTCGAGCTGGGTGGCGCGCAGTTGCGAAACCCAGATCACGCTGGACAGCGCCTGGGCAAACAGCACCACAAGCAAGGTCAGCAGCAACATGCGCCCAAGCAGCGAACGCGGCACCGGAAAACGCCGGCGGCGCTCGGTCAGCGGCTCAGTGGGCATTGCCGGCAACCACGCTGGCTGCCAGTTGATAACCGCTGCCACGCACGGTGCGGATCAGCCTTGGAGGTTTTTCGGTATCGCGCAGGCGTTGGCGCAGGCGGCTGACGGCCATGTCGACGATACGGTCCAACGGCATCAGGTCGCGGCCACGGGTGGCGTTGCCAATGGTGTCGCGGTCGAGAATCTGTTGGGGGTGATCAAGAAACAACTTGAGCAAGGCAAAGTCGGCGCCGGAGAGGATTACCTCTTCGCCGTCCACGTGAAACAGGCGATGGCTGATCATGTCCAGGCGCCACTCATCGAACACCAGAACGTCGCCGCCACCCGTGCGCTCCTGGCCAAACTGGGCGCGACGCAACAAGGCTTTGATCCGCGCTTGCAGCTCGCGCGGGCTGAAGGGTTTGCCGATGTAGTCGTCGGCGCCCAGCTCCAGGCCGATCACACGGTCGGCTTCGTCGGAACTGGCGGTCAGCATGATGATCGGCACCTGCGCCTGGCGCGGGTGCTGGCGAATCCAGCGGCAAAGGCTGAAACCGTCTTCGTCCGGCAACATCACATCGAGGATGACCAGGTCGCACGGCGCCTCGTTCATCGCCTGGCGGAACCCCGCGCCATCCGGTACGCCACGTACCTGGAAGCCGGCGCGACTGAGGTAGGTCTGCAGCAATTCGCGGATTTCCTGGTCGTCGTCGACGAGGAGAATCGATTTACTGATTACGCTCACGGGGTCCTCCTTGTTGTTATGGCCAAGCTTAAATCATTTGTTGCGTTTGAGGCCCTATCGCAGGCAAGCCAGCTCCCACAGTTGACTGCATTCCAAGGTTGGAACCCGGTCAACTGTGGGAGCTGGCTTGCCTGCGATGAGGCCATCAGCCCCTACGCAAAAGCCTGCTCAAGCGCAACACCGGCCCCGGTCAACCCGGAATACGGCGCCGTCACCAACCACACAGGAATGCCTTTGAAGTAGTCGCTCATGCAGCCCTTGTCGCTGAAACTCTTGGCAAAACCGCTGTTGATAAAGAAGTCGGCAAACCTCGGAATCACCCCGCCCACGATGTACACACCACCACGCCCACCGGTGGTCAGCACGTTGTTACCGGCCACACGGCCCAGCCAGATACTGAACTGGTTCAACACTTCCATGGCCACCGCGTCGCCAGCCAGGCCCGCTGCCGTAATGGCTTCGGGCGTGTCCAGCACCGGCGTGTGCCCGTCGACCGCACAAATGGCGCGGTACACACGGGGCAGGCCGCCACCGCTCAGCGCGGTCTCGGCGCTCACATGCCCAATTTCGCTGTGAATGTGCTGCCACAACTGGGTTTCGCGCGGGCTGCTCAGCGGCAGGTCGACATGGCCACCCTCCCCTGGCAACGCCGCGTAACGGCCTTCGCCCAAATCCAGCAAGGTGCCCACACCCAGGCCAGTGCCCGGGCCGATCACCACGGCTGGGCGCAACGGCTCCGGCGTGCCTTGGCAGACCACACGGAATTCATCGGGTTTGAGCCGCGTCATGCCCAGGGCCATGGCCGTGAAGTCATTGACCAGCAGCAGCTCATCGACCTGCAGGGTTTTGCAAAACGCAGTTTTGCTCAGCCGCCAGTGATTGTTGGTGAATTTAAATTCATCGCCACTCACCGGCCCCGCGACTGACAGGCACACCGCGCCGATGTCCCCGATTTCCAGGCCTTCCTCCTTGAGGTAAACCTTGATGGCTTCCTCAGGGCTGTGGTGGTCCGCCGTGGCATGCACGCGGATCGAATGCAGCTCCTGATCCCGCCACAACGCAAAACGGGCGTTGGTACCACCAATGTCACCGACCAGCGCAAGCTTCACTTAAGCGTCTCCAAGGCAGAGGTAAAGGCGCTGGCGCCCTGCTCTGCGGAGCTTGCGGCCAAGCGCATAAATGCAAACAGCTCGCGACCGGCCCCCACGTTGTTGCCCAACAGGCCCGTGGCAGGCGTGCGCGCTGCAAATTCTTCGGCGTTCACCTTAAGCTCCAGGGTGCCCTTTACGCCATCGACGCGAATGATATCGCCATCCTTGACCCGCGCCAGCGGCCCGCCGCTCTGGGCTTCGGGGTTGACGTGAATCGCGGCGGGGATCTTACCCGACGCGCCAGACATACGCCCGTCTGTTACCAACGCAACTTTGAAGCCACGGTCCTGCAACACACCGAGGAACGGTGTCATCTTGTGCAGTTCCGGCATACCGTTGGAGCGCGGCCCCTGGAAGCGCATCACCGCGACAAAGTCTTTTTCCAGCTGGCCGGCCTTGAATGCATCGGCCAGATCCTGCTGATCCTGGAACACCACGGCCGGTGCTTCGACGATCTGATGCTCCGGCGCCACGGCCGAAACCTTCATCACACCACGCCCGAGATTGCCTTCCATCACGCGCAAGCCGCCTTCCGGCGAGAACGCACGGGCTACGGGGCGCAGGATGGTTTCGTCGAGGCTTTCGATCGGGCCGTCGCGCCAGATCAGCTCGCCGTCGACCAGGAACGGTTCCTGGGTGTAACGGCTCAAGCCCTTGCCCGCCACGGTGTTCACATCCTCATGGAGCAAGCCGGCTTCGAGCAGTTCGCGGATCAGGAACGACATGCCGCCCGCTGCCTGGAAGTGGTTGATGTCGGCCTTGCCGTTTGGATACACGTGGGACAGGGTCGGCACCACCTCGGAGAGGTCGGCCATGTCCTGCCAGGTGAGGATGATGCCCGCCGACATGGCGATGGCCGGCATGTGCAGGGTGTGGTTGGTAGAACCGCCCGTAGCGTTTAGGGCGACGATGGAGTTGACGATGGATTTTTCGTCGACGATCTCGCCAATCGGCGTGAAGTCGCCACTGGCTTTGGTCAGGCGCGTGACCTGGTGCGCGGCTTCGCGGGTCAGCGCGTCACGCAGCGGCGTGTACGGGTTGACGAACGAAGCGCCCGGCAGGTGCAGGCCCATCACTTCCATCAGCAACTGGTTGGTGTTGGCGGTGCCGTAGAAGGTGCAGGTGCCGGGGCTGTGGTAGGACTTCATCTCCGATTCCAGCAGTTCCTCACGGGTAGCCTTGCCTTCGGCATAACGCTGGCGCACGTCGGCTTTCTGCTTGTTGGAGATGCCCGACGGCATAGGGCCGCCCGGCACGAAGATCATCGGCAGGTGGCCGTAGCGCAGCGCACCCATCATCAGCCCCGGCACAATCTTGTCGCAGATGCCCAGCATCAGCGCGGCATCGAACATGTTGTGGGACAGCGCTACCGCCGTCGACATGGCGATGACTTCGCGGCTGAGCAAGCTTAGCTCCATGCCAGGCTCGCCTTGGGTCACGCCGTCGCACATGGCGGGCGTGCCACCGGCGAACTGGCCGACCGAGCCGACTTCGCGCAGGGCTTTCTTGATCTGTTCCGGGAAATGTTCGTACGGCTGGTGCGCCGAGAGCATGTCGTTATATGACGAAACAATTGCCACGTTGGCGGCATTCATCATACGCAGACTATTTTTATCTTCAGTGCCGCAGCCGGCCACGCCGTGGGCAAAGTTGGCGCATTGCAGCTTGCCGCGCATCGGGCCGTCGCTGGCCGCGCCACGAATGAGCGCAAGGTAAGCCTCGCGGGTTGCACGACTGCGGGCGATAAGCCGTTCGGTGACCTCAAGAACGCGGGGATGCATGTATAGAACTCCAGGCTAACGGATGTGGCGACCTGAGAGTCTATGCTGATCAAACGCCCGCAGCTCATGGGATGGCAGGGTGTCGTTTGAATCATCGGACCAGTTGATTCAGGTCACTCGTTGTAGATTGAACAAAATATTGCCACTAAAAAGGCTTGTTTTCTATTTTTATGCGAATAATCTTGTAATTCTTACAACAAATCGACGACAGGCACTTTCCAATGACTCTTCGTATCGCAATCAATGGTTTTGGCCGTATCGGCCGTAATGTCCTGCGCGCACTGTATACCCAAGGCTACCGCCAGGATTTGCAGATCGTCGCCATCAATGATCTGGGCGACAGCTCGATCAATGCCCACCTGCTCAAATACGACACCGTGCACGGCACTTTCGACGCAGAGGTCGCCCACGATCAGGAAAGCCTGACCGTCAATGGTGACCGGATTGCCGTCAGTGCCATTCGCAACCCGGCCGACCTGCCATGGGCTGCGCACAAGATCGACGTAGTGTTCGAATGCACCGGTCTGTTCACCGACCGCGACAAGGCTGCCGCTCATATTACCGCCGGCGCCCGCAAGGTGATCATCTCGGCCCCGGCCAAAGGCGCGGACGCCACCGTGGTTTACGGGGTAAACCATGACATTTTGCGTCAATCGCACCAGATCATCTCCAACGCTTCGTGCACCACCAACTGCCTGGCGCCTGTGGCTCAGGTGCTGCACCGCGAGCTGGGCATCGAAAGCGGCCTGATGACCACCATTCACGCTTACACCAATGACCAGAACCTGACCGACGTGTACCACACCGACCCGTACCGCGCGCGTTCGGCCACCCAGAACATGATCCCGAGCAAGACCGGCGCCGCTGAAGCGGTCGGCCTGGTACTGCCGGAACTGGCAGGCAAGCTGACCGGCATGGCCGTGCGTGTGCCGGTGATCAACGTGTCGCTGGTGGACCTCACCGTGACGCTGAAAAAAGAAGCCACCGCCGAGCAAGTCAACGCACTGCTGAAAGAAGCCAGCCAGCATTCGAAGATCCTCGGCTACAACACCCTGCCGCTGGTTTCCAGTGACTTCAACCATAACCCGCTGTCGTCGATTTTCGATGCCAATCACACCAAGGTCAGTGGCAAGTTGCTCAAAGTGCTGGCGTGGTATGACAACGAATGGGGCTTCTCCAACCGTATGCTGGATAACTGCCTGGCGCTCTGCAACGCCGAGTAAACCGACCCGGTTGTTCCATTGTGTGGACTGGCTTGTGTGGGAGCTGGCTTGCCTGCGATAGCATCACCGCGGTCTGTCTGAAAGACCAGGGCGCCTGCATCGCAGGCAAGCCAGCTCCCACACAAGCCAGCTCCCACAGGAGTCGACGCAGCATCTCAAAGTGCCACTTGCCATTTTAGTTGATGATAAGCATTATCATTAACTGCAAACCGGTCTGGTATCACTGTGAGCCAATCTCGCTTCAACCAAGTCTTTCTCACCCAACGGGTGATTCTGCTACGCACTCTGCAGCGGATGGTGAATAACCACAGCACCGCCGAAGACCTGTTGCAGGAAACCTACCTGCGCGTCACGCGGGCGCTCAGCGAGCGGCCGATCGATCACCTTGAACCCTTCGTCTATCAAACCGCGCGCAACCTGGCGCTGGACCATCTGCGCTCGCGCCGCATCCAGGCCCGCACACTGCAAGAAGATGTGCCGCTGGACGTACTGCAGAGCGTCGCCGCGCCGATCAGCACGCCCGAGGACGCCACCCAGGCCGAGCAATTGCTCGAACACCTGAGCGTCAGCCTCGGCCAGTTGAGTGCCCGCCAACAGCAGATTTTCATCCTCAGCCGCCTGCACGGCTGCAGCTACCAGGAGATTGCCGATCAGTTGCAAGTGTCCTTGAGCACGGTGCAAAAGGAACTGAAATTGATCATGGCTATCTGTGTAGGAGTGGCCGAACGGCTGGATCAGCCTTAAGCTTCACCCGACAGAGGTGTCGACCCAGGCTGTAGGAACGATGAATAGAACGTGGCGAAGACCCGAGGAACACCGTGACGGACCCGAATAAGCTGCGCCCCCATGAGCTGGCTCATGAGGTGCTGCAAGACACGGCCATGGACCAAGCCCTCGATTGGCTGATTGCCTTGCAATGCCCGCAACCCGGGCAGCAAGCCGAGTTTGATGCCTGGCTGGCCAGCGACCCGGCGCACCTGCTCGCCTTCAGCAAGGCCCAGGCCGCCTGGGGCGGCGCGCCGGTTCACAGCGCCGCCGTGGCCTTGGCAGTGCCGCGCAAACCCAGCGCGTGGCGGCGTATCAAGCCGCATTGGAAACCCCTGGCCACCGCCGCTGTGCTGCTGATCGGTCTGTTCAGCTTCAGCAACCTGCCCGTGCGACTGCAGGCCGACCACCTCACCGTCGTCGGTGAACGCCAGCGCCTGCAATTGGAGGACGGCTCCAAAGTGTTGCTCAACACCAACTCGGCGTTTTCCAGCAGCATCAAGGATCACCAGCGCGTCGCCCGACTGTTTCAGGGCGAAGCTTTTTTTGAGGTGGCGCCCAGCCGTGGCCTGCCGCTGGAGATTGACGCCGGCCCCGTGCGCGCCAGCGTGCGCGACACCGACTTCGCCGTGCGCTACCTCAATGGCGAAGCCCAAGTGCAGGTGCAGCGCGGCGACGTAGACTTGAGCAATACCTTCGACGATGCCCGCGTGCGCCTGAGCGCCGGTGAGAGCATCCGCATCGGCCCCAAAGGCTTCGGCCAACCGGCCAAACTGGATGCCGGTAAAGACTTGGCGTGGGTCCAGGGCCGCCTGGTGTTCGAAAACTGCCCGATGAGCGAAGTGCTCGCCGAGTTGCGCCGCTATTACCCCGGCTGGATCGTCAACACCAACGACAAGCTCGCAAGCGTGGCCGTCACCGGCAATTACCGCCTCGACCAACCGCTGGATGTGGTGCGCTCCCTGGCGCACATCACCTCGGCTAAGCTCTCGGAGTACCCGGCGCTGGTCATCTTGAACTAAATGAGAATTATTTTTACTCGATAGTAACCGGCGGTTCGTCTCGTTATAGCCAATGCAACTGATTCCTATTTGATCAGCTCGCAACTATAAGATTCGTATCCCCGGAGCGCTCTCGATGTCCCCTCGTTTCAACCGCCGGTCCTCTTCGCCCGTCCTGTCCTTGCTCACCGCCGCCATCCTGCTGGCCAGCGCGCCGGTGATGGCCGCCACTGCCGCCGAACCGGCCGCGCGCAGCCACGGCAATTACAGTTTCAGTATCGAACAGCAGCCCTTGGTGTCGGCGTTGAATGCCTTTACCAGCGTGACCGGCTGGCAAGTCGGCCTGCCGGCAGAGCTTGGCCAGGGTGTGTCGTCCCCCGGCGTGCGCGGCGCACTCTCGCCGGAAAAAGCCCTGGACCGGCTGTTGCTGGGCACCAACCTGAGCTACCGCAAACTGGGCAATAACAACATCGTGCTGGAAAAGCGCCCAGCGGGCAGCACGCTCAATCTGCAGCAGGTGACCATCAGCGCCACCCGCAGTGAGCAGGACGTCAACAGCGTGCCAAGCACCGTTACTGTGCATGCGCGTGAGGAGCTGGACCGCCAGAACGTGAACACCATCCGTGAACTGGTGCGTTACGAGCCCAACGTGTCGGTCGGCGGCGCAGGCACCCGCGCCAGCAACGCTGGCTACAACATTCGCGGCATCGACGGCGACCGTATCCTCACTCAAGTGGACGGCGTGGAAGTGCCGGACAACTTCTTCAACGGCCCGTACGCCAAAACCCGCCGTAACTACGTCGACCCGGAAATCGTCAAGCGCGTCGAGATCCTGCGCGGCCCAGCCTCGGCACTGTACGGCAGCAGCGCCATCGGCGGCGCGGTGAGCTACTTCACCCTCGACCCGGACGACATCATCAAGCCCGGCCAGGACGTCGGCGCCCGCCTCAAAACCGGCTACAGCTCCGCCGACGACAGCTGGCTGACCTCCGGCACCGTCGCCGGCCGCGTGCAGGACTTCGACGGTTTGCTGCACCTGAGCCAGCGCAATGGCCATGAAATGGAGTCCTACGACGGCAACAACGCCACCGGCCTGGCCCGCACCGGCGCTAACCCGGAAGATGCACGTACCACCAATATCCTGGCGAAAATGGGCTGGAATTATGGCGATGACAATCGGCTGGGATTGACCTACGAGAAGTTCAAGGATGATCGCGATGTCAATCTGAAGAACGCCGTGGGCGGCCCCTTCGTCGGCGGGCGTGGCTTCAATTTCTACCGTGGGCGTTCGGGTAACGACACCATCACCCGTGAACGCTTCGGCATCGAAAACCGCTTTGCCCTCGACTCGCCGATAGCCGATCAGATCAAGACCAGCCTCAACTACCAGATCGCCAAGACTGACCAGAGCACCGCTGAAATCTACCAGCCATCGCGCCGCGTCATGCGCGCCCGCGACACCCTGTACGAAGAAAAACAGTGGGTCTTCGACGCACAGCTGGACAAGGCGTTCAACCTCGGTGAAACCGATCACCAAGTGACTTACGGCACCACCCTCAAGCAGCAGAAAGTCAGCGGCTCGCGCGAAGGCTCGGCCTACTGCCTCGCCGTCGGCTCAGGTTGCACGGCGATCGGCGCGCCCAGCCCGTCTGCCGGCGACAGCGTGAAAAAGTCCAGCGACTTCCCGGACCCGACCATCAACACTTACTCGCTGTTCGCCCAGGACCAGATCACCTGGGACAAATGGACCTTCCTGCCCGCCGTACGTTACGACTACACCCGGCTCAAGCCCAAGCTGACCCAGGAATTCCTCAACACCGTCAACCCGACCGGCGCCTACCCGGTCAGCGACAAAGAAAAAACCTGGCACCGCGTCACGCCAAAATTCGGCCTGACCTACGCGCTGACCGATCAATACACCTGGTTCGGCCAGTACGCCGAGGGCTTCCGCACCCCGTCGGCCAAAGCGCTGTATGGCCGTTTTGAAAACCTCAACCTGGGCTACACCGTCGAGCCAAACCCGAACCTCAAGCCGGAAACCAGCAAGGGCATCGAGACCGGGATTCGTGGCCAGTTCGATGAGGGCTCCTTCGACATCGCGGTGTTCTACAACAAGTACCGCGACTTTATCGACGAAGACGCCTCGGTCGCCGGCGGCGACATCCAAACTTTCGAAGCCAACAACATCAAGCACGCCACCATCAAGGGGGTTGAGGCCAAAGGCCGCCTGAACCTCGATGCGTTCGGAGCGCCACAAGGCCTCTACACCCAAGGTTCGGTGGGCTACACCTACGGCCGCAACGACGACAACGGCGAGCCGCTCAACAGCGTCAACCCGCTTAAAGGCGTATTCGGCCTGGGCTACGAGCAAGAGCAATACGGCGCGCTGGTCAGCTGGACGCTGGTGAAAAAACAGAACCGTGTCGACAGCACCACCTTCCACGCGCCGGATGGCAGCACCAGCGCTCCGTTCAAGACCCCAGGCTTTGGCATCGTCGACCTCACCGGTTTCTACAAAGTCACCAACGACGTGACCATCAACGGCGGCCTCTACAACCTCACCGACAAGAAGTACTGGAACTGGGATGACGTGCGCAGCTACGACGGCGTCGGCGAAGCCGGCGTGACCGCGCCGGCCAACCTCGACCGCCTGACTCAGCCGGGTCGCAACTTCGCGATCAACCTGATCTGGGACATCTGACAGCCGCCCTCACCTTGCCGCCCTTTATCAGCGGCGAGGTGAGGTTTTTTTACTGTGCCGCGTCTTCTTGTTCGTCTAGTTGATAACAGCTCTCTTTAGAGCACCCAGGCGCGCCCCTTCTCAAGGATTTTTTCGATGACCGCTTCTCCTACCGCAGAACGCCCAAACCTGCGCTCCCAGCGCCTGAACCAGATCACCCACGCGCCACACACCAAGCTCGACGCGCTGGTCAAAGCCCACGCGCCGTTTGAAACTCCAGCCAACTTCGCCCGTTTTGTAGTGGCGCAGTACCTGTTCCAGTCGGAACTGGTGGCGCTGTACAACGACCCCGAGTTGATCAAGATCGTCCCGGACCTGGCTGAGCGCTGCCGCGCCGACGCCGCCAAACTCGACCTGGCCGACCTGGAAACCGACGTGCCAGCACCGGTTGCCGGCGCCGTGAAAAACCCGAGCAAAGCCGAAGCCCTGGGCTGGTTGTTCGTGTCCGAAGGCTCCAAGCTGGGCGCTGCATTCTTGATCAAGCGCGCCGTGGGCCTGGGCCTGAGCGAAACCTTCGGTGCCCGTCACTTGGGCGAGCCGGCCGGTGGCCGCGCTGAAGGCTGGAAGCGCTTCACCCGCACCCTCGACGGCCTGGAGTTCAGCGCCGAAGAAGAAGCGGCGGCAGAAAAAGGTGCCATCGACGCGTTTGTGCGCTTCACCGTGCTGCTGGAACAGGCGTACGCTAGCGCCCCTGAACTGGCGTAACAGGCCACGATGGGCGCTGGCTTGTGTGGGAGCTGGCTTGTTGTGGGAGCTGGCTTGCCTGCGATGCGCTCACCTCGGTCTACCTGTCAGACCGAGTCGATGCTATCGCAGGCAAGCCAGCTCCCACACAAGCCAGCTCCCACATTTGAGCGGATTTCAGTTCGAATAATGTGTAACCCCTCAACAGATAAACTTCAGCATGACCGGCAAAACCCAATCCACCTCAAAAATCGCCCAGCTGCTCTTCGGCCTGCTGGCCTACGTCAGCCTGGGCATTGGGTTGGTGGCGATTGTCATACCGGGTTTGCCCACCACCGAATTCATCCTGCTGGCCGCCTGGGCGGCGACTAAAAGCTCGCCGCGCCTGAGCGCCTGGCTGGAAAACCACCGGCTGTTCGGACCGATTCTGTTCAACTGGCGCAATGGCAAGATCATCGCGCGCCGCGCCAAAGTCAGCGCCACCGTGAGCATGCTGCTGTGCGCCGTGTTGATGTTGGTGATGCTCGATCACGGCTGGCCGATCTACCTGGCGATTGCCGGCATGAGCCTGGGCAACCTGTGGATCTGGTCACGCCCGGAACGGCTTGCAGCCCCCGTATAACGCGGCGCGTAGTGCTTTTCCTACCGCTCATCGCCTTTCCCTCATGAAACATCCCGTTACGCCGATGTTCCGGACATAGCGCCGAATGGACTTGGCTCGCCCTGCTTGCCTTTCAACGAGTCCAATCGCGAGTGAACCTATGTTCGACACCCTCTCCATCCGCTTGAAAATCGTGCTGTTGTCGGGCCTTTGCCTCTTGGGGGTAATCGCGCTGATCGTCGGCATCAACCTCTACGAGGCCGATCAGAACAACCGCCTGGTAAGTGATTCAAGCTCGCGAATGCTCACTAACAGCGTGCAGAACCTGTTGCAGGCCAAGGCCGGCGAACAAGCCGTGCAACTGCAGAAAACCTTTGGCGAAAGCCTGGTAGTGATAACCGCGCTGGCCGATCACGTCAAAGACCTGCGTGCCCTCGCCAACAAACGAGCGCTGGAGCCCGGCGCATTGCGAGAAGAGCTCAACCAGAGTGTCAAAACCGCCTTTGAGCGCAACAGCAAGGTACTGGGCATCTGGCTGTCATTCGAACCCAATGGCCTGGATGGCAAAGACAGCGACTTCGTCAACGACAAAACCCGCGTCTCCAATGAAAAAGGCCGTTTCTCCAGCTACTGGAGCCGCGCTGGCGGCGAAGGCCTGAACACCGTGATGGTCGAGGATGACCTGACCAAAACCACCCTCAACCTCAGCGGCACGCCCTACAACATCTGGTACACCTGCCCACGAGACACGCGTACGGTGTGCCTGCTCGACCCGTATTCCGATGAAGTGGCCGGCAAGCAGGTGCTGATGACCACTATTTCGCTGCCGCTGATTGTTGATGGCAAAGTCATTGGTGTGGTCGGTATCGACCTGGCGCTCAATACGCTGCAGGCGATGACGGACGCGGCGCAAAAAGAACTGTTCGACGGCGCGGCGCACCTGGAAATTCTGTCCAGCACCGGTTTGATTGCGGCCTACAGCGGCCAGCCGGACAAAGTCGGCAAAAACCTGGTCGACACCATCGGCGGGGAAGGCAAGGAAATCGTGCAACTGCTGGCCAACGATACACGCACGATCCGTGAGCAAGATGACACGATCCGCGCCGTGTACCCGGTCAAGCCGATTGCCGACGCCAAGGCCTGGGGCGTTGTGATCAAACTGCCCAAGAACGTGATGCTGGCCGACACCTTGAAACTGCAAGACGTGCTCGACAAAGCCCAAGCCTCGGGCACGCTCAAAGCCTTGCTGGTCGGCGCCGCCGCGGCCCTGCTCGGCCTGCTGCTGATCTGGCTGACCGCCACCGGCGTGACCCGCCCGATCAACACCGTTGCGGCCATGCTCAAGAACATCGCCAGCGGCGAAGGCGACCTCACGCAGCGCCTGACCTACGCCAAGAAGGACGAACTGGGCGAGTTGGCAAACTGGTTCAACCGCTTCCTCGACAAGCTGCAACCGACCATTGCGCAGATCAAGCAGAGCATCACTGAAGCGCGTGGCACGGCGGACCAGTCCTCAGCCATTGCCCGCCAGACCAGCGAAGGCATGCAGGTGCAGTTCCGCGAAATCGATCAGGTGGCCACTGCCTCCAATGAAATGAGCGCCACCGCCCATGATGTGGCCAACAGCGCCTCCAACGCTGCCAGCGCCGCCCGTGGCGCAGACCAGTCGGCGCGCGACGGCATGTCGATCATTGAGCAGAGCACCCGCGACATCACCACCTTGGCCGAAGAAGTCAGCAAGGCCGTGACCGAAGTGGAAGCGCTGGCGGTCAACAGCGAACAGATCGGCTCGGTGCTCGAAGTGATCCGCAGCATTGCCGAGCAGACCAACCTGCTGGCGCTGAACGCCGCCATCGAAGCCGCACGCGCCGGGGAAAGCGGGCGTGGGTTTGCGGTAGTGGCCGACGAGGTGCGCAACCTGGCCAAACGTACCCAGGACTCAGTAGAGGAAATTCGCCTGGTGATCGAACGCATCCAGAGCGGCACCCGTGGCGTGGTGGCGACCATGCATTCCAGCCAACACCAGGCCCAGAGCAATGCCGGGCAGATCCATCAAGCGGTGCAGGCGCTGGGCAAGATCAGTGACGCGGTAACAGTGATCAGCGACATGAACCTGCAGATCGCCAGCGCCGCCGAACAACAGAGCGCCGTGGCCGAAGAGGTCAACCGCAACGTTTCGGCGATCCGCACCGTGACCGAAACCCTCACCGGCCAGGCCACCGAGTCAGCGGCCATCAGCAGCCAACTGAATGCGCTGGCGACCCAGCAGATGAAGTTGATGGATCAGTTCAAGGTATAAACCCGATCCTCAAAACAATGAAGCTCCCCTGTGGGAGCTGGCTTGCCTGCGATGGCGGTGGGTCAGTCAGTACATCCATGACTGACAGGCCATTATCGCAGGCAAGCCAGCTCCCACAATTAGACGCCAGTCCAGGCCTGAACAAACGCCGCTAAATCTTCTTTAGCCGCTGTACGCGGCGGGTTCTGCGGCGTGCCCAAATAGAGGAAGCCAATCACTTCCTCATCCGCCGTCAGCCCCAAGCCGTTAGCCACATGGGCCGAGTACGACAACTCACCGGTGCGCCACACCGCCCCGATCCCCTGCGCATAAGCCGCCAGCAAAATACCGTGTGCCGCACACGCAGCCGCCAGCAGTTGCTCGGATTTAGGCACTTTAAAGTGCTCTTGCAGACGCGCAATCACCACCACCACCAACGGCGCACGCAGCGGGCCGTTCTGGGCCTTGTCGATAGCGGCTTGCGGCGCGTCGGCGTCCTGCAGGCGTGCGGCTTCGGCCAGCAGCGTGCCCATCTGCTCACGGGCGGCACCTTCTACGGTGAGAAAGCGCCATGGGCGCAGTTGACCATGGTCGGGCGCGCGCATGGCGGCGGCGAACAGCACATCGCGCTGCTCCTGGGTCGGCGCCGGCTCCAGCAAACGCGGCACGGAAACACGGTTGAGCAAAGCGTCGAGAGCCTGCATTGGCCACCTCCAGAAAAAAATGTGCGGTCATTCTAGCGGGAATGAATCGGATTCCACCAAACGATAATTGCTCTTATTCAATCCGCCCTGCCCTGTTAGACTTTGCGACCCTCTTTTTCGCCTTAGTCGCAGGAAACCCGATGGTCCGTTCGCCTCTTCGTCTGTGCGCAGCATTGATGGCCTTGAGCCTGACCGCCTGCGACGACGCCCCCAGGTTTACCAAGGCAGAGCCGGGTGAATCACGAGCGGGCGGCGCGACGACGGTGAACAAGCGCGACCAGAACGCGTTTTCCCTGCCTTCGGCCAACCTGGCGCCCACCCGTCGCCTGGATTTCAGCGTCGGCAACAGCTTCTTTCGCAGCCCCTGGGTGATTGCGCCGTCCACCACCACCGCGCGTGACGGTCTGGGCCCGTTGTTCAACACCAATGCTTGCCAGAACTGCCATATCAAGGACGGCCGTGGCCATCCGCCGCTGCCCGACGCACCGAATGCGGTGTCGATGCTGGTGCGCCTGTCGATCCCGCCTGCGCCCGCCGATGCCAGGCTTATCGAGCAGATCGGCGTGGTGCCCGAGCCGGTCTACGGTGGGCAACTGCAGGACATGGCCGTGCCAGGCGTGGCGCCTGAAGGCAAAGTGCGGGTCGACTACACGCCCGTCAACGTGACCTTCAAGGACGGCAGCGTGGTCGAGTTGCGCAAGCCAAATCTGCAAATCACCCAGCTGGGCTACGGCCCGATGCACGCCGAAACACTTTTCTCGGCGCGGATTGCGCCACCGATGATCGGCCTGGGCCTGCTCGAAGCCATCAGCGATGCCGACATCTTGCGCAACACCGACGCAAAAACCGCCGACAAGGAAGCCCTCATTGGTCGCGCCAATTGGGTCTGGGATGACGCGCAGCACCAAACCGTACTCGGGCGCTTTGGCTGGAAAGCCGGGCAACCCAACCTCAATCAACAAAATGTTCACGCGTTTTCTGGTGATATGGGCCTCACCACGTCCCTGAGACCCTTTGATGACTGCACCGCCGCCCAAGTCGCCTGCAAACAGGCGCCCAATGGCAATGGCCCCGAGGGCGAGCCGGAAGTCAGCGATAACATCCTGCGCCTGGTGCTGTTCTACACCCGCAACCTCGCCGTGCCGGCGCGCCGTGACGTCAACACACCGCAGGTACTCGCCGGCAAAAACCTGTTCTACCAGGCCGGTTGCCAGGGTTGCCATAAGCCGACGTTCACCACGGCGGCCACGGCCGCCGAGCCTGAGCTGGCCAACCAGGTGATTCGCCCTTACAGCGACCTGTTGTTACACGACATGGGCGAAGGCCTGGCCGACCACCGCAGCGAGTTCAAGGCCGGCGGCCGCGACTGGCGCACGCCGCCGTTGTGGGGCATTGGCCTGACGCAGGCCGTAAGTGGTCATACCCAGTTTTTGCATGACGGCCGCGCCCGCAATCTGCTCGAAGCCGTGCTTTGGCATGGCGGCGAAGCGCAAGCGGCGCAGCAACATGTGTTGTCCTTTAATGCCGAGCAGCGTGCTGCGTTGCTGGCGTTCCTGAACTCTTTATAAGCATTGCCACAATTACAGTAGGGAGCTCGACATGTTCCGTCCCAAGTTGCTATTCACCAGCCTTGCCGCCCTCGCCCTCGGCGCCTGCTCGCCCCAGGACCCGCAGGCGGTGACCTCGGCGGCCATCGCCAAGCAAGTGATCCTGCCCACCTACAGCCGCTGGGTTGAAGCCGACCGCCAACTGGCCGTCAGCGCCCTCGCCTACTGCCAGGGCAAGGAAAGCCTGGAGACCGCCCGCGCCGACTTCCTGCACGCGCAAAAAGCCTGGGCTGAGCTGCAGCCGCTGCTGATCGGCCCGCTGGCCGAGGGCAACCGTTCGTGGCAAGTGCAGTTCTGGCCGGACAAGAAAAACCTGGTGGGCCGACAAGTCGAACAACTGGTCAGCGCCCAGCCGCAGATCGACGGCGCGGCCCTGGCCAAGTCCAGCGTGGTGGTGCAAGGCCTGTCGGCCTACGAATACATCCTCTACGACGCCAAGACCGACGTCGCCGACGAAGCCCAGAAAGCCCGTTACTGCCCACTGCTGGTGGCCATTGGTGAGCGTCAGAAAACCCTGGCCGAAGAGATCCTGGCAAGCTGGAACAGCACCGATGGCATGCTCGCGCAGATGACCAAGTTCCCGAACCAGCGCTACGCCGATTCCCACGAAGCCATCGCTGACCTGCTGCGCGTGCAAGTCACCGCACTGGATACCTTGAAGAAAAAACTCGGCACGCCGATGGGCCGCCAGACCAAGGGCATCCCGCAACCCTTCCAGGCCGATGCCTGGCGCAGCCAGTCGTCCCTGCAAAGCCTGCAAGCCAGCCTGGCGGCGGCGCAGACCGTGTGGGTCGGCGTCGACAACAAGGGCCTGCGCGGCCTGCTGCCGTCCGAGCAGAAGCCATTGGCCGACAAGATCGACGCCGCTTATGCAGCCTCGCTCAAGCTGTTCGCCAGCAACCAGCGCACGCTCAACGAATTGCTGGCCGACGATGCCGGGCGCCAACAGCTCAATGACATCTATGACAGCCTCAACGTGGTCCACCGCCTGCACGAAGGTGATTTGGCCAAGGCGCTGGGCATTCAACTGGGCTTTAACGCCAACGACGGTGACTGATGATGCTCAGGCGACAGGCTTTGGCGGTTGGCAGTGTGCTGCTCAGTGCACTCACTTTGGGTGGCTGGACGCTGTTCAAACAAAAGAAGCAGGCACCGCTGCTGCTGTCGGCACGCGATGATGCGGACGGCAAGCACTATGCCGTGGGTTTTCGCCTGGACGGCACGCAAGTGTTTGCCACCCAGGTCGGCCAGCGCTGCCATGACATCATCAACCACCCGATACTGCCGATTGCGCTGTTCGTCGCCCGTCGCCCGGGCACCGAGAGTTACCTGATCGACCTGCGTACTGGCACGCTGCTGCAAACCATCACCTCCAATGCCAATCGCCATTTCTATGGCCACGCGGTGATCCACAACAGCGGCGACTGGCTGTACGCCACCGAGAACGACACCTCCGACCCCGGCCGTGGCCTGCTCGGTGTGTACAGGTTCGAGGGCGAGCGGCTGGTGCACAGTGGCGAAATCTCCACCCATGGCATCGGCCCGCATCAAGTGTCATGGATGCCCGACGGCGAAACCCTGGTGGTGGCCAACGGCGGCATTCGCACCGAAGCCGAAAGTCGTGTGGAGATGAACCTCAACGCCATGGAACCGAGCCTGGTGCTGATGCACCGCGACGGCAGCCTGATCAGCAAGGAAACCCTGGACCAACAGATGAACAGCGTGCGGCATATGGGGATTGCCAGCGATGGCACAATCCTCACCGGGCAGCAGTTCATGGGGCCGTCCCAGGAGCGCTCCGAGTTGCTCGCGATCAAGCGCCCAGGGCAGCCGTTCGTGGCGTTCCCGGTGGCCGATGAGCAACTGCAAGCCATGGGGCATTACACCGCCAGCGTCGCCGTGCACAGCGAACTGCGTCTGGTCGCACTCACAGCGCCGCGGGGTAACAGGTTTTTTATCTGGGACATGGACAGCGGTGCGCTGCGCCTGGACGGACCGTTGCCCGACTGCGCCGGTGTAGGCGCTGTGGCGGATGGCTTTGTCGTCACCTCAGGCCAGGGCCGTTGCCGCTTCTACGATTGCCGCCAGCCGCAGTTGGTGGCCAAGCCGCTGGAGCTGCCCTCGGGGCTTTGGGACAACCACTTGCACCTGATAATTTGAGAAAAAAAAGGGCCTCGCATCGCAAGGCCCTTTTGTCGGGGGTGTGGAATCTTTCAACTCTGCGGCCTCATCCCTTGGGACATCCCGAACATGAACAACAGCAAGTCATGATCCGGCTTGGCCGCCACACTCGTCTTGGCAACACGTGGCAGCAGGCATTGCCCGCTACCCTGCGCCGCACTGAGCACCTGTGTGCGAGGTTGTTCCCACACAGCCAGCGCCAGGGCTGCAATGCCCAACGCGCCGACCAGGAACACACCTCGTGCTATTTCTAGCTTCATCTAGTTAAGCCCTTGATAGCGCTGCCAAACGCCGTCTCGTAAAAGTAGCTGAGTTTTTCCCAGTCGGTACTGTTCCACGACGAATGGCGACGCAGTTGCAGCATGTCATGGGAAGCGGCCCGATAAGCGGTCAACCGCTGGCGGCACTTTTCAAAATCCAGCAGCGCCACTTCCACGTTGGCCGAGTCGCCTTCGCCGGTCACTCGTACAAAAATGTGCTTGATGTACAGGCAACCATGTTGCCAGCGGCCCTTGTGCATGCGCGCCAGGGTGCCCGCCAATTCCTTGAGCATGCGCTCATGGAGCAACTCGCCGTACTGCTCACGGCCGCCGGCGGCGTACCAGTTTTCGATCTCGTCGAAACCGTCCAGGGACGCCGTGACCAACAAGGCTTTCCATTGGTGCTCGGGGTCACGGCGTGCGCCGCAGAACACCAGTTCCGGTACGCGTACATCCAGCGAACGCAGGCCTTTGAGGGCGTCACGTTCGCGCAACACGGTCGGTCGTCCGAACGGGTGAAGCCAACTGCGGTAGATATGACCGGTCTGACGCTTGCTGTAGAGCAAGCGGCCATTTGGGCTGACCACCCGCTGCACACCGCTTTCACCACCGCGTCGGCGGTTGGGTTCCTCGACCCACTCGCCCTGCTGACGCCAGAAAAAATCAAATCGTTCTTCGGGAGCTACGTGACTGCCTGATACGCACTCAACTGCCATCCTGTTACCTCTTACGCAATACATAGACTCGCCACATGGCGTAGAGCGGCATGAAGTCCAGGGATTCCTGGACCCGGAAACCGGCCTGCTCAAATTCTGCCTCGACAGTAGCAGCCGGTAACACAAACCGGTTTTGGTAACCTTCCTGCTCACCTTTCTTGCGACGCTTGGCTTCGGCGCGCTTGCGTTTCCACGCCTTGAAATTGCCATCCACCCACAACGAAATAATCACGCTGTCGCGGGTAACCCGCTGAAATTCTTTCAGTATTGCCAGCCTGTGCGCCGGATCACCAATGTGGTGCATCAAGCGCATGCAAAAAATACTGTCGACCGAGTTATCGGGCAAATCGATATCAAAGGCAGACGTTTGCAAAGGCCGTACCCGCTTCACCACCTCCGCCGGCTGGGCGACGGTGGCAACTTTCAACATCGACTCCGAATTGTCAGCGCCGATAATCACACGGTTGGGCTTCTCCGCCAACAATGGCCAGAACCGCCCGGCACCGCAAGGCAGGTCCAGCACCAGGCCCGGCTCACCCGCCAGGGCCAACGCACCGCGCGCCAATTGCTCGTCGCGTTTGTGGGACAGCCGGCGAGCCAGATTGTCCTGATGCTTGAGCAAATAATTCTGCGCGTGCTGATCGTCGTACTTTTCGGAAAAATCGAGCTTGATTGGGGTAGACATCAACGGATCTCCAGTAGCTGATGCTTACAACCTTAAGCAGCAAACTGTGATCAACAGGTCAACCCGTTGTGAAAAACTTGTCCTGTCCAACCCCATACATTTCAAGACTTTACAGATACAAGCAGTGGCATGGGGCCATCTTCGCCGAAAAGCGGGGTATCTGCCGCAGGATAGCGGCAGGGAAAGTACTCAGGGTTTGACCTGGCTCAACTCGACATGGAAACGGCAGCCATTGGGCTCCATAGTACTCAGGCTGACGCTCCAGCCCTGGCTCTCGCAGATGCGTTGCACCAGCGACAAGCCCAGGCCGAGGCCTTCTCCGCGCTTCTCGCTGCCGCGCACAAAGGGCTCGAACATCGCTTCACGCTTGTCCTCGGGAATGCCCACCCCAGAGTCTTCGACGATAAAGCCGCTCGGTTCCAGCGTGAGGCGGATAAAGCCCTGCTCGGTGTAGTGCAACGCGTTGCGCAGCAAGTTGCCCATCACCGCGTGCAAGAAGGTGGTGTTGTAGCGGGTATCCAGGGGATTGCCCGGGTTATAGATCAACTCAAGGCCCTTTTGCTCGATAGGCCCTCGCCAGATGCCGAGTAAGTCCTCCGCCACCTGCGTGACGTTGACCTGCGGCGACATGGCGGCATCATCGTGTTTGGCACGCGCCAGCATGAGGAAGGTTTGCACCAGCTCGCGCATTTCTTCGCACGCACGGGCGATTCGCAGCACTTGGTTGCGGCCACGCGGGTCAATAGCCGGGTTTTCCAACAGCAACTCGCAGGAACTGGCCAGTACCATCAACGGCGTGCGCAGTTCGTGGCTGACATCGCTGGTGAACAGCTGCTCACGGGACAAGGCCGCGCGCAGGCGGCCCAGGGTGGCGTCGAAAGCCACGGCCAACTCGCCGACTTCATCGGCGGCGTAGTCCGGAGCCAGCGGCGGCGCCAAGCCAAGCAATTGGTCACGATGGCGCACCTGGCGGGCCAGACGCACCACCGGCGCCATCACCTTGCGGGCCAGCACCCAACCAAGGAAAACCGCCAGTGCGAGGCTGAGCACAAAGCCCACCAGCACCACGGCAAACAGCACGCGCTCGCGCTCTTCGAAATCGCTTTGGTCTTGCAGCAACACATACCGTCGGCCATCCACCACTTCAACCATGGCGTGGTACGACAGCGATTCGCGGAATACTTCGTGAAAGCCCGGCTCCAGGTGCCGAAGGTCTTTGGGCAGCTCGAAATCCCCAGGGCCGCCGCTGAAGTAAAACAGCTGGTCGGGCTCGGGCCGGTGGCTCCAGTCCTCGACACTGTCCATCAGCAACAGGCGCTGCAGGTCGCCGCCCAGGCCGGCCGAAATCAGTTTTTCTTCCACCAGGTGCACGGTCGCAATGATGCCCATGGCGAAGGCCCCCGCCACCAACGCACTCATCAAGGCAAAGGCGATGATGATCCGCTGGGCAAGGCTTTGCTTAAACTCCATCACGGCCCTCGGCCAGGCGATAACCCACACCGTGTACCGTTTGCAGCAACGGCTTGGCGAACGGCTTATCGATCACCTGACGCAATTGGTGAACGTGGCTGCGCAGGCTGTCGCTGTCCGGGCAATCATCGCCCCACAGGGCTTCTTCGAGGATTTCGCGGCGCAGTACGTGCGGGCTTTTTTGCATCAACACGGCGAGCAGTTTCAGGCCCACCGGGTTGAGCTTGAGCAGGCGCCCTTCGCGGGTGACTTCCAGGGTATCAAGGTCGTAGCTCAAGTCACCGACTTGCAGGGCACGGCGCCCGCCGCCCTGGGCACGGCGCAAAACGGCTTCGATGCGCGCGGCCAGCTCAGACAAGGCAAAGGGTTTGAGCAGGTAGTCATCGGCGCCGGACTTGAAGCCCTGCAGCCGGTCATCCAATTGGTCGCGGGCGGTGAGCATGATCACCGGCGTATCGCGGCGGGCGTCTTCACGCAGACGTTTGCACAGCGTGTAGCCATCGATACCGGGCAGCATGATGTCGAGCACGATCAGGTCGTAATGCTCGGTGGCGGCCAGGTGCAGGCCCGACAAACCGTCCTGCGCGCAGTCCACGGTGTAGCCTTTTAGCCCCAGGTAATCGGCCAGGTTGGCCAGAATATCGCGGTTGTCTTCAACCAATAGAATTCGCATGGGCAGTGTCTCCGTACGCGGTAACGGCCTTGTTGGCTCGCGCAGCTTAAGGCCAAGTGTGGCTCAGGGATAGACCTTGAGGTCACGTCGATAAAGGTTTTCAACCAATTACATATTCCAACAAGTTTTTCACTATAGCTTCACAAACTGATTACAGTGTCAGGTCGAACATCGCGCCCATCGATATAAGGAATATGGACATGGGTTTTTTCAAAACAGCGCCTATGCGCTTTCTGCTGCTCGTCACCGCCACCTGGCTGGTGATTTTCCTGCTGACCCGCAGCGTGCTGCTGATCACCCATCTGGATGAAGTCGGTGGCAATTTGCTGCCGGTGTTTGGCGTGGGTTTGCTCTATGACCTGAGCTTCCTGGTGTATGCCGCCTTGCCGCTGGGCCTGTACCTGCTGCTGTGCCCGCCCGCGTTGTGGCGCCGCCGCGGCCATCGCTGGTTCCTGCAAGCGGTGCTCACCGTCAGCGTGTTCGCCATGCTGTTCACTGCGGTCGCTGAATGGTTGTTCTGGGATGAATTCGGTGTGCGCTTCAACTTCATTGCCGTCGACTACCTGGTGTATTCCAAGGAGGTGTTGAACAACCTGCTGGAGTCCTACCCGATCGGCAAGCTGCTCAGTTTGTTGGCGATGCTGGCGATAGTCGTGAGCCTTGCCCTGCGCAAGCCGTTCAATGCGGCGATGAACGCCCCGCTCCCAGCCATGCGCGGCCGCTTGCTGAATGCCCTGTGCCTGTTGGTAGCTGCCGGTCTGAGTGTGCAATTGATCAGCCAGAACAGCCCGCGTGCCCAAGGCGGCAATGCCTACATGAACGAATTGGCGAGCAACGGCCCGTACCAATTTTTTGCCGCCTTTCGCAATAACGAACTCGATTACACGCAGTTCTACAAAAGCCTGCCAACCGATGTTGTCGCCAAACAGTTGCGCGCAGAACTCAGTGAACCCAATGCGCACTTTATCGGCACAGACCCGCTGGATATCCGCCGCACTATCGACAACCCAGGCACATTGCGTAAACCCAACATCGTGCTGGTGACCATCGAAAGCTTCAGCGCCAAATACATGGGCAGCAATGGCGATGAGAACAACCTGACGCCCAACCTCGATGCGCTGCGTAAACAAAGCCTGTACTTCAATAACTTCTATGCCACCGGCACCCGCACTGACCGTGGGCTGGAAGCGATCACCTTGGCGATTCCACCCACGCCCGGCCGCTCGATCGTCAAGCGCATTGGCCGTGAAAGCGGTTTCGCAAGCCTTGGCCAACAACTCGGTGCCGTCGGTTACGACAGCGTGTTCGTCTACGGCGGGCGCGGTTACTTCGACAATATGAACGCGTTTTTCAGCGGCAACGGTTATCGGGTCGTCGACCAGAGCAGTGTGCCTGAAGCGGAAATTTCGTTTAAGAACGCGTGGGGCATGGCTGATGAAGATCTCTACCGGCAAACCCTGAAACTCGCGGATGCCGACTACGCCAAGCAGCAGCCCTTCCTGCTGCAACTGATGACCACGTCCAACCACCGTCCCTACACCTACCCGGACGGGCGCATTGATATCAAGTCCGGTAAAGGCCGTGACGGCGCCGTCAAATACACCGACCACGCTATTGGCGAGTTCCTCGACGCGGCACGCCAGAAACCCTGGTTCGATAACACGATTTTCGTGTTCGTCGCCGACCACACCGCCGGCAGTGCAGGCAAGGAAGACTTGCCGATCACCAACTACCAGATCCCGCTGTTCATCTATGCCCCCAAGCTGATCGAAGCCCGGGAAAGCGCACAACTGGCCAGCCAGATCGACCTTGCGCCGACCTTGCTGGGCCTGATCAACCTGAGCTACGAGTCGACCTTCTTCGGCCGCAACCTGTTGCAGGACAACCCGTTGCCACCGCGCGTGGTGGTCGGCAACTACCAGTATCTGGGGCTGTTTGACGGCAAGGACCTGGCCATTCTAAGCCCACGCCAGGGCCTGCGTCGCCACGATCAAGCCCTGGGTGAAAGCCAGGAGCTGCGTGTAGGCAGTGATGATCCGTTGATCCAACGCGCAATCACCTACTACCAAGCGGCCAGCTATGGCTACACCCAACAATTGCTGAGCTGGAAGGGGCCGAAGGAAGTGCCCCCCGCAATCAGCGTACGCTGACAGCTGCGCTCTGGCCCTTGCCTACCACAGGGCAAGGGCGTGACACTTGCGCCATCCTCCGGCGATGGCGCCTTTGCATGTCCGACTCCCTGTTGCTGATTGAAGATGACCGCCCATTGGCCGCGCTGACGGCCGAGTTCCTGCGCGCGGAGGGTTTTACCGTCGCCGTGGAGCACCGTGGTGATCGCGCCGCACAGCGCATTCTTGATGAAAAACCGGCACTGTTGATCCTCGATGTCATGTTGCCGGGCATCGACGGTTTTACCCTGTGCCGCCAGATTCGCGACAGCTACCCCGGGCTGATCCTGATGATGACCGCGCTGGATGAAAACGCCGAGCAATTAACCGGATTCGACGTGGGCGCCGACGACTACGTGGTCAAACCCGTCGACCCGCTGCTGTTGCTGGCCAGGGTGCGCTCGTTGCTGCGTCGTCACCGCCAGGCGCCCAATGCGTCTTATCAGTGGGGTGCGTTTCGGTTGGACCTTAATAGCCATTTCGCCTGGCTCGACGGTACGCCATTGCAATTCTCGGTGGCCGAGTTCGAACTGCTGGCGATTTTCGCCCGCCATAGCGGCGTGTTACTGACCCGCGAGAAACTCCTGCAAAGCTTACGCGGCCTGGAATACGACGGGCTTAACCGCTCCATTGATATGCGTGTGTCGCGCCTGCGCAAAAAGCTGATGACCCTGGCCTGCCCGGTGACCATCCAGACCATCACGGCCCAAGGCTACCTGTTTGTCGAAATCCCCCAGGCGGCCCAGCATGTTTAAACTGCGCCCCTGGATGGTGGCCGTGGCGGGCGCGGGCTGGACGAGCTTGACCCTTTATCTGTTGTGGCTGTGCACCAACGCCTCGGTGTTTGTCGGCGAGGACAGTTTTTTGCGTTTGATGGCCGGCCCAGGCTATTTGGTGGCCGAGCAGCTCAAAGGCTTGCCTGCCGAGAAACGTGAAGCGCGCATGGACATCCTGCGCGCGCACTTCCAGTACCCGGTAGAGCTGATCCCCTATGACGACGTCGAACTGCCGCCCGAAGCCATGGTCATGCTCGAACACCAGCAGCCGGCACTGAACAGCGACGAAGACATCAGCTACTTCCCGCTGGACGACGAAACCGTGATCCGATTCGGCCCTATGTGGGGCAGTGCCGAGGTAAAGGACCTGCTGAAATTTCCGATTTTCTGGATGACCGCCTGCGTCGCCGGCTTGCCGGTTTTGCTGTTGCTCGGCCTCGGTTTGCGTGCGTACCGACGGCATAACAAAGACCTGGCCACACTCAACACGTGCCTGGGCACGCTGGCACGCACGCCAAACGTGATGCTGCCCGCCCTGGGCAAGGAATGGACGCCGTTGCTGCTGACTTTGCAACAGCATGCGCGGGACATCAGCGCCATGAGCGAACGCCATCGCGAAGTCTCTCAAGCCGTCTCCCACGAACTGCGCACACCGCTGGCGCGCATGCGTTTCGCCCTTACGTTGCTGAGCAAGAGCGAAGACCCGCCGACCCGCGCACGCCTTCAGGAGCGCTTGCAAACCGATGTCGAAGAACTCGAAGCCCTGGTTCGCGCCAGCTTGGCCTTTGCGCGAATGGCCGGCGCGCCGACCGATTTGCAGCACGAACCCATCAACCTGCGTGATTGGCTGCACCAGGAGTTCGCCTTACTGGATGGGCACCACCGTCAATTAAGCCTGGAAACCGAGCCTGCACAGCTTGAACTGATCGGCGACCGTGCCCTGCTGCACTTGATCGTGCGCAACCTCTTGAGCAACGCCATCACCTATGCACGTGATCGAGTGTGCGTGAGCGCCACCTATCAGGGTGAGCAGCACTTGGTGCTGCATGTCGACGATGATGGCCCCGGTATATTGGCGGAGAACCGTGAAAAGATTTTCGAGCCTTTTGTGCGGCTTGCCATGGGCGGCGACGAACCTAGTGGCTTCGGCCTCGGCCTGGCGCTGGCCAAGCGCGCAACCCAGTGGCACCACGGTGAGTTGTCGGTAACCCGCAGCCCGCTGGGCGGCGCACGCATGAGCCTGATACTGCCGTTGCGCCCTCTTTAGAGCCATGCCTTTCAAGGTCTTTGGGCTGATGCGTTCAAGTAAGTCGAGTCAGAAATCGCACTGGAGAAAAGTAACCCGTGGCGAGCAGGCTTGCCCTGCGTTGGGCTGCGCAGCAGCCCCAGTCCGTTATAACTGGCTCACCGAGTCGCCTGATTTGGGGCGGCTTCGCCACCCAACGCAGGGCAAGCCTGCTCGCCACAGTGACAGTGTTCGTCCTTATTGAAGGGTATCGCCGGTTGTAGCGCTGTTACAGCCTGTGACAGCGCAGCCATCCCATCGCCCGTAACCTCGCCAACTGAATCCCGGTTGGAGAGCCCTGTCATGCATCCCCGTAAGAAGCATTTGCCCACCTTGATGCTGTCGCTGTGCATCGTTGCCGGCGTGTTCGTGCCCGGTAATGCCTCGGCCTCGCGCCTGGCGGTTACGGACAAGCCATCACCACGGATGGAAGACAAACACGCTGGCGATCACACCGCCAATACGGCACGTCGGCCAACGGCGCAGGATGCGCTCCTCACCCCGCCACCTCGGAGGTGGCCCCGAGCCGCCAGCGTTGAGAAACTCACGCACCTGCCTGTCCCTGGCCCACTCAACCAAGCTGCTGCACCGCAACCCGTGGCACTTATGCCGGCTGCCCAAGTAACCCTGGCAAGGGGCATGACCTTCAGGAAGCTGTTGCGACGTCGTACATTGGGTTGAGATCAACACAGGCGGCCATGTGGGAGCCGGGCTTGCCCGCGATGCAGGCGACTCGGTATGTCTGGTGCACCGAGGTGATGCCATCGCAGGCAAGCCAGTTCCCACATGGGTTCTCCTGCATTTTGAATACCGCACAAAAAAGCCCCGCCTGCATCACTGCAGGCGGGGCTTTTTAATAGCTGGGTAAGGCTGGCTTACATCATGCCGCCCATGCCACCCATGCCGCCCATGTCTGGCATACCGCCGCCAGCTGCGCCTTCAGCCTTTGGCTTGTCAGCGATTGCAGCTTCGGTAGTCAGGATCAGGCTACCGATCGAGGCTGCTGCTTGCAGCGCGGAACGAGTCACCTTGGTAGGGTCCAGGATGCCCATTTCGATCATGTCGCCGTATTCGCCAGTCGCAGCGTTGTAACCGTAGTTACCTTTGCCGTTCTTGACTTCGTTGACCACAACGCTTGGCTCGTCGCCGGAGTTGGCAGCGATCTGACGCAGTGGCGCTTCAACGGCGCGACGCAGAACAGCGATACCGACGTTCTGGTCAGCGTTGTCGCCGGTCAGATCAGCCAGTGCTTCCAGAGCGCGGATCAGCGCAACGCCACCGCCAGGTACCACGCCTTCTTCAACGGCTGCACGGGTTGCGTGCAGGGCGTCTTCAACGCGGGCTTTCTTCTCTTTCATTTCAACTTCGGAACCGGCGCCAACCTTGATCACTGCAACGCCGCCGGACAGCTTGGCCAGACGCTCTTGCAGTTTTTCACGGTCGTAGTCGGACGAAGTCTCGGCAACCTGGGCACGGATCTGAGTGATGCGAGCCTGGATGTCCTGCTCAACGCCAGCACCGTCAACGATGATGGTGTTTTCTTTGGAGATGGTCACGCGCTTGGCGCTACCCAGGTTTTCCAGGGTGGCGCTTTCCAGGCTCAGGCCGATCTCTTCGGAGATAACGGTACCGCCGGTCAGAACGGCGATGTCCTGCAGCATGGCCTTGCGACGGTCGCCGAAGCCTGGCGCCTTGACGGCGGCGACTTTAACGATGCCACGCATGTTGTTCACAACCAGAGTCGCCAGGGCTTCGCCTTCAACGTCTTCGGAAACGATCAGCAGTGGGCGGCCGGCTTTGGCAACGGCTTCCAGCACTGGCAGCATTTCGCGGATGTTCGAGATCTTTTTGTCGACCAGCAGGATCAGCGGGCTGTCCAGCTCGGCAACCATGGTCTCAGGCTTGTTGACGAAGTACGGGGACAGGTAGCCACGGTCGAACTGCATGCCTTCTACAACCGACAGTTCGTTTTCCAGGCCAGTGCCTTCTTCAACGGTGATCACGCCTTCTTTACCGACTTTTTCCATGGCTTCGGCAATGATGTCGCCGATGGAGTTGTCGGAGTTGGCGGAGATGGTGCCTACCTGAGCGATAGCCTTGGTGTCGGCGCATGGCTTGGACAGCTTTTTCAGCTCAGCAACGATGGCGATGGTCGCCTTGTCGATGCCGCGCTTGAGGTCCATCGGGTTCATGCCGGCAGCGACGGCCTTGTAGCCTTCGTTGACGATGGCCTGAGCCAGTACGGTAGCGGTGGTGGTGCCGTCGCCTGCGTCATCGTTGGCACGGGAGGCAACGTCTTTGACCAGCTGCGCGCCCATGTTTTCGAAACGGTCTTCCAGTTCGATTTCTTTGGCTACCGAAACGCCGTCCTTGGTGATGGTCGGAGCGCCGAAGCTCTTCTCGATAACCACGTTACGGCCTTTAGGACCCAGGGTCGCTTTTACCGCGTCGGCCAGGATGTTGATACCGGTGAGCATTTTCTTGCGGGCGGAATCGCCGAATTTAACTTCTTTAGCAGCCATGATCGATATTCCTTAAATACTTTGTAGTAACGGGAAAATGAGCGGGGAATCAGTCTTCCAGAACGGCGAGAATCTCGTTCTCAGCCATGACCAGCAGGTCTTCGCCGTCGACTTTCACAGTGTTGCTGCCGGAGTAAGGGCCGAAAACAACCTTGTCACCCACTTTTACGGCCAGCTCACGTACTTGACCGTTTTCCAGCGTCTTGCCCGGGCCTGCAGCGAGAATCACACCGTGGTTGGCTTTTTCAGCAGCCGAACCTGGCAGAACGATACCGCCAGCGGTTTTCTTTTCTTCTTCGCTGCGACGGATTACGACGCGGTCGTGCAGAGGACGAAGCTTGCTCATTGTCGATCTCTCCTAATTGTGTTTTTCATCGGCCGGTATCGATACCGGCAAGTTGTATTCCGGCGGTGCCGGTCGCGCCTCGCCAAGCAAGACGCGGAAGTCTGTCTGGTGTCGCCACCAGAAACCTTGCGGTGACCGTTACATAAGGGCGCATAAGCTTATTACAAGAGGCCGCGACGGAAATTTTTTACGAATGCCGGGCGGCAAAAGCAGCACGGCCCCCAAAGGCGCCGTGCAGGTCATGCGGTTATTTGCTGTCGCGGTGTTCGAACTCGCCTTCGATCACATCCCCTTCACGCCCCAGCGGCTGGCGTGGCGCCGGGCCGCCACGGGGTTGCAGGTCATCGGCGAAGGCGCGCTGGCGGATCGCCGCTTCTTCAGCTCGCTGGCGCATCTTGCCGGCCAGCAGCTTGCGGGTGAACGGCAGCAGCATGACCAGGCCGACCACGTCGCTGATAAAGCCCGGCAGGATCAACAGGCCACCGGCCAAGGCCATCATCAGGCCTTCAAGCATGGTCTGAGCAGGCAGTTCGCCGCGGTTCAGGCTTTCACGCGCACGCAGCGCCGTGGCCAGGCCGGCGACGCGCAGCACCAGGACGCCGAGCATCGAGCCGAGAATAATCAGCAACAGTGCCGGGAAAAACCCGATGGCACTGCTGACTTGAACAAATACGAACAGCTCCAACACCGGGAACAGCAGAAAGAGCAATAAAAAAGGGCGCATCAAATGGTTCCTCAACGCAAGAATGCCTTGCCAGTCCACCTTAAATGACGTCGCCGTTTCGTGAATTCAAGCGCTGACGGCTTCTTTTTTCGGCCAGACCTCAGCGTGAGCCAATGAAACCAGGGCTTCGCGCACTTGTGTCGGCGTGTTGCAAGGCTCGGCAAACGGCAGCCAATACAAGGACTGGCCGATACGCAGGTGCATGCCTTCGCTGTCGATACCGGCCAGTTGCGCAGGTTCGGTGGTCGGCAGGCCGGTCAGCTCGACATAGTGGGCGATGGCCTTGGTGTGGTCGCTGTTCATGTGCTCGATCATGCTGCGCTCGGCTTTGCCCGCAAACGGGTTGGCCAGGGTGAGCTGGTCGACCCAGTGAATCGCGCCAAAGCCGCCGATGTAACGGTGACGCACCGGTTTGAGCACCCAGAAGTCGAAATCGTGGGCCTTGTGGTAGTTGGCCGAATCCGGGAAGTAGCGGTAATAGCGCTCGGCGGCGGCTTCAATCGCAGCCTCATCCTCAAGCTTTTCGGCTTCGGCCAGGTAGGTCAGGCGCCCTACCGCTTGCACGTCATCCGCTTCGCGCTCACCCACCAGCAGCGAGCACTTGGGGTCTTTCTGCAGGTTGTGGGTGTGCTGGGCGATGCGGCTGATCAGGATGATCGGCTGGCCCTGCGCGTCGAGGCAGTACGGCACCACTGAGCCGAAGGGAAAACCCGGCATGGCTTTGGACAATGTGGAGAGCGCTCCGCGGTATTCCTTGAGCAACAGCTCTCGGGCGTTCTTGGCAACCTGCGTGCTCACGGTATGACTCCTCGGGTGTTCAGCCGCCCACAGCCTATGGCGTCTATGGGAATGAATCTCAACACAAGGTAATCAATATCGGCGCGGGTTGCCAGAGTGTCCGTTGCTGGTTTTACCGGGTTGCTTTACCAGGCGACGCCGAAGCCTGCGGTGTAACGGGTCTTGTCCAAGCTGCTTTGCGATTCGCCATTAATGATGTCGCGCTCGGCCTTAAGGTTGAGCGACGCCCACTCGGTGACTTTGTAGCGCAAGCCCATTTCCGCATCCAGGGAGTAATCGGACGGCCCGGCCAGCGGCTTGCCCACTTCACCGTTGGTGAAGAATTCCACGGTCTTGCCCACCAGGTAGCGGTTGTAGCTCCACTTCATGGCCAGGGAATAGAAGTTGCTCTTGCGATCGTCCGAATACTGGTAATCGGTGCGGTTGACCAGCGAGCCGAGGGAGAACGCGCCCAGCTCATCGTCCCAGAACTGGTAGCCAGGGCCAGTACCGACGGTGCGCTGGCGGGACAGGTCTTCAACCTTGTCACGCTTGTAGGTCAGGCGGCCCTGCCAGTACCAATGCTCGGTGATGAAGCGGTCCAGGTCATATTCGAGCGACCAGTTATCAGTGGTGGTCACGTCATCCTGGAACTCGCGGTTGTATTCGCCCTGGGCGGTATGCCGCCACTGGCCGTGACGGGCGGTGGTCTTGAAGTCGATGTCGTAGTCGTTGGTGTCCTTGTCGGCGCGTTTGTAGTCCAACGCCAGGTCGACATTGCCCTTCCACACCAGGTCTTCGATCACAGGCTTTGGCTTGATGATCTGCTGGATGCTGGCCAAGTCCACGGTTTTCGGCGCTTCGCCATTGGTCAGGGTGACCTTGCCATCCTCCGCCGCTTTCAGGGATTTGGCCTTTTCACCGGTGTAAGCGTCCTGCTTGACCAGCAGTTCCTGGTCGCTTTCCAGGGTCTTGACCTGCTTCCAATCCACCGGGATGGCCCCTGCGTAGTTGGTCTGAATCAGCAATTTGCCACCGTCGAAGACTTTGATCTTGCCGGTCAGGCGGTCACCGTTCTTCAACCAGATGGTGTCGGCGAGCAGGGGCGTGGAGGCGCTGAGAACAGCAAGGCAGAGCAGGGTTCTGGACAACATAAGCGAATTCGAGGCTCGAAAATGGCGAAAAAGGGGCGTTATCGTGTTAGATAGCTTGGACTGACTCAAGGATTTATATTGAGTTCAATTCTCAACGGCATGATTACAGACGTTTCTTACAAAAACACCTCTTTATAAAGACGCGGCGATGCCCACACCTCACTCACCCGAAGACGCCCCCCAAAGCCCCGCAGACATGCGCCGAACGGCCCTGTACCTGACCCTGGCGCAAGTGCCCGAAGGTTGCGTGGTGAGTTACGGCGAGTTGGCGCACCTGGCCGGCCTGGGCCGCGCTGCACGCTGGGTCGGGCGCACGCTCAGCCAACTGCCGGAGGACACCCGTCTGCCCTGGCATCGGGTATTGGGTGCCGGTGGTCGGATAAGTCTGCCGGTGGGCAGCGCTTCAGGCGACGAACAACGTGCGCGTTTGCGCAGTGAAGGCGTCAGTATCCTGAACAATCGCGTTGATATTCAGCGTCATGGCTGGCGCCCGGTAGAGCACAGCGGTTAGAGTGCGCGCTTTGTTTCCGCAAATCTGAGGCAGACTCCAGCCCATGCCCCGTAAAACCTGGCGCGCCGCGCTCGCCGCCTATGCCAGCCCTTCGACGTTAGTCCTGTTGTTGCTCGGCTTCGCCGCCGGCTTGCCTTACATGTTGGTGTTTTCGACGCTATCTGTGTGGTTGCGCGAGGCCGGTGTGGCCCGCGAGACCATCGGCTATGCGAGCCTGATCGGCCTGGCCTATGCGTTTAAATGGGTCTGGTCGCCGCTGCTCGACCAATGGCGCCTGCCGCTGCTCGGCAAACTGGGACGACGTCGCTCCTGGCTGGTACTTGCCCAGACGCTGGTGATCCTCGGGTTGATCGGCATGGGTTTCTGCGACCCGCAAAAGCACTTGTCCTGGCTGATCGCCATTGCCGTTATCGTAGCCTTTGCCTCCGCCACCCAAGACATTGCGGTAGACGCCTATCGCCTGGAAATAGCCGACGACAGCCGCCAGGCCGCGCTGGCTGCCAGCTATATGTCCGGCTATCGCATCGCCGCACTGCTGGCCACCGCCGGCGCGCTGTTCTTTGCCGAAGGTTTCGGTTCCACCGGCTTCAACTATAAACACTCGGCCTGGACCGGTACTTACGTGCTGTTCGGCGTGCTGATGATCCCGGCACTGCTGACCACCTTCTTCATGCGTGAACCCGATGTGCCACTGCGCACCCAATTGCAGGCCGGGCGCTACAGCTTTGCGCATCAGCTTGTCTCGGTCTTTGTGCTGATCGTGCTGTTGGTGTCGGTCCCGGCGATGTTCACCCAGTTGTACAACACCGATTTCGCCAGCGTGCTGTTCCACGGCGTGAGCCTGTGGGAGCTGCTGATGGAAGATCGCGCGTTCCTGCGCGCCATCCTGTACATCATCCTCACTACCCTGTGCCTCTCGGCCATGGGCCGCCGGGGTTTGGCACCGGTGCTGACGCCGGTCAACGACTTTATCCTGCGGTATCGCTGGCAGGCGCTGCTGCTGCTCGGGCTGATTGCGACCTATCGCATGTCCGACACGGTAATGGGCGTGATGGCCAACGTGTTCTACATCGACCAGGGCTTTACCAAGGACCAGATCGCCGGGGTCAGCAAGATCTTCGGCCTGATCATGACCCTGCTCGGCGCCGGTATGGGCGGCCTGTTGATTGTGCGCTTCGGCATCTTGCCGATCCTGTTTATCGGCGGCATTGCCTCGGCGGCCACCAACCTGCTGTTCGTGATGCTTGCCGACATGGGCCCGGACCTGCAGATGCTGATCTTCACCATCTCCCTGGATAACTTCAGTTCGGGCCTGGCCACTTCGGCGTTTGTCGCCTACCTGTCGAGCCTGACCAACCTCAAGTTCTCCGCCACCCAATACGCGCTGCTCAGCTCGATCATGCTGTTGCTGCCGCGCCTGATTGGTGGCTACTCGGGCGTGATGGTAGAGAAGTTCGGTTATCACAACTTCTTCATCATCACTTGCCTGCTGGGTGTGCCGACGCTGTTCCTGATTGCGCTGCACTGGTTTCAGGAAAGCCGACGGGCGCGGTTGAATCCTCCCGCAGAAGACTGACCCACCTCAGCCAATGTGGGAGCTGGCTTGTTGTGGCGAGCAAGCTTGCTTGCGCTGGGGTGCGAAGCGCCCCCAAAAAGCCGGTGACTGCTGCGCAGTCAAACGGGAGCAAGCTCCCTCGCCACAGCAAGCGCCCTCTCCATAGCACGCCAGCTCCCACACACGCTCTACTCCACCAGAAACACCGCCACGACCTCACGCCTGTACTCCAGCGACAACCGCCCGTACAATCCCAAGTCATTTCAAGTCCAAGCAACCGACAACGGCCTACCATGCGTACCAGTCAATATTTGCTCGCCACACAGAAAGAAACGCCTTCCGACGCGGTTGTGATCAGCCATCAGCTGATGCTGCGCGCCGGCATGATCCGCAAACTGGCCTCCGGCCTGTACACCTGGCTGCCCATGGGCTTGAAGGTGATGCGCAAGGTCGAAGCCATCGTTCGCGAAGAAATGAACGCCGCCGGCTCTCTGGAAGTGTTGATGCCGAGCACCCAACCGGCTGAGCTGTGGCAGGAATCCGGGCGCTGGGAAGAGTACGGCCCTGAGTTGCTGCGCTTCAAGGATCGTCATGGCCGCGATTTCTGCGCCGGCCCGACCCATGAAGAAGTGATCACTGACCTGATGCGCAACGAGTTGAGCAGCTACAAGCAGCTGCCGTTGAACCTGTATCAGATCCAGACCAAGTTCCGTGACGAAATTCGCCCACGCTTCGGTTTGATGCGCGGCCGCGAATTCATCATGAAGGATGCCTACTCGTTCCACGCCGACCAGGCGTCCCTGCAGGCCACCTACGACCGCATGCACACCGCCTACTGCAACGTGTTCACGCGCCTGGGCCTGAAGTTCCGTCCGGTTGAAGCGGACAACGGCTCCATCGGCGGCGCCGGCTCCCACGAGTTCCACGTGCTGGCCGAGTCCGGCGAAGACGATATCGTGTTCAGCAACGGTTCCGACTACGCGGCGAACATCGAGAAAGCCGAAGCCGTGCCACGGGAAACGTCCCGCGCCGCACCGGCTGAAGAACTGCGCCTGGTGGACACGCCAGAGACCAAGACCATCGCGGCCCTGGTGGAAAAATTCAATCTGCCGATTGAAAAGACCATCAAGACCCTGATCGTGCGCGCCGAAGAAGAAGGCAAGCTGATCGCCCTGGTGATCCGTGGCGACCACGAACTCAACGAAATCAAGGCTGCCCAGCAACCTGGCGTGGCCAGCCCGCTGGTCATGGCCACCGATGCCGAACTGCGCGACGCCATTGGCGCCGGTGCTGGTTCGCTGGGCCCGCTGAACCTGCCGTTGCCGATCATCATCGACCGTTCGGTCGAGCTGATGAGCGACTTCGGTATCGGCGCCAACATTGATGACAAGCACTACTTCGGCGTGAACTGGGAGCGTGACTTGCCGGTTCCGACCGTGGCCGACCTGCGTAACGTGGTGGCCGGTGACCCAAGCCCGGATGGCAAGGGCACCCTGGAAATCAAGCGCGGCATCGAAGTCGGGCACATCTTCCAGCTGGGCAACAAGTACAGCAAGGCGATGAAGTGCGAAGTGCTGGGCGAGAACGGCAAGCCGATCACCCTGGACATGGGCTGCTACGGCATTGGCGTATCACGCGTGGTTGCCGCTGCCATCGAGCAGAACAACGACGAGAAAGGCATCATCTGGAGCGACGCCCTGGCACCGTTCCAGATCGCCCTGGTACCGCTGCGCTACGACAACGAGCAAGTACGCGAAGCCACCGACAAACTGTATGCCGAACTGACGGCTGCCGGTTTTGAAGTGCTGCTCGATGACCGGGACAAGAAAACCAGCCCGGGCATCAAGTTCGCCGACATGGAACTGATTGGCATCCCGCACCGTATCGTGGTCAGTGACCGCGGCCTGGCGGATGGCAATCTGGAATACAAGAGCCGGACCGAAGCCGAAGCCCAACCGTTGCCGGTGGCTGACGTGCTGTCTTTCCTTCAGGCGCGTATTCGTCGCTGAAAACCAGATCAAGAGAAGTCATGTTCAAGCGAAACACCAGAGCCCTGGGGGGCGCCGCCTTGTGCGGCGCCCTGCTGGTCAGCGGCTGCGCCAATCAAATGTCGCAACGCAGCGAGCACGAGGAGCGGGTCGAGCGAAAGTTGCTCGATCACAGCCTGCAAATCGATGTAGGCGAACCCAAAGTGCTGGAACTGCCGCAACGCCGGGTTCGCATTCACGAGCAGAAGACCTTTGAGGTCACCGAGTTCGAAGTCACCCGCCGTTACGATCGCTACACCCCCTACCAGCCCTGGCGCAAACTCTATGAGATGCCTTTGGGTGCTGTTGCACTGGTAGCGGGCGCGGGCGCCAACGTGGTGAATATCTTCGCCCTCGGCAACCTGCCCACCAGCATGACGCATGACTGGCTGAGCTACGGCGTGGACGGCATCAACCCGTTCATGAACGTGCAATCCCACGGCCGTGCGCAACAGAACCTGGCGGGTATCGATGAAGTGCAGCGCGACAAGCGCACGGAGTATTCGAGCCTGCCCTGGAGCGAGCGCCCGGTGCAAGTTACCGCCGGCAAGCAGACCCATGAGCTGACCACCGACCGCGATGGCGTACTGCGCCTGAACCTGTTGGACAGCCCATTTGCCGAGCAGGACCTGAACCGCGTCAGCACCTTGAAGATCAGCGTGGAAGATGGCCAGGACGATGTGCATTCCGACTCGACCCTGGCGATCAGCAACACCCTGCGCGGCAAGTTGCTCGAAGCCCATGGCCTGATCTACGACGACCTGGAAGATGACGAAGTGAACCAATGGGTGCACCGGGTCAAGCGCCTGTCGGAGCTGGGCCTGGAGGAAGAAGCCAGCGAGCTGGAACAAAGCCTGATCGAATTGACGCGCAATGATCCGGAGTTGCAGCAGGAGTTTCTGCAGGCGCTGACCAAGGATGCGGGAAGACTCGTCGCAGATCCTGGGGCACGCTGAGACTTCAGGCTGGATAAAAATCCAAATGTGGGAGCTGGCTTGCCTGCGATAGCGGTGTATTAGTCACAACATCAGTGACTGACACTGCGCTATCGCAGGCAAGCCAGCTCCCACATTTTTTTGATCCGGTTTCTACCAGGGAAATTGAAGCTGCTCGTTACCGCTGCTCAGGTCCAGCAACCGCACCCCAATCCCCAACAACCGCACCGGCTTCCCGCCCCGGTTAAACGCCTGGGTCAACAGCTGTTGATAACTCTCCAGATCCCGCCCTGCCCCGGCCTGCTCCAGCGTCGTCTGGGTAAAGTCATGAAACTTCACCTTAACGAACGGCTTGCCCGCGCGGTAGCTACTGTCTATACGCGCCATGCGCCCTGCCAGGGTTTCCATCAGCTCAGGCAGCTTCGCCAGGCAACTTGAGAGATCCGGCAGGTCCACGTCGTAGGTATTTTCCACACTGATCGATTGTCGGCGGCTGTCGTTCTGCACCACACGGTCATCAATCCCACGAGCCAGGCCCCAGAGCCGCTCGCCAAAACTGCCGAATTCACGCACCAGCGCCAGCTTGTTCCACTCGCGCAGTTGCAGGCAGTCTTCGATGCCCAGGCGCGCCAGCTTGTCGGCGGTGACCTTGCCGACACCGTGCAGCTTTTTCACTGGCAACTGCGACACAAAGTCTTCGACCTGATCCGGGGTGATCACAAACAGGCCGTTGGGTTTTTTCCAGTCGCTGGCGATCTTGGCCAGAAACTTGTTCGGCGCCACGCCGGCCGACACGGTGATGTGCAACTGGTTGGAGACTCGGCGGCGTATGTCCTGGGCGATACGCGTGGCACTGCCGCCAAAATGCGGGCTGTCGGAGACATCCAGGTAAGCTTCGTCCAGCGACAACGGCTCGATCAGGTCGGTGTAGTCGCGAAAGATCGTCTGGATTTCCTTCGACGCTTCTTTATAAGCATCCATGCGCGGCTTGACGATGGTCAGGTCCGGGCACAGCTTCAAGGCGTGGCGCGATGACATGGCCGAGCGCACGCCATAGGCCCGCGCCTCATAGTTACAGGTTGCAATCACCCCTCGCCTGTCTGCCGAGCCGCCGACCGCCAGTGGCTTTTGCGCCAGGCTCGGGTCGTCGCGCATCTCGATGGCGGCGTAGAAGCAATCACAGTCGACGTGGATGATTTTGCGCTGCGTCATATAAACAGAGGGTGTAATCCAACGGGCGGCCAGTATCGCACTCACTCCTGTATATAGCACCAGTAGTTTGAATCTGCCGTTAGAGCGGTAGGAAATTTCCCAGATGAATTTATTTTCTCAATCGAAATCTACCCACCAATAGAGCCAAAACCCTTGGCCAGACTGGCCCCGAGGCCGTTTGAAGCCCACCTTGGAGAGCTAACCGCTTGAACCACAAGCGCTTTTCTTCAATTCACAGGTTGACACACCTGCGTTCCTCTGTAGAATGCCGACACACAGACGCGGGATGGAGCAGTCTGGTAGCTCGTCGGGCTCATAACCCGAAGGTCGTCGGTTCAAATCCGGCTCCCGCAACCAAACATCAAAAAAGGCTACTCGAAAGAGTGGCCTTTTTTGTGCGTGCCTGTTTTAGCCCTGTATGAAAATTGTAAGACAGAAAAAACGTTGCCCACCCAGCACTTACCGCACAAGGTGGCTGTGGAGTGACTAATTTCCACTTATTTGACCCATCAGACTATTAACGGTTGACACCTCGCCGTTGGGCTGTAGAATGCCGCCCACAGACGCGGGATGGAGCAGTCTGGTAGCTCGTCGGGCTCATAACCCGAAGGTCGTCGGTTCAAATCCGGCTCCCGCAACCAAACATCAAAAAAGGCTACTCGAAAGAGTGGCCTTTTTTGTATCCGGTGAAAAAGTTCTTCTGAAACAATGGTATGGCATCTTTCATGAAACCGTATTCGGTTTGCAGAGTCCATGTCATTGCAAGCTATGCTCAGTGCTCAAGCTCGACCCTCTACGACCAATGGCCGCTGTCGCCGCCCCCGACGATAAGCGTTAATATTTGTAATTATTTTGTCCATAGGGATTGGTAACTTGGCTGGATACCTCCATCCTGTCGCGCACAATCCACGAGGTGATTGATGCGCGCCAACTCGTCTGAACCACAAGACACCGTCACAGCGGAACAACCGATCACTCCCACCCGTTTGCGATGGCTGGATCTGTTGAGCAAATACCGTCAACCCATTGGGCTGGCCGTCACCCTGTTGCTGTTCGCTATCGCCCTGATCGCCTGCCGACACTTGCTGCTGGAGCTGGACCTTTACGCGCTCCACGACTCGATCCTGGAAGTGCCCAAGCCTGCCTTGCTCGGCGCATTTGCCGCCGCGGTCGCAGGTTTCATCATTCTATTGGGCTACGAATTCTCCGGCGCACGTTATGCCGGCGTGAAGCTGCCGGCCAAGACCCTGGCCATGGGTGGCTTCACCGCATTTGCCATCGGCAATGCCATTGGGTTGTCGATGCTTTCGGGCGGTTCAGTACGCTACCGTTTATATGCACGCCATGGCATCGGTGCCTCGGAAGTGGCGCACATGACCGTGTTTGCCAGCCTGGCCTTGGGCACCGCCCTGCCGCCGTTGGCCGCACTGGCCACCTTGAGCAACTTGCCCGCGGCCTCGACCTACCTGCATTTGTCCCAAGGTTTGCTCGGTGGCATCGCCGGCGCGGTATTGCTGCTGTCAGTCGCACTGTGCATCGGTATTTATCGCCGGCGCCTGCCGGAACAACCTTACCCGGACAACCTGCTGGTCAAGGCCGGGCGTCGCACGCTGCGCCTGCCGGGCCGCCGCCTGACCTTCCTGCAACTGATCATCACCGCGCTGGATGTGGCCGCTGCCGCCACCGTCCTTTATATGTTGCTGCCGGAAGCGCCGCCGTTCGGCCCGTTCCTGCTGGTGTATTTGCTGGCCCTGGCTGCCGGTGTACTCAGCCATGTGCCGGGTGGCGTGGGCGTGTTCGAGGCAATTCTGCTGGCCGCGTTTGCCGACAAACTCGGCGCCGCGCCATTGGCCGCCGCCCTGCTGTTGTACCGGATGATCTACGTGGTTCTGCCGCTGCTGATCGCCTGTATCTTCCTGTTGGTCAACGAAGCCCAGCGCCTGTTCCAGACCCAGCAAAGCCTGCGGGTTGCTTCGGGCCTGGCGGCGCCGGTGCTGGCCGTACTGGTTTTTTTGTCCGGCGTGGTCCTGCTGTTTTCCGGCGCCACGCCGGAAATCGACTCACGCCTGGAAAACATCGGCTTCCTGATTCCCCACCGCCTGATTGATGCCTCGCACTTCGGTGCCAGCCTGATCGGCGTGTTGTGCCTGCTGCTCGCCCAAGGCCTGCGTCGACGTTTGTCGGCGGCCTGGATGCTGACCATGGTGCTGCTGCTGACCGGCGCCCTGCTCTCGCTGCTCAAAGGCTTCGACTGGGAAGAAGCCAGCCTGATGATCATGACGGCTGTGCTGCTGGCGATCTTCCGTCGCTCGTTTTACCGCGCCAGCCGCCTGACTGAGCTGCCGTTCTCGCCGCTGTACCTGGTGGCCAGTGTCTGTGTGCTGGGCGCCTCGATCTGGCTGCTGCTGTTTGCCTATCAAGACGTGCCGTACAGCCATCAGCTATGGTGGCAGTTCACCCTGGACGCCAACGCCCCACGGGGCCTGCGTTCATTGCTGGGTGCGGCGGTGTTGCTGGTGATCGTGTCGTTGACCTGGCTGTTGCGCACTGCGCGCCCGGTCATTCACTTGCCGACACCGGATGAGCTGGAGCGCGCCACCAAGATCCTGATGGCCTCCTCGCAACCCGACGGCGGCCTGGCGCTGACCGGCGACAAGGCGTTGCTGTTCCACCCCAACGATGAAGCCTTCCTGATGTACGCCCGTCGCGGGCGCAGCCTGGTGGCCCTGTACGACCCGATCGGCCCGACTCAGCCCCGCGCGGAGATGATCTGGCAGTTCCGCGACCTGTGCGATATCCATCACGCGCGCCCAGTGTTCTATCAAGTACGCGCCGAGAACCTGCCGTACTACATGGACATTGGCCTCACCGCGATCAAGCTGGGCGAAGAAGCCCGCGTCGACCTCAAACGCTTTGACCTGGAAGCCAAGGGCAAAGAGATGAAGGACCTGCGCTACACCTGGAACCGTGGCACCCGGGACGGCCTGTCCCTGGAGATCTGCGACCCGGGCCAGGCGCCGATGGATGAGCTCAAAGTCATTTCCGATGCGTGGCTGACCGGCAAGAACGTGCGGGAAAAGGGCTTCTCCCTCGGACGTTTCAGTGACGACTACCTCAAGCACTTTCGCATCGCGATCATTCGCTTCGAAGGGCGCCCGGTAGCCTTCGCCAACCTGCTCGAGACCTACAACCATGACCTGGCCAGTCTCGACCTGATGCGTGCGCACCCGGACGCGCCGAAGCTGACCATGGAATTCATGATGGTTGGCCTGATTCAACATTATAAGAACCATGACTACGCCCGCTTCAGCCTCGGCATGGTGCCGTTGTCGGGCCTGCAACCGCGCCGTGGTGCGCCGCTGACCCAACGCCTGGGCTCGATGGTGTTCCGCCGCGGCGAGCAACTGTATAACTTCCAAGGTTTGCGCCGCTTCAAAGACAAGTTCCAGCCTGACTGGGAACCCCGTTATATGGCCGTGCCCGCAGGACTTGATCCGCTGGTGGCACTGGCCGATACCGCCGCCCTGATTGCGGGCGGCTTGACTGGATTGGTGAAACGCTGATGATTCGACGCTCCTGGCGGTATGTATTGGCCTTAGTAGTGCTGCTCGCGCTGATCGCGGCGGGTGGCTTTTGGTACTGGAACCGCCCTGCCCCGCAACCGATCCTGGAACAACTGCCCCAGGCCGACGGTTCGGTGATGACCCGTGTGACGCCTAACGGCTCGTCCAAGGCCCGCGTGGCCGTGGCTGTAATGGCCGATGAGACCTTGAGCGACAGCCAACTGATTGCCCTGAGCCAGGGCGGCTCGGCGCAAATCGTTCAAGTGATCCTGCCAAAAGATGACTGCAAGTTGCAGGAACAAGCCCTGCAAAGCGCCCTGGCCCAGCTTAAAGGCCCGGCGACGCTGGTCAGCGGCATCGGCCCTGGCGCCGCGCTCGCCTGGCGCTGGCTGGCCACACAGAACGACGACAAGGCCAACGCCATCTCCGTCGGCTTCGCCCTGGTTCAGAAAGGTTGCAAGGACCCACTGCCGAAGACCTCTGCCCATGGCAATTGGCTGGTGGCGTGGAACGATAACCCTGACGATGAAAGCGCCAGTTTCGTACGCGATACACCGCGCGCGACTACCAGCATCAGCGACTACGACATTCACTACCCACAAGTACTGAACAACGAACTGCGCAAGCAATTGGTCGGTTCGGACAACGGCGGCTTGGCGATTCCGGTGGTCGAAGTACCGGCTGGCCAAGCCAAGGACACCGTTACCTTGTTCCTCTCCGGTGATGGCGGCTGGCGTGACCTGGACCGCGATGTGGCCGGTGAAATGGCCAAGATCGGCTACCCGGTGGTCGGCATCGACACCCTGCGCTACTACTGGCAGCACAAGACCCCGGAACAAAGCGCCAAAGACCTCACCGAGCTGATGCAGCACTACCGCCAGAAGTGGGGCACCAAGCGCTTCGTACTGACCGGCTATTCGTTCGGCGCCGACGTACTGCCAGCGATCTACAACCGCATGCCGGAAAGCGAACAGCAGCGTGTCGACGCCATTATCCTGCTCGCATTCGCACGCACTGGCAGCTTTGAAATCGAAGTGGAAGGCTGGCTGGGCAATGCCGGCAAAGAGGCCGCCACTGGCCCGGAAATGGCCAAGCTGCCAGCCGATAAAGTGGTGTGCATCTACGGTGCTGAAGAAGTCAACGAGAGTGGTTGCACCGACACCACTGCCGTAGGCGAGGCTGTGAAGCTGCCGGGCGGGCATCACTTTGATGAGAACTACCCGGCGCTGGCTCAGCGTTTGGTGGATATCATTGTGAAGCATCAGGCCAAAGACAAAACTGAGTAATCCAAGGCTGCCCACAAAGCTGAACGTGGGCACCTCTGTGGGAGCTGGCTTGCCTGCGATAGCATCACCTCGGTCTGTCTGATAGACCGAGGCGTCCGCATCGCAGGCAAGCCAGCTCCCACACAAGCCCGCTCCCGCAGTTGTTTTGTGGTGTGGCTCAGACTCAGCGCGGTTCGATATGCGCAATCATCAGTTGCACAGTTTCATTGCCACGAAACTCGTTCACATCCAGCTTGTAGGCCAATTCCACCCAACGCACCGTCGGGTTCGGCCACACCTCACGGTCCACACCAAACGCAATGCCATCGAGCTTCACTGACCCGCATTCGCTCTTGAGCACCACCTTCAGGTGCCGCTCGCCAACCACACGTTGCTCCACCAACTGAAACACACCGTGAAACAACGGCTCGGGAAAGTGCTGGCCCCATGGCCCGGCATGTCGCAGTGCACGCGCCAGTTCCAGGTGAAACTCTTCCACCGCCAACGTACCGTCGGTCAACAGGCGACCGGTGAGGTCTTCTTCACACAGTTGCCGGCGCACTTCGGCATCAAAGGCTTCGGCAAACAGCGGGAAGTTTTCCTCGGGCAAGGTCAGGCCGGCGGCCATGGCGTGGCCGCCGTATTTGGCGATCAGGTTGGGATGCTGGCTGGCGACCACCGCCAGGGCATCACGGATGTGAAAACCCTGCACAGAACGCCCTGAGCCCTTGAGCAGGCCATCACCAGCGTCGGCGAAGGCGATGGTCGGACGGAAATACCGCTCTTTCATGCGTGACGCCAGAATACCGATCACACCTTGGTGCCATTCAGGGTCGAACAGGCACAAGCCGTAAGGCATCGACTCCACCGGCAAGTCCTTGAGCTGGGCCAGGGCCTCGCGCTGCATGCCTTGCTCGATGGATTTGCGGTCCTGGTTCATGCCGTCCAGTTGCGCGGCCATTTCCCGTGCCGCCGCCACGTCGCTGGTGAGCAGGCATTCGATGCCCAGGCTCATGTCATCCAGGCGCCCCGCGGCATTGAGGCGTGGCCCGAGGATAAAACCGAGGTCGGTGGAGGTGATACGCGCCGCATCACGCTTGGCCACTTCGAGGATCGCCTTGATCCCCGGCCGCGCACGCCCGGCACGAATACGCTCCAGGCCCTGATGCACCAGAATGCGGTTGTTGGCATCCAGCGGGACCACGTCAGCCACGCTGCCCAAGGCGACCAGATCAAGCAGTTCGCCGATATTTGGCTGGGGTTTGTTGTCGTACCAGCCCAGGCTGCGCAACCGCGCGCGCAGGGCCATCAGCACGTAGAAGATCACACCGACGCCGGCCAACGCCTTGCTCGGAAACTCGCAGCCAGGCTGGTTCGGGTTGACGATGGCATCCGCCGCCGGCAATTCATCGCCGGGCAAGTGGTGGTCGGTGACCAAAACCTGCAACCCGGCGGCCTTCGCCGCTGCCACGCCTTCAACGCTGGAGATGCCGTTATCCACGGTGATCAGCAGCTGCGGCTCGCGCTGCAGCGCCACAGCGACGATTTCCGGGGTAAGCCCGTAGCCGTATTCGAAGCGGTTGGGCACCAGGTAATCGACATGCGCCGCGCCGAGCAAACGCAGGCCCAACGTGCCCACGGTACTGGCCGTGGCGCCATCGGCGTCGAAGTCACCGACGATGAGGATGCGCTGGCGCTGCTCCAGGGCCGTCACCAGCAGGTCTACCGCCGCGTCGATGCCCTTGAGTTGCTGGTAGGGAATCAACCGCGCCAGGCTCTTGTCCAGCTCAGCCTCCGACTGCACCCCGCGTGCGGCGTAGAGACGGGTCAACAGCGGTGGCAATTCACCGAGAAACGGCAGGACAGCGGGCAACGGGCGAGGATCGATACGCATGGGGTAACGGAAGCTTCTCTTCAGATACAACGGTTAAACGACAATTGAGCAATCAACACAGATCAACGCTGGAACCTGTTTGTGTAGCTGGCTTGTGTGGGAGCTGGCTTTTCACAGTTTTACTTTTTAGCCGCGTTCGCCGACCAGCCACTCCAGCTGCACTTCATGCTGGCCACGGTCGTCAGTCACGAAAATAGTGCCTTCGCTGATCATCACGTCCCACTTGATCACGCGCGGCATGTCCTTGGCCAGGGTCTCGAGGACTTCCTGCGGCACGGCGGCGATGTGGACGTTCTTGAGGTTCTTGGCCACCGGCACCACTTTGCCTTCCCATACGCGCAGGCTGCCATAGGCCAGCAGGCTGGTGCGCTCGGTACGGCGTGAGCACCAGGTCAAGCGGTCGGCGTCGGGCTGGCCGACTTCAATCCAGTGCAGAACCCGATCATCCAGGCTTTTTTCCCACAGGGCTGGCTCGTCTACATCTGACAGGCCACGCCCGAACGCCAACTGCTCGTTGTACCAAAGGGCGTAGGCCAGCAGCCGCACGGTCATACGTTCTTCGGTTTCCGAAGGGTGGCGGGCGATGGTCTGCTTGACGCTCTCGTACACCGAACGATCGAGGTCGGTGAGGTTCAGTTCAAATTTGTAGGTCGTGGACGGCTGGGCCATGAACGGGCTTCTAAAGACAGGGAAAGGTCGCCAGTCTAACCGATGGGGCAGCCATTGAACGAATACTGCGCTGCATCATGCTTATCCCTGGGCCGCTCGCCTATGTTAAAAGGCATGACACCACCGCCCCTGCTTGCTAAGGATCCTCATGTCGTTTAATGCCAAACCGCTCGCCGGCCTGAAAGTCATCGAACTGGGCACCCTGATCGCCGGACCGTTTGCCTCACGTATCTGCGCCGAATTCGGTGCCGAGGTGATCAAGGTCGAATCCCCCGATGGCGGCGACCCGCTACGCAAGTGGCGCAAGCTGTACGAAGGCACGTCGCTGTGGTGGTTTGTGCAGGCGCGCAATAAAAAGTCGCTGACCCTGAACCTCAAGCACCCGGATGGCCTGGCGATTCTTAAACAGCTGCTGGCGGACGCCGACATCCTGATCGAAAACTTCCGCCCCGGCGTGCTGGAAAAACTCGGTTTGAGCTGGGAAACCCTGCACGCGCTGAACCCCAAGCTGGTGATGGTGCGCCTCTCCGGTTTCGGCCAGACCGGCCCGATGAAAGACCAGCCGGGCTTTGGCGCGGTGGGCGAGTCCATGGGCGGTCTGCGCTACATCACAGGCTTTGAAGATCGCCCGCCGGTGCGCACCGGGATTTCCATCGGCGACTCCATCGCGGCTCTGTGGGCGGTGATCGGCGCGCTGATGGCGTTGCGTCACCGTGAGGTCAACGGCGGGCTCGGCCAAGTGGTGGATGTGGCGCTGTACGAAGCCATCTTCGCGATGATGGAAAGCATGATCCCGGAGTTCGACGTGTTCGGGTTTATCCGCGAGCGCACCGGCAACATCATGCCCGGCATCACGCCGTCCTCGATTCATACCAGTGCTGACGGCAAGCATGTGCAGATCGGCGCCAATGGCGATGCCATCTTCAAGCGCTTCATGAGCGCCATCGGCCGCGACGATTTGGCCAATGACCCGGCCCTGGCCAGCAATGACGGGCGCGACAGCCGCCGTGACGAGCTTTACGGGGTGATTGATCGGTGGGTCAACTCGCTGCCGCTGGAGCAAGTGGTCGAGCAACTGAACAAGGCCGAAGTACCCGCCAGCCGTATCTACAGCGCCGAAGACATGCTCGGCGACCCGCAGTTCCTGGCCCGGGAAATGTTCCTCAAGGCGCAACTGCCAGGTGGCAAGGACTTCAAGATGCCAGGCATCGTGCCCAAGCTCTCCGAGACGCCGGGCAGTTGCGAATGGGTTGGGCCGCAGTTAGGGGAGCACAACAGCACGGTGCTCAATGAGCTGGGTTACGACGCCGCCGCCATCACCCGTTTGCGTGAGGATGGCGCGATCTGATGGTTCGCCCGTACGTCCGCCTGCTCCTTGTAAGCACGCTGCTCGGCGGCTGGTCGCTCTCGGCTCAGGCCGAGGACACACTGACCTGGCTGCTGCGCGACCTGCCGCCAATGACCATCTTCGAAGGCCCGCAAAAAAACCAGGGCGCACTCGACCAACTGTTGCCGATGCTCAGGGAGCACCTGCCGGAGTATCGTCATCAAGTGATGCACGTCAACCGCGCGCGCGGCATTCAAATGTTGCGTGCTCAATCCCTGACCTGTGACCCATCGCTGCTGTGGACGCCGGAGCGCGCCCAGTACGTGGTGTTTTCCGCCCAGGCATTCGTGACGGTCAGCAATGGGGTGACGATCCAGCGCAGCCACCAGGCGGCCATGGCGCCCTATATCGTCGAGGGTCAGTTTGACCTGCAAGCCTTTCTCAAATCCCATACGGCGCGCATTGGCGCCACGGCCGAACGCAGTTACGGCCCCGCCGTCGATGAACAGCTAAAGCACGCCGACCCGCACACCCTGGCCCTGCATTACGGCAATGACGCCCTTGGCAGCCTGTTGCAGATGCAGCGCCTGGGGCGGCTGGAGGCGGTGCTGGGTTACCCGCCGGAAATCCGCTATCACGCCCAGCAACAGGGAATTGCGGCCCACGACCTGCTGTTCTTTCCCATCAAGGGCTCAGCGCCTTACCAACGCACGCATATCGCTTGCTCCAACACGCCGCAAGGTCGCCAGGCCATGCAGCGAATCGATCAGGCATTGGGCGAGATTCCACTGGAGCAGGTGCAACAGTCCTACGCCTCGTGGCTGGACCCAGTGATGCGTGAACAGTATTTGTCGCACAACCCGAGTTTCTTCCTCGACTCTCCCGAGCCCTGAGCACCGAGACCTGACCCCCTGCGAGGCAAATCCCAGGCAAAAAGAAACCCCGAAGAGTGGGGAGACACTTCGGGGTTAAACGTGGCCTACAAAGACCAGTACAACAAGCCACAAACACCGGAGCACAATGTTTGCTCTTGCCGTTAAAAAATCTGACCGGGCATGGCGTAGGAAGTTTCGCCAATTAAACAATTCTTCATGCGATCACGCTGCCGCGAGTCTGTGCGGCGTTGCGCAAGGCGGCGATAACCGAGGGTTCCAGGCGCCCTTCGGCGATTTTAAGGTCGCGCAGCAGGCAATCGACCACATCCACCAGCACGCGCTTATCGGTCAATTGCGCGCGATCGACTTCCCGCTCGACGACAATAGCGCCAGCCGGGTTCTTCACGGTCACCAGGCACTCGCCCTGCACACCCGAGGTGGTCAACGTAACCTGATAAGGGCTCAGTGCTTCTTCGAGCAATAGGCTGATACTTTCCATCTCGATCACCACTCAATCATTCGAATAAAGTTCGAAAAACAAAAATGTCACCAAGGTGCTGACATTCAAGTGACCCGTGCCCGCAGCAGAAAGTTCGACCTTTTGTATCGTCGTCTGCCCGAGTCAACCGAGCATGCACGGCAAAGATGACAGAGAGAAAACAACCTCCAACAGGCTAGAATCCCTGGATTATCCTGGGAGCCTGCCTTGAAAGCCGCGTCTGAAGCGCCACTGCGCATCGTCCTCGCCGACGACCACCCGATTTTTCTGATTGGTTTGCGCGCCGTGTTGGAGCGTGACGAACGGGTACGCATCGTCGCCGAGGCCAATTCGCCCCAAGCCCTGATTGAACAGCTGAACACCTGTGCCTGTGATGTGCTGGTGACCGACTTCATGATGCCCGCCGAGCCTCAGGCCGACGGGCTGCGCCTGATAGAACAGCTGCGTCGGCACCATCCCGAACTGCCGATTGTGGTGGTGACCATGCTCAATAACGCCGGCTTGTTTCATTCCATTCTGAAACTGGGGGTCATGGGCCTGCTGAGCAAGGCCAGCTTGGCCGATGAGCTGCCGCAAGCAATTCACCACGTGCGGCAAGGGCGTCCTTATGTGGCCCACGCCATTCGCCAGGCACTGAGCCTTGCCGGCGAAGTCGGCACCGACCACCTGCAGTCGCAGCAACAGCTGTCACCTCGGGAACTGGAGGTGATCCGCCTGTTGGCTGCCGGGTTGGCGGTGGGCGAGATCGCCGCGCAACTGCATCGCAGCAAGCAGACGGTCAGCGCGCACAAGGTCAGCGCCATGCGCAAGCTGGGCCTGGGCAACGATGCCGCGCTGTTTATCTATGTGCAGGAACACGGACTGGCATAGCCTGAAACGCGATCCATTGCTTGAGCGCCTCGACCTCCATTGGCCGCGCGATAAAACAGCCTTGCAGCCAGGCCGCGCCCAATTCTCCGACGGCATGGTAATCGGCGGCGCTTTCCACCCCGGTCACCACCACGCCAATGCCCAAGTGCGCAGCCATGCTCATGGCACCCGCCACCACGGCAGCCTTGCGATCATCCTCGGCCATGCCACTGGCAAACACCGGAGGGATCTTCAGCTCAGTGAAGGGCAACGCCAGCAGGCTCTGCAGGCTGGTGCCGCCGACGCCGAAATCACCAATGGACAACTTGCACCCCATCATCCGCAAGCGCAGCAGCCCGGTGAGGTGGGCACTGTCGGTTTTTAACCGTGAGGTCTCCACCAACTCCAGGGTCAGCCCATGGGCCGGCACGCCGTGCAGTTGCAGCAGGCCTTGCAGTACTTGGGGAAAGTGCGGTCGCTCCAGCATGCGCCCGGGAATATTCACCGCTACAGGCAGCAGTTGCCCGGTCTGGCCCATGACCTGGCCAGCCAGGCCCAGTGCCTGCTCCAGTACGTGCCAAGTGAAGGCCTCTTCCATGCCGGCAAACTCCAGCACCGGCAAAAAGTCGTCAGGCAACAGCAGCTCATTTTCATTAGATTGCCAACGGGCCAGGGCCTCGACCCGTTGCAGCACGCCGGCCTGGCTGACGATAGGCTGATACCAAACCCGGCCACAGCGCGCGATGCTGGCCTGGCTGACGTCCGCCGAGGGTGGCAACGGCTCGCGCTCGCTCAGGTCGAGCAGATGACGCACCCGCGCCCATGAGGTCACCGGCGGCCCCGCACGCAAGCGCGCCTGGCAGTCCATCAACACTTGCCCGACCAGCTTGGCCGACGCGGGCTTGGGCAAGCACGCCAGCACATTCAGCCCCTGTTGCCGCGCCATATTGGCCACGCCTTCGAGCACGTCCGGTTCGGCATTGCTGAGCAGGATCAGCACCTGGGCCAGGCTGCGCTCGGCCAGTTCGCGGATCAACTCCAGGCCATCGCCCTGCTCCAGGTACAGATCGCAAATGGCAATGTCCACCGGGCCGGCACTGTCCAGGGACTGGCGGGCGGCGTCGACCGTTTCGGCGGTGAGTACGTTGAACACGCCGTTGGCATTGAGCATCTGGTGCAGTGCCATCAGTTGAAACGGGTTGTCTTCAAGGATCAGCACTTTGAGGGAACGCATGGGCAACTCTGTCGGCAGCGGGCAAAGACCGGCACAGTAACCAAAAGCTGCAGGGCGCCCCATAGGACGTGTCCTAAACGTTATGCCGTTCAAGGTCTTTGGGCTGACGCAGTCAAGTAAGGCAATTGAGAAATGGAACCGGCAAAAGGCAACCTGTGGCGAGCAGGCTTGCCCTGCGTTGGGTGGCGAAGCCGCCCCCATTCAGGCTATCCGGTGCGTCAGTCGTAGCGGGCTGGGGCTGCTGCGCAGCCCAACGCAGGGCAAGCCTGCTCGCCACAGTGAAAGGGTTCGTCCTCGAATGAAGGGGATTAGCCAAACAGCTGAAAGCCATGACCCTAAATACGAGCGTCCAGGTAGGGTTGCAGGTCGCGACGGAACACCATCAACGCCTGGGACAACCTTGACCACGGCGCCTCAAGTTCGCTGCCGCGCGCCTCACGTGCACAGCTCTCCAGAGCCATGCACGCCTTGGCCAGCGGCAGCGCATCGACCAGCGAGCAAATACCCTTGAGCCGATGCAACGACGCATTCAAGCGCGCCATGTCTTGCTCGACCAAGGCCATCTCCATCACTTCATGCTCACGGTCCAGGCTCCTGGCCAACTCTTGCAGCATGCTGTGCAGCACCGGCCCTTCAGCCTGGGTCATGGTGCGCAGGGTCTGGATATCAAAAGAGCGTGGCGCCGCCCGTTCTGCCAGCACCTGAGCCCAGCGCTGCAACGTGATCGGCTTGACCAACAGCTCATCCATGCCGACTTCGTTGCCACGCTGTTGTTCATCCTGCATGGCATTCGCGGTGCAACCGATCACTGCGCAACGCGGTAACTGCTCAGTGGCTTCAATCCGTCGGATCGCCTGGCTCAGCTCATAGCCGGACATGCCCGGCATCTGGCAATCGGTGACCAGCACGTCAAAGCGTTGCTGCGACCATGCCTGCAACGCGCCCTGCGCTGAATCGACGGCGACCACTTGATGGCCGAGGAACTCCAACTGCTGCACCAGTACCAGACGGTTGGCCGCCAGATCATCGACCACCAGCACCGACAGGCTGCGACCGGCAGGCGGCAATGAAGCACCGACGGGTGCCGGTACGTCGTCAGTGCTGATCCGCGCCAGGTGCAGGTCGATGCACACCACCGTACCTGCGCCCACGACACTGTTGAGGTGAATGCTACCGCCCATCAACTCCACCAACTGCTGGCAGATACTCAAACCCAGGCCGGTGCCGCCATGCTCGGCCGCGGTCGAAGCGCTCATCTGCACAAACGGCTTGAACATCCTCGCTTGCTGATCGGCCCCAATCCCCGGACCGCTGTCTTCCACGCACAGGTGCAGGTATTCGGCGCCGGCCTCATCGTGCCGGCAATCGACACTGATACGCACCCCGCCGTGCTGAGTAAACTTGAGCGCATTGCCCAAAAGGTTGTGCATCACTTGGCGCAAGCGCAGCGGGTCAAACCAGTAATAACCCTGGGCTGCCGGGTCAAACGCCAGGGTCAGGTGCAGGCCCTTTTTTTGCGCCGTGGCCTCGAACAAGCGCTGGATACCTTCGAAAAAGCCCTTCAGCTCAGTCGATTGCGGTGCCAGTTGCATATGGCCCGACTCAATCTTGGCAAGGTCCAGGCTGTCGCCCATCAACGCAATCAGCTCACGTGCCGAGCGATGGGCTACCTGCAAGGCGTCGGACACAGGCTGGCCGGCTGCCAGGCAGCGTTCCTGCTCCAGTTCGAGCAAGCCGATGATGGCGTTCATCGGTGTACGAATCTCGTGGCTCAGGGTTGAGAGAAACGCACTTTTGGCGTAGTTCGCTTCGTCGGCGGCCTGACGCGCGTCCATTAATTGATGCTCCAGGACTTTGCGCTCGTTGATGTCGATCCAGCCACCCAGCAACCCCTGCAAACGGTTCTCGGCGTCAAAGAACGGCACAGTCCATTGGTACACGTGAACGCTGCCGCCGTTGAGTTCCAGCTCCCGGTCGACAAACAGCGGTTGTTGCGTGGCCAGTTGCACCATATGGCCTGCATGCAGGCGCGCGGCGGTGAGTTCGGGCATCACCGCGCTTTCCATCAAGGTCAGGCCCTGGATCTTTTCAAGGCGAGTTGCCAATTGCTGTTCATAACTTTTGTTGCAGGTCACCAGGCGCCCGGCCAGGTCGCGCACGAATAGCGGGTTGGGCATGCCGTCGAGCAAGGCGCGCTTGAAGGCCAATTGGTCATTGAGCCGACGTTCAGCCTCCAGCCGCTGGTGGATCTGGCGCTTGAGCCGGCTGTTCCACACCAACGACACCAGCACAAACAGGATCGCCATGGCCACCGTCCAGTAAGCCCAGGCAGGGACACGCTGCCAGGCCGGCACCGGAATCGCCACCGCGCCGATCCAGCGCAGGCGCAAGGCGCTCAGCTCGGCGACCGGCAAGGCTTCCAGCGCCTTGTTCAGAATGCTCAACAGTTCAGGCTGGTCCTTGCGCACCGACAGGCTGTTGGCCGACCACTTGCCATCGACGCTGCGGCCAATGCGCAGGCCATCCTGTGGGTAACTCTGCACTTCCACTTCTGTTTGCAGCGTGGCAGCCGCTTCGCCGCGTCTTACCCAGTCACGGGCCTGGGTGTAATCAGTGACCAAGCGCAGGTTGATCTGCGGGTACGCCTGGCGAATGTAGGGCTCAAGTACATGCCGTGCCGGCAGCACCAGCACCTTGCCGGCCAACTGATCCAGGCCGGTCAGCGGCGCCGCATCAGCAGGCTCGACAAACACCCAGCCAGAGCCACCGAAACTGTGGCTGAAGTTGAGCAGCGCCTGGCGCTCCTGATTCTCGGCCAAGGTGGTGTTCATGTCCGCCCTGCCCGTTTCCAGCCAGCTCAGGGTTTGCGCAGTGGAATGCGCCTCCTCGAAGACAAACTGTAAACCGGTCATGCGCGAAATCCGGTTGAGCAGGTCAACGTTCAAGCCCACCCAGCGGTCGTCCTTGTCTCTGAACACGTAAGGCGACATTTGCTGGGCCGCCACCACCACATGCGGGTGCTGCAACACCCACGCCCGCTCCGAGGCCGACAGCGCAATGCGCTCAACACCAAAACCGACACCCAGTCCGGTGGTCCAGCGCGCGAGAATTTCGCGCTGCACCGACTCATCGATGCTCGCCAGCGCGCTGTCCATCATGGCACCGAGCAACGGGTCGGCCTGGCGAGTGGCAAACGCGAAGCCGATCGGGGGCAAGCGACTTTCTTCTTTGATCTGCAACCTCAGGTAAGGCCGCAGCGACTTGTAGGCGCGCACGATGACTTCGTTGCCGATAAACGCATCGGCGTCGCCCTGATTGAGCGCCTCCAGCCCACTGTAGAGGTTGGGCGCAAGCATGATGTGGCTGCCGGGGTAGGCGGCATGCACGTTCTTGACGTTGGCATAGCCATCGAGCAACACCAGCTTCTTGCCCGTCAGATCGTCGCCCTGGCTATCGTCGCGACACAGTACTACTACCGACCGGTCGGGCATGTAGTCGCGGGTAAACTGCAAACCGGGTACATCACGCTCATAGCCATTGGCGCTGGTGAGAATGTCAATGGCACCGTTGCGCAACGCCTCGACCGCCTGGGCGCGTTCGGCAAAACCGAGCACCTGCATCGACACACCCAGGCGCGCACCGACCAGGCTCAGGTAATCGGCACTGATGCCCTGGTAGCGATTGCGGTCGCGGGTGATATCAATCGGCTGATAGTCATCAATGGAAATCCCCACCTTCAAGGTCCGATGGGCTGCCAGCCACTGCTGCTGCGCCGGCGCCAGCGGCAACGGCTCCAGCGGGATAAACGCCGGCACCAGTTTGAAAGGCAGGCTGACGGCGGCCAGGCCCACTGGCACTTGGCCAAGCAAGAGCACACACGCCAAACGCACCGTCCATTGGATTACTGCATGCACCGATTGGGTTTCCTTGAGTGTTCGGGTTAAGCGCCTGCGCAAGTATGGCCCGCCAGAATGAAAAAGCCCGTCACGAAGACGGGCTTGATCTGCCGCGCAGCCACTGATGAATCAGAGTGGCTTGCCGCGATTGCCATGCTGGCTGACAAACGCCTGCACAGCTTTCAGGTCATTGGCCAGCACGGTGCAGCGCTCTTCGCGCTCGAACAGGTCAGCCAGGTGCTGCGGTAACTCCAGCGCCTTGCCAACGCCGGCCTTCTCCACCGCTTCCGGGAATTTTACCGGGTGGGCGGTGCCCAGAATCACCATCGGGATGTCCAGGCTGCGACGGCATTCGCGTGCGGCCTTCACACCGATAGCGGTGTGCGGGTCGAGCAGCTCGCCGGTCTGCGCATAGACTTCGGCGATGGTTTCGCAGGTTTGCGCATCGTCCACGGCCAGGGAGTCGAACAGCTTGCGGGTTTCGGTCCAGCGCTCTTCATCAACGCTGAAACCACCGCCGCTCTTGAAGGTGTCCATCAAACCGGCAATGGCTGCGCCGTTGCGACCATGCATGTCGAACAGCAGGCGTTCGAAGTTCGACGAGACCATGATGTCCATCGATGGCGACAGCGTGGCGTGCAGGGTTTCCTTGACATACTGGTTGCCGCTCATGAAGCGGTGCAGGATGTCGTTGCGGTTGGTGGCGACGATCAACTGGTTGATCGGCAGGCCCATGTTGCGCGCCAGGTAACCGGCGAAGATGTCGCCAAAGTTGCCGGTCGGCACCGAGAACGACACCGAACGCGCCGGGCCGCCCAACTGCAGGGAGGCGTGGAAGTAGTAGACGATCTGGGCCATGATCCGCGCCCAGTTGATCGAGTTCACCGCCACCAAACGCGTACCTTTGAGGAAGCTCTGGTCAGCGAAGCTGTTCTTGACCATTTCCTGGCAGTCATCGAAGTTGCCTTCGATGGCGATGTTGTGGATGTTCTCACCGAAGATGGTGGTCATCTGGCGACGCTGCACCTCCGACACGCGCTTGTGCGGGTGCAGGATGAAGATGTCGACGTTCTCGCAGTGCTTGCAACCTTCGATGGCCGCCGAGCCGGTATCACCGGAGGTGGCACCGATGATCACCACACGCTCGCCGCGTTTTTCCAGCACGTAGTCGAGCAGGCGACCGAGCAGTTGCAGGGCGAAGTCCTTGAACGCCAGGGTCGGGCCGTGGAACAGCTCCAGCACCCACTCATTGCCGTTCAGTTGACGCAGGGGTGCGATGGCGTTGTGGGAAAACACGCCATACGTTTCTTCCAGAATCTTTTTAAAGTCCGCATCAGGAATGCTGCCGGTAACAAACGGGCGCATCACCCGGAACGCCAGTTCGTGGTACGGCAGGCCGGCCCACGAGGCGATCTCTTCCTGAGTGAAACGTGGCAGGTTTTCCGGCACGTACAGGCCGCCGTCAGTGGCAAGGCCGGCGAGCAAAACGTCTTCGAAGTTCAGGGCCGGTGCCTGGCCGCGGGTGCTGATATAACGCATGACTGGCTCCTCTAGAGCATTCTGAACAAGGGCCGCCGAACGTGTGGGGCCCTTGCCGCTAAACGATTAGTTCAGGTGTTCAACACGGATGCGCACCACCGGCCCAACCACGCCCTGCAACGCTTCAAGCGCGGCAATGGCATCGTTGATGTGCTGCTCGAGCACGCGGTGGGTCAGCAGGATCATCGGCACCAGGCCGTCTTGTTCCTCGACTTCCTTCTGCATGATCGACTCGATGTTGATGCCACGCTCCGAGAGGATGCTGGCCACTTGGGCCAACACGCCTGGGTGATCCTTGGCCTGGATGCGCAGGTAGTAAGCGCTTTCACAGGCTTCGATCGGCAGGATCGGGTGGGCCGACAGCGAATCCGGCTGGAAGGCCAGGTGCGGCACGCGGTTTTCCGGGTCGCTGGTCATGGCGCGAACCACGTCTACCAGGTCGGCGATCACCGACGAAGCGGTCGGCTCCATGCCGGCGCCCGCGCCGTAGAACAGGGTGGAGCCGGCGGCGTCACCGTTGACCATCACGGCGTTCATCACGCCATTGACGTTAGCGATCAGGCGGTCAGCCGGGATCAGCGTCGGGTGTACACGCAATTCGATACCGGCCGGGGTGCTGCGCGCCACACCGAGGTGCTTGATGCGGTAGCCCAGGGCTTCGGCGTAGTTCACGTCGGCGGTGGTGAGCTTGGTGATGCCTTCGGTGTAGGCCTTGTCGAACTGTAGCGGAATGCCAAAGGCGATGGACGCCAAAATGGTCAGCTTGTGCGCTGCGTCGATGCCTTCCACGTCGAAGGTCGGGTCGGCTTCGGCGTAACCCAAGGCTTGAGCTTCGGCCAGCACGTCTTCGAAGGTGCGGCCCTTCTCGCGCATTTCGGTGAGGATGAAGTTACCGGTGCCGTTGATGATACCGGCCACCCAGTTGATACGGTTGGCAGACAGGCCTTCACGGATCGCCTTGATCACCGGGATGCCACCGGCCACGGCGGCTTCGAACGCGACAATCACACCCTTTTCACGCGCCTTGGCGAAGATCTCGTTGCCGTGTACGGCGATCAGCGCCTTGTTGGCGGTGACCACGTGCTTGCCGTTTTCGATGGCCAGCAGCACCAGCTCGCGGGCCACGGTATAACCGCCAACCAGCTCGATGACGATATCGATTTCAGGGTTGGTGGCCACGGCGAAGACATCGTTGGTAATCGCAATACCGGTCGTTTGGAACTGAGGCTTTGGCGTACGCGTGGCAATTTGCGCCACTTCAATCCCACGCCCTGCACGGCGGGAAATTTCTTCAGCATTACGCTGAAGTACGTTCAAGGTGCCGCCACCGACGGTCCCTAACCCACAGATGCCTACTTTGACCGGTTTCACTGAAGAACTCCCCATGAAACGGCCGACTCAAGGTCGGCCGTGGTAAACAGCCGCACAACTGCGGCTCTCAATTAATGCCCCGTCGACTGTTCGACGGGGCATGATCGTCAAAGGCTCGACGATGACTGCTTACTTCGCACCCAGTGCCAGTTTGGCAACTTGTGGCGCCGGCTGGTAGCCCGGAATCACTTGGCCGTCAGCCAAAACGATGGCCGGTGTACCGTTCACGCCAATCGACTGGCCGAGGGCGAACTGCTTGGAAACCGGGTTGGCACATTTGGCCGCCTTGATTTCCTTGCCATCGACCATTTTGTCCATGGCCGATTTCTTGTCGGCCGAACACCATACGGCTTGCAGTTGCTCGTCACCCGGCGAACCCAGGCCCTGGCGCGGGAACGCGACGTAGCGCACTTCGATACCGGCCTTGTTCAGCGCAGGCACTTCGGCGTGCAGCTTGTGGCAGTACGGGCACGTGGTGTCGGTGAACACGGTAATGTGGGTCTTGGTCTCGCCAATGGCTGGGTAAACCACGGTCTCAGCCACCGGAATGCCGTTGATCAGCTTGGACACGCCCAGGCGCTCGGCCTTCTCGGTCAGGTTGACCGGCTTGCCGTCTTTAAGCTGGAACAGGTAGCCCTGGACGATGTACTGGCCATCGGCACTGGCGTACAGCACACGGCTGCCCTTGAGCTTGACTTCATACAGGCCGGCCATGGGGCTGGCGCTGATGCTTTCGATCGGGGTGTCGAGCTTCAGGTCCGCCAAACTCTTGCGAATGGTTTGTTCGGCGGCGTCATCGGCGACAACAAAGGTGGAAACCAACGCAATCGCTGCGGCGGCAATAATCTGGGTCAAGCGCATGGGAACTCCTGAAGGCAGATGCAGGGACGGCAGTGGAACACCGCTTGGAAACGCGGGCAGTGGCCGTCCCCTTTGCTAACCGGCAAAGCCTACCACAGTTGGGCGCCAGGGCAGCCCGTGGCGGCATAAATTGGCGGCTTTCAACCGCGTGGGTGGTGCTTGGCGTGCATCTCCTGCAAGCGTGCGCGTGCCACATGGGTGTAGATCTGAGTTGTGGACAAGTCGCTGTGGCCCAGCAGCATTTGCACCACGCGCAAATCCGCGCCGTGGTTGAGCAAATGCGTGGCGAATGCATGGCGCAAGGTATGCGGCGACAGCGCCTTGCCGATCCCGGCGACCTTGGCCTGGTGCTTGATACGGTGCCAGAAGGTCTGGCGAGTCATCTGCTCGCCGCGCAGGCTGGGGAACAGCACATCGCTGGGTCGCCCACCAAGCAGCTCATTGCGGGCGTCACGCATATAGCGCTCCACCCACACAATCGCCTCCTCGCCCATCGGCACCAACCGCTCCTTGCTGCCTTTGCCCATCACGCGCAACACGCCCTGGCGCAGGTTGACTTGCTCCAGGGTCAGGCTGATCAGCTCGGTCACGCGCAAACCGCAGGCATACAAGACCTCAAGCATGGCGCGGTCGCGCTGGCCGATGGCTTCGCTCAGATCGGGGGCGGCGAGCAAGGCATCGACGTCAGCTTCCGACAAGGATTTAGGCAATGGCCTACCGAGCTGGGGCATGTCGATTTGTAGGGTCGGGTCGACGGCAATCAGCTTTTCCCGCAGCAAATAACGATAAAACCCACGTACGCCCGAGAGAAATCGCGCCGTGGAACGCGGCTTGTAATTCTGCTCCAGGCGCCAGGCCAGGTGATCGAGGATCAACTCACGACCGGCATTGATCAGTTCAAGGTTTTTGTCCTGCAACCAGCCATTGAACAAAGCCAAGTCGCTGCGATAAGCCTGGCGGGTGTTGTCCGACAGGCCCTTTTCCAGCCACAGGGCGTCGAGGAAGCGGTCGATCAGGGGATGGTCAATGGCGGACATGGGCACTCAAGCAGCGCAGCACAGGGCTTTGCGCAAATTATTTAGTGAACTGTTACAACGGGCACTAGTCTTTCATAGCCCGCTATTTCAAGGAACAGGAAGCTTCAATGAGCGAACAACAGATTCTGCTGGCATTTGGTGGTATTGGCGTGGCCGCGTTGGCCTGCCAATGGCTGGCATGGCGCCTGAAACTTCCCGCCATTCTGTTTCTGCTGGTCAGCGGAATCCTGGCAGGGCCGGTGCTGGGCTGGCTGAACCCTCAGGAAATGTTCGGTCCGTTGCTGATGCCATTGGTATCCCTGGCCGTGGCACTGATCCTGTTTGAAGGCAGCCTCACGCTGCACCTTTCGGAATGGAAGGAGATCGGCAGCGTCGTGCATCGCCTCGTCACGGTCGGCGCCCTGTCGACATGGGCCGTCATTACCCTGGCTACCCACTGGCTGCTGGGTTTTGACTGGATGCTCGCCCTGCTTTTCGGCACCTTGACGCTGGTGACCGGGCCTACCGTGATTGTGCCCATGTTACGTGTCGTGCGGCCAAAAGCCTCGATCGCCAATATCTTACGCTGGGAAGGCATTGTCATTGACCCGATTGGTGCGCTGCTCGCCGTGGTGGTCTACAGCTTTATTATCGCTCGCGCGTCAGGCGACGGCTTGAGTCACAGCCTGCTGACCTTTGGCGGCGTGATCCTGTGCGGCAGCCTGTTCGGAGTCGCCGGTGGTTGGGTGTTGGGGCAGATCATGCGCCGGCAATGGCTGCCGGAATACCTGCATAACCTGGCTACGCTGGCTGGCGTTCTGGGAATCTTCATCGCCTCCAACGCGGTGATGCATGAGTCCGGCCTGCTGGCCGTGACGTTGATGGGCATGTGGATGGCCAATATGAAGGGCGTTGACGTACGCCACATCCTGCATTTCAAGGAAAACCTCAGCGTCCTGCTGATTTCCGGGTTATTCATTCTGCTGGCCGCGCGCCTGGACCTGAACGCCCTGATTGCCTTGGGGCCGTTCGTACTGATCCTGTTACTGATCATTCAATTTATTGCACGACCTTTGAACGTCGCGCTTTCGACCTTTGGTTCCGGCCTGAACTGGCGTGAACGTGCCCTGCTGTCCTGGATTGCACCACGCGGGATCGTGGCCGCAGCCGTGTCGGCGATTTTCGCCATTCGCCTGGATGAGGCCGGTCATGAAGGCGCACTGTTATTGGTGCCACTGACATTCGCGGTGATTATCGGCACCGTTGTCCTGCAAAGCGCCACGGCCCGCCCGCTGGCACGCCTGCTGAAAGTCGCCGAGCCTGCGCCCAGCGGCTTCCTGATCGTCGGCGCGAACGGCCCGGCGCGCATCCTGGGCAAAGCCTTGCAACAACTGGGCAGCCGAGTGCTGCTGACCGACTCCAGTTGGGAAAACATCCGCGCCAGCCGAATGGAAGGGCTACCCACTTACTTCGGCAACCCGGCATCACAGCATGCCGAATCGCATCTGGATCTGGTCGGCCTCGGGCATTTGCTGGCGCTCTCACCTTCGGGCGAGCTGAACACTTTGGCCGCCATGCGCTTTCGCCACGATTTTGGGCATCGTCTGTTCGCCCTGGCCAGCAGCCAGGAAGGCCGTCGCACCGATAAGCACCGGGCCAGCCACGAGCACCGTGGCCATTTGCTGGGCAGCCAACCCCTGAGCTACACCAAACTTGCGAGCCTGCTGGGCCAAGGTGCAGAGCTGTATAGCACCAACCTGACCGAAGGCTTCAGCTGGGAACAGTACCAGGCGCTGCATGGTGACCGCGCGACGCTGCTGTTTGCCCGCGATACCGCAGGCTGGGTACACGTGGTAACCCCGGACAGCAGCTTGAAACCCGTAGCTGGCTGGACCTTGCTGGCCGTGATTCAACCAGAAAACAACACAGCCGAATAAGTCAGTCGACAAAACCAGGCAATACCGGCACAGGGCGTTTGTCAGCATCAATCGCGACAAAACTGAACACGCCCTGGATCGCCTTTTCACGGCCATCGGCACTCATGCTCTCGACGAATACTTCAACCTCGACCTTGAGGCTGGTGTTACCCACTTTGATTACGCGGCCGATCAACTCGACGATGGAGCCGGCCGGGATCGCGTGGTTGAAGTCGATACGGTCGGTGGACACGGTCACCAGTGGCAAGCGGCAAAAGCGCGTGGCGGTGATGAACGACACTTCATCCATCCACGCCAGCGCAGTGCCGCCGAACAGGGTGTTGTGGTGGTTGGTGGTCGGCGGGAACACGGCTTTGGTCACGTGGGTGACGGACAGGTCGGTACGACGCTGGATTTCTTCGAGGCGGGTGGTCATGGGCAAATACCGGTAAACAGACAAATTTCAGGCACAAAAAAGCAGCCCGTAGGCTGCTTTTTTCTGCATCGGGAAGCTGGACTTAAGCCAGTTTTTCCTTGATGCGAGCTGCTTTACCGGACAGGTCACGCAGGTAGTACAGCTTGGCTTTACGTACGTCACCGCGACGCTTAACGGCCATGCTGTCGATTTGCGGGCTGTAGGTCTGGAAAGTACGCTCTACGCCAACACCGTTGGAGATTTTACGAACAGTGAAAGCACTGTTCACACCACGGTTACGCTTGGCGATTACCACGCCTTCGAACGCTTGCAGACGCGAACGGTCGCCTTCCTTCACTTTCACCTGAACGACAATAGTGTCGCCCGGGGCAAAGGTAGGGATCTCTTTGGTCATCTGCTCTGCTTCGAGTGCAAGGATGATTTTGTTAGTCATGCTGTGCTCCTAAGGTAAGTCAATGGACCTACCATCGATACGTTGTTAACTATCGTCCCGCGCGAGGATGTATTCCTCGAGCAGCTTCTTCTCTTCTCCAGAAAGCGAGCGGCTTTCCAGAAGATCGGCGCGTCGTTCATAGGTCCGACCAAGGGACTGCTGTAAACGCCAACGCCGGATGTGTGCGTGATTGCCACTTAGCAATACGTCGGGAACACGCTGATCCGCATACACCTCCGGTCGGGTGTAGTGCGGGCAATCCAGCAAACCATCCGTGAAGGAATCTTCCTCCGCGGAGTCCGCATGCCCTAAAGCTCCAGGCAGCAGTCGTGTAACCGCATCTATCAGGACCATCGCCGGCAGCTCGCCGCCAGACAGGACATAGTCCCCAATCGACCACTCTTCATCGACATGCGCTTCAATAAAACGCTCGTCAATGCCTTCATAGCGACCGGCAATCAGGATTAAGGCCTCCTCATTCGCCAGTTCGCGCACGCCAGCCTGTTTCAGCTGACGGCCTTGAGGGGACAGGTAAATTACCTTCGCCTTCTCCCCGGCTGCTGCCTTGGCCTCGACCAACGCATCTTCCAGGGGCTTGATCTTCATCACCATGCCCGGGCCACCGCCAAATGGGCGATCGTCCACAGTGTGATGTCGATCCGTCGTGTAGTCTCGCGGGTTCCAACAGGTGAGCTGCAACAGCCCCTGTTTCACCGCCCGACTGGTGATGCCGTACTCGCTGATGGCGGAAAACATCTCGGGAAACAAACTGATCACTTCAATGCGCAAATTAGCCACGCTTAGAAGTCCGCGTCCCATTCCACCTTCATCTCGCCCGCGGCCAGGTCGACGGCCAACACGCATTGCTCGGTATAGGGCAACAGGCGTTCGCGATCATCCAGGCTGCCAGCGCAAGGCTTGACCACCATTACATCATTGGCGCCGGTTTCCAGAAGATGATCGATTTTCCCGAGCAATTGCCCCAGTTGATCAATAACCTTCAGACCTTCCAGCTGGTACCAGTAGTACTCGCCGTCGGTCAATTCAGGGAACAGGTTGCGCGGCACGCAGATCTCATAACCGGCCAGAAGACGAGCTTCTTCACGGTCATCAAGACCCTTGAGCTTTGCGACCAGGAACTTATCGCTCCCGCGTCCACTGACCAGCTCGACCTGTTTCACACTACCTTCGCGCTTGAGCGTCCAGGTTTTGTACTGCAACAGGTTTTCAGTCGGATCAGTAAAGGAATACACCTTCACTTCGCCGCGAACGCCATGAACAGAGTAAATCTTGCCGATAACGATCAAATCATCAGCAACAGCTGGCGTCGCGTTCATATTGCTCAGGCTGCGGCCTTAGCCGAGTCCTTCAACAGTTTTGCAACGCGCTCGGATGGCTGTGCGCCAACGCTCAGCCAGTAGGCTACGCGCTCTTGGTTCACGGACAGACGAACTTCTTGACCACGAGCAACAGGGTTGAAGAAACCAACCTGTTCCTTGTGCGAACCGTCGCGCGGGTTGCGGCTGTCGGTTACGGTCAAGTGGTAAAACGGGCGCTTTTTGGAGCCGCCAAGGGCAAGACGGATTGTTAGCATGTGAACATCGTTCCTGTAGTCGGTGCTGCAAATCTAAATGCACAGCGGGCATAGGTGCCCGAAAGGCCGCATATTCTAAGGAATATCCGGACTTTTGCAAATGTCTTTTTCTGGCGCCTATCAGCGTGCCACTCAGATCTGCTATAGAGCCGTCGGTTAAAACGGCGAGTCAGCTCCCGCTAACCGCGGGTTTGCTGGAGATCCCACGTCCCTGTGGGTCGGAGCGCAAGCAAGCTTGCGCTCGAATACTTTTTACATTTTCGGCATGCCGCCGCCGGGCAACATACCGCCCATGCCGCGCATCATCTTGGCCATCCCGCCTTTGGCGGAGAATTTCTTCATCATCTTCTGCATCTGCTTGTGCTGCTTGATCAAGCGACCGATGTCCTGCACCTGGGTGCCGGAGCCCATGGCGATCCGACGTTTGCGCGAACCACTGATCAGCTCAGGGTCGCGGCGCTCGGCCGGGGTCATGGAGTTGATGATGGCTTCCATCTGCTTGAACTGCTTCTCTGCCGCGCCCTGGGCATTGCCCATTTGCGCCAGGTTCACACCGCCGATGTTCGGCAGCTTGTCCATCAGGCCGCCAAGGCCGCCCATGTTCTTCATTTGTTGCAGCTGGTCACGGAAGTCTTCGAGGTCGAAGCCCTTGCCCTTCTTCAGCTTTTTAGCAAGCTTGTCGGCTTTGTCTTTGTCGAGCGTGGCTTCGGCCTGCTCGATCAGGCTGAGCACGTCGCCCATGCCAAGGATGCGCGAGGCGATACGTTCAGGGTGGAACGGCTCGAGCGCATCGCTCTTCTCGCCCATACCGATGAATTTGATCGGCTTGCCGGTGATGGCGCGTACCGACAGCGCGGCACCGCCACGGGCGTCACCGTCGACCTTGGTCAGGATCACGCCGGTGAGCGGCAGTGCATCGCCGAAAGCCTTGGCGGTGTTGGCCGCATCCTGGCCGGTCATGGCGTCGACCACGAACAGCGTCTCGACCGGGTTGATCGCGGCATGCAACGCCTTGATCTCGCCCATCATCTCTTCGTCGATGTGCAGGCGACCGGCGGTATCGACGATGACCACGTCGATGAATTTGAGCTTGGCTTCTTTAATAGCCGCGTTGGCAATGTCGACCGGCTTCTGGCTCAGGTCGGACGGGAAGAAGGTCACACCGACTTCGCCTGCGAGCATTTCCAGCTGCTTGATCGCGGCCGGACGGTAGACGTCAGCCGATACCACCATGACCGACTTCTTCTTGCGCTCTTTAAGGAAGCGCGCCAGCTTGCCGGCGGTGGTGGTTTTACCCGCGCCCTGCAGACCGGCCATCAGCACAACGGCCGGTGGCACGGCGCTGAGGTTCAAGTCTTCGTTGGCTGCGCCCATCAGGCTTTCGAGTTCGGCCTGGACGACCTTCACAAATGCCTGGCCCGGCGTCAGGCTGCGGGACACTTCGGTGCCCACTGCGCGCTCTTTGACCGAGTTGACGAAGTCCTTGACCACAGGCAAGGCCACGTCGGCTTCCAGCAACGCCATGCGCACTTCACGCAGGGTGTCTTTAATATTGTCCTCGGTCAGCTTGGCCTTGCCGGTGACATGGCGCAGCGTCTGCGAGAGACGGTCAGTCAAGTTTTCAAACATGCGCGATCCTTTCAGGCCCTATTCATCGAAATGCAGTGGTGACCGAGGTAATGGCGGCCCAGGCTGTGGTAAATCGCTATTAAAAACAGCGCTCAGCAAGCCTGCGGCGTGGGCAGGTCGCGGATTATAGCGAAGACTGCGCCGCTGCACACGCGCTGTCTGGCCCGGGAGTCTTTCGTGCAGCGCAGGTGTGTGCCAAACTCAGCGCCTTTCGGGCTTGTCTATCAGGATTTATGGTCCCCTTGTCACCCAGTTTGCTACCCAGCCTCGCCGCCGCCCTTTTATATGCCGCTGCGACTCTCTATCAGGGCACTCGTCTGGCCCAAGGCACTAAAGCGGACAAACGTCTGCTGGTGGGCCTGGGCGTCGTCGCCCTGCTGGCTCACGCCGCGAGCCTGTTCACCCACCTAATGACGCCGGTCGGCTTGGGCCTGGACTTTTTCAGCGCCGCCAGCCTGATCGCCGCTGCCGTTATCGCGCTGACCTTGCTGGCCTGCTACCGCATCCCGGTCGAAAACCTGTTGGTGCTGCTATTCCCGCTGGGAATGCTGACCGTGCTGCTGGCGCAATTCACGCCAACAGGCACCGTGCAGGTCATCGACGAAGAGCCGGGCATCCTGGCGCACATCCTGTTGTCGATCCTGGCCTACGGCATGTTCACCATCGCGGTGTTCCAGGCCTTGCTCCTGCTGCTGCAAGATCACCAACTTAAAAACAAGCACCCGTCCGGGCTGATCAAGAACTTCCCGCCGCTGCAAACCATGGAAAGCCTGCTGTTTGGTTTCCTCTGGGCCGGCTGGACGCTGCTGTCGCTGTCGCTGATCTCCGGCTGGCTGTTCGTCGAGAACCTGTTCGCCCAGCACCTGGTGCACAAGACCCTGCTGGCGTGCCTGGCCTGGGTGGTGTTCAGCGTACTGTTGTGGGGGCGTAACCGTCTCGGCTGGCGCGGGCACAAGGCGATCCGCTGGACCCTGGCCGGTTTCTGCCTGCTGATGCTGGCCTACTTCGGCAGCAAGCTGGTTCGCGAATACATCCTGCATATCTGACGGGCAGCAATAATGGACAACTTGCCCCTTGGGCCGATGCTCGCGGTAATCGCCCTGCTGATCTTATGGGCGGCGCTGTTTACCGCCATCGAAGCCGCACAACAACACCTGCTGGCCATACGCCCTGGCACACGCCAAGGCGACAAGGCCGCCGCCCGCCTGAACTTCCCACGTAACAGCCTGATCCTGTGCAACAGCCTGTGCCGGGCGGCCGTGGTGATCCTGTGCACGTTGCTGGCGATTTATGCCTGGGCGCAAAACGGCCCGTGGCTCGGCTGGCTGATCTCCTGCGCCATCCTGCTGATACTTGCCGACTATCTGCCCCGTGCGCTGGCCGTTCGTCACCCCCAAGCCGTGCTGGGCTTCGGTAACACGCTGCTGGGCGTCCCGCTGAAAATCCTTTATCCACTGGCCTGGCTGCTCAACGGCATCAGCCTGTTGCTGTTGCGCCCCTTCGCGCGCAAATCCGGCGTGGTAAAAAAGAGCGACGAGCCGCTGCCCGAGCATGACGACGAACCGGAGCCCGAGGCCAACGACAATCGCACGCCCGGCCTGCCAGGCATCCACGCCCTGGACAACATCACGGTCAACGACATCCTGGTGCCGCGCAGTGAAGTGGATGGCATCAACCTGGATGACTCGGTCGAAGCCATCATCGAGCAACTGCGCACGTCCCAGCGCACGCGCCTGCCGGTGTTTCACAGCGACATCAACCAGGTCCAAGCAGTGCTCAACACTCGCCAGATCCAGCATTTGCTGCCCGACGCCAGCCTGACCAAAGAAGCCTTGCTCGCCGCCTGCCACGAACCCTACTTCGTGCCGGAAAGCACGCCACTGCAATTGCAACTGCTGAACTTCCATAAACAGCAACGGCGCCTGGGCATGGTGGTGGACGAATACGGCGAAGTGCTGGGCATCGTCACCCTGGAAGATATCCTCGAAGAAATCGTCGGCGAATTCGAAAGCGACCAGGCGGTGGATAACCCGCACATCGAAGCCCAAGCCGATGGCCGCTACATCATCGACGGCGCCGCCTCGATCCGCGAACTGAACAAAAGCCTGGGCTGGCACTTGCCCAGTGACGGCCCCAAGACCCTCAATGGCCTGGTTACCGAGGCGCTGGAGACTATTCCGGACTGCGCGGTGTGCCTGAAAATCGGCCGCTACCGCCTGGAAATCCTCGAGACCGAGGACAACCGCGTGAGCAAGGTGCTGATCTGGCATACCAGCCGCGTGCCGGTAGCTGCATAACTTCCCCTGACACCACTCGATCCAATGTGGGAGCTGGCTTGCCTGCGATGCAGGCACCTCGGTCATTCAGTTGAACCGAGGTGATGCCATCGCAGGCAAGCCAGCTCCCACACAAGCCAGCCCACACCAAAGCCAGCATTATCAGCGTGCCAACGCCCCCCTTGTTGGATCTACAAACCCCTTTCTATAATCGGCTCGGCTTACCCAAGCCCCGCCCGACCGCGTGCTACCCGCACTCAGCGCGTCCAGGCACCGCCTTTTCCGTGTCTGACCGGTGTTTGCTCCCATCCCGAGCCGCTCCGCCTACGCCCCAGATCCACGGGTGTTCGACCAATAATAATCCGCGTCCAAACGCGCAATGACCGTCAGGGATACCGCCATGAGCACCACCTACAACGAGGCCGCACCCGCCGCCCCGCTCAACTCGACCGCACGGGTTGCCACTGCAAGCATCGTCGGCACTGCCATCGAGTTCTACGATTTCTATATCTACGCCACCGCTGCGGCACTGGTGATTGGCCCGGTGTTCTTCCCACAGACCTCCGGCACCGCGCAGATGCTGGCGTCGTTCCTGACCTTCGGTATCGCCTTTATTGCCCGCCCGCTGGGCTCGGCGCTGTTCGGCCACTTCGGCGACCGTATCGGGCGCAAATCCACCCTCGTCGCCTCGCTGCTGCTGATGGGCGTGTGTACCACGCTGATTGGCTTGCTGCCGGGCTATGACAGCATTGGCGCCTGGGCACCGATTCTTCTCTGTGTGTTGCGCTTTGGCCAAGGCCTGGGCCTTGGCGGCGAATGGGGCGGCGCGGCGCTGCTGGCCACCGAGAACGCCCCCAAGGGCAAGCGCGCCTGGTTCGGCATGTTCCCGCAACTGGGTCCGTCAATTGGTTTTCTGGCAGCCAATGGCCTGTTCCTGATCCTGGCCATGAGCCTCAACGACGAGCAGTTCCGCAGCTGGGGCTGGCGCATCCCGTTCATCCTCAGCGCAGCGCTGGTGATGGTCGGCCTGTATGCGCGGCTCAAGCTGCACGAAACGCCGGTATTCGCCAATGCCGTGGCCAAAGAGGCGCCGGTGAAAGTGCCGCTGGTAGAGCTGTTCAGCCAGCATTGGCTGCCGGTGCTGCTGGGCGCCGCGTCGATGGTGGTGTGCTATGCGCTGTTTTACATCACCACCGCATTTTCTTTGAGCTACGGGGTTTCGACCCTGGGCTACAGCCGTGAGATGTTCCTCGGTTTACTGTGCTTTGCGGTGCTGTTCATGGGGTTGGCCACGCCGCTGGCAGCCTTGGCCAGCGACCGCTACGGGCGCAAGCCGGTGCTGATCGTCGGCGCGGTGCTGGCGATTTTGTCGGGTTTCACCATGGAGCCGCTGCTGACCCACGGTTCAACCTGGGCGGTTGCGTTGTTCCTGGCGCTGGAACTGTTCCTGATGGGCATCACGTTTGCCCCGATGGGCGCGATGCTGCCGGAACTGTTCCCGACCCGCGTGCGTTATACCGGCGCTTCGGCGGCGTATAACCTCGGTGGGATTGTCGGCGCGTCGGCCGCACCGTTTTTTGCAACCAAGCTGGTGGCGATGGGTGGGCTGAGTTATGTCGGCGGGTATGTGTCGGCGGCAGCGTTGCTCAGCTTGATTGCTGTGCTGTGCCTGAAAGAGACGCGGGATAATGATTTGAACAAGGTCGCCTGAAGCCGATCGTTCCCACGCTCCGCGTGGGAATGCCTCTTGTGACGCTCCGCGTCACGCTTTGGGACGCAGAGCGTCCCGGGCTGCATTCCCACGCAGAGCGTGGGAACGATCGGGTTGGGTTTACAGCTCTACAACAACAGCCTTCGAAGCACGGGTCGCTTTAGCTCGGGCAGCCTCAATCGACTCATCCCGCGCCAACGCCACACCCATGCGGCGCTGGCCATTCACTTCCGGCTTGCCAAACAGACGCAACGCCGTGTCCGGTTCGCTCAAGGCAGCACCGAGGTTGGCGAACGCTGTCTGAGTCGACTGCCCTTCCACCAGGATCACCGCCGAAGCCGAAGGCCCGAACTGGCGGATCAACGGAATCGGCAAGCCCAGGATGGCGCGCGCGTGCAGCGCAAACTGCGACAGGTCCTGGGAAATCAGGGTCACCAGACCGGTGTCATGCGGGCGTGGCGACACTTCGCTGAACCACACCTGATCGCCCTTGATGAACAACTCCACGCCAAACAGACCGCGGCCACCCAGCGCCTCGGTCACGGCTTTGGCTACACGCTCGGATTCAGCCAGGGCAATCGGGCTCATGGCTTGCGGCTGCCAGGATTCCTGATAATCGCCCTTCTCCTGACGGTGCCCCACTGGCGCACAGAAGGTGGTGCCACCGATGTGACGCACGGTCAGCAGGGTGATTTCGTAGTCGAAGTCGATAAAACCTTCGATGATCACGCGGCCTTTGCCGGCACGCCCGCCTTCCTGGGCGTAATCCCAGGCTTTTTGTACATCATCGGCGCCGCGCAGCAGGCTCTGGCCCTTGCCCGACGAACTCATCACCGGTTTGACCACACACGGGAAGCCCAGGTCTTGCACGGCCTTGCTGTAGTCTTCGAAGGTGTCGGCGAAGTGGTACGGCGAAGTCGGCAGGTCCAGCTCTTCAGCGGCCAGACGACGGATGCCTTCACGGTTCATAGTCAGCGACGTGGCACGCGCGGTCGGGATCACGGTAAAGCCTTCGGCTTCCAGTTCCACCAGCGTTGCAGTGGCGATGGCTTCGATTTCCGGCACGATGAAGTGCGGCTTTTCGGCCTCGATCACGGCGCGCAGGGCGGCGCCGTCGAGCATGTTGATCACGTGGCTGCGGTGCGCCACTTGCATGGCCGGCGCGTTGGCGTAGCGATCCACGGCAATCACTTCAACGCCCAGGCGTTGCAGTTCGATTACCACTTCCTTGCCCAGCTCACCGCAGCCACACAGCAAAACGCGGGTCGCGGTTGGCGACAATGGAGTTCCGATTCGGGTCATCTCAGGTCCTCAGGGGAGCGGATCATGGGGAGAAAGGCCGGCATTTTACATGAACTGTAAAAATTGGCCTCAGTTGGCGACAGCCCGTTTGCGCATACGCCAGGCCATGATCAGCCACACCACCGTGACCCCGGCAAATTTGGACACCAGCGCGGTGCCGGCCACTGCCGGTGTGAGCGCGCCGATCAAGCCGAAGAAGATAAAGGTATCGAGGGGAATGCTCAGCGCCGAACTTATCCACAGGCGGTCGTGCAGCGGGCGCTTGGTGATGCTGAACACCAGCCAGTCGATGCACTCGGACACCGCAAACGCCGTGGCGCTGGCCAGCGCGATGGACGGGTCAGAGGTGATATACGACAGCACCAGCGCTGCCAGCATGGCGATGATTGCGCCATGGCCGAAGCGGGTTTGCACCATGTCACGCAGGATAAACACCAGGCCACCCCAGGCGGACCAGATGACATCCAGGTGCGGGGCGGTGGAGAAAGCGAAGTTGATCAGCACGACGCTGCTGATGTAGGCGATCAGGAAGAGCATGGGGCGAGGACCTGTGGGCAAGGGGCACAGGGTACTTCACATTTTGAAATATGTCGTCTGGGCGGGCCTCATCGCAGGCAAGCCAGCTCCCACATTTGAATTGTGAATACCTTCAAATGTGGGAGCTGGCTTGTCGGGCCGCCGCATCGCTGCGATAGCGGTCGCTCAGGCCCCAGATTTACCCGGCATCATCCACACCAACCCACTCGCCTTCGCCCGCTCATGGCACAACCCCAGCACCACCCGGCGCTCGGCATTGTCCATGCGGCTCCAGCGCGTAATCTCATCCACGGTGCGCTGGCAGCCGGTACAAATATCGTCATCGTCCAGCGCACAAATACTCACGCACGGCGAGGCGACGGGGCGTTCAACCGGGTTCATTCTTCCTGCTCAACCAGGTCACGCGCATACCGCTGCGCGTTATGCACATAGTGCGCGGCGCTGGCTTCGAGCATGCGCTTTTGCGCCTCGGTCAGCTCACGTACCACCTTGCCCGGCGACCCCATCACCAGCGAGCCATCGGGGATTTCCTTGCCTTCGCCAATCAGCGAGTTGGCGCCGATGATGCAATGCTTGCCGATCCTGGCACCGTTGAGGATCACCGCGTTGATGCCGATCAGGCTGTAGTCGTCGACGGTGCAGCCGTGCAGCATGGCGTTATGGCCGATGGTCACGCCGGTGCCCAGGGTCAGCGGGTAGCCCATGTCGGTGTGCATCACGCTGCCGTCCTGCACATTGCTATTCTTGCCGATCAGGATCAGCTCGTTATCGCCACGCAACACCGCGTTGAACCAGACGTTGGCGCCCTCTTCCAGCTTGACCTTGCCGACCAGCGTGGCATTCGGCGCCACCCAGCTGTGCGGGTGCGTCTCGACGCGGGCGTCGCCCAGGCGGTATTTCATGGTGTGTCCTCACGGCTGGCCATTCAAGCGATGGCTTAGATATTGATAAAGCTTTTAGGCGGCTGGTGCAGGCTGATCTGAGCGTCGTCATAGAGCAGGTTGATCAGCTCGACGATCATGATTGCCGTCAACCCCCAAATCTTGTATTCGCCAAATCGGTAGCTGGGCACATACCAACTGCGGCCCTGGTAATCGATGCGGTGGGTGTGTTCGCGCGGGTCCTGGCGGAAAAACTCCAGCGGTACGCTGAACACGGCGGCGATCTCGGCATCGTTGGCCAGGTATTCGACGTAATCGGGGATCACACCGACGTAGGGCGTTACACGAATGCCATGCAGGGAAATCAACGGGCTTAACGGGCCGACCACTTCCACCAGACCGGGCGGCAGACCGATTTCCTCTTCGGCTTCGCGCAGTGCGGTAAAAATCAGGTCCGGGTCTTCGGGGTCGCGCCGCCCGCCAGGAAACGCCACTTCGCCACCGTGGGTCGACAGACCGCTGGCGCGCAGGGTCAGGATCAGCTCGGGTTCGTCGCTGCGGGTGATCGGCACCAACACGGCGGCCTCGGGGAAACGCCCGTCAGTTTCCAAGGTGTGGGGGGTGTGATTGGTTACCCGGCGAAGTAGCTCGTCCAGCATGAGTCATCTCGGTCTGTTGGCTACCTTGTATCATGCACCAAAGCAGGCAGGCGCCCAACCCCAAAACCACCGGCGTGTCGCTAAACGACAACTTGCAGCGCCCTGCCCGCCACGCCAAGATAGACGCACTTTCCAGGAACCCCAGCATGAATTTCTGCAGCCAGTGCGGTAAACCGGTTACCCAACGCATTCCCGAAGGCGACGGCCGCCTGCGCTACGTGTGTGATCACTGCTCGACCATTCATTACCAGAACCCCAATATCGTCGCCGGCACCGTGCCGGTGTGGGGCGACAAAGTGCTGCTGTGCCGTCGCGCCATCGAACCGCGCCTGGGTTACTGGACCCTGCCCGCAGGCTTTATGGAAAACGGCGAAACCGTCGAACAGGCCGCCGCCCGCGAAACCCTGGAAGAAGCCTGCGCCCGCGTGCGCAACCTGAGCATCTATACCCTGATCGATGTACCGCACATCAGCCAGGTGCATATCTTCTACCGCGCCGAACTGGTCGACCTGGACTTCGCCGCAGGCCCCGAGAGCCTTGAAGTGAAGCTGTTTGATGAGGCCGACATCCCTTGGTCCGAGCTGGCTTTCCGCACGGTCGGGCGTACCTTAGAATGCTTCTTCGCTGACCGCAGGCAACAGCTGTTCCCGGTGCGCAGCGAGTCGGTGCCGCCGATGACGCGGCCGGCCAAATAACTCCAGGCAGCACCTTTTACAAGGGAAACCGTTTTAATGCGTTGGTTGCTCGCTCTGATCTGCCTGTCGTTCGCTAGCCTGTCTTCGGCCTCCACGGTGGAAACCCTCGGCGGCAAACCGGTCGAGAAAATCCTGGTGCTCAAGTCCGCCCATCAGTTGCAATTGATCAACGACGGCAAACCGCTCAAGACCTACCGCATCTCGCTCGGTAAAAACCCCAAGGGCACCAAACTGATGGAAGGCGACCGCCGCACGCCAGAGGGCTTCTACTGGATCGACTGGCGCAAGACCAGCGACCGCTTCAACCTGGCCATGCACATCTCCTACCCCAATATCAGTGACTCGGCCCGCGCACGCCGCGAAGGCGTGAAACCGGGCAGCATGATCATGATCCACGGCACGCCCGACACCGAGGAATACCCGGAACAGTGGTTTCACACCCTGGACTGGACCGACGGTTGCATCGGCATGCGCAACGTGGACATGCGCGAAGTCTGGAACCTGGTCAAAGACGGCACCCTGATCGAGATTCGTCCGTAATCGCCTACCGTTTGTAAAATAACTCAAAAATAATTAAAAAAATCCCTGCCCATGGCAGCGCCTGCCGGTGAATACCAGTTCACTGCGCGGGCTGCGCAATTCTGCGCGCACTCAAGACCTCTCTAATACCACTTGATATCAGGCACCCTTAATGTGCGCTGAAACAGGCTACCGCACTGTTTTCGCTGCATTGACATGGTATTTAAGTGGTATTAATTTCCGGCCAATACCGGGCGACAACATTCCAATAACGCATCGGAAACCTGACAGATGAATCCCATACTGGCGCTGCGCCCCGACGACAAACAGTCCACGCCGCTGTACCTGCAATTGGCCCGCAAGCTCGAAGCGGCGATCCATGCCGGCGAGTGGAAATCCGAACAGGCGTTGCCGTCGGAACGGGTCCTGAGTGAGCAACTGAGCATTTCCCGCGTCACCGCGCGCAAAGCCCTGGAAGTGCTGTTTGCCCAAGGCTTGATTCGCCGTAGCCAAGGCTCGGGGACCTTTATCACCCCGCGTCTGGAGCAGCCGCTGTCGCGCCTGTCGGGGTTCAGCGAGATGTTGCGCCTCAAGGGCTTTGTGCCAACGTCCCAGTGGCTTGAGCGCGACATCACCCCGCCGACCCACGAAGAACTGATCCGCCTGGGCCTGTCGCCGACCGACAAAGTGGCGCGGCTCAAACGCCTGCGTAAGGCCGATGACACCGTAATGGCAATTGAAATGACCGCCATGCCCGCCTCCGTGCTGCCAAACCCGCAAGCCATCGGCAATTCGCTGTACGAATACCTGGAAAGCATCGGCAAACCGGTGGTGCGCGCACTGCAACATATCCAGGCGATCAATGCCTCCGATGAGTTCGCCAAGCTGGTCGGCATCGCCCCCGGCACCGCCATGCTGCTGATGACCCGAGTCGGCTACACCGCCGACAACACGCCGATTGAAATCACCGACACCTACTGCCGCAACGACTACTACGACTTCGTCGCAGAGCTGCGCCGCAATGACTACTCCGCTGAACTGCGGGTTTAGAGAACTGCCCATGTCCGAAGACAACATCCTCACGCCCGGCGGCTGGATTCGCGGCCGCCTGGTGCACGAACACGGCAAGGTGGTCGCCATCGACGGCACGCCGTGCGACCCGAACGACAATGACCTGCCCTACGTGCTGCCAGGCTTTATTGACCTGCACGTTCACGGCGGTGGCGGCAAAGACATCATGGAAGGCACCGACGCCTTCGAGACCATCACCCGCACCCACGTGCGCTTTGGTACGACCTCGCTGCTGGCTACCACCATGACCGCACCGGTGGATGAAATTTCCCGCGTGCTCGGCGAACTCGGCACGTTCTGCGAGCAGCGCCCTACAGGCAGCGCACGGGTTCTTGGCGTACACCTGGAAGGCCCCTACATCAATCCGGGAAAACTCGGCGCGCAGCCCAACTTTGCCCACACCGCGTTGATGGCCGAAGTGGAAGCCTACCTGCGCCTGGCGCCGATCCGGGTGATCACCATTGCCCCGGAAATCGCCGGCCACGATGCCTTGATCCGCGCCCTCAGCGAACGCGGCGTGCGCATGCAAATCGGCCACACCCTGGGCAGCTACGAAGAAGGCGTCGCTGCCCTCGCCGCCGGCGCCACCAGCTTCACGCATTTGTATAACGCCATGAGCCCGCTGCATCACCGCGAACCCGGCATCGTCGGCGCCGCGTTGGCCCACGCCAAGTACGCCGAATTGATCCCGGATTTGCTGCATGTACACCCCGGCGCCATGCGCGTGGCGCTGCGCTCGATCCCGTGCCTGTACTGCGTCACCGACTCCACCGCCGCCGCCGGCATGCCCGACGGCGAATACAAGCTGGGCAGCCACACCGTCACCAAATGCCTGGGCGGCGTGCGCCTGGCCGACGGCACCCTGGCCGGCAGCACCCTGACCATGGACCAGGCGCTGCGCAACCTGGTGAAAATCGGCCTGCCGATCAGCGAAGCCTCACAACGCCTGTCGCAGTTTCCTGCGGACTATCTGGGCCTCGAAGAACGCGGGCGCCTGCAACCGGGCAGCTTTGCCGACTGCGTGCGTTTGGACCGCTCCCTGACACTCACCGACGTAATGGTCGAAGGAGAAACCATTGACTTCAAAAATGCTTGAAGAGGCCCTGGCCTCCTGTCACGCCGTGGAGGCACAACTGCAGCGCCTCAACCCGATGCTGGAGGAAGTGGCCGGGCGCCTGCGCCGTCAGCCGCCGCAAGTGGCGATGACCATCGCCCGTGGCAGTTCGGACCATGCCGCCAGCTACTTTGCCTATCTGGCCATGCAGCATGTGGGCATTCCAGTGGCGTCGTTGCCAATGTCGGTGGTGACCCTGCTGCAAGCACCATTAAAGGTCAGCGGCCAAGTGGCGTTCGGTTTCTCCCAGTCGGGGCAAAGCCCGGATTTGGTCAACAGCCTGCGCCTGCTGCGCAAACGCGGGGTTTTGAGCATTTCGATGGTCAACGCCGAAGACTCACCACTGGAAGCCGCGTGTGAATTCCATGTGCCACTGTGTGCCGGGCCGGAGCAGAGTGTCGCCGCGACCAAAAGCTTTATCGCCACTTTAAGCGCCAGCGCGCAGTTGATCGGCCACTGGAACCAGGACCTGTTGCTGCTGCAAGCCTGCCAGGCCTTGCCCGACGGCTTGCGCGAAGCCGCCACCCAGGACTGGACGCCCGCCATCGAAGCCCTGCGCAGCAGCCAACGCCTGATTGTAATTGGCCGTGGCGCCGGTTTTGCCATCGCCCAGGAAGCCGCGCTCAAGCTCAAGGAAACCTCGGCGATCCAGGCCGAAGCCTTCAGCAGCGCCGAAGTGCGCCACGGGCCGATGGCCTTGATCGATGAAAACTACCCACTGCTGGTGTTCGCCCCACGCGGCGCCGAGCAAGCCGGGCTGTTGAGCCTGGCCGCCGATATGCGTCAACGCGGCGCCCGCGTCTTGTTGGCCGCGCCGGACGATATCGTTGAACGCGACCTGACCCTGAGCCGCGCCGAACACCCGAGCCTGGACCCTATCCTGGCGATCCAAAGCTTCTACGTGATGGCCGCAGGCCTGGCGGAGGCCCGGGGCATGGACCCGGACCAGCCGCGCCACCTGAGCAAAGTTACCCGCACTCACTGAGTCGCGTTTTCCTGATGAGTACCGTGCCCATGTCCTACAACAATAATGAATTGACCCTAAGCGCCCCACTCAGTGGCCCGGTGCTGACCCTGGGCAACGTTCCCGATGAAGTGTTCGCCAGTGGCGCCATGGGCGACGGTATTGCCATCGACCCACTGAACGATTGCCTGCACGCCCCCTGTGATGGCGTGATCATCCACGTCGCCCGCACCGGGCATGCACTGACGATTCGTGCCGACAACGGCGCCGAAGTGTTGATGCATGTGGGCATCGACACCGTGGAATTGAACGGCGAAGGCTTTGCCCTGCTGGTGAAGGAAGGCGCACGGGTGAGCCAGGGCCAGGCACTGGTGCAGTTTGATCTGGATCGCATTGCGCGCCAGTGCAAAAGCCTGGTCAGCCTGATTATCCTGACTAATGGCGAGGGTTTTGAGCTACGGCCGGTTGCAGGAAAAACCGTTAAGGTGGGTGAGCCGTTGCTGCACATTGCCGCGCGTTCGGTAGCGCCGTTGCAGGCGGCTGTGGATAACTCTGTCACCGAAGTGCGCGCCAGCGTGCGCATTACCCACCGTGGCGGTTTGCATGCACGCCCCGCCGCGCTGGTGCGTAAGACCGCGCAAGGTTTCAGCAGCCATGCAGAGTTGCACTTCGCCGGTAAGTCGGCGCCGTGCGATAGCCTGATTGGCTTGATGGGGTTGGGCATTGGTGAAGGTGATGAAGTGCGCATCACCTGTCGCGGCAAGGATTGCGAGGCGGCGTTGCAGGCGCTGGTGGCCGCACTGTCGGTTGCTGTGAGTGAAGAACACCACGCGCCGGTAGTCGTGACACCGCGTCGGGCGAACACCGAAGCCGGTGTGTTGCAAGGCGTGTGCGCCGCGCCCGGTCTGGTCTGCGGGCCGCTGTTTCGCCTCACCGGTATCGAACTGCCGCAAGACACGGGCAACCACATCGCCGACGAACAACTGCAACGCCTGGACACCGCGCTGGAGCACGTGCGCGGAGAAATCCGCAGCACCCTGGCACAGGCACGCCAACGCAAGAACGTCGAAGAAGAAGACATCTTCGCCGCCCACCTTGCGCTGTTGGAAGACCCCACGCTGCTGGATGCCGCCACCCGTGCCATCGAGCAAGGCAGCGCCGCTACCCACGCCTGGCGCGACGCGATCCAGGCGCAATGCGCGGTGTTGCTGGCCTTGGGCAAACCGCTGTTTGCCGAGCGCGCCAACGACCTGCGCGACCTGCAACAACGCGTACTGCGTGCACTGTTGGGCGAAACCTGGCACTTCGAATTGCCGGCCGGTTCGATTGTCAGCGCCCATGAACTGACCCCCTCCGACCTGCTGCAACTGAGCGCACAAAACGCCGTGGGTATCTGCATGGCCGAAGGCGGCGCTACGTCTCACGTCGCGATTTTGGCCCGAGGCAAAGGCTTGCCGTGCGTGGTCGCGCTGGGCGCCGAAGTGCTCGACGTGCCCCAAGGCCAACGCGTGGTGCTGGACGCAGCCAACGGTCGCCTGGAACTGGCCCCCAGCGAGGCGCGCCACGCCGAAGTGCACCAGATTCGTGATGCGCAAAAATTGCGCCGTCAGCAACAACAGGCCCAAGCCCAACAAGCGGCACAAACCCGCGATGGCGTGAGCATTGAAGTGGCGGCCAATGTCGCCTCCAGTGCCGAGGCCCAAGTGGCGTTTGAAAACGGCGCCGATGGTGTAGGCCTGCTGCGCACCGAATTCCTGTTTGTCGACCGCCGCACCGCGCCGGATGAGCAAGAGCAACGCCAGGCCTACCAGGCCGTGCTGGATGCCATGGGCGACAAGTCGGTGATCATCCGCACCATCGACGTGGGCGGCGACAAACAGCTCGACTACCTGCCGTTGCCGGTTGAGGCCAACCCGGTGCTGGGCCTGCGCGGCATTCGCCTGGCGCAGGTGCGCCCGGACGTGCTCGACCAGCAACTGCGCGCGCTGCTGCAAGTGTCTCCGCTGGCGCGTTGCCGCATCCTGCTGCCGATGGTCAGCGAGGTGGATGAACTGCTGCAGATCCGCCAGCGCCTGGATGAACTCTGCGCGGAGCTGGAGCTGACCCAGCGTCCGGAACTGGGCGTGATGATCGAAGTGCCCGCCGCCGCGCTGATGGCTGAGCAACTCGCCAAACACGCGGACTTTTTATCCATCGGCACCAATGACCTGTCCCAGTACACCCTGGCCATGGACCGCGACCACGCGGGCCTCGCCGCACGGGTGGATGCCTTGCACCCGGCGCTGCTGCGCTTGATCGCGCAAACCTGCGCCGGTGCCGCCAAGCATGGGCGTTGGGTGGGTGTGTGCGGTGCCCTGGCGTCCGACCCGCTGGCCACGCCGGTGCTGGTTGGCCTGGGTGTGAGTGAACTGTCGGTAAGCCCGCCGCAAATCGGAGAAATCAAGGACCGCGTTCGCCACCTGGACGCGGCGCAATGCCGGCAATTGAGCCAAGGCCTGCTCGACCTGAGCAGCGCCAAGGCCGTTCGCCAAGCCTGTCAACACCACTGGCCGCTGAGCTGAAAACAACAAGAATAGGGAGACACGCCATGTACCAACATTTCATCGAAGGCCTGCAACGCCTCGGCCGCGCACTGATGCTGCCGATCGCGATTCTGCCGATCGCTGGTCTCTTGCTGCGTCTGGGCGACACCGACCTTTTGAACATCGCGGTGATGCACGATGCCGGGCAAGCAATCTTCGCCAACCTGGCGCTGATCTTCGCCATCGGTATTGCCGTGGGTTTTGCCCGCGACAATAACGGCACGGCGGGTTTGGCCGGGGCGATTGGTTACCTGGTGATGATTTCCACGCTCAAGGTGATGGACACCACCATCAACATGGGCATGCTCGCCGGTATTGCCAGCGGCTTGATGGCCGGTGGGCTGTATAACCGCTTCAAGGACATCAAGCTGCCGGAGTACCTGGCCTTCTTTGGTGGGCGACGGTTTGTGCCGATTGTCACCGGGTTTTCGGCGGTCGCCCTGGGCGTGATCTTTGGCCTGATCTGGCCACCGATCCAGCACGGCATCAACAGCTTCGGTGTGCTGCTGATGGAAAGCGGCAGCTTTGGCGCATTCGTGTTTGGCGTGTTCAACCGCCTGCTGATCGTCACCGGCTTGCACCATATCCTCAACAACATGGCGTGGTTTGTGTTTGGCAGCTTTACCGACCCAACCACCGGCGCCATCGTCACCGGCGACCTGACCCGGTATTTTGCCGGCGACCCGAAAGGCGGCCAGTTCATGACCGGCATGTTCCCGGTGATGTTGTTCGGCCTGCCCGCCGCGTGTTTGGCGATGTACCGCAATGCACTGCCGGAACGCCGCAAGGTCATGGGCGGGATTTTCCTGTCGATGGCGCTGACCTCGTTTTTGACCGGTGTGACTGAGCCGATCGAATTCGCGTTTATGTTCCTCGCACCATTTTTGTACCTGATCCACGCGGTGCTCACCGGCCTGTCGATGGCCGTGACCAATATGCTGAATATCCACCTGGGCTTTACCTTCTCCGGTGGCTTTATCGACATGGTGCTTGGTTGGGGCAAATCCACCAACGGCTGGCTGGTATTCCCGGTCGGGTTGGCTTACGCGGTGATCTACTACAGCGTGTTCAACTATTGCATTCGTCGGTTCAACCTGAAGACACCGGGGCGTGAAGACATCCAGGTGGTGCAGGCTGAGGTGATGACCGATAACCAGCGGGCCAGTGCCTACATCCGTGCACTCGGCGGTGCAGAGAATTTGCTGAGTGTCGGCGCGTGCACGACTCGTCTGCGCCTGGACATGGTGGATCGTAACAAGGCGGTGGATGCGCAGTTGAAAGCACTGGGCGCGATGGCCGTGGTTCGGCCGGGTAACGGCGGGAGCTTGCAGGTGGTCGTAGGGCCGATGGCCGACAGCATTGCGGATGAGATCCGCCTGGCGATGCCGTCGTTTGTTGCCAGTGCGCCGGTGGCCGCCCAGCCTGTGGATAAACCGGTCGCGGTGAATGTGCAAGAGGCCGAGAAGTGGCTGAATGCTTTAGGCGGCCGCACGAATGTGCGCCAGCTGGAAGCGGTGGCGATGACCCGATTGCGGGTGGAACTGGGGGATGATTCGGTGCTGTCTGAAGCGGACCTGACTGCGCTGGGTTGCCAGGGTGTGAGCCAGCTGGACAGCGGGGTTTGGCATTTGTTGATTGGTGACAAGGCCACTGGATTGGGCGAAGCGCTGGAGCGGCTGGTTACCCGCCCAATCAACGCCTGACCGATCGTTCCCACGCTCTGCGTGGGAATGCCGCCCCGGACGCTCCGCGTCCAAGCCGTCGCCCTGCACAAGGGTGACGCGGAGCGTCACAGGATGCATTCCCACGCGGAGCGTGGGAACGATCAATGTGGGAGCTGGCTTGCCTGCGATTGGCCCTTACAGGCGCCTGATTACTTCTGATCAGGCACCTCAAATAGATCCAACACCCGGTCCACCATCAACTGAATACCTTCCAGCATCCGATGAATCCCCAGCACTGCATCACGCTGTGGGCCGTCGATATCAAAAGCCAGATTGCCTGCAAGTGCTTGTACTGATGCCAGGTCTTGGGAGGCATTGGCGAGCAGGGTTTCGCTGTTCAGGTTAGGAAGTACGGTGAAGATTTGATCGGTGGGCTGAGAATCAGATGGGGGATTTGGACTGTCTTTGATCATGGTGTGTTTCCTAGTGAGAATTTAGGAACTACCAGCATCACTTGCAGATGATGGGTGGCAGCTGTGCGCGGGCCTGCAAGACCGAGTCCCACCAGCACCTCGGTAGACCCGAAGGTCTCCCGCACACAGCCGCCATAAATGACGACCATGAAAAAGCGCCGCAATTATAAAGGCGCTTAGGAGTAACTGGTGAGGTTTCGGCGGGCTTGCAGTCCCGATCGCTGAATTGGCAGCGACTGGCAAAGGTTAATAAGGCGAGTTCCTAGGGACAACCTGAAAAGCCTGTGGGAAAGATCTGGGGCGCCTGTCCCGGCGCCATCGCAGGCAAGCCAGCTCCCACATTTTGAACGTATTCACAGATCAAACTGTGGGAGCTGGCTTGCCTGCGATTGGCCCTTACAACCAACAAAAAACCCGCTGACCAAACTGGCCCAGCGGGTTTCTCGTTTCTGCAACCTGCGAATCAAAAATCCGCCAACTGCCACACCTCATACGCCGGTGTCTCATAGGGATGGCTGAGTTTCAACGCGGCTACAACCGCCACGATCAACTCATCCGCCACCACCAGCTCAACCTTCCATTCCTCAACCACTTCAACCTGGCCCACTTGCCCGATAAACGGCTGGCTGCCGTCCAACGCGCGGAATTGGCCCTGGCCCAGCACTTGCCAGGCACAGCTGTCGTAGTTGCCGATGCGCCCGCCGCCGGCTGCGAAGACGGCGGTTTTCACCGTCTCCACATGGCTGGCGGGCACAAAGAAGGCAAGCTTGTACATTGCCTTAGTTCACCCACACGCGAGCGTTGCGGAACATGCGCATCCACGCGCCGTCTTCGTTCCACTCTTCAGGGCGCCACGAGTTTTGCACGGCGCGGAACACACGCTCCGGGTGCGGCATCATGATGGTCACGCGACCGTCGCGGCTGGTAAGGCCGGTGATCCCGCGCGGCGAGCCGTTCGGGTTGGCCGGGTAGCTCTCTGTGACCTTGCCGTGGTTGTCGACGAAACGCATCGCCACACAACCGGACAGGTCGGCTTCGAGCAGGGCTTCTTCGCTGGAGAATTCAGCGTGGCCTTCACCGTGGGCGATGGCGATTGGCATGCGCGAACCGGCCATGCCTTGCAGGAAGATCGAGTTGGATTCCTGCACCTGCACCATGGCGACACGGGCTTCGAACTGCTCGGAACGGTTACGCACAAAGTGCGGCCAGAACTCGCTGCCCGGGATCAACTCGTGCAGGTTGGACATCATCTGGCAACCGTTGCACACACCCAGGGTGAAGCTGTCGTTACGCTCGAAGAAGCCCTGGAACGCATCGCGCGCACGGCTGTTGAACAGGGCCGATTTGGCCCAGCCTTCACCGGCACCCAACACGTCACCGTAGGAGAAACCACCGCAAGCGACCAGGCCTTTGAACTCGTTGAGGTCAACGCGACCGGCGAGGATGTCGCTCATGTGCACGTCGATCGCATTAAAGCCGGCGCGGTCGAACGCGGCCGCCATTTCCACCTGGCCGTTGACGCCCTGCTCTCGCAGTACGGCAACTTGTGGGCGAATGCCTTTCTTGATGTAAGGCGCGGCGATGTCCTGGTTGACGTCGAAGCTGAGCTTGGTGCTCAGGCCCGGGTTGTCTTCTTCCAGGATCACGTCGAATTCCTGCTCGGCGCAGTCGGCGTTATCACGCAGGCGTTGGATCTGGTAGCTGGTCTCGGCCCACTGGCGTTGCAGCAAGCGGCGCTGGCCGGCAAACACGGTATCGCCATTGAAGGAGATATTGATTTCACCGTTATTGATCGGTTGACCGATCACCGCCACACAGTCGTCCAGGCCAGCGGCGCTGAATTGTGCGAGTACGTCCGGAGTGGCGTCCTGGCGAACCTGGATCACGGCGCCCAACTCTTCATTGAACAGGATGCCGTTGATTTCGGCAGCATCCTCGGCAACGCTGTCGAGCACAATGTTCAGGCCGCAGTGACCGGCAAATGCCATTTCGACAACGCTGGTCAGCAAACCGCCGTCGGAACGGTCGTGGTACGCCAGCAGGTGGCCGTCGGCGTTCAGGCCCTGGATCACGGCGAAGAAGGCTTTGAGGTCTTCGGCGTCATCCACGTCCGGCGCGTGCTTGCCGAGTTTGCCGTGGGTTTGCGCGAGGATCGAGGCGCCCATGCGGTTCTGGCCACGGCCCAGGTCGATCAGGATCAGATCGGTGGTGCCCTTGTCCATGCGCAGTTGCGGGGTCAGGGTCTGACGGATGTCGGTGACCGGGGCAAAACCGGTCACGATCAGCGACAGCGGCGAGGTCACGCTCTTGTCGGTGCCGTCTTCGTTCCAACGGGTGGCCATGGACATGGAGTCCTTGCCCACCGGAATGGTGATACCCAGTTCCGGGCACAGCTCCATGCCGACAGCCTTGACGGTGTCGTACAGGCGCGCATCTTCACCCGGGTGACCGGCAGCGGACATCCAGTTGGCCGACAGTTTGATGTCGGACAGCTTGCCAATGCGCGAAGCGGCGATGTTGGTGAGGGTTTCACCAATCGCCATACGGCCCGACGCCGGGGCGTCCAGCAGGGCCAGCGGCGTGCGCTCGCCCATGGCCATGGCTTCACCGGTGTACACGTCAAAGCTGGTGGCGGTGACGGCAACATCGGCCACCGGCACTTGCCATGGGCCAACCATTTGGTCACGGGCAACCAGGCCGGTGATGGTGCGGTCGCCAATGGTGATCAGGAAGCTTTTGCTCGCCACGGCCGGGTGGTGCAGCACGCGTTCGATGCTGTCGGCCAGTTCCAGCGTACTTGGGTCGAAGTCATCGCCCAGCTCGGTTTCACGCACGGCGGAGCGGTGCATGCGCGGGGCTTTGCCCAGCAGTACTTCCAGCGGCATGTCGACCGGGCTGTTGCCGAAGTGGCTGTCGGTGACCGTCAGCTGTGGTTCGGCAGTGGCTTCGCCGACCACGGCAAACGGGCAACGCTCACGTTCGCAGATGGCCTGGAAGCGCGCGAAGTCTTCAGGGCCAACGGCCAGTACGTAGCGTTCCTGGGATTCGTTACTCCAGATTTCGTGCGGGGCCATGCCCGGCTCGTCGTTTGGAATGTTGCGCAGTTCGAAACGGCCACCACGGTCGCCATCGTTGACCAGTTCCGGGAAGGCGTTGGACAAACCACCGGCGCCGACGTCGTGGATGAAGCTGATCGGGTTCTTGTCACCCAACTGCCAGCAACGGTCGATGACTTCCTGGCAGCGGCGTTCCATTTCCGGGTTTTCGCGCTGTACGGAAGCGAAGTCCAGGTCTGCCGAGCTGGTGCCGGTGGCCATGGAGGAAGCTGCGCCGCCGCCCAGGCCGATCAACATCGCCGGGCCGCCGAGGACGATCAGCTTGGAGCCGACCAGAATCTCGCCTTTCTTGACGTGTTCTTCGCGGATGTTGCCCATGCCGCCAGCCAACATGATTGGCTTGTGGTAGCCGCGCACTTCATCGCCACGCGGGGTGGTGATGGATTGTTCAAACGTACGGAAGTAGCCGGTGAGTGCCGGGCGCCCGAATTCGTTGTTGAACGCGGCGCCACCGAGCGGACCTTCGATCATGATGTCGAGTGCGGTGACGATGCGCTCAGGCTTGCCGTACGGCACTTCCCACGGCTGTTCGAAGCCCGGGATCTGCAGGTTGGACACGGTGAAACCGGTAAGGCCAGCCTTTGGCTTGGCGCCACGGCCGGTGGCGCCTTCGTCACGGATTTCGCCGCCCGAACCTGTCGCTGCGCCCGGGAACGGGGCAATCGCGGTCGGGTGGTTGTGGGTTTCAACCTTCATCAGGATGTGCACCGGCTCCTGCACCGCGCCGTACTGGCGGGTTTCAGGGTCCGGGAAGAAACGGCCGGCGACGGAGCCGACGATCACCGAAGCGTTGTCCTTATAAGCCGACAGAACGCCTTCGCTGTGCATCACGTAGGTGTTCTTGATCATGCCGAACAGGCTTTTTTCCTGGCTTTCGCCGTCAATGTCCCAACTGGCGTTGAAGATCTTGTGACGGCAGTGCTCGGAGTTGGCCTGCGCAAACATCATCAGCTCGATGTCGTGCGGGTTGCGCTTCAAGCCGTTGAAGGCGTCGACCAGGTAGTCGATCTCGTCTTCGGCGAGCGCCAGGCCCAGTTCGGTGTTGGCCTTCTCGAGGGCGGCGCGGCCACCGCCGAGCACGTCAATCGCAGTGAGCGGCTTGGGCTCGGCGTGGCTGAACAGGCCGGCAGCCTGTTCCAGCTGGCTGACGATGATCTGGGTCATGCGGTCGTGCAGGCTGCTGGCAATCAGCTCGGCTTCGGCATCGCTGAACTGGCCGGCGACGTAGAAAGCGATACCGCGTTCCAGGCGCTGGATTTTTTCCAGGCCGCAATTACGCGCGATATCACTGGCCTTGCTCGACCAGGGCGAGATGGTGCCGAACCGCGGCAGAACCAGGAACAAGCGGCCGGTCGGCTCTTGAACGGGAACGCTAGGGCCGTACTTCAGAAGGCGTGCGAGCACTTGCTGTTCGTCGGCGGTCAAGACGCCGGTTACGTCGGCGAAGTGAGCAAATTCAGCATACAAGCCTGTAACAGCTGGAACCTTTTGGCTCAGTTGCTCAAGGAGTTTGCTGTGGCGAAAGGCAGAAAGGGCAGGAGCGCCGCGCAGGATCAACATCTTCGGGACAGCCTCGGGAAGGGGGTGTGCTTTGAGGCCGTGCATTCTAGCGTAAACCTGCGCCAACGGCACCCGAAACGGCACGGCTGGCCGCTGCCGAACGTCAGTTGGCAGCGATTGCACGCTTTCGGGGCGAAATCCTGGGGTTGGCGCGCAGTTATTTTAACCGTCACAAACCCTCGCCAACCCACGTTTCTGCGGGCTGCAGCCCGGTTTTGCGGGTGCTAGCAGACAAGTCCGCTGCTGTCGAGATATGGCGCCGAGGGCCGTTTGCGTATACTGCGCAGATGTTCTCCCCTACTGCTTTACGCCCGCGATGCGCCAAATGGCTGATCGCAACCGGACTCTTCCTGATGCTCAGCGCCTGTGTTGATAAGCCCAGCACGCTCGAGCGAATCAAGGAGGATGGCGTATTGCGGGTGATTACCCGGAACAGCCCGGCGACGTATTTCCAGGACCGCAACGGTGAAACCGGTTTCGAGTACGAACTGGTCAAGCGCTTTGCCGATGACCTGGGCGTGAAGCTGGAGATCGAGACCGCGGATAATCTCGATGACCTGTTCGGCCAGCTGGGCAAACCCAACGGTCCGGTTCTTGCGGCCGCCGGCCTGGTCAGCAGCGAGCAGCGCGCGCAACAGGTGCGTTTCTCCCATCCGTACCTGGAAGTCACGCCGCAGATCATCTACCGCAATGGCCAGTCGCGCCCCACCGGCCCGGCAGACCTGGTGGGCAAGAAGATCATGGTGCTCAAAGGCAGCACCCACGCCGAGCAATTGGTGGCACTTAAAAAGCAGAACCCAGCGATTGAATACGAAGAGTCCGACGCCGTGGAGGTGGTGGACCTGCTGCGCATGGTGGACGAGGGCCAGATCGACCTGACCCTGGTGGACTCCAACGAAGTGGCGATGAACCAGGTGTACTTCCCCAACGTGCGCGTGGCCTTCGACCTCGGCAATGCCAGCAACCAGAGCTGGGCCGTGGCGCCGGGTGAAGACAATAGCCTGCTCAACGAGATCAACAGCTACCTGGACAAGGTTGAGAAAAACGGCACCCTGCAGCGACTGAAAGACCGTTACTACGGGCATGTCGATGTACTCGGCTATGTCGGCGCCTACACCTTCGCCCAGCATTTGCAGCAACGCCTGCCCAAGTACGAGAAACACTTTCGCGCCTACGCCAAGGAAGAAAAGGTCGACTGGCGCCTACTGGCGGCCATCGGCTATCAGGAATCGCTGTGGCAACCGGCCGTCACCTCCAAGACCGGCGTGCGCGGCCTGATGATGCTGACCCAGAACACCGCCCAGGCCATGGGCGTGTCCAACCGCCTGGACGCCAAGCAAAGCATCATGGGCGGTGCCAAGTACCTGGCCAAGATCAAGGATGAGCTGGACGACAGCATTGCCGAGCCGGACCGCACCTGGTTCGCCCTCGCCGCCTATAACGTCGGCACCGGCCACCTGGAAGATGCGCGCACGCTGGCCAAGAAAGACGGCCTGAACCCGAACAAGTGGCTGGACGTGAAGAAGATGCTGCCGCGCCTGTCGCAGAAGCAGTGGTACAGCAAGACCCGCTACGGTTATGCCCGCGGTGGCGAGCCGGTGCATTTTGTCGCGAACATCCGGCGGTATTACGACATTCTCACCTGGGTGACCCAGCCGCAGTTGGAAGGCAACCAAGTGGTGGAAGGCAACTTGCACGTGCCGGGTATCGACAAGACCAAGCCGCCGGAAGATAACCCGCAGCTGTAAACCCAATCGCCCAAACGACCCATACCCCTGTGGGAGCCGGGCTTGCCCGCGATGGCGGCTAGCCAGTCAACATATTCGTTTCCTGACACACCGCTATCGCGGGCAAGCCCGGCTTCCACAGTTGATCCTCGTCGTTTTATAGGCCAGTGAGCAGATGCACGACCCCGCCCGTTAACACCATCACACCCGCAACACCCGCCGCCTTCAGCGCCTGCGCATCCAGCCGCCCTGCATCCTGCAACTGCACCCGCACCCGCGTCAGTGCCACGCGCTGTTGCGACTTGAGGTTATCCACACCGCCCAATGCGCTCAGTACCTCGGCCGACAACAGACCCTGCGCAGGCGCCACCACGGTTTCGGCAATCAAGTCCGGGGTGAGGGCCTTCCAGAATGCGTGCTGTAATTTCTCGAACATGCTCAGTGCTCCACGACAGGTGAGGTTTCAACAGTGGCCGCGTGGTACAGGCGCAGGGCCTCGCGTACTTGGGCGGCTTCTTCCAGGCCAAGCACCTGGCGGGCGATGATCTGGCAGTCGGCCATGTCCAGCTCGCGCACGGTGGCCTTGATGGTCGGGATCAGCGGTACGCTGACCGACAGTTCATCCACCCCCAGCCCGATCAACACCGGCACCGCCAGTGCTTCAGACGCCAACGCGCCGCACACGCCGACCCACTTGCCATGGGCGTGGGCGGCCTTGACCGTGGTGGCAATCAGGCGCAATACCGACGGATGGAAGCTGTCGGCCTGGCTTGCCAGGCGCGGGTGGTCGCGGTCCATGGCCAGGGTGTATTGGGTGAGGTCATTGGTGCCGATGGAGAAGAAATCCACATGCGGCGCGAAGACATCTGCCATCAAGGCCGCAGACGGCACCTCGATCATGATGCCCAGCTTTGGCAGCTCGGTCAGGCTCAGCGCCAGCGCTTCCTCTTCAAGGATCTTGCGCGCCAGATGCAGCTCCGACAGCAGGCTGACCATCGGTAGCATGATATGCAGCCGCGCAAATCCGGCACTCGCCAGGATCGCGCGGAACTGCTCGCGCAGCAATTCAGGGCGTTCCAGGCACAGGCGAATACCACGCAGGCCGAGGAACGGGTTGGTCTCGCGCTCCATCGGCACATAGGCCAAAGGTTTATCGCCGCCCACATCCAAAGTGCGCACCACCAGATTGCGTTCGCTGCCCAGGGCTCGGGCGATGGCGCTGTAGGTGCCGGCTTGTTCCTCGGGGCTGGGCGCACGATTGCGGTCCAGGTAGAGAAACTCCGAACGCAACAGGCCAACGCCTTCACCGCCCAAGGCCAGGGATTGCTCGACCTCCTGCAACGAGGCGACATTGGCCGTGATCTCGACATGATGACCATCGCGCGTGATACCGGGCAAGGCGGCCCGCGCCACTTCACGCTCACGTCGCAGTATGTGTTGCTTGCGCGTAGCGGCCAGTTGCTCGACAGCGGCCAGGTCAGGCTCCAGGTGCAGCTCGCCTTTGTCGGCATCGAGCAGCACCTGCTTGCCGTTGGCCAGCGCCAGTGCCTGTGCCGGAACGCCGCACAACGACGGCAAACCAAGGGCACGCGCCAGGATCGCCACATGGCTGGTGGCGCCGCCGCCGACGGTGACGAACCCCAACACTTTGCGCGTATCGAGGCCAGCGGTTTGCGAGGGGGTCAGTTGCTCGGCAATCACGATCGCACGATCCGGCAACGCCCAGGCGCTGTCCTCAATACCGAGGATCAACTTCAGCACACGCTGGCCAACATCGGCCAAATCCGCTGCGCGCTCAGCCAGCAACGCACTGCCCAGGCCGAGAAATAGCTTGGCGGTTGCGGCCGTGGCGCTGTTCCAGGCAAAGGCAGCACTCTTGCCTTCGGTGAGCAGGCGATGGGCTTGCTCCAACAGGGTCGGGTCTTCAAGCAGTTCCTGATGGGCGCGGAAGATTTCCGCCTGGGCGCTGCCAACCGCTTTGTCTTGCAACACTTGCAGCGCTTCGGTGGCTACCAGTAAGGCGCGGCTCAGCGCAGCGTGTTCAACGGATTCACCCGCGCCCTGTTCCTCGATGTGCAACTCGGGTTCCGCCACTTGAAACACCTGGCCAAACGCGGAGCCGGGCGAAGCACACACGCCGCGCAACAAGGTCGCCGATGACTCGGGTGACTGCGTTTCAACAGGCGCAACAGACTCTTCGACTGCCTCCCCGCAACCTTGCGCCAGCAGGGTTACCAATGCCTTGATGGCCGCATCGGCATCCTCTCCCGCCGCACTCACTTGCAAGGTATCGCCCTGCACGGTTTGCAGCGCCATGATCGCCACCAATGACTTGGCGTTGGCGCTCTGGGTTTGCTTGTGCAGGTAAATGCTGGCGTTGAAACCTTTGGCCGTCTGGGCCAGCACGGCGGCCGGGCGTGCGTGCAAACCGTTGGCATTGGGCAACGTCAGCGGTTTGGAGAACAGTGCATCGCCTTCCTCCTCGCCCACGGTTTCAGCGGCCTGGCCGGGTGAGACGTGCAACAGCGGCTGGCCCACCTCCACCGCGCCACTGCCCGATGCCAGCCACACAAACGGCTCGCCGCTGACCACCAGCATCAAGGTCAGCAAACTGCGCGCATTGAGCGCCACGTAGTCGGCATCAAACTCGATCAACGGCTGCCCGACCTCGACCCGCTGGCCTTCCTCGACCAGACGGGTGAAGCCCTTGCCAGCCAGGTGCACCGTGTCCAGGCCAATATGCATCAGCACCTGCACGCCGTTGTCGCCGGTGACGCTGACCGCATGCCCGGTGTCCTGGATATTGCTGATCACCCCGGCCAACGGCGCGCACAGGGTCTGCGAGGTGGGATCGATGCACAGGCCGTCGCCGATCATGCGGCTGGCGAACACCGGGTCAGGCACCTGGTCCAGCGCCAGCAGCACCCCGGACAAGGGCGCCAGCAGTTCCAGGGGTTGAGTTGTGGTCATGACTTCACCTGCTGTTTTGTTCTGTAAAAATCATAGGGCGAACGACGATCCACTGTGGGAGCTGGCTTGCCTGCGATGCCGGCGACTCGGTGTCTCAGTAAGACCGAGGGGTTGCTATCGCAGGCAAGCCAGCTCCCACCTAAAAAGCGTTCACTTAAAACCGAGCTATTTCCACCAATATTCGACTTGCACACCCACATTCGAGCCATGCCGCGCCGTGCCGTAGGCGCCGGTGTCGGACAACGCCGAGCCCGCCGCCAGTTCGTTCGCCGCGCGCTTGGCCGCTTCGTTCCAGGTTGCATAGGTGTAGTACAACCGCACTTCCGGCCGTGCCCAGAAATCCGGGCCGTTGGGCGACCAGGTCGGGGCGAAGGTAAATTTGCTCAGCTTGCGCGTACCACCGGCGGCCTCGACTTGATCATGCCCAAGCTCGGTGACCAGTTTGAACTGTTCGCTGATGGCATATGCCGGGCGCACACCGATGGACATCCAGGTCTGGTCCTGGCTGCCCGGGCGGATATCCTTTTGATACACTGCCTCGACCTGCCCGCCGAAACGCGGCGTCACCTGCCAGTCGAAAAACTCCACGGCGCGGTAGCTTTTGCTGCTCTTGTCCAAGGCGGTATCGCCGGTATAGCCCAAACCCGTGCCGGGGCCTTCGCCGTACTGCAAGGCGAATTTGTTCTTGCCGCCCAGAAACGGTTTTTGCACATGCTGCGCGGTGATCGCCCAACCGCTGTTGGCCTCACGCCCGCCGGCTTTTTCTATATAGCTCAAGCCAAACTCCAGCTCACCGCCGGGGTTGGTCTTGAAGCCTGCCACGTTGAAGTCGTGACGGGTGGCGTATTCTTTCTGGTAGAGGTTGTCCTTGCGCGACAGCGCGTAGCTGTATTTGAGGTCGCCGATTTTGACGTCCTCGACACCGCCGCCCGTGGCGCTCTGGTTCCAGTAGTAGAAGTCGGAGATATGGATGTCGTTACGCTTGTAGTAACGGCGCCCCGCCCACACCGAGCCGCCATTGAGGCTGGGCAGGTTGGACCACTGCGCGTACATCTGCGGCATGCGCGCCGAGCCGTTGTCCTCACCCTGGAACTTCAGGGCTCGGTCGTATTTGTTGTACAGCGATGCCATGGCATCGACGCTCAGCACCGAGCCGTCGTCGAGGGTCAACAGGTCCTGGCGCAACTCGAGTTCGGCGTACTGCTCGCATTCGTTGCCCAGGCGGTATTTGGATTGCGCCCCCGGCAGTTGGAAACACTGTTGCTTGCCACTGCCTGTTGAAGTCCCCGCGCCGCTGCGCAAGTAGCCGGCAAACTCCAGGGCTTGAACGGCAAAAGGTGCGGTAAGACATGAAGCAATGAGGCCCAGCTTTATTGTTGTTTTCATGAAGCACTCCGATATTTTTATTATGTTTTTTTGGTGAAGCGCCCCCGCACTCCCATACGGGGGATGCAGCGGGTCTCAGTCCTTGAGGTGCAGCACAAACGATTCATACGGGCGCAACACCACCGTGCTCGAACGCAACGGGCAGTCGGGGTAATTGCTGATCAGCAGGCGTTGCTCGTTCGCCGCACTGATGACGCCTTCCGGCAGTTGGATTTCGCAGGCTGTGCCGTAGAAGTTGTTGAGTACCAACAAGCGCTCGCCATCGCCTTCGCGCAGATACGCCCAGACCTGGAGGTGGTCTTGCAGCAGTTGGCGATAAACGCCCTCCTGGATCAGCGGCTCGTGACGACGCAACGCAATCAGCGCGCGGTAGTGATGCAGCACCGAATCGGGGTCATCCAGCTGGCTTTCGACGTTGATCTGCGCCGCGTTGGCCGGGATGCCGATCCACGGTTCACCGCTGCTGAAACCGGCATTGGCCTGGGTGTTCCATTGCATTGGCGTGCGGCTGTTGTCGCGCGACTTCTGCATGATCGCCGCCATGCTCGACGCCTCGGACTCACCGGCATCACGCTTGAGGCGGAAGATGTTCAGGGTCTCGACATCGCGGTACTGCTCAATCTTGTCGAAACCCGGGTTGGTCATGCCCAGCTCTTCGCCCTGGTACACATACGGCGTGCCCTGGAGGAAGTGCAGCGCAGTGGCGAGCATCTTGGCCGAGACCACGCGGTACTCGCCGTCGTTACCAAAACGCGAGACCACTCGCGGCTGATCGTGGTTACACCAGAACAGCGCGTTCCAGCCGCCACCGGCCTGCATGCCCAGTTGCCAGTCGGAAAAAATCTGCTTGAGCTGCAGGAAGTCGAAGTCGGCCTTCACCCACTTTTGCAGGTTCGGGTAATCGACTTTCAAGTGATGAAAGTTGAAGGTCATCGACAGCTCTTTGGACGCCGGATTCGAATAACGAATGCAGTGCTCAAGGCTGGTGGACGACATCTCGCCGACGTTGATCAGGTCGTGCCCTTCGAAGACTTCACGGTGCATTTCCTGCAGGTACTCATGCACGTTCGGGCCGTCGGTGTAGAAGCGGCGGCCATCGGTGTTGTCTTCGGGGAAATCGGCAGGCTTGGAGATCAGGTTGATCACGTCCAGGCGGAAGCCACCCACGCCTTTGTCACGCCAGAAGCGCATCAACTGGTACACCTCGGCGCGCACGTTGGGGTTGTCCCAATTGAGGTCGGCCTGGGTATGGTCGAACAGGTGCAGGAAGTACTGGCCGGTTTGCGCCTCGTATTCCCAGGCCGAACCGCCGAACTTGGATTGCCAGTTGTTCGGCTGGTCGCGCCAGATATAGAAGTCGCGGTACGGGTTGTTGAGGCTGCTGCGCGCCTGCTGGAACCACTCATGCTCGATGGAGGTGTGGTTGACCACAATGTCGAGCATCAGCTTGATGCCGCGCTTGGCCGCTTCGCTGATCAGCAGGTCGCAATCGGCCATGGTCCCGTAGCTGGGGTCGATGGCGTAGTAGTCGCTGATGTCGTAGCCGTTGTCGCGTTGCGGCGAGCGCAGGAACGGGGTGATCCACAGGCAATCCACGCCCAGCCACTTGAGGTAATCGAGTTTGTCCACGATGCCCAGCAGGTCACCGGTGGCGTTACCCGCGTGGCTGTGGAAGCTTTTGGGGTAGATCTGGTAGATCACCGAGTCTTGCCAGTCTTGCATGGTGGGTTCCTTCAATTGAGTTGTGTGCTGGCTTTGAGGGCCTCATCGCGGGCAAGCCCGGCTCCAACTTTGATGTGTGAACACATTCAAATGTGGGAGCTGGCTTGCCTGCGATAGCGATCGATCAAGCGACGCGATACCCCGGCCGCACAATCTTCATGCTCAACGCACAGGTCAGAACAAACGGCACGACCATGGCGATGACCATCCCGATCACAAAACTGGGGATGAACTGCGGAATGATCGAAATAAACCCAGGCAAGCCACCCACGCCGATGGCCGAGGCCGTCACCTTGTTCAGCGACAGGAAAATGCTGCCCAGCGCCGAGCCGAGCAGTGCGGCATAGAACGGAAATTTGAAGCGCAGGTTCACGCCGAACATCGCCGGTTCCGTGATACCGAAGTAAGCGGAAATCGCCGAGGTCGAGGCCATGCTTTTGTCCCGCGCGTTGCGGGTCATGTAGAACACGCCCAGTGCGGCGCTGCCCTGGGCCAGGTTGGACATCACGATCATCGGCCAGATAAAGGTGCCGCCCTGGGTGGAGATAAGTTGCAGGTCCACGGCGAGAAACATGTGGTGCATGCCGGTGATCACCAGCGGCGCGTACAACAGGCCGAAAATCGCCCCGCCAACCATCGGCGCCAGGTCAAACAGGGTGACCACGCCTTCGGTAATCAGGATGCCGAGGTGACGGGTCACCGGGCCGATGATGGCCAGCGCCAGCACGCCGGTGACGACGATGGTGGTGATCGGCACCACGAGCAGTTGGATGGCGTTTGGCACGCGTGCCCGCAGCCACTTTTCAATCACGCTCATCACATAGGCCGCCATCAGGATCGGCAGGATCTGGCCCTGATAACCCACCTTCTCAATCTTGAACCAACCGAAAATATCGAAGTACGGCAGGCTCTGACCATCGAGCCCGGCCACCGCCTTGCCGTAGTTCCAGGCGTTGAGCAAGTCCGGGTGCACCAGCATCAGGCCGAGCACGATGCCGAGGATTTCGCTGCCGCCGAAGCGCTTGGCCGCCGACCAGCCCACCAGCGCCGGCAGGAACACAAACGAGGTGTTGGCCATAAGGTTGATCAGGCTCCACAGGCCATCCAGGTTCGGATACGCCTCCAGCAGCGTCTGGCCCTCGATGAACATGCCCTTGGCGCCCATCAGGTTGTTCACGCCCATCAGCAGGCCGGCGATGATCAGCGCGGGCAGGATCGGCATGAACACGTCGGAGAACACCCGCACCAGACGCTGCATGGCGTTGGTCTTGTCGGCGCCCTTCTGCTTGACGTCAGCGATGGTCGAAGCCGCAAGACCCGTCTGCTCACGCAGGGCGGCATAGACCTTTTCCACTTCGCCGGGGCCGATCACCACTTGGAACAGGCCGCCGGTGAAGAACGAGCCCTTGACCAGATCGACCTGGTTCAACGCGCTGCTGTTGACCAGGCTCGGGTCCTTGAGCGCCAGGCGCAGGCGGGTCACGCAGTGGGCGGCTTGCTCAAGGTTGTCGCTGCCCCCGAGGTTCTCGAGAATCTCGCGGGCAATATTGGAATAGTCGTGGCTCATGCTTGGTTTCCACTTTGGTTTTTTTATTTGGGGGCAGTCATTGGCAGCACGCCGTGGGCAAAAGTACTCGTATGTACGAGTTAAATCAATAACTCGTCTGTACGAGTTACATAAAGTTTATTTTTCTGAATTTGAAGTCAGACATTTCCCTAATTCCACGCAGGTCCAATGGACAAAGCCCACCTCTGCCACTAAGGTTCCTGCCTTGAACCCGCCGTTCACTTTCATCAAGCCGGCACAGAGCCATCCCCATGAGCAAATACAACCAGATCTATACGGATCTGCTTGCCAGCATCACCACTGAACGCCTGCAACGCGGTACGCGCCTTCCCTCTGAAACCGAACTGATGGACGCCTACCAGGCCAGCCGTGGCACGGTGCGCCGCGCCATCGAGCAGTTGCAGGAGCGTGGTTTTGCGCAAAAAATCCACGGCAAGGGCACGTTTGTGTTGTCGCCCAACCCCATTGAGTTCCAACTGGGCGGCATCGTCAGCTTCCACGAAACCCACGCTGACCTGGGCGATGACGTACGCACCGAAGTAGTCGAATTCAGCCAGTTCCCGCTCGAAGGCTCGCTGCTGCAACACATCGAAGCCGCGCCCGGCGCTCTGATTACCCGCATCAAACGGGTACGGCGCATCGGCGGCAAACGCGTGATCCTGGACATCAACCACTTTGTGGCTGACCTGATCCCCGGCCTGGACCGCGACATCGCCGAGCAGTCGATCTATGCGTTTATCGAACAGACGCTGGAGCTGCAGATCAGTTATGCGCAGCGCACCATCGAAGCCCTGCCGCGCAGCAAGGACGACCAGGCGCATCTGGATCTGGATGGGCAAAGCCATGTGATTGTGGTGAGCAACCAGACGTTTTTGCAGGATGGCAGGCAGTTCGAGTACACCGAGTCGCGGCATACGCTGGATAAGTTTTACTTTTCGGATATTGCGCGGCGCTAAAGCCGAAAGAAGATCAAATGTGGGAGCGGGCTTGCCCGCGATGGCGTCCTGTCAGTTATCGATGTGTTGCCTGATAGGCCCTCATCGCGGGCAAGCCCGCTCCCACACTTCGATCAGTGTTGTTTGATCTGGCGTATTCCAGAAACACAAAACCCCGGCACATGGCCGGGGTTTTGTTATTCAGCATTCACCTGCTAGCGCAGGATCACTCCCACTCAATCGTCGCCGGCGGCTTGCTCGACACGTCATACGTCACGCGCGAAATACCTTCGATTTCATTGATGATACGGCCGCTGACAGTCTCCAGCAGCTCGTACGGCAGGTGTGCCCAACGCGCGGTCATGAAGTCGATAGTCTCGACGGCACGCAGTGCAACAACCCACGCATAACGACGGCCATCGCCCACAACGCCCACCGATTTCACCGGTTGGAACACCACGAAGGCCTGGCTGACTTTGTGGTACCAGTCGGCTTTACGCAGTTCTTCGATGAAGATGTGGTCGGCGCGACGCAGCAGGTCGGCGTATTCCTTCTTCACTTCACCCAGGATGCGCACGCCCAGGCCCGGGCCTGGGAATGGGTGACGGTAGACCATGTCGTAGGGCAGGCCGAGTTCCAGGCCCAGGCGGCGGACTTCGTCCTTGAACAGTTCGCGCAGTGGTTCTACCAGCTTGAGGTTCATCTCCTCCGGCAGGCCACCCACGTTGTGGTGGGACTTGATCACGTGGGCCTTGCCGCTCTTGGCGCCAGCCGACTCGATCACGTCAGGGTAGATGGTGCCCTGGGCGAGGTACTTGATGTTGTCCAGTTTGTTGGACTGGGCATCAAACACGTCGATGAAGGTGCGGCCGATGATCTTGCGCTTCTTCTCTGGGTCGCTTTCGCCCGCCAGGTTGTTGAGGAACTGGTCCTCGGCGTTGGCGCGGATCACCTTGACGCCCATGTTCTCAGCGAACATGGCCATCACTTGCTCGCCTTCGTGCAGGCGCAGCAGGCCATTGTCGACGAACACGCACGTCAGCTGGTCGCCGATGGCTTTGTGCAGCAGCGCGGCAACCACGGAGGAGTCAACGCCGCCGGACAGGCCGAGCAATACGTTGTCGGTACCGACCTGGGCACGCACGTTGGCGATGGCGTCTTCAGCGATTTTCGACGGAGTCCACAGGGCTTCGCACTGGCAGATGTCGAGGATGAAGCGCGACAGGATACGGCCGCCTTGCTTGGTGTGGGTCACTTCCGGGTGGAACTGCACGCCGTAATAGCCGCGCTCGTCGTTGAACATGCCGGCAATCGGGCAGCTCGGGGTGCTGGCCAGGATGTGGAAGTCTTCCGGCATCTTGGTGACCTTGTCACCGTGGCTCATCCACACGTCGAGGCCGAACAGGCCGTCGGCGTCGATGTGGTCTTCGATGCCGTCCAGCAGGCGGCTCTTGCCGACCACGTCGACACGGGCATAACCGAATTCACGCAGTTCGGAACCTTCAACCTTGCCGCCCAGTTGCTCGGCCATGGTCTGCATGCCGTAGCAGATACCGAAGACGGGCACGCCCAGGTCGAATACGGCTTGCGGGCAACGCGGGCTGTTGGCTTCGTGCACGGACTCGGGGCCACCGGCAAGGATGACGCCTTTCGGTGCGAATTCGCGGATCGCTTCGTCGTCCATGTCGAACGGGTGCAGTTCGCAGTACACGCCGATTTCACGCACGCGGCGGGCGATCAGTTGGGTGTACTGGGAACCGAAGTCGAGGATCAGGATGCGGTGGGCGTGAATGTCGAGGGCCATGAAGTCAGTCTCGTCTAATGAATCAGAAACAACTCGGGGCTGAAAGAACAGCCCCGGTTACTTAACGTTTTGCTGGAAGCCTCAACCTACGCGGTAGTTCGGCGCTTCCTTGGTGATCTGCACGTCGTGGACATGGGATTCAGCCATGCCGGCGCCGGTGATCCGTACGAACTCTGGCTTGGTGCGCATTTCTTCGATGTCGGCGCTGCCGGTGTAGCCCATCGAGGAACGCAGGCCGCCCATCAATTGATGGATGATCGCGCTCAGGGTGCCTTTGTACGGCACACGGCCTTCGATGCCTTCCGGTACGAGCTTCTCGGCGCCTGCCGAGGAGTCCTGGAAGTAACGGTCGGAAGAGCCCTGCGCCTGGGACATGGCGCCCAGCGAACCCATGCCGCGATAAGCCTTGTACGAACGGCCCTGGAACAGTTCGATTTCGCCTGGTGCTTCTTCGGTACCGGCGAACATCGAGCCCATCATCACGCAGGAAGCACCGGCAACGATGGCCTTGGACAGGTCACCGGAGAAACGGATGCCGCCGTCGGCGATCAACGGAACGCCCGTGCCTTCAAGGGCAGCAGCAACGTTGGCGATGGCGCTGATTTGCGGCACGCCTACACCGGCGACGATACGCGTGGTGCAGATGGAGCCAGGGCCGATACCGACCTTGACCGCATCGGCGCCGGCTTCGGCCAGGGCCTTGGCGGCTGCGCCGGTGGCGATGTTGCCGCCGATAACCTGTACGTCAGGGAAATTCTGTTTGACCCAGCGAACGCGGTCGATCACGCCTTTGGAGTGGCCGTGGGCAGTGTCGACCACCACCACGTCAACACCGGCAGCCACGAGGGCCGAAACGCGATCACCGGTGTCTTTACCGGTGCCGACCGCAGCGCCGACGCGCAGACGACCTTGGTCATCCTTGCTGGCCAGCGGGTAAGCCTTGGCTTTTTCGATGTCGTTGACGGTCATCATGCCTTTGAGGGCGAATTTGTCGTCGACGATCAGCACGCGCTCGATGCGGTGCTTGTGCAGCAATTCGCGCACATCGTTCTTGTCGGCGCCTTCCTTGACAGTAACGAGGCGCTCTTTAGGCGTCATCACTTCACGGACGGTGACTTCAAGACGGTTCTCGAAACGCACGTCACGGGAAGTGACGATGCCGACCAGGTCGCCATCGTGCAGTACTGGAACGCCGGAGATGTTGTGCAGGCGGGTCAGGTCGAACAGATCACGCACGGTGGCGTCGGCTTCGATGGTGATTGGATCTTTCACCACACCGGCTTCGTAACGCTTGACCTTGCGCACTTCGGCAGCTTGCTGCTCGATGGTCATGTTCTTGTGGATGATGCCAATGCCGCCTTCCTGAGCCATGGCGATTGCCAAACGGGCTTCAGTGACGGTGTCCATGGCAGCGGAAACCAGAGGAATATTCAGCTCGATGCCACGGGTTAGGCGGGTCTTGAGACTGACTTCGTTAGGAAGCACCTCGGAATAACCGGGCACGAGGAGAATGTCGTCGAATGTCAGAGCTTCTTGGCTGATACGCAGCATCGCGGGGGCTCCCGAGCGGGAAAATGGAAGCGCGCCATTATATACATGCACCCTGTCGGGCTCAATGTAAAACTCTGACAAACTTGGTAATACTGATAGATGGATAAAACCTGCAGCGCTAGATCGTTCCCACGCTCCGCGTGGGAATGCCGCCAGGGACGCTCCGCGTCCGGGGTCTTGCGCTATGGTGACGCGGAGCGTCACGGGATACATTCCCACGCAGGAGCGTGGGAACGATCAGGTTAAAGCTCGACTTTGACCCAACTCATCTTCTGGTCCAACCAGTCGGCAAATTCGTCGATAAAGCTCTGCTTGAACCCTGCCTCCGCCCAGTTGTTGAAGATAAACCCCAGGTTGGAAAACCCGCATTCCTGCAGGAATAGAAACCCATTGATGTCATCTTCATGCCCACACAACGGGCAAGTGAAGTTATCGGTGTGGCCGGGCATCCAGTCTTCCAGGCTTTCGAACAGCGCCTCGCCGACTTCTTTAAGGCACTCCGGGCAGCCGGCCTCTTCGAGAAAGCCCTTGGCCGGCGTGTAGATGCAGCGCTTGTAGATGATCTCCAGGCCATTGATCGGCTCGTTGAACGGCAGCGCTTCGGGGTGCAGCACCACGGCGCGGGCGCCGTCGGCCAGGGCGTAGGCCATGCGGTTGCCGGTGCGCCCGCAGGTGGTCAGCTCTTCCTTGATGATGTTCTTGCGCACCAGCCAACGCACGATGGCCCGGGCGCGGGGTTCGTGGACGGGCAAGGTGGAGATTTTGGGGACAAGGATGCTTTGGGAGTTCATGGTGCTTGGGAGCCCTGCGGTGTGGCGACTGCCGACATCGCGGGCAAGCCCGGCTCCCACATTTGGAATGCATTCACCTGTGGGAGCTGGCTTGCCTGCGATGAGGCCTTGAAGCCTGGCAGCTTAATCCCTACCCCACACAGGTCAAGTGCTCAAATACCGCCCAATCAATGCAATCCCACTGGCCAACACCAACCATGTCACCAAGCGCACAAAGGCTTCGCGGGACATCCGCATCGTCAACCTGCGCCCACACCACAGCCCCAGGGCCATCGCCGGCAACAGGCACAGCGCCAACAACAGCAACGGCAAGTCCGCATACACCCCGGCAATCAGGAACAGACTCAAGCGCACCACCGTGCTGCAACTGATCAACGCACTTTGCGTGGCCCGCGCCGCATCCTTGGGCAAACGGCTGTTGAGGTAGATCGCATATAAAAAGCCGCCGCTGCCGAACAGCGCACCAAACAGGCCGCCGACGGTGCCCATTGGAATCGACCAACCTTTGGAAAGCTGAGTGGGCCGCGCCTTCACCGACAAGCTGTAGATCGCATAGGCGCTGATAAACACCCCCATCAGCAGCAACAGCAGATCCGAGTGCAGGTTGAGCAGAAAGATCACGCCCAGCGTACAACCGATGGCCATGCATGGCAGCAACCGCAGCAGCTCGGGCTTGTTCACGTCTCGCCGCGATTGCAGCAGATTGCCAAAGGCCGCGACAAAATCCAGCAGCACCAGCAGCGGGATGATCTTCGACAGCGGCATAAACACAATCAGGATCGGCCCCGCCACCAGCGCCGTGCCAAAGCCTGCAATACCGAAGACGATATAGGCCAGCACCACACCCAGGCCGATGACCAGCCAATCGACACCACTGAACGACCACTGGCTCATCAGCTCAACCGGGCTCATGTCGTATTCCTTGAAAGAGATAACCAACACTTTAGCCATCGCCGAGTGTTGCGACTAATATCTTCAAAGCCCTCCACTTATCTTGAAAAGGCATGACAAGTGATCTCGACCCGCCAACTGCGCTACTTCGTAGAGATCGCCGACAGCGGCAGCTTCAGCGCCGCCGCCGAGCGTTTGTTCGTGGCGCAATCGGCCCTGAGCCGCCAGATCAAGGCGCTGGAAACCCAGCTGCAAACTTCACTGTTCGAACGCACCGCGCGCCAGCCCCGGCTGACGGCGGCGGGCGAAGCCTTTTACCCGAGGGCGCGCAACCTGCTGAGCGAGCTGCTCAAGGCCAGCGAGATGGCCACCCTGGTTGGCAAGGGTCAGCTTGGCACCCTGCGCCTGAGCCATTCGAGCACCGTGCCGATGAGCGGGCCATTGCTGCACGGCATCAGCACCTGGCTGCAGCGTTGCCCCGGCGTATCGATGGATATCGTCAAACTGTCTTCCGAGGCGCAACTTGAAGAAATTGCCGACGGGCGCCTGGAAGTCGGCCTTTTACGGTTACCGGTGCTGCGACAGCGCGAAGGCGTGCGCGTGGTGCCTTTATATAGCGAACAACTGGTGTTGGCGGTGCCGCCCAATCACCCGCTGGCAGGCAGTGATACACCTGTCGAACTGGCACAGCTCAAGGACGAAGCGTTTATTTCAGTTCCGCACCCCCAACGTGGCGGCTTGAGTTATCTGTCAGCCGAACTGTGCATGCGCGCAGGATTTTTCCCCAAGGCAGCGCGGGTGATGTCGCGCAAAACCACGCAATTGCAGCTGATCCAGGCCGGCTTCGGAATTGCCTTGTTACCAAAATCCATGCAGGACATAGCGCCGGCCAACCTGCACTTTTTGTCCCTGGCGGACCCGGACTGCTTGAGTACCGTGGCCCTTGCCTGCGCGCAGGCGCCGAGCGCACTGGTGGAGCAATTCTGCCAAACCTTGCACGAATCCCTATAAACTGCCGCCCATGATTAAAGATCGCTCCTCATGATTAAAGATCCGTTTGCCCGCTTGGGCCTGGACCGCGAAGTCCTGACTGTCAGCCAGCTCAACGGCCGCGCGCGGGTGTTGCTGGAAGACGTGTTCACCAATATCTGGGTCGAAGGCGAGATCTCCAACCTCGCCCGCCCGGCTTCCGGCCATGTGTATTTCACCCTCAAGGACAGCGGCGCCCAAGTGCGTTGCGCGCTGTTTCGCAACAATGCCGCTCGAGTACGCCAGGCGTTGAAAGACGGTTTGGCGGTGAAAGTGCGCGGCAAGGTCTCGCTGTTTGAGGGCCGTGGCGACTACCAACTGATCCTCGACACCGTGGAACCTGCCGGCGATGGCGCGCTGCGTTTGGCCTTTGATGCGCTGAAGGAAAAGCTCAGCGCCGAAGGCCTGTTCAGTGCCGAACGGAAAGTGCCGCTGCCGGCGCACCCTCGGCGCATTGGCATTATTAGTTCGCCAACCGGCGCGGTGATTCGCGACATCATCAGCGTGTTCCGTCGTCGTGCGCCGAACGTTGAACTGACACTGATCCCCACCGCCGTACAGGGCCGCGAAGCCATCCCGCAGATTGTGCGCGCGCTGAAACTGGCGGATGCGCGCGGTTTCGACGCGTTGATCCTGGCCCGAGGCGGCGGTTCGCTCGAAGACCTGTGGTGCTTCAACGAAGAAGCCGTGGCCCGCGCGGTGGATGCCTGCGTGACGCCCATCGTCAGCGCAGTTGGCCATGAAACCGATGTGTCCATCAGTGACTTTGTGGCCGACGTGCGCGCCCCCACGCCCTCCGCCGCCGCCGAATTGCTCGCGCCAGATGCCAGCCACCTGGTGCGCCAAGTCGAAAACCTGCACCGCCGCCTGGTGATGCTGATGCGCAACCGCCTGAGCCATGATCGCCTGCGCCTGGAAGGCATGGCCCGCCGCCTGCGTCACCCTGGCGAACGTCTGCGCCAGCAAGCCCAGCGTTTGGACGACCTGGACATGCGCCTGCGCCGCGCCTTCGAGCGCAGCCTCAATACCCGTCGCGAACGCCTGATCCGCCTGGAAACCCGCCTCGCAGGCCAACACCCCGGCCGTCAACTGGCGTTGCTGCGCCAGCGCCTCGATAGCCTCGCAGAACGCCTGCCCCGCGCCATGCGCGAAGGCCTTAAGGCACGCCGCCTGCAACTGCAAAGCCAGGTGCAGACGTTGCAGGTGGTCAGCCCGCTGGCCACCCTGGGCCGTGGCTACAGCATCTTGCTGGACGAGCGCGGCCAGGCGATCCGCAACGCCGCGCAAACCCACACCGGCCAGCGCCTCACTGCGCGCCTCGGTGAAGGCCAATTGCAGGTGCGGGTGGAAGATAACCACCTGACGCCCGTCACCCTTTCGTTACTGGATTGATTGATGCCACGTTTATTTAGCCTGCTGATGCTCTTGTGCCTGACCTTCAACGCCCACGCCGACAGCTACATCACGCGGTTGCTGAACAAGCCGGTGCCGGGTGGCGTCGCGGTGATTGACCTGGGCACTTCAACGGCCGCGCCTAAAGCCACCTACCAGAACCGGCCGGTGCTGGTGGTCAAGGAGCAGAACAACTGGCTGGCGATTGTCGGGATCCCGCTGACCGTCAAACCCGGTACCGAGCGCATCACCAGCGGCGGGCAGAACTTGCCGTTTGTGGTGGGCTTCAAGAAATACCCCGAACAGCACATCACCTTGAAGAACAAAAGCCAGGTGAACCCGGCCCCGGCGCAACTCAAGCGCATCGAGGGCGAACTGGCCGTGCAGCTCAAGGCTTACCGCAGCTTCAGCCCGAACACACCGAGCAACCTGCTGCTGGACAAACCGGTCAACGGGCCACTGTCGAGCAAATTCGGCGTGCGCCGCTTCTTTAATGGCGAGGAACGCAACCCGCATTCGGGCCTGGACTTTGCCGTGGGCGCGGGCACGCCGATCAAGACGCCGGCGGCGGGCAAGGTGATCCTCACCGGCAATTACTTCTTCAACGGCAACACCGTGTTCGTCGACCATGGCCAGGGCTTTATCAGCATGTTCTGCCATATGTCGAAGATCGACGTCAAAGTCGGCGACCAACTGGCACGCGGCGCAGTGGTGGGCAAGGTCGGTTCCACTGGCCGTGCAACCGGGCCGCATATGCATTGGAACATCAGCCTTAACGATGCGCGGGTTGACCCGGCGATCTTTATTGGCGCGTTCCAGCCCTGATAAAAATATTCAACCTACCGGCCTCATCGTGGCATAGGTATCTACACAACTTTTAAAAGCAGCCTATTTCTCCTGTGGCGAGCAGGCTTGTCCTGCGTTGGGCTGCGAAGCAGCCCCAAAAACAGACGCTGAGTACTTTCAGCAAAATTGCCGTGCCTTTACTGGGGCCGCTTCGCAGCCCAACGCAGGACAAGCCTGCTAGCCACAACAGCCCACCTGCCACAGACTTCGTGTTAACCGGTTGTGTAGATACCTATGCTCATCGCGGGCAAGCCTGGCTCCCACAGGTGAACGCGATTCCCTGTGGGAGCCGGGCTTGCCCGCGATGACGCCAGGCCTGCCAGCCCAATTGCGCGCCCGATAAGTACCGCGCAATAAAAAGAAACCCCACACTCAATAACCGACACAAAATATCGAATCCCAGCCAAATATCAGAACTTATCTCAATTTTTCCCGACTGCTTGCCATCTTTCACCCCTGCGGTTAGGGTTGAGCTTATGAAAACCTCTCACACCCTCATTCAGCTCCGCCAGCACCGCAGCCTGTGCCTCGTCAGCGCACGACTGCCAGGCTGAATCGATCTGCCTCGTCCCAAGCTTCGCCCCCAATAACAGTTTTACGGCAGGCCGCCTTTTCTCGGCCCCTACTACAAAGGATTTCCCGATGAGCATGCTCAAAGACCCGTCTTCGAAGTACCGCGCGTTCCCGACCATCGATATCCCGGACCGCACGTGGCCGTCGAAGACCATCACCGAAGCGCCGATCTGGTGCAGCTCCGACCTGCGTGATGGCAACCAGTCGCTGATCGAGCCGATGGACGCCGCGAAAAAGCTGCGTTTCTGGAAGACCCTGGTGTCTGTAGGCGTGAAGGAAATCGAAGCCTCGTTCCCGGCCGCGTCGCAAACCGACTTCGACTTCGTGCGCACCTTGATCGAAGACAACCACATCCCCGCGGACACCACCATCCAGGTGCTGACCCAGGGCCGTGAAGACCTGATCGCACGTACTTTCGAATCCCTGCGCGGCGCTAAAAAGGCCATCGTGCACTTGTACAACGCCACATCGCCGTCGTTCCGCCGCATCGTGTTCAACCAGGACAAAGATGGCATCAAGGCCATCGCGGTCAACGCGGCAAAGCTGTTCGTCAAATACGCCGCCCAGCAGCCGGAAACCCAGTGGACTTTCGAGTACTCCCCAGAGACCTTCAGCGCCACGGAGCTGGAGTTCGCCAAGGAAGTGTGTGATGCGGTGATCGAGGTATGGAACCCGACGCCAGAGCACAAGATGATCCTCAACCTGCCGGCCACGGTTGAATGCGCGACACCCAACATCTATGCCGACCAGATCGAGTGGTTCGGCCGCCATATCAACCGTCGTGACAGCGTGATCATCAGCCTGCACACCCACAACGACCGTGGCACTGGCGTGGCCGCCACCGAGCTGGGCCTGATGGCCGGCGCCGACCGTGTCGAAGGCTGCCTGTTCGGCAACGGCGAGCGTACCGGTAACGTCGATCTTGTGACCGTAGCCTTGAACATGTACACCCAAGGCCTCGACCCGCAGTTGGACTTTTCCGATATCGATGGCGTGCGCAAAGTCGTCGAGGAGTGCAACCAGATTCAGGTGCACCCACGTCACCCGTACGTCGGCGACCTGGTGCACACCGCATTCTCCGGCTCCCACCAGGACGCAATCCGCAAGGGCTTTACCCAGCAGAAAGCCGACGCACTGTGGGAAGTGCCGTACTTGCCGATCGACCCGGCGGATATCGGCCGCAGCTACGAGGCGGTGATCCGCGTAAACAGCCAGTCGGGCAAAGGCGGCATCGCCTACCTGCTGGAGCAGGAGTACGACATCAGCTTGCCACGCCGCATGCAAATCGAGTTCAGCCAAGTGGTACAGGCCGAGACCGACCGCGTGGGCCTGGAGATGACTGCACCACAGATCTACGCCTTGTTGCAGCGTGAATACCTGCAAGCCAACACCCCGTACGCGCTGGTCAGCCATCGCCTGCAGGAAGAAAACGGCAATAGCACCGTGGAAGTGGAAGTCTCGGGCAAGGGCCAGGGCGAAACCAACCTGCGCTGGAACGGCAAGGGCTACGGCACTTTGGAAGCGCTAGTTGCGGCGCTGCCGATCAAGGTTGAGATCATGGACTACAACGAACACGCGATCGGCGCCGGTACCCATGCCAAGGCGGCGGCTTACATCGAGCTGCGCGTGAACGGCGAGCGTCCGGTGCATGGTGTGGGGATTGATGAAAATATCACCACGGCGAGCTTCAAGGCGGTGTTCAGTGCGCTGAACCGCTCGTTGAGCCAGCTGGAAGCGAAGGCGGCGTAAGCGCTGTCGCGGTAATGCAAAAGGCCCCTGGGTGAGAATCCAGGGGCCTGATCGTTCCCACGCTCTGCGTGGGAATGCCTGCGGTGACGCTCTGCGTCACAACTCTGAAAGCGGACGCAGAGCGTCCGGGGCTGCATTCCCACGCGGAGCGTGGGAACGATCTGTAGGGCCTCATCGCGGGCAAGCCCGGCTCCCACATTTGGAATGCATTCACCTGTGGGAGCGGGCTTGCCCGCGATAGCGGTCTGTCAGACAAACTGAAAGTCATCGGCATCCAGATTTGCCGGAAACCTGGTGCGATACGCTGCCAACTCTGCCGCATTCAGGCACACCTGAAACACCCCGTCCGCCTCCCCCGCACTCAGCAAGGTCTCACCCTGGAAGTCCAGCACCTGGCTGTCCCCGGTGTAGGCAAAGCCTTTGCCATCGGTACCCACCCGATTGACTGCCGCCACGTAACACAGGTTCTCGATAGCACGCGCCGGCAGCAAGCGGTTCCAGTGCTGACGCCGCGCACCTGGCCAGTTCGCGGTGTACAGCAGCAGGTCAGTGTCCTGGGCATCACGGCTCCACACCGGGAAGCGCAAGTCGTAGCAAATCAACGGGCGTATACGCCAACCCTTCAACTCGAACTGTACCTGGCGCTCGCCGGGCGTGTAATGGTCGTGCTCGCCAGCCATACGGAACAGGTGACGCTTGTCATAGTGCAACACTTCCCCGTCCGGGCGTGCCCATAGCAGACGGTTACGGTGGCTGCCGTCGGCTGCCTGGATGATCACGCTGCCGGTGATCACCGCGTTGTACTTCGCCGCCTGGGCTTGCAGCCAATGATGAGTCGGGCCATGTTCCGGCTCGGCAAGGGTTTGCGACTCCATGGAGAAACCGGTGGTGAACATCTCCGGCAGTACAATCAGGTCGGCGCCTTTGGCCTGCTCCAGCAACAACTCGAAATGTTCGAGGTTGGCCTGACGGTCATGCCATACCAGGCTGGTCTGGACCAAGGCAATATTCAGGTCGGGTAATGCAGTCAAATCACGCATAGTTTCTCCGCCGCGTGTTGCAGCGTCTCCTCGCGTTTGGCAAAGCACAGGCGCACCAGGCGCTGGCCTTGCGGCGGGCTCTGATAGAACACCGAGACGGGGATGGTCGCCACGCCGTGTTCGCGGGTCATCCACAGTGACATGGCGACGTCATCCAGGTCGGGGCGAATCTGCGAGTAATCCACCAGTTGGAAGTAAGTGCCGGCCACCCGGGTAAAGCTGAAACGCGACGGCGCCAGCAGGTCGCAGAACAGGTCGCGCTTGGCCTGATAAAAGGCCGGCAATTGCTCGACGTGTTCCGGGTGTTCGGCCATGAAGTCAGCCAAAGCGTACTGCAAAGGGGTCACGCCGCAAAAGTTGACATATTGATGCACCTTGCGCAGCTCGGCGGTCAGGGCCGGGGGTGCGACCACGTAGCCGGTTTTCCAGCCAGTGACGTGGTAGGTCTTGCCGAAGGAGCTGACCACAAACGCCCGCTGATACAACTCTTCGTGGGCCAGCACGCTGACATGGGGCACGCCGTCGAACACCAAATGCTCATACACCTCATCACTGACCAGGTAGATATCGCGGTCGCGGATCAGCTCGGCCAACTGCTCCAGCTCGGCCTGGCTGATCAACGCGCCGGTGGGGTTGTGCGGCGAGTTGAGGATGATCATGCGCGTGCGCGGTGAGAGCGCAGCCTTGATCTTGTCAAAGTCGAGCGCGAAGCCTTGCAGGCTCAATTGCACATGCACGCAACGGCCACCGGCCAGCTCGACCGACGGCTCGTAGCTGTCGTAGCTGGGGTCGAACACGATGACTTCATCGCCGTTGCGGATGACCGCCTGGATCGCGCAAAAGATCGCCTCGGTCGCGCCTGGGGTGATGGTCACTTCGCTGTCGACATCCACTGTGGCGCCATAACTACGGGCGATCTTGGCCGCCACTTGTTGGCGCAACACGGGCAGGCCGGTCATCGGTGCGTATTGGTTATGGCCGAGGGCGATATGCTTGCCCACGGCATCGAGCAACCCTTGAGGGCCATTAAAATCGGGAAAGCCCTGGGACAGGTTAAGCGCGCCGGTTTCGGCAGCCAATTGCGACATTGTAGTAAAAATGGTGGTGCCGACATTCGGCAGCTTGCTGGTGATCATCGGAGGCCCCTGCAGGTGAGCCCCAAGTTTTAAGCTGCCCTAAGCATCGGGTCAAGGCACAAACCACCGCGCACAAAAAAGGGCTCCAAAGGAGCCCTTTTTGCAGCGTGTCGCTCACAACTCAAAGCGGCGCTTATTTCTTGTCGCGGCGCTTCTTGTCGGCCTTTTTGTGGTGAGTCATCAAACGACGCTTCTTGTTCACCTGACGGTCAGTCAGTGTGTTCTTGTTGCCTTCGTATGGGTTCTCGCCACCCTTGAACTCGATACGGATCGGCGTACCGACCAGTTTCAAGACACGGCGGTAGGTGTTTTCCAGGTAACGCACGTAGGACTTGGGCACCTTCTCGATCTGGTTACCGTGGATCACGATAATCGGCGGGTTGGCACCACCCAAGTGGGCGTAACGCAGTTTGATCCGACGGTTGTTGACCATCGGTGGCGCGTGCTCACCGACCGCATCTTCCAGGATCTGGGTCAGGCGGTTGGTCGGCCAGCGGGTAACCGCAGACTTGAACGAGTTCTGCACGGACGCGTAGAGGTTGCCCACGCCGGTGCCGTGCAGTGCCGAGATAAAGTGGATATCGGCGAACTCGACGAAGAACAGCCGACGTTGCAGCTCGATCTTGACGAAATCGCGCTCGCTCGGCGTCATGCCGTCCCACTTGTTGATCGCGATGACCAGGGCACGACCGGCTTCCAGGGCAAAGCCCAGCAAGTTGAGGTCGTGGTCCACCACGCCTTCGCGGGCGTCCATCACGAAGATCACCACGTTGGCGTCTTTGATCGCCTGCAGGGTTTTGACCACCGAGAACTTTTCAACTTCCTCGTGGATCTTGCCGCGCTTGCGCACACCGGCGGTGTCGATCAGCGTGTACTTCTCGTCGTTACGTTCGAACGGGATGTAGATACTGTCGCGGGTAGTACCCGGCTGGTCATACACGATGACCCGGTCTTCACCGAGCATGCGGTTAACCAGGGTCGACTTGCCGACGTTCGGACGGCCGATGATGGCGATCTTGATACCGTCTTTTTCGCTCGGGCCAGGAATGCGCTTGGCTTCCTCACCTTCGGCAACGATCTCTTCCTCGCCCTCTTCTTCCTCAGCGTCATCCTTGGGGAAGTCGCGCAGGGCGATTTCCAGCATCTGGGTGATGCCGCGACCGTGGGCACCGGCGACCGGGATCGCATCGCCCAGGCCCATTGGGCTGAATTCGGCACGGGCCGCTTCAGGATCGATGTTATCGATCTTGTTGGCGACCAGATAGGAACGCTTGTTGCGCTTGCGCAGGTGCTCGCCAATCATCTGGTCGGCAGCGGTGTAGCCCGCACGGGCGTCCACCAGGAACAACACGACATCGGCTTCTTCGATAGCGAGCAGCGACTGCTCGGCCATCTTTTCGTCCATGCCATGCTCGTCACCGGAGATACCACCGGTGTCGACAATAATGTAGGAGCGCCCTTGCCACTTTGCCTCACCGTATTGGCGATCACGGGTCAGACCGGACAAGTCGCCAACGATGGCGTCACGAGTCCTGGTCAGGCGGTTGAACAAGGTGGACTTGCCGACGTTAGGTCGGCCCACCAGGGCGATTACGGGAACCATGCGGCTCTCCACTTCGTTATTTCAGAAAATACAAAAGCCGCTGCAAGGCAGCGGCTGGTGCTCGGGGCAGCATAGTCAAATGCCGCATGCCCCGCCGAAGCGGGGCCGCCTGGGTTTTACCCCAAGCATAGTTGCTTACTTGATGGTCAGGGCTTCCAGCTTGCCGCTGTTGCCAAACACGTAAAGCATGTTACCCACAACCAGCGGACGTGCACGCAGACCGTCGCTGTCGATACGCTCGCGGCCGACAAAACGACCGTCTACCTGGCTCAGCAGGTGCAGGTAACCTTCGAAGTCACCTACCGCTACGTAGCTGGAGAACACTTCCGGTGCCGACAGTTGACGGCGAGCCAGGGAGTCGTTGCTCCACAGCGCAGTGGTGGAACGCTCGTCGACACTTTCAACGGTGCCGGAAGCGAGGCTTACGTAGACGCTGCCGAACCCTTGGGCGACACCGGCGTAGCTGGAAGCATCACGCTGCCAGTTGATGCGGCCGCTTTGCAGGTCCAGCGCCGCAACACGGCCCTGGTAAGTGGCCACGTAAATGGTTTCACCCGACAGCAGCAGGCCGCCGTCGATGTCCACTACGCGGTCCAGCTCGGAGCGACCTTGCGGAATGGCCACACGGGTTTCCCAGGCCGGCACGCCGTTCTGGGTATCCAGGGCGACCACTTTACCGGTCGACAGGCCAGCAACGGCCAGGTTGTTCGTCACAATCGGACCACTGGTACCGCGCAGGGTCAACACCGCCGGGGTGCTGTCATACAACCAGCGCTGGTTACCGGTGGCGGCATCCAGGCCGATCACACGGTCATCCTGGGTTTGCACCACGACGATATCGCCGTTGGTGGCAGGCGCGGAGAGCACTTCACTGGTCACGCGAGCACGCCATTTCTCTTCACCCGTTGCCGAGTCCAGAGCCACCACGTCGCCTTTAAGCGTACCGATCAGCACCATGCCGTAGCCGACGCCCACACCACCGGAAACCGGCAGCTCGAGGTCTTTCTTCCACTTCACGTCGCCATTCATACGATCCATGGCCATGACAACGCCAGTGGAGTCAGTGGCCACGATGTTGTCGCCGTCGATTGCCGGCTGCAACAAGTTGTACAGGTCGCCCTGGCCGTCACCGACGGAGCGGCTCCACTGCTTTTGCAGGACCACTTCTTCCTTGAAGCTGGTCAGCTCGGCAGGAGGCAGTTCTTTTTTACTGTTGCTGCTGCAACCCGCGGCCAGAACGGCCAGAGCCAGCAATGCTGCATGTTTCCAACGGATCACGTCACGCATCCCCTTTGGCCAAGTCGTCCAGCTTGATTTGTAAGCCACCGACCGCTGCTTCATCAGACAGCGCCGCCTTGGCTTTTTGGTACGCAGCATGGGCTTCGTCGGTACGACCCAATTGGACCAACAGGTCGCCCTTGAGCTCTTCACGAGTGGCCACAAATGCCTTGTCAGCATCGCCGTCGAGCAGTTTGAGTGCTTCGTCAGCCTTGTTCTGTGCCGCCAATACCTGCGCCAGGCGCTGACGTGCGATTTCACCCAGGGTCGGGTTGGTCGGTTTGTCGGCGATGGCCTTCAGCTCGGTGGCTGCGTCATCCAGCTTGCCGGTGTCGACCGCAACTTTCGCGACGAACAGGCTGCCGTACTGGGCGTAGGTGCTACCGCCAAATTCGTTTTTCAGCTTGCCGGCAAGGTCCGCCACTTGGGCTGGATCTGGCTTGCCGTCCGGCGTCAGCGTGGTTTCCAGCAATTGCTGATAGAGGATCGAGGCGCCTTGGGACTGGTTGGCCTGATACTTGTGCCAGGCTTGCCAGCCGAACACCACCACTAAAGCCAGCAGACCGCCAGTAACCAGGGGCTTGCCGTTACGCTGCCACCAGTCCTTGAACTCGGCCAGTTGCTCATCATCAGTACTCGACACCCCAATACTCCTTAATCGCTAAATTCGGCTGTTCGACAGCTTCAACCCTGCACGACGCAGGTGGCCAAGTGCGCGGCGAGCGCATCAAAGGCAATGTTCTGTTGCTCGCCCTGGCCACGCAGGGGTTTGAAACCTATCACTTGCTGGGCCAGTTCGTCATCGCCGAGGATCAGCGCATACAGCGCGCCGCTCTTGTCGGCCTTCTTGAACTGGCTCTTGAAGCTGCCGGCGCCGGCATTGATCTGCAGGCGCAGGTTCGGCAGTTGGTCACGCACTTTTTCGCTCAGGGCCAGGGCTGCCAGTTCGGCGGCCTCGCCAAAGGCGCATAGGTACACGTCCACCTGACGGGAGATTTCTTCCGGGACCTGCTCCAGGGTTTCCAGCAGCAGGATCAGCCGCTCGATGCCCATGGCGAAACCTACGCCGGTGGTCGGCTTGCCGCCCATTTGCTCAACCAGGCCGTCGTAGCGACCACCGGCACACACGGTGCCCTGGGCGCCGAGTTTGTCGGTGACCCACTCGAACACGGTCTTGCTGTAGTAATCGAGGCCACGCACCAGTTTAGGGTTGATCACGTAGGGAATACCGGCCGCATCCAGGCGAGCCTTGAGGCCCTCGAAGTGCACGCGGGATTCGTCGTCCAGGTAGTCGGCCATTTTCGGCGCGTCGACCAGTACGGCTTGGGTGTCGGCGTTCTTGGTATCGAGGACGCGCAACGGGTTGGTTTTCAGACGGCGCTGGCTGTCTTCATCCAATTTGTCCAAGTGAGCAGACAGATACTCGACCAGGGCAACGCGATAGCGACCCCGGGATTCGCTGGTGCCCAGGCTGTTGAGCTCAAGCTTGACCGCGTCGCGGATGCCGAGCAGGCCCCACAGGCGCCAGGTCAGCACGATCAGCTCGGCGTCGATGTCCGGACCATCGAGGTTGAACACCTCGAGGCCGATCTGGTGGAACTGGCGATAACGGCCTTTCTGCGGGCGCTCGTGGCGGAACATCGGGCCGATGTACCACAACTTCTGCGGCTGGCCACCACCGGTGAGACCATGCTCGAGCACGGCACGCACGCAGGCGGCTGTACCTTCCGGACGCAGGGTCAAGGAGTCACCGTTGCGATCTTCAAAGGTGTACATCTCTTTTTCGACGATGTCGGTCACTTCACCGATGGAGCGCTTGAACAGCTCGGTGAACTCGACGATCGGCATGCGGATCTGTTTGTAACCGTAGTTATCCAACAGGCGCGCGACCGTGCTCTCGAAGTAGCGCCACAGTGGCGTCTGCTCCGGCAGGATGTCGTTCATGCCACGAATGGCTTGCAGAGACTTGCTCACATCTAATCCTTAAATTCGTTCTTAGCCGCGCGCGATCAGCGCTGCGTCAGCCGCAACCTTTTCAGCTGCTTTCTCGCGGATCAGCTTTTCCAGATGATCCACGAGATTCTCATTCGTCAGTTTCTGCGACGGCTTGCCGTCGATGTAAATCAGGTTCGGTGTACCGCCAGTCAGGCCCACATGGGCTTCCTTGGCTTCACCCGGCCCATTGACCACACACCCGATCACCGCCACATCCAGCGGCACCAGCAGGTCTTCGAGGCGCAGCTCCAGGTCGTTCATGGTTTTCACCACGTCGAAGTTCTGCCGCGAGCAGCTCGGGCAGGCAATGAAGTTGATGCCACGGGAACGCAAACGCAGGGATTTGAGAATGTCGTAGCCGACTTTCACTTCCTCTACGGGGTCTGCCGCCAGGGAGATGCGGATAGTATCGCCAATCCCTTCGGCGAGCAGCATACCGAGACCCACCGCAGATTTCACTGTGCCTGAGCGCAAACCGCCCGCTTCAGTGATACCCAGGTGCAGCGGCTGCACGATTTCCTTGGCCAACAGGCGGTAGGCTTCTACCGCCATGAACACGTCGGAGGCCTTTACGCTGACCTTGAAGTCCTGGAAATTCAGGCGTTCAAGGTGCTCGACGTGGCGCAATGCCGACTCAACCAGCGCGGCTGGGGTTGGTTCGCCGTACTTTTTCTGCAGGTCTTTTTCCAGCGAACCGGCGTTGACGCCGATACGGATGGGAATGCCACGGTCACGTGCCGCGTCCACCACGGCGCGCACACGGTCTTCGCGACCGATGTTGCCCGGGTTGATGCGCAGGCAGTCCACACCCAGCTCGGCCACACGCAGAGCGATTTTGTAGTCGAAGTGAATGTCGGCGACCAGCGGAACCTTGACCAGTTGCTTGATGCGGCCAAAGGCCTCGGCAGCGTCCATGTCCGGTACGGATACGCGCACGATGTCCACACCGGCGGCTTCCAGACGGTTGATCTGGGCGACTGTGGCGGCCACATCATTGGTGTCGCTGTTGGTCATGCTCTGCACTGCGATAGGGGCATCGCCACCTACCGGTACGGAGCCGACCCAGATCTTGCGCGATACGCGACGTTTGATTGGAGATTCGCCGTGCATGACTATTGTCCCAACTTGAGGCGAGCAGTCTCGCCACTGGTGAACGGCGCCACGTCCACAGGCTGGCCGTTGTAGGCCACTTGCGCGCCACGGGCAAAGCCCAGACGCAGCGTCAAAGGAGGCTTGCCGCCTTGGTCAAGCGTATCTCCCTTACGCTTCAGACCGCTAAACAGCACTTTGCCATTGCCATCGGTGACTTGCGTCCAGCAGTCAGCGATGAAGGTAATCTGGATATGCCCGTCGCCGGCGATCAATGCCGGGGTGGTGGGAGGCGAAATCGCGGCCGGGGCCGGGGCCACTGGTGCGTTAGTCGCTGGGGCCTGCGCCGGAGCAGCCGGAGCAGCTGGCGTATGCGCCTGGGCAACCGGGGCAGCCGGTACGGTTGGAGCCGGCACAGCAGCGGTGGCTGCAGGTGCAGTGCCCGCTTCCGGAGTCGGTTGCTCGGTGGTAGCCGGCGCTTCCGAGGCGGCCTGCCCTTGGGCAACCGCCTGGTCTTCCGGCTCATCCAGCGGGTGAATCTGGGTGGTGCCGTCGGCGCTTTCGACTTCGACGTGCTCCATGGCGTTGCTGGTAAGGTCTTTGGTGCGTTGGGAGGCCTGGTCTTGCCACCAGACGAAACCGCCACCCACTACGGCAATCAGCAGCAACAGGCTGACAATCCGCAAAATAGTGTGGGAAACCCGTACCGGCTCCTCGATGCGGCCCAGGCCATGCACATTGCTGCCCTGGGAATCGGTGCCGGTGAACTGGTCAAATTCCTGGACCAGTACCGCCTGGTCGATGCCCAGCAACTTTGCATAGGCGCGGATATAGCCGCGGGCAAAAGTATGCCCAGGCAGCTTGTCGAACGCGCCGGCTTCCAGGTTGCCCAGGGATGTGGCGGTCAAATTGAGCTTGAGGGCCACTTCTGCCAGCGACCAACCATTGCTTTCGCGGGCCTGACGCAAGGTCTCGCCTGGGTTTACGCGATTAGCTGCTACAACTTCCGGGTGCGCCGCTTTCATCATTGCTCCGACAGGTATTGCTGATATTCCGGCGTACCGGGATAGAGTCGTTCGAGTTGCTGGCCAAACTGTGCGGCCGTGTCGCGTTCTTCATGAACCGTCGCCAGGCGCACACCGAGCAATAGACTACGTGCATTTTGCCCGCTGAGCAGGCTAAAACGCTCGTAAAAGTCACGTGCCGGCACATAATGCCTGTCTTCGTAAGACAACTCAGCCATTTCGAGTAAAGCCCGTGGCTGGCGATTGTTCAGGTGCAGGGCTTTTTCCAGTTGCTGACGACCGCTGTCGCGCAGGCCAAGGCGTATCGAGGTCACCCCAAGGTTTTCGAATACTCGCGAACGCTCAGGATAAAGGGTATCGGTACTGGCTTGCTGGAAATAGCGGGACGCCTGGTCGTAACGTTGCTGCGCAAACAGAAAACTGCCGTAGTTGTTCAGCAGCCGCGGGTCGGCAGGACGTGCGGCCAGGGCCTTGTGAAAATACGCGTCGGCCAGTTCAGGCTCGGCCTGGGCCTGGAATACCAGCGCCAGTGCGGCATTGGCATCGGCGTCGTCGCCGTCCAGCTCAAGGGCTTTTTTCAACGGCACCTTGGCCTGTTCGCTCATGCCCTGGCGCAGATAACCCAAGCCCAATTGCACATAGGCAATTCGCGCCTCGTCACGGCCTTTGCCGGTTTGCATGGGGCTGTCATGGCCCGATGAAACACAACCGGCCGCGAGACCGGTAAAAAGCAACAGCAGCGCAAGGCGCAAGGGCATAGAGGTCCTCTCTCAGATTCGATTCACAGCAATTTGCGGCAAATCTTCGGCGGCGTTAAGTTCGCGCACGGCGATATAACGCTCACTGCGGCGGGTGCGATCCATCACTTGCCCGACCAGTTGGCCACAGGCGGCGTCGATGTCTTCACCACGGGTGGTGCGCACAGTAACGTTGTATCCGGCCTGGTGCAGTTGATCCTGGAAACGACGGATGGCGTTGTTGCTCGGCCGCTCGTAGCCAGAATGGGGAAACGGGTTAAACGGAATCAGGTTGATCTTGCACGGGGTGTTCTTGAGCAGTTCGATCATTTCGACCGCGTGCTCAACTTTGTCGTTGATGTCCTTGAGCATGGTGTACTCAATGGTCAACACACGCTTTTCGCCCAGGGTCGCCATGTAACGCTGGCAAGATTCGAGCAGCATCTTAAGCGGATACTTCTTGTTGATCGGCACCAATTGGTTACGCAATGCGTCATTCGGTGCGTGCAACGACAGCGCCAGGGAGACGTCGATGTGCTTGGCCAGCTCATCGATCATCGGCACCACGCCGGAAGTCGACAGGGTCACACGGCGCTTGGAGATGCCGTAGCCGAGGTCGTCCATCATCAAATGCATGGCGGCAACGACGTTGTCGAAGTTCAGCAGCGGCTCACCCATGCCCATCATCACCACGTTGGTGATGGCACGGTCGACGGTTGCCGGGACGCTGCCAAAGGATTTGTTGGCAATCCACACCTGGCCGATGACTTCGGCGGCGGTGAGGTTGCTATTGAAGCCTTGCTTGCCGGTGGAGCAGAAACTGCAGTCCAGGGCACAGCCTGCCTGGGACGAAACGCACAAAGTGCCGCGCTTGCCCTGGGGAATGTAGACGGTCTCGACGCAGCTGCCGGACGCCACGCGCACCACCCACTTACGGGTGCCGTCGGTGGAGATGTCCTCGCTGACAACCTCGGGACCACGGACCTCAGCAATGGCCTTGAGCTTGTCGCGCAGGGCCTTGCTGACGTTCGTCATGGCGTCGAAATCGTCGACACCAAAGTGGTGAATCCACTTCATTACCTGACCGGCACGGAAACGCTTCTCCCCGATTGAGTCGAAGAATTTTTCCATTTCCTGTTGAGTCAGACCCAGCAGGTTGGTTTTAACAGTCGATGTAGTCATGGATTCACCCTCACTCTTTAAGCCGATGCTTAGCGAGCGGTTACTTCAGTAGCAGCGAAAAAGTACGAGATTTCGCGAGCAGCAGCGGCTTCGGAGTCCGAACCGTGAACAGCGTTGGCGTCGATGGACTCAGCGAAGTCAGCACGGATAGTGCCGGCAGCGGCTTCTTTAGGGTTGGTAGCGCCCATCAGCTCGCGGTTCAGAGCGATAGCGTTTTCGCCTTCCAGAACCTGAACAACAACAGGGCCGGAGATCATGAAGGCAACCAGGTCGCCGAAGAAGCCACGAGCGCTGTGCTCAGCGTAGAAGCCTTCAGCTTCAGCTTTGGACAGTTGCTTGAGTTTCGAAGCTACAACCTTCAGGCCGGCTTTTTCGAAACGAGTGGTGATCTCGCCGATGACGTTTTTTGCAACAGCGTCAGGCTTGATGATGGAGAAAGTACGTTGAACAGCCATGGTGTAACTCCAGAAACGGTAATTTACGAAAAATTAAACCCGCGAATTATACGCGGGTTATTAGGTATTGCCTAACTGCGTAAAAAGTCGGCTCAGTCGTCTGCTTCTTCGATCCACAGACCCTGAATCGCCTCCAGGACTTTTTCGCCACCCCGGTCAGGAATGTCGTCGAATTCCGGCAGCGCCATTACGAGGTCGCGCAATTTGACGAAGTTCACGGTAAGAGGATTGACCTCAGGATGAGCTTCAGCAAGTTGTATAGCGATTTCTTGTACATCAACCCATTTCAGGCTCATGACATTTCCTTGAATCAATGCGGCGCTTCGGCTGCATGGTTGAGGGAATATTTCGGAATTTCGACGGTAATGTCTTCCGTGCCGACCTTTGCCTGACAGCTTAGGCGAGAAGTCGCCTCAAGGCCCCAGGCGCGATCCAGAAAGTCCTCTTCCAGCTCGTCCGCTTCTTCGAGAGAGTTGAAACCTTCGCGAATCACGCAGTGGCAGGTCGTGCAGGCGCAGACACCGCCGCAGGCGCTTTCGATCTCGATGTGGTTGTCATGGGCAACCTCGAGGATGGACTTGCCGGTCTCAGCCTCCACAACCATACCGTCCGGGCAATGCTCGGCGTGTGGCAGAAAAATGACCTGCGGCATTAATTATTCCTCGATTTCATTCAGGTTGCGCCCGGCCAGTGCGGCTTTCACCGTCTGATCCATGCGGCGGGCGGCAAAAGCATCAGTCACTTGCGACAGGCGCTTGGTCTGCTGCTCGATGGCGTAACCATCGTTGCCTTTCATCAGTTCGGCCAGTTCCTGCATTTGCAGGTCGATAACCATGCGCTCTTCAGCATCCAGCAGACGCTCGCCGTCGGCTTCCAGGGCGCCCTGCACAGCTTCGAGCAGGCGCTGGGCATCGACTTGCTGCTCGCGCAGCACGCGGGCGACCTTGTCGTCACCGGCATATTGGAACGAATCCTTGAGCATCTTGGCGATTTCGCCGTCGGTGAGGCCGTAGGACGGCTTGACCTGAATGCTGGCTTCAACGCCCGAGGCCAATTCACGCGCTGCTACGCTGAGCAGGCCATCGGCGTCGACCTGAAAGGTCACGCGAATTTTCGCCGCACCGGCCACCATCGCCGGGATGCCGCGCAATTCAAAGCGCGCCAGGGAGCGGCAGTCGCTGATCAGTTCGCGCTCGCCTTGCAGCACATGAATCATCATGGCCGTCTGGCCATCTTTGTACGTGGTGAAATCCTGGGCGCGTGCGACGGGGATGGTGGTGTTGCGTGGAATCACCTTCTCCATCAGGCCGCCCATGGTTTCCAACCCCAAAGAAAGCGGGATCACGTCGAGCAGCAGCAGTTCGCCACCCTCGCGCTTGTTACCGGCAAGCGTGTCGGCCTGGATAGCAGCGCCGATGGCGACTACTTGGTCCGGGTCGATTTCTGTCAGTGGCTGGCGACCGAAAGCTTCGGCAACCGCTTCGCGAACGCGTGGGACGCGCGTCGAACCGCCGACCATGACCACTGCGGCCACGTCTTCCAGCTCGATACCGGAATCACGTACAGCCCTACGGCACGCCTTGAGGCTGCGAGCGACCATCGGTTCGATCAGCACATCAAAGGCTTCGCGAGTCAGTTGAGCCGACCAGCTGCCGTAGGAAACTTCAACAGAATCAGCGTCAGTCAGTGCTTCCTTGGCCGCACAGGCAGTTTGCAGCAGATTACGCTGCGCGCCCGGGTCCAGATCAGCCGACAAGCCAGCGCTGGTGATGATCCAGCCTGCAATGGCATGGTCAAAGTCATCGCCGCCCAAGGCGCTGTCGCCCCCGGTGGCCAGTACTTCAAACACACCGCCGGTCAGGCGCAGAATCGAAATATCAAAAGTACCACCGCCCAGGTCATAAATAGCCACCAGGCCTTCAGCGTGCTGATCCAGGCCATAGGCCACCGCCGCTGCGGTCGGCTCGTTGAGCAAGCGCAACACGTTCAGGCCCGCAAGCTTCGCGGCGTCCTTGGTGGCTTGACGCTGTGCGTCATCGAAATAGGCAGGAACGGTGATCACTGCGCCGACCAGTTCGCCGCCCAAGGTATTTTCTGCGCGCTGACGCAGCACCTTGAGGATATCGGCCGACACTTCAACCGGGCTTTTCGGGCCTTGGACGGTGTCGATGAACGGCATATGGGATTCGCCGCCAACAAAGCGGTACGGCAGCTGGTCGCCCAATTGCTTGACGTCGGAAAGACCGCGACCCATCAAGCGTTTAACCGACAGCACGGTATTCAACGGGTCACTGGACGCTGCCAGCTTGGCCGACTCACCGACTTCAGTGCGATCAGCGTGATAACGCACAGCGGAGGGCAGGATCACCTGGCCATTAGCGTCGGGCAATGGCTCGGACAGGCCGCTGCGCAAGGCAGCAACCAGGGAATTGGTGGTGCCCAGGTCAATCCCGACCGCCAGGCGACGCTGGTGTGGTTGAGGGCTTTGGCCGGGTTCGGCGATTTGCAGTAGGGCCATGGTAATCAGGTCTTATCTGTCTATCAGGCGTGCATCACGGGCAGCACTGGGTTAATCGTCGAGGCGCTCTTCTAGCTGGCGCACTTCGTAGGTGAGCTTGTCGAGGAACTGCATGCGCCGCATCAGGCGTTCGGCCTGTTCACGTTGCGCTGCATCATCCCAACAGGCTGCGAAGCTTTCATTGAGCTCATCCTGGGCCGTTTTCAGACGACGCTTGAAGACCGCGACACCGGCTATATCAGCCTCGTCCTGCAAGTCTTCGAGTTCTTCGCGCCACTGCATCTGCTGCATCAGGAAGTCCGGGTCGTGCACCGTCACTTCGATAGGCAACTCACCACCGTTCAACGCGAGCAGGTAGCGCGCGCGTTTGGGCGGGTTTTTCAGCGTCTGATAGGCTTCGTTGAGGCTGGCCGATTGCTCCAGCGCCAAGCGCTGCTCACGCTCGGAAGCGTCAGCAAAGCGGTCCGGATGCACCCCACGCGCCAACTCTCGGTAGCGCGTGGCAAGCTGCTCAAGGTCCAGCCGAAAGCTCGGCTGCAGCTCGAATAAAGCGAAATGACAAGGAGTACCCACGAATAGCCTCAGATGTTGAAGCTTTCGCCGCAGCCACATTCACCGCGCACGTTGGGGTTGTTGAACTTGAAGCCTTCGTTCAACCCTTCCTTGACGAAATCGAGTTCGGTGCCGTCCAGGTAGGTCAGGCTTTTAGGGTCGATGATCACTTTCTCGCCGTGACTTTCGAACACCTGGTCCTCTTCAACCACCTCGTCGACAAACTCCAGCACGTAGGCAAGGCCGGAACAGCCCGTGGTGCGAACACCCAGACGAATCCCCTCACCTTTACCGCGCCCATTCAGGGAGCGGCGAATGTGCTGCGCAGCCGCTTCTGTCATGCTGATAGCCATCGTTGACTCCTTACTCGTCGCCAAATGCTTAGATCAAGCCTTTCTTCTGCTTGTAGTCGCGAACGGCCGCCTTGATGGCGTCTTCGGCGAGTACGGAGCAGTGAATTTTCACTGGCGGCAGGGCCAGTTCTTCAGCCAGCTGGGTGTTGCTGATGGTGACAGCCTCATCCAGGGTCTTGCCTTTCATCCACTCGGTAGCGAGGGAGCTTGAGGCAATGGCGGAACCGCAGCCGTAAGTCTTGAACTTGGCGTCTTCGATAACGCCAGCGTCGTTGACCTTGATCTGCAGGCGCATCACATCGCCGCACGCCGGAGCGCCGACCATGCCAGTGCCGACATCAGGGTCTTCCGCGTTCATCTTGCCGACGTTGCGCGGGTTTTCGTAGTGGTCGATGACCTTTTCGCTGTAAGCCATGGTACTGAATCCTCACTCATCAGGGCCGCTCTGGAACCCTGTAAAAACGCCTGCGTTTTCCGCCACGTTCTTACAGAGCTTGGGTGGCGGCTTCTATAGTTAGTGTGCCGCCCACTCGATCTTGGAGATATCGACACCGTCTTTGTACATGTCCCACAGCGGCGACAGAACGCGCAGCTTGTTGACGGCTTCGCAGACTTTCTGCGCGGCGTAGTCGACTTGCTCTTCGGTGGTGAAACGGCCGAACGTAAAGCGGATCGAGCTGTGTGCCAGTTCGTCGTTGCGGCCCAGGGCGCGCAGAACGTACGAAGGCTCAAGGGAAGCCGAGGTGCAGGCCGAACCGGACGAAACCGCCAGGTCCTTGAGCGCCATGATCAGCGACTCGCCTTCGACGTAGTTGAAGCTCAAATTCAGGTTGTGCGGTACACGGGCGGTCATGCTGCCATTGATGTACAGCTCTTCAAGGTTCTCGACCTGCTTGTAGAAGCGATCGCTCAGCGCCTTGATACGGATGTTTTCGGCAGCCATGTCTTCTTTGGCTACACGGAAGGCTTCGCCCATGCCGACGATCTGGTGAGTCGCCAGGGTGCCGGAACGCATGCCGCGCTCGTGACCGCCGCCGTGCATGGTGGCTTCGATGCGCACCCGAGGCTTGCGGCTCACGTATAGCGCGCCGATGCCTTTAGGGCCGTAAGTCTTGTGGGCAGAGAACGACATCAGGTCGACTTTCAGCTTGGACAGGTCGATATCAACCTTGCCGGTGGACTGAGCAGCGTCGACGTGCAGCAGAATGCCTTTGGAGCGCGTCAGCTCGCCAATGGCTGCGATGTCGTTGATGGTGCCGATTTCGTTGTTCACGTGAATCACGGAAACCAGGATGGTGTCTTCACGCAGGGCCGCTTCGATCATGGCCGGCGTGACGATACCGTCGGTGGTTGGTTCAAGGTAGGTAACCTCGAAACCTTCACGCTCCAGTTGGCGCATGGTGTCGAGGACAGCCTTGTGCTCAATCTTGGTGGTGATCAGGTGCTTGCCCTTGGTCGCGTAGAAATGCGCCGCGCCCTTGATTGCCAGGTTGTCGGATTCGGTAGCACCGGAAGTCCAGACGATTTCCCGCGGATCGGCGCCTACTAGGTCGGCGACTTGGCGACGAGCGTTCTCGACCGCTTCCTCGGCTTTCCAGCCGAATACGTGGGAACGGGAGGCTGGGTTGCCGAAGTTTCCGTCAACCAGCAGGCATTCGCTCATCTTTTGCGCGACACGCGGATCAACCGGGGTGGTCGCTGAGTAATCAAGGTAAATCGGCAATTTCATGGACTTTCTCCTAAATCAGGCTGGCTGGCGTGCCGTTAGCTCTTCGGCTGTCACTCGACGGCGGACGCTTCAATCTTGTCCAGACGCGGCGCCTTGGTGTTGCAACGGCGCTGGTCCTGACGCTGGGCTACTTCTTGCACCTCACGGCGAGTCACAAGATCAGCCAAGCTGATACCACTCAAAAACTCATGGATCTGCAGGCTCAAGTCACACCACAAGTGGTGGGTCAGGCAGGTGTCGCCGGCATGGCAGTCTCCCAAACCCTGGCATTTGGTGGCATCGACGGATTCGTTCACCGCGTCGATCACCTGAGCTACCTGAATGCCCTGCATATCGCGGGACAATTGATAACCGCCGCCCGGCCCACGCACGCTGGAAACCAAGTTGCTACGGCGCAATTTGGCGAACAACTGCTCGAGATAGGACAGGGAAATGCCTTGGCGCTCGGAGATATCGGCCAGGGACACCGGCCCAGTTTGCGCGTGCAAGGCCAGGTCAAGCATGGCGGTCACCGCGTATCGGCCTTTTGTAGTCAGTCTCATGGACAAGTACCAAGGTGTTTCAGAATGGGAGCAAGTATGCGATTCCCGAGTATTTAAGTCAACTATAAGACCTAGTACTTTAGTCAGGATTACCCGTAAAAAGGGCGCGCGAATAATAGCAGGGTGGGGTGGGGACGAACAGCGGGAACCGGGCCACGACTCAATCTCAAGACCAATGGAAGCCAAATGTGGGAGCTGGCTTGCCTGCGATAGCGGTGGGTCAGCACCCCCTAAATGAGCTGGCAGACCGCTATCGCAGGCAAGCCAGCTCCCACAGAAGGTTTTATCGCGCTTAAGATTTAGCCAGCCTTGGTGGTGGCAGCTTCAACCTTGATCTCGGCGAAGTCTTCTTCGCGCAGCTCAGGCAGATCTTTTGCGCAGTAGCTACTGCCCAACTCCTTCAATGCGCCGCACATACCGTCCAGCTTGCCATCCACGGCCTGCAGGTGGTCGAGCAACTGGCCAATGGCACGCGCCACCGGGTCGGGCATGTCTTCGCTGACACCGTAGGCATCGAAACCGATCTTCTCAGCCATCGCTTTGCGCTTGGCTTCCTGCTCGTCGCCGAGCTCCGGCTTGACGATGATGCGGCCGGGAATGCCCACCACCGTCGCGCCAGGCGGCACAGCCTTGGTCACCACAGCATTGGAGCCCACTTTGGCACCCGCGCCGACAGTGAACGGGCCAAGCACCTTGGCACCCGCCCCCACCACTACGCCATCGCCCAATGTCGGGTGGCGCTTGCCTTTATTCCACGTTGTGCCACCCAGGGTCACGCCCTGATACAGCGTCACGTCATCACCGATTTCGGCGGTTTCGCCAATCACGATGCCCATGCCATGGTCGATAAAGAAGCGACGACCCACCTTGGCGCCTGGATGAATCTCGATTCCGGTCAACCAGCGCCCAAAGTTCGACACCAGCCGTGCCAGCCATTTCCAGCCCATGCCCCATAAGACTGCGGACAGGCGGTGAATCCAGATCGCGTGCATGCCTGGGTAGCAGGTCAGCACTTCAAAGGCGTTGCGCGCCGCCGGGTCACGGTGGAAAACACTCTGGATATCTTCTCGCAAACGCTCGAACATTTTTAATCCTTCCGTTTAAGAAGCTCACCACGGGCCGCTTTCTGGGTTTCCGTGAGGATGCCACGCAATATGTTCATTTCTGCCCGGCTTACCGAGCTACGGCCGTACAAGCGACGCAGGCGTGCCATCAAGTGCCGTGGTTTTTCCGGATCGAGAAACTCGATGGCCACCAGGGTTTGCTCCAGGTGCTCATAGAATCGCTCCAACTCGTCCATGGTGGCCAACTCGCCACTCTTGGTCGATGCGACCTCATCCTTCTCGACCTTGCTCGGCTGGCCTTCTGCAGCCAGCCAGGCCATGCGCACTTCGTAACTCAACACCTGCACCGCTGCCCCGAGGTTCAGCGAACTGAACTCAGGGTCTGATGGGATGTGCACGTGGTAATGACATCGCTGCAGCTCTTCATTGGTCAGGCCGGAGTCTTCACGGCCAAACACCAAAGCGATTTCAGCGCCACCTGCTGCCTCTTCCACCACCTTGGTGCCGCATTCGCGCGGATCCAGCAGTGGCCAGGGGATTCGACGGTCGCGAGCACTGGTGCCAAGCACCAGGTTGCAGCCGACCAAAGCGTCTTCCAAAGTGGCGACGACCTGGGCTTTTTCAAGGATGTCATTGGCGCCGGATGCACGGGCATCGGCCTCGTGGTGCGGGAACACACGCGGCTCGACCAGCACCAGGCGCGTCAGCCCCATGTTTTTCATGGCTCGCGCCACCCCGCCGATGTTGCCGGGATGACTGGTATTGACGAGGACGACACGGATGTTTTGCAGCAAGGGAGGCGCTCTCGGACACAGGAAAGGGGAGCAAATCTTACAGAACAGCCTAAGGTTATGCCATGAAAGCTAACGTCGTCCTTCACCTGAAGAAAGTTTCTGCTAGAATGCCCGGCTTTCTTTAACAACCTTAGGTGACACATCCATGCAGCCCATGCTGAATATCGCGCTGCGCGCCGCCCGCAGCGCCAGTGAATTGATCTTCCGCTCCATCGAGCGCCTGGATACCATCAAGGTCGACGAAAAAGACGCCAAGGATTATGTATCCGAGGTGGATCGCGCCGCTGAGCAAAAAATCATCGACGCGCTGCGCAAGGCCTACCCTACCCACGGCATCCTCGGTGAAGAAACCGGCTTGCACAAAGGCAGCGGCGAAGGCGAAGACTACCTGTGGATCATCGACCCACTGGATGGCACCACCAACTTCCTGCGCGGCATCCCACACTTTGCAGTCAGCATCGCCTGCAAATACCGTGGCCGCCTTGAACACGCCGTCGTACTCGACCCGGTTCGCCAGGAAGAATTCACCGCCAGCCGTGGCCGTGGCGCCCAACTGAACGGTCGTCGCCTGCGCGTCAGCGGCCGTACCAGCCTGGACGGCGCCCTGCTGGGCACTGGCTTCCCGTTCCGTGACGACCAGATGGACAACCTGGAAAACTACCTGGGCATGTTCCGCGCCCTGGTTGGCCAGACCGCCGGCATCCGCCGCGCCGGTGCTGCCAGCCTGGACCTGGCGTATGTTGCCGCCGGTCGTTTTGATGCGTTCTGGGAGTCGGGCCTGTCCGAATGGGACATGGCTGCAGGCGCCCTGCTGATCCAGGAAGCTGGTGGCCTGGTGAGCGACTTTACCGGTGGTCACGATTTCCTTGAGAAAGGCCATGTGGTCGCCGGCAACACCAAATGCTTCAAGGCAGTACTGACGGCGATCCAGCCGCACCTGCCGGCTTCGCTGAAGCGCTAAGCGAGCGAGCACAAAAAAGCACCCCAAGGGGTGCTTTTTTTATGCCTGGGATTTGCTATCCCAGCAGCCAACACAATCCAATGTAGGAGCTGGCTTGCCTGCGATAGCGGTCTGCCAGCTAGCTAATGGGTTACTGACCCACCGCTATCGCAGGCAAGCCAGCTCCCACACTTGGATTGATGTCAGCCTTACTGCTGGTTTTGGCCCAGGATCAGACGACCTTCCTTATCCACTGGAATCTGGCCGCCCGGATCACGGTCCATACGTACCGAACCTTCCTTACCGTCCAGGTTGTAGCGCACGTCATAACCAACAACCTTGTCACTGATATCGTTGACCGTGCTGCAACGCTGCTGCGTGGTGGTGTAGGTATCGCGGTTCTGCATACCTTCCTGCACCTTGTTACCGGCGTAACCGCCACCGACAGCACCGGCTACAGTAGCCAGCTTCTTGCCATTACCGCCACCGACCTGGTTGCCCAACAAGCCACCGGCCAGCGCGCCAACCACGGTGCCGACGATTTGGTGTTGATCCTGCACCGGCTTCTGCCGGGTCACGGTGACGTCCTTGCAGACCTCACGAGGGGTTTTGATCTGGGTTTTCACCGGCTGCACTGCCAGCACTTGCGCATACTCAGGGCCGCTTTTTACCAGGCTGTAGGTGGCAACAGCACCCCCGGCAGTCACACCGACAGCACCCAATACCGCACCAACCAGTAACGACTTGTTCACGTGAACCTCCTGACCATCACAAGCGGACCGAAACGTCCGCGCTATACCCAGCCTTGGAGCAAAAAAAAAGGCACGAGTTCAATACTCGTGCCTTCTTTGTAACAGCGTATCAACGAACGCCCATCAAGGACGGTCGTCGACCTCCTTGCCGGTAGCGGCAGGTGGGATCAAATCTTCGCTGTTGAGGTTCAGCCAAATCAGCACCACGTTAGCGATGTAGATCGACGAGTAGGTACCCGCCAGAACGCCGATGAACAGTGCCAGGGAGAAGCCCCACAGATTGTCGCCACCGAAGATCATCAGTGCAGCAATCGCCAGCAAGGTGGAGATCGACGTCGCCATGGTCCGCAGCAAGGTCTGGGTGGTGGAGATGTTGATGTTCTCGACCAGAGTAGCCTTGCGCAGTACACGGAAGTTCTCACGAACCCGGTCGAATACCACGATGGTGTCGTTGAGCGAGTAACCAATGATCGCCAACACCGCCGCCAGCACCGTCAGGTCGAAGGTGATCTGGAAGTACGCCAGGATACCCACGGTGACGATTACGTCGTGGATCAGCGACACAATGGCGCCGACGCCGAATTTCCACTGAAAGCGGAACGCCAGGTAGACCATGATGCCGGCCAGCGCCATCAGCATGCCGAGACCGCCCTGGTCGCGCAGCTCTTCACCCACTTGCGGGCCTACGAACTCGACGCGCTTGACCGACGCCGGGTTGTCACCGCCGACCTTCTGCAAGGCTTCGGCTACCTGATGACCCAACTGCGGATCTTCGCCCGGCATACGTACCAGCAGGTCGGTGGTAGCACCAAAGCTCTGCACGATGGCTTCGTGATAGCCGGCCTTGACCAGCTCGCTGCGCACCAGGGTGACGTCGGCCGGCTTCTCGTAGGTCAGCTCGATGAGCGTACCGCCGGTAAAGTCCAGACCGTAGTTCAGGCCCTTATGGAACCAGCTGAACAACGCCAGAACGGTAAGGAGCACTGTGGCGCCGAACGCAATGTTGCGAACGCCCATGAAGTTGATTGTACGTAACATGGCAGCCCCTTAAATCCACAACTTCTTGAAGTCACGTCCGCCAAAGATCAGGTTGACCATTGCGCGGGTCACCATGATGGCCGTGAACATCGAGGTAAAGATACCGAGGGACATGGTCACCGCAAAACCTTTGACCGGGCCGGTGCCCATGGCAAAGAGAATCCCGCCGACCAGCAGAGTGGTCAGGTTGGAGTCGAGAATCGCGGTAAATGCCCGGCCGAAGCCTTCGTTGATTGCACGTTGTACGGTCATGCCCGCCGCGATCTCTTCACGAATACGCGAGAAGATCAGTACGTTGGCATCTACGGCCATACCCATGGTGAGTACGATACCGGCGATACCTGGCAGGGTCAGTGTTGCGCCCAGCAGCGACATCAGTGCCAGCAGCATCACCATGTTGCCCGCCAGGGCCACGGTGGCGATGACGCCGAAGAAGCGGTAGATGGCGATGATGAACAAGGACACAAACAGCATGCCCCACAAGGCCGCATCGATACCCTTGGTGATGTTGTCGGCACCCAGGCTCGGGCCAATGGTGCGCTCTTCAGCGAAGTACATCGGCGCCGCCAGGCCACCCGCACGCAGCAGCAGTGCCAGCTCGGAAGATTCGCCCTGGCCATTCAGGCCGGTAATGCGGAATTGAGCACCCAGCGGCGACTGGATGGTCGCCAGGCTGATGATTTTCTTCTCTTCCTTGAAGGTCTGCACCGGCACGTCTTTCTCGACACCGTCGACCATTTGTTTGGTGTAGGTGGTGACCGGGCGTTGCTCGATGAAGATCACCGCCATGCTGCGACCGACGTTACTGCGCGTGGCGCGGCTCATCAGGTCACCGCCATGGCCATCCAGACGGATGTTCACTTCCGGAGTACCGTGCTGCGAATCGAAACCCGCCTTGGCGTCAGTCACCTGATCACCGGTGATGATCAAGCCACGCTCGATCAGCGCTGGAGGACGGTTGCCTTCACGGAACTCGAATTCTTCGGCAGTCGCGCGAGTCGCACCCGGCTCAGCCGCCAGACGGAATTCCAGGTTGGCGGTTTTACCCAGGATACGCTTGGCTTCAGCGGTATCTTGTACGCCTGGCAGTTCAACCACGATGCGGTTGGCGCCTTGACGCTGCACGATCGGCTCAGCCACACCCAGCTCGTTGACGCGGTTACGTACCGTGGTCAAGTTCTGCTTGATGGAGTATTCGCGGATTTCCGCGATCTTGGCCGGGGTCATCGCCAGACGCAGCACAGCCTGACCATTCAGGTCAGCCGGTACGATGTCGAAATCATTGAAGTTCTTGCGCACCAGGGCACGGGCCTGTTCGCGGGTCGCTTCATCAGAGAAGCCCAGCTGGATGGCACCGTTGAGCTGCGGCAGGCTGCGATAACGCACCTTCTCTTTGCGCAGCAGGCTCTTCACGTCGCCTTCGTAAACTTTCAGACGCGCGTCGAGGGCTTTGTCCATGTCGACTTCCAGCAGGAAGTGCACACCACCGGACAAGTCCAGACCCAGCTTCATCGGGTGCGCGCCAATGCTGCGCAGCCATTTTGGCGTGGTCTGTGCGAGGTTGAGCGCGACAACGTAGTCATCACCCATGGCCTTGCGCACGACGTCTTTGGCCGGCAACTGGTCTTCGGCCTTGGTCAGGCGCAACAAACCGCCTTTCGCATCAGACGCCAAGGTTGCCGCTTTTACCTGGATACCGGCGTCGGTGAGCGCTTTGCTCGCACGGTCCAGGTCAGCCTGATTGACCTGCAGCGTAGTGCTGGCGCCAGTGATCTGGATCGCAGGGTCATCAGGATAAAGATTGGGAGCGGAATAAATAAAACCGATCGCCAGCACCGCCAGGATCAGTACGTATTTCCACAGAGGGTATTTGTTCAGCATCACGCCGCCCGCTTATAACGCGGGGCGCCTTGCGCGCCCCGTCGATTGGTAAAGGTTGTTACTCAGATCGCTTTGAGCGTGCCTTTTGGCAGCGTGGCGGCGATGGCGCCCTTCTGGAACTTCATTTCTACGGTGTCGGAGACTTCCAGAACCACGAAAGCATCGGAAACCTTGGTGATCTTGCCGGCGATGCCGCCAGTAGTCACAACTTCGTCGCCTTTCTGCAGGCTGCCCAGCAGGTTTTTCTGCTCTTTGGCGCGCTTGGCCTGTGGGCGCCAGATCATCAGGTAGAAGATGACCAGGAAGCCGACCAGGAAAATCCACTCGAAACCACCACCCATAGGGCCGGCGGCGGCAGGCGCAGCGGCGTCAGCCATGGCATTAGAGATAAAAAAGCTCATTTAGCACTCCAGTTGCAAATAGTGAATCTTAGGGTCGGAAAACTCAGTCCAAGGGCGGCACAGGGAGCCCGCGCTTGGCATAGAAGGCATCGACGAAGGCGGCCAATGTACCCTGTTGAATAGCCTCACGCAAACCAGCCATCAGGACTTGGTAGTGACGCAAATTGTGGATGGTATTCAACATGCTACCCAGCATTTCCCCGCACTTGTCCAGATGGTGCAGATAAGCACGCGAGAAGTTCTGGCAGGTGTAGCAGTCACAGGTGGGATCCAGCGGCGAATCATCATGGCGATGGAACGCGTTACGGATCTTCAGCACGCCTGTATCGATGAACAGATGCCCATTGCGGGCATTACGGGTTGGCATCACGCAATCGAACATGTCCACACCGCGGCGCACACCCTCTACGAGATCTTCCGGTTTGCCAACGCCCATAAGGTAACGAGGTTTGTCAGCGGGCATCAGGCCCGGCAGGTAATCCAGCACCTTGATCATCTCGTGCTTGGGCTCACCTACCGACAGACCGCCGATAGCCAGGCCGTCAAAGCCGATTTTGTCGAGGCCTTCGAGCGAGCGCTTGCGCAGGCTTTCGTGCATGCCGCCCTGGACGATACCGAACAGCGCAGCAGTGTTATCGCCGTGGGCGTTTTTCGAGCGCTGAGCCCAACGCAACGACAGTTCCATGGAGATACGCGCGACATCTTCATCCGCGGGATAAGGCGTGCACTCGTCAAAAATCATCACGATGTCGGAGCCCAGGTCGCGCTGCACCTGCATCGACTCTTCAGGGCCCATGAACACTTTGGAACCGTCCACCGGCGAGGCGAAAGTCACGCCCTCTTCCTTGATCTTGCGCATGGCACCCAGGCTGAATACCTGGAAACCACCGGAGTCGGTGAGGATCGGGCCTTGCCACTTCATGAAGTCATGCAGGTCGCCATGCTTCTTGATCACTTCCGTGCCCGGGCGCAGCCACAGGTGGAAGGTGTTGCCCAGGATGATCTCGGCGCCGGTCGCGACGATGTCACGCGGCAGCATGCCTTTTACAGTGCCGTAAGTGCCCACTGGCATGAACGCCGGGGTTTCGACGGTGCCACGCGGGAACGTGAGGCGACCACGACGAGCCTTGCCATCCGTGGCCAACAATTCAAACGACATACGACTCATAGTTGCTCCTCAAGGCCCGCTTCTTTAGGAGCAGTCGGCGCAGGGTTACGGGTGATAAACATCGCATCACCGTAGCTGAAAAAACGGTATCCATTATCGATGGCAGCTTTATACGCCGCCATTGTTTCTGGATAACCCGCGAAGGCCGACACCAGCATCAGCAGCGTGGATTCCGGCAAATGGAAATTGGTCACCAGGCAATCGACCACATGGAACGGCCGGCCCGGGAAAATAAAGATATCGGTGTCGCCACTGAACGGCTTGAGCACACCATCACGCGCGGCACTCTCCAGCGAGCGCACGCTGGTGGTGCCCACTGCAACCACGCGACCACCGCGCGCCTTGCATGCCGCCACCGCATCCACGACTTCCTGGCTGACTTCCAGCCATTCGCTGTGCATATGGTGGTCTTCGATGTTATCCACACGCACCGGCTGAAACGTGCCGGCCCCCACGTGCAGGGTCACATAAGCGCTTTCGACGCCTTTGGCAGCAATCGCATCCAGCAGCGGCTGGTCAAAATGCAGCCCGGCTGTAGGTGCGGCGACAGCACCGAGGCGCTGCGAGTACACCGTCTGGTAGCGCTCGCGGTCCGAGTCTTCGTCGGGGCGGTCGATATAAGGAGGCAGCGGCATATGGCCGACGCGCTCCAGCAGCGGCAACACCTCTTCGGCGAACTTGAGTTCGAACAACGCGTCATGCCGCGCAACCATCTCGGCTTCGCCACCGCCATCAATGAGGATGCTCGAGCCGGGTTTCGGCGACTTGCTGGAGCGCACATGGGCCAGCACGCGATGGCTGTCCAGCACCCGCTCCACCAGAATTTCCAGCTTGCCGCCGGACGCTTTCTGGCCAAACAGCCGTGCCGGAATCACCCGGGTATTGTTAAACACCATCAAATCGCCTGGGCGCAAATGCTCAAGCAAATCAGTGAATTGGCGGTGTGCGAGGGCACCACTCACCCCGTCCAGGGTCAGCAGTCGACTGGCGCGACGCTCGGCCAAAGGGTGGCGAGCGATCAGCGAATCAGGGAGCTCAAAAGTAAAGTCAGCAACGCGCATGATAGGGTTCGTCTAGCAGGGCCGGGGAGTCTAGCGGAAATAGTGAAAATAGACCATGAAACGTGATTGACCAACGGTAATCTCATCTCTATACTTCGCCGCCATTGAGCCCTGATGGCGGAATTGGTAGACGCGGCGGATTCAAAATCCGTTTTCGAAAGGAGTGGGAGTTCGAGTCTCCCTCGGGGCACCATCTTAAAGAAAGACCTTGAATTTCAAGGTCTTTTTTTTCGTCTGTAGAAAAGTGAGATTCCAGCGCTGGCCGCCGCAATGGCGCCCAGAAGGCAAAATCATGAAAGAACAAGCCCTATGACCATAAGCCCTTTCAAAACCTCGTGAGCGCCTTCAGAGGCCGTCGGAGCGTTGCGATTATCCTACCGCCCTCGACCCATATAACGACCTTTCACGATCTGATGAGCCTGGGAGACAGCAGAGTGTCAGCATTCATGTAGAGATAACCAGTGAGCCAGTCTTCTGGAATGGCAAGGAGGCGAGCGCCTGGAGGCGTTTTGACGCGTGCTGTGCACCCGTTAGTGCGCATTGACGGTGGCTTTTTCGCGGGATGGCTTGCGGGATTCTTTTCGACCGCCCAAAACAAAACCCCTGATTGCGTTAGCAATCAGGGGTTTCGGAATTTAATCTTGACGATGACCTACTCTCACATGGGGAAACCCCACACTACCATCGGCGATGCATCGTTTCACTACTGAGTTCGGGATGGGATCAGGTGGTTCCAATGCTCTATGGTCGTCAAGAAATTCGGGTACTGAGTCGTAGCCAGTTGGCTTCGCTTCAGCAAATTGGGTATGTGACAGCTTTCGGTGTTTTGTGAGCGTCGAACTTTCGGTTCATCTCGTCTTCACACACCGCAATCTGGCCTTTCGACTCAAATTGCTTGGGTGTTATATGGTCAAGCCTCACGGGCAATTAGTATTGGTTAGCTCAACGCCTCACAGCGCTTACACACCCAACCTATCAACGTCGTAGTCTTCGACGGCCCTTCAGGGGACTCAAGGTCCCAGTGAGATCTCATCTTGAGGCTAGTTTCCCGCTTAGATGCTTTCAGCGGTTATCTATTCCGAACATAGCTACCCGGCAATGCCACTGGCGTGACAACCGGAACACCAGAGGTTCGTCCACTCCGGTCCTCTCGTACTAGGAGCAGCCCCTCTCAAATCTCAAACGTCCACGGCAGATAGGGACCGAACTGTCTCACGACGTTCTAAACCCAGCTCGCGTACCACTTTAAATGGCGAACAGCCATACCCTTGGGACCGGCTTCAGCCCCAGGATGTGATGAGCCGACATCGAGGTGCCAAACACCGCCGTCGATATGAACTCTTGGGCGGTATCAGCCTGTTATCCCCGGAGTACCTTTTATCCGTTGAGCGATGGCCCTTCCATACAGAACCACCGGATCACTAAGACCTACTTTCGTACCTGCTCGACGTGTCTGTCTCGCAGTCAAGCGCGCTTTTGCCTTTATACTCTACGACCGATTTCCGACCGGTCTGAGCGCACCTTCGTACTCCTCCGTTACTCTTTAGGAGGAGACCGCCCCAGTCAAACTACCCACCATACACTGTCCTCGATCCGGATAACGGACCTGAGTTAGAACCTCAAAGTTGCCAGGGTGGTATTTCAAGGTTGGCTCCACGCAGACTGGCGTCCACGCTTCAAAGCCTCCCACCTATCCTACACAAGCAAATTCAAAGTCCAGTGCAAAGCTATAGTAAAGGTTCACGGGGTCTTTCCGTCTAGCCGCGGATACACTGCATCTTCACAGCGATTTCAATTTCACTGAGTCTCGGGTGGAGACAGCGCCGCCATCGTTACGCCATTCGTGCAGGTCGGAACTTACCCGACAAGGAATTTCGCTACCTTAGGACCGTTATAGTTACGGCCGCCGTTTACCGGGGCTTCGATCAAGAGCTTCGCGTTAGCTAACCCCATCAATTAACCTTCCGGCACCGGGCAGGCGTCACACCCTATACGTCCACTTTCGTGTTTGCAGAGTGCTGTGTTTTTAATAAACAGTCGCAGCGGCCTGGTATCTTCGACCGGCATGAGCTTACGGAGCAAGTCCTTCACCCTCACCGGCGCACCTTCTCCCGAAGTTACGGTGCCATTTTGCCTAGTTCCTTCACCCGAGTTCTCTCAAGCGCCTTGGTATTCTCTACCCAACCACCTGTGTCGGTTTGGGGTACGGTTCCTGGTTACCTGAAGCTTAGAAGCTTTTCTTGGAAGCATGGCATCAACCACTTCGTTAACTAAAAGTTAACTCGTCATCAGCTCTCGGCCTTAGAATCCCGGATTTACCTAAGATTCCAGCCTACCACCTTAAACTTGGACAACCAACGCCAAGCTGGCCTAGCCTTCTCCGTCCCTCCATCGCAATAACCAGAAGTACAGGAATATTAACCTGTTTTCCATCGACTACGCTTTTCAGCCTCGCCTTAGGGACCGACTAACCCTGCGTCGATTAACGTTGCGCAGGAAACCTTGGTCTTTCGGCGTGGGTGTTTTTCACACCCATTGTCGTTACTCATGTCAGCATTCGCACTTCTGATACCTCCAGCAAGCTTCTCAACTCACCTTCACAGGCTTACAGAACGCTCCTCTACCGCATCACTTACGTGATACCCGTAGCTTCGGTGTATGGTTTGAGCCCCGTTACATCTTCCGCGCAGGCCGACTCGACTAGTGAGCTATTACGCTTTCTTTAAAGGGTGGCTGCTTCTAAGCCAACCTCCTAGCTGTCTAAGCCTTCCCACATCGTTTCCCACTTAACCATAACTTTGGGACCTTAGCTGACGGTCTGGGTTGTTTCCCTTTTCACGACGGACGTTAGCACCCGCCGTGTGTCTCCCATGCTCGGCACTTGTAGGTATTCGGAGTTTGCATCGGTTTGGTAAGTCGGGATGACCCCCTAGCCGAAACAGTGCTCTACCCCCTACAGTGATACATGAGGCGCTACCTAAATAGCTTTCGAGGAGAACCAGCTATCTCCGAGCTTGATTAGCCTTTCACTCCGATCCACAGGTCATCCGCTAACTTTTCAACGGTAGTCGGTTCGGTCCTCCAGTTAGTGTTACCCAACCTTCAACCTGCCCATGGATAGATCGCCCGGTTTCGGGTCTATTCCCAGCGACTAGACGCCCTATTAAGACTCGCTTTCGCTACGCCTCCCCTATTCGGTTAAGCTCGCCACTGAAAATAAGTCGCTGACCCATTATACAAAAGGTACGCAGTCACAGAACAAAGTCTGCTCCCACTGCTTGTACGCATACGGTTTCAGGATCTATTTCACTCCCCTCTCCGGGGTTCTTTTCGCCTTTCCCTCACGGTACTAGTTCACTATCGGTCAGTCAGTAGTATTTAGCCTTGGAGGATGGTCCCCCCATATTCAGACAAAGTTTCTCGTGCTCCGTCCTACTCGATTTCATGACTAAGAGATTTTCGCGTACAGGGCTATCACCCACTATGGCCGCACTTTCCAGAGCGTTCCGCTAATCTCAAAGCCACTTAAGGGCTAGTCCCCGTTCGCTCGCCACTACTAAGGGAATCTCGGTTGATTTCTTTTCCTCAGGGTACTTAGATGTTTCAGTTCCCCTGGTTCGCCTCTTACGCCTATGTATTCAGCGTAAGATAACCATCTTATGATGGCTGGGTTCCCCCATTCAGACATCTCCGGATCAAAGTCTGTTTGCCGACTCCCCGAAGCTTTTCGCAGGCTACCACGTCTTTCATCGCCTCTGACTGCCAAGGCATCCACCGTATGCGCTTCTTCACTTGACCATATAACCCCAAGCAATCTGGTTATACTGTGAAGACAACATTCGCCGAAAATTCGAATTTCTCAATTAAGAGAACTCACAAATTTTACCTTAGCCTGATCCGTTACCAGTGAAAGTAACGATCAGTCTATCTTTCTATCACATACCCAAATTTTTAAAGAACGGTTCTGAAAAAGATCAGAGCTAATTATTCGATTCGAATAGTTAGCTCTGCACTTTTACAAACGCATGAATCAAGCAATTCGTGTGGGAACTTATGGAGCAGCTGATGTCGTCGATTAAGGAGGTGATCCAGCCGCAGGTTCCCCTACGGCTACCTTGTTACGACTTCACCCCAGTCATGAATCACACCGTGGTAACCGTCCTCCCGAAGGTTAGACTAGCTACTTCTGGTGCAACCCACTCCCATGGTGTGACGGGCGGTGTGTACAAGGCCCGGGAACGTATTCACCGCGACATTCTGATTCGCGATTACTAGCGATTCCGACTTCACGCAGTCGAGTTGCAGACTGCGATCCGGACTACGATCGGTTTTGTGGGATTAGCTCCACCTCGCGGCTTGGCAACCCTCTGTACCGACCATTGTAGCACGTGTGTAGCCCAGGCCGTAAGGGCCATGATGACTTGACGTCATCCCCACCTTCCTCCGGTTTGTCACCGGCAGTCTCCTTAGAGTGCCCACCATGACGTGCTGGTAACTAAGGACAAGGGTTGCGCTCGTTACGGGACTTAACCCAACATCTCACGACACGAGCTGACGACAGCCATGCAGCACCTGTCTCAATGTTCCCGAAGGCACCAATCTATCTCTAGAAAGTTCATTGGATGTCAAGGCCTGGTAAGGTTCTTCGCGTTGCTTCGAATTAAACCACATGCTCCACCGCTTGTGCGGGCCCCCGTCAATTCATTTGAGTTTTAACCTTGCGGCCGTACTCCCCAGGCGGTCAACTTAATGCGTTAGCTGCGCCACTAAAAGCTCAAGGCTTCCAACGGCTAGTTGACATCGTTTACGGCGTGGACTACCAGGGTATCTAATCCTGTTTGCTCCCCACGCTTTCGCACCTCAGTGTCAGTATTAGTCCAGGTGGTCGCCTTCGCCACTGGTGTTCCTTCCTATATCTACGCATTTCACCGCTACACAGGAAATTCCACCACCCTCTACCATACTCTAGTCAGTCAGTTTTGAATGCAGTTCCCAGGTTGAGCCCGGGGATTTCACATCCAACTTAACAAACCACCTACGCGCGCTTTACGCCCAGTAATTCCGATTAACGCTTGCACCCTCTGTATTACCGCGGCTGCTGGCACAGAGTTAGCCGGTGCTTATTCTGTCGGTAACGTCAAAACAGCAAAGTATTAATTTACTGCCCTTCCTCCCAACTTAAAGTGCTTTACAATCCGAAGACCTTCTTCACACACGCGGCATGGCTGGATCAGGCTTTCGCCCATTGTCCAATATTCCCCACTGCTGCCTCCCGTAGGAGTCTGGACCGTGTCTCAGTTCCAGTGTGACTGATCATCCTCTCAGACCAGTTACGGATCGTCGCCTTGGTGAGCCATTACCTCACCAACTAGCTAATCCGACCTAGGCTCATCTGATAGCGCAAGGCCCGAAGGTCCCCTGCTTTCTCCCGTAGGACGTATGCGGTATTAGCGTCCGTTTCCGAACGTTATCCCCCACTACCAGGCAGATTCCTAGGCATTACTCACCCGTCCGCCGCTCTCAAGAAAAGCAAGCTTCTCTCTACCGCTCGACTTGCATGTGTTAGGCCTGCCGCCAGCGTTCAATCTGAGCCATGATCAAACTCTTCAGTTCAAACATCTTTGGGTTTTTAAGAAACCCTAAACTTGGCTCAGCAATCGCTGGTTACATCTTTGATTTCTCGCGGAGTAACTTGTGATGCTGATAATCTTGTTGACTATCAGTCTGACTCCACAAGCACCCACACGAATTGCTTGATTCAGTTGTTAAAGAGCGGTTGGTTAAGACCTTTCGCCTCAACCGAGGCGCGCATTCTACAGCAGCCTCATTTACTGTCAAGTGATTTCTTTATCAAAATCAACTACTTGAACCAGAACCGGCTTCAAGCTGCTCGTCAGCGGGAGGCGAATAGTACAGTATTCAAATATGTGGTCAACCCCCTTCCTGAAATTCTTTTCGATTAATCCACAGTGCCACGGTTGCAGCTATATAGAGTGTTCGATCGCCTGACAGCGCGGCTCATGGCAAACGCGCGACCTCGCCCAGGCGTTACGGTTTGCAATCGGCGGCGAGGAAAAGCCGGCGAATCAGCAGACCTGGCATTTGCGTAGGCGCGCAATGCCCCTTCAGCCCCTGACTATCAAACCGACTCTCACCCGCTTTTACACAGGTCCGAAAGAAAGCCATTGAAATTCAAGGGCTTTTTTTTCGCCCGCAGAAACGTGAGTATGTGCGGGCGAACGCAGACATGAGGAATCGGAACCATGGAATTGACGCTGGAAGCTGTTGCGCTTTTTGCTCTCAAGCTGGTGCATGAGACGGACGGCGCGAGCCCGTTGCTGCGCGATGACCTGGTGATGGATGGGTATGAGCGCGAAGTGTTTGGGTTGTTGGTGCGCCAGGGGGATTTGGCGACGATTCAACACAAGCTTAATGAGTGCATTGCCCAGGCCTTGAATGCACTAGGCGGCGCCGACACGGTGCTGGGCCGTGAACTGCTCAAACTGTTTACAGATGTGCAACAGGCCAGCAGCCTTGATGAGCTAAGTACCCCGCTGATTACCCTCAAAGACTATCTGAAAGATATCCAGTGAGTCGGTGATCAACATACCGGCCAGGTACACCATCAATACGGCTACGCCAGCGTCCAGGCATCGCCAGACCACGGGCGTGCGAAACAGCTAGGTCAATCGCTGGCATCCCAGCGCCAACCAGATTAACGGCGCCGGCAGGACTCGCTGAGCAACAGCTTTTCAAGACCAGAAGTTTCAACGCCCCTTCTGATCCCCTCGGCTAATAATCCAACCGACCGAAAAGCTCTTCGAAAGGGATCATGACGTGCTCGCGATAAGCTTCACGCTCCCGGAGTCTTTGATACCACGCCTCAACGTGAGGAATGAGTGGGCGGGAAATAGCTAAAGAGAAGTAACGGTACAGATGTGTGCCAACAGTAATGTCTGCCAACGACAAACGTTCCCCACCCAGAAAGGGCTGCTCGCTCAAGACCTGGTCAAGTAACTCAAAATATTGATCGCAGAGGCTGATGCTTTTTTCGATAGCTTGCGGATCCCGCAACGCCTCAGGGGTTCGGTAAAAGCCCCAAAACACACCATTTAAAAACGTCGGCTGCAAGCTGGTTTGAGACCAATCCATCCAACGGTCAACTTGAGAGCGCTGAGCTGGGTCCTCACTCCAGAAACCAGATGCCCCATGACGCGCGGCAAGGTATCTGAGAATACTGTGCGACTCCCACACCACTGTCCCGTCGTCATCTTTTATGACAGGCACGCGCCCATGGGGGTTCATGCGCAGAAACGCTGGCGAATCCTTGAGGCCGTATTGGCCGCCCGCGGGAATATGGCGGTGGGCCAGACCTAACTCACCTATAAGCCACATGACCTTCTGAACATTGAATGACGAACGTCGCCCCCACACTTCAAGCATGCAACCTCCTGTTAACCACCCCTAACTACAACGTTGCAACCACCCTCTTACCGCCGCCCTTCAACCGCCATCCGCACAGCCAAGCCCATCAGCACCGAACCCATCACCCAACGCTGAACCGCCTGCCAGCCTGGACGGGTGACGAAGAACACGGCGATGGAACCCGCCATCATTGCAATCACCGCATTGACGCTCACGCTGATGGCAATCTGCGTAAAACCCAGGATCAGTGATTGCATCAGCACACTGCCATGCCCATTCGGGTCAATAAAATGCGGCAACAACGACAAATACATCACCGCCACTTTGGGGTTCAGCAGGTTGGTCACCAAGCCCATCATGAACAACTTGCGTGGGCTGTCCTGGGGCAAGTCCCGCACTTGAAACGGCGACCGGCCACCCGGCTTCACCGCCTGCCAGGCCAGGTACACCAGGTACAACGCGCCACCGAGCCGCAGCGCGTCGTAGGCAAAAGGCACGGCCATCACCAATGCGGTAATCCCCAGCGCCGCGCAGAACATATAAACGAGGAAACCCAAGGCAACGCCACCGAGGGAAATCAACCCGGCCGTGCGCCCCTGGCAGATCGAGCGGGAAATGAGGTAAATCATATTCGGCCCGGGCGTCAGCACCATGCCGAGGGAGATCAGACCATAAGCAAGCCAGCTGGACAGTTCGGGCATGGTGTCGCTCCTGCAGTATTGTGCTGGGTGCCATGGTAGAGCGTTGAAAAGCAGGGCGTTAGATACAGATCCGCGAGCAAAACGTCATACACCGCTCACGGTAAGGCACATGATCGACTTCGCCTCGCTGCCGTACACAAACATCGCGCACGTTTGATCTGGATTCTGCAGGCAAAAAAATACCCTGGCGTCCCAAGGTCTTTTTTACTGCTAACGCTGCTTCACCAGATGTACACCGACCGATGTGGGAGCTGGCTTGCCTGCGATGACCATAGGTATCTACACAACCGGTTAACACAAAGTCTGTGGTAGGTGGGCTGTTGTGGCGAGCAGGCTTGTCCTGCGTTCGGCTGCGAAGCGGCCCCAGTAAAGGCACTGCAATTTTCCTGAAAGTACTCAGTGTCAGGGTTTGGGGCCGCTTCGCGGCCCAACGCAGGACAAGCCTGCTCGCCACAGGAGAAAGTGGCGGCCTTCAAAAGTTGTGTAGATACCTATGCTGCGATGACGCCAGCCGCCACACCCTCAAACCACCCGCTTACACCGAAACAGCGTCCCCCTCCTCCATCACCCCATTGGGCAACATCCCATTCGCCAAATCATCCACCACCGCCTTCGCCATCTCCCCCAAATAATGCGCCGCCCAGGCATAACGGTCCGCGCCTTTGTCCATGGCCGCATCCAATGCGAGCATTTTGGAACAGTGCAGCAACTCGGAAGCATGCTCCAGGGCGTCACGAATGGGCACGCCAGCATTGACGCGGAATAGACGGTGCAGGTTGGGCTGTTTGCCGCAGGTGGAGAAGGTGATGATGCCGAGGGTTTTGTTGAGAGGTGGATTGATCATTGGGCACCTCCGGGCTGGGCGGTGGTGTGGGTTGCAGTATTACGAGGATATGGCCTGTCAGAAATGCTCATGGATTTAGCTCCTAATGTCGAGAAGCTGCCACATTCGTTATCAGGCGAAAGGGTGGCAGCTGTGCGCAGGCTGATAAACCGGGACAATAGGAACCCGGCAGGCCCGAAGGCCTCCCGCGCACAGCCGCCATAACACGGATGTGCGGACGCAAAAAAAGCGCCGGCATGGTGCTGGAGACGCTTGAGCGCCTATTGTTCCACGGGTTATCAGGCCCGGTCACTGAATTTGCAGTGACAGTGCGGAAAGTAGCGCAGAAAGCGGCATGGCTAATAGGCGTTATCTGTGGCGAAAAATTTCGGTGGGAGCGTTCGAGCAAATATTCCCGCTCATTCGAACCTACAACATCACCCCATATGGCCCAAGCACCTTACTCGTCTGCACCAACCCCTGGCGCATCAACATCTCAAGATAACTCCCAGCCTCCATCGGCGGCCGCTTCAACGTCCGCCTTTGCTTCTGCGCCGCCCCCAACACCGCCGCCTGATCCAAATCCCACAGATCCGAAATAAAGTCATCCGGATGCATAGGCTCAATGTCATAGGCAGCCAGGATATGCGCCGGGAAATCTTTCAAATTGAAGGTCACGATAACTTCAGCCTTGCTTCGAATCGCCGCCGCCAGCACATGACGGTCATCAGGATCAGGCAAATCCAAACTCGAACACAGATCCTCGTACCCCGTCACCAATGCATCGGGTATCGCCTTATCCATCAGCGCCGACGTGCAATTGACTTGCTCAGCCGTAAGATCCGGTCGGTTTTTGAGAACGTTGCGCTTCCACTCCTCATGGATCTGGCTCGTCCATCGAGCTCGATACAGTCCCGACAAACCAAGCCACATCAGCAAATCCCGGAGTGCCGCCGGGTAGAGAACACACGCATCGTATACCGCAGTAAACGGCGAACACCTCATCCGTCATACCCCATTCCCAACGCCTGAGCTTGTTGCGCCAGCGCTTCCATTGCCTCTTGGCTTTCTTCATCACGGCGCTGCTTGAACGCCATCAGATCCGAAAACCGGATTCGCCGATGCCGGCCCGTTTTTGTAAAAGGAATGGCGCCCTCCTCCAGCATCTTGACCAGGTGCGGGCGCGAAACGTTGAGCAGGTCGGCGGCCTCCTGAGAGGTCAATTCGGCATGCACCGGCACGACCTTGACGGCGTTACCGATAGCCAATTCGCCCAGGATGTCGACCAACAGGCGCAGGGCTGAGGTCGGGAGTACAAGTGTGTGGGGTTTGTCTTCTTTGTCGAAGATGTCGATGCGCTGGGTTTCAAATTTGGTCGAAAGCAAAGATGCCAGTTCTCGCTGGCCTTGCACGGCGGCTTCGACTTCCTTTTCCAGCGGCAGGATCGTTTTGGGGAGTTGATTGGTGATCATGATGCAGCTCCGGTGTTACGCAATTCGGTTGAATCAAAGATAAACGAAACAAACGAAAATCGCAATAATCGAAACAGTCCTGGCTAACCAAACGCTAGTCTCCTTTTCCCACACCAACCATCGAACGAAGCCGACATAAGCCTCCGCTCCCACCTCATAGGCTCACTCCCACACAAGGAAGTGAGCCAGTCATGTCAGAACGCTCGTACCCCATTACCGAAGAAGAACAACTCAAACGGCGGATCCTGACGCCGCAGCCGAAGCGCGCGCCTTATTCACCGCCGATTGATTTATTTGAGCCGCCTCCCACCCCAGCGCCAACACCCGCCAAACCGCCAGGCTGCGTCTTCACAAAACCCTGCCAACTGCCCAACGGCATCATTCGCTACAACGACCCCACCGGTTACGTACCGCTGGAGTTGATCAAGGACTACGGCCATTTCAGCCTGTTGGGTGGCCACGAGGTAGACAGCCGTGGCGCGGTTGCCTTGCGCAAGATCAGCGGCAGTGCCCTGCCTGTCGGCTTGGGGCAATTGGCGTTGCGATCGGCGGCAGTGGAGTCGGCAGCGACTGCTGTTGGCACTGTCGCCGGTGGGCTGTTGAGTGGGTTGGTCGCGTTGTTATGGCCATCTGAGTTGGGCGATAGCGCGCTCTACAGCGAGGAGCAATTACGCTCGCTGCAACGGGCACGGTCGCAGATGCGTTTGCATGTCGAGCAGCGTGAGGACGGCACACTCAAGGGATATGGGTTTTACACGGGCAACAACCCCGATTGGCAGATGATCGATGTGGTGCAGTTCCAAAGCCGTGGCGATCAGTTTGTGGCGGATTTGGGTGAGGGCGTGGAGCTGATCTGGACGCCAGCGGTTGATCCGCGCGACACGCTGGGGATTCCCGCCTTGGAGGCTGCGCCGCAAGCGCCGGTGATCTGGATTTATCCGCCGACGGAGAAGGCGGCGCAGATTCTGGTGAACCCGATTTACCCACCGCAGTATCGGGATTTTATTCTGGTGTTCCCGGTGGAGTCGGGGGTTCGGCCGCTGTATGTAGTGGTGAGTGTTCGGGCTGGGGATCACAAATACCACAAGGCGCCTAAAGAGGAGCAAATAAGCGGCTTTCTAAACCTGATAAAAACAAAGCCTAAAACTCCAAAACAGGGAGGTGGCGGGTTAAGAGAGCGCTGGATTGATGAAAAAGGACGAACGATTTATGAATGGGACTCACAACACGGCGAGCTGGAAGCCTATCTGGCAAGTGACGGAAGCCACCTCGGGGCTTTCAGTCATATAACCGGCGAACAGCTAAAGCCGGCAAAGAAAAAGCGAAACATCAAAAAATACTTGTGAGGCCGCATGGGACTTAAAGTGAGATTGGAATGGTTCGACAAAACCACGGAATACGCGTGTGGCACGGAAGACTCAAAGGACTTGGGCGAGGACTACTCCGTCGTTACAAAGCTTGGGCTCTCGAAGGGAGAGGCCGTGAATAACGGTATGTTTGAACTACGCCGGGATTGGCTAACGCATGTGCAACCATTCTTCGTTCATGAAATCGTTCTTTCGAAAAGCGACTATTTCATTGCTCTCGATTACGAAGCTGCACAAATGTGAGCTCACTCGGAAAAACTAGATCCCATGCGCAGTGGTTCGCTGATAAACAAGAAACTCCGCCCGTCTCTGAATACCTGAGGGTACTCACGGTCGAGATGGACGTGCAGCAGTTCTATCTTTGGGGCTGCTTCGCAGCCCAACGCAGGGCAAGCCTGCTCGCCACAACGAGGCCGTTGGCTCGTAACAGGTGGGGATCATTAATCGGTTATGTTACGCGGCACTTTCTGGTCAAAAACCAACTGCGCGCACAAGCCGCCCTGCTCCAAATTTCGCAGGCTCAACGTACTGCCAATCTTCCCCACAATCACCTCCACAATCGCCAACCCCAACCCGGCGCCATTGGCGTTATCCCGGCTGTAAAACCGCTCAAACAAGCGCCCCATCTGCGCCTCATCAATCCCCGGCCCTTGGTCCTCCACGCGCAAACCATTAACGCCGATCACCACCCGTACCTCGCCACCCACCGGCGAAAAGTTAAGCGCATTGGTCACCAAGTTTTGCAACGCAATCGCCAACGCCACCGGCTCGGTTTGCACCCAACATTCTTCATCGCCTTCCAGCACCAGCTCCACGCCTTTCTCCATGGCCAGGGGCGTCAGCTCGGCGAGTTCTTCACGCACCAGCTCCGTCAGTTGCACGGGCTTGCGCACGGGGTTGCTCAGTTGTGGCTCGATGCGGGCCATGGTCAGCAGTTGGCTGCCAATGCGTGTGGCGCGGTCGACGCCGTTTACCAGAAAGTCCAGGGCTTCGCGCCGTTGTTCTTCGGTGGCAGCGCTTTGCGCGTTTTGCGCGTGGATGCGCAGGATCGCCAACGGTGTGCGCAACTCGTGGGCGGCGTCGGCGATGAAGCGGCGTTCGCGTTCCAGCAGGTCGTCCATCTGCACCAGCAGCCGGTTGAGTGCGGTTTGCATCGGCTCCAGCTCGCTCGGCAGTGGGTTCACGTGCAGCGGTTGCAAGGCGTTGGTGTTACGCCCGCGCAGCTTGCGGGCCATGGTGCGCAAGGGCGTCAGCCCCCAGCCAATGGCCAACCAGATCAGTACGGTCAGCAGCGGCACGCCTATCACGGTAGGCCAGAGGGTGTGGCGCACGATACGCTCGATCACACTCTGGCGAACGTCGTCACGTTCGCCCACCCATATCAGCAGGCCTTGTTGCGGATCGGCGAGGAGGAAGGCGCACCAGTCGTTGCCGCTGTCCATCAGGTCATGGGCGCCGAGCGTAGTGGGCGGTGCAGTGAGGACAGGGGCTTCGGCAGAACGCATGAGCAGTTGCCCGTCGCTGCGCCAGACCTGGAAGGTCAGCCGGGTCTCATAAGGATGGGCCACGCCCTCCTCGCCCACGCGGCTCATGGCCTGGTCGAACGCCTCGTACAAGCGGCCCCAGTCTGCGTCGCCAGGTTCGCGCTGGCGCAGTACGCCTTGCAGCAGGCGGGCACTTTGGGCGAGTTGGGCGTCGTAGACTTCTTCGATTTCGTGGTGGCTGTCGCGCAGCACCAGCCAGCTGATCAGGGCGTCGCCGAGCAGGATCAGGACCAGCACCGGAATAATGATGCGTGCGCGTACCGAACTCATGGTTTGAGCGCCAGCACATAGCCCACGCCGCGCACAGTGCGGATCAGCTCTGTGGATAACTTCTTGCGCAGGTTATGGATCAACACCTCCAACGTATTGCTTTCCACCCGGTCCTGCCAGCCATACAGGGCGCGAGACAGCCGCTCGCGGGTCACAACTTTACCGGGGCGCACCATCAGTTGGTGCAGCAGTTGGTATTCCATCGGGGTGACGATGATCTCATCGCCCTGGTAGCGCACTTGCTGGGTGGCCGGGTCGAGGCTGACGCCGGCGTGTTCGAGCATGGGTTGGGCGCGGCCCTGGCTGCGGCGCAACAGCGCGCGCACGCGGGCTTTGAGTTCCTCGACGTCGAAGGGTTTGATCAGGTAGTCGTCGGCGCCGGCATCCAGGCCGGCGATGCGTTCGGCGGTGCCATCGCGGGCGGTGAGGATCAGCACCGGCAGGTCATGCTGCCCGGCGCGCAGTTGCTGCAACAGGTCGAGACCATCGAGGCGCGGCAGGCCGAGGTCGAGCAGCAGCAGATCGAAACTTTCGGTGCGCAGGGCGTGCAAGGCGCTGAGGCCGTCTTGCAGCCAATCCAGGGTGTAGCCTTCGGCGCCCAATGCCACGCGAATGCCTTGGCCGAGGGCGCGATCATCTTCGACGAGGAGTAGGCGCATAGCGAAATCTCTGTAGGAAACGGCGAAATCATGCCGGTTCTACGCAGGGCTATTCGGGCAAAGATGTTACGGCTCGTTGCCAACTAAGGTTGCGTTAAGGTTGGTTTTGCACTGTGCCGGCAGGTACGGGACCACCTGTCGTTATGCACGCTCACCGGCCGCAGGAAGCGCCTGCCGGGTGAACGTGCGCCGTCATCCTTTCTTCTCACAGGTTCCCTATGCGCTGCGCCCTACTGATCTTCAGCCTGCTAGGCGTCTTTATCGCCGCCTGGCTGAGCCATCCGCCCCACGTGTTGGCACCGTTTGCCCAGGCGAACCCGAGCCCGGCGAAGGTGGCGGCAGCCCCGCAATACAACAGCCGTTTTGTGTCCTCACAGCTCACCGACTTTGTGCACTCCTCCTCCGTGACCGCCCTGCCCGGCGGCGACTTGATGGCTGTGTGGTTTGCCGGCTCCCGCGAAGGCGCCGCCGATGTGCAGGTGCGCACGGCGCGGTTTGATGCACGCAGTGGCGAATGGGGCGGCGAGCAGGTGCTGGCCACGCGGGAAAGCACCCGCGACGGCACCCAGCGTTACATTCGCAAACTGGGCAACCCGGTCATTGCCCTGGGGCCGGATAAACGCCTGTGGATGTTTTACGTGTCAGTGTCAGTCGGCGGCTGGGCCACCAGTGCGATCAACGTGATGGTCTCCGATGACCTCGGCGCGAACTGGTCGGCGCCTCGGCAATTGGTGACGTCGCCGTTTTTTAATATCAGCACCTTGGTGCGCGCCGCACCGGTGTTCCATGCCGATGGCTCCATCGGGTTGCCGGTGTATCACGAGTTCATGGGCAAGTTTGCCGAGTACCTGTACTTGAGTGCCGACGGCGCGGTGATCGACAAATTCCGTATCAGCCGCGGCAAACATTCGCTGCAGCCAACCATCGTGGCACAGGACGGCCAGCGAGCCGTGGCGATGCTGCGCTACGCCGGTGAAACCCATCACCGCGTGCTCGCCAGCCGCACCGAGGATGCCGGGCAAACCTGGAGCGAGCCGTTCCTGCTGGCGCCGGCCAACCCCAATTCATCGCTGGCGGCTGTGGGTACTGAAGACGACGGTCTACTCGTCGCCCTTAACGACCTGCAAGACGGCCGCTTCAAGCTCAGCCTCTACGGCACCGACGCGCAGATGACGCAATGGCGCACGGTAGTGCAATTGGACCAGTCGCCGGACCCGCTCGGTCAACCGTTCTCCCCCCAGGCTTATAAAGAAATCATCGGCGAAGGCTTCCGTACCTCCAGCGGTGCCAAGCGTCTGCCGTTGGAGCAGCGCTTTCTGAGCAACCTGGATTACCGCGTGTGCAAACCCCGTGGCTGTGATTTCGAATACGAATACCCGTACTTCAGTCGCAGCCCGGACGGCATGTACCACTTGGTGTACTCGTGGAATAACACCTTTATCAAACATGTCAGCTTCAACGAAGCCTGGCTGGCGGAGCGCTTGTGATGATGGCGTTGTGGCAAGCCCATTTGAGTTTTGTATTGCTGGGGTTTGTGCTGCTCAGCACGTTCCGATTTACCGCGCCGTGGCGGCCATGGTTGTTGCCGGTGTTGGTGGCGTTGAGCTTTATCCCGGTGAATGAGCTGCCGTTGGCGGCGTATGTGCGCAGCTTTACCGATGACCTGGCGATCAGCACCTTGGTGTTGTTGGCGTGGGTCGCGGTGTGCCGGTTGGGGCTGGTGCAGCCGCTTGGCCGGGCACATCAGGTGCAACTGCTGGTTCTGTTTGGCGGGCTGTGCCTGCTGTTGTACCCGGCGGCGATGGGGCTGACGTATTTCGACCCGTACCGCTGGGGGTTTAACCCTCGGCCGATGATTGTATTGGTAGGTGCGCTGGCACTGTTGATGTTGGCGCTGCGCAACAGGTTGGCCGTGTGGATGCTGGCGGTGGGCACGTTGGCATTTGCGCTGCGGCTCAAGGCATCGGAGAACTATTGGGATTACCTGGTCGACCCGCTGTTGATGGGCTACTGCCTGGTAGCTGGATTAATGCAACTCAAACTGTGGGAGCTGGCTTGCCTGCGAATGCGCCGCCTCAGGCAGCACATCGGGCACTGACACACCGCTATCGCAGGCAAGCCAGCTCCCACATTTGGCCTGCGTCGTTTTTTGAAATTGGGAAGGTTGATGATGACTGCGTTGCAATCACGCCGCCTGCGCTACGGCGTGGGCGCGATCGGGTTGGTGTTTGTGCTGCTGGCGGCGTTGCGGCTGGTGTTTTTAATCAGCTTTTCCGGCCTGGATTTAAATACCGAGGGCTTGCTGGAAACCCTCGGCATCGGTCTGCGTTTCGACCTGCGCCTGGCGGTGTTGCTCCTGCTACCCGTGGCCGTGCTCGCCTGGCTACCGCGCTGGAACCTTATCACCCTGCCCGCCCTGCGCTGGCTGGCACGCGGCTATCTGGTGATTGCACTGGCGGTGGTGGGTCTCATCTACATCATCGACTTCGGCCACTACGCCTACCTCGGTGTGCGCATCAACGCGACGGTGCTGCGCTATCTGCAAGACGCGCAGATTTCTCAACAGATGGTGTGGGAAACCTACCCGGTGCTGTGGATAACTGCCTGTTGGTTGGCGGCGGTGGTTGTGTGGGTGTGGGCACTGGTGTGCCTGGAGCGATTGACTCTGGATCGCGCCCCCAAAAGCATCGGCACACCCACAGCGGCTTTAGTGTCCGTGATTGGCGTGATCGCCGTGCTGCTGGCCTTGCTCGGCCGCGTGGCTAATCTCAACCTGGAAAACCCGGTGCCGTTGCGCTGGAGCGATGCGTTCTTCTCCGGCAACAGCCAGGTCGCCGCCGTGGGCCTGAACCCGGTGCTGTTTTTGTACGACACGCTCAAGGTTGGCCAGTCGCAATTCGATGAAACCCAGGTGCGCACGCATTACCCACAAGTGGCCGAGTACTTGGGCGTTGACCAGCCTGACGCGCAACAGCTGAACTTCATCCGCGAACAAGGCGTGCAGCCCTACAAGCTGGCAGGCCAGCGCCCGCCCAACGTGGTCTTCGTCATGCTCGAATCCCTGGGCACCAGTGCGGTCGGCGCCTATGGCAACCCGCTGAACCCCACGCCAAACCTGGACAAGCTGGCGACGCAAAGCTGGTTCTTCAAACACTTCTATGTGCCCGTCACCGGTACCGCCAAAACCGTGTGGGCGAGCATCACCGGCGTGCCCGACGTGACCCGCCAGGAGACCGCCACGCGCAACCCGCTGATCACGCGGCAACACACGTTGATCAACGCCTTCGAGGGTTACCAGAAGTTCTACATGATCGGCGGCAACGCTGGCTGGGCGAATATCAACGCGCTGATCCGCCAGAGCATCGACGGCGTGCAGCTGTTTGACGAAAGCCACTGGCGTTCGCCCCGCGTGGACGTGTGGGGCATCTCTGACCTGGACCTGTTCAAGGAAGGCGACCAACTGCTGCGCGCCGTGCCCAACGGCCAGCCGTTCTTTGCCTACCTGCAAACTTCCGGCAACCATCGGCCGTTCACCATTCCCAAGCAAAATGATGGTTTCCAACTCAACAACGTAACTCTGGAACAAGTCCAGGCTGCCGGTTCGCGCAGTGTCGAGCAATACAACGCAGTGCGCCTGCTGGATTACAACATCGGCCGCCTGATGGACATCGCCAAGGCCGGTGGCTGGTACGACAACAGCATTTTTGTGTTCTTCGGCGACCACAACACACGCATCAGCCAGATCCCGCACATGGCGCCAGCTTTTGAGCAACTGGGCCTGGAAAGCAACAACGTGCCACTGCTGATCCACGCGCCGGGGCTTGAGCCACGCGTTATTGACGAGGCCGTGGGGTTGGCGGACTTACTGCCAACCGTGGCCGGCATGGCGGGCGTGCCGTTTCGCAACGGCGCGATGGGCCGCGATATCCAGCAGCCGGCGCCGGAAGGCGAACGTGTGGTGCCACTGGTGCTACACGAAGGCACCTTCCCGATTATCGGCGGTGTAACCCAGCACTTCCTGTTGCAAATGCAGCACGACGGCGGCTCACCAACCCTGCACGACCTGGCTTCGCAAACACCGCGCGAAGATGTAGCCGAGCAGCATCCCGAAGAGTTTCAGCGCCTGCAGGGGCTGACCCGTGGGCTGCATGAAAGTGCGCGGTTGATGCTGTTCAGGAACGTACGCGAATGATTACTTGGGTTGGAAGGTTTCCAGGTAGGCCAGGATGTTTTCGATCTTTTCCGGGTCGCTGATACCCCAGAAGATCATGCGCGTACCGCTCACCACCTTCTTCGGCGCTTCGATATAGGCCGCGAGTTTGTCGCGGGTCCAGACCACGCCGGAGTTTTTCATTGCGTCGGAGTACTGATAGTCCGTGGTGGTGCCGGCAGGTCGACCGATGATGCCGTTAAGCTCAGGCCCGAAGCCACCGCGTGCGCCTTCACCGATGCTGTGGCAGCCGCCGCAGGTTTTACTGAACAGTTTGCCGCCCGCCTCGGCATCGCCGGCCGCCAAGGCCGGGGTGGTGTTGAGGACCAGGGCGAGGGTCAGTAAGGTGTACTTCATGCAAGTCTCCACAGCAGGCAACGGTGCGCCAATTATGCCTGTATCCACCTTGCCGTGCCGCTGCGGACAACCCCACGCGACCGCTCTAAAACGACCACCCATCGTTTAAAAAACATCCAATCGAACCTATTCAGCCAGCGCCTACTCCATCCTACTGAACCCTGATGGTGGAGTAAGGATCATGGCTCAGCCATCGATTTTGGTATTGGAAGACGACGAAATCATTCGTGCGTTAATGGTGGATGTATTGGAGGACTTCGGGGCTCATGTGACGTCGTTTCCTTCGGCGGATGAAGGCATGATTTACCTGGAGCGCGGCGATGATCCGGTAGACCTGATCGTCAGTGATATCCAGATGCCGGGGTTACTCAATGGCTATGACTTGAGCAAAGTGGTCGCGCATCGCTGGCCGTCGGTGCCGGTGGTGCTGACCTCGGGCAATACCAAGCTGGCGGCGCAACTCGGCGGCTCTGTACGTTTTTTACCCAAGCCCTGGAGTGCAGAGCACTTGGTTGAGTGCGTGCAAACCGCACTGACCCAGCAAGGCGCCTCCATGCACTAATAGCGTCGCGACATCACTTAAACCGAACTTGCTGCAGTGCCCTGTGGTCATTTATTACGCAAGGAGCGACTTTTCTGATCCGCCGGTCAGGCTTTTCGCCTTGTGCGTACAGTTGACGGCAATGACTTGTGTAGAATCGTCGCCCATTTCACGCGTCATTCATGGCCTTAAGGCCCACAGTTCGAGCTTATTGAATGCATTCACAGGCCCATGACGTTAGTGCGCCCTCATTGCTGGAAGCGTTGCGCACAGGCACGGGTTTGCTGCATGTGGCGTTGGAAAAGCGCTTGCCGTTTTTCTCCGATCAGTTGGATGCTGGCGGGTATCGGCGCTTGCTCCAGGCGTACTACGGGTTTTATGGGCCGATGGAAGCAGCGCTGTACGCCAGTGGCTTGATCCCCGACGGGTATGACGCTGTACTGCGTGTGAAAACCCCCACACTGCTGGGCGATTTGCGCGCCCTTGGCTTGAATGATAACGCCATCAACGCCTTGCCCCGCTGCACCGAACACCCGACCTTCGACACCCCCGCGGCCTGCCTCGGTGCCCTGTATGTACTGGAAGGCGCCACCCTGGGCGGCCAAGTGCTGCGCCGGGAAATGGCCCGGCGCCTGGACATACACGCCGATAACGGCGGAGCGTTCCTTGATGTATACGGCGCCGAAACCGGTCGACGCTGGAAAGACTTTCTCGATTACCTGGGCCGCCTGCCGCTGGATGCTGACGCAAAACAGCGCGCGGTCGATGCGGCCCGCTCCACATTCAGTGGCTTCGAGCATTGGCTCGCCCGCCAGGAGGTACTGCTATGAAACCCGACGATTTTGAAGAGCTGCTTGCCAACTGTGCCGACGAACCGATTCGCTTCCCGGGCGCGATCCAGCCCCACGGTGTGCTGTTGACGTTGTCGGAGCCTGAGCTGCGCATCACTCAGGTCAGCGCCAACGTGGCCAGCCTGTTCGGCCACGCACCCGAAGCGCTGTTGGGCCAACCGCTGCACCAGTTAATTGGCGTTGAACCTGCCCAAGCCGTGCAATCGATCGCCGAAAACAACGCGTTTCTCGACGCGCCGGCGCTGCATGTCACGCTCAATGGTGCGCCATTTGAAGGCTTGCTGCATCGCCATCAAAACGTGCTGGTGCTGGAATTTGAGCCGCGCCTTGAAGATTTCAAACCTCGCGCCCTGAATGGTCGCACCAGTGACCTGGGCAAGATGCTGCAACGCTTGCAGTCGGCGAAAACCCTGCAAGCGCTGTACGAGATCAGCGTGACTGAAATCCAGGCCATGACCGGTTACGACCGGGTGCTGATCTATCGCTTCGAAGAAGAAGGCCACGGCCAGGTAATTGCCGAAGCGTCGGCGCCGTCCATGGAGCTGTTCAACGGGCTGTTCTTCCCCGCGTCCGACATTCCCGAGCAGGCCCGCGAGCTGTACCGCACCAACTGGCTGCGCATCATCCCGAACGCTGCCTACGAGCCGGTGCCGCTGCTGCCCAAGCTGCGTCCGGGCACTGACCAGCCGCTGGACTTGAGCTTTGCCACCTTGCGCAGCGTGTCGCCGATTCACTGCCAATACATGCAGAACATGGGCGTGCTGTCGTCCATGAGCATCTCGTTGATGGCCGGCGACAAGCTATGGGGCTTGATCAGTTGCGGCAACCGCGAGCCCTTGCTGGTGCCCAACGACCTGCGTGTTGCTTGCCAGACCATCGGCCAGGTGCTGTCGCTGCAGATCAGCGCCATGGAAGCCCTGGACTTGAGCCGCCAGCGCGAAGAAAAAGTCGAAGCCCTGGCATTGCTGGACCGCGCGATGAAAGCCTCGGAGCAAAACGTCTTCGATGGCCTGGCCCAGCAGCCGCAGGTGCTGATGGACCTGACCCTGTCGGGCGGCGTGGCGATCATCGAAGACAAACAACTGCACCGTTACGGCAATTGCCCCGAGCCTGCGCAGATCCGTGCGCTGCACAAATGGCTGCAAGAAAGCGACGAGCCGGTGTTTTCCAGTCACAACCTGGCCTCGGTATACCCGCCTGCCGCCGAGTTCCAGCAAGTGGCCAGTGGCGTTCTGGCCATGAGCCTGCCCAAGCCTGTGGATAACGGCGTGTTGTGGTTTCGCCCGGAAGTCAAAGAGAACATCAACTGGAGCGGTGACCCGAACAAGCCGCTGAACCTGGAAACCTCCGACGCCGGTTTGCGCCTGCGCCCACGCACCTCGTTTGAAATCTGGAAAGTCGAGATGGCCGGTATCTCCACCAAGTGGAGCCACGGCGACCGGTTTGCCGCCAACGACCTGCGCCGTTCCGCCCTGGAAAATGACCTGGCCCGCCAAGTGTTGCGCGAGCAGCAAGCCGTGCGCGCCCGTGATGAACTGGTGGCGGTGGTGTCCCACGACCTGCGCAACCCGATGACGGTCATCTCGATGCTCTGCGGCATGATGCAGAAAGCCTTCAGCTCCGACGGCCCACATACCTCACGGCGAATTTCCTCGGCCATCGACACCATGCAACAGGCCGCCGGGCGTATGAATGTGCTGCTGGAAGACCTGCTCGACACCTCGAAAATCGAGGCCGGGCGTTATGTGGTCAAGCCGGTGTCGTTGGACGTCAGCCAGATGTTCGAAGAGGCCTATTCGCTGCTCGCACCGTTGGCGATGGAGAAAGGCATCGACTTGTCGTTCAACGCCGAGCCCGGCCTGCTGATCCATGCCGACCCGGAGCGCCTGTTCCAGGTGCTGTCGAACCTGATCGGCAATGCCATCAAGTTCACCCCGCGCCAGGGCAATATCGGCATCAGCGCCATGAGCAATGGTGAAGATATCGTGTTTTCGGTGCGCGACTCCGGCGAAGGCATTGCGCCTGAGCAGTTGCCCCATGTGTTTGATCGCTACTGGACCCAGACCGAAAACAACCCCACCGGCAGCGGCTTGGGGCTGTATATCACCCAAGGTATCGTGCAGGCCCACGGCGGGCGGATTGAGGCTGAGAGTGAGTTGGGGCGTGGCAGTGAGTTCAGGTTTACGGTACCCAAGTCTGTCTGAAACGCATTCAGTCCTACGGATATTAAACATGCAGAAACCCATGGCCGGGAACGTTAACCCGGCCAGCGCCACTGAGTGGGTGCGCAGTCAAAGGGAGTATTGATGCGAGAACATCCCTCCAATTGAGCAAGAGGTTTTTCCCATGAGTATCGTCCACATGCTGCCCGGCTTTCAGTTCAACATAGCTTTCCAACTGGCCAACCAAATGGCTGAAATCGCCACCCGGTCCGCTGAAAAGCCCTCACGTCCTGACAGTAACCCCATGATGCAAAACGCACCGCCCAAGCCCAAGCCTTATCGAACGTCCCTGGAATCCCTGGGACAAGGCCATCTGCTCTAACACAACAAGGGTAATCGGCTGCAAGGTATCTGCGGCACGCCTTTAACAAAACGCTGACATCCTCTGCGTTACCCTTTTAAGTCCTACCTTGTATGAGCTGCTTGCTTCATGCCGCCATCCGACACACTGCCCGCCGTCATTGCCGGCCCACTGCTCAGGCGCCTGGAACCCCAGCGTCTGGTGATCTGGCTGGTGGGCAGCCGTGTCCTGCCATTGTGCTTAAAGCTGCAAGTGCCTCAAGGCCAAACGCTGACGATCGATCTGGACACCCAGCAGTGCCAAGTCGTGCCCGTTGGGCGCCACGCCTTTATCCACCTGATCGACGTTTCCCTGAGCGAAGCCCTGCCGCTGGACGTGAGCATCGACTACGACCTGCTGGTCGACGGCTGTGGCATTGCGCAATGGGCGCCGCACCTGCTGTATGCCGATGCTCCATCGGCGAATTTCGTAGTGCATAGCCGCATCCACCAGTTGGTGCATGGTTCCTGCCGCAAACCCCATCACCACGCCGATGACGGTTTGCTGTGCGTCGACCGCCTGCTGGCTGACGCGCGCACACCGGCCGAGCGCCCGGCGCTGCTGATGATGAGCGGTGACCAGGTCTACGCCGATGATGTGGCCGGCCCCATGCTGCGCGCGATTCATGCGCTGATCGCACGCCTGGCGTTGTTCGACGAATACCTGGAAGGCGCCGTGGTGGATGACAGCGCCAGCCTCTACGGGCATCGCGCCAGCTATTACCACCGCGCGGATCTGCTGCCCGCACTGGACAGCAACGAGACCCTGCGCGAACGGTTTTTCGGCGGTGTGAAAAAACCGATCTTTACCAGCAGCACCGCCGACAACCACCTGGTGACCTTTGCCGAAGTACTGGCGATGTACCTGTTGGTGTGGTCGCCCACGCCCTGGACGTTGATCACGCCACAGCCGCCATCATTAAGCACGCCGGAACACCTGCGCTACGACCACGAACAAGTCCAGGTCGATCGGTTCCGTGACGGCCTGCCCGGCGTTGCGCGGGTCTTCGCGCACCTGTCGACGCTGATGATTTTTGACGATCACGACATCACCGACGACTGGAACCTCAGCGCGCAATGGGAGGCCACCGCCTACGGCCACCCATTCTCCAAGCGCATCATCGGCAATGCCCTGCTCGCTTATATGCTGTGCCAGGGCTGGGGCAACCAGCCGGATGTGTTTGGCAAACTGTTGGAACACACCCAGGCGCTGACCGCCAACGTTCAAGACAACCACTTGCACGCCAGTGCCCACGATGAATTAGTGCAAACCCTGCTGAAATTCCAGCACTGGCATTACGTACTGCCCACCACGCCCGCACTGGTGGTGCTCGACACTCGCACCCGGCGCTGGCGCAGTGAGTTTGCGCTCAAGCAACCTTCCGGCCTGCTGGACTGGGAAGCGTTGAGCGAACTGCAGCAGGCCCTGCTGGATCACCCGTCGGCCATCATCGTTTCGCCCGCGCCGATCTTCGGCGTCAAGCTGATCGAGACGGTGCAGAAGGTCTTCAGCTGGTGTGGCTACCCACTGCTGGTAGACGCCGAAAACTGGATGGCCCATCGCGGCGCCGCCCAGGTGATCCTGAATATCTTCCGCCACTCGCGCACGCCAGGTAACTACGTGATCCTGTCGGGCGATGTGCACTACTCGTTCGTCTATGAAGTGCTGATTCGCCACCGCAGCGCCGGCCCAAAAATCTGGCAGATCACCAGCAGCGGCATCAAGAACCAATTCCCGGCGCGCTTGCTGGAATGGTTCGACCGCCTCAACCGCTGGCTCTACTCACCGCGCTCGCCCCTCAACGGTTTCACGCGCCGGCGCACCATGCAGGTAGTGCCGCATATCCCGGAACACGCCGAGGCGGGTGAACGGCTGTGGAATTCGGCGGGCATAGGCCAAGTGTTTTTCAATGAGCAGGGCCAGCCGGAGGGGATTTACCAGCACAACGCGGATGGCAAGCCGCGAACGCGCATGGTGGCGCCGAAGTGAGTTTTCTTACGCCTGGCAAACCAATCTCGCACATACCATTCAGAAAACTCACAACTCTTTATTTTTACTGATTTTTTTTGAAACGCTTCAACCTCAGCCACTCACAAAATAAGTGCCAGGCTCTGACCAATCTTCGCGAAAAGACCCTTCAATCGCTGATTGCCTTATGAACCTATTTTGGTGCACTCTCTGTGAACGACCTACCTCTCGTGTTGAACGTCGCATTTTACCGAACCGAGGCTGGCAACGAGCCCGTGCGTGAATGGCTGATGGAACTGCCCAGGGAATCAAAAAAGCTTATAGGCACTGACATAAAATCGGTCCAACTCGGATGGCCGCAAGGGATGCCGTTGGTTAGGAAGCTGGAGCATCGCCTTTGGGAGGTCCGAACCGATCTTGGTGAAAATGCTGCACGCGTCATTTTTACCTTGGTTGCCAGCCAGATGATTTTGCTGCACGGCTTTATTAAAAAGAGTCAGAAAACGCCTTCAGTCGACCTGAACACCGCCAGGCATCGCAAAAACAAGCTCTGAGGAACATTCCATGAATAAGCATATCGGCTCCAACTTTGATGATTTTCTCAGCGATGATGGGCTCATAGAAGAAGTCTCTGCCGGAGCGTTGAAGCGTGTTATTGCCTGGCAATTGGCAGAGGCGATGAAGGTGCAGAAGGTCAGCAAGAAAGCGCTGGCCGAACGTATGCATACCAGCCGCACCGCCGTCGATCGAGCGCTGGACCAAAACGACGCGGGCATGACGCTGTCCACCCTGGCCAGTGCGGCAAGGGCTTTGGATCAACATGTCGAAGTACGCCTGGTACCGAACACGCAAGCAAGGCCCGCCACGGTGTGAAAGACCGTGCCAGGCGAGCACGATGTATCTCTCTACGGCTGCCGGTTAATGGCCTATAGCCACACCACTAAAGCAGCACATCCAGCCTATTCAAAGCGCGCAAGCCGCAATGTAGAGTAGCCTCAGCCACGGTGTACCGGCGTCAATGAAGACTGGCCGTAGGAGCCAGCATCGGCAGGGAAGCGCACAGATGAACGATACATCCGGCAATAAACCGCAGCTCAATAACTTTTCCGAACTCAACGCCGACATGTTGCATACGGTGATGGAACTGGTCAGCGACGGCATCTGGGACTGGAATGCCAACACGGGGTTCGTGTACCGCAGCCCCGGCTGGTACATGATGCTTGGCTACCCCCGCCACTCCCTGGAGAACAGCGTGTTCACCTGGGAGAACGTGATCCACTCCGAAGATTATCCACGCGTCATGGCCGTATTTGATGACTACATCAGCCAACGCGCGCCCCATTACCAGGCCGAGTATCGTTGCCGCAAGGCTGACGGCACTTACTTGTGGATCGAAGACCGTGGCTACGTCATTGCACGTAACCCCGACAATTCAGTGGCACGCATGGTCGGCGCACACCGCGATATCCATACACGCAAAATCTCCATCGAACAGCTGCAAAAGCGCAACCAGTCGCTGGAAGCGCTGGTGGCCGAACGCACCCTTGAGTTGTCACGAGTCAATCAGCAACTGCAAATGCAGTTGGACGAGAACCGCTCCCTGGCCGAACAGGATGCCCTGACACGCATCGCCAACCGTTATCGCCTGGAAAAGGTGTTGCTGGAGGAGTGCGACCGTGCCGAGCGCTTCCGCGTACCGCTGGCCTTGGTGGCCATGGATATCGACGACTTCAAGCCGATCAACGACAAACATGGTCATGGCGTCGGCGACCAGACCCTGGTGAGCGTGGTAGACAGCCTGGAAACCTGTATGCGCCAAGGCGACTTGCTCGCACGATGGGGTGGCGATGAGTTTATGGTGATCCTGCCCAAAAGCAGCTTGGACACCGCCAGGCAATTGGCCGAACGTATCCGTCAGGCCATCGCCGAGATGCCCGCCGTGGGCGACTTCAAAGTCACCCTGAGCCTGGGCGTGGTGGAGCGGCGAATGGGCGAAACGCCCGCCGCCTTGATGGCACGTGCCGATCAAGCACTGTACCGGTCCAAAGCCGCCGGCAAGGATGTGGCCTCGGAGTGATGTGGGAGCTGGCTTGCCTGCGCTAGCCGTGTGTCAGTAACCGATGCACTCACAGGTAGGCCGTCATCGCAGCATAGATATCTACACATACCACGTCTGTGACAAGTGGGCTGTTGTGGCGAGCAGGCTTGCCCGCTCGCCACAGAGGAGTGTGGCGGCCTTAGAAAGTTGTGGAGATACCTGTGGCCATCGCAGGCAAGCCAGCTCCCACCTGAGGCAGTGTTCAGTCAACGCACCGGCGGTGCGTACTGGATGCCGCCATTGCTCCACAACGCATTGAGCCCGCGCTTGATCTTCAGCACGCTGCCCTGGCCGATATTGCGTTCGAACACCTCATCGTAGTTGCCTACTTGCTTGACGATCTGCACCACCCAATCCTTGCGCAGCTTCAGGTCTTTGCCGTAATCGCCGTCGGCCCCGAGCAGCCGCGCAACGTCGGGGTTCTGAGTGGACTTGGCCTGCGCCTCGACATTCTGCGAGGTGATGCCCATTTCTTCGGCATTGAGCATGGCAAACAGGGTCCACTTGACGATGCTGAACCACTCATCGTCGCCCTTGCGCACCAGCGGCCCCAACGGCTCTTTGGAGATCACCTCGGGCAGCACCACGAACTCATCCGGGTGGGCCATCTTGATGCGCTGGGCATACAGGCCCGACTGGTCGGTGGTGAGCACGTCGCAACGCCCGGCTTCCAGGCCCTTGGCGCTCTCGTCGGCGGTGTCGAAGGTGATCGGCGTGTACTTCATGCCGTGGGTACGAAAATAATCGGAAACGTTGAGTTCGGTGGTGGTGCCGGCCTGGATGCAGACGGTCGCGCCATCGAGTTGCTTGGCGGCGGTCACGCCCAACTTGTTGTTGACCAGAAAGCCGATGCCGTCGTAATAGGTCACGCCGGTAAACACCAGGCCCATGCCGGAATCGCGGGAACTGGTCCAGGTGGTGTTGCGCGAAATCAGATCGATTTCGCCCGATTGCAGCGCGGTGAATCGCTCCTTGGCGGTCAACTGGGTGAACTTCACTTTTGACGCATCACCGAACACAGCCGCGGCCACGGCGTGGCACACATCAACATCGATGCCGGTCATCTTGCCCTGGCTGTCGGGCACACCGAAGCCCGGCAGGCCGTCACTGACGCCGCACTGGATAAAGCCTTTTTTCTGGATCGCGTCCAGGGTCACGCCCGCGTGGGCACTGCCGGCAAGCGCCACGGCCGTGGCAGCGATAAGGGTTTTGAGGTGGTTCATGCGAGGCACTCCCTGTGAGTCTTTTATTATTCGGCGCCACACTGCCCGCGCCGGTTTCTGAAGTTGCCCGGCAGTATTGTCAGGTTTGCAGCGTGGCCACAAACGACCTTTAGGCAACAGCTCCTTCCGATTTGGAATGACCCGGCGACTTTATTTCGTTTGCGGCAAGGCCGGCTGCGCAGCTTAGATAAATACACGCCCGCCATTGCCGAGTCCCCGATTCATGAGCCGCCAAAGCATCAGCCAGTCGATTTCCATCGTTCACCCCATCAGCCTCAGTCACGGTAAAAATGCCGAAGTCTGGGACACCACGGGCAAGCGCTATATCGATTTTGTCGGTGGCATTGGCGTGCTCAACCTCGGGCACTGTCACCCAGCCGTGGTGGAAGCGATTCGCGAACAAGCCACCCGGCTCACCCACTATGCCTTCAACGCCGCGCCGCATGCGCCCTACATCGAGCTGATGGATCGCCTTTGTGCGTTTATCCCGGTGGATTACGCGGTAAGCGGCATGCTCACCAACAGCGGCGCGGAAGCGGCGGAAAACGCCTTGAAAATCGTGCGCGGCGCCACCGGCCGCACGGCGGTGATCGCCTTTGACGGCGCCTTCCACGGCCGCACCCTGGCCACCCTCAACCTCAATGGCAAGGTGGCGCCCTACAAGCAAAAGGTCGGCGTGCTACCCGGCCCGGTGTATCACCTGCCCTACCCCAGCGCCGATAACGGTGTGACCTGCGCCGAAGCCCTGAAGGCCATGGACCGTCTGTTCAGCGTGGAAATCGACGTCAACGATGTGGCCTGTTTCATCATCGAGCCGGTGCAGGGCGAAGGCGGCTTTCTGGCCCTGGACATCGAGTTCGCCCAGGCCCTGCGCCGCTTCTGTGATGAGAAGAACATCCTGCTGATTGCCGATGAAATCCAGTCCGGCTTCGGGCGTACCGGCCAGCGTTTTGCCTTCTCGCGCCTGGGCATCGAGCCGGATCTGATCCTGCTCGGCAAAAGCATCGCCGGTGGCGTGCCATTGGGCGCGGTGGTCGGGCGCAAGGCGCTGCTCGACAACTTGCCCAAAGGCGGCCTCGGTGGCACCTATTCCGGAAACCCAATTGCCTGCGCGGCTGCTTTGGCAACATTGGATGCGATGACCGACGCGCAATTGAAAACCTGGGGGTCACAGCAGGAAGCCGCCATCGTTCGCCGTTATGCCGCCTGGCGCGAGCAACAGCTGTCGCCCTATCTGGGCCGCCTGACCGGCGTGGGTGCCATGCGCGGCATCGAGCTGGCCCATGCCGACGGCACGCCCGCTCCCCAGCAACTGACCCAACTGCTCAGCCTGGCACGCGATGCCGGCTTGCTGCTGATGCCCAGCGGCAAGTCGCGGCATATCATCCGCCTGCTGGCACCGCTGACCACCGAGCCTGCGGTGCTGGAGCAAGGCCTGGATATTCTCGAGGCCTGCCTTAAGCAGTTGAACTAGTAGCGCGCATCCACGGGCTTGCCGCCGTTGGGCCAGTCTCTGACCTTGTCCGGAAAATCCGGGCGCGGTTGGCCAGAGAAATACGCCGCCACATCCACCGCTTCCTGGTCCGACAAACCGCCCTGCCCCAGCGGGAATTTTTCGTGGAAGCCGATCGGCATGTTGCGTTTCACAAACGCCGCCGCGGTGTAAGGCCGTGCCATACCGGCGCCGATGTTGAACGACTGCTCGCCCCACAATGGCGGGTACACCAGCTCGCCGTCGGCACGCGCCAGGCCTTGGCCGTTATCGCCATGGCAAACCGCGCATTGCTTGGCATACACCTGCTTGCCGTTGTCCAGGTCCGGCTTGATCGCCGGGTCGATCTTGCCCACGCCACGCCCGGCGACTTTATCTTCAGGGCGGGTGTTGTTTTTCATCCAGTCAAAGTAGGCGACCATCGCCTGCATATCCGCCGACTGCGGCGCCAGCGGCTTGCCGTTCATGGAACGGCGGAAACAGCCATTGATGCGCTCCTCCAGCGTCACCACCTTGCCCGCACGCGGCGCGTAACTGGGGAAGAACGCCGACACACCCACAAACGGCGAACCATCCGCCACGGTGCCGGCGTTGAGATGGCAACTAGCGCAGTTGAGCGAATTGCCGACGTTATCCGGCAGCAGCGCCTTGGTTTGCAGGTGCAGGCGCATGCCGCGAATAACCTGGTCGGCGTTGGGTGCGGCGAGCAAATTCGCCAGCCTTGGGGTTTCGAAGGCTGACGAATCGGTGGTGGCGGGGTTGAGCTGATCGCGCTGGGTTTTCACCTGGGCGGCGCTGATTGGCGTGCCAGCGTTGCCCCAACTGGTGCGCACGAAGGTCAGGATCTCGGCGATTTCCTGATCGGCCAGCCGGCTGAAACCGGGCATGGTGTAGACCCTTGGGTGGGCGGCGGTTTGCGCGGTTTCCCAGCCGGTCAGGGTGATATGCAACAGCGACGTCGGGTTGTTCGAGGCAATGCTCGGGTTACCGGCCAAAGGTGGAAACAGGCCTTTTACGCCAGCGCCGTCACTGCGGTGGCAATCACTGCAAAACTGCATATAGCCCAGGCCGCCACGGCTGGTGAACAGGTCGGCTGGCGGTGCGGCCGGTGCTTGGGCGACCGCTGGCATTGGCAGATCATCTTTACCGGGCGGCAGGGATTTGAGGTAACTGGCGATGGCCGTGAGGTCGTCAACACTGAAGTGCTGGGTGCTGTGGTGGATCACATCGGCCATGTTGCCAGCGACCGTGGCAAAGCGGTTCTGCCCGGTCTTGAGCAGTTGCACGGTGTCTGGCACCGTCCACAGGTTGCGCAGGCTCAGGGCGCGCCAGTGCTCGACGGTTTCACCGGCCAGGTAATGCCGGCCGCTGCGGCCCGCATCGCTCATGGCTTTTTCCTGGAAGGCGATGCCCCGTGGCGTGTGGCACGAGCCGCAATGCCCCAGGCCCTGGACCAGGTAGGCACCACGGTTGAGCACCGCGCTACGCTGCGGGTCGGGTTGGAACGGCTGCTTGTCGAGAAAGGCAACATTCCACAGCGCCAGGCCCCAGCGCTGATTGAACGGGAAGCCCATGTCCGCCTCAAGGTTGGCCTGTCGCACCGGCTCCACGCCTTGCATCAGGTAGGCGTACAGGGCGCGCATGTCCTCTGCGCTCATCTTCGCGTAGGACGGATACGGCATCGCCGGGTAAAGGTTGATGCCCGCCGGCGTCACGCCTTCACGCATCACCTTGTCGAACTGCTCGAAGCTGTAATTACCGATACCAGTGTCGCGGTCCGGCGTGATGTTGCTCGAATAAATCGTGCCCATCGGCGTGCTCAGCTCCAGCCCGCCGGCCATCACCTGACCGTGCCTGGCGGTATGGCAGGCGATGCAGTCGCCCAGTTGGGCCACGTATTGACCCTGCTCGATTTGGGTTGGGGCGGCGTGCAGAGGTAGCGCAAGACACAGCGTCGCCCCCAGCAAGGCCAGGCGGGACAATGAAAAGGCCATTGCATTAATCCTTTAATAACCTGGCGTGGAGTAGCCCCCTCGGCGCAGGCCAGCGGTTGTTTTTATGGGTTCATCAGGCCTTTGTGTTGTAACGGGTTTTGCCGTGGAGGGTGTTGATGTGAGTCAGCGCCAAATCGATGGACAAAACGATGATGGCTCAACGACTATCAGCGCTTCCCGCCCCTGCAAGGAAGCACCCATGCTCGATATCCTCCAAGGCACGCCCGTGTGGGTGTACGCCATCTACCTGTGGATTTGTTATTACGGCATCAAGGCCTGCATGGGCGGGCGTGAGAATCGCCGCTCGCTGCTGATTTTGCCGGTGGTGCTGGTGGTGTGGTCGCTGATGTCGCTGGCGCCCTCGATCCTGTCGAGTGGTGCCTGGGTCGGTGGTGTGCTGGCAGGCTGGCTGATGGGGATGTTGCTGTTCAACGCCGATGGCGCCCGGCTCGATGCCAATGGCGAAACGCTGGTGCTGGCGGGTACCTGGAAAACCCTGTTGATCTCGCAGCTGTTCTTTGCGGTGAAATACTACTTCGGCTATCAGCAGGCCGTGCATCCGTTGCTGTTGAGCACACCTGAGATGTTGCTGGCCGTAGGCGGTGTGTCGGGGTTTACCGTTGGTCTGTTCTGCGGGCGGGCCGATCGATTGCAGCGGGCGCTGAGCGCCTTGCGCCGCGATAAGGGCAGTGTGCTGCCTTGACCTGACCTGCGTGGCCGCCGAAAATGCGCGACGCTTTTTTGTCTCCGTTTACTGAAGTAGTGAAATTTCAATGTCTGATTCTTACACCGAACACGCCGCCGAAGAATCCGTAGTCGCCTTGCACTCGAAGGCTGAATACGAAAACGCCATCAATCTTTCACAGCATGTGCCTGCGGCCAAGATCATCAGCGAGATGGTGCTGGACGCGTTCCACACCTCCAAGGAAAGCGACCAGATTCGCGAACTGCGCATGGCCATCCGTCAGGCCCATGACGCCTTCGACGACGACAAAGCCTACGACCTGATGGGCCAGCTCAAGCAACTCAAGGATGCCGAAGCGGCCGACAACATCGCCCTGGAAGACTTGAGCAGTAAGTTCTCGATCAGCCGCATCCTCTCCAGTTTCAAGGACGATCCCGAGTTTCAGGAGCTGGTCTACGGCCTGGCCCTCAAGGTGCTGAACCAGTCTCACCAGGCCATCAGCAACCCAAGCGCCGGCAAGGGCAAAGCTGCACGGGCCAAGAAAGAAGCCGAAGTGTTTGTGATCAGCAAGGATGGCATCAGCGTCACCCTGCCGCTGCGCACGCCGCGCTCCAAGCTCAACGTTGACCGCGAGGCGTTCGAGTTTTTGGGCTTCAGCTTTGTGGGTGAAGGTGATGAGGCTGAGCTTGAAACCGAGAGCTTTGTGGATAACGCCGGCGCCGAGCAGCCGTTGAGCCGCAAGAGTGTGATTACTGCGCTGCAGCAGCAGACGGCGTTTGATGGGTACAGCATCGCGCAGCAACAGTAACGCATTGCTCAAAAGGTGGGAGCTGGCTTGCCTGCGATAGCATCACCTCGGTTTGCCTGATAGACCGAGGTGCTGCTATCGCAGGCAAGCCAGCTCCCACATGGGTTTTGTGTTGCTTTAAAGACTCGCGAACACCTCGCGAAACCGCGCCATCTCCTGTTTGTTGCCCACCGTCACCCGCACCCACTGCGGCCAATCCTTCCACACCCGCCCGACCAATACGCCCTGTGCAGCCAGCTTCTCGATGATCTGTTCTGCCGGTTGCTTCACGTTAATCATGAAGCAATTACTTTGCGACGCGGTGCAGGCAAAACCACGCCCCTTTAGCCAAGCCACGGTTTCGTCACGCAGTTGGGCGTTGAGCGCCTTGCGTTGCGGCACCAGCTTGAGGTCTTCCAGGCTCGCCCGAGCACCGAGTAACGTGGACGCCGCCGGCACATTGTCGCCACCAAACACCGCCAGCCGTTCCAGCAACACCGGGTGGCCGATCGCCAGGCCCAGGCGCGCACCGGCCATGCCGTAGATTTTCGAGAAGGTGCGCAGCACCAGTAAGTCGTCGTGATCCTTGACCCAACTCACGCAGCTTTGTGCGTCGCAGAAGTCGATGTAGGCCTCGTCCACCACCAGCACGCAGCCTTTGGGTTTGTTCGCCAGCGCCTGGCGGATCGCTTCGGTGGGTGTCAGGGTGCCGGTCGGGTTGTTGGGGTTGCACAGGTACAGCATGCCCGCCTGAGGGTCGGCGGCAAGTATGGCCGGCACGTCATGGGCGTGGTCGGCATTGAGGCTCACTTCGTACACCGGTGCCTTCCATGACTCGGCGGCCTGACGCGGTACTTCATAGGACGGCGTGGCCATCACCAGACCACGGGCCTGACTGGTAAACGCCAGCACCGCGTAGCGCAGGGCGGCCATGGAGCCGGCGAATACAGCGACCTGTTCTTCGACAAGCCCCTGCGATTTGGCGAACTGTTCGGCCAAGCCGTACATGTAACCATAGGGGTACAGCCCGGAGAGGCCGATGCCACGCTGCATCGCCTCGCGGGCGGAGTCTGAGGGACCGTAGGGGCTTTCGTTGTAATTAAGCCGCACCGTGTCCGCCGGAGCCGCTGGCTGGCTGGCGACCGCCCAATCCAGGCGGCCCAGCACCGGCAGGGCCGCGCCAAAGGCGAGAAGAGACCGACGACTTACGCTGAACATGGCGCGACTCCTTGTAGACGGGTGATGGTTTCTCACGGTTCGTACAAAGAAGTATGACGAGAAGGCGCTCAGCTGATTTAGCCACCTGCGCCGTGATCAACCCTCCAGGTAGTCGGCGATCGGGTAATTCATGCACAGGGCCTCTACCGCTGTGCGCACCTGCTCGCGCACCTCAGGCCCAAGCCGATAGTCCTGTTCGCCCAGCGGGGTGGCGTTTTCCAACACCCGGCACACCAGCGCAATCACCTGGCGGCAACCCTCGGCGTCGAGTTCGCGTTGCGCCATGCAGCCGGTGCCAATACACAAACCGCTGGTGACCAACTTCGAGCGTGTCTCGCCTGGTACGCGATGCTTGCTCACCACAATGGCGCAAGACTCCAGGGCCGCCTCGGCGATGGCACCGGTCATGGCGCCCCGCAACCGGATCAGTACCGTATGGTTGTCACTGCGCCCGCCCACCACGTCGTAACCCTGGGCCGCAAACGCACTGGCCACCTCATCGGCAAGCGCACGACCACGCCCCATGCAGGCATCAAACTGCGCTGACTTCGCATACCCGAAGGCAGCCGCTTTTGCCGCGATCATATTGACCGCCGGCGCCCCTTGCATGCGCGGGAACACGGCTTGATCCAGCACACGGCTGAACGTCGACCGCAGGCCGGGCACCTTGGTCTCGGCGTCGCGGCCGCACAAAATCAACCCGCCCCGTGGGCCGCCCAATTGCTTGTGCGTGCAGGTGATGGTGACGTGTGCGGCGTTGATCGGGCTCGGGTGGCGCCCCGTCACCACCAACCCGGCAATAGCGGAAATATCCGCCAGCAGGATGGCGCCCGCCTCGTCGGCAATCGCGCGAAACCGCTCAAAATCCACCACCCTGGAGTAAGCACCCGCACCGCAAATAATGATGCGTGGGCGATGGGCCAGGGCCAGGCTGCGCACTTGCTCATAATCGATAAGGCCTTCGCCGGTGGTGCCGTAGCGGATAGCCTTGTAATAGGCCCCGGTGAACACCGCCGGGCTGCCAAGGGTGAGTTCGCCGCCATGGTCGTGGGCCATGCCCAGTAGCGTATCGCCCGGCTCAAGCAGCGCCGACAGCACTTGGGATATGGCATTGGACGCCGAATGAGGCTGCACGCCGGCGTAATGTGCATCGAACAACTCCCGCGCCCTGCGGATGGCCAGGGATTCCACTAAATCGACATTTTCGCAGCCGGTGCGATAGCGTTTGCCGGGCGTGCCTTCGGCGCTCACGTTGACCAGTGCAGAGGCGCAGGCCACCAGAGTGCGGGGCTTGACCGCGCAGGAAGAAGCCACCATTGAGAGGGTGCGATGCTGGCGAGTGACTTCAGCATCCAGCAGGCTGGCGAGTTCGAAGTCTTCTGCGCGCAGATCCGCCAGGCCACGACGCAGCAGGTCGGCCTGGTCTTTCAGAGGTACGGTATTGAATGCCATCAGTGCGGGTCCCTTCCTGGGCGTTGCGTGCCGGTCCGTCCTGAACCGAGAGGATCAATTAAACAGGAAATTAAACATTTTCCAAATCAAATGTTCATTTTCCAGACTCCAGCCCCATCAAAAGCACGCCCGCAGCGCATCCGGACTTTATTGTTAGGGCCGACGCATGCAACACTCCCGCCGCCGCAAAACCACAAGCGCCCCCGGAACGGGCGCTCCCTGCTGTGGTTGCGCAAACAACGGACGTTAACGACTAAAAGGAAGTGGTGAGCACGTGATACACAGACGCGAAAAAACCGAGCACTTGAAGAGCAACATCAAGTACTTGATCAAAAGCCGCGGCGAGACGCAGCTGTCGCTATCGAATGCCGCCGGCCTGACCAGGACCACCATCTACAACATCCTGGAAGGCAAGGTCGTCAACGTGCAGCAGTCCACTGTCCGCAAGATCTCGGACTTCTTCGGTGTTTCCTACGATGAAATCGAGACCCTCGATTTTGAAGCCAAGGAAATCATCGAGAGCAGTGTTTCCCCACAGGGCAACATGAACCCGGCCGCCGTGCCGGTGCTCAAGGAAAGTCTGGTGATCCAGAACCTGGACAAGCGCATTGGCGAGTTGGCCACCCTGTATCCGCTGACCTACTACTTCGGCTCTTCCTACAACCTGATCGGTGTGCGCCTGGAACGTGGCATTCCCGGTATCAACGAGCCGGGCGATTTGCTCATCGTGCAAAAAGGCACGTCAACGCTGGGCAAAGAAAAGCTGGTGTACGACCGGGCCATCCAAAAGATGTTTATCACCCTTGAAGCCTGCGTTGGCTCAGAGCGCCTGTGTGTAATCGGCGACATCATTGAGGAGCGCTTCAATGACAACGTATGAAGCGGGCATCGAAAACAGCACATACAAGCTGCTGGGCTTTGAGAATGACAAGCGCCTGGCGGTGATCATGGTGATCGCCACCGGCAAGGTCATCAAGATGAAGCTGAGTGAAGTCATCAACAGCGAAATAATGGACAACCTCAATAAAATGGAAGTTAAGAACATGTACAAGAAGTTTTATTCACAGGGAGGGACGCTGACGGCCTACGATATAAACGACCGCAACGAAAATTCCTGGATGATCTACATCATCCTGAACCTGTTGCTGTTCACGTTTTATATCTTCACCAGCATTGCCGCGACCAAGCCTATTTACCTGGAGTCGATGGGCATCATCGTCACGCCAGGCACGTTTCTGTACCCGCTGACGTTTTTGATCGTGGATTTGCTCAACGAGCAATTCGGCCTGCGGCTGGCCAGACGTGCCATTTTGTTTGCGTTCGCCAGTAACGCGATGATCATCATCCTGCTCTACGGCTCGACGTTTCTGCCAGGGCTGCCAGGCTGGAAACTCGATGGCCCTTACAACGATGTGATCATTCAGGTGTCCTCGGTACTGGTCGCGTCCTCGGTCTCGTTCCTGGTGTCGGAGAACATAAACTCCTACTTGCTGTGCAAGATAAAGGAACTGACCAACTCCAAATACCTGTACCTGCGGATTTTCCTCAGTACGTTCTTTGCGGTGATTATCGACAGTTTCCTGTTCTGCTTTATTGCGTTCTATGGCGCGATGCAGACCAGCGACATCTTGAGCATGATCTACGTGCAGATCGCGATCAAAGTCGGCTTTGCGTTTTTTAATATCCTGCCGGCCTATGGCGCGCGTGCGTTGTTCAAACGCTGGATTACCGGTAGCGCTGCCTGATGTAATGCGCTCTAAATGTGGGAGCTGGCTTGCCTGCGATGCAGACAACTCGGTATGTCAGTGACATTCAGTTGATGCTATCGCAGGCAAGCCAGCTCCCACAGTAGACCGAGTACGGTCCCTAACCCCTAGCTCAGTTGCAACTTCTGCTTCAGGCTGCTCATCACACCCGCCTTGTCCTGCAAATACTCATTCAAGCCCCGAGCCCGCAGGTTGCATGCATCGCAATTACCGCAGCCGGTGCCAATGATGCCGTTGTAGCAAGTCAGGGTCTGGTGCTGAATCAGGTCCAGTTGCTGGTGGTAATCTGCCAAAGCCCAGGTCTCAGCCTTGTTCAGCCACATCAACGGCGTGTCCAGGCGCAGCTTGTAATCCATGCCCAGTTCAAGCGCCGTGTTCAGCGCTTTGACAAAGTCATCGCGGCAATCGGGGTAACCCGAGAAGTCGGTCTCGCAGACACCGGTAATCACGCTTTCAGCTTTGACCTGATAGGCGTAGATCGCCGCCAGGGTCAGAAACAGAATATTGCGCCCCGGCACAAACGTGCTCGGCAGGCTTTCGCCCGAGCTGTTCACGGTCGGCACCGGGATGTTGTCGCGGGTCAGGCTGCTGATTGCCAGCTCGTTGAGCAGGGACACGTCCATCACTTTGTGAACGGTGGCGCCCAACTGCTTGGCCAACTTCTGCGCGACTTCAACTTCGGCCACATGGCGCTGGCCATAATCGAAGGTAATGCAGTGCACTTCGTCATACTGCCCCAGCGCCTGGATCAGGCAGGTGGTCGAGTCCTGCCCGCCACTGAATACCATCACGGCTTTTTTAGTCATCACGTTGCTTCCTGCATTTGTAGAATGTGGGAATAGTTTAAAGGCCACTCAATAAAAAGCCCCGCGCTTCTTGCGAAGGCGGGGCTTTTTGTTGCTCGGTGACTCAGTGTGCGTAGGTCAGCAACAGCTCTTTCGGCACTTGGAAATCCAGGGACATCATCACGCTGAGCGCGGTGATGGTGAAGATCGAGAACACGAACAGCTTGCGCGCCCAGACGGTGTCATCCACCGCCTTGTAGCCGGTCCAGGCCATGTACAACCAGTACATGCCCATGGCGGCGGCGACGGCGAGGTAGCTCATGCCGGCATAGCCACTGAAGGTCAACATCAAGGTCGCCACGAGGAAGGCCAGGATGTAGAGCAGGATGTGTTTCTTGGCCACCTGAATGCCACGCTTAACCGGCAGAACCGGAATCGACGCAGCCAGGTAGTCATTGAAGCGGAAGATCGCGATGGCATAGGAGTGCGGCATCTGCCACAGGCTGAACATCACCAGCAGCACCAGCGCAGCCATGTCGAAGCTATTGGTTACAGCCACATAACCAATCACCGGCGGCATCGCCCCCGACAGACTGCCCACCAGCGTGCCGTGAACCGACTTGCGCTTGAGGTACAGGCTGTAAAGGCCGACGTAGATAACAAAACCGATCACGGCAAACAGCGCCGCCAACGGGTTGGCCACCTTGTACAACAGGGCTACACCGGCAACACCCAGGACGGTCGCGTAGATCAGTGCCAGTTTCAGGGAGATAAGGCCCTGCACCAGCACACGATTCTTGGTGCGTTCCATCTTCAAGTCGATGTCACGGTCGATGCAGTTGTTGAACACACAACCGGAAGCTACCACCAGGGACGTGCCGATCATCGCAGCCAAGAAAATGGCCAGATCGACATGCCCCTTGGAGGCCAGGAAGAAACCGCCTGCCACAGAAAGCACGTTACCGAAAATGATCCCCGGTTTGGTGATTTGGATAAAGTGCTTAAGCGACATCGGGTCTTACCTCACTTCGCCATCATGAACGTATGGATGCTGAACATGATCCATATCGACAGGCCAACCAGCAGCAGGATCACAAGACCTGCGAACACGAACGCAATCACGTTATCGCGCTGCTCTTTCGAGCGATCCAGGTGCAGGAAGTACACCAGGTGAACCAGAACCTGAATCACCGCGAACGCCAGGACGATCATCAAGGTGATCGACTTCGGCAAGGTTGGGTACATCACCAGGCCGAACGGGATCAGGGTCAGGATGACCGACAGGATGAAACCGATAGCGTAAGACTTTACGCTGCCGTGGCTCGCATCATGGCTGTCATGGTCATGGGAGTGTGCATTAGCCATTACAGAGTCCCCATCAAGTAAACGACGGTGAATACGCAGATCCAGACCACGTCCAGGAAGTGCCAGAACAGGCTCAGGCAGCTCAGGCGAGTCTTGTTGGTGTTGGTCAGGCCGTGCTTATTGACCTGATACATCATCACCGCCATCCACAGCAGGCCGGCAGTTACGTGCAGACCGTGGGTGCCTACCAGCGTGAAGAACGCGGACAGGAAGCCGGAACGGTGCGGGCCGTAGCCTTCGGAGATCAGCAGGTGGAACTCGTTGATCTCCATGCCGATGAAGCCCAGGCCGAACAGGAAGGTCAGTGCCAACCAGCTCAGTACGCCTTTCTTGTTGCCCTTGTAGAAGGCCAACATGGCGAAGCCGTAGGTGATCGAACTGAACAACAGCAAGGCGGTTTCGCCGAGCACGTAAGGCAGTTCGAAGATGTCGTGGCCCGACGGGCCACCCGCTACGTTGTTTACCAGTACCGCGTACACCGCGAAGATCGACGCAAACAAGATGCAGTCGGTCATCAGGTAGAGCCAGAAACCGAATACGGTCATTGGCCCCGAGTCGTGGTGATGGTCATCGTGCCCATGGTCATCGACATGGGCGTGTCCAGCATTGGTCACTAAGTTCGACATGGTTTAAGCCTGTTCCAACGAGGTTTCTACACGGTTGGCCGGGATTTTCTTCTCGGCTACCAGGCGAGCGTGCTGCTCGGCTTCGATGCGTTCGATCGTCTCGACCGGCACCATGTAGCCTTGATCATCACGGGCAGCGTGAATGATGAAGTAACCGATAGTGCCTACCAGGCCCACGATTGCCAGCCACCAGATGTGCCAGATCATCGCGAAACCGAACACGGTCAACAGCGCGCCCATCACCACGCCAGTGGCGGTGTTGTTCGGCATGTGGATCGGCTCGTAGTGCTTAGGACGCTGGTACGCAGTACCGTCTTCCTTGGCTTCGGTGAACGCATCAATGGTGTTCGCAGTAGGGATCACAGCGAAGTTGTAGAACGGCGGTGGCGACGAAGTCGACCATTCCAGGGTGTGGCCATTCCATGGGTCACCGGAGTCGCAAGCGTTCTGCTTACGGTCACGGATGCTCACGTACAGCTGGATCAGCTGGCAGGCAATACCGGCAGCAATCATCAACGCACCGAACATGGCGACGTACAGGTACGGCACCCACTCAGGGTTGGTAGTGGCGTTCAGACGACGGGTCATGCCCATGAAGCCCAGCGCGTAGAGCGGCATGAACGCGACGAAGAAGCCCGAGATCCAGAACCAGAATGCAGCCTTGCCCCAACCTTCGTGCAGCTTGAAGCCGAACGCTTTCGGGAAGTAGAAGCTGAAACCTGCGATGTAGCCGAATACAGCACCACCGATGATCACGTTGTGGAAGTGCGCGATCACGAACAGGCTGTTATGCAGTACGAAGTCAGCACCCGGGATGGCCAGCAGTACGCCGGTCATGCCGCCGATGGCGAAGGTCACCATGAAGCCCAGGGTCCACAGAACCTGGCTGGTGATACGCAGACGGCCGTGGTAGATGGTGAATAGCCAGTTGAATAGCTTCACCCCCGTCGGGATCGAAATCAACATCGTCGCCAGGCCGAAGAAGGCGTTGACGCTGGCCCCCGAACCCATGGTGAAGAAGTGGTGCAGCCACACCATGAAGCCCAGTACAGAGATTGCGCCCGATGCATAAACCATCGAGTGGTGACCGAACAGGCGCTTGCCGGTAAAGGTCGAGATCACTTCAGAGAAGATACCGAACGCTGGCAGGATCAGGATGTACACCTCAGGGTGACCCCATGCCCAGAACAGGTTCACGTACATCATTGGATTGCCACCAAGTTCATTGGTGAAAATGTGGAAATCCAGGTAACGGTCAAGCGACAGCAGCGCCATGGTAGCGGCCAGGATCGGGAACGAAGCCACGATCAGGACGTTGGCCCAGGTGCAGGTCCAGGTGAAGATCGGCATGTCCATCAGTTTCATGCCAGGGGCGCGCATTTTCAGGACGGTGGCCAGGAAGTTGACCCCCGTTAGCGTCGTCCCGAGTCCTGATAACTGTAGCGCCCAGATGTAGTAGTCCACACCCACGCCCGGACTGTACTGAATACCCGACAACGGCGGATACGCAACCCAGCCGGTCTTGGCGAATTCGCCGACGCCCAGGGACAGGTTGATCAGCACCACGCCGGAAACCAGCAGCCAGAAGCTCAGGGAGTTCAGGAACGGGTAGGCAACGTCACGCGCACCGATCTGCAGCGGCAAGGCCAGGTTCATCAAGCCGGTGAAGAATGGCATCGCCATGAAGATGATCATGATCACACCGTGAGCGGTGAAGATCTGGTCATAGTGTTCAGGCGGCAGGTAGCCAGGCGAACCCTCGGTGGCCATGGCCAACTGGGTACGCATCATGATGGCGTCGGCAAAACCACGCAGCAGCATGACCATGGCAACGATGACGTACATGACACCGATTTTCTTGTGGTCGACAGACGTCAGCCACTCGGTCCACAGGTAGGTCCACTTCTTGAAATACGTGATTGCAGCAAACAGTGCCAGACCACCCAGCGCGATCATGGCGATGGTCACCATCACGATCGGCTCGTGGAACGGGACCGCATCCCAACTTAATTTACCAAACATCGTTTACTCCTCTGCCCCAGCAGTTGAATGCGAGCCCGTGTCAGAACCTTCAACCACGGCCACTTCTTTCTTCTCGTGCTTGACCGGCTTGCCTGGCTTCATACCTTCGTACTTGTCGACGATTTTCTGAAACAGGTCCGGCTCAAACGCGGAGTACAGAGCGACTGGGTTGTTCTGGCTTGGTTTGGTCAGGGCGTCGTATTCAGCTTGATCAAGCTGTTTAGGTGCGGCCTTGACTGCGGCTACCCAGGCGTTGAAGTCTTCCTGGCTCGTCGAGATCGCTTTGAATTTCATGCCGGTGAAGCCAGCGCCGCTGTAGTTCGCGGAGATGCCTTCCATTTCAGCTTTTTCGTTGGCGATCAGGTGCAGGCGAGTCTGCATGCCCGCCATCGCGTAGATCTGGCCGCCCAGTGCAGGGATGAAGAACGAGTTCATCACGGCATCGGAGGTGATCCGGAAATTAAGCGGAGTGTTCTCCGGGAACTGGATCTCGTTGACCGTGGCGATACCCAGGTCCGGGTAGATGAACAGCCACTTCCAGTCCAGCGCGACCACTTCGATATTGATCGGCTTGACGTTGGATTCCAGCGGACGGTACGGGTCCAGCTCGTGGGTCGACTTATAGGTGATGTAACCCAGGGCGATGATGATGAGGACCGGCACCAGCCACACGGCGATTTCGATCTTGGTGGAGTGCGACCACTTAGGCGCGTAGGTAGCGCTGGTGTTCGACGCGCGGTATTTCCAGGCGAAGGCGAAGGTCATGATGATCACAGGGACCACGACCAGCAGCATCAGCAGGGTAGCGGTGATGATCAGGTTTCGTTGATCCAGACCGATCTGTCCTTTTGGGTCCATCAAGGTCCACTTGCAGCCTCCCAGCATTAACAGCATGCCAATCAGCGGCAAAAAGCCTAGTAATCGGGGGTACCTGTTTTTACTCATCTCACGACCTCTAAAGCAGCTTGCGCAATGCAGTTGGGTTTTGATCGCCAACACTTCACCCTGCCAAGGGTTGGCATTTCTCTTCGATTGAATAAGAGCCTGCCCGTCACGCCATAACTGTACGTTTCACGGACCTGCGGTGAGTTCTTATTCGATTTCGTGGTTAAAGGCCTTGTTACAGACCAATTCCATTTGGTGCGGATAGTTGAAAGGCTGCCGGAACCTTGGGGTCGCACAGAGCCGTCCATCTGCCCCTCGACCGCTCCAGTGCTCAAATATTGAACAGCACCGGACATTCAGTGCGGGCGATTGTAGTTAGCTAGCGATGTATAAACCATGTCTTATAAAGAAATAATTTTTATCGATTACAGCAACAATCCTTCACTAATCCTGCAAAGGTTCGCGATCTTATCGTGTTCGATTCCCAACAAAAACCACAAAAATTGCCGTGTTATTGAGCACAACGCCACTTCCCTTACACCTTGTAAGGGCTTGCAAAACGGATCCAAGCCCCCATAAAACAAGGCATTCGGACATCACCCAATGGCTCGCACGGCGTGACATTCGCGGCATCGCCCAAACGATGAACTGACAGCACAATTTAGCCATCGGGTGCAAATTCAGGCGGCGGTTTGATGGGTCAGAAACGTCCTGCGGCAACGTCCGTGTGACAACATGTCGCACGCTGCGCGCACCTATTGTTGCCCCTCGTCACGGCCCTTTCACAAATCCCTACAACCAAAAACGCCCCGGACTTCCTTCAAGGAAGACCGGGGCGTTTTGGCGAGCAGACTCAGGCCTGGCGTTGGCGATTGCGATAGATGCCCAGCGGCACCAGAATCACCGTCAGCACGAACGCCACCAGCGCCCATTGCGCCAGGGACAAGCCAAGGATGGGCGGGTACGGCGTGCTGCAGAAGCCGTCGACTTGGAAGCCCAATGGAAACACCTTGGCCAGTGGCAGTTCATCGACAATCGGCTGCAGCACATCGACGCCGCAACTGACCTCCGGGAAGAACTGGGTGTAGACGTGGTGGCCTGCAACTGCGACGCCGCCCACGGCACTGAGGACTACCAGCCCTTCAAACACAGTGACCGCACCTTTGCGACGCATGGCGGCGCCGATAAAGGCAAAGATCGCAATCAACAGCAAAGCGTAGCGCTGCAGGATACACAGCGGGCACGGCGCCTCGCCCAACACCACTTGCATATACAGCGCACCGCCAATCAGCGCCAGGCAGATGATGCCCAGCAACACCAGAAAGCGCCGCTCCCTGCCTAAACGCAATTCGTCACTCATCCCCGTTTTCCCTTTGTCGTTGTGCCAATGCCGGCAAGTTTACACACAGAGCATGGTTAAAACAGAGAGGGGTTAACTGCGGATTAATCGGGATAAATGTTGTGGCTGAGCGGACGCCATCGCGGGCAAGCCCGGCTCCCACAGGGAATCGCATTCCAATGTGGGAGCCGGGCTTGTTGTGGCGAGGGAGCTTGCTCCCGCTGGGCTGCGAAGCGGCCCCAAAATTCTTGGGAGCGCTGCGCTCTGGAGCGCCAGCCCGATCCAGCGGGAGCAAGCTCCCTCGCCACAGGGTAGATGTACTTATTCCAGCGCCGCCGCCGGGCCGAAGAACTCGTAGCGCGCCTGCTGCTCCGGCACACCCAACGCCTTCAGATGGCGTTTGATCGCCGCCATAAAGCCTTTAGGCCCCAGGAAGTACGCATCCAGGTCACGTTCCTCGGGTAACCACGCCGCCAATTGCTCCTGGCTCAACAGCCCCACCTTGTCCGCCGCAGGGCTCACGCCGTCGTCCTCGGCATAGCAGTAAAAGCGTTTGAGCTGCGGGTGCCTGGCCGCCAGGGCATCGACCCAATCACGGAACGCATGCACGCCGCCGTTGCGGGCGCAGTGGATAAAGTGCACCGGGCGCTCGGTTGCCAGGGCCGCTTCAAGCATGGGCAATGTGGGGGTGATGCCTACCCCGCCGCTGATCAGCACCAGCGGTTTATCGCTGGCCGCCAGCGTGAACTCACCCGATGGCGGGAACAGGTCGATGGTTGCACCGACATGCATCTGGTCATGCAGGTAGTTGGACACCCGCCCACCGGCCTCGCGTTTGACGCTGATGCGGTACAGGCCCGCATCGCTCAGGGCCGACAGGGAATAGTTGCGGCGCACTTCTTCGCCGTCCAGCACCAGCTTCATGCCGATGTACTGGCCCGGCGCGGCTTGCAGGATCGGGCCGTTGTCCACAGGGGCAAAGTAGAAGGAGATGATCTCGTCGCTCTCCTCCACACGCTTGACCAACAGGAATGGCCGCGCACCGCGCCAGCCGCCCGGCGCCTGGGCTTTTTCATCGTAGATGGCCGCTTCGGCGCCAATCAGGATGTCGGCCAACTGGCCGTAGGCCGCGCCCCAGGCATTCATCACCTCAGGTGTGGCGATCTCGCTGCCGAGCACTTCAGAGATGGCGCGCAGCAGGCAGGCGCCCACAATCGGGTAGTGTTCCGGCAGGATCTGCAAGGCCACATGCTTGTTGATGATCCTGGCCACCAGGTCACCCAGTTGGTCCAGCTGATCGATGTGCCGCGCATACATCAGCACGCCATTGGCCAGCGCACGGGGCTGGTCACCGCTGGCCTGGTGGGCCTGGTTGAACAGCGGGCGAACTTCTGGGTATTCGCTGAGCATCATGCGGTAAAAATGCGTGATCAGCGCCTCGCCGCCGCTCTCCAGCAGGGGCACAGTGGATTTGACGATGGCACGGTCTTGGGCACTAAGCATGGCAGACTCCTGGGTCTCTTTACTGATTACCTTTACCTACTCAGCATTCGTGCCAACTAATTAATCGTTATAATTCAATAAGTTAAATATAATGTAGTCAGTATGACTCCCTACACCTTATAGTCACAAGGACTACAAGGAGTCATTATGACTGCACAATCGCTGCTCACCACCCTGCTGCCCCTGGTCGCCGACCTGTCCCGCGAACTGCCCGAGGGCGAGCGCTATCGACGCCTGTTGCAAGCCATGCGCGCACTGTTGCCGTGCGATGCCGCCGCGTTGTTACGCCTGGACGGTGAGTGGCTGGTGCCGCTGGCAGTGGATGGTTTGAGCGCCGATACCCTTGGCCGTCGCTTCAAGGTCAGCGAACACCCGCGCTTTGAAGTGTTGCTGAGCAGCGCTGGCCCTACCCGGTTTGACAGCGACAGCGAACTGCCCGACCCCTACGACGGCTTGGTCGACGGCCTGCACGGGCACCTGGAAGTGCACGACTGCATGGGCTGCCCGCTGTTTATCGACGACCAGCCCTGGGGCCTGCTGACCCTCGACGCGCTGGACACCGAGCGTTTCGAACGCGTTGAGCTGGATGCTTTGCAAGCCTTTGCCAGCCTGGCGGCGGCCACGGTCAATGTCGCCGAACGCATTGAGCGCCTGGCATTACGCGCCGAAGACGAACATCAGCGCGCCGAGATCTACCGCCAGGCCAGCGGCCAACAGCACAAGGAAATGATCGGCCAGAGCAAGGCGCACAAGCGTCTGGTCGAGGAGATCAAGCTGGTGGGCGGCAGCGACCTGACCGTGCTGATTACCGGCGAAACCGGGGTCGGCAAGGAGCTGGTCGCCCAAGCCATCCACGCCGCGTCCCCGCGTGCGGACAAGCCGATGATCAGCCTCAACTGCGCCGCGCTCCCGGAAACCCTGGTGGAAAGCGAACTGTTCGGCCACGTGCGCGGCGCCTTTACCGGCGCGTTGAATGAACGCCGTGGCAAGTTCGAGCTGGCCAATGGCGGCACCCTATTCCTGGATGAAGTGGGCGAGTTGTCGCTGACCGTGCAGGCCAAATTACTGCGCGTCCTGCAAAGCGGCCAGTTGCAGCGCTTGGGTTCGGACAAGGAACACCAGGTGGATGTACGCCTGATTGCCGCCACCAACCGCGACCTCGCCGAAGAAGTGCGCAATGGCCGCTACCGCGCCGACTTCTACCACCGCCTGAGCGTGTACCCGCTGCAAGTGCCGGCGCTGCGCGAGCGCGGGCGGGATGTGTTGCTGCTGGCGGGGTACTTCCTGGAGCAGAACCGTTCGCGCATGGGCCTGGGCAGCCTGCGCCTGACCAGCGACGCCCAGGCCGCGCTGCTGGCCTACAACTGGCCGGGCAATGTGCGGGAGCTGGAACATTTGATCGGGCGCAGCGCGCTCAAAGCCCTGGGTAACTGCCGCGAGCGGCCGAAGATTCTGAGCCTGAGCGCCCAGGACCTGGACCTGCCGGACGTCAGCGCGCCGGCTATCGAAGCACCGCTGCAAGCGCCGCTGGCCGCGACCGGCGACCTGCGCCAGGCTACCGAGCACTACCAGCGCCAGGTCATCAGCGCTTGCCTGGATCGCCACCAGCACAACTGGGCCAGCGCCGCCCGCGAACTCGGCCTGGACCGCGCCAATCTTGGCCGCATGGCCAAGCGCCTGGGCCTCAAATAGCCCAACTGTGGGAGCTGGCTTGCCTGCGATGGCGGTGGGTCAGCTAGCTCAACTTTGACTGACCCACCGCCATCGCAGGCAAGCCAGCTCCCACATTAGATTGCCTTCGCCTTTAAGATTGGGTGAACCGACCGAGGCTTTCTGAACACCAACACATTCCCCAACATCACCAGCACCAGCCCCATCAGCGCCGGGGCCGTCCACTGGTATCCCTCGGCAAACGCCGACACGTTCAAAGCCACCACGGGAAACAGCACCGTGCAATACGCCGCCCGCTCCGGCCCCATGCGCCCAACCAGGGTGAGGTAGGCGGTAAAGCCGATCACCGAACCCGGAATCACCAAATACCAGAGCGCGCCGATATACCGCGCACTCCAGTCCATGTCGAAGGGAATGCCGCGCACCGCACAGTAAGTCGCCAGCATCAAAGCGCCATAGGCCATGCCCCACGCGTTGGTGGTCAGCGGCTTGAGCCCGGCCTTCTGTTGCAGGCTCGAGAGCATATTGCCCGCCGAGAAACACATCGTCCCCAACAATGCCAACCCCAGGCCGAGCAAGGTCTGCGGGCTGGCGGTATGCCCTGCCAGTTCCGGCCAGAATAGAAAGCCCAGCCCCAGCAACCCCAGCGCGCCGCCCATCAACACGTTACGTGCTACGCGCTGGCCAAAAAACACCCGGGCATTGAGGGCGTTCCACAACGTGGCGGTAGAAAACACGACTGCCACCAGACCGCTCGGGATCCATTGGCTGGCGGTCAGGAAGCACATGAAGTTGACGCAGAACAGGCACAGCCCCTGCGCCAGGCAGATCAAATGCCCGCGCCGGTTCATCACCTGCAACTTGCGGCTGAGCAGCAACAGCGCAAACAGCACCAGCGCCGCCAGGCCGAAGCGGTAGACGATCGACACGGGAATCGCCACGACGCCCAATTGCCATTTGAGGGCGATCCAGGTGGTGCCCCAGATCAGCACGGTGAGTAAATACAGGAAAAGGTTCATAGCGGGCTCCGTCGATTGAGGCACAGTGTCCCTTGGCAGCCGGCCGGCGCTCTTGCACATTCTTGCGCTTTTGTCGGGCGCAGGGATCACAGCTATCGCCGGCGGGAGTAGGATGCAAGGCGTCGGAGAGCACAACCATGCCAGATCTGGAATCCCTGCAAGTCTTTCAAGCCCTTAACCGCTCGCCCAACGCACGCCTGGAAGCCTGCGCCGAGCTCGGTGACGGTTTGTCTGCGGCCTTGTGGAGCAACCATCACGACTCGCAGGACTACCAGGCGCCGACCCATCACACCTTGTCCTGCTACATCGGCGGCGGCACCGGCACGTTTCGGCGCGATCAGCCTGGCACCAAGGGCGGCCCGGATAAACTCTGCATACTGCCCGCCGAGCACCAGTCGGCTTGGGTGATCAACGGTGAGATCCGCCTGGCCCACGTGTATTTCAGTCCCGAGCAATTTGCCCTCGGCTGCGTCACGTTGCTCGATCGCGAACCGCGGGAACTGCAACTGCGCGAAAGCACCTTCCTCGAAGACGCCAGCCAGGCCCAACGCTTTCACCAACTGATCGCCCTCAACTGGAAGGAGCCCGCCGAGCGCCTGCTGACCAGCAGTCTGGCCCATGAAATGCTCAGCCACACCTTGCTCAGCCAAGTCGGCGCACGCGATGGCCTGCGTTTGAAGGGCGGGTTGGCGGCGCATCAGCGGCGGCTGTTGGTGGAGTTTATCGACCACCACCTGGAAGACCCGATCAGCCTCGGGCAACTGGCCGGCCTGTGCGCGCTGTCGGAATACCATTTTGCGCGAATGTTCCGCCAAAGCTTCGGCCTGCCGCCCCACCAGTACCTGTTGGCACGTCGCCTGGCGCGTGCGCAAGCCCTGTTGCGTGGCGGCGCCCTGCCCCTTGGCGAGATTGCGTGGCGGTGTGGCTTCTCCAGCGCCAGCCACTTTACCCACCGTTTTCGCCAGGCCATGGGCGCCACGCCCGGGGAATACCGCCAGGCGTTCTGCGCCTAAACCATCAAGCCCAATGTCTTGGCCTTGGCCACCGCTTGGGTGCGTCGCTCAACGCCGAGCTTGCTGTGGATACGCCGCGCGTGAGTCTTGACGGTGTGCAGCGAGATAAACAGCCGGTCGGCGATTTCCAGGTTGGAGTTGCCTTGGGCGATCAGCTGCAGCACTTCCAGTTCGCGTTGGCTCAGCGGGTTTTCCACCACGCCACTGGGCGCCGCCGGGGTTTCCAGGCCCAGCTCAATCAATAGCCCCGGCGCACGCAAACGCAGCTCGCGAATCGCCTGCTGCACCTGGCAGCGTTGCGCCAGCTCCAGCCCGGTTTGCAGGGCGCGCCGGGCCACGGCTGAGTCGCCCAACTGCCAGGCCACTTCGCCCAGCACCAGGTGCAGCTCAGTTTCCAGGCAGAGCATGCCGCGTAGTTGGGTGGTGTCGAGCAAGGCATACAGGCGCTCCATAGGCTGAACGGCCACACCCAGCTTCACCTCGGCCAGCACCAGCAAGTACTCCAGCCGTGGAATCAGTTCCAGCGTAGCCGGCGGTGCTTGCCGGGCCTGTGGCCCACGGAAGTGGCGCAGCACCCGGCGCACTGCTTCCACGGTCAGTTCGGCACGGCCCTGTTGCAACCAGAAGTGCCCACTGACCAACAGCAGCACCGCGCGGTACACCGAGTCCGGCACATGGCGTTGCTGCATCAAGCGCTCCGCTTCGCGCAACTGGGCAAACGCCTGGGCGTAATCGCCATGGTTGGCCGCCAGCAACGCCAGGCCGAGAAACCCATAGAGCACGCGCTTGTCCTGGCTGTGCAGGCACAGGCTCAAACCGCTCTCGAAGCATTCACCGGCGAGCGCGTCCTGGCCTTGGCGCAACGCCAGATGCCCGCGCCGCAGGGCGATACGCCCTACCAGTGGCCCCGCCTTGAGGCGCTGGCGCGCCAGCATCGCCTGCACATTTTCCAGCAGGCTTTGCGCCCGATACGGTGCACCGCGTTGCTCCAGCAATTGCGCATGATCCAGTTCCAGCAGCGCTTCCAGCACCAATGAACCATGGGCACGCGCCAGGCACAGCGCTTCGCGGTTCAAGGCTTGGCCCACGTCCAGCTCGCCGCGCAGCAAGGCTTGCTGGGTCAGGCCCGAAAGGCACATCAGCCGGGAAGTCCAGGCGCTGTCGGGCAACGCTTGCAAAGCCTCCAGAAAATGCTCGCGGGAGCGCTCGGCATCCCCATTGAGGTGCAACAACCAGCCCCATTGCGCCTGCCAGCGCGCCAGTAAATGCCGCTGTTTCGCCGCCGTCGGCTGTGGTGCAAACCGGGCAAGCTGGTCGATGCACACACCGGCTTGCTCAAAGCGCCCGGCGAACAACAATGCGGCCGTCACCAGCCCCATCAGTTGTGCGGAGCCAAGCATCAATTCATCGCCATGTTGCTCATGCAGACGCAGCAACAGCTGCGCATTCTGCTGACGGAACAAGTCTTCAAAACTGAAGTGTTGCAACAGGCTCACCGCCATCTCAAACGCTTCGGCCAGCAAGGCCTGTTCAAACGCGGCTTGCCAATCGCACTCGGCGGTAAACCATTGGCAGGCACGCCGATGCCAGGCGCGCTTGGCCGGCCAGGGCTCATCGCGCAGCAAGCGTGCGAGCGGCGCAAAGACCTGCAGCCAATCGGTGGTGTCTTCCCAGGGCTGGATAAAGGCGCCCAATGCCTGCAACTCCCGCAGGTAGTCGGCGCCGTCGCCAGCGCCGAACAGGTGCTCACACAGGCCCGGGTTGAAGCGCGGCAGGTGCGCCAATACCCGCCAGGCCTCAGCCAACTCGACCGGCAAGGTGCGCAGCAGTTCGTGTTGCAGGTAGTCGAGCAAGGTTTTGTCCGGGTGACCATCACCGAGCAAGGCAATGCGTACACCGGCGCACCAACCGCCGCTGAACTGCATCACGCTGTCGAAGCTTTGCCCGCCGCCGAGCAGTTGCTGGACTTGCGCCGGGCTGAAGTTCAGCTCGCTGCACACCAACAGTTCATCGTCGAGCAACAACCGCGGCCAGTTGCATGCCGGTCGCCGCCGCGCGCCCAGCCACCAGGTCAGCGCCGGGCTGGCGACACTGAGCAGGCGGTCGAGCAAAGCATCCAGCTCGGGCGCGGGCAGGCGGCAGTAATCATCCAGGAACAACCACGCCGTGGGCTGCCAGCGGCTGAGGTCAAGCAACAAGGTAGCTTCATCGACAAACGCCAGCCCCAGGTTGTGCGCCAAGCGTTGGCACAACTCATCGGGGCTCAAAGCCGCACCATTGAGTGGCAGCCAATAGACCTGGCAACCCTTGGGCGCCTGCAAGGCACACTCGGCCAGTAACGCGCTTTTGCCACTGCCACCCGGCGCGCACAGCAACTTCACCCTCACGGTTGCTGCGAGCAACGGCTCGGTCAATTGCGGGCGTAACAGGTGATGGGCGGACAGCCGTGGCATGAATCCAGGACGGTCCAGGCAGCGGGTCATGGCGGTCATTGCTGCATCCTGCGTTTTTATTGTTATGCAACCTGACGCCACCCTAGTCCTGTGGTTGGCGGTTGTTGAAGAAGTATTCAGCAGGGTGATTGAAGGGCATTAATTAAAGGCAGAATGCAGACAACTGTGGGAGCTGGCTTGCCTGCGATGCAGACACCTCGGTCTAACAGGCATACCGAGGTGATGCTATCGCAGGCAAGCCAGCTCCCACACAAGCTCGCTCCCATATTTTATATCTGAGTCAGCGAACGCCCTCGGACCGTAGCGCTGCTGGCGTGTAGTCCGCCGCCTTGGCCGCGAAGCCGAACACGAAACTGCGCTTTTCCTCATTCTTCATGCCGAGCGCGATGTAGCGCCCGGCAATGATGTCGTACAGGGTTTCCACGGTGTAGGCCGGCACTTGGTGGTCGTAATAGAACTGCGCATGGCCTTCAGCAACGCGCCACAGTTGGCCTCGCCCGTCGTAGTGGTCCACCAGCGCGACCTGCCAGCTGTCTTCGTCAATGTACATGTGGCGCTTGGCGTAGATGTGCCGCTCGCTCGGCTTGACCGTGCCGACCACTTCCCACACGCGGTGCAGCTCGTAGCGGGTGAGGTCCTGGTTGATGTGCCCGGCCTTGATGATGTCGTCGTACTTGAGGGTCGGCGAATCGAGCTTGTAGCTGTTGTAGGGGATGTACATCTCTTTTTTGCCGACCAGTTTCCAGTCGTAGCGGTCGGGCGCGCCGGAGAACATGTCGAAGTTGTCGGTGGTGCGCAGGCCATCGGAGGCGGTGCCCGGGCCGTCATACGAGACTTGCGGTGCACGGCGCACGCGGCGTTGGCCGGCATTGTAGATCCAGGCCAGACGCGGCTCCTTCACCTGGTCGAGGGTTTCATGCACCAGCAGCACGTTGCCCGCCAGGCGTGCGGGCGCCGTGACCGATTGCTTGAAGAAGCTCAGCACGTTGGCCGCCTTGGCCTGGTCGATGTCCGGGATGGCTTGCGGCACCGCCACTTCTTCTTCGAAGCGAATCGGCGTGTAGCTGCCATTCGTTTGCGGGGTGGCCTGGGTGATGATGCGCTTGAGGTTACCGCCGTGATAACGGGTGATGTGGTTCCACAACACTTCCACGCCATTTTTCGGGATCGGGAACGCGTAGTAACGGTTGCCGGTGAAGTTTTCCAGGCCATTACCGTCGTTAATCGCGTGCACGTTCAGCGCGCTGCGCTTGATCGACTCGTAGATATCCGGCGGCAGGTTGACCGTGCGATGGGTCGGGTACACCGGGATCTTGTAGGTCTCGGGGTAACGCTTGAACATCGCCACCTGGCCGTCGGAGAGCTTGTCTTTGTACTTGTCGACCGTGGCGGCAGTGATCACGAACAGCGGTTTTTCATTGGCGAACGGGTCGGCCAGAAAGCCTTTGCTGTCCACCGCGCCAGCGTTTTTCGGGATGCCGCCGGTCCAGGCCGGGATCGAACCGTCGGCGTTGCCGGCTTTTTCGGCGCCGACCGGCGTCAGGGTGGTGCCGAGCTTGGCGGCCTCTTCGGGCGAGACGGCGGCCATGACGTGGGCGGCCAGTACACTCAGGGCCATCACTGCAAATAGCTTACGCATAGGTTGTTGTCCTTCCTTAAACCAAGTCAGAAGTTCACGCCGAAGCTGAGGGCGATAAAGTCGCGGTCGGTGAGGGTGTTGTAGTCACCGCCGAAAAAGTCGGTGTAGCTCAGGCTCGCGGTGTAGGTGTTGCGGTAGTCCGCATCCACGCCGACGCTGATCGCCTTGGCGCCTTCGTTGAAAATGCCGTTGGGGCCGTAGCCGCTGACGTCATGGGACCAGGACAGGTTGGGCTTGAGGTTCACCCCGGCGAACACGTTGTTGTAGTCGAGGATCGCGCGGGCGCGGTAACCCCAGGAGTTCGCGGTGACGAAGCCGTCGGTGTCGCCGCCGAAACCATAGGCGCCATACACCGAATCGCGGCCATAACGCAGTTTGGTCTTGGCTTCCAGCCCGCCGACGTGCACATAGGCCGCCTCGCCCACCAGCGTCAGGCGTTCGGCGCCCAACACCTGGTCGAAGAACTGGGTCATGGTGCTCTGGATCTGGGTGATTTCCTTGCGGCGGTAACCTGAGTTGTCCGAGCCGAACGAACTGCGGATCGGCGAGGCGGTTTGGCCGGCAATCGGGTTGACCAGCGCCAGGGTCAGGTCGGTGGTGTTGAGTTGCACCGGCGCATTCGGCCGATAGCTGATTTCGCCGGTCCAGGCCGTGCCGGTGGGCAAGGTGGTGGAGAAACTCGCGCCGTACAGGCGGATGTCTTCCGGGTAATCGAGGTAATACTGGCCACGCCCGAGCATGGTGCTCTGGGCCAGGCCCGAACCACTGCCGGGCGCGATGGCGTTGGCAGTGCTGACGATGCGGCCGATGGTGGCCAGGTTGGTGTTGGCGGTAATCGTGCCCACCGTTGGCGTGCGGCTGTGGTAGTTCATGAAGTAGAGGCCGTACTCGGTGTCATCGCCCAGCCAGCGCAAGGCCGCACCGAACTGGCCGCCATCGCGCGCTTCGCGGTCGTTGGCGCGCTGCACCACCACGCCTTCGCGCGTCACCTGAAAGCCCTGGCCAAATGCTGCGGCCACCGGTTGCAACGGCGCAATCGCCGGGCTGCCGACCGTGTAGTTGCCATTGCAGCCGTGAGCCACTACATCGTTACCGAAGAAGGTGCCGCAGTTATCCACCACGGTGTTTTCCCAGTTGAGTTGGTAAAAACCTTCCACCGACAGCTGGTTAGTCAGGCTTTGGGACGCGAACAGCATGTTGACCGGAATCAGGCCTTCCTTGATCTCGGCGCCTGGGCGGCGGAACGCCGAGACGTCGATGGGGTTGATGCTGTTGATCGAGTTACCGATAAACGTACTTTCACCCCAGCTCACCACCTGTTTGCCGACCCGCACGGCGCCCGGCAAATCGCCGATGGAATAGTTGTGATACACAAAAGCATCCAGCAGCTCGTAGCCGGACGAGCGCGCGCCTTCGTCGCGGTGGTTGTTGCTGATTTGCTTGAACTCGCGGTTTTCGTCCTGCAGTTCGAAGTCGTACCAGTACTTGCCGCGCACAAAGATGCCGCTGTCGCCGTACTTAAGCTCCAGGTCGTGAATGCCCTTGAATATCTTGGAGAAGGTCTCACCCTTCTTGAAGTTCAGCCGCCCGTCATCACCGGTGGACGCCTGCCCCGTGCCGCCGTTGGGAATGCCCACCAGCTTCTTGTCAGCATCGCGCATGCCCCAACTGGCGCCGACCGACAGCGAGGAATCGAATTGCCCTTCGATCTCGCCGATGTTGAATGAAACAGCCTGCGCCTGGGCGCAGAAACCCAGCGCAACCGCCGTGGCCAGCGCCTGTGGCGTGAAGATGGCGCGCATTGTTGTTTTTGTCATGCGTCTTCCCCGGTGAGTGACAGAAGGCCCCACCCTACTGCCGCCCCTCGGGAGCGATAAGCGCACCAAAGGGGTATTCGTGGTGTCGCTCGAAAGGATGAACAGGCGCTCTGGCCGCGGTTTGGGCGCCACCATGGATCAGGCAGATGGCGGATTATCAGGAGGATGGATAGCGCGCCGGCGATAATTACCGAAATTGCAACAGTCCTTGTCCTGAACTGCTATTACTCATTTTGTTACAACCGACTATTCTTAACGCACTTTCAGGGCAGATGGCCCGCTTGGGTAAATCCAGGAAAAGTCTGATTCCAATAGATTGGCCTAATGTTTCAATCTATTACCGCTGTTCACTGACGTTGATTTGTCGCTCCTTGATCCAACGTCTTACTTCGGCCGCTGCGTTTGCAGCGGCCTTTTTTATACCCAAAATAAAACGGGGCGCCTTTAGCGCCCCGTTTTATTCAACTGTGTTCAAGCAACGATCAGAGGCTGAACTTCTGCAAATTGGCCATCATCTCTTTCAACGCTTCGATGTTGTCCTTGGGGTGCGCAGCGCCTTCGAAGTCGCAGATCTGCGCCCAGTGCGCCGCCACATCGTCGGGTGAGAACCCGGCCTCAGGGTCAAACCCCACGCCCAGGCTGCGCTCCCAGCGGGTTTTGCCGATCCAGCCGCCGCCGACTTCAAACAAGCCCGAGGTGTCCTGGCACGCCTCGCTGCCCAGGTACACCACCAACGGGCTGACCAGTTCCGGCTTGAGGCGTTCGAACACCTGCGGCGGGATCAGGCCTTCGGTCATGCGCGTGCCGCCGGTGGGGGCGATGGCATTGACCAGGATGTTGTTCTTGCGCCCTTCCAGCGCCAGGGTGCGGGTCAAACCGTAGAGGCCCAGCTTGGCCATGCCGTAGTTGGACTGGCCGAAGTTGCCATAGATGCCCGAGGTGGACGCGGTAAAGATCACGCGGCCATAACCCTGCTCGCGCATGTGCGGCCAGGCGGCGCGGGTAACTTTGTAGGCACCTTCGACATGCACGCGGTACACCAGGTCCCAGTCACTGTCGTCCATTTTGTGGAAGGTCTTGTCGCGCAGGATGCCGGCGTTGTTGACCACCACGTCGACACGGCCGAACACGTCGAGTGCGTGCTGGACGATCTTGTCCCCCTCGGTTACGGAGTCATGGTTGGCCTCGGCAGTACCGCCCGCCTCGCGAATCTCCGCCACTACACGGTCGGCGGCCGAGGCATTCGCGCCTTCGCCCTGGGTCGAGCCGCCGAGGTCGTTGACCAGCACTTTGGCCCCGTGCCTGGCAAACAGCAGCGCATGGGCACGGCCCAGCCCGCCGCCGGCACCGGTGACGATCACGACCTTATCCTGGAACTGCACTGACTCACTCATACCGAACTCCGTTGGCGACATTGGCAATGGGTTGAGTGTCACGCACGCAGCCTTTGGTCACAATAAACACGGCCGAGGCTGAATGGTGCTCAATAAGACAGCGCGATGATCAACCGGCTGTTGTGGCGAGGGAGCTTGCTCCCGCTGGGCTGCGCAGCAGCCCGGGATTGGCCTCAGGAGTAGGCCACTCGCGGCGCCGGCTGACCGATACGTTCGCGAAACGCCAAATAATGCTTGAGCACCAGCACCGGCGCTTCGATCTGCGGGTAGTGGCCGATATTGGTCAGTAATACCGAGTCGGCATTGGGCACCAACTGGCGATAACGCTCCACCATATGCGCACCGGAAATGGGATCGACTTCGCCGTCGATTACCCGCAGCGGCACTTCATTGCGTTGCATCGCCGCCACCCAGCGTTCACGCAGACGGCGGCGCTGGGGAATGTAGGCAATCAACTTATGCAGGATACGCGGGCCGTCATTGCAGTTGATCAAGCTCCAGAAGTCATCCAGTGCACTTTCACTGGGCCGCGTGTTCGGGCCGAAAATCTGGCTGAAACTGTTCGACAAAGCGTTGCGCCCAAAGGCACGGCCGATCATCCAGCCGAGTGGGCTGAGCAAGAGTTTCTGCACCAATGCCGGGCGATGGGTCTCGGGAAACAGCCCACCATTGAGGAACACGCAGCTGGCCATCAGGAAGCGGCCGTCGTAATGGCGCGCCAGTAATTCCTGGGCCACGCTGTCGCCATAGTCATGGGCCAACACATGCACCGGCCGCTCCACACGCAGGTGTTCGAGCAGCGCCTGTTGCAGGTCCGCCTGCTCCAGCAGGCAATAATCGTGGTTCAGCGGCTTGGCCGAATCGCCAAACCCAAGCATGTCGCAGGCGATCACCAAGTTACGCTGGGCCAGGGGCTGCCACAGGTAGTGCCAGTCCCAACTGGCGGTGGGAAAGCCATGAATCAATAGCAACGGCTCGCCCTGCCCCGCCACCCAGTAACGGATCATGTGGCCACGGAAGAGAAATTCCTGGCCACGTTTGCGCCAGGCTCTGAGCGGTATCTCGGCGAGTGGCATCAGCTTTTATACCCGGGATCTTGCAGGTCCAATTTACGCAACAGCGCCGGCCACGCCAGTGCACCACCCATACCTTGCGCGCTCTTTGTGACAACCGCCACCATCGCCTTGGCACCCGCCAGAATCTGCGGCTCAATGGCAATTAATTCGGCGCCGCCGTTTTGCGCCAGCACCTGGATGTCGCAAGCGCGCTGGAAGGTGAACATCATTAAAAACGTGTCAGCGATCGAACCAGCGCAGGTCAACAGACCGTGGTTGTGCAGCATGAGGAAATTGTTGTCGCCCAGGTCCGCCTGTAAGCGGGCTTTTTCTTCAGGGTTGAGCGCCACGCCTTCATAGGCGTGATAGGCCAGGCTGGACAAGACAAAGGTGGATTGCTGGCTGATCGGCAGCACGCCCTGCTTCTGCGCCGACACCGCAACGCCCGCGGCGGTGTGGGTGTGCAGCACACAGACCACGTCGTGGCGCACTTCATGGATGGCACTGTGGATGGTGTAGCCGGCGGGGTTGATCTCGTAAGGGCTGTCCATCAGCTTGTTGCCGGCCTGATCAACCTTGACCAGGCTCGACGCCGTTATCTCATGAAACATCAAGCCATAGGGGTTGATCAGGAAATCATCGGTACCCGGCACCTTGGCGGAAATATGCGTGAAGATCAGGTCGTCCCAGCCATGCAGCGCCACCAGGCGATAGCAGGCCGCGAGGTCGACGCGGGTCTGCCATTCGGCAGCGCTGACCTGGTCTTTGACATTCTGTGGCGATAGAACAGGGGCTAGGCTCACGGCAACAACCTCCTTGGTTCGCGTTCTTATTATTTTTCTGGATGAGGAGCCAGTCTAGTCAGGCGCGATGACGCAAGGAGTTGCCTTGGCAGCCAGCTTGATGACTGAGCGAGTCAGTCATGAGAATAGTACAAACGGTGTCAGAGAAGTGCCGCCAATAAAGGCACGGCGAACAGGTTGAGCAAGCCCGTCAGCACGAGCCAGAACACCGGCATCAGCTTGCGCTGGGGCATTGCCTTTATCTGGCGTGGCGGGCCTTGCTGCGTGAATTCCCGGTCAAGCGCGCAGTGCCGTGACCAATTCGGCCAGCCAAGGCTCGGCGTCGGCTTCCGGGGTCACGCTTTCGCTGGCGTCCAGGCGCAGCATCGGCAGCACTTCGCGTACGCCCAGTTCGGCGAACAGTTCGCGCATTTGCTCGCCGCCACCGCAGAACGTGTCGCCATAGCTGGCGTCGCCCAGGCCGATCACCGCACCGGGCAGGTCGCGCCAGGCGGCTGGCAGTTGGTCACGAATGGTCGAATACAGCGGTTGCAGGTTGTCGGGAAGTTCACCCATGCCGGTGGTCGATGTGACCGCCAGGAATGCCTCGGGGGCAAAGGCTTGCACGTCGGCCAAGGTGGCGCGTGGGTTATGCCAGGCTTCAAAACCGGCGGCGTTGAGGATACCGGCTGCGTGGCGGGCGACTTCTTCAGCTGTGCCGTAGACCGAGCCGGAAAGGATGGCGACTTTCATCAATCTGATCCTGTAGTTGAGCGAAAGCGTGGGATATTAGCAGCTGACACAAATATTTCAGTGCACACCGTGCAACATTCAAAAGTTGCCATAGAATTCAGGCTTTAAAAACATGCGATGGATTGCTCAATGATCAACGCCAACCTGATGCAACTGGTGATCAACGCTTCTAACGACGGTATCGTCGTCGCCGAACGTGAAGGCCAGGACAAGCCGCTGATCTACGTGAACCCGGCGTTCGAGCGTTTGACCGGTTACACCCTGGACGACATCCTGTATCAGGATTGCCGCTTCCTGCAGGCGGGTGACCGTGACCAACCGGCGCTGATGGCCATTCGTGAAGCCCTCGACAGCGGTGGCGCCTGCCGGGAGATACTGCGCAATTACCGCAAGGACGGCACGCACTTCTGGAATGAGCTGTCGCTTTCCACGGTTTACAACAAGGCCGACAAGCAAACGTATTTTGTCGGTGTGCAAAAAGACGTTACGGTTCAGGTGAAAGCGCAGCAACGCATCGCTCAGTTGGAAGCCCAAGTGGCCGAGCTTAAAGATGAGCTGGCGGCACTCAAGGCGACGAGCGGAATTAACAAAGTGTAAAAAATGCGGTCTTTAGAGCGATAATGGCTTTTTAATGCCTCACCCTTGAGCTACATCAATGCAACGCGACGCGCTATTGACGCAGGACGAGCTGGATTTTATCCAGGACATGCAGCACAACCCGCAACTCAACCTGCGGGATGCCTGGTCGAGCCTGACCGTTAATGGCGGTGCGCAGATTCGCGATTTGCTCACGCGCCTGGCCGCTCACGACCACGTCACCATCCAGGCACAGTTCGACAACCAGCAACTGACCTTCCCGCTGCATTTGGTGGAAGACGAGTTTCATGCGGTGCATCTGCGCTTGGGCGTGCCGAGCATTTTTGAAGATGGGCCAATGATCCGTCCATGGCGCCTGGCGCTTGAAGCCCCCGTGGCGATGGAAAACGTCAGGGGCAACCCTGCCGCGCTATGGGTGCATGAGGTGTCATTCAAGGGCGTACTGGTGGAAATTCGCGGTCGGGTCAAACCGCCGAAAACCTTTTCCCTGTGGTTCAGCCCGTCCGGTTACGAGCGTATTGCCTTGCGCGGCACGCTGGAACGGGAAACCGCGCGGGGTCTGTTCGCTTATCGCCTGAGCCAGAGTGACGCGAATGAGATCGAACGGTTACGCCAGTTCATCCTGCATCAGCACCGGTTGGTCCATCCGCACGTACACGCCTGAAATCAACTATCCAACTGGCCTGCAAGAAACTGCTGCAAGCGGCTCTGCATCTGGCGCCCTTCGCTGCCCAGGCAGCCGATAGACGAACCGGCCAGATCACCCTCGGCCAGGTCCGCAGCGGCACCGGCCAGGAACAGTGGGCAATCCAGGGTCAACGCCAGACGGTTCAGGCGCGCTGCCAGATCATGGTTATGCCAATGGTTGGAGAAAATCACCAGCGCCTTGGGCCGGATCTTTTCACACACCAATGTCAGTTCATCAAAGGGCTGGCCCATGCCCAGCACTTTCACCGGCGTGTCTTCGTGACTGAGCATCAGCGCCGCTACCAGCAGTTCCAATTTACGGCATTCGCCAGGCATGGCCGCCAGCAACACCCGCGGCGCGAGTGGGGCACTGGCAAGCTGCAAGCGCTCAAAGGTACGCATGCGCAGGAAGGTGTCGTAAAAAAGCCATTCACTGGCCTGGCCAAAATGCCCCTGGTGGCGCATCAGATCGCTCCAGAGGGGCATCAGGATGTCCTGGAACGCAACGTTCAGCGGGTAAGTCGCGAAAACCTGACCGTACAGGCTTTCCAATTGGCGATCGTCAAAGGCTTTGACCGCCTGCAGCAACCGCAGCCGCCACTGTGACCACTCACTCTCGTCGACCTTATCGCCCTCGGCACGAATGGTCTCAGCCTGCTGATCGTCACGGGCGAGGATCTTACCGACCTTGCTCACGGCCACGCCGCGTTCAATCCAGTCGAGAATACGATTGACGGTCACAATATCGGCGCTGGAGTAGAGCCGATGCCCGCTTTCGGTGCGCGTTGGCTGGATCAGGCCATACCGCCGCTCCCAGGCTCGCAGTGTGACCGGGTTCACACCTGTCAGTCTTGACACTTCACGGATCGGAAACAGCTCATCTGAGACGGTTGATTCCAGTTGCGAAATGCTATCAATGGGCACATTAATCACGGGCATTTTGAGCCAAAAAGCCAACGTTATTTGGGGTCCCATTTAACGCCTTTCTACCTGTCCTTTTCAAGGCCGTTACTTTTCGGACCACTGCCGCTGGCGTATTTCTTCAAAACAGGAATAATCCTTGCCTGCTTTTTGGTGATGGTCTTACCCGACCGCCACCTTAGTGCGCCACCTACCCGGCTTGGCGCACCTGATTACTTGGAGATACACAATGTCTACCTCTCCCGTCACCTTGATGGTTGCGCGCCGCGTGGCCAAAGGGCGCTATGAAGAATTGATGGCCTGGCTGCGCGAAGGCGAGCAATTGGCCACTGACTTCCCCGGCTACCTGGGTTCCGGCGTGCTTGCGCCGCCGCCCAATGATGATGAGTTTCAGATCATCTTCCGCTTCGCCGATGAAAAAACCCTGCATGCCTGGGAGTTCTCCGCCTCGCGCAGCGCCTGGCTAAGCCGTGGCAGCGAACTGTTTGCCGACCCGTCCGAGCATCGCGTCAGTGGCATCGATGGCTGGTTCGGTGCCGTGGGTGCACGACCACCGCGCTGGAAACAGGCGGTGGCGATCTGGCTGGCATTTTTCCCGGTGTCGCTGCTGTTCAACTTCGGCCTGGGGCCGCTGCTCAGCGAGTTGGACATGTTCCCGCGTGTGCTGGTCAGTACCCTGGCACTCACGCCGCTGATGGTTTACTTCTTTATTCCTCTATCGACCCATCTGCTCGCGAGCTGGTTGCATCCAACACCAACGCCCAAGGCTACCCAAGCCGCTGCTTGAGTACAGGCGTGGCCGGTCGCTGGTATAGTTTCAACCTGCCAGCGACTCGAGCCTCCCATGACGGTAACCAACGCCCCGATCCTGATCACCGGTGCCGGCCAGCGTGTCGGCCTTTATTGTGCCGAGCGCCTGCTCGACGAAGGCCACGCGGTGATTTTCAGCTACCGCAGCGAACGCCCAGGCGTTGAGGCCTTGCGCGCGCGTGGCGCGCTCGGCGTGTTTGCCGACTTCTCCACTGAGGCCGGGATTCTGGCCTTTATCGCCGAACTGAAAACCCATACCGACAGCCTGCGTGCGATCATCCACAACGCGTCGGCGTGGGTTGCCGAAACACCTGGCGACGAAAGCCGCGCCTTTACCGACATGTTCAGTGTGCACATGCTTGCGCCGTATCTGATCAACCTGCATTGTTCACCTTTGCTGCAACGCTCGACACCCGCCGATATCGTGCACATCAGCGATGACGTGGTGCGCAAGGGCAGCCGTCAGCACATCGCCTACTGCGCCACAAAAGCCGGCCTCGACAGCCTTACACTTTCGTTCGCTGCGCAGTTTGCGCCGCTGATCAAGGTCAACGGCATCGCGCCGGCGATGGTGATGTTCAACGCGGGCGATGATGCAGCGTACCGCGCCAAGGTGCTGGCCAAGTCAGCGCTGGGCATCGAGCCTGGGCCTGCGGTGATCTACCAGAGTGTGCGTTACCTGCTGGACAACCCGTATGTCACCGGAACCACCCTGACCGTCAACGGCGGGCGGCATATCAAGTAAGCCGTTTGTGAGGATGTTGTATGACCTTGTCCCTGCCCCAACACTACCGCGAGATCCTCAAAGGCCTGGGCGAAGACCCGGAGCGCGAAGGCTTGCTCGACACCCCCAAGCGCGCCGCCAAGGCCATGCAGTACCTGTGTCATGGCTATGAGCAGGACCTGGAAACCATCGTCAACGGCGCATTGTTCGCCTCCGATAACGACGAGATGGTGATCCTCAAGGACATCGAGTTGTATTCGCTGTGCGAACACCATTTGCTGCCCTTTATCGGCAAGGCCCATGTGGCCTATATACCGACCGGCAAGGTGCTGGGCCTGTCGAAGCTGGCGCGCATTGTCGACATGTACGCGCGGCGCCTGCAGATCCAGGAAAACCTCACGCGGCAGATCGCCGACGCTATCCAGCAGGTCACCCAAGCCGCAGGCGTGGCGGTGGTAATTGAAGCCAAGCACATGTGCATGATGATGCGCGGCGTGGAAAAACAGAATTCAACCATGAACACCTCAGTGATGCTCGGCGCGTTCCGCGAGTCGAACACCACGCGTATGGAGTTCCTGCAACTGATCGGACGGAGCAAGTAGCAATGCCACAACTTCAACCAGGCATGGCGCGCATCCGGGTCAAGGACCTGTGCCTGCGCACCTTTATTGGCATCAATGAAGATGAGATCAACAACAAGCAGGACGTGCTGATCAACCTGACTATCCTGTATGCCGCCCAGGAAGCCGTGCGCGACAATGACATCGACCACGCGCTGAATTACCGCACCATTACCAAGGCGATTATTGCCCACGTCGAAGGCAATCGCTTTGCGCTGCTCGAACGCCTGACGCAAGAGTTGCTGGACCTGGTGATGAGCAATGAGTCCGTGCTGTACGCCGAAGTCGAAGTGGACAAGCCCCATGCGCTGCGCTTTGCCGAGTCGGTGTCGATAACCCTCGCAGCCAGCCGCTGATAGTTAAGTGAGCCTTATGAACGATCAACAACGCCTCGAACTCGAAGCCGCCGCCTTCCGCCGGTTGGTGGCCCACCTGGACAGCCGCAAGGATGTACAGAACATCGACCTGATGAACCTCTCGGGCTTTTGCCGCAACTGCTTATCCAAGTGGTACAAGGCCGAGGCCGACGAGCGCCACATCGAGCTGAGCCTCGATGACGCCCGCGAAGTGGTGTACGGCATGCCGTATGCCGAGTGGAAAGCCCAATACCAGCAAGAAGCCAGCGCCGACCAACAGGCGGCGTTCGCCAAAGGAAAACCCCATGACTGATCTGAACACCCTGCGCGCCAGCCTCAACAGCGGCGAACATGTTTTTGCCGACACCCTGGCTTTTGTAGCTGCCGGTTACGACTACCAGCCGCAGGCTTTTACCAATGGCGGCGTAGAAAATGCTGCTGGTCAGAACGAAGGTTCATGCAAGACCTTGGGCTTGGCGTTGCTGGAAGGCTTGAGCGACCAGGAAGCGTTGCTGGCGTTTGGTGAGCATTACCGTTCGGTGGTGGCAACGCCGGAGGGCAGTGATCACGGCAATATCCGCGCGTTGATTGCGCATGGTTTGGCCGGCGTGAAGTTCACCGCACAGCCCCTGACCCGCCGCTGATCTAATCTGCCACCCCGGTTTAAGGTGGGAGCTGGCTTGCCTGCGATAGCGGTGTGTCAGCCACCACCGCTATCGCAGGCAAGCCAGCTCCCACATTGAATCGGGTTGGCACATCAGCACTGTGGTGCGGCTTGAATCGTGCGCATAAAAAAACCGGCCTCTCAGCCGGTTTTTTCATTTCAACGGGTTTAGAACGCAGCGTCCTTCAAACCGTCGAGGTAACGCTCAGCGTCCAAGGCCGCCATGCAACCGGCGCCGGCCGAGGTGATGGCCTGGCGGTACACGTGGTCAGCCACGTCACCGGCGGCAAAGATGCCTTCGATGTTGGTCGCAGTGGCGTTGCCTTCACGGCCGCCTTGCACAACCAGGTAGCCATCTTTGGCTTCGAGAACGCCTTCGAACAGCGAGGTGTTCGGGGTGTGGCCGATGGCGATGAACACGCCGTCGACTTTCAGCTCGTCGAAGCTGCCGTCGTTGTTTTTCAGGCGAGCACCGGTCACGCCCATGTTGTCGCCCAGGACTTCATCCAGGGTGGCGTTGAGCTTGAGGATGATCTTGCCTTCAGCCACACGGGCGTGCAGTTTGTCGATCAGGATCTTCTCCGCGCGGAAGGTCTCGCGGCGGTGAACCAGGGTCACGGTGCTGGCAATGTTGGCCAGGTACAGCGCTTCTTCCACGGCGGTGTTGCCGCCACCGACCACAGCGACCGGCTTGTTGCGGTAGAAGAAACCGTCGCAGGTCGCGCAGGCGGAGACGCCTTTGCCCATGAACGCTTCTTCCGATGGCAGGCCCAGGTAACGGGCGCTGGCGCCGGTAGCGATGATCAGCGCGTCACAGGTATAGACACCGCTGTCGCCGGTCAGGCTGTAAGGCTTTTTCGAGAAGTCGACTTGGTTGATGTGGTCGAACACGATCTCGGTTTCAAAGCGCTCAGCGTGCTCTTTCATACGCTCCATCAGCACCGGGCCGGTCAGGCCGTGGACGTCGCCCGGCCAGTTGTCGACTTCCGTGGTGGTGGTCAACTGACCACCTGCCTGCATGCCGGTAATCAGCAGCGGCTTGAGGTTGGCCCGGGCAGCGTAGACGGCAGCGCTGTAACCGGCAGGGCCGGAACCGAGAATAATCACTCGCGAATGACGGGTATCAGACATGACTCACTCCTATCGACCGCCCGGACCACAAGGCAGCTGGAATAAAAAAGGACCGCGAAGCACTTGGGGAAGGCTTGAACTCGCAGGCCCTGAAAATAATGGGTGCAGCGTATAGAGGGGGGCAAGATTAAGGAAATACGGAATAACAATCCAGCTCATAGGTGGTCTCTATGCAGTCGCCGCGATTAATCGACACCCTGGTTGCCTAGATGTTACCGCTGATGTCGCCGCTTTCGCCGAAGAAGCAAAGCCGGTAAGGTCGGCGCGTTCGTCTTCTTGCTCGGAGTTCTCCATGCCTGCCCCTGCTCTTTCTGGCCCGCAATACCTGCGTGAAGGCCTCAAACTGGTGTTGAGCCCTGGCCTGCGCCTGTTTGTGCTGCTGCCGTTGGCGATCAACCTGGTGCTGTTCGTCGGCTTGATCTATTTCGCCGGCCATCAGTTCAGCCTGTGGGTCGACACTTTGATGCCGACGCTGCCTGGCTGGCTGAGTTTCCTCAGCTACATCCTGTGGCCCTTGTTTGTGGTGCTGGTGGTGTTGATGGTGTTTTTCACCTTCACCATGCTCGCCAATATCATCGCTGCGCCGTTTAACGGTTTTCTCTCGGAGAAAGTGGAGGTGGTGGTGCGCGGCACCGATGACTTCCCGGCCTTCAGCTGGGGCGAGTTGATGGCCATGGTCCCGCGCACCCTGGCGCGGGAAATGCGCAAACTGGGTTACTTCCTGCCACGGGCCATCGGCCTGTTTATCCTGTCGTTCATTCCGGTGGTCAACCTGATCGCCGCGCCGCTGTGGCTGCTGTTCGGCGTGTGGATGATGGCGATCCAGTACATCGACTACCCGGCGGACAACCACAAGCTGGGCTGGAACGAAATGCTCGCCTGGCTGCGCCAGAAGCGCTGGCAAAGCATGAGTTTTGGCGGCATTGTTTATCTGGTGCTGCTGGTGCCGGTGGTCAACCTGCTGATGATGCCGGCGGCCGTGGCCGGGGCTACGCTGTTCTGGGTGCGTGAGCAAGGGGCCGAGGCGATGGCACGGCAGGCGATAGCCAAGTCATAAATCCATCATCATAGAGTCACAATGACGACATGGCCCACGGTGACACTGTGGGTCATGACGACAGCCTCGCTCCACATCACCCTGATTACCGAAACCTTCCCGCCGGAGATCAATGGGGTGGCCAATACCCTTGGCCGCCTGTGCGAGGGTTTGCGCGCGCGCGGCCATCAGGTCGAGTTGGTGCGCCCCCGCCAGGGCATCGATCAAAGCCGGCCCAGCGACGATGGGTTGCTGCTGTGTCGCGGCTGGCCACTGCCGGGGTACCCGGGGCTGCAATGGGGCCAGTCGTCGATGCACAAGTTGCTGCGGCGCTGGACACGCCAGCGCCCGGACGTGCTGTACATCGCCACTGAGGGGCCGCTGGGGCTGTCGGCGCTACGTGCGGCGCGGCGCCTGGGGATCAGCGTGGTCAGCGGGTTTCACACCAACTTCCAGCAGTACTCCAATCAATATGGCTTGAGCCTGCTCAGCCGCATGGTGACCCATTACTTGCGCTGGTTTCACAACCGCTCGACCCTGACCCTGGTGCCCAGCGCGAGCCAGCGCCTGGAGTTGGAACGTCGCCACTTCGAGCGCCTGGGCATGTTGTCACGCGGCGTCGACAGCCAGTTGTTCCACCCCGCCAAACGCGATAACGCGTTGCGTGAAAGCTGGGCGCTGAATAACGATCAAATCGCCGTACTGCATGTAGGCCGACTGGCACAGGAAAAAAACCTGGGGCTGCTCAAGCGCTGCTTTGAAACCTTGCAGGACACCTACCCACTGCGCCAGATGAAACTGATCATCGTCGGCGACGGCCCGCAACGGGCGACGCTGGAAAAGGAACTGCCCGAGGCGGTGTTCTGCGGCACCTTGCGCGGCGAAGAACTGGCACGGCATTACGCGTCCGGCGATGTGTTCCTGTTCCCCAGCCTGACCGAAACTTTCGGCAATGTGGTGCTGGAAGCCATGGCCTCCGGCCTGGGTGTGGTGGCTTACGACCAGGCGGCCGCCACCCAGCATATTCGCCATGGCTACAACGGCGTGCTGGCGATGCCAGGGGATGAGGGCGCGTTTTGTGACGCTGCCAATTGGCTGCTGGAAGATGCGGAGAGTTTGCGCCGCATGCGCTTGAATGCTCGTCAGCATGCGAGCCGCCAGGGCTGGCCGGCGATTATCGAACAGTTTGAGCGCCAATTGCGCGGGGTGTGCGGCGAGCGGACAGTGATTGCAGGGCAGTCGCGGTTGATCTGATGCCTGTGTTGGCCGTTAGATCGCTATCGCGGGCAAGCCCGGCTCCCACATTGGAACGCATTTTCCTGTGGGAGCCGGGCTTGCCCGCGATGGCGTCGGAGCAGACGCTACACCAGGCTGGTTAACGCCTCACGACTGAACGGCAGAATGTCGCCCTCACGACCTTCGCGCACCTTCACGGCCCAATCCGGGTCCACCAGCAGGGCACGGCCCACCGCGACCAGATCAAACTCGTCGTTGTTCAGACGTTCCAGCAGCTTTTCCAGGCTGGCCGGTTGGGCGACCTTGTCGGTGTTGACCATGAACTGCAGGAACTCGCCGTCCAGACCCACACTACCGACAGTGATGGTCGGCTTGCCGGTGAGCTGGCGGGTCCAGCCGGCCAGGTTGAGGTCGGAGCCTTCGAATTCCGGTTCCCAGAACCGACGCGTGGAGCAGTGGAAAATGTCCACACCGGCGTCGGATAACGGCTTAAGAAACTCACCCAGCGCCTCGGGGGTTTGCACCAGGCGTGCGGTGTAGTCCTGCTGCTTCCATTGAGAGAAGCGCAAGATGATCGGGAAGTCCGGGCCGACGGCGGCGCGGGTGGCCTGGATCAATTCAATGGCAAAACGCGAACGGTTGGCCAGGCTGCCGCCGTATTCGTCAGTGCGCTGGTTGCTGCCCTCCCAGAAGAACTGATCGACCAGATAGCCGTGGGCGCCGTGGATCTCCACGCCATCCATGCCGATGCGCTGGGCATCCTTGGCGGCCTGGGCGAAGGCGTTGATCACGTCCTTGATGTCTTGTTGGGTCATGCCATGGACGACGACGTTGCCGTCCTTGAGTTTCTCCATCGGGCCGTAGGCCGGCACGCTGGCGTCAGGCTCGGTGCCGATACGGCGCACGCTGCCCACGTGCCACAGCTGCGGGACGATCTTGCCGCCTTCGGCGTGTACCGCGTCCACCACTTTCTTCCAGCCGGCCAACGCGGCCTCACCATAAAAGTGCGGGACGTTCGGGTAGCCATTGGAGGCCTGATGGCCGACCACCGTGCCTTCGGTGATGATCAGGCCCACGCCCGCAGCGGCGCGGCGGCGGTAGTACTCGATGACTTTGGAATTGGGTACGCCACCCGGCGAGAACGAACGCGTCATCGGCGCCATGACCACACGGGTGGACAGTTGCAGTGCACCGAGCTGGAAAGGTTTGAACAAAGCCTGGACGGGCATGGGAGCACTCCACATAAGAGGGATTTATGATGTGGATAATATGGGCCGCGCAGCGTGCTGGGTAGCACTATTGATCTGGGTGATTAAGGGGTAAAAGTGATGAGGGTTTAGGGCTGCTGCGCAGCCCAGCGGGAGCAAGCTCCCTCGCCACAGTGCAGGAACGATTCAGCTCAGGGCTTTTTCGATGGCCTGTACGATCGTCGGATCATCCGGCGCCGTGCGCGGCGAGAATCGCGCCAGTACTCGCCCATCCTTGCCGAGCAGGAACTTCTCGAAATTCCAGGTGATATCCCCAGGAAACTCAGCGCCCTCGCCCGCCAACAAGCGATACAGCTGATGGCGATCGTGACCATTGACGTCAAGCTTGCTGCCCAACGGAAAGGTCACGCCGTAGTTCAGGCTGCAGAACGCCTGGATTTCTTCCTCGGAGCCCGGTTCCTGGCCTGCAAACTGGTTGCACGGCAGGCCGAGCACGGTAAATCCTTGGCCCTTATACTGCTGGTAAAGGTTTTCCAGGGCGGCGTATTGCGGGGTCAAACCACATTTGGAGGCCACGTTGACCACCAGCACCACTTGCCCCTTGAAAGGCGCCAGCGGCAGCTCTTGTCCGTCCAAAGCTTTGAGTTTCAGGTCGTGGAAAGCACTCATGACGAACTCCAGATATCCCATGTTCTTCGCGTTGCGGCTGTTCGAGATTACAGACCACAAGCCTGCAATCATAGACGCCGATTGAAAAACTCGCCCGCCGGTTACTGCGCGGTCGGCCAGGGCAAAATCGGAATCGCGGTGACCGCATTCTGCGGGCTGCCTTCGATCAGACGGTCGCTGTAGACCAGGTACACCAAGGTATTGCGCTTCTTGTCGAGGAAGCGCACCACCTGCATGGTCTTGAACACCAGCGAGGTGCGCTCCTTGAACACTTCGTCGCCATCCTTGAGATCGCCCTTGAAGTGAATCGGGCCAACCTGACGGCAGGCAATCGACGCTTCAGCGCGGTCTTCGGCCAGGCCCAGGCCGCCTTTGACGCCGCCGGTCTTGGCACGCGACAGGTAGCAGGTCACGCCGTCGACCTTGGGGTCATCAAACGCCTCGACCACAATACGGTCGTTGGGGCCGACAAACTTGAACACCGTCGACACCTGGCCGATTTCTTCGGCCGAGGCCAGCAACGGCATGGCCAGCAGCAGGCCGAGTAATCCTTTCATGACACGCATCGTGTATTTCCTTTATTCAGACCAGGATCAGGTTATCGCGGTGAACCAGTTCCGGTTCGGCCATGTAACCCAAGAGTCCGACAATCGCGTCGGACGATTGTCCAATAATCTTCTGTGCTTCAAGGGCGCTGTAGTTGGCCAGGCCACGGGCGATCTCGCGACCATCGGGCGCCACACACACCACCATCTCGCCACGGCGGAAGCTGCCCTGCACCAACTTGACGCCGACCGGCAGCAGGCTCTTGTTGCCCTGGGACAAGGCTGACACAGCACCGTCGTCCAGAACCAGCGTGCCACGGGTTTGCAGATGACCGGCCAGCCATTGTTTGCGCGCCGCCAGCATGCCGCGTTCCGGCGACAGCAGCGTACCGATGCGCTCACCGGCCTTGAGGCGATCCAGCACACGCTCCAGGCGCCCACCGACGATGATGGTGTGCGCGCCGGAACGTGCGGCCAGCCGCGCCGCACGCAGTTTGGTCTGCATGCCGCCACGGCCCAATGCACCGCCTACACTGCCGGCCACGGCGTCGAGCGCCGGGTCATCGGCGCGGGCTTCGTAGATAAGCTGGGCGTCGGGGTTGTTACGCGGGTCAGCGTCAAACATGCCGTCGCGGTCGGTGAGGATCACCAGCAGGTCGGCTTCCACCAGGTTGGCGACCAGCGCGGCCAGGGTGTCGTTATCACCGAAGCGGATTTCGTCGGTGACCACCGTGTCGTTCTCGTTGATTACCGGGATGACCTTGAGCTCAACCAGTGCGCGCAGGGTGCTGCGAGCATTGAGGTAACGCTTGCGGTCGGACAGGTCGTCGTGGGTCAGCAGGATCTGCGCCGTGTGGCGGCCGTGCTCGGCAAAGCTGGACTCCCAGGCTTGCACCAGGCCCATCTGGCCGATGGCGGCGGCGGCTTGCAGTTCGTGCATCGCGCTGGGTCGCGCGGTCCAGCCGAGGCGGCTCATCCCGGCGGCAACGGCCCCGGACGAGACCAACACCAACTCGACACCGGCCTCATGCAAGGCCACCATCTGCTCGACCCAGACGCTCATCGCTGCGCGATCCAGACCTTTGCCATCCGCCGTCAGCAGCGCACTTCCGATCTTTACGACCCAGCGCTGCGCACCTGTCACTTTGCTCCGCATCATCTTCAACCTTAGATTGAGGGCCCCGCGACCCAGCGCGGCCCATAACGTTATACCCGGATACCAAAACGCCGCTCCTGGGAGCGGCGTTTGAGTTTATCGCAACCTATCAGTCGCGCACGTAAATGATTTCCGGACCGTCTTCATCATCCACGTCTTCTTCGTCCCAATCGTCGTCGCCGATGTCATGGACCGACTTCACGCCGCTGCGGCGCAGGGCACGCTGGTCGTCCAGAGCTTGCAACTGGGCGCGGGCTTCGTCTTCGATCTGCTGGTCGAGTTCTGCCAGTTCTGCCTTGAATACCGGGTCGGCCGCCAGGCGGTCGGCGCGGTCTTCGAGGTAGCGCATGATGTCGCGGGTCAGGCGCTCGGTGCCTTCTTTGGCGATGGCCGAGATCACGTAGACCGGGCCTTCCCACTCCAGGCGATCAACGATCTCCTTGACGCGTTCTTCGTGCTCTTCTTCGAGGATCTGGTCGCACTTGTTCAGTACCAGCCAGCGGTCACGCTCGGCCAGGGCCGGGCTGAACTTGGTCAGCTCGCTGACGATCACTTCGGCGGCGTCCGGTGCGCTGGTGTCATCCAGCGGCGCCATGTCGACGAGGTGCAGCAGCAAACGGGTGCGCGACAAGTGCTTGAGGAAGCGAATCCCAAGGCCTGCACCGTCGGAAGCACCTTCGATCAAGCCAGGAATGTCGGCGATCACGAAGCTTTTCCAACGGTCTACGCTGACCACGCCCAGGTTTGGCACCAGGGTGGTGAACGGGTAGTCGGCGACTTTCGGCTTGGCGGCCGAGACCGAGCGGATGAAGGTACTTTTACCGGCGTTCGGCAAGCCCAACAGGCCCACGTCCGCCAGTACTTTCATCTCCAGCTTCAGGTCACGCTGCTCGCCCGGCTTGCCCGGCGTGGTCTGGCGTGGCGCGCGGTTGGTACTGGACTTGAATCGGGTGTTACCCAGACCGTGCCAGCCGCCCTGCACAACCATCAGCTTCTGGCCGGCCTTGGTCAGGTCGCCAATCACTTCCTGGGTCGCGGAGTCGATGATCGTGGTGCCGACCGGTACGCGCAGTACCAGGTCTTCGCCTTTTTTACCGGTGCAGTCGGTGCTGCCACCGTTGGAGCCACGCTCGGCATCGAAGTGCCGGGTGTAACGGTAGTCGACCAGGGTGTTGAGGTTTTCGTCGGCCATCATGTAGATGGAACCGCCGTCACCGCCGTCACCGCCGTTTGGACCACCGTTTTCGATGAATTTTTCGCGACGGAAACTCATGCAACCGTTACCGCCGTCGCCTGCTTTTACTCGGATGGAAACTTCATCAACGAACTTCATAACAAAACGCCTCTCGTCGCACGGACGAGCTTAAGAAACCAAGACATAAGACTCTTGCAAAAATGAGCGCAGCGACCTCAGAAAACGACCGCACATCCAGCGCCTGAGCCCATCACAAACAGCTTTGCAAGAGACTCACTCCACAAACGAAAAAGCCCCGTCGCGAGACAGGGCTTTTCCAGCGATCGCGCAATTAAGCGGCGACAACGCTCACGTAACGGCGGTTGAACGCGCCTTTTACTTCAAACTTGATCACGCCTTCGATTTTAGCGAAGAGGGTGTGATCTTTACCCATGCCAACACCGTAACCGGCGTGGAATTGGGTGCCGCGCTGACGCACGATGATGTTGCCCGGAATGATTTTCTGGCCGCCATACATCTTAACGCCAAGGCGTTTGGCTTCTGAGTCGCGACCGTTACGGGTACTACCACCAGCTTTTTTGTGTGCCATGAGTCAATTCTCCTAGTGAGGAATTAGGCTGAAATTAAGCCTGAATACCGGTGATTTTGATCTCGGTGTACCACTGGCGGTGGCCCATACGCTTCATGTGGTGCTTACGACGACGGAACTTGATGATGCGGACTTTATCGTGACGACCTTGGGAGATCACTTCAGCCACAACGGTAGCGCCAGCAACAACTGGAGCGCCGATGTTCACGTCATCGCCATTAGCGACCAACAGAACGCGATCAAAGGTAACGGATTCGCCAGTAGCGACTTCCAGTTTTTCGATCTTCAGGTATTCACCTGGGGCGACCTTGTATTGCTTGCCACCAGTAACAATTACTGCGTACGACATGGTATTTCTCCGATAATCCTGCTCACCCAGCGCTTTATAAGAAAAGGTATTGGCTGGCATGGCTGCATGGGATGGACGTCCCGAATGCAATTGCGTAAGGCAGGTGCTGCCCAGGAAGTTCAGGGTGCGCGATTGTACGCAAGGTAAATGGGTGATGCAAGGGGCCGTCTATCGCGCCTTGACACTGCCGGGTCAGGGTCCTAGCATGCCGCGCAACCCTTCTGGAGCGACTGTCGCTGATGCAACCCCAAGCTTTCTACCGCGCGGTCGCGGACGATTTTAGCGCCGTCGACGGCATCATCAAGCAGCAGCTCACGTCTAAAGTGCCGCTGGTCTCCAAAATTGGCGACTACATTACGTCGGCGGGCGGTAAACGCCTGCGACCTTTATTAGTGTTGCTGTGTGGCAAGGCTCTGGGCCGCGAAGGCGATGACCTGCGCCTGCTGGCCGCGACCATCGAATTCCTGCACACCGCGACCCTGCTGCATGACGACGTGGTCGACATGTCCGGCATGCGCCGTGGCCGCGAGACGGCCAATGCGATGTGGGGCAATGCCCCCAGCGTATTGGTGGGCGACTTCCTGTATTCGCGCTCGTTTGAAATGATGGTCGAACTGGGCTCGATGCCGGTGATGAAGATTCTTTCACAAGCCACGCGCATCATCGCCGAAGGCGAAGTACTGCAGCTGTCCAAGGTCCGCGACGCCAGCACCACTGAAGAAACCTACATGGAAGTGATTCGCGGCAAAACCGCGATGCTCTTCGAAGCCTCGACCCACAGCGCCGCCGTCCTGTGTGGCGCAACGACCGAACAGGCCGAAGCCCTGCGCACCTTTGGTGATCACCTGGGCGTGGCGTTCCAACTGGTGGACGACCTGCTCGACTACCGTGGCGACGCCGAAACCCTGGGCAAGAACGTCGGTGACGACCTGGCCGAGGGCAAGCCGACCTTGCCGTTGATCTACACCATGCGCGAAGGCACGCCGGAACAGGCCGCTCTGGTGCGCAAGGCGATCCAGAAAGGCGGGATTGAAGACCTCGAAGCTATCCGTGCAGCGGTAGAAGCCTCGGGTTCCCTGGAGTACACCGCGCAGTTGGCGCGTGACTATGCGGCCCGTGCCATCCAGTGCCTGGAAGCCCTGCCACCCAGCGAGTACCGGGATGCCCTGGTTGAGCTGAGTGAGTTTGCGGTAGCCCGCACGCACTGAGCAATATCTGCGAGCGCAGGCTTGTGTGGGAGCTGGCTTGCGTGGGAGCTGGCTTGCGTGGGAGCTGGCTTGCCTGCGATAGCATCACCTCGGTATCACTGACACACCGCGGTGCCTGCATCGCGGGCAAGCCCGGCTCCCACAAGGTTCCGAGGCGCCCACCCCAACCTGCAATAAACCCTATATAATGTGCGACTTTTAGCCATCCTGACTTTCAAGGAGCTTTAGTGAGCACGTTGCCACCCTGCCCGAAATGCAATTCCGAGTACACCTACGAAGACGGCGCCCAGCTGATCTGCCCGGAATGCGCCCATGAGTGGTCCGCCAATGGCGAGGCCGAAGTGGCGGGCGACGAAACCGTGAAGAAAGACTCTGTGGGCAATGTCCTGCAAGACGGCGACACCATCACCGTGATCAAGGACCTCAAGGTCAAGGGCACGTCCCTGGTGGTCAAGGTCGGCACCAAGGTCAAGAACATCCGCCTGTGCGACGGCGATCACGATATCGATTGCAAGATCGACGGTATCGGCCCGATGAAACTCAAGTCCGAGTTCGTGCGCAAAGTCTGAACCTGCTGCATCCATCCCGCGCCAGCCGCGGGATGGCGTTTTGCCCTCTGCGCTGACCTGCCTCAACATCCACACAGAAAAACCAGGAAACCGCCAATAGGCACTTGCTATTCCACGAATAAGAATTATTCTCATTGAAACCCATCAAGGAGAACGACCATGACTTATTTGATAGATGCCTGGCTGGACCGCCCACACCCATACCTGCGGATCCTGCATCGGGAAACCGGCGAAGTCTGTGCGGTGCTGGAAGAAGAAGCGCTGAATGAACTGCAGGATCAAGGCGACCTGGACGTCAACGGCCTGAGTTCCAGTGAGCCTGGGGTGCTGAAGGAGGTGGTGCGTAATCTGTTTCTGTTCTGCTATGCCCGAGCGTTGCGCCCGGCGACAGAGCTCAATGGCAAGTTCCATCCATGAACCACCGCGCAAAACCTGAATGCACCGGCTCTATGTGGGAGCCGGATTTGTTGTGGCGAGGGAGCTTGCTCCCGCTCGGCTGCGCAGCAGTCGCAGGCCTTTAGGGGCGCTTCGCACCCCAGCGCAAGCAAGCTTGCTCGCCACATCAATCCCGGCTCCCACATAGGACCCGGCGCAACCATCAACAGGTCTTACAGAACGTCGAGCAACTCAACGTCGAACACCAGAACGCTGTGCGGCGGAATGCTGCCAACGCCTTGAGCGCCGTAAGCCAGTTCGCTCGGCACGTACAGACGCCATTTGCTGCCGGCATTCATCAGTTGCAGGGCTTCGGTCCAGCCGGCGATCACGCCGCCAACCGGGAATTCTGCAGGCTGGCCGCGCTCGTAGGAGCTGTCGAACACAGTGCCGTCGATCAGGGTGCCGTGGTAGTGAGTACGCACTTGGTCTTCACGGGTCGGCTTGGCGCCGTCACCTGCAGTCAGCACTTCAAATTGCAGGCCGGAAGCCAGGGTGGTGATGCCATCACGCTTGGCGTTTTCAGCCAGGAACGCCAGACCAGCACCAGCAGCTGCTTCTGCCTTGGCAGCCGCTTCGGCTTGCATGATTTCACGGATCACTTTGAAGCTCGCCGCCATTTGCTCTTGGTCAACGCGGCTTGCTTTGCCGTCGAACGCGTCGGTCAGGCCGGCCAGGATGGCGTCGATGCTCACGCCCGGTGGCGGGTTGTCGCGCAGTTGGTCGCCCAACTGACGGCCGATACCGTAGCTGACGCGGGTTTCGTCGGTGGACAGATTAACTTCGGACATGAAGAGGCTCCGCTGTAGGACAGCACGGTTTCCCGCGCCATCCAAAACTAAAAGGGCCCGCAGACTAGCACACAAGACCCGCCTCTGATCAGCCCCCTGCCCCACTACCAAAGGGCCAGGTCGTAGGTCAGATAAAGCCGATAGTTATCGCGGTCGCTGGCGTAGGTGGAACGATAGGTCGCTTTGCGCAACTCCACGCCCAAGCCTTTGAAGGTACTGTCCTGGATGACATAGCGCAGGTTAGTGTCCGACTCCCACTCCCGCGCCTCACGCCCTCTGTAATCACCGTTCTGCCCTTTGTAATAGCGGGTCATGAAACTCAGGCCCGGCAGCACGGCTTCAAAATCATAGTCGTAGCGCAGCATCCAGGTTTGCTCACCGGCCTGGATGAACTTGCCTACACCGGCGTTAGTGAAGGAATACACCGTCGATACACTGGCATAAGGCAGCGCAGTGTCGCCGTTGACCTTCTGATAACCGACGCCCAGCGCCTGTGCGCCCAGGCGATAGGTGAACAACCCGCTGAACATGTCGCTGTCCACTTTGCCGTTGCGCGCCTCACCCGCATCGCTGCTGATGAAATAACGCAAATCACTGGTCAGCGTGCCGTTACCCACCGGCTGTTTATGCACAAGGCCAAAAAACTGCTGACGATAGAACTCACGCATTTCGCCGTAATACCAAGTGCCACTGAGCTGCGGCGTGAAGGCATAAGAGGCGCCGGCAAAATCGAAATCACTGCCCTGTTTGCCGCTGTAGCCCTGGGGATAAATAGCCACGCTGTCGGTGGAGTTTCGCTGCTTGAATTTATCCAGGTGCCCGGCATGCAGGTACAGGTTGCGAATTCCACTGTACTCCACCTGAGTGCCTTGAAAAGTCTGCGGCAGCAGGCGTCCATCGTTATGCACCAGCACTGGAATCTTCGGCAGCAAGGTGCCGGTTTTCACCACGGCATCGCCCCAGCGCATCTTTGCGGTGACGCCCAGGCTGGAGAATTCACTGGCGGCATGGCCATCGTCATGCACCGGCAATAAACCCGTGCCGGCGTGAGTAGGGCTGGAGTCGAGCCGCAGCCCCGCCAACCCCAACGCGTCCAGACCAAACCCTAGCGTGCCTTCGGTATAGCCTGACTGCAGGTTGAGTAAAAAACCTTGTGCCCACTCTTTGCGATCCTCGCCGCCGTCGCGGTAATCGTCGTTGAAGTAGAAATTACGCAAGGTCAGGCGAGCCTTTGAATCCTCCCAGAACCCCTGGGCCAGGAGTACAGGCGACACACCTGCCAGCAGGCACGCCGAGGCCAATTTTCCCTGATTGAAAAGTTTATGCATCGCTGTTTCCTCTATGCCTTATTGTCGTTTTTTTATGGGCAGTTCCACCGCGCGACACACTGGACGGCACCTCGCGTTGGAGCGGACACTAACGGCTCGTCGAAAGCCCCACAACGTTATGCGAGATGCGCATCAGGCTATGCGCAAAGCACCGCCAACCCCTCGCAACCGACAGGAAAATCACGGTGAATCTCAAGCAGCTCGAAGCCTTCAAGGCGATCATGTCCACCGGTTCGACCATCGGCGCAGCAACACGCATGGGCCTGTCGCAATCGGCCGTCAGCCGCCTGTTGAGTCAGCTGGAGGAGGCGTTGGGTTTCGTATTGTTTCTGCGCAAAAAAGGTCGCCTGATGGCCACCGCAGAAGCGGAAGAGTTACTGACCGAAGTCGCCGGCCTGGTAGACGGCATGCAGCGTATCCAACGCCTGGCAGACGAAATGCGCGTGGGCCGCTCGCGCAAAAGCCTGCTCAAGGTCGGGGTGCCCACCAGCATGACCCAAGAGCTTTTGCCACGAATCGTCGCGGAGTTTCTCAAGAGCCATGACGACATCGTGGTCGAGTTGCTGACCGGCTCTTACGACATGATCGAGCGCGCCGTACTCGACCGGTCCGCCGACCTTGGTTTTGTGCGCCTGCCAACGGAAATTCCCGACTTCGACATCGAGCCCGTGCTGCAAACCGAAGGCGTGTGCGTGATGCCCGCCGACCACCCACTGACTCGCCACGCCTGTATCGAGGTGCAGCACTTGCGCAATGTGCCGTTGGTGATGCTCGGCCGACAACGGGCTTTACGGGCTGAGTTGAACCAGGTGTTTCGCGCTGCCAACCTCACGCCGCAAGTGCGGGTCGAAGTACATTCGGTAGGCGCGGCATGCAGCTTTGTCGCCGAAGGCCTGGGGGTGTCGATCGTCAACGGTTTGCTCGCCAGCCACTTCCTGCACCTGCCGATCGTGACCCGGCCTTTTCGCCCTGCACTGCCTTACACTTTCGGCCTGGCCTATCGCGCCAATGAGCCACGCCCACAGGTGGTCACAGCGTTTGCCGAGCATCTCAAGCAGCGCTTGAACGCACAAAACGCATAGCCCGACCCACCCTGCGCATAACGTTGTCGCCGCCAAAACTTTGCCCTAGTGTCCGCTCCACACGCGTCACTCCCCCATAACAACAACGGCAAACGCCGGGGCAGCCAGCATGAGCGAATCACAGAATTTCTCCACAGCGGCGGCGGTGGAAAAACCCACGCAACGCAAACAGATCAACCCGGCCATCATCCTGCTGAGCATCGTCTTGCTCGCCGTGGCCTTCACCTATGCGGTGAACTCGGGCAAGTTCGAGCGTCAGAACGGGCTGGTAGTACCCGGCTCTTATCAGGTGCTGGAGAAACACGACAGCCTGGGCCAATTGTTCGCGCTGGAGCCACGCAAGGCCGGCGATACCGTGGCCCGCCCGGTGTCGCTGGTCGAAGGTTTCATGGCCATCCCCCAAGGCATCGAGAAACGTGCAGCGCTGATCTTCATGGTGCTGTTCATCGGCGGCATGTTTGGCGTACTGAACAAGGCCGGGGTGATCGACGCCGGACTGGAGCGTTTACTGGGCCTGACCCGCGGCAACATCTACGTGCTGGTGCCGAGCCTGATGCTGGTGTTCTCGGCGGGCAGCACGTTCATGGGCCTGGCCAAGGAGTTTATTCTGATCGTGCCGCTGATGGTCGCCATGGCCAACCGGCTGGGGCTGTCGAACCTGATCGGGCTGGCTATCGTCACGATCTCGGTGAAGATCGGCTACCTCGCTTCAATCTCCAATCCCGTGGCGCTGTCCGTCGCTCAGCCGATGGTCGGGCTGCCGATATTCAGCGGTTTAAGCATGCGCGTACTGGCTTACTGCAGCTTTCTGCTGGTGGGGATTGCCTTCGTGCTGTGGAGTATCCGCAAGCACGGTTTTGATGCGACAGCGCAGATTACGTTCGAACATAAACCCTTGCCCACGCGCCACTTGATCAACCTGACTGTGCTGCTGAGCGGCATCGGTTTTCTGGTCTACGCCTCCAACCGCTGGGGCTGGAAGTACCATGAGCTGTCGGCGTTTTACCTGTTGCTGACGGTGGCGTTCAGTGTGATTGCCGGGCTAGGTGCGAGTGTCGCCGCCAGTGCCTTTGTCGATGGCATGAAGAAGGTGCTGATTGCCGGCGTGCTGATCGGCCTGGCCACCGCCGTGGAAATCATCCTCAGTACCGGCCAAGTGCTCGACACCATCGTCCACACCCTGGCCAACCTGGTAGGCGACCACGGCCCGATTGTGTCGGCCTACGGCATGTTCTTCGCACAACTGGGGCTGGACGTGTTGATCCCGTCCACCTCGGGCCAGGCGGCGGTGACCATGCCGATCTTCGGCCCGCTGGGCCAACTCTCCGGCGTCAGCCCGCAGACCACTGTATTCGCGTTTCTGATGGGCAATGGCCTGACCAACATGATCACCCCAACCTCCAGTGGCCTGCTGGTGTTGCTGGCCACCGCCAATGTCGGTTGGGGCCAATGGGCGCGCTACATCCTGCCGCTGTTTCTGATCTACGCCGTACTGGCGATGGTGTTGCTGGCTATCGCGGTCACGAGCGGGTACTGAGTCAATGAGTGTTTTCCCCATGCAAACCCTGCACAACCACATGATCCCGATGCGCGACGGCATCCACCTGGCCACCGATATCTATTTGCCGACAGGCAGCTGCGGCCCTTTCCCGGTGGTCATTGAACGCACGCCCTACGACAAGAGCAAACCCTCTCGCTCGGAAAAACAACTCGACGGCCAGCACATCTCTCGAGAACAGATGGCGGCACGCTTTACCGACCAAGGCTTTGTCGCAATCTTTCAGGACTGCCGGGGCCGCTATGCCTCTGAAGGCGTGTTTACCAAATACACCGCTGAGGGCGAGGACGGTTTCGACACGCTTGCCTGGATCGTCCGCCAGCCGTGGTGCAACGGCAAGATCGGCAGCATGGGCCTGTCTTACGCCGCGCATACCCAACTGGCGATGGCCTGTCTGCACCCACCGGGCTTGAGCAGCATGGTGCTCGACAGCGGCGGCTTCGCCAACGCCTATCAGTGCGGGATTCGCCAGGGTGGCGCGTTCGAACTCAAGCAGGCCACCTGGGCCTTTCGCCAGGCCAAGGAAAGCCCAGCAGCCTTGGCCGATCCACAGGTTCGCCAAGCACTGGAGCAGGAAGATATCCATCATTGGTTTACGCGGATGCCCTGGCAACCCGGCCAGTCACCTTTGCGCCATGTGCCGGAATACGAGGCCTACGTGCTGGAGCAGTGGGCCAAGGGCACATTCAGTGAGTATTGGCGCACGTCCGGCATCTATGCCGAGGGCTACTATCGGCAACTGCCCGACATTCCAGTGTTGTTCATGTCCAGTTGGTATGACGCCTATGTCAGCTCCACCCTGGCCAACTACAGCGCCTTCAGGCAAAACACCTCGGCCCACCAGCGGCTGGTGATGGGGCCATGGCTGCACGGTGACCGCAATATCAGCCACAGCGGCGACGTCGAGTTCGGGCCGCAGGCAGCATTCGATGGCCAGGTCGATCAGAACTGGCTGAGCTGTCGCCTGGCGTGGTTCGAACAATCGCTCAAACCCTCGCCTCACGCGCCCAAGGCCAGCGTGCAGGTATTTCTGATGGGGGGCGGCAGCGGCCAACGTGACCCTGACGGCCGACTGCAACACGGCGGACGCTGGTTGCAATCGACGCAATGGCCGCTGCCAGGCAGCCGGGTGCAGACGCTCTACTTGACGGCTCAAGGGCAACTGAGCGGCACTGCACCAGACGCAACCGACGCGTGCTTGAGCTACCTCGCCGACCCGGCCTGTCCGGTCCCGACCCTCGGCGGTGCGCTGACCTCCGGCGCCCCCATCTTCGTGGGCGGCGCTTTCGACCAACGTGAGCGTGCCGACTTCTTCGGCACCCGTGGCGACAACCGCCCTCTGAGCGAGCGCAAAGATGTGCTGAGCTTCCTTACCGAGCCGCTCATTGAAGACTTGATTGTCGCAGGTGATGTACAGATCGAGTTATGGATAGACAGCGATGCACCCGACACCGACTTCACCGCCAAGCTGATCGACCTGTACCCGCCCAGTGCCGACTACCCCGATGGTTTTGCGATGAACATCACCGACGGCATCCGCCGTTGTCGCTATCGAGACTCCTGGGAGCAGCCGACGGCACTGACACCGGGCAAACGGGTAAAGGTCACGATCGAGCCCTTCGCCACCTGCAACCTGTTCAAGCGCGGCCATCGACTGCGCCTGGATATTGCCAGCAGCAACTTCCCCAGGTTTGACGTTAACCCCAACAGTGGTGAGCCTTCTGGCCAGGCCCACCATTCAAGGGTGGCACGCAACACTGTGCACCTGAGCGCGGGTGCCGCGTCGTGCCTCAGACTCACCGTGGTGCCCGCTACCGCACTATAAGCCTGCTGGGAGCCTGCGGGGCCGCCGTTGCTGCCAGGCAACAGCGACCCTTCGTCGCACCCGTAAGAAATGTATTTCAGAATCATCGCCTGCCGCCGATACCCCCGTACAAACTTTGGCTGGCTCAAACAACAACACCGTCCAGCAGACACACATCATTCTTGCGGAGCATTCGATGAATAGCTGGTTCGGCAACATCAGCGTCAACCTCAAACTCGGCCTGGGCTTTGGCCTGGTGCTGGTCCTCACCTCGATCCTGGCCCTGACCGGCTGGACCAGCCTGGGCGGCTTGATTGACCGTAGCAACTGGATGAGCGACATCACCCAGCTCAACGCGTCCCTGACCAAGCTGCGCATCGTGCGCCTGCAATACATGCTCGCCAATGGCGACGAAGCCGTGGCACAGAACGTCCAGACCAGCCTCGACGCCTTCGCCGCCCAGCAACAGAAACTGCTGGACAGCTTCAAGAGCCCGGAAAACCGCAAGCTGCTCACCGAGCAGAAAGCCGTCATCACGGCTTACCAGCAGTCGCTGAACAAAATGCGTGAGGCCTACCGTAACGGCAATGCCGCGCGCCAAGTGATGGGCGACAAGGCCGATATCGCCAACGGGCAGATCGACGCACTGGAAGCCAGCGTGCAGCAAGCGCCCGACAGCCCGGAGCGCTTCACCCAGTACCAGGCCGTGACGCACGCCAAGGAAGAGTTCCACCTGGCGCGCTATGAAGTGCGCGGCTACACCAACTCCCCCAGCGCAGAAACCGAAGCCCGCGCCGCTGCACAAATCGAAAAAGCCATCGCCGGTTTGAAAAGCCTCAGCGCCGCGTTTGGCACCAGCCAACAAAGCGCACTGACGTCGCTGGAAACCGCACTCGGTGCCTATCGCAGCGCCGTACAGAGCTACAAGGCTGCCAACGCCAACATCGTCACTGCGCGCGCCGAAATGACCACCCAGGGTGCCGATATCGTCACCATCAGCGACAAGCTGTACGACATTCAGCTCGATCGCCGCGACGCCGAAAGCACCCAGGCCCGCAGCCTGCAATTGATCAGCACCTTGCTGGCGTTGTTGGTCGGCATCATCGCGGCGCTGGTCATTACCCGCCAGATCACTCGCCCGATCCAGGACACCCTGGCCGTGGTGGAACGCATCGCTTCCGGTGACCTGAGCCACAACATCCAGGTGACCCGCCGCGATGAACTCGGCGTATTGCAGCAAGGTATCCAGCGCATGGGCACTACCCTGCGTGAGCTGATCAGCGGCATTCGTGACGGCGTAACCCAGATCGCCAGCGCCGCCGAAGAACTCTCGGCCGTGACCGAGCAGACCAGTGCCGGCGTGAACAGCCAGAAAATCGAAACCGATCAAGTCGCCACCGCGATGCATGAGATGACTGCCACCGTGCAGGAAGTCGCGCGCAACGCCGAGCAAGCGTCCCTGGCCGCCGCCGATGCCGATGGCCAAGCCCGCGCCGGCGACAAAGTGGTGGCCGAGGCCATCGCCCAGATCGAGCGCCTGGCCGCCGAAGTGGCGCGCTCCACCGACGCCATGACGCACCTGCAACAAGAGAGCAACAAGATCGGCAGCGTGATGGACGTGATCAAGGCCGTGGCCGAACAGACCAACCTGTTGGCGCTCAACGCGGCGATTGAAGCGGCGCGTGCCGGTGAAGCCGGTCGTGGTTTTGCCGTGGTGGCTGACGAAGTGCGCGGCCTGGCCCAGCGCACACAAAAATCCACCGAAGAAATCGAAGGCCTGGTCGCCGGTTTGCAGAACGGCACCCAGCAAGTGGCCACGGTGATGAATAACAGCCGCAGCCTCACCGACAGCAGCGTCGAGCTGACGCGCAAGGCCGGTGTGTCGCTGGAGAACATCACGCGTACCGTGTCGAATATCCAGTCGATGAACCAGCAGATTGCAGCGGCCGCCGAGCAGCAGAGCGCCGTGGCTGAAGAGATCAGCCGCAGCATTGTGAACGTGCGCGATGTGTCGGAGCAAACGGCTACTGCGAGTGACGAGACGGCTAAATCGAGCGTGGAACTGGCGCGTTTGGGCAGCCAGTTGCAGCAGATGGTCAGTCATTTCCGGGTGTAAAAACCCAACGCTGACTACGCACAAACTCTGTGGCGAGGGAGCTTGCTCCCGCTGGGTCGCGCAGCGGCCCCTACTGAAGTTGATCGATATTTTAAGTTGGGAGCGCAGTGAATGCCTTGGGGCTGCTGCGCAGCCCAACGGGAGCAAGCTCCCTCGCCACAGGCAAACTTAGACATACTCGGCTTGCCTTGAGTCCCTTGGCTCTCAGCCCTCGCCTTCCTCAACAAACACCAGTCGATTCCCAAACGGGTCCTTGATGCTCATCTCCCGCGAGCCCCAAGGCGTTTCTTCAACCCCAGGCTTGGCATACCGGTAGTCCTTGGCCAGCAACTGCTGCTGGTAGCCGTCCACGCCTTGCGCCTGAATCCGCACCGCCGAGCCCGGCGAAGCATCGCCATGGTGCTCGGACAAATGCAGCACGCACTCGCCCAGCGACACTTGCAGATACAACGGGAAATTCGCCTCGAAACGGTGCTGCCAGTCAACCTTGAACCCCAGGAAGTCGACGTAGAACTCCAACGCCTTGGCCTCGTCGAAGATCCGCAAAATCGGGGTGACTTTTCCTAAGTGCATGGCAACCGCTCCGTGTATGAAGGCACCCACTATAGGGACGAAAACCCGCCACGCAAATCCCCATTGCGCGCAAGGAATCGCCCCGGCCGATGACCATTGGCCTGCCCATCGCTATAACTCAGCACGCCATTGACCCACACGCCATCAATCCCCTCGGCAGCGCGTTGCGGTTCTTTGAAATCCGCCACATCACGCACGCGCAACGGGTCGAACAACACCAGGTCGGCCCAGTGCCCTTCACGAATTTCTCCACGCTCGACCAGCCCAAAACGCGCCGCCGACAACCCGGTCATCTTGTGCACCGCCGTGTGCAGTGGAAACAACCCCACATCCCGGCTGAAGTGCCCCAGCACCCGTGGAAATGCGCCCCACAAACGTGGATGGGGAAACGGGTCTTCCGGCAAACCATCCGAACCCACCATCGACAACGGATGCGCAAGAATACGCCGTACATCCGCCTCATCCATTCCGTAATACACGGCCCCTGCCGGTTGCAGGCGACGTGCCGCATCCATCAGCGAAACCTCCCACTGCGCCGCGATGTCCTGCAAGTCGCGCCCGCCGACCTCCGGGTGCGGTGTTGACCAGGTAATAGTGATACGAAACGCGTCGGTGACCTGCTTCAAATCCAGCGTCGACGAGCTGGCGGCATAGGGATAGCAATCACACCCGACCGGATGGGTTTGCGCTGCCAATTCCAACGATGCCAACAGTTGCGGACTGCGCCCCCAATTGCCCGCACCGGCGCACTTGAGGTGGGAAATGATCACCGGTGCCTGCGCATGTCGGCCAATCACAAACGCCTCGTCCATCGCCTCCAGTACCGGTTCGAATTCGCTGCGCAAATGCGTGGTGTACACCGCACCAAACGCCGTGAGTTCTTCACTGAGCTGCAGCACTTCATCGGTCTCGGCATTAAACGCGCTGGCGTAGGCCAGGCCTGTGGATAAACCGAGGGCACCCGCCTGCAGACTCTCCTGCAACTGCACACGCATGGCGGCAATTTCACTGGGCGTGGCGGTGCGGTGCAGGTCGTCCATATGGTTGCTGCGCAAGGCGGTGTGGCCGATCAAAGCGGCAACGTTGACTGCCGGATGAGCACTTTCCACGGCAGCACGATAGTCGGCAAAACGTGGATAAGCGAATGCCTCACGCGCCCCCAGCAGGTTCATCGGGTCCGGCGGATCGCTACGTAAACTCACCGGCGATGCGCTGATGCCGCAGTTGCCGACAATCACCGTGGTAACGCCCTGGCTGAGCTTGGGCAGCATCTGCGGGTGGCGGATCACCACCGTGTCATCGTGGGTGTGCACGTCGATAAAACCCGGCGCCAACACGCGGCCACTGGCGTCGACTTCATGCTCGCCGGTTGCGCTCGACAAGTCGCCGATCGTCTCGATGCGCCCGGCGCGCAGCCCCACATCGGCGACATAGCCCGGCGTGTTGCTGCCATCAATGATCAGCGCCTGGCGGATCAGCGTGTCGTACTTCATATCAGTCTCCAAGCGGCAGGCTGTCGGGGCCGCCGCGATAATCGTCGAGGGCCAGCTTGATCCGGCGCAGGCGTTCCTGGTTGTCGTCCGGCAGGGCCAGCGCCAGTTCGGTGGCGAGCAGGTCGATGGCCAACAGCATGCCGTAGCGCGCCGCGGTGGGCTTGTAGATAAAACTGGTTTCGGCCGGTTGCAGCGGCAGTAATACATCCGCCAATTCGGCCAGGGGTGAGTCGGCCAGGGTGATGGCGATGATGGGGGCATCGTAGCTACGCGCCAGTTTCACGACGTCCAACAGTTCTGGCGTCAGCCCGGTGAGCGAGCACACGATCAGCGCCTGCTCCGGGCCTAAAGTGGCCGCCGTGACCCGCATCATCACCGGGTCATGGCTGGCGGCAATCGGGTAGCCCAGGCGTACCAGGCGCACCTGCAATTCGTCACTGCACAGGCTCGATGGGCCGCCCATGCCAAACGCGTGAATCATCCGCGCCTTGCCCAACAGGCTGACCGCATCAACAAAACTGGCCTGGTTAAACCCCGACAGGTGCTGACGCAACGTCGCTTCGATGTCCCCCAGAATCTGCCGGTGAAAGGCCGACTGCTCCGGCAACCCGGCCGGGTCCAGAAAACGACTGCCCACGCCACTGGCCTGGGCCAATTGCAGGCGCAAATCACGTAAATCGCGGCAACCGACACTGCGAGCAAAACGCGACAAAGTTGCCGTGCTGACCTCGGCCCGTTGCGACAACGCTTCCAGGCTGGCCGACGCGGCAAAGCCCACGTCATCGAGCATCAGCTTGGCGATACGGCCTTCACCGGCGCTGAACGAATCCTGACGGGCGCGGATCTGGTAGAGGATGTCCATGGCGGCTCCGGCTTAAAAAATGAGGCTTATAAAACAAGAGAAAGGCCGTAAGTCAGACCAAACGCGACCACCGAAATCAAAGTCTCCAACACGGTCCAGGTCTTGAAGGTCTGGATCACCGTCATATTGAAGTATTCCTTGATCAGCCAGAAGCCGCCGTCGTTGACGTGGGAAAAGATCACCGAACCCGCACCGGTCGCCAGCACCAACAATTCAGGGTGTGGATAACCCAGGCCCATGGCGACGGGCGCGACCACACCCGAGGCCGTGGTCATGGCCACGGTGGCCGAGCCGGTAGCGATGCGCATCAATGCGGCAAACAACCAACCCATCACCAGCGGCGACAGGTGGAAGGCATGCGCCAGACCAAGAATCTCATTGGTCACGCCCGCGTCCACCAGGATGCGGTTCAAACCGCCGCCTGCGCCCACCAGCAAGGTGATGCTGGCGGTCGGCGCCAGGCATTCATTGGTGAACTTGAGGATCGATTCGCGGTTGAAGCCCTGGGCCAGGCCCAAGGTCCAGAAGCTCACCAGCGTGGCGACCAGCAGCGCAATCACCGAGTTGCCGATAAACAGCAGGAATTGATTGAAACCAGTGCCCGGAGTGGAAATCACGTTGGCCCAACCGCCGATCATCATCAGCACCACCGGAAGCAAGATGGTGCCCATGGTCAGGGCGAAACTTGGCAAACGTGTACGCGGCTCGCGCTCGATAAACTGGCGTTCCAACGGGTTTTCCGCCGGCAGGTGGATGCGTGGCACGATGAACTTGGCGTACACGGGGCCGGCGATGATCGCCGTGGGAATGCCGATCAGAATCGCGTACAGCACGGTCTGCCCCACCGACGCGTTATAGGCCAGCACCGCCATCATCGCCGCCGGGTGTGGCGGCACCAGCGCGTGTACCACCGACAGACCGGCGACCATCGGCAAGCCGACCATCAGGATCGACACGCCCACACGCCGCGCCACGGTAAAGGCGATCGGCACCAGCAACACAAAACCGACCTCGAAAAACAGCGGCAGCCCCACCAGGAACGCAATACACACCATCGCCCAATGCGCGTTGCGCTCGCCGAAACGGTTGATCAGCGTGCGCGCCACCTGCTCGGCACCGCCGGATTCGGCCATCATCTTGCCAAGCATGGTGCCCAACGCCACCACCAGGGCGATATGCCCAAGGGTCTTGCCGACGCCCGCCTCGTACGAGCCCATGATCGTGTCGGCCGGCATGCCGGCCATCAAGGCCAGGCCGATAGACACCAACGTGATGACGATAAACGGGTTGAGTCGGTAGCGTGCAATCAGCACGATCAATGCAATGATGGCGATGGCAGCGTATGCCAACAGCCCAAAGCCCAGTGGTGCGGCCATGCGGTACTCCTTGGAAAGGGTCACGTCGAATTGGTTGTGAAACTCATAAATCATTACCGGGTGTAATTTTCAATTTTTATGAAAGTAATTTTCGCCCACAGATAAGCGCTGTCGCTTTGGGACATGCCCAACGCCAGCCGATGAAAATCCGGGGGGTGTTCTTACATGAAGTTTTTTGCGTGCGGAAACTCAGTTGCCAGGGCCGAGTCTCAGATGACAGGCCTATCCACAACCAGGAAAACCAACAATGAAGCGCAAGACCCTGCTTGTTCCTTTCGCCGCCAGCGCACTGCTGCTGGCCTTTTGCGGCAGCGCTTGGGCCGATGACAGCCCGGCGTTGAAAAAATGCCTGGATGGCGCCAACACCACGGCGGACATGGTCAGCTGCAACGCCACCGAAGCCAAGATCCAGGACGCGCGCCTGAACAAGGCCTACAAAGACGTCCTTGCGCTTCAGGAAGGCAAACAGAAGCAGCAACTGCAGGACGTACAGCGCCTGTGGATCAAGTACCGAGACGCCAACTGCGGCTTCATCGGCTCAGCGACTGGTGGCACCATCGATCAGGTCAATGGCATCGGCTGCATGCTGGACATGACCCGCACCCGCGCCCAGGAACTGGAAAATATGCTGCCGCTGTAATCAGTCGTGATGCACGCGGGCGCGCTTGAGCAGCTTCTTGCAGCGCTCCGACAAATGCAGCACGCGCAATTGCTTGCCGGCCTTGGTGTAGCGCTCGCGCAAAGTCATCAGCGCTGCAGTCGCTGAATAGTCGACAAAGCTCAGGTGACGACAATCGAGCGTCACCTGGGCCGGGTCGTTGGCCGGGTCGAACTGGTTCAAAAACGGCGTGGTCGAGGCAAAGAACAGCGTGCCGTGCAGGCGATACAGCTTGCTGCCGTCGGCTTCCAGATGCTCATCGGCATACAGCTCACGGGCCTGTTGCCAGGCGAAGTTCAGCGCCGCAATCACGATACCGCAGAGCACGGCGGTCGCCAGGTCGGTGAACACGGTAATCACCGTTACCGCAATAATCACCAACACGTCGTTGACCGGCACCTTGTTGATCACCCGCAGCGACGCCCAGGCAAAGGTCTGCTGGGACACCACGAACATCACGCCGACCAAAGCCGCGAGCGGAATACGCTCAATCAGCGGCGACAAAAACAGAATAAACAACAGGATCATCACCCCGGCGAACACCCCGGAGAAACGCCCGCGCCCGCCAGAGCTCAAGTTGATCACGGTTTGCCCGATCATCGCGCAACCGCCCATGCCGCCAAACAGGCCCGAGACCATATTCGCCGCGCCCAGGGCCACGCTTTCGCGGTCGGGGTAGCCACGGGTTTCGGTGATTTCGTCGGTGAGGTTCAGGGTCAGCAGGGTTTCCAGCAGGCCGACCATCGCCATCAGGAACGCGTAAGGCGCAATGATGCCGAGGGTTTCCAGGGTCCACGGGATTTGCGGCAACGCGAAGGTTGGCAGGCCGCCGGCGATGTGGGCCATGTCGCCCAACGTGCGGGTTGGCAGGCCAAGCAGGTAAACAGCCAGGCCGACGCCCAAAATCGCCACCAGCGCGGGCGGCACGGCGCGGGTCAGGCGTGGCAGCAGGTAAACAATCGCCATGGTTGCCACCACCAGCCCGCTCATCACATACAACGGCGTGCCGCTCAGCCAGGTTTCACCGCTTTTGAAATGCTCCAGCTGCGCCAGCGCAATGATGATCGCCAGGCCGTTGACGAACCCGAGCATCACCGAGTGCGGCACCATGCGCACCAGTTTGCCCAGGCGTAGCAGGCCGAACGCAACCATGATCAGCCCGCCCAGCAGCACGGTCGCGAGCAAATATTCCACGCCGTGTTGCACCACCAGCGCCACGATCACCACCGCCATCGAACCCGCGGCGCCCGAGACCATGCCCGGCCGGCCGCCGAACAAGGCCGTGAGCGTGCAGATGATAAAGGCGCCGTAGAGGCCCATCAGCGGGTTGAGGTGAGCCACCAGGGCAAAGGCGATGCATTCGGGCAGCAGTGCGAAAGACGTGGTGAGGCCAGCCAGGGCATCGGCGCGCAGACGGGTGAGGTTCATGAGGTACCAGGGAGTAGCGAGGGATATGGCGGGGGATGGTACGGAATTGCGGTCGGTGGGGCCAGTAATGTGTAACAACACATGAACCGAGTCGCCTTCATCGCAGGCAAGCCAGCTCCCACATTTTGAATTGCGAATACATTCAAGTGTGGGAGCTGGCTTGCCTGCGATGGCAACGCCGCGGTACTAAGCGAACATCACACCATCTCGTTGCGAATCCACTCCACCACCGACGTGCGCGTCGGCGCCCAGCCCAGCAACTCACGCGCATGTTTGCCACGCACCCGGCTGTTGGAACCCAGGCCATAGTTGGCCATTTCATAGCCCCACTCAGCCTCAGCCTCAGCCAATGGCCAATCCTGCGGCTCGCCCAGGTTCAGGGCTTGGGCAATCGCGGTGGTCATGTCGACAAACGCCGCTTCGCTGCTTTCCACAAAGTAGAACGTGCCCGGGACGTTCTTGGTCAGCGCCAGCAGATACAGGGCTACCACATCTTCAATATGCACGTTGGACCAGATGTTCTGGCCAGTGCCCACATGCCGTACCACACCACTTTTGCGCGCTTGCTTGAGCAGTCGTGGCAACTGCACGCTGTCACGCTTCACGCCCAGGCTGTGGCCGTAGATCAAGGTATTGCAGATCACCGCCGAGTTCACGCCCTCTTTGGCCGCCGCCAGGATCAGGTTGTCGATGGCCACGCGCGCGGCCTTGTCGACGGTCGGCTCCGGCAGGTTGTCTTCAACGTAGATGACATCGCTGGATTTACCGCCCGAAGCATCACCGACAATGCTCGAACCGCTGGTGTGCAGGAACGGCTTGTTTGAACCTTTCAAGGCGGCCAGCAAGGTTTCCACGGCAGCGCGATGGTCGCTGCTCGCGGCATTGATCACCGCATCAGCTTTAGAAGCCTGTGCGCTCAACACGGCGGCGTCATCCAGCGTGCCGATCACGGGCGTGATGCCCAGGGCGGTCATTTCAGCCGCTTGCTCGGCGCTGCGCACCAGGCCGGTGACCGTGTGGCCGGCCTTGACCAGGCCGGTGGCGATGGAGCCGCCGATAAACCCTGCTGCGCCGGTGACGAATACGTTCATGGAGGTTGCTCCTGACTGGGTAAGTGATAGGCCCAGTATCAAGGACTCATTCCTGCCGAATAAGCCCATGCTGCCCAATTCAATCTTGCGCACAGGTCACGAATCAGCAGGCATACCGCGCAAGCTTGGTTTGAATGAAATCCAGGAAGCACTGGATGCGCAGCGCCAACTGCGAGTTACGGTAGAACACCGCGTGGATCGGCTGGCGATAGCCGCTGTTGAAGGCTTCCAGCACCGGTACCAGGCGCCCGGCATCGATGTCGGCGTTGGTCATGAAGTTCGACAGGCAGCAAATGCCCTGGCCTTCCAGCGCCAGTTGGCGCACGGTTTCGCCGCTGGAGGCGGCAATGCTTGGCTGGATCAGCCAGCGGTCGCCTTCCACGTGGCGCAGCGGCCAGTGGTTGAGGGTTTCGGTCTGGGTGAAGCCCAGCAGCGTATGGTCGACCAACTCGGCCACCGTCTTCGGCGTGCCGAACTGCTTGAGGTAGTCGGGGCTGGCGAGGATATGCAGCGGCGTACAACCCAACGAGCGCGCATGCAGGGTCGAGTCGGCCAGGGCACCGATGCGGATGGCAATGTCGGTGCTCTGCTCCAGCAGGTCGATGATCAGGTCGTCACTGTTCAGCTCCAGCTGGATATCCGGGTAGAGGCTGCGAAACTCGGCAATGTAGGGCACGATCCCATGCAGCATGAACGGCACGGCCGCATTGATGCGCAGACGCCCGGCGGGGTTCTTCTGGCGCGACGACAGGCGCTCTTCCAGCTCGTCCATCTGCGCCAGGATCAGCTTGGCCTGCTCGAAAAAGTACTTGCCCTCCTCGGTCAGGTCCATGCGCCGCGTGGTGCGGTTGATCAGCGTGGTGTCGAGCTTGGCTTCCAGGCGCGACAAGGTGCGGCTGACGGCCGACGGCGTCTGCCCGACCTGCTCCGCGGCTGCCGAAATCGAGCCGCACTCAATCACGCTGACGAAGATCTGTAGCTCATCGGATCGGGCTTTCACGGGGTGTCCTCTCAATCGGTTCGCGACAGCTTACACCGTGAACAGCCACTCAGCCGCTGATCAGTAGATGGCCCCCCAACAGCGCCATGCCGACGAAAAACACCCGTTTGAACAGCACCGCGCTGATGCGCTGGCGCAACACCTGGCCCAGCCACATCCCCAACAACGCGGGTATCAGCGCCAACAGCGAGGCGCTGACTTCGCCACCGCCCAGGGTGCCACGCCAGGTCAGCGCTGCGGCCAACGCCAACGTGGAAGCGGTGAACGCCAGCCCCAGCGCCTGCACCAATTGATCGCGGTTCAAACCCAGGGCTTGCAGATAGGGCACGGCCGGAATCACGAACACGCCCGTCGCCGAAGTGATAAGGCCGGTGACCAGACCGCACAACGGGCCAAGCCAGCGCTCGGTTTTAGGTTTCACCTTGAAGGTCGGCAAAAACAAGCCACTTAACGCATACACCAGCAAGGCGCCACCCAGCGCGCGAACCACCCAATGCCCGCCGTCCGTGCCCAGCCACAACGTGCCAAGCCCGGTGCCGAGAAAAATCAGCAGCAGCATTGGCCACAGGCGCTTGAGCAAGGCGCTCAAGTGGCCACCGAACGCCAGTTGCCAGAGGTTGGTGACTGTGGATGGAATGATCAGCAAGGCCGCAGCCTGCGCCGGGAGCATAGCCAGGCCGAGCATGCCCATGGCCACGGTGGGCAGGCCCAGGCCGATCACGCCCTTGACGGTGCCGGCCAGCAGGAAGGTGCCGATCACCAGCAGGGTCAAGGCCGGGCCGAGGTTTTGGTAGAACGCGAGGAAGGTAGTCATGAGGCGATTTTGCAGGCTTTCGTTGAGGTCGAAAATTCGCCATATACTGAGGTAGCCTCTTGTTTTGCGTGAGGCTTAAATAGCTATCGCAGGCAAGCCAGCTCCCACATTGGACTGTGTTCACAAAGCAAAATGTGGGAGCTGGCTTGCCTGCGATAAGGCCAGTGAAGTCACTCGAGAAACCTCAGCCATGCACTTTGACCTGATCGACCTGCGCCTCTACCTGCACACCCTCGACACCGGCAACATCACCGCCGGCGCCGCCCGAAGCCATTTGTCCCTGGCCGCCGCCAGCGCGCGCATCCGTGCGATGGAAGCCTCACTGGGCATCGAGCTACTCGAACGTAACCGCCGTGGCGTCAGCCCAACACCCGCCGGCAAAGCCCTGGCCCGCCACGCCCGCCTGCTGTTGCAACAGGCCGAGCACCTGCAACAGGACCTGGCCGAATACGCCCAGGGCATCAAAGGCCAGGTGCGCCTGCTGTGCAACACCACCGCCCTGAGCGAATACCTGCCGGAACTGCTGGCGGACTTTTTGCGCCAACACCCCAACCTCGATATCGACTTGCAGGAGTTGCCCAGCCTGCGCATTACCCAAGCCTTGCGCCAGGGCACAGCAGACCTGGGGATTATCTCCGATGCGGTGGACACCCACGGCTTGCAGACCCTGCCGTTTCGCGATGACCCGCTGGTGCTGATCATGCCCCTCGATCATCCGTTGGCGACGGCGAATTTCATCGACAGCCTGCAATACGATTATGTAGGCCTGACCGCCAACAGCGCGCTTTCGGTATACCTGGAAGAACAGGCATTGCACGCAGGCTTTCGCCTGCAAACACGCATTCGCGCCGAGGGTTTTGATGGGTTGATCCGCATGGTCGCCGGCGGCGCCGGCCTGGGCATCGTGCCCCAGGCCGCATTGGAACGTTGGCCGACAGAAAAGCGCATTAAAGCCCAGCCATTAAGCGAAGACTGGGCCTGTCGCAAACTACTGTTATGCGCCCGCTCCTTCGAGCAATTGCCCGGTTACGCCAAAGCCTTGTTCGACGCCCTGGCCTTGCGGAAAAACCCGTAATACACCGCTGACAGGATCATCAGGAATGGCACGCCAAACACCAGCGTCATCTTGAAGGCCTCGGTGAAGTACGTGGTGATCATCACCGCCCCCATCAGCACCAGGCCCAGCAGTGTGCTGTAGGGAAACAGGCGCAGCTGGAACGACAGCTTCGGCCCGCCATGACGCTTGCGATAACGGCGAAAAAACAGGTGCGTGAGGAAGATCATGAACCAGGTGAAGATCGCGCCAAACATCGAAATCGCCATCATCAAGGTGAACGAGCTTTCCGGGTACACCACGTTCAACAAGGTCGCCAGGGCAATGCCGGAGCTGGACAGCAGCAACGCGTTCAGCGGAATGCCGCTCTTGCTCAAGGCGCCCATGGACTTGGGCGCAAAACCTGCACGCGACAGGCTGAACATCATGCGTGTGGTGATGTAGAGCTGGCTGTTCATCGCCGACAACGCGGCGATCAGGATCACGAAATTCATCACCCCGGTGGCACCGGGAATACCAATGGTCTGCATTACCGTAACAAACGGGCTCTGGGTCTGGCCGGCCTGGTTCCACGGCACGATGGCGAGCATCAATGCCAGGGTCAGCAGGTAGAACACCACCAACCGCACGATGGTGGCGCGAAAGGCCTTCTTCACCGCTTGCTCCGGGTCGGCGGCTTCACCGGCGGCCACGGCGATCATCTCTACGCTCAGATAGCTGAAGATCGACACGATCACTGCGATCCACATGCCGCTCAGCCCATGGGGGAAAAACCCGTCGTGGGCCGTATAGTTCTGCACGCCATAATCAGGATTACCGGAGCCGAACACCACGTACACCGCGAGGATGATGAAGCCGACGATTGCGGTGATCTTGATGGTCGAGAACCAGTATTCGAAGTTGCCGAAGGTCTTTACGCTGATGGCATTGAGCAGGATCAGCACACTGGAAAACGACACGATCCACACCCACTCCGGCACGTTGGCGAACCAGTACTTCATGTACATCGCCACCGCCGTGACCTCGGCGCCCACTGCCAGCACAATCGCCGCCCAGTAGGCATAACGCACCAGAAAGCCGGCCAGCGGGCTGATGTAGAACTCGGCGTAGGCACCGAACGAGCCCGAGGTGGAGTGCGCCACGGTCATCTCCGCCAGGCAGCCCATCAACAGCAAGGTGATCAACGCACCGATGGCGTAACTCACCAGCACACTCGGCCCGGCATAACCGATGGCGTAGGCGCTGCCCATGAACAGCCCCGTGCCGATGGCGCCACCGATGGCGATCATGCTCATCTGGCCGGAAGTGAGCTGGCGCCTCAGGCCCAGTTCGCGATGGGTGATCTCTGCAAAGCCGTTGTCTGGCGTGGTCACGTGGTGTGCCCCTTTATTATTGTGATGGTTATGGCTGGCGCTGAACCTTGTGGGAGCTGGCTTGCTGTGGCGAGGGAGCTTGCTCCCGTTCGACAGCGCAGCTGGAGCCGGCTTTTTGGGGGCGCTTCGCACCCCAGCGCAAGCAAGCTTGCTCGCCACAACAAGCCAGCTCCCACATTTTGATTCGTGTTGTACTTAAGTGACGCTGTTGCGCACTTTGAATTGGGGTTGGTCCCAGGTGTGGTTGTCGAGGATTTCGCCAAGGATCTCCACGGCGTCCCATACCTCGGTAAAGCTCGTATACAACGGCGTAAACCCAAAGCGCATGATGCGCGGCTCACGGTAATCGCCGATCACGCCACGGGCGATCAAGGCCTGGATCACCGCATAACCTTCAGGGTGTTCGAAACTCACGTGGCTTCCGCGCCGGGCATGCTCACGCGGCGTAATCAGCTCCAGCCTGTGGGCGGCGCAACGGGCTTCGACCAGCGCGATAAACAGGTCGGTCAAGGCCAGGGATTTGCTGCGCAGGCTGGCCATGTCGGTCTGGGCAAAAATCTCCAGGCCGCATTCGACCATTGCCAACGACGTGATCGGCTGCGTGCCGCACAGGTAGCGCGTGATGCCGGCGCTTGGCGCGTAGTGAGCTTCCATGGCGAACTGGCGCGTGTGGCCAAACCAACCCGATAGCGGCTGGCGCACCATATCCACCAACGCCGGGTTGACCCACACAAACGCCTGCGAGCCCGGCCCGCCATTCAGGTATTTGTAGGTGCAGCCGATCGCATAATCGGCACCGGCCTTGTTCAGGTCGATGGGCACCGCGCCCGCCGAATGCGCCAGGTCCCAGATGCTCAGCGCGCCACATTCGTGGCTCAAGGCGGTGAGCGCCTGCATGTCGTACATGTAGCCGGTCTTGTAATTGACGTGGGTAAGCATCACCACCGCCACGTCCTGGTCGATGGCTTGGGGCAGCTCGTCCGGGCTGTTGACCAACCGCAGGGAATAGCCCTGTTGCAACAACTCGGTCAGGCCTTCGGCGATGTACAAATCGGTGGGAAAGTTACTCGCCTCGCTGACAATCACCTTGCGCGCAGGCTCGCGTTGGCGCTGCACGCTCAAGGCAGCGCTGAGCACCTTGAACAGGTTGATCGAGGTGGTATCGGTAATCACCACTTCACCGTCACGCGCGCCGATCAGCGGCGCCAGGCGGTTGCCCAGGCGTTGGGACAAATCCGCCCAACCGGCGCTGTTCCAGCTGCGAATCAAGCCATTGCCCCACTCCTCGGCAATCACCTGCTGGGCGCGCGCCATCGCCGCCACCGGGCGGGCGCCCAGAGAGTTGCCATCGAGGTAGATCACGCCCGCAGGCAAGGCAAACTGCTGACGCAGTGGCGCCAGCGGGTCCTGGGCATCGAGGGCTTGGCAGTGGCTTCGGTTGGTCATGGGTTGTCCTGATTTTTTATAAGTGAAGATGGACCAAATAATGAACGAAGTTTTAGAGAATTTTCGTGCAAAGTGGTGGGTAACAGGCTAATTAAGCTGTAGGAAATTCGAATTTAACCCCCAAATACGCGGATTTATTCTAACCATGATTCTCGACGCCACCGACCTGCGCCTCCTGCATTTTTTGCAACAGGATGGCCGCATCAGCAACCAGGAACTGGCGGAAAAAGTCGCCCTCTCGCCCTCCGCCTGCCTGCGCCGTTTGCGCCTGCTGGAGAGCGAAGGAATCATCAGCGGCTACCGCGCCGTGTTGAATGCCGAGCAGCTGGGGATTGAGCTTGAGGCCATCGTGCACCTGTCGTTGCGCCAGGATGTGGAGGACTGGCACGAGACGTTTATCAAGAAGGTGCAGGGGTGGCCGGAGGTGGCCAGTGCCTATGTGATTACGGGTGCAAGCAACTATGTGTTGCGTGTGCAGGCGCGCAACCTCAAGCACTTTTCCGACTTTATCGTGAACCACCTGAACCGCACGGCGGGGGTGATGGATATTCGTTCGGAGATTGTGTTGCAGAAGATCAAGGACCGGGATGAGGTGTTGGATCTGGTGGTGCGCAAATAACCGCAACACTACAAAACCTGTGGGAGCTGGCTTGTTGTGGCGAGGGAGCTTGCTCCCGTACGACAGCGCAGCTGGAGCCGGCTTTTTGGGGGCGCTTCGCACCCCAGCGCAAGCAAGCTTGCTCGCCACAACAAGCCAGCTCCCACATTTTTTTGACCGCGTTTAATCAGTCTTCGAGGGCGCGAACGCGCTGCATGCGTTTTTGCTCTACCGGCGCGTCTGCCAGTTGCAACTCAAAGTCAAAATCAATCTGCGCAAACCGCCCTTGCACCCCAAACTCGCGCGCCAATTGCTGATCGTCACTAAAGCGAATCTCGGCGATCAACTCATCGCGCGTCGCGTAGGCAAAATCATCATGCAGGTACGGGTCGTCCGACAGGTTGATCTGCGTGGTCAGGTGCCGGTGCCCCGGCGCCGAGATGAAGAAGTGAATATGCGCCGGCCGCTGCCCGTGGCGACCCAACTGGTCGAGCAACTGCTGAGTCGGCCCGGTCGGCGGGCAACCGTAGCCCGACGGCACGATGCTGCGGAACCGGTAGTTGCCCTGGGCATCGGTCTCAATGCGCCGACGCAGGTTGAACTCCGATTGCGTTGGGTCAAACCACGAATAGGTGCCACCCGTGTTGGCCTGCCACACATCCACAATCGCACCCGCCAACGGCTTGCCGTCGGTGTCGCGCACTTGCCCGCGCATAAACAGCGGCACTGCGTCGTCCTTGCCATCGTCCAGCCGCGCTTCGTATTGGCTCAGCGGCGCGCCGGCCACGTACAGCGGGCCTTCGATGGTGCGTGGCGTACCGCCGGATTTGCCGGCCTCTTCGTCCGCAGCGTCCATCAGCAAGTCCAGGTAATGCTCCAGGCCCAAGCCGGCAGCCAGCAAACCCGCCTCCTGATTTTTACCCAATTCATTGAGGTAATTGACCGCCTTCCAGAACTCTTCCGGGGTCACTTCCAGGTCTTCGATGATGTTTACCGTATCGCGCAGGATCCGGTAGATCAGCGCCTTGGCGCGCGGGTTGCCGCCGTCGTTATGGTTGCCGCTGGCTTCTTCGAGAAACGCCTGGGCATGGGCAGTCTGGGACAGTCGGATGGACATGGTGCAATCCTCATCTTGTAATTATTGGGTGCAAAACAGGCTCAACGGTCGTCCTCATGGATCGACGAAGGGTGGCGGCACAGGGCGTTCACTTCGATGGCCATGTAGGGAAAAAGCGGCAGTTGCATCAGCAGGTCGTGCAGGTCTTGCACGCTGTCGACATCGAACACGCTGTAGTTGGCGTAGTGCCCGGCGATTCGCCACAAGTGGCGCCATTTGCCCTCCTGTTGCAGGCGCTGCGCCAGGGCTTTCTCCTCGGCCTTGAGGGTGGCGGCGCGCTCGGGGTTCATGTCCAGCGGCAGGTTCACGGTCATTTTTACGTGGAACAACATGGCAGGCGCCTCTTAGTGTTTGTCACGACGCAAGAACGCCAAGCGTTCTTCATCAATGGCCAGGCCCAGGCCCGGTGCGGTGGAGACATGCAGCTCGAAATCGCGGTACACCGGCGGTTCGGTGAGAATGTCTTCGGTGAGCAGCAGTGGGCCGAACAGTTCGGTGCCCCACACCAGCGTGTTCAGCGTGAGAAAGGCATGCGCCGACGCCAATGTGCCGATGCCGCCTTCGAGCATGGTGCCGCCGTACAAGCCGATGCCCGCCGCCTCGGCAATCGCGGCGGTGCGCAACACCGCCCGTGGGCCGCCGTTTTTGGCTATCTTGAGCGCGAACACCGAAGCCGCGCCTTCGCGGGCCAGGTTGAAGGCGTCTTCGACACATTCAATGGATTCATCGGCCATGATCGGCGCCGGGCTCGACAGGTTGAGCCGGGCCATGCCGCCACGGTTGTTGCGCGAAATCGGCTGCTCGATCAGGTCAATGCCGTTATCGCCCAGCACCTTGCAGGCGCGCAGGGCCACGGCTTCGTCCCAGGCCTGGTTGACGTCGACACGCACACTGGCACGCTCGCCCAGGGCTTTTTTGATCGCGATCACATGGGCCAGGTCGCGATTGACCTCTCCAGCGCCGATCTTCAACTTGAAGAGGCGATGACGGCGCAGGTCGAGCATCTTTTCGGCCTCGGCGATGTCCTGTTCGGTGTTGCCGCTGGCCAAGGTCCAGGCCACCGGCAAGGCGTCACGTACACGCCCGCCGAGCAGTTCGCTCACCGGCAGGTTCAGGCGTTTGCCCAGTGCATCGAGCAAGGCGCTTTCGATGCCGGATTTGGCAAAGGTATTACCGCGAATGCTGCGCTCCAGGCGCAACATGGCCGCGTTGATATTGCTCGCGTCCTGGCCAATCAGCAGCGGCGCGAAGTGACGGTCAATGTTGACCTTGATGCTGTCCGGGCTTTCGTTGCCGTAGCTCAAACCGCCGATGGTGGTGGACTCACCGATGCCTTCAATGCCGTCGGCGCAGCGCAGGCGGATGATCACCAACGTCTGGTTTTGCATGGTGTGCATCGCCAACTTGTGCGGGCGAATGGTGGGAAGGTCGACGATGATGGTCTCGATCGACTCGATGGCGCAAATCGGCATGGCTATACCCGTTGGGTTCTTTATAGATTTGAGCCGATTCTGTGCCGTATCTTTAAAGGCTTCCAATATAGAATGGGTCTCGCACGATACCCTCAAGGTATAAAAGGAACCGTCATGGAACTGCGTCATCTTCGCTATTTCCAGGTGCTGGGTGAAACCCTCAACTTCACCCGCGCAGCCGTTCGCCTGCACATTGCCCAGCCGCCATTGAGCCGGCAGATCCAGCAACTGGAGGATGAACTGGGCGTGATGTTGCTGGAACGCGGCCGCCCGTTGCGGCTGACCGAAGCCGGGCGATTTTTCTATGAGCACGCCAATGTGCTGCTGGAACAACTGGCCAAGGTTTGCGATACCACGCGGCGCATCGGCCAGGGCGAAAAGACCTGGCTGGGCATCGGCTTTGCGCCATCGACCCTGTACGGCGTGCTGCCGGAGTTGATACGGCGGCTGCGCAACCATGAGGCGCTGGAGCTGGAGTTGGGCTTGTCGGAGATGACCACCTTGCAGCAAGTCGAGGCGCTCAAGGCCGGGCGCATTGATGTGGGTTTCGGGCGCATTCGCATCGACGACCCGGCCATCGTCCAGCGCGTGCTGGTGGAAGATCGACTGGTGGCCGTATTGCCCGCCGGCCACTCGCTGCTGGGCGCGCCCGCCACCCTCGCGCAATTGGCCGCAGAGCCGTTTGTGCTCTACCCCGGCAACCCGCGCCCCAGCTATGCCGACCATGTGATCGCGCTGTTCGACGCCCATGGCTTGAGCCTCAAGGTGGTGCAGTGGACCAACGAGTTGCAGACGGCCATCGGGCTGGTGGGCGCGGGAATGGGCGTGACGCTGGTGCCGGCCTCGGTGCAGGTGTTGCACCGGGCGGATATCGGCTACACGCCGATTGTGGAAGCCACTGCGACCTCGCCGATTATCCTGAGCAGGCGAGTGAATGATCAGTCGCCAGGGCTGAGTCATTGTTTGCAGTTGGTTGAGGAGTTGATCTGAAACCCTCCAAACACCGCAATTCCCCTGTGGGATCTGGCTTGCCTGCGATAGCGGTGGGTCAGTTAACCAGGATGCCAACGGGTCCACCGCTATCGCAGGCAAGCCAGCTCCCACATTTGAATACTCTTTGATTTCAGAGACTGCGCAGGCGTTTGCGCTGCAGGGTTTGGCTGGGGGATTCATCGAAGAGTTTGCGGTACTCCGCCGAAAACCGACCCAAGTGGGTAAAGCCCCAGCCCAGCGCGATCTCGGAGATAGTGCGAATTGAACCATGCTCGAGGATTTCCTGGCGCACGACACCCAGTCGGTACTTCTTCAAATACGCCATCGGCGACAGTGCAAAGTATTTACGAAACGCATCGAACAGCTTGAACCGCGACACACCCGCAGCCGCTTCCAGGTCTTCCAAATGGATCGCCTCGCGGGCGTTGTCGTGGATGTATTGCCGCGCCCGAATCAGGTAATGCGGCAGCTTCACGCCGAGCACGTCGCGCAATTCTTCTGAATAGTTGTTCGGCTGGGCCAGGATCAAACCCTTGATCAACGAGCTTTCCAGATCCCGCGTAAACGCCGCCTGCTCATACAACTCGCTGCTGCACTCAAGCTCCGCAATAAAGTAGCGCGCCATGCGCCACCACGATGCCGAAGCACCGTCCACCGCATCCATCACCGACTCAAACCGCAGTGGCGCTTCAATCGGCCGTTGCAGCAACCCTTCCAGCGACTCACTCATCGCCGCCCGCGTAATCACCACCTGCAACTTGCGACAATCACCGGAAATCGCCAGCACCTGATGCTCGTTAGGCGACAAAATCACGCCTTGGTCACGGTTGGAACTCAGGCGCTCGCCGTTCTTGCTCAATTCCTGCTCGCCCACCAACGGCAGGCTCAGGCTGTAGCTGCTGAAGTGCTCGGCGTCTTCGATATCAATGGTCACATCGGTGCCGTACTCGATCACGCCCAAGGTGGTGGCGCGGGACTTGAACACATTGGCGCTGTGGTGAAAACGCAGGCGCTCGGGCGTGCTTGTCGCCAGGCGGTGCGGCCCGCAGATGCCGGACATCCAGCTGCAGGCGCCCTCCAGGTCGAAGCGTTGAATATGGATCTCGCGTGTATGGCTACTCATCAGGGTGCACCCACGGCGGTTAGGCGGTTGCGCGCTCTGGCGGCGCGTCGTTGGCAATCGACAGCAAGTTCTACGCCACGCCCGCCTGAATGCAACCGGGTGGATAGCAAGCGTCGACTATGTGGATAAGCCGCAGGCATTTGCGACCTTCCTTTGGTATGACAGTAGCGCATGGCGTCACCTGGGCGCACTGAACTGGGTATTTGCTGCCCAATTTTGCGGCCTGCCTTCACCCATTAAGCGGATAGCCCGCGCCCTGCCCCACTGCCTCTAATAACCCACCGATTAGCCCCTATCTAAAAAGGTGCCTCCCATGAGTGGTGCAAGAAGCGTCGAGCAGTGGAAAACGTTTATCGAAGGTTGCCTGGACTTTCGGCCGGTGGATGAAGTGTTTCGCATCGCCCGCGACATGTTCACCGAGCCCGAACTGTTCGACCTGGAGATGGAACTGATCTTCGAAAAAAACTGGATCTACGCCTGCCACGAAAGCGAACTGGCCAATAACCACGACTTCGTGACCATGCGCGCCGGGCGCCAGCCGATGATCATCACCCGCGACGGCGAAGGCCAACTCAATGCGCTGATCAACGCCTGCCAGCATCGTGGCACCACACTGACCCGCGTCGGCAAGGGCAACCAATCGACCTTTACCTGCCCGTTCCACGCCTGGTGCTACAAGAGCGACGGCCGGCTGGTGAAGGTCAAGGCGCCGGGCGAGTACCCGGAAGGTTTCGACAAAGCCACACGCGGCCTGAAAAAAGCCCGTATCGAAAGCTACAAGGGCTTTGTGTTCATCAGCCTCAACGTGCAAGGCACCGACAGCCTGGAAGACTTCCTCGGTGACGCCAAAGTGTTCTTCGACATGATGGTCGCGCAGTCGGCCACCGGTGAGCTGGAAGTGTTGCCGGGCAAATCCGCCTACACCTACGACGGCAACTGGAAACTGCAAAACGAAAACGGCCTGGACGGTTATCACGTCAGCACCGTGCACTACAACTACGTGGCCACGGTGCAGCATCGCCAGCAGGTGAATACCGAAAACGGCAGCGCGTCCGCCAGCACACTGGACTACAGCAAACTCGGCGCCGGCGACGCGAATACCGATGACGGCTGGTTCGCCTTCAACAACGGCCACAGCGTGCTGTTCAGCGACATGCCCAACCCCAGCGTGCGCTCGGGCTACGCCACCATCATGCCGCGCCTGGTGGAAGAACACGGCCAGCAGAAAGCCGAGTGGATGATGCACCGCCTGCGCAACCTGAACATCTACCCGAGCCTGTTCTTTCTCGACCAGATCAGCTCGCAGCTGCGCATCATCCGCCCGGTGGCGTGGAACAAGACGGAGATCATCAGCCAGTGCCTGGGCGTGAAAAACGAGTCGGATGCCGACCGCGAAAACCGCATTCGCCAGTTTGAGGATTTCTTCAACGTATCGGGCATGGGCACGCCGGATGATCTGGTGGAGTTTCGCGAAGCCCAGCGCGGTTTCCAGGGCCGCCTGGAGCGCTGGAGCGATATCTCACGGGGCAGCCATCGCTGGGAAACCGGCCCTACGCCGAACAGCAAAGCCATCGGCATTCAACCGGCCATGACCGGCACCGAATTCACCCACGAAGGCCTGTATGTGAACCAGCACCGTAACTGGCAGCAATTTCTGCTCAAAGGCCTGGACCAGCAAGCGCTGACACTGCGGGAGGTGAAGTGATGGATGCCCAATTGCAGTACCGGATCGAGCAATTTTTCTATCGCAAATCCGAACTGTGCGACGCCCAGGACTGGGACGCCTATGTGCAGCTGTTCGACCCGCAGAGCGAGTTTCACTTGCCGCAATGGGACTCGGAGCACGTGTACACCCGCGACCCCAAACGCGAAATGTCGCTGATCTACTACGCCAACCGTTCGGGCCTGGAAGACCGCGTGTTCCGTTTGCGCACCGGCAAGGCCGCGTCGGCCACGCCGATGCCGCGCACCTTGCACTTGATCAATAACGTGCGGATCGCCGAGCAGGCAGACGGCACGCTGGAGGTGAAGCTGAACTGGCACACGCTGTTCTATCGCCTGGCCACCTCAGAGCAGTTTTACGGGCCTGCCACTTACCACCTCAAGCCGGATGGGGACAGCTGGCTGATCACCCGCAAGCACGCACTGTTGCTCAACGACACCATCAACTCGGTGCTGGATTTCTATCACTTGTAGCAGAGAACTTTTGTGACAAGCACCGTCCTGTGGCGAGCGGGCTTGCCCCGCGTTGGGGCGCGAAGCGGCCCTAATTCAGGCACTGCGGTTTGACTGGATAAATGCGGTGACTTTATTGGGGCTGCTTCGCAGCCCAACGCGGGGCAAGCCCGCTCGCCACAACAAGCCCGGTCGCCACAAAAGCTCACGGGTCAGCCACAAAAATCAGATACGCGGAGTTATGCGGATGAATCACAAAGTGGCCTTCAGTTTTGCCGACGGCAAGACCCTGTTTTTCCCGGTAGGCGCGAATGAAATCCTGCTGGATGCGGCATTGCGCAACGGCATCAAGATCCCGCTCGATTGCCGCGAAGGCGTGTGCGGCACCTGCCAGGGTCGTTGCGAGTCCGGCGATTACACCCAGGATTATGTCGACGACGAAGCCCTCTCCAGCCTCGACCTCAAGCAACGCAAGATGCTCAGTTGCCAGACGCGGGTGCAGTCCGACGCTACGTTCTACTTCGATTTTGATTCAAGCCTGTGCAACGCGCCGGGGCCGGTACACGTGCGCGGCGAGGTCAGCGAAGTGCAGCAGGTGTCGGCCAGCACGGCGATTTTGCAGGTGACCCTGGACAACCCGCTGGACTTCCTGCCCGGCCAATACGCCCGCCTGGCGGTGCCCGGCACCGACAGTTGGCGTTCGTACTCCTTCGCCAACCGGCCGGGTAATCAACTGCAGTTTCTGGTGCGCCTGCTGCCCGATGGTGTCATGAGCAACTACCTGCGCGAGCGCTGCCAGGTCGGTGATCAAGTGCTGATGGAGGCGCCATTGGGTGCCTTCTACCTCAGGCATGTCACCCGGCCGCTGATACTGGTGGCCGGCGGCACTGGCTTGTCGGCCTTGCTGGGTATGCTCGATGAGCTGGCTGCCAACGGCTGCAACCAGCCGGTCCACTTGTATTACGGCGTGCGCGGGGCCGAGGACTTGTGCGAAGCACAACGCATCGAAGCCTACACCTCGACAATCCCCGGCTTTCGCTACACCGAAGTGCTCAGCGACCCGTCACCCGAGTGGCCTGGCAAACGCGGTTACCTCACCGAACATTTCGACCTGGCCGAATTGCGGGACAGTTCGGCCGATATGTACGTATGCGGCCCCCCTCCAATGGTCGAATCCATCCAACAATGGCTGGCGGATCAGACACTTGATGGCGTTCAGCTGTATTACGAAAAGTTTACGCAGAGTAATATCTGACCCTCAGCAGTTCTGAGGGGCTGATGCGGCGTGCACTCACCCTCAAGAAAAACAAGTAGAAGGGAATGTTAATGGCGGATGACATGGTTAACCCGGTGGGCCTCAAGCGTGGCCTGAAGAACCGGCACATTCAGCTGATCGCCTTGGGAGGGGCGATTGGCACAGGGTTGTTCCTTGGCTCGGCCGGGGTGCTCAAGTCGGCGGGGCCGTCGATGATCCTGGGCTACGCGATTGCCGGTTTCATCGCGTTCCTGATCATGCGCCAGCTTGGCGAGATGATCGTCGAAGAGCCGGTGGCCGGCTCCTTCAGCCACTTCGCCCACAAATACTGGGGCGGCTACGCAGGCTTTCTGGCCGGCTGGAACTACTGGGTGCTCTACGTGCTGGTGGGCATGGCCGAACTGACAGCCGTGGGCAAATACATCCAGTTCTGGTGGCCGGAGATTCCGACCTGGGTCAGCGCGCTGGTGTTCTTTGTCGCGGTCAACCTGATCAACACCCTCAACGTGAAGTTCTTCGGTGAAGCCGAGTTCTGGTTCGCGATCATCAAGGTGGTGGCGATTGTCGGCATGATCGTGCTCGGCTGTTACCTGCTGTTCAGCGGCACCGGTGGCCCGCAAGCCTCGGTGAGCAACCTGTGGAGCCACGGCGGGTTCTTCCCCAATGGCGGCATGGGGCTGTTGATGTCCATGGCCTTCATCATGTTCTCGTTCGGCGGCCTGGAGCTGGTGGGTATCACCGCAGCCGAGGCCAGCGAGCCGCGCAAAGTGATCCCCAAGGCGATCAACCAGGTGGTCTACCGCATCCTGATTTTCTACGTCGGCGCGCTGACCGTGCTGCTGTCGCTGTACCCGTGGGACCAACTGCTGCAAACCCTCGGCGCGTCGGGCGATGCCTACAGCGGCAGCCCGTTTGTACAGATCTTCTCGCTGATCGGTAACGACACCGCCGCGCACATTCTCAACTTCGTGGTGCTGACCGCGGCGCTGTCGGTGTACAACAGCGGCGTGTACTGCAACAGCCGCATGCTGTTCGGCCTGGCCGAGCAAGGCGATGCGCCCAAAGCGCTGATGAAACTCAACAAACAAGGCGTGCCGATTCGCGCCCTGGCCATTTCGGCGCTGGTGACGATGCTGTGCGTGGTGGTCAACTACGTCGCGCCGCACAGTGCGCTGGAACTGCTGTTTGCGCTGGTGGTTGCCTCGCTGATGATCAACTGGGCACTGATCAGCCTCACCCACATCAAGTTCCGCAAGGCCATGGGCGAGCAAGGCGTGACGCCGTCGTTCAAGACCTTCTGGTTCCCGTTCAGCAACTACCTGTGCCTGGCGTTCATGGTGATGATCATCAGCGTGATGCTGGCGATTCCGGGGATTAACAACTCGGTGTATGCGATGCCGGTTTGGGTGGGGATTATCTACATTGCCTACCGGTTGCGGATTAGAAAAAGCAACGCGGTAGTGAACGCACGGTGATCCCTGTGGGAGCCGGGCTTGCCCGCGATGGCGGTGGGTCAGTCAGTGGATGAGCTGGCTGACAGACCGCTATCGCAGGCAAGCCAGCTCCCACATGAAGCGGACGCAGAGCGTCCAAAGCGACATTCCCACGCAGAGCGTGGGAACGATCAGCCCCGGGATTCCGGGGCTTTTTGTTTAGAGCGTGGAACGCACTCGCCACAGTTCGGGGAACAGCACGGTGTCGAGCATCTTGCGCAGGTAACCCACGCCTTCGGTGCCACCGGTGCCGGGCTGGAAGCCAATGATGCGCTCCACCGTAGTCACATGCCGAAAGCGCCACTGGCGGAATGAGTCTTCCAGGTCGATAAACTTCTCGGCCAACTGATACAAATCCCAATACCGACTCGGGTCGCGATACACCTCGCGCCACGCCGCCTCCACAGATTCATCGTGAACCGTGGCCGCCGTCGGGTCGCGTTCGGCGCGCTTGGGGTCAATCGCCAACCCGGCTTTAACCATCAGATTAATCGCCTCGTCGTACAGCGACGGCGTGGCAATCGCCACTTTCAACTCGTTCAACAATTCTGGCCGATGCGCGTGCGGCCGCAACAGCGCTGCGCTTTTATTGCCAAGGATAAATTCGATCTCACGGTACTGGAACGACTGAAACCCCGACGACTGCCCCAGAAACGGGCGAATCGCCTTGTATTCCGACGGCGTCATGGTCGCCAGCACGGCCCAGGCATGCACCAGTTGATCGAAGATTCGTGACACTCGCGCCAGCATCTTGAATGCCGGGGGCAACTCGCCCAGGCGCACGTGCTCGCGGGCGGCCTTGAGTTCGTGGAGCATCAGTTTCATCCACAGCTCTGAAGTCTGGTGCTGGATGATAAAGAGCATTTCGTTGTGATCGGGCGACAGCGGGTGCTGGGCGCTGAGGACTTTGCCCAGGTCCAGGTAGTCGCCGTAGCTCATGGACTCGGAAAAATTCAGTTCGGCGTTATGCCATTCTTCCGGCGGCTGGTAATCAGGTGAAAAGGGACACTGGCTCATCGCGTGGGCTCCTTGAGCGGGCGGAGAATGGCACGGACGGGGCTGGCGTCCAGGTTGGCAAAACGCAACGGCAGCGCGATCAACTCATAGTCGCCCTCCGGTACATCATCAAGCACGATGCCTTCGAGAATCGCCATGCCATGGCGGGCCACGGCGTTGTGCGAATCCATGGTCTTGGACTGTTGCGGGTCCAGGGACGGTGTGTCGATACCGATCAGACGCACGCCCAGGCTGGCGAGCAGCTCAATGGTTTGTGGTGCGATGGCGGTGAAGTTCGAGTCCCACTCGGTCAGCGGTGATTGTGGATAAGTGCGCAGTAGCACACGCTCAGGCAAGTTATCCACACGCCCTTGCAACTGATGCGGCTGCACCAGCGCGCCGCTGCCCAGGCAATGCAACACCCGGCACGGGCCCATGTACACATCCAGCGACACCTCGCCGATCGGCGCACCGTCGGCGCTGTAATGCAGCGGCGCGTCCACATGGGCGCCAGTGTGCGGCGAAAACGTCACGCGCCCCACATTCACCGGGCACTCCGGGCCAAACTGCCACACGCGCTCTTCCTGGAACGGCGTATCGCCCGGCCAGGTCGGCGTCGCCGTGCTCAAGGGCGGGCTGATATCCCACCACGTTTTTATTGGGTTCATTGCAAGGCTCTCACTCGTTCTTGGGTGAATGATACGAGGGCCAGCCGTGCATTTTCTTGCTAATTCCTGCGCAACACGGGAAATTTTTCGCAGTTACTGCGGGGAAATAGCGCTTTACCGCACAAACCTATCACTCAAGAGCGCCTCCTTTCCCTGTGGGAGCCGGGCTTGCCCGCGATGACGGCGGCACAGCTGCATCTCCAGTACCTGACACTCCGCTATCGCGGGCAAGCCCGCTCCCACATGGACTGCACAGTGTCTGAGAGATCGCATTCGGCTGCGCTTCTGGGCATCCCGATGTCGAGTTCAGACCACTGACACAACGCCCAAGGCCTTAGGGTTCATCTTTCCCTTCCCTGCCTCGGAGCCATCATGTCCAAGCCCATCACCGTACTGCGTGACACCCACCCGCTACCTGTCCTGGATGCCTGCAAATGGGAAAAGCTCGAGGGCGACCCGCACACCGTCAACCTCAACGCCTACACCAGCGAAGACGGCAGCAAGATCATGGGCACCTGGATCTGCACGCCGGGCAAGTGGTACGTGGAATACGTAAAGTGGGAATATTGCCACTTCCAGGAAGGCTACTGCGTGATCACACCAGAAGGCCTGGAGCCGATTCACTTGCGGGCTGGGGATATCTTTGTGGTGGAACCCGGTATGAAGGGCACGTGGGAAGTGGTCGAGACCGTGCGTAAGTATTTTGTGTTTGCATAAGCAGCATCAGATAAATCCTTGGCCTGCTTCAGTTTTTCCCTAGCGTGAGTCCGGCCCCTTTAAAGCACCCTGCGATGAGTCTTCCCACTCACGCAGGCTGCCCAATTGAACGTCCTGACCAAAGTATGTGTGTTAAACATCTGTGTTTTTCTCGCACCCTCTGCCCTCGCTGACTTCATCAGTGACAGCACCGGCAAGCTTGAGCTGAAGAACTTTTACTTCAACCGTGACTACCGTGAGCCCAATGCCACGCAGTCCAAGCGCGAAGAATGGGCACAAGGTTTCGCGTTGCAAATTGAGTCCGGGTACACCGAAGGCACCGTGGGTGTTGGCGTCGATGTCCTCGCCATGGCGGGCTTCAAGCTTGATTCAAGTGCAGACCGAACCCGCTCCGGCTTATTGCCGGTGCGTCAATCCGGCAAAGCCGAAGACAGCTATGGCGAAGCCGCTTTTACGGCAAAATTCAGGGCTTCCCAAACGACGCTGAAAATCGGTGCGCTGGCCCCACCAGCGCTACCGATACTGGAAAAAAACGTCGGCCGCTTGCAGCCGCAGCTTTTCAAGGGCGCGCACCTGCGCTCCCAGGAACTCAAAGACCTGACGCTGGACGTGGGCAGAATTACCCACGTCAACCAGGTCGACTCAACCAACTATGAAGCGTTGGCGGTCGCCACCGGCGCACGCAGGAATATCGTGGTTCGTGGGAAGAATCAATCGAATGCATTCGACTTTGCAGGCGGTAGTTACGCCGTCAACAAACAACTCACCGCCAGCTACTACTACAGCACGCTGGACAACCTCTACACCCAGCACGCGGGCAGCCTTCAACATACCTATGCAGTTGCCGAGGACCAAAGCCTGAAAAGTGAATTGCGTTACACGCGCTCTCTCGATAACGGCCAAACCAACATCGACAACACCGCAGTGGGTGCGATGCTGACCTACGCATGGGGGGCGCATAAATTGGGTGGGGCCTACCAAACCATGTCAGGCAACACAGGCCACGCAGCTGTAAGAGGAAGCTATCCCACACTGGTGAATTTTCTGCAGTACAGCGACTTCGCCAATAAGGATGAAAAATCCTGGCAAGTACGCTACGACTACGACTTCACCGCGCTGGGCGTTCCCGGCCTTTCCATGTTCACGCGCTATGCATCGGGCAGCAACGTCGACCGAGGGCCGGGCCGTTCGGACGGGCGTGAGTGGGAACGGGATATCGATGTGAGCTATGCCTTCCAGAATCCGACCCTGAAAAACGTCAAAGTCCGCTTACGCAACGCAATGATGCGCTCCAACTTTGAAAGCGATATAGACGAAACACGCTTGATCGTCAGCTACGAAAAGCCACTGTGGTAACCGGCAAAAACCCGAGAGCCCGCCCGACGCGGGCTCTCGGAAACGCCCCTACTTGGGTTTGCGATAGCTGTTGATGATCGCCGAGAAGTCTTTACCCCCTTCCCCACGCTGACTCATTGATTGATACAACTGCTGGGCCACGGCGCCGAGGATCACCGGTTGCTTGGCCTGGCGTGCGGCTTCGGTAGCCAGCCCCAGGTCCTTGAGCATCAGGTCGGCGCCGAAACCACCGGTATAGCCACGGGACGACGGCGCAGTTTCAATCACACCCGGCCACGGGTTGTAGGTGTCAGAACTCCAGCAGCGCCCGGTGGAGCTGTTGATAATCCCGGCCAGCACTTGCGTGTCGATGCCCAGCGCATCGCCCAGGGCCATGGCCTCGCTGACGCCGACCATGCTGATGCCGAGCAACAGGTTGTTGCAGATCTTGGCGATCTGGCCGGTGCCGACATCGCCACAATGCACGATATTGCGGCCCATCTGCGCCAGCACCGGTTGCAGGGTGGCGAACAGTTCCGGGGTAGCGCCGACCATGAAGGTCAGCGTCCCGGCTTGCGCGCCACCCGTGCCGCCGGAGACGGGTGCGTCGGCCACCACCACGCCTTGTTTTGCCGCCGCGGCAGACACATCGCGAATGGTTTGCGGGTCGATGGTGCTGCAATCCACCGCCGGCACGCCTTTGCCGATGCCAGCAAGCACGCCATCGTCATTCAGCCACACGCTACGCACATGGGCAGCGGCCGGCAGCATGGTAATCACCAGCTCCGCGCCGCTGGCCGCATCACGCGGCGAGTCGCTGATGGTGCCGCCCAGTTCGGCCAACTCCTTGAGCACTGTCTGGTTCAAATCAAACAGGTTCAGCGCATGGCCAGCCTTGATCAGGTTGCGGGCCATGGGCGCGCCCATGTTGCCCAAGCCGATAAATGCAATCTTCATGGTCGTCTCCCCAAATCAGCGCAGGTTGATGGTGGTGTTGACGCCATCGTTGACCGTGTCGTCGTCGAACCAGCGGCTGGTGACGGTTTTGGTCTGGGTGTAGAACTGCACCACTTGCTTGCCGTACGGGCCGAGGTCGCCGAGCTTGGAACCGCGCGAACCGGTGAAGCTGAAGAACGGCACTGGCACCGGAATCGGGATGTTGATACCGACCTGGCCTACATCGATTTCGCTCTGGAACTTACGCGCGGCCGCACCGCTTTGGGTGAACAGGCCAGTGCCGTTGCCGAACGGGTTGGCGTTGACCAGCGCGATGGCCTCATCCAGCGTGGCGACTTCCAGCACCACCAGCACCGGGCCGAAGATTTCCTGGGTGTAGATCTGCATGTCAGTGGTCACGCCCGAGAACAGGGTCGGGCCGACGAAGTTGCCGTGTTCGAAGCCCGGCACCTTGATGTCGCGGCCGTCCAGCTCCAGCTTGGCGCCTTCTTTCACGCCGCTTTCGATCAGTTCCAGAATGCGCGCCTTGGCGCGTTTGGAGATCACCGGGCCGACATCCGTGCCCGCTTCACTGCCAGCGTTAACCTTGAGTTTTTGCGCCAGCGCTTTCAAATCCGGCAGCCACTGCTTGGCCGCGCCCACCAGCACCACCACCGAGGTGGCCATGCAACGCTGGCCTGCCGCGCCGAAACCGGCACCGACCAGCGCATTCAAGGTGTGTTCGCGGTTGGCGTCCGGCAGCACCACGGCGTGGTTCTTGGCGCCCATCATCGACTGCACGCGCTTACCGTGTTTGCCGGCCAGGTCGTACACGTGGGTACCAACGGCGGTCGAACCGACGAAAGAAACTGCCTTGATATCTTTATGGGTGCACAGCGCATCCACCACATCCTTGCCGCCGTGCACCACGTTGAGCACGCCGGCCGGCACACCGGCTTCCAGCGCCAGTTCTACCAGCAGCATCGTCGACAGAGGGTCTTGTTCGGACGGTTTGAGCACGAAAGTGTTACCGCAGGCAATCGCCATCGGGAACATCCACAGTGGAATCATCGCCGGGAAGTTGAACGGAGTGATGCCTGCGCATACGCCGATGGGCTGACGCAGGGTGTAGGTGTCGACGCCACCGGCGACGTTTTCAGCGAATTCGCCCATCTGCAAGGTGCCGATGGAGCACGCGTGTTCAACCACTTCCAGGCCACGGAAAATATCGCCTTCGGCGTCGGCAATGGTCTTACCCTGCTCGGCGCTCAGGACTACGGCGATGCGCTTGGAATGTTCGCGGATCAAGGCTTGCAGCTTGAGCATGATGCGCATGCGTGCGCCGATCGGCGTGAGCTTCCAGGTTTGAAAAGCTTGATGCGCGGCGTCGATGGCGGCGTTGACTTCATCGGCGGTGGCGAAAGGGACTTTGGCCAGCACTTGTTGGGTGGCCGGGTTGACGATGTCTTGCCAGTGGGTGGTCTTGGACTCGACCCATTCACCCTTGATCAGCAACTTGACCTGTTGCACGGAAATATCGGCAGAAGCGTTCATGTGGTCTCCAAATCTTATATTTGTGCAGAGAACCAAGGCGTTGAATCGCCTTGAAGAATGAGGCGTTCGGACTGTTTTTGGAGTATAGATGTGCAAATCTCTAATAAGAACGCACATAAAAGCCGGTCCAATATGCAAAAAAACATCACGTCGCTAGGCTCCCTGAACTGGGATGACCTGAAGTTTTTCCTCGAAGTGGCCCGCACCCGCAAGGCCAGCGTCGCCGCCAAGCGCCTGGCGGTGGACTACACCACCGTGTCGCGGCGCATCAGTTCGTTGGAAGTGTCGCTCGGCACATTGCTGTTCGAAAAATCCCGGACCAACGGCTTCGTGCTCACCACCGAAGGCCAGCGTTTGCTGGGGTATGCGGAGTCCATCGAAAGCACGCTGCACATGGCCTGCGAGCAGGTGTCCGGCTCTGGCGTGGCGCTGTCCGGGCATGTGCGCATGGGCTGCACCGAAGGTTTCGGCAGCTTTTTTGTCACGCCGCAGCTCAGCCACTTTGTCGACACTTACCCGGCAATCTCGGTGGATATTTTGCCCCTGCCCCACTTCATCAGCCTGTCCAAGCGCGAAGCCGACATAGTGATCGCCCTGGAACGCCCGGAACACGGGCCGTATGTGTGCTGCAAACTGTGCGACTACAAGCTGCAGCTGTACGCGACCCAGGACTACCTCGACCAACACCCGCCGATCCGCAAACCGGCAGATTTGGCCGAGCATCCATTTATCAGCTATGTGGATGATCTGGCGTTCAGTTCGGAGCTGTTGTACCTGGCAAACGTGGTGCCCGGCGCCAGCGCGAGTTTGCGCAGTACCAGCGTGATCGCGCAGTACGTGGCGGCGCAGCAGGGCCGGTCGATGGCTATTTTGCCGTGCTTTCTGGCGGCGCAGGATCCACGGTTGTTGCCGGTGCTGGGCGAGCAGATTGCGATAACGCGGCAGTTTTGGATGTATTGCCGGGAGGATTTGCGGAAGCTGAAGCGGATTACGCTGTTGTGGGATTACATCAGGGAAGTGACGGAGCAGAACGCGGGGTTGTTGATGGGGGAAACGCGGGAGATGAGGTTCGCGGATTAAAGGGCCATCAGCGACGATTCGCTTTAATTTGCAGGACGTTTCCTAGAGACTCTCTACCCTATTGCGCCTTACCGTTTGGGTCACTAGCCTCCTGACTTCGCTGCTCATCAGCGATCGGGTTTAGCGATCCGGGTTTCAGGCGTGACACTGCCCCCAACAGTATCAGCTGGCTCTCGTCAGCTTTTAGCGTTTTATGGCGGCTGTGTGCGGGAGACTTTCGAGTCTACCCGGGATGCGCTCTGGCCCGGATCGCTAACCTGCACACAGCTGCCACCCTCTTCATGTTTAGCGATGTGATGTGGCAGCTCTACTTCAGCAGAGAGCAATCATCATGAGCAAAATCGTCCCCGATCCACCCCTTTCATCCATCACCACCCTCGGCGTCGTCACCTTCGGCGACTACGGCGAAAACCAAAAACCGCTGTTCCGCGTCAACTCCGGCATGCCCATCGAGCAAGCCCTGGAACACGCCTCCACCCTGCTGTTTTATTCCAAGAAACTCGCCATGGAAGCCGCCATGGATGTACGCGGCGAACAATACGCCTGGGCCGCACACTACCTGTGTGAGATGGGCAAAGCCGTGGTGGATGACCTGACGCAAGCGATGACGCCTACGAGCTAAAGGCTAGATCGCAGATCGTTCCCACGCTCTGCGTGGGAATGCCGCCCTGGACGCTCTGCGTCTGCTCTTGAAGTCGTGACGCGGAGCGTCACAGGATGCATTCCCACGCGGAGCGTGGGAACGATCGGAATGTGGGAGGAAGCTTGCTCCTTCCACTTCTAAACCGCACCAGCCCCAGCTATTTGCGGATGCCGAGCCCGCACTTCCCGCAAAAACTCACCCGCGGTGCTCTTGAGCCAAACAATTAACCGAGCGATATCGGGCTCCGACTGTCGTCCGTTTCGGCAAATTATGTAATAGGCCGCTGGCGACATCATCACTGGGCTATTCAGCGCAACCAATGTGCCGCCTTCCAATTGGTCGTACACCAACGCAGTTCTGCCCAGCGCAATCCCTGTGCCCTTCACCGCCAGACTGATCGCCTGGCTCGAATCCGGAAATCGCGGCCCATGGTGATAAGGCGGCGCCGCCAGCCCCTGAAATGCAAACCAGCTTTCCCACCCCGGACACACCTGATCGTCCACCCGATGGATCAGCGGGTACCGGGCGACATCTTCCTGTGCAATATCACCCTTCAACCGCAGAAACTCCGGCGAACAAACGGGGAACACCGCGTCGCGCATCAGCAGTTCAACATGATGATCCGGGTAGTCGCCGTACCCCATCACCACCGCGACATCGTATTGATGAGCCTCCAGGCTGGCGCCGCTCATGTCAGCGCTGGTCAACACCAGGTCAATGTTGAACGAGGCCTCAGTGTGAGAGCCGTGCATTCTGGGAATCAGCCACGTCGAACAGAGGGAAGAGGTGCATGAGAGGTACAACGGCGGGGATTTACCGGGGTTGAGCGAATGCAGCACCCCGTCCAGCGCCTTGAAAAATCCGTCGGTTACCGGCAATAAGGCCTGCCCCGCTGCCGTCAGCTTCACACCGCGCGAGTGCCACTCAAACAACAGCACGCCCCACCACTCCTCAAGGCCCGCAATTTGATGACTGATGGCACTGGCGGTGAGGTTGAGCTCAGAGGCAGCACGCGCAAAACTACCCGTTTGCGCTGCGCTGACGAACGCTTGAAGCATGGGTGTGGGAGGCGGACGCTGGGCCATCAGGTGCTCACTTTGATCAAGATGATCCCGCAAACAATGACGAATGCCGACAGCATCCGTCGCCAACCGAACCGTTCATGAAAGAACAGCGCGGCAATAATGGCGCCGATAATAACACTGGTTTCCCGCAGCGCTGAGACCTTGGCGACCGCATCCAGCGATAACGCAAACAACACCAATCCGTAAGACGCCAGGTAAAAAACACCGCCTAACAGGCCTACTCGCCAATGCCCACGTATTGCTTGAGCCAAGGCTGAACGCTCTTTGGAATACGCCAGCACAGGGATCGGAATACTCTGGAACACTGTCAGGTAGATGATGTACTGCATTACCGTCTCACTCGCTCTTACACCTTTGGCATCCACCACCGTGTAAGACGCAATAAACACACCGGCGCACACCGCCATCAGGATCGGTTTGAACATCTGCGCCGTCATCCTGCGCACAAAGGTCAGGCTGATAATCCCCACACAAATCAGCAACACTCCGGTCAAAGCCTGGAGTGACAACTGCTCATGCAGCAGAAAGAAGGAAAACAGCGCGACCAATACGGGCGGTACCCCACGCATCACGGGGTAAACCTGGCCGAAGTCACCCGTTTCATACGCCTTGATAAGGAATAGCCGATAGACCGTATTGAGCATCACGGAGACGAGGATATAGCCCCCAACCTCCAGGCTCGGCACTCTGACAAATGGCAAGGCCAGCAGGCATATCACTAGCGCGGTACCATCAACCATGGCCAAGGTCATGAAGCGACTGCTACCGGCGCGGACTACAGCGTTCCAGGTGGCGTGCATGAAGGCAGAGATCAAGACCAGCGTGATCGCGATATCGGAGTTGTCCATGGGGCTCGGCTTTTTCTTTTTGAGATAAGAACACTTCAAATGTCTAGCAGGCCATGTCTGATAACTTGCTCATTCTAGGTATCGAGACAACACTCAAGAAAAATCGAAATGCACAGCCATGGGTGCATTTTTCGACAGCGCTAACCGTTCTGACTGATCAATCATCGCTGCATTCCGGAACGTTACGTGGCGCTTCGAATCTCGAGCCGCTATTGCCTGACTGTCACGCTGCAACGCCGAGAACATAGACGAATCAACTGTTACGTCCGCCCCGGAATAAATCAGAGCGAGTACCTCAGCATTACTGATAGACATCGGCTTCTTGTCCGGAAGTTGAGTGGGTGTGCCTTGTAGTTCATCAACCAAGGCTGTTGCATGGCTGCACACCTCTTGGCTGAAATTACTGCCTTTTATGATCATCGAGATTCTTTAAGGTGGTTAGTTAGAGCGCCCATTTAACTAAGCCCACCACTTGCGAAAAAGCGAAACCTCATCAGCTTAGCCATCAAGATTCGTCATGAGTATGGGTGTAGAGCAATACGCATGGGCCGCGCATTACCTGTGTGAGATGGGCAAAGCCGTGGTGGATGACCTGACGCAAGCAATGACGCCAACGGGCTAAACGCTAGATCGCAGATCGAATGCCGCCTTGGACGCTCTGCGTCTGCTCTTGAGTCGTGACGCGGAGCGTCACAGGATGCATTCCCACGCGGAGCGTGGGAACGATCGGACAAAAAAGTGTGGGAGCTGGCTTGCCTGCGATGGCGGTGGGTCAGGCAGCTTATCTACTGCTGATATACCGCCATCGCAGGCAAGCCAGCTCCCACAGTTGACCGCATTGCCACTTTGGAACTGAGTGTGGTGCTTAGTCGGCAATCACGACGATCGACACGCGCCGGTTCTCGGTGCGGCCTGCCACGGTGGTGTTTGACGCCACCGGTTCGCTGCTGCCCAGGCCGCGCAGTTGGATGTTTTCTTCTTTCATGCCCACGCTGGTCAGCACCTTGCCCACGCTTTTGGCGCGGCGCAGGGACAGTTGCTGGTTGTAGGTTTCTTTGCCCGAGGCGTCGGTGTGGCCGTCTACGCGCACGCGGTCGATACCGGCGCCCGTCAGGGCTTTGCCGATGCGTTCGACGATGTCGGTGCTGGCTTTGTTGAGGCTTTCGACGTCGCTGCCGAACAGCACTTTGCCGGATAACCCGAAGGCCCAGCCTTCGTCGGTGAGTTCAAAGCCTTGTTGTTTGAGGACCGCGACTTGCGCCGGGGTCAGGCCTTTGGGCGGCGGCGTCTGGCAGCCGCCGAGGGCCAGGAAGGCAACCAGTAAAGTGATAAACAGAACACGCGTTTTCGAGAACAAGGGATCAACTCCTGTGTTGAACGTTGGCAGCGGTAGGCTCCGCCTCCGCCGTTTGCTGGCCGCCCTGGGACAGCCGCTTGGCTTGGTACATGGCCGCGTCGGCGGCATTAAGCAGGGTGCCGGGAGTGGCGCCATGATCGGGGTAGATGGCGATGCCGATACTGAGGGAGGTCAGCACCTGGGTATTGCCGGGCAACGGGATTGGTTTGTCCATGCTGGCAATGATCTTGTCGGCGATGCGCTGGGCATCCTCGGCCTTGTGCAGCGGCGCCAGCAGGATCGCGAATTCATCACCGCCCAGGCGCGCCACCAGGTCATCCTCACGCAGCTGCGCACGCACGCGTTCGGCGACGGCGACCAGCACGGCATCGCCGGCGGCGTGGCCAAAGTTGTCGTTGATGTCTTTGAAGCGGTCGCTGTCGAGGAACAACACCGCCACTTTCTCATTGATCTTGGCGGCGCTGCGCAGTGCGCGAATCAGGCGGCCTTCGAAGAACGCGCGGTTGGGCAAGCCGGTGAGGCTGTCGTGGCTGGCTTGGTGGGCGAGGGTTTCATTTTCACTTTGCAGGTGGCTTTGCCAGGCTTCCATCTCACCGAGCAAGGCGTTGAAGTCGCTGCCGAGGCTGTCGAGTTCGGCGATCTGCGCCGGTGGCACGCGGCGGTCGAAATCGCGCTCGCTGCGGGCGGCGTGGGCCACGGCGGCAAGGCTTTGCAGCGGTTGGGTGATGCCTTGCAACAGACGCCGCGCCAGGTACAACGCAACCCAGGCGCTGAGCGCGGTACAAATCAGAATCCCGGCCAGACCACTGAGCAAAAAGCGCAGCAGGCTGCCGCCATGGCCGACCAAGTGAATGCTGCCGACGGGCTGGCCCTGATGCAGGACCGGCTGGCTGATGGGCTGTTCGAGCAGGGTGTGCGCCACCGCCAGCTCGACCTTGGAGAGCATGCCGGTTTCGGGCCGTACCCATTGCGCCAGCAGCTTGCCGTTGGCGTCGAAGACTTCGGCCTGGGCCACTTCTTCAGTCGATGCAATCAGGCTCAACGCTTCGGTGGCGGCGGCACTGTCATCGAACACCACCGCAGCTTCCACGGTGTAGTTGATGGAGCGCGCGATCAGGTGCAGGTTGTGTTCGGCATACACCCGCAGCGCCAGCACGCCGAGCAGGGTCAGCGACACACTGGCCAGGGTCACGGCCACCAGTGCCAGGATCAAATGCCCACGGCCAATGACCGAACGCAAGGTCGGCCGCGCTTTAGCGGTTCTCATGGCGCTGGCGCTCGACGTCGGGACAGTTGCAACACACTGGGGTGGATGCGCACGCCGCTACGGGCGACGGAATCCAGGTTGACCTCGAACGACACTTGCTCATCGCCCACGCGCAGGCAGAACAGGCTGCCCACGGTGCATTGGTCGCCGCCTTCGCTGATGCTGAGCACCGGGTGGCCGATCAATGAGGTGAACAGGCGGCTGCGTTCATCGGCGGTGAGTTTGCCGATGTAAATGGCGTCGCAGGCACTGACGATATCGGGATTATCGGCCAGCAGGCGCTGCACCACCACCGGGCGGCCAGTGGCCTGGGTGGTGCCTTTGACAAGGTCGTCGGTGTATTGGGTGGGGCCGACGATGCACAAGCGCAGTTGTGCAGGCTCCACCGGCCAACGGGCATAACTGAGGATGCCGAGTACCACTTGGGTGACCGCCTGGGCGCGGTGATCCGCCAGGCTGGGCGTCTGCGCAAATACACGCGGGGCGAGCAGGCATAGCACCGCCACCAGTAACATGCGTCTCCAGCTCAAACTGCGCTCTGTGGGCGAGACAGCCACGTTCATGCAGCAATTCTCTCAAATATTTTACAGGGTGATGCCGCAACGATAGCACAGCGGCGGAAAACCCCACGAACTGGGGGTTTATCAAAGCCCGCTATATTTTCAGAAAAATCAGACAACTAAACCAGAAATATTTAATGACCAATCAGTCAGTTTTATCGAGGGCGGCATCCAACTCCAGCATCAACCCGCTCAGGCGTTTGACCTTGCGCCGCACCGCTTCTTCAAACACCCCGCCTCGCGGTTCGATCAAACTGAACCAGCGTTTGGCGCGGGTGATGCCGGTGTAGATCAGCTCTTTGGTCAGCACCGGGTTCAGCGCATCGGGCAGGATCAGCGCCGTGTGAGTGAATTCGGAGCCCTGGGATTTGTGCACGGTCATGGCGTACACGGTTTCCACATCATTCAGACGGCTGGGCAGTACAAAACGCACCCCACCCTGGCCATCGTTGCGTGGGAAAGCCACACGCAGCACCTGTGGGCCGCCGTCGCTTTCGGGCAGTTTGAGGGCGATGCCGATGTCGCCGTTCATCAAGCCCAGGCCGTAGTCGTTGCGCGTCATCAATACCGGGCGGCCTTCGTACCATTGGTCATCGCCTTCGATCAGCCGCACTTTGCGCAAGGCGGCGGTGATGCGCTGGTTTAAACCTTCCACGCCCCATGGGCCTTTGCGCACGGCGCAGAGTAGTTGGAAGGCGTCGAAGGCTTGCAATAGTTGTTGCGCCCAGTGGGTCCAGGCGGCGTCTTCGCGCGCTGTGTCGAGGGCCGGGCGCGCGCTGTGCAGCAGGTTGAGGTAATAGCGATAACCCTGGGCGTCGTCGCCCTGCCCGTCCAGCACCAGGCGCTCAAGCGCGTGATCGTGTTCGCCCTTGAGGCTGAGGCAGAACAGGTCGTTGTGGCTGCGCGCGGCAAGCAGTCTGCGCGCCTCTTCGGCATTTTGCTGGTTAACCCAACGCGCCAGTTGGCCGATGCCACTGCCTTCGCCGAAGCGTCGCGAATAGCGCAGCATGACCACTTGCTGGGCGAGCGGATGACTGCCATCGAGATCTTCCTGCAGGCCGCTGGCGCTGAGGTCTTCGCCGCTGACGGCTTGCAGCCATTGGCGTGTGTCGGGGCTGTACCAGCCGGCCTCGGCATCACGGCACAAGTCGCCGAGCACCGCACCGGCTTCGACCGAAGCGAGTTGGTCTTTGTCCCCGAGCAATACCAGGCGTGCGTGGGGCGGCAACGCGTCCAGCAGGTTGGCCATCATTTCCAGGTCGATCATCGAGGCTTCGTCCACCACCAGCACATCCAATGGCAACGGGTTGCCGAGGTGATGCCGAAAATGTCGCGTGCCGGGGCGGCTGCCGAGCAGGCGGTGAACCGTGGTGACCTGGGTGGGGATTTTTTCCCGCACGCTGTCCGGCACATTCAGCGACAACACTTGCTGGCTGATGGATTCGGTGAGGCGCGCAGCGGCTTTGCCCGTGGGCGCGGCGAGGCGGATGCGCAATGGGCTGTTGGCCTCTACGGCCGGGGCCTGCAGCAGCGCGAGCAGGCGCACTACAGTGGTGGTTTTGCCGGTGCCGGGGCCGCCGGTGACGATGCTGAAGGCACCGCGTGTGGCCAGGGCGCAGGCAAGTTTTTGCCAGTCGATCACGCCGTCCGGCGGCGCTTGATCGAACAAGGTGTTCAGGCGTTGCGGCAAATCAGTGGCGACGGTTTCCAGGGTGGCCAGGCGCAGGCGCAACGCCGTGTCGATGCGCCGTTCGTAGGTCCAATAGCGGCGCAAATACAGGCGTTTGCCGGACAGCACCAGCGGGCGGCTTTGGGCCGATTCAGTGCCATCAACAGCCAGCGCGACCAAGTGGCTGGCGGCCAGCGCCTGGCACCAGTGGGCGCCATCAAGGCCGTCGAGCAATTGCGAGGGCAGCAACATGGCGCCGGTTTGCAGGTCGCCTTCGGGTGGCAATGACAGGGCAAAGTCTGGCGCTTTAAGGGTTTCGAACAAGTCCAGGCAGACGTGGCCATGGCCCAATTGGTGGCTGGTCAATGCGGCGGCCAGCAATACCAGCGGGTCGGCCTGCGGGTCGAGTTCGTGGAGGAAACCGACGAAGGCTTTGTCCAATGCGCGCAGCCAGCCACGGTCAACCCAGCGTTCCAACAACTGCAACAGGTCGGCGGCGCGACTGAGGGGCATCAGGTCCTCAAGCGGTAAGGGCGACAGGCTCATAGCAGCACTCCTTGTTCCCAGGCGGGCTCAACCTTGGGCGGTATGGGTTTGCCCTGGAACAGCAGGTCCAAGCCTTCGATCAGCTCACGTGGCGGCCGGGTGAAATACGCGCCCTGGCTGGTGGCCTGGGTGCCCCGCAGGAACAGGTACAGCGCGCCGCCGACATGGCGGTCGTAGTCGTAATCCGGCAGGCGCGCCTTCAGCTGGCGGTGCAGGGCCAGCTGGTAAAGTACGTATTGCAGGTCGTACCGATGCTCGAGGATCGACTGTTCCATGGCGTCCTGCGTGTAGGCCGAATCGTCAGGGCCGAGCCAGTTGGATTTGTAGTCGGCCACGTAATAACGGCCGTCGTGTTCGAACGTCAGGTCGATAAAACCCTTGAACATACCGTTGAGCAGCACCGGTTCGGCGGCCACTCGGGACACACCGTTGTGAGTGTGCTGGCACACTAGCTTGTCGAGGGCCAGCACGTCGACTTTGTGGCTGGCGAACCAGAACTCCATTTCGATCTGGTAGTGCTGCAGGCTGCTGAGGGCGACTAGATCGTTATCTACCGGCAGCGGCGTTTGCAGCAAATGGCCGAGCCAGCCGCTGAGGGTGACGATCCAGCCTTCCCAGTTGCGCCGATTACAGCGGGCGCCCACGGCTTTTTCGATGGCCTCGGGCGTCACGTTGAAGCCTTCCTCGCCCGCCCATTCCAACAGACCATGGAGAAAGGTGCCGGGGTTAGGGCCACGTGGGAAACGGTGAATGTCGCCGCCAGACGCTGCCACTTCACGCGGTGCGTCGGGGTCGAGGCGTTCGTCGTCGAACAGCTTCTGGGCTTGTGGGCTTTCTGGTGCTTCTAGATTAGCGGCGCTCATGCTGTCGCCAATTCTTAGCGCACTGTAAGAAGCGATCCACCAGTTTTCAGCGGCTTTGCGCGTGGGCAGTAGCGGTGCCAGCAAGGTAGCCTCGTTACGCGGCGGGTGGAACAGGCTGTCTTGCGCGTCGGGCACGTGGGTGTAGTGGATGGCAGCGCAGCCCTCCTGCAAGTCCAGCAGCCAGCGCGCCAAACCGGCGGATTCGCCCAACGAGGCACCGCCACCGAGCAGATAACCCAGCGCGGACAGGTGCAAGACCGAGCTGCTGTTATTGCCACGTTTGAGGTCGGCAATGCCCAACCAGCACGCGTGTTTGGCGCGCGTGAGGGCGACGTAGAACAACCGCAGGTCTTCGGCCAGGCGCTCGTCGTCGGCTTGGGCAATCAGCTCGGCGGTCGGCCGCAGGCTGACTTGGGATTTGCCCTGTTCGTCGTGGTAATGCAGCGGCAAGCGGCTGCCATCCACCGGCTTGGCCGAGCAGATAAACGGCAAGAAGACCAGGTCGTATTCCAGGCCCTTGGATTTGTGGATGGTCACCACCTTGACCAGTTGTTCGTCGCTTTCCAGGCGCAGAATCTGTTCTTCACCGGCCTGGCCCGACAGTGCCAGGTGTTCGGCCAGGTGGCGAATCAATGCTTGCTCGCCATCCAGCTCTGACGCGGCCTGTTGCAGCAGTTCGCTCAGGTGCAACAGGTTGGTCAATACGCGTTCGCCGTCACTGCGGGCGATCAGGGTTTGCGGCAGTTTGAAATCATGCAGCAGGCGTCGCAGCATCGGCAGCACGCCTTGGGTACGCCAGATCGCGCGATAACCACGGAACTGCATCACGCGGGTTTCCCACGCCAGTTCGTCCTGGTTCAGACGCTCCAGTTCCGCCAGTGACAGGTTCAGGGTGACGCAGGCCAGGGCGGCGCGCAGTGGGCGCTCGACGTCCGGCTCGGCGCAGGCCTTGAGCCAGGCCAGCAGGTCATGGGCTTCCTGGGCGGCGAACACCGAATCCTTGTCAGACAGATAAACGCTGCGCACGCCACGGGCGGCCAGCTCGGCGCGCACGGCTTGGGCTTCCTTGCCGTCGCGCACCAGGATGGCGATGTCTGACGGAAATACGCCTTTTAAGCTGCCATCCGGTTGTAGGAAACCCGCGCGGCCCTGCTGCCCGCCATTGAGCAACTCAACAATTTGCGCAGCGCAGGCCGCCGCGAGTTGTTGGCGATAGACCGCGTTGGAAATCGGCTGATCGGTGGGCAGGTGCCAGAGGTTCATCGCCGGCAAGGTTTGGCCATCGACCTGCAACTGCTCTTTGCGGCCTTGGGACAACACCGAGTGGAACGGCACCGGGTTGTCGCCATTTGGCTCACGGAACAGGAACGCGCCACGGCCGGTCTCGGCACGCTGGAACACATGGTTGACCGCTTCGACCATCGCGTGGCTGGAACGGAAGTTGGTGCCCAGGGTGTGATGGCGGCCGGTGGTGGACTGGCGGGCGCGCAGGTAGGTGTAGATGTCGGCGCCACGGAAGGCGTAGATGGCCTGTTTGGGGTCGCCGATCAGGAACAGGCCACTGTCTAGGTGGTTTTCTTCGATGCGGTAGATGCTGTCGAAGATGCTGTATTGCACCGGGTCGGTGTCCTGGAATTCGTCGATCAGGGCGACCGGGAATTGCTCACGGATCACATTGGCCAAGCGCTCGCCGCCGTCGGCTTGCAGGGCGGCGTTGAGGCGGATGAGCATGTCGTCGAAGCCCATTTCGGCGCGGCGGCGTTTTTCTTCTTCGAAGCGTTTACCGACCCAACCGGCGGCGTGTTGCAACACGGCGGCATCGGGGGTTGGCAGCGCGTCGAGGCTGGCCTTGAGGCTGGCCATGGCGTCGATGCCAGGGTGGCGCGGCGGCTCGCCCTTCCAGGCTTCGGCCATGCCATCGGGCGTAAGGCGGGTGAAGCCGGTGCCGATGTCGAGTTGTTCGAGGGTTTCGTCAGCGGCCCAGGCGCTGATCTTTTCGAACCAGGGTTCGAAGTAACGCGCCTGCATCTTGCGGCCGTCGACGGCTTTGGCGGCGACGGCTTGCAGGCAGATATCGCGCAGCTCGATGGCCCATTGTTGCCAGGGCGCCTTGAGCGCGACCAGCGCTTGGCGGCGCTCTTGCAAGCAAGCGTTGATCAATTCGGCCGGCTCACGGGTTTCATCGGTGGGCCGCTCGCTGCCGAACAGCGCACGCACGCGTGGCATCAGCGCGGCGGGGCCGCTCCAGTTTTTGCGCACCCAGTTGAGTGCGTCGTCGTGCATTGGGTAGCAGAACAGCCGCCAGTAATCGCGCAGCACTTCGCCGAGCAGGTCGCTGTGGTCGGTTTCCAGGGTTTGGGTGAACAGGCTGCCGCTGTCGAACGCGTGTTCGCGCAGCATGCGCTGGCACCAACTGTGGATGGTCGAGACGGCAGCTTCGTCCATCCATTGGGCGGCGATGTCCAGGCGGTTGGCACAGGCAGGCCATTGCTCGGGAAGGTATTGGTCACGCAGGTCGGCGATCAGGGCGTCCGGTTGCTCAATTTCGTCGCGGAAGAACCGCGCGGCTTCGGCGAGGCGGATGCGGATGCGTTCGCGCAGCTCTTTGGTGGCGGCGTCGGTGAAGGTCACCACCAGGATTTGCGGTGGCAGCAGTTCACGACCAAAGCCGGATTCTTCACCACCGTGACCAAGCACCAGGCGCAGGTACAGGGCGGAAATGGTGAAGGTCTTGCCGGTGCCGGCGCTGGCTTCAATCAGCTGGCTGCCTTTGAGTGGGAAGGCCAGGGCCAAAGGTTTACTGATCATGCGCTGGCCTCCTCGCTGCTGAGTGATCGCCATGGGGCGTTGATCAAGGGCCGATACAGGGTTTCGGCCCAACCTTCGAATTCTTCGCTGGCGATGAGCGTGGCGTAATCCGGGAATTGGCGGGTGAGCGCCGGGGTTTCGCGGCGTTCGCCGTCGGTGGTCAGGCCGTCACCTTCGTAGGCTTTGCTGGCTGCCGCCTGGGCCTTGTCGGGGTCGGTTTGGCCGAGCCAGGCGAAGGCGGTTTTCACGGCGACGGGCAGTGGTTTGCGCATGCCGGTGTGCCAGGCCAGTAAAAGGTTGCCGAGTATTTCCTGGGCGACGGTTTTTTCCAGCGGGGCCAGCAGCAGGGTGTCGTCACTGGCGACCAGCCCGGTACTGAGTGGCAAGCCGCAGGCGCAGGCCACCACATGATTGACCCACGGGCGGATCAGTCGATGCCACTTGCGGGTCTTGATCGAGCCAATGCTGTTGGGGATGGTGGTGACGCTTAACAATCCGCCATCACTGCGCCGATGCAGGCCACTGATCCAGCCTTCGAGTTCAATGCCTTGATGCTCAAAACTGATCGGTTCGGCAGCGGTTTGTGGCGTAGGCCAGAGCGCCAGTAAGTGTTGATAACGCTGCAGTAGATCGGGCAATGGCTCGACCAATTCATTACGCAGGCATTCGCCGAAACCGACCATGGGCAGCAGGCCACTGCCTTGCAGGCGCAGGGCTTGGGCATTCAGGGCCTGGTCTATGTGATCGGGCTGGGCCAAGGCTGCATTGAGCAGGCTGTCGCTGAGGCTGTAGCGTTGCAAGGCATCGAGAACGAAAGGTTCTTCATCGGCCAGCGGGACTTCGGCGGCTTCGAAGAACACTTTCAGACGCTGGCTGAAGAAGTGTTTGACGGGGTTGCGCACAAAGTCTTGCAACTGACCGAGGCTCAGAGGTTCTTCCTGGTGGTGCTCTGCCAAGTGTTCTTCTGTAGCCGTGGCCACGGGTGCTTGATGGAGCAATTGCCATTCGCGGGCGTAGCTGAACAGCGCATCACCTTCGTGGAAATAGCGGGCGCTGAAGGGTTGGAGTGGGTGCTCCTGGGTCATGGCTTCCAGCAACGGTTCTTGTGTGTCTGCGTTATGCCAGCCGCTGGCGAGGTGGTCACGCAACTGGCCGATCAATACCGAGGCCGGGCGATCACTGTTGTCGCGGATGCTGCGGCCTACCCAGCTGATATAGAGCTGATCGCGGGCGGACAGCAGCGCTTCGAGCAGCAGGTAACGATCGTCTTCGCGGCGTGAACGGTCGCCGGGGCGGTAGTCGCTGCCCATCAGGTCGAAGTCCAACGGTGGCTGGGCTCGCGGGTAGTCGCCGTCGTTCATGCCGAGCAGGCAGACCAGTTTGAACGGGATGGCGCGCATGGGCATCAGGGTGCAAAAATTGACAGCCCCAGCAAGGAAGCGCTGGGACAGGCGGCCTTGGTCCAGGCCGGCGAGCCAGGCTTCGCGGACGACGGTAAGGGGTAACTCGTCCTGCAGGCCGACGGACTCGCAGGTTTCCAGCCAGTCTTCTCGCAGCTGTTCGAGTTGGCCGAGTAGATAGTCGTCGTGCTCGCTGCTGGGCAGGAAGAACAGCTGCATCAGGCGTTGCAGGCGCTCGCCCCATTCTGGGGGGCTTGCCGGTTGTGACAAGGCTTGATGGGCGTGGTTTAGCGCATCGAGCAAGGCGACCAGTGGGCCGATCAACGCGGCGTCCAGCCCGCCGATTTCATCGTAGGGCTCAATACCGTCACAGGCGATTCCAGTGCCCACGGCATAGCCCAGCAACATACGGCGCAGGCCGAATCGCCAGCTGTTTTGCTCAAGCTCCTGGGGGAGGCCGAGGCCGGCGCGCTGTTCGGCGTTGAGGCCCCAGCGAATGCCGGCGCCTTCGATCCAGCGGTGCAGCGTGGGCAGATCGCGCTCCTTGATGGCAAAACGTTCGCGCAAGGCGGGGACGTCGAGCAGGTCGAGGATTTCGCTGACGGGGAAGCGGCTATCTGGAAGTTTTAGCAGGTGTTCGACGGCGATCAGCAGCGGATCGCGGCCGCGTTGGCCTTGGTCGGTGAGGGTGAACGGGATGAAGCGTGGGTCGTTTCGCTCAAGCTGGCCGAAGACGGCGCGGATGTGCGGCGCGTAGCTGTCGACGTCGGGGACCATGACGATGATGTCACGCGGGCGCAGTGTGGGGTCGGCGCTGAAGCGTTGGAGCAATTGGTCATGGAGGATTTCCACTTCGCGTTGGGCGCTGTGGGCGACGTGGAAGCGGATGGAGCTGTCGTGATTTAGATCGACACCCGGCCACAGTTCGCGGGTTTCATTGAGTGGGCGCAGTTCGAGGATGTCGTCCTGCAATTGGTTGAGCAACGTGGTGGGTTCGTTGTCGCTGAACAGGTCGATGCGGCCATCACGGAAGGCGGCGCGGTAGCTGTTGGGGTCGTCGTAGCTGTCCAGCAGGCTAATGTAGTCGCGGCCCTGTTTGCCCCAAGCGGCCAGCAACGGGTGCGCATGTTGGTGCAGGGTTTGCGGGTCGATGGTGACTGGCATGCCGGCTTTGCGCGCCTGGCGTTTGTACTCGTTACGCAGCAGGTCTTTGTCGGCGACGATGTCGGACCAGTGGTGGCGGCAAGGGTTGTGTACGCACAGCAGGACTTGGCTGAAGCGTGCCAGGCCGGCGAGTGCTTCCAGCGCTTGGGCGGGCAAGGATGAAATGCCGAAAACGATGACTCGGGACGGCAGCCCCTGAGGGGCTTTTTCGAGGGTGTTGATCCGCTCGATAAAACGCTGGTGAACACCGGCACGGCTTTCGGCCATGCCCTCTTCGCCAACGTCCAATAGCAGTGCACGCCATAGTTCGGCCTGCCAACAATTTGCCGGGTTCAGGGGCTTTGCTTCGCCTCGGCCATTGCGCAGTTGATGGCGACCGGCGGCCCAATCTTCCAGCCAGTCGGCGCGGTAGACCTGGTATTGGTCGAACAAGTCGGCCAGGCGTTCGGCCAGTTGATAGCGTTTGCGCAGGTCGGTGTCGTCGGTGAGAAAGCGCTGCAGGGGCTCGAAGTGCGGTTGGTCGATGAGCTCCGGGAGCAGGCGCATCAGGCGCCAGGTCAGCGGGGCCTTATCGAGCAGGGATTTGGGCGGGATTTCGTCTTTGCCCAAAACCATGCGATAGAGCTGCCACATGAAGCTACCGGGGAGTTGCACATCGATAGCCGCGGCGATGCCACAGCCGCCCATATCATCTTCTTCCGGATCTTCTGCCAAGGCCAACTTGAGCCATTGGGCAATGCCGTTGCTTTGGACCAGAGCAATTTCGTTTTCCAGAGGAGCCAGGGGATAACGGCGCATCCAGCTGACTACCAGACTGCGCAGTTCGTCCAGGCGGTTGCCGTGAACCACCATGAATCCAGCGCTGAGGGACGTCGCATCCGGCATAACGGCTTCCTTGGGAAAAGCAAAATCGAGGCATGGACTTTAGCATTGAAGGCGGTGGCAGGCTGCAACAGGGAAACGCTTGATACATTGCGTGCCCACGCTTTTCGACCGCCCAAAACAAAACCCCATCTGCTTTCGCAAATGGGGTTTCGGAATTTAATCTTGACGATGACCTACTCTCACATGGGGAAACCCCACACTACCATCGGCGATGCATCGTTTCACTACTGAGTTCGGGATGGGATCAGGTGGTTCCAATGCTCTATGGTCGTCAAGAAATTCGGGTACTGAGTCGTAGCCAAATGGCTTCGCTTCAGCAAATTGGGTATGTGACAGCTTTCGGTGTTTTGTGAGCGTCGAACTTTCGGTTCATCTCGTCTTCACACACCGCAATCTGATGCTCTTTCGAGTAGTCAAATTGCTTGGGTGTTATATGGTCAAGCCTCACGGGCAATTAGTATTGGTTAGCTCAACGCCTCACAGCGCTTACACACCCAACCTATCAACGTCGTAGTCTTCGACGGCCCTTCAGGGGACTCAAGGTCCCAGTGAGATCTCATCTTGAGGCTAGTTTCCCGCTTAGATGCTTTCAGCGGTTATCTATTCCGAACATAGCTACCCGGCAATGCCACTGGCGTGACAACCGGAACACCAGAGGTTCGTCCACTCCGGTCCTCTCGTACTAGGAGCAGCCCCTCTCAAATCTCAAACGTCCACGGCAGATAGGGACCGAACTGTCTCACGACGTTCTAAACCCAGCTCGCGTACCACTTTAAATGGCGAACAGCCATACCCTTGGGACCGGCTTCAGCCCCAGGATGTGATGAGCCGACATCGAGGTGCCAAACACCGCCGTCGATATGAACTCTTGGGCGGTATCAGCCTGTTATCCCCGGAGTACCTTTTATCCGTTGAGCGATGGCCCTTCCATACAGAACCACCGGATCACTAAGACCTACTTTCGTACCTGCTCGACGTGTCTGTCTCGCAGTCAAGCGCGCTTTTGCCTTTATACTCTACGACCGATTTCCGACCGGTCTGAGCGCACCTTCGTACTCCTCCGTTACTCTTTAGGAGGAGACCGCCCCAGTCAAACTACCCACCATACACTGTCCTCGATCCGGATAACGGACCTGAGTTAGAACCTCAAAGTTGCCAGGGTGGTATTTCAAGGTTGGCTCCACGCAGACTGGCGTCCACGCTTCAAAGCCTCCCACCTATCCTACACAAGCAAATTCAAAGTCCAGTGCAAAGCTATAGTAAAGGTTCACGGGGTCTTTCCGTCTAGCCGCGGATACACTGCATCTTCACAGCGATTTCAATTTCACTGAGTCTCGGGTGGAGACAGCGCCGCCATCGTTACGCCATTCGTGCAGGTCGGAACTTACCCGACAAGGAATTTCGCTACCTTAGGACCGTTATAGTTACGGCCGCCGTTTACCGGGGCTTCGATCAAGAGCTTCGCGTTAGCTAACCCCATCAATTAACCTTCCGGCACCGGGCAGGCGTCACACCCTATACGTCCACTTTCGTGTTTGCAGAGTGCTGTGTTTTTAATAAACAGTCGCAGCGGCCTGGTATCTTCGACCGGCATGAGCTTACGGAGCAAGTCCTTCACCCTCACCGGCGCACCTTCTCCCGAAGTTACGGTGCCATTTTGCCTAGTTCCTTCACCCGAGTTCTCTCAAGCGCCTTGGTATTCTCTACCCAACCACCTGTGTCGGTTTGGGGTACGGTTCCTGGTTACCTGAAGCTTAGAAGCTTTTCTTGGAAGCATGGCATCAACCACTTCGTTAACTAAAAGTTAACTCGTCATCAGCTCTCGGCCTTAGAATCCCGGATTTACCTAAGATTCCAGCCTACCACCTTAAACTTGGACAACCAACGCCAAGCTGGCCTAGCCTTCTCCGTCCCTCCATCGCAATAACCAGAAGTACAGGAATATTAACCTGTTTTCCATCGACTACGCTTTTCAGCCTCGCCTTAGGGACCGACTAACCCTGCGTCGATTAACGTTGCGCAGGAAACCTTGGTCTTTCGGCGTGGGTGTTTTTCACACCCATTGTCGTTACTCATGTCAGCATTCGCACTTCTGATACCTCCAGCAAGCTTCTCAACTCACCTTCACAGGCTTACAGAACGCTCCTCTACCGCATCACTTACGTGATACCCGTAGCTTCGGTGTATGGTTTGAGCCCCGTTACATCTTCCGCGCAGGCCGACTCGACTAGTGAGCTATTACGCTTTCTTTAAAGGGTGGCTGCTTCTAAGCCAACCTCCTAGCTGTCTAAGCCTTCCCACATCGTTTCCCACTTAACCATAACTTTGGGACCTTAGCTGACGGTCTGGGTTGTTTCCCTTTTCACGACGGACGTTAGCACCCGCCGTGTGTCTCCCATGCTCGGCACTTGTAGGTATTCGGAGTTTGCATCGGTTTGGTAAGTCGGGATGACCCCCTAGCCGAAACAGTGCTCTACCCCCTACAGTGATACATGAGGCGCTACCTAAATAGCTTTCGAGGAGAACCAGCTATCTCCGAGCTTGATTAGCCTTTCACTCCGATCCACAGGTCATCCGCTAACTTTTCAACGGTAGTCGGTTCGGTCCTCCAGTTAGTGTTACCCAACCTTCAACCTGCCCATGGATAGATCGCCCGGTTTCGGGTCTATTCCCAGCGACTAGACGCCCTATTAAGACTCGCTTTCGCTACGCCTCCCCTATTCGGTTAAGCTCGCCACTGAAAATAAGTCGCTGACCCATTATACAAAAGGTACGCAGTCACAGAACAAAGTCTGCTCCCACTGCTTGTACGCATACGGTTTCAGGATCTATTTCACTCCCCTCTCCGGGGTTCTTTTCGCCTTTCCCTCACGGTACTAGTTCACTATCGGTCAGTCAGTAGTATTTAGCCTTGGAGGATGGTCCCCCCATATTCAGACAAAGTTTCTCGTGCTCCGTCCTACTCGATTTCATGACTAAGAGATTTTCGCGTACAGGGCTATCACCCACTATGGCCGCACTTTCCAGAGCGTTCCGCTAATCTCAAAGCCACTTAAGGGCTAGTCCCCGTTCGCTCGCCACTACTAAGGGAATCTCGGTTGATTTCTTTTCCTCAGGGTACTTAGATGTTTCAGTTCCCCTGGTTCGCCTCTTACGCCTATGTATTCAGCGTAAGATAACCATCTTATGATGGCTGGGTTCCCCCATTCAGACATCTCCGGATCAAAGTCTGTTTGCCGACTCCCCGAAGCTTTTCGCAGGCTACCACGTCTTTCATCGCCTCTGACTGCCAAGGCATCCACCGTATGCGCTTCTTCACTTGACCATATAACCCCAAGCAATCTGGTTATACTGTGAAGACAACATTCGCCGAAAATTCGAATTTCTCAACTAAGAGAACTCACAAATTTTACCTTAGCCTGATCCGTTACCAGTGAAAGTAACGTTCAGTCTATCTTTCTATCACATACCCAAATTTTTAAAGAACGATCTAATCAAAGACTAGAAATCAATATTCACTTCAGAATATTCATTTCTAAACTCTAACAGCAGAAGCAGTTAATGGTGGAGCCAAACGGGATCGAACCGTTGACCTCCTGCGTGCAAGGCAGGCGCTCTCCCAGCTGAGCTATGGCCCCATAACAAAATTGGTGGGTCTGGGCAGATTCGAACTGCCGACCTCACCCTTATCAGGGGTGCGCTCTAACCAACTGAGCTACAGACCCAATTTCGAGCGTCACTGATTAGCTAAGAGCTATCAGCTTGGAGCTTAAAGCTGCTTCTATCGTCTTCTTCAATGAATCAAGCAATTCGTGTGGGAACTTATGGAGCAGCTGATGTCGTCGATTAAGGAGGTGATCCAGCCGCAGGTTCCCCTACGGCTACCTTGTTACGACTTCACCCCAGTCATGAATCACACCGTGGTAACCGTCCTCCCGAAGGTTAGACTAGCTACTTCTGGTGCAACCCACTCCCATGGTGTGACGGGCGGTGTGTACAAGGCCCGGGAACGTATTCACCGCGACATTCTGATTCGCGATTACTAGCGATTCCGACTTCACGCAGTCGAGTTGCAGACTGCGATCCGGACTACGATCGGTTTTGTGGGATTAGCTCCACCTCGCGGCTTGGCAACCCTCTGTACCGACCATTGTAGCACGTGTGTAGCCCAGGCCGTAAGGGCCATGATGACTTGACGTCATCCCCACCTTCCTCCGGTTTGTCACCGGCAGTCTCCTTAGAGTGCCCACCATGACGTGCTGGTAACTAAGGACAAGGGTTGCGCTCGTTACGGGACTTAACCCAACATCTCACGACACGAGCTGACGACAGCCATGCAGCACCTGTCTCAATGTTCCCGAAGGCACCAATCTATCTCTAGAAAGTTCATTGGATGTCAAGGCCTGGTAAGGTTCTTCGCGTTGCTTCGAATTAAACCACATGCTCCACCGCTTGTGCGGGCCCCCGTCAATTCATTTGAGTTTTAACCTTGCGGCCGTACTCCCCAGGCGGTCAACTTAATGCGTTAGCTGCGCCACTAAAAGCTCAAGGCTTCCAACGGCTAGTTGACATCGTTTACGGCGTGGACTACCAGGGTATCTAATCCTGTTTGCTCCCCACGCTTTCGCACCTCAGTGTCAGTATTAGTCCAGGTGGTCGCCTTCGCCACTGGTGTTCCTTCCTATATCTACGCATTTCACCGCTACACAGGAAATTCCACCACCCTCTACCATACTCTAGTCAGTCAGTTTTGAATGCAGTTCCCAGGTTGAGCCCGGGGATTTCACATCCAACTTAACAAACCACCTACGCGCGCTTTACGCCCAGTAATTCCGATTAACGCTTGCACCCTCTGTATTACCGCGGCTGCTGGCACAGAGTTAGCCGGTGCTTATTCTGTCGGTAACGTCAAAACAGCAAAGTATTAATTTACTGCCCTTCCTCCCAACTTAAAGTGCTTTACAATCCGAAGACCTTCTTCACACACGCGGCATGGCTGGATCAGGCTTTCGCCCATTGTCCAATATTCCCCACTGCTGCCTCCCGTAGGAGTCTGGACCGTGTCTCAGTTCCAGTGTGACTGATCATCCTCTCAGACCAGTTACGGATCGTCGCCTTGGTGAGCCATTACCTCACCAACTAGCTAATCCGACCTAGGCTCATCTGATAGCGCAAGGCCCGAAGGTCCCCTGCTTTCTCCCGTAGGACGTATGCGGTATTAGCGTCCGTTTCCGAACGTTATCCCCCACTACCAGGCAGATTCCTAGGCATTACTCACCCGTCCGCCGCTCTCAAGAGAAGCAAGCTTCTCTCTACCGCTCGACTTGCATGTGTTAGGCCTGCCGCCAGCGTTCAATCTGAGCCATGATCAAACTCTTCAGTTCAAACATCTTTGGGTTTTTAAGAAACCCTAAACTTGGCTCAGCAATCGTTGGTTACATCTTTGATTTCTCGCGGAGTAACTTGTGATGCTGATAATCTTGTTGACTATCAGTCTGACTCCACAAGCACCCACACGAATTGCTTGATTCAGTTGTTAAAGAGCGGTTGGTTAAGATCTTTCGTCTCAACCGAGGCGCGCATTCTACAGCAGCCTCATTTGCTGTCAAGTGATTATTTTCAGAAGCTTTCGAAGAATTCTTCAACAACTTCAACCACTTGCGCTTACGATCTCTCGTTAGCGGGAGGCGAATTCTACAGCGTTACACGCTGCTGTCAACACCTCTTTTTCAACTTCCTTTTGGCTTCGATGAACTGAAGCAACTTGCTGCCGAAAACTTCGTAACTCATTGTTTACCAAGGAGTTTTCCGTTTCGACTGCGCCGGAAGTGGGGCGAATTATAGACAGATATAAAACGCCGTCAATCCTTAATTACGCTTTTGTCGCAGAAAGTGGTTTTTTCGCAATAAGACGGGGAATCCGGCGCATCACTGGCGGGATCCGCAGCACTAGCAGCAGCGCGCCTATAGATGCATAGATCGCCCATTCCTTCAGGTCGGCCCGCACAATCCACAACATGTGCAACAAACCAAGCCCAAGAATCACGTACACCAGGCGATGCAGCTTCTTCCAACGGCTACCCAACCGGCGCTGGCTATAACGATTGGACGTTACTGCCAGCACCAATAAGCCAAGGAACCCCAGCGCACCGACAATAATGTAGGGCCGCTTACGCAGCTCGACGCCGAACTGCGACCAATCCAGCCCGAGGATGAATACGCAGTACGCAGCCAGGTGCAGTGCCACATACGCAAAACACCACAATCCCAGCTGCCGACGCACGGCAATCCACCCTGCCCACCCGCTGAGTTTCTGCAACGGCGTCATACCTAGCGTTACCAGCAACAGGATCAGGGTCCCAAGCCCCAACCGATCCATCAACACTTTGCCTGGATCAGGCCCGAGCACAGAGCTCCACGCCTCATACAGCCAGAAAAATGGCCAGATCGCCGCGGCTATAAAGACGCCAATGCGCCAGATCGGATAACGCATCAGTAGTTCTTCCGCAGGTCGAGGCCCGTATAGAGAGAAGCGACCTCATCCGAATAGCCGTTGAACATCTGCGTCTCTCGCACATTCGGGCTGAACAGACCGCTCGGCAAACGACGCTCACGCGCCTGGGTCCAGCGAGGATGGTCGACGGTCGGGTTCACATTCGCGTAGAACCCATACTCATTGGCCGCAATGCTTTGCCAAGTCGTCTTTGGCTGCTCGCTGACCAGGCTGATCCGCACAATCGACTTCACGCTCTTGAAGCCGTACTTCCACGGCACTACCAGACGCAGTGGTGCACCGTTCTGGTTCGGCAACTCCCGCCCATACATACCCACAGCCAGGATCGCCAACGGATTCATTGCTTCATCCAGACGCAGCCCTTCTACATAGGGCCAGTCGATCAAGCCGAAGCTGGAGCGCTGTCCCGGCATGCTTTTGGGGTCCTGCAGCGTTTCAAAGCGGATGTACTTGGCTTTAGCGGTTGGTTCAACCTGCTTGAGCAAGGCTGAAATAGGAAAGCCCATCCACGGAATCACCATCGACCACGCCTCGACACAACGCAGTCGGTAGATACGCTCTTCCAATTGATAAGGCTTCATGAAGTCTTCCAGGGCATAGCGCCCAGGTTTACCGACTTCCCCATCGATCACCACACTCCAGGGTTCGGTCTTGAGTGAACCGGCGTTCTTCGCCGGGTCGCCCTTGTCCGTACCGAACTCATAGAAGTTGTTGTAGTGGGTGGCGTCCTTGAACGGGGTGATGGCTTCGTCTTTTACCGTAACCGCCTGCCATTGGGTGCTGGGCAGCTTATCTGCAAACCAGCCTGGGGCATTGCCCGGCTCGACATCGGCATAACGCGCGGCATCTTCGGCACTCGCCCAACGCGGCAACGCAGTGGCCGCAACACCGGCCAGCGCACCACCGAGCAAGCTGCGACGCGAAAGATAGAAGGATTCAGGCGTGACATCCGATTCATGACAATCGGACGCTTTGGGGATTTTGATTAACATGGCAACTCCGCAGCATTGGAGAACTGATGCACCAATAGACTGCGGAGTATGGGGGAAATTACATTAAGGCAATGTTTTGTCGCGGCGCAGGTGCAGCAGGTATTGAACCGGCCCCGACGCGGCATACACCAGGAACGCCAGCAGCAGAATACGTGGCGGATCACTGAACACGACCGCAAACACCAGCACCACCACCAGGATAGCCACGAAAGGCACGCGCCCCTTGAGGTCAAACTCCTTGAAGCTGTTGTACTTGATATTGCTGACCATCAGCATGCCGGCGGCTGCAACCATCAAGGCCACCAGGAACGACATCTTCGAACCCTGGATGCCGTAGTCACTGAACGCCCAGACGATACCTGCCACCACACCTGCCGCCGCCGGGCTGGCCAGGCCGATGAAGTAACGCTTGTCAGCAGTACCCACTTGGGTGTTAAAGCGCGCCAGACGCAACGCCGCGCCGGCGACATAGATGAAGGCAACCATCCAGCCGACCTTGCCCATATCACCCAGCGCCCAGGCAAATGCCAGCAATGCCGGCGCAACGCCGAAAGCCACCATGTCCGACAGCGAGTCGTACTCGGCACCGAAAGCGCTTTGGGTATTGGTCATGCGCGCCACCCGGCCATCCAGGCCGTCGAGCACCATGGCCACGAAGATGGCGATAGCCGCAAAGCCGAAATACTTGCTGGCACTCGCCGCATCACCCGCCGCCAATGCGCTTTGCGCACTCATGGAGTTGATGATGGAGTAGAACCCGGCAAACAGGTTCGCCGTGGTGAACAGATTGGGCAGAAGATAGATACCACGATGCCGGACCTTGCGACCTTCCGCATCATGCCCTTCTTCGACATGCTCATCGATCGGTAGCAGGCTTTCGGCGTCAGAGGCCTGGTTTGGCTCTTCGGGACGTTCGGTCATGGACTTTACCTTGCAACGGTGTGAAAAGAATTCGACAAATACTTGCAGCGCGTGTTCGCCCGCAAACGATGCAGCTTTATACCAGAACCCGCCCCCAAACGAAAAAACGCGGCCTAAGCCGCGTTTTTTCTGGATACGTACGACTTAGTTTTTGGCTTTGTCGACGATCTTGTTGGCACCGATCCACGGCATCATGGAGCGCAGTTGCTCGCCGATCACTTCGATACCGTGAGCGGCGTTGTTACGACGCTTGGCGGTCATCGAAGGGTAGCCGGTAGCGCCTTCGCTGATGAACATTTTGGCGTATTCGCCGTCCTGAATACGTTTCAGGGCGTTGCGCATAGCCTGACGGGACTCGGCGTTGATGACTTCCGGGCCGGTCACATACTCGCCGTATTCGGCGTTGTTGGAGATCGAGTAGTTCATGTTGGCGATACCGCCTTCGTACATGAGGTCAACGATCAGCTTCAGTTCGTGCAGGCATTCGAAGTAGGCCATTTCTGGCGCGTAGCCAGCTTCAACCAGGGTTTCGAAACCGGCTTTGACCAGCTCAACGGTACCGCCGCACAGTACGGCTTGCTCGCCGAACAGGTCGGTTTCGGTCTCGTCCTTGAAGGTGGTTTCGATGATGCCGGTACGACCGCCACCAACGCCAGCAGCGTAGGACAGTGCCACGTTCTTGGCGTTGCCGGATGCGTCCTGGTAGATCGCGATCAGGTCAGGGATGCCGCCGCCTTTGACGAACTCGGAGCGCACGGTGTGGCCCGGCGCTTTCGGCGCGATCATGATCACGTCGAGGTCAGCGCGTGGCACAACCTGGTTGTAGTGAATCGCGAAGCCGTGGGAGAAGGCCAGGGTGGCGCCTTTCTTGATGTTTGGCTCGATTTCGTTCTTGTAGAGCGCGGACTGGAATTCGTCCGGGGTCAGGATCATGACCAGGTCGGCAGCGGCAACGGCGGAAGCAACGTCAGTCACTTTCAGGCCGTGGGCTTCAGCCTTGGCAACAGTGGCCGAGCCTTTGCGCAGGCCAACAGTCACGTCAACGCCGGAATCTTTCAGGTTGCACGCTTGGGCGTGGCCCTGGGAACCGTAGCCGATGATGGCGACTTTCTTGCCCTGGATGATCGACAGGTCACAATCTTTATCGTAATAAACTTTCATGAGGTTCCTCTATATATCCAGGCCGTAAGGCCATTCGCTAATTTGGGTTAGATGCTGAGTACTTTGTCGCCACGGGCAATCCCGGTGACACCACTGCGTACGGTTTCCAGAATCGAGGCCGTCCCGATCGACTGGATGAAGCTGTCCAGCTTGTCGCTTGTACCGGTCAGTTGAACGGTATAAACGCTGGCGCTCACATCGACGATCTGCCCGCGATAAATGTCGGTGGTGCGTTTGATCTCGGCACGTTGGGCACCCGTGGCCTTGACCTTGACCAGCATCAGCTCGCGCTCGATGTGGGCACTTTCCGACAGGTCGACCAGCTTGACCACTTCGATCAGCTTGTTGAGGTTCTTGGTGATCTGCTCGATCACCTCATCGTGACCAACAGTAGTCAACGTCAGGCGCGACAGGGTCGGGTCTTCGGTCGGCGCCACGGTCAGGCTTTCGATGTTGTAGTTGCGTTGCGAAAACAGGCCGACAACACGAGACAGAGCGCCGGGTTCGTTCTCCAGAAGCAGGGAGATAATGTGCCGCATGATTAGGTACGCTCCGTCTTGTTCAGCCACATGTCGCGCATAGAGCCGTCTTTGATCTGCATCGGGTAGACGTGCTCGCTGGTGTCCACTTGAATATCGAGGAACACCAGGCGGTCCTTCATGGCGAACGCCTCTTCCATCTTCGGCTTCAGATCTTTCAAATCGGTGATGCGCATGCCGACGTGGCCGTAGGCTTCAACCAACTTGATGAAATCCGGCAGCGATTCCATGTAGGAATGGGAGTGACGGCTGTTGTAGCTCATGTCCTGCCACTGACGAACCATGCCCAGCACGCCGTTGTTCAAGCACACGATCTTCACCGGAAGACCGTACTGCAGGCACGTCGACAGTTCCTGGATGTTCATCTGGATGCTGCCCTCACCCGTCACGCAGGCGACGTCGGTGTCCGGGAAGCTCAGTTTCACACCCATGGCCGCCGGGAAACCAAAGCCCATCGTGCCCAGGCCACCGGAGTTGATCCAGCGGTTAGGCTTGTCGAACTTGTAGTACTGCGCAGCGAACATCTGGTGCTGGCCCACGTCGGAGGTCACAAAGGCGTCGCCCTTGGTCACTTCGCACAGGGTTTCGATCACGGTTTGTGGCTTGATGATGCTGCCGTCACCCTTGTCATAAGGGAACAGGCCGCGGTCGCCGCGCCATTCGTCGATCTGCTTCCACCAACTGGCAACCGATTCCTTGTTCGGCGTTTCGCCGATGTCCTTGAGCGCCGCAACCATTTCGGTCAGCACGCTTTCTACCGGACCTACGATCGGCACGTCGGCCTTGATGGTCTTGGAGATGGACGCCGGGTCGATGTCGATGTGGATGATCTTGGCATTCGGGCAAAACTTGCTCGGTCCGTTGATCACACGGTCATCAAACCGCGCGCCCACCGCCAGGATTACGTCGGCGTGGTGCATGGCCAGGTTGGCGGTGTAGCTGCCGTGCATGCCAAGCATGCCGACGAACTGACGGTCCGTACCCGGGAATGCGCCGAGGCCCATCAAGGTGTTGGTCACTGGCAGGTTAAGCAGCTTGGCCAATTCGGTCAGAGGTGCAGAACCGCCGCCCAGAATCACGCCGCCGCCGGAGTACAGCACTGGGCGCTTGGCCGCCAAGAGCATTTCTGCCGCCTTGCGGATTTGACCCGAGTGCCCACGAACGGCCGGGCTGTAGGAACGCAGCTTGGCTTTTTTCGGGAAGACGTATTCGAACTTTTCCGCCGGGTTGGTCATGTCTTTCGGGATATCGACCACCACAGGGCCCGGGCGACCGGACTGTGCGAGGTAGAAGGCCTTTTTCATGACTTCCGGGATTTCCGACGCGTGCTTGATCATGAAGCTGTGTTTCACGATCGGCCGGGAGATACCGATCATGTCGGTTTCCTGGAATGCGTCGGTGCCGACCATGGTGCTGGGCACCTGGCCAGAAATGATCACCATCGGGATGGAGTCCATATAGGCAGTCGCGATGCCGGTAATGGCATTGGTTGCGCCTGGGCCGGACGTTACCAGTACCACACCGGCTTTACCGGTGGCACGGGCATAGCCGTCAGCCATATGGGTCGCGGCCTGTTCGTGGCGAACCAGGATGTGGGTAACAGCCGGTTCCTTGAACAGTGCGTCGTAAACATGCAGCAGAGCACCACCTGGGTACCCGTAGATATAGTCGACGCCTTCGTCACGCAAAAAGCGGACGAGCATCTCACCGCCAGATAAAAGCTCCACGTTGTTCACCTCTAAAACGCCAGAATACCGTCCGTTAAAAACCGACGGGTCTTAATAGGTTTACTTCTCAACAGAGCATGAGCGACGGTGGTCGCCGACTACGTCAGCACTGACTGAGCAAGTATTGGGATCGTCCCAAGTGTTGCGGGCTTTTCCCACCCAGCGCGAGGTAACGCGTTGCGGGTGTTACAGGTCGGCGCGGATATGCGCCTCATGATCTGCTGAGCGGGCCTGCTTCTGGCAGTCCCGATACAGCGGACTTTGGATTCTTCTGTTTCAGCCCCTTCAAGTCAAGCAATAATTGCGCTTTTTTCCAACTAAGCGCATGAGAACGAAGATTAAAGGGGTTTGAGGAGGGATAAAACTCGCCTGAATGTCGTCAAGCGGTAGAAATGTGCGCAAGACTGCCGAAAAACCCGGCAGTCAGGCAATTAACGAGCGTCGACGATCAATTGGTCGAACTTTTTCAGCGCATTGCGTAAGCCTATGCTTTCAAGCGGGCGATCGGCGTAAACCATCTCCGCCATCTCGAGGATCCCCGAAGCATTGGGCAATGGCAGGTCCTGCTCGAGGATCTGCTTCATGCGCACCAGGAAGATCCATTGCAGCCACTGGTGAAAGTCCAGGGTGTCCACCGAAAACGGCTCGACGCTGCTAAGCGCTTCAGCGCTGGGGGGCACTTCGTCCCACCAACCCTGCACACGTAACTCACGCTCAATCAGCAACAGCTGTTCGGCAATTGCCGGAAACCGTGCATCCATCAGAGGCTGACCTTGGCTTTTTGCCGCGCCTGGGCAGCACCGGCGGCGTCGCCTTGTGCCGCACGCGCGTCACCAATCAAAGCCCACAGGTTGGCTTGCAGGTCGGGGCGACCGTTGGCCAGGGTCAGGCCGCGACGGGCGAACTGCTCGGCTTGCGGCGCGTCGCCCTGGGCCATGCGCACCTGGGCCAGGCGATACAGCACTTGCGGCTCACGCGGCGCCACACGCTGGGCACGCTCAAGGCTCGACGATGCCCCGTTCAGGTCACCACCGGCCTGTTGCTGCTGGGCGGTGGTCAGCAAAGCCAGCACCGGCCCGTCCAGTTGCTCGTCAGCCGACAGGCCACCCGCGTTAGACGACGACGGAATACCGCTCGGCGTGGACGGCGGCATGTTGTAAGTGCCCTGGTTGATCGGCGCCGTCTGGATCGGCGCGGAGTTGGCCGGCCCCGAAGTGCTTGGCCCTGGCGTCCAAGGCTCGGCACTGATCGGCGCCGACGTCGCAGCACCGCCGCCCGGTACCATCACCACCACGCCCGAATCCTGCGGTATGGCCTGAGGCGTGGCTTGGGCAGGACGCTTGACCACGGTCTGACGGAAACCGCCAGTGGCCGAGATACGGTCGTTATTGGAAACGTTCGTGCTTGAGTCCACCACGGGAATCGAACCGCGCTGCACGCTGGAGCAACCGCCGAGCATAACCAAGGCGGTAATAGCTGGAATCCACAACTTGTTCACTTGAAACCCTCTTTGCTTAATGCATCCAGCCCTTGACCCAATCCATCACCGAATCCGCGTCAGCGGGGGCACTGCCACCGCACGCAGCACCGGCGGGTGGCTCGCTGCCGCGAATATACGGCATCTGTACCGCGCCCGGACAGTTGGCATCGGAACCCTGCCCGGTATGCGGATCAATCCAGGCCTGCACGATGTTGTCCGGCTGCGGCATGTTAAGCGGCAACGGATCGGCCTTGCGCATGAAACTGGTCCACACCTGCAGCGCACCGGTCGCACCAGTGAACGGGGTTTTGCCGTTATCGTCGCGACCCAGCCAGACCACGGCCAGCACATCCTGGCCGAAGCCTGCGAACCAGCTGTCGCGCGAATCGTTACTGGTGCCGGTCTTGCCCGCCAGCGTCAGGTTCGACGGCAGCACGCTATAGACAGAACGCCCGGTACCTTCACGCATCACGCGCTGCATGGCGTTCTGGATCAGATAGATGGAACCTGCGTCAAAGCGCTGCTGGATCTGGAACGGGTAACGCTTGAGCGGTTCGCCCTCGGCGGTCAGCACACTGCGAATGCCGCGCATCGGGGTATTGAAGCCACCGTTGGCGAGGGTCTGGTACATCGTCGCCACTTCCATCGGGGTCATGGCGCCAGCGCCCAGCAGCATCGAGGGGAACGCCGGGAACTCACGGGTGATGCCCAGTCGCCCCAGGGTTTTCAGCACATTCGGCACGCCCACTTCAAGCCCAAGGCGCGAGGTGGAGATGTTGTAGGAATGCGCCAGGCCTTGGTACAGGAACACAGTGCCGTGGGAGCGACGATCAAAGTTCTGCGGCGTCCATACCTGGCCATCCGCCCCTTTGACCGACAGCGGGTCATCCGACAGCCAACTGGTCAGCGTGTATTTGCTTGGTTTTTCCAGGGCCGTGAGGTAGACCGCTGGCTTGACCAGCGAACCGATTGGCCGCACCGCATCCAGGGCACGGTTGAAACCGGCAAAACTGGCCTGGCGGCTGCCGATCATGGCCTGCACTTCACCGGTTTCCGGGTTGGTCACGACCATGGCTGCTTCGACTTCATCCGAACCTTTACGGCCGGTCAGGCGTTTGAAGGTATCGTTGACCGACGCTTCGGCTTTCATCTGCAGGATCGGGTCGAAACTGGTAAAGATCCGCAGGCCTTCTTCGGTCAAGTCTTCGTCGCGATAGTCTTCACGTAGCTGGCGTTTGACCAGATCAATAAAGCCCGGGAACGAACTGTCGGCCAGCTTGCCGCGAGTGGTAACACCCAGTGGCATTTTTTTCGCCGCCGCGACTTGTTCAGCGGTGGCCACGCCCTGCTGTTCGAGTACATCCAGCACCAGGTTACGACGCTCAAGCGCGCGCTCCGGGTTGCGACGCGGGTTGTAGTAAGACGGCCCCTTGACCATCCCCACCAGCAACGCGACTTGATGCAATTTCAATTCGGACAAGGGCTGGCCAAAGAAGAACTGGCTGGCCAAGCCGAAACCGTGCACCGCGCGCTGGCCGTCCTGGCCGACGAACACTTCGTTGAGGTACGCCTCAAGAATCTCCTGCTTGCTGTAATGCAGCTCCAGCAGCATGGCCATCATGGCTTCGGTGAGTTTACGGGTGAGGCTGCGCTCGTTGGTCAGGTAGAAGTTCTTGACCAATTGTTGCGTGAGCGTACTGCCGCCCTGGGTCATCTTGCCACCGGAAGTGTTAACCCAGATGGCGCGGGCAATCGACTTGGGCGACACACCCCAGTGGCTGTAGAAATCGCGGTCTTCCACGGCGATCAGCGTATCGAGCAGGTACGGCGGCACCTGATCAAGCTTGATCAGGATGCGATCTTCAAGGTTCTTGGGGTAAATACCGCCGATCAACAGCGGTTCCAGGCGCACCACGGGCAACTTGGAGCCATTGAGCGACGACAGTTCGGCAACGTAATCGCCGGAGAAGCGCACGCGCACCGGCTGGGCTTTCTCCAGGCCTTCATAGAACTGGAAGCCACGGGTATTCAAATCGACGGTATTGCCGCTGACAGCAGCGGCGCCGGGGCCATTGCTCACGGGTTCGCGGCGATAGCCCAAGGCGTCGAGTTCGGTAAGGAAGTCTTCCTTGCTCAGCTTTTGGCCGGTGAACAATTCCAACGGGCGTGCGTATACCTTGGCCGGGATGGTCCAGCGCTTGCCGGAGAATTTCTCCTGCACCACGGCGTCGAGGTACACCGCGAAGCCTGCGAGCACCACAAGGCCTACCAGGCTCAGCTTGATGGCCCAGCCCAGCCACGGGCGCAGGCCGCGTGAAGGAGGTTTTTTACGGGAACGGGGAGATCGGGTTCGAGTCATGGCGGCGGATTATACGCACTTTATTGACGATCAACATGAGCCGGACAGCGGTTTGCACGACCGACCGTAACCGCCATAATGCCGGCCATGATTTCCCCCAGACTTTGAAGGATCGCCCGTGAGCCAGTCCCTGATCGCTGCCCTGCAAAACCCGGCTTTGTATCCCCATCCGGTTGAAGCGTTTCAAGTCATTGAGACCCATATTTCCTGGGTCATACTGACCGGCCCCTATGCTTATAAGCTGAAGAAGCCGATGAACTTCGGCTTTCTGGATTTCACCCAACTGGATGATCGCGGCCACTTCTGCCGCGAAGAGCTGCGCCTCAATCAGCGCCTGACCGAAGATTTGTATCTTGACGTGTTGCCAATCACCGGCAGCGCCGAAGCCCCGCAATTGGGCGGTGATGGCCCGGTCATCGAATACGCGCTGAAAATGCGCCAATTCCCGCAGAGCCAGCTGCTCAGCACACTGCAAGCCAATGGCGAGGTCACCAGCGCGCACATTGATGATATGGCCAAGCAGATTGCGCACTTCCACCTCAGCGCCCCGAAAGTGCCGCAAGACCACCCCGCCGGCACGCCGGATGAGGTGATGGCACCGGTTCGCCAGAACTTCGACCAGATCCGCCCGTTCCTCAGCGACAAAGCCGACCTGGCTCAACTCGAAGCCCTGCAAGCCTGGGCCGAAGCCAGCTTCGAACGCCTCAAGCCACTGCTGGCCCAGCGCAAACTCGAAGGCTTCACCCGTGAGTGTCACGGTGATATCCACTTGGGCAACGCCACCCTGATCGATGGCCAGGTGGTGATCTTCGACTGCATCGAGTTCAACGAGCCGTTCCGCTTCACCGATGTGTATGCCGACACGGCCTTTCTGGCGATGGACCTGGAAGACCGCGGCCTCAAATCCCTGGCGCGCCGTTTTATCAGCCAGTACCTGGAGCTGACCGGCGACTATCAGGGCCTGGAAGTGCTGAACTTCTATAAAGCCTACCGTGCACTGGTGCGCGCCAAGGTGGCGTTGTTCAGCATGCCGAGCGAGGCCAGCCCGGTGCAACGCGCCACCACCCTGCGCCAATACCGCAACTATGCGAACCTGGCGGAAAGCTACAGCACTATTCCATCGCGCTTCCTGGCGATAACCCACGGTGTTTCGGCCGTCGGTAAAAGCCACGTGGCCATGCGTCTGGTGGAAGCCTTGGGTGCCGTGCGCCTGCGTTCGGATGTGGAACGCAAGCGCCTGTTTGGCGAACAAAAGGTCGAGAACACCCCGCAAGCCGGTATCTACGCCGCCGAAGCCAGCTCTGCCACCTACGCTCGGCTCAACGAAATCGCCGATACCGTCTTGCGTGCCGGCTACCCGGTAGTGCTGGACGCGACCTTCCTGAAAAGCGCACAACGCAATGCCGCCGCCAAGATTGCCGAGGCAACCGGTGCGCCCTTCCTGATCCTTGATTGCAACGCACCGCAAGCCGTTATCGCCAGCTGGCTGGCGCAACGTCAGGCGGATAAAAACGATCCTTCCGACGCGACGCTCACCATTATCGAAGAACAGCAGGCCAACCGTGACCCGCTGACCGCCGAAGAGCTGCTGCTGAGCAAACGCGTGGAAACCAACGAAAGCGGCACACTCGACGCTCTGGTGGCACACATTCGCCAGCGCCTGCCCGGTCTGTAAGAAATATTTCTTGGTCGTGTCACCGATCTTCGGTGCACGACCGAGCAATAGTGGCACTATAATGGCGTCATAATTCCAACAGGAGTCGCCGTCATGAGTCAGCCCAAGCTTCTTGATACTCCGCTCTACGCACTCCTGCATAAAGACGACATCCGCGGCTTCAACCAGGAACGCCCCAAAGACGGCCCCATCGACATGCGTGGTGGCGACTTCCGGGGGTTGGACCTGCGTGACCTGAACGCCACGGGCGTGGATTTCACCGACGCCTACTTCCGCTCTGCCGACCTGCGCGGCCTGGACCTGCGCGAGTGCTCGCTGGAAGGCGCCAGCCTGGCCCATGCGCAGATTTCCGGCACCTACTTCTCCCCCGAACTGACGGCTGACGAAATCCTCATGTCGGTCAATTTCGGCACTCGTTTGCGCTACCGCACCAAGTAACTTCATCTTTCGGGCCCCAGCTACGCCTCACGCGTAGCGGCGCCTCCTGCCTGCTTGTCGGCAATATCCTTAAAAATTCTTATAAGCTTTTCAGCCGTTCCTGACCAAAGAACCACGCTTTTCCTACTGAGCGCTACACTCCTTTTCAGGCTTGCCTGGTCACGATACCCACCGCACCATTCGGCCGTCGCAAGGAGGCTTGATGAACGATGAGCTGCAACACCTGAAAAACCTGGGCAAGACGTCGGCGCAGTGGCTGCATGCGGTGGGCATCCACAGCGCGTCCGACTTACGTCGCCTGGGAGCTGTCGATGCCTACCGAGCCGTGCGCACTCGCGGGTTTCGGGCCTCGAAAGTGCTGCTGTATGCAATTGAGGGAGCCTTGATGGACGTGCATTGGAACGACATCCCGACGGAACGCAAGGAGGCATTGAACCGTCAGTTGGAAGCGATTTCAGCGCGTCAGAAAATTTAGGTCTGCAAGAACCCCCAATGTTCATGGGCAGTTCGAACACGTGTTTGAGAAAAACGGCAGATCGTTGAAAAACAGATGTTGACTCTCAAATGAGAATCGTTATGATTATCACAGCTGGTCGCGAGATCAGCCGATAACTGAAAGACCATTGGTTCGGACTCTCAGATTATCTCCTCATCAGGCTAATCACGGTTATTTGACCCGGCTCTTGCCGGGTCTTTTTTTACCTGTAAAAAAGCCGATTCAGCGCGCAATGATCAACGGATGCCCACGCTCCGGGTGCGGCTGTACCAGCACCTCCAAACCAAACACCGCCTTAAGTGGCTCGGGCCGCATCACCTGCGCCGGCGTATCCAACGCGTGTGGGCGCCCCTGCTCCAGCAACAGAATTCGGTCGCAATAACGCGCCGCCAGGTTCAGGTCATGGAGAATCACCAGCACCGCAGCGCCGCGATCCGCGAATGTACGTATAGCTTGCAGGGTCGTGTGTTGGTGCAAGGGGTCAAGCATCGAGGTCGGCTCATCCAACAGCAGGGTCTGCCCGGCTTCCCCCGGCCATAACTGCGCCAACACTCGCGCCAGATGCACACGCTGGCGTTCACCACCCGACAGCGCCAGGTAGCTGCGTCCGCTTAAATGGCCCACGTCTGCCGCGTGCAGCGCCGCCTCGATGATTTCGTCATCACGCACGCGTCCGGTCTGATGGGGCAAGCGGCCCATGCCTACAACCTCCTCGACACGAAATGCGAAATCCAGCGTGGAAGTCTGCGGCAACACTGCCAAACGTTGGGCACGTTGCGGCCCGCTCCAGTCCGTCAAGGCTTGCTGGTCCAGCCACACCTTGCCCTGATCCGGCTTCAGCTCGCCGCACAACGCACCGAGCAGCGTGCTCTTGCCTGCTCCGTTAGGGCCGAGCACACCGAGCACTTCACCCGGCAGCAAGTCCAGGGTGACATCCGCCAGCACGGTTTTATCGCCACGCCGGACCTGCAACGCTTCTACTCGCAGCATCAGGCGCGCCCTCGCAACAATAAATAAAGAAAAAACGGCGCGCCGATAAAGGCCGTCACGATGCCGATCGGCAGTTCAGCCGGCGCCAGCGCCAGGCGTGCCACCAGGTCAGCAAACAGCAACAGGCTCGCGCCCGCGAGCACAGACGCCGGCAACAACACCCGATGATCCGGCCCGGCCAACAAGCGCACCAGATGCGGCACCACCAGCCCGACAAACCCGATCATGCCCGCCGCCGCTACCGCCGCGCCCACACCGAGGGCCGTGCAAAACACCAGTTCACGCTTGAGCCCTTCAACATCAATGCCAAGGTGATTGGCTTCGGACTCACCCAGCAACAATGCATTCAAGGCTTTTGCACGGCGCGGCAACCACAGCGCCACACCGGCGCTCACCAACAGCAATGGCCACAACCGCGAATAGCTGGCGCCATTGAGGCTGCCAAGATTCCAGAACGTCAGCGTGCGCAAGGTGGCGTCATCGGCCAGATAGGTAAACAACCCCACCGCCGAACTGGCCAGGGCGGTAAGCGCGATACCGGCAAGCAGCATCGTTGCAACGTTGGTCTGGCCGTTGCGGCGCCCCAGGCGATAGACCAGGGCAGTGACGCCCAAACCGCCAAGAAACGCGCACAACGACAGCAGATAAGGCCCGAACGCATCCGGCAGGCCACCAAAAAAAGAACCGCCGACGATAGCAATCGCCGCCCCGAGCGCCGCGCCGCTGGACACACCGACCAACCCCGGATCGGCCAGCGGGTTGCGAAACAAGCCCTGCATCGCCACACCCGACAATGCCAGCACACCACCTACCGCCAAACCCAGCAAGGTTCGCGGCAAACGAATCTGCCCCAGGATCAATTCGGCCTGCTCCAGGCCCTGGGCTTCAATCGGTACGCCCATCAGGCGCAAGGCGGCCTTGAGCGTATCCAGCAACGGCAGGCTGACCGGCCCCAGGGCCAGTGAAAGCCAGATTGCCAGAAGGCATAACAGCGCCAGCCCGATAAACAGCGTTTTCGGTTTAACCAGAGTCGTCATGGGGCAGGTTTAGCCTGGGACGGATAAAACCCGGCAGACAATTGCACCAGGCTTTGCGGCAGACGCGGCCCGAGCCCGCCGACCAGCAGGGTCGGGTCCAGCTCAAACACGCGGCCGTTTTTGGCGGCCGGGGTCGACGCCAGAATCGGGTTTTCCTTGAACAAGGCCGCCCGCGCCGCATCACCGGTGAGAGCGCGATCAGCAAACACCAGCACATCAGGGCTCAGCCCGGCCAGCGACTCCACCGAAAACGGCTTATAGCCCGTGTGGGTCGCCAGGTTATGCCCGCCCGCCTGCTGCAACATCCAATCGGCGGCCGTGTCCTTGCCTGCAATCAGGGGTTTGCCACCTGCATGCCCTAGCAACAAAAGCACACCCGGCGCCTTTTGCGTGGCCTGGGCCTTGGTGACCCAGGCTTGCTGCTGATCCAGCTTTTGTTCATATCCGGTAAACAATTCGTTGGCCTTGGCTTCATCACCCAACAGCTTGCCCAAGTGCTGAAGGTTGCCTTTCAAGGTCGGCAAATCCGGCTCTGCCGAGAACATCTCCACCTGCACGCCCGCGCCGCGAATTTGCGCCAGCACCGTCGGTGGGCCCATCTCTTCAGTCCCGACCAGAACCTGCGGACGCAGGCTCAAAATCCCTTCTGCCGACAACTGGCGCTGGTAACCGATGCTCGGCAACGCCTTGAGCGATTCTGGATGCTGGCTGGTGGTATCCACCCCCACCAGCTTTGACTCCCCGCCCAGCGCCGTCACCCATTCCGATAGCGCCCCACCGGCGCTGACCCAGCGTTGCGGCAGTTCAGAGGCTTGCGCCCCGTGGTTGACCAGCAGTGAGGCAGCAAGCGCAATAGCGCTGGTACTCAGGCGCATAACAGGGTTTCCTTCCAAGGGCGGGGCCACTCAAGCACTCATGGATGTGACAGATAAACCCTGTCTGGCATCGTACAGAGCACCCAATCAGCTAACGGGCGAAGCCGGCATTTGATAATTGTTTGCATTTGAACGTCAAGGCACTTAAGGATTGTTATGAAGCTTCTCTGCCCCTCAGATGCCCTGGCGCCCAACAGCAGCCGTGGTTTTGAAATAGACGGTTGCAAAGTGTTGGCCGTGCGCCGTGACGGCGTGGCGTACTTCTACCTCAACCGCTGCCCCCATCGCGGCATCCCGCTGGAATGGCAGCCCGACCAGTTCCTGGACAGCAGCGCCAGCCTGATCCAGTGCGCCACCCACGGCGCCTTGTTCCTGATCGAAAGCGGCGAGTGCATTGCCGGGCCGTGCGCGGGCCAAAGCCTTAAAGCCCTGCCCGGCCGTGAAGACGCGCAAGGCCTGTGGGTGCAACTCTAGTCGCCGATCATCACGTCCAGGCGCCGGTCGATGATAATTTCCTGCGGCGTGACCCGCGCACCATAGGCCAACACCTCCACGCCGGCCGCCTTGGCCTCGCGCAGCGCAGCGGCGTAGCCCGCATCGATTTCCACCGCCGGGCGTACAGCGTCGATCCCCGACAGGTTCACGCAATACAACTGCACCGCACGCACGCCCTCACGCGCCAGGTGTGCCAACTCGCGCAAATGCTTGGCGCCACGTTGGGTCACCGCGTCGGGAAACGCTGCCACCGGCGAGCCATCAAAGCCCAAGGTGACGCTCTTGACCTCCACATACGCCGCGCCGTGTGGGTACTCCAGGCGAAAATCGATACGGCTTTTTTCCTGGCCGTAAGGCACTTCGCGCTTCAAGGCGGTAAAACCGTTGAGTTCAGTGATCACCCCGGCACGCAACGCCTCCTCCACCAGTTGGTTGGCACGCGCGGTGTTGACGCATGCCAGCCGGCCTTGGGGGGTTTCGGCAATTTCCCAGGTGCCCGGCAACTTGCGCTTGGGGTCTGTGGAGCGACTGAACCAGACCTGGCCGCCCTCCACCATGCAATTGAGCATAGAGCCGGTGTTGGGGCAGTGAATGGTCAGCAACTCGCCGGTCAGCGTTTCGATATCGGTGAGAAAGCGCTTGTAGCGGCGGATCAGCCGCCCTTCTTCGAGGGGAGGATGAAAGCGCATCAGCCTTGCCAGCTCCGCAAGCCACGGGCGATGCGTTCCACCGCTTCCTGTAGCCGATCGAGGTTTTGCGTGTAGGCAAAACGCACATGATGGCCGGCCTGATAACGACCAAAATCCAGGCCCGGCGTAAACGCCACATGCTCGGTTTCAAGGAAATGACGGCAAAACGCGAAGGCATCACCGCCGAACGCGCTGATATCGGCGTACAAGTAGAACGCGCCTTCGGGCTCTACGGCGATGCCGAAACCCAACTCGCGCAAGGCTGGCAGCAGGAAATCCCGGCGGCGCCCGAACTCGGCGCGGCGCTCTTCCAGAATACTCAGGGTTTGCTCGGTGAAACACGCCAGCGCCGCGTATTGGGCCATGCTCGGCGCGCTGATGTAGAGGTTCTGCGCCAACTTCTCCAATTCGCCCACTGCCGCCGGGGGCGCCACCAGCCAGCCGAGGCGCCAGCCGGTCATGCCGAAATACTTCGAAAAACTATTTAAGACGAAGGCATCGTCGTCGACTTCCAGCACGCTGGCGGCATCGGTGCCGTAGGTGAGGCCGTGATAGATCTCGTCCACCACCAAATGGCCGTTACGCGCCTTGATTGCACTCGACAACCCCGCCAGTTCGTCGCGGGTCAGAATGGTGCCGGTCGGGTTGGCTGGTGAGGCCACCAGCGCGCCAACGCTGTCTGCATTCCAGTGTTTGGCCACCAGCTCAGCGGTCAATTGGTAGCGCACGTCCGGGCCAACCGGCACCAACTGCGCCGCGCCTTCCACCAGCCGCAGGAAATGTCGGTTACACGGGTAGCCTGGGTCGGCCAACAGCCAGTGCTTGCCCGGATCGACCAGCAGGCTGCTGGCCAGCAGCAACGCGCCAGAGCCACCGGGCGTGATCAGAATGCGCTCGGGGTCGACGCTCAGGCCGTAGCGCTGCTGGTAAAAACCACTGATGGCCTGGCGCAACTCGGGCAGCCCACGGGCCGCGGTATAGCGCGTCTTGCCGTTAGCCAGTGCGGCCTGGCCGGCCTGGATAATCGGCTCGGCCGTGGTGAAATCCGGCTCGCCGATCTCCAGGTGGATAACATCATGGCCAGCCGCCTGCAGCTCATTGGCTCGCGCCAGTAACGCCATAACGTGAAAAGGTTCGATGGCGCGACTGCGCGCACTGTAGGGCTGAGCCATTAGCCTTCCTTAAACGGTGAGGACAAAATTCGGATTCTACCGAACCCGCGCGGTAAAACATGCTCTATTGCCTGCTCGGTCCTCCGTGCTGAACCGGGCAAGCGCCTGCAAAACGACTAAAATCAACATTCGAGACACGCTATACCCAGCCATGGCGGGCCATGACAGTTTGCAAGCCTGCCACGTTGGGCCTCGACAACCGGGAGTGGCGCACCCCGAATCTATCTGGTAAGTTCGCCCGCTTGCAGCCGCAGGGCCGGCAGGTGTCGGTGACGTTGCAATCCTGCGCAATGGATTAGAAGAGTGAGAGGCGGTCTATTCATGTCCACCCAAGCAAAGCAACAGCAGACTCAAGGCCTCGGCGGCTTCGAACCCTATGTGGAAAAAAAGGGCGAGGAGTACATGGGCGAGCCCATGCGCGAGCACTTCACCAAGATCCTGAACAAGTGGAAACAGGACTTGATGCAGGAGGTTGATCGTACCGTTGACCACATGAAGGACGAAGCAGCCAACTTTCCTGATCCGGCCGACCGTGCGAGCCAGGAAGAAGAGTTCGCCCTTGAACTGCGAGCGCGTGATCGAGAGCGCAAGCTGATCAAGAAGATCGACAAGACCCTGCAACTGATCAAGGACGAGGAATACGGCTGGTGCGAATCCTGCGGCGTCGAGATTGGTATTCGCCGCCTGGAAGCCCGCCCAACCGCGGACCTGTGCGTAGACTGCAAGACCTTGGCTGAAATCAAGGAAAAACAGGTCGGCAAGTAACCCTGCCGGGCTGAACGCGACAAACAAAAAATGGGGCGTGCAAACGCTCCATTTTTGTTTCTGGCGTTCAGCGGTTTTCCAGTAGTATCCGGCCCATGACAGCCTCTACTTATATCGGGCGTTTCGCCCCCACGCCCAGCGGCCACCTGCACTTCGGTTCGCTGGTTGCCGCGCTCGCCTCCTACCTCGATGCCCGCGCCAATCACGGCCGCTGGCTGATGCGCATGGAAGACCTCGACCCACCCCGTGAAGAACCCGGCGCCCAGGCGGCGATCCTGCACGCCCTGGAAAGCTATGGCTTTGAGTGGGATGGGGAACTGGTCCGGCAAAGCGAGCGGCATGATGCCTACGCCAAAGTCTTGAACGACATGTTCAACCACGGCCTGGCTTACGCCTGTACCTGCTCGCGTAAACAATTGGAGCCCTACCACGGGATCTATCCAGGCCTGTGCCGAAACCTCGGGCACGATCAGCAAGACGCGGCGATCCGCCTGCGCGTTCCGGAGCTGGAGTATCACTTTACCGACCGCGTGCAAGGCGAATTCCGACAGCACCTGGGCCGTGATGTGGGCGATTTCATCATCCGCCGTCGCGATGGCCTGTATGCCTACCAACTGGCAGTGGTACTCGATGATGCCTGGCAAGGTGTCACCGACATCGTACGCGGCGCCGACCTGCTCGATTCCACGCCGCGCCAGCTTTACCTGCAGGAACTGCTGGGTCTGCGCCAACCGCGCTACCTGCACGTGCCGCTGATCACCCAGCCGGACGGCAACAAGCTGGGCAAATCCTACCGCTCGCCGCCGTTGACACCCGACCAGGCCACACCTTTGCTATTGAGAGCGTTGCGCGCCCTCGGCCAGCAACCCGGCAGCGAACTGCTGCACGCCAGCCCACGGGAACTGCTGGATTGGGGCATTGCACACTGGGACGCCAGCCAGATTCCGCGCACACTCACGCTGGCCGAAGCGCAATTGAGCTGAAGGCGCTTGCAGCTTGCCAAGCATCCGTTACCATCGCGGCAGTTTTTTAATCAGAGGCCAACATGTACATCTATCGATTGGTCCTGCTGCTGGTCGTCGGGATCTACCTGTTTTCCCCGGCCATCATGGATTGGTGGATCGACGCCACGGGCGCCTGGTATCGCCCTTATCTGCTGTGGTTGATCCTGATCGTCGTGACCTTCATCCTGCAGAGCCAAAAAGATGCCGATGAGCTTTAGCCTCACCCAGATGCTGCTGATCAGCGCCGCCTACCTGGCCGCGTTGTTCGGGGTTGCCTGGATCAGTGAGCGTGGAATGATTCCGCGGGCGATCATTCGCCATCCGTTGACCTACACCTTGTCCCTGGGCGTCTACGCCAGCGCCTGGGCATTTTATGGCACGGTGGGGCTGGCCTATCAGTATGGCTACGGCTTTCTGTCCAGCTACCTGGGCGTGTCCGGCGCGTTCCTGCTGGCGCCGGTATTGCTGTACCCGATCCTGAAAATCACCCGCACCTATCAGCTGTCGTCCCTGGCGGACTTGTTTGCCTTCCGCTTTCGCAGCACCTGGGCCGGCGCGCTGACCACGATCTTTATGCTGATCGGCGTGCTGCCGTTGCTGGCCCTGCAGATCCAGGCGGTGGCGGACTCCATCAGCATCCTCACCCGCGAACCGGTGCAGCACCGCGTTGCCCTGGCCTTCTGCGCACTGATCACGCTGTTCACGATTTTCTTCGGTTCACGCCATATCGCCACCCGCGAAAAACACGAAGGCCTGGTGTTTGCGATTGCCTTTGAGTCGGTGATCAAGCTGATCGCCATCGGCGGTGTCGGCCTGTATGCGCTGTATGGCGTATTCGACGGGCCGCAACAGTTGGAGTTGTGGTTGCTGCAAAACCAGACCGCCCTCGCCGCTTTGCACACGCCGTTGCAGGAAGGCCCATGGCGCACGCTGCTGCTGGTGTTCTTTGCCTCGGCCATCGTGATGCCGCACATGTACCACATGACCTTCACCGAGAACCTCAACCCGCGCTCATTGGTCAGCGCCAGCTGGGGTTTGCCGTTATTCCTGCTGCTGATGAGCCTGGCGGTGCCGCTGATCCTGTGGGCCGGCCTCAAGCTCGGCGCCACCACCAACCCCGAATACTTCACCCTTGGCGTCGGTATTGCCGCCAACAGCAAATCCCTGGCATTGCTGGCTTACGTAGGCGGTTTGTCGGCGGCCAGTGGCTTGATCATCGTCACCACGCTGGCACTCTCCGGCATGGCGCTCAATCACCTGGTGCTGCCGCTGTATCAGCCGCCAGCCGAAGGTAATATCTACCGCTGGCTGAAATGGACGCGCCGCGCGCTGATCGTCGCCATCATCATGGCCGGCTATGGCTTCTACCTGCTGCTGGGCGCTGGGCAAGATCTGGCCAACCTCGGCATCGTCGCGTTTGTAGCGACCTTGCAGTTCTTGCCGGGTGTGTTGTCGGTGCTGTACTGGCCAACCGCCAACCGTCGCGGCTTTATCGCCGGGCTGCTGGCAGGCATTCTGGTGTGGATGGTGACCATGCTGCTGCCGCTGGTCGGCAACCTGCAGGGTTTCTACATTCCGCTGCTGAACATGATCTACGTGCTGGATGACACCAGCTGGCACATGGCAGCGATCGCCTCGTTGGCCGCCAACGTGCTGATGTTTACCCTGATCTCGCTGTTCACCAACGCCAGCCCCGAAGAAACCAGCGCCGCCGAAGCCTGCGCGGTGGACAACGTGCGCCGCCCGCAACGCCGCGAGCTGCACGCCGCCTCACCGCAAGAGTTCGCCACCCAACTGGCCAAGCCGCTGGGCGCCAAGGCTGCGCAAAAGGAAGTCGAGCAGGCGCTGCGCGACCTTTACCTGCCGTTTGACGAGCGCCGGCCCTACGCCCTGCGCCGTTTGCGCGACCGCATTGAGGCCAACCTGTCCGGCCTGATGGGGCCGAGCGTGTCCCAGGACATGGTGGAAACCTTCTTGCCCTACAAGGCCGGCGGCGAAAACTACGTCACCGAAGACATCCATTTCATCGAGAGCCGGCTGGAGGATTACCACTCACGCCTCACCGGCCTTGCCGCCGAACTCGATGCCCTGCGCCGCTATCACCGTCAAACCCTTCAAGAACTGCCGATGGGCGTGTGTTCCCTGGCCAAGGATCAAGAGATCCTGATGTGGAACAAGGCGATGGAAGAACTCACCGGCATCGCCGCACAACGTGTTGTGGGTTCACGCCTGAACACCTTGGGCGACCCTTGGAAAGAACTGTTGCAAGGCTTTATCAACCTGCCCGACGAGCACTTGCACAAACAGCACCTGGCGCTGGACGGCCAGACCCGCTGGCTCAATCTGCACAAAGCGGCGATCGACGAGCCGCTGGCGCCGGGCAACAGTGGCCTGGTGCTGCTGGTGGAAGACCTGACCGAAACCCAGATGCTCGAAGACAAGCTGGTGCACTCCGAACGCCTGGCCAGCATCGGTCGCCTGGCTGCGGGTGTGGCCCATGAAATCGGCAACCCGATCACCGGTATCGCGTGCCTGGCGCAAAACCTGCGGGAAGAGCGCGAAGAAGACGCTGAAATCACCGAAATCAGCGGGCAGATCCTCGAGCAGACCAAGCGCGTGTCACGCATCGTGCAGTCGCTGATGAGCTTCGCCCACGCCGGCGCGCATCAGAACCATGACGAAGCGGTGTGCCTGGCGGAAGTGGCGCAGGATGCCATTGGGCTGCTGGCCTTGAACCGGCGCAATTTCGAAGTACAGTTTTTTAACCTGTGCGACCCGGACCACTGGGTTGACGGCGACTCCCAACGCTTGGCGCAGGTGCTGATCAACCTGCTTTCAAACGCCCGTGACGCAACGCCCGCCGGCAGTGCGGTACGCGTCAAGAGCGAGGCTTTCGAGCACACGGTCGACCTGATCGTGGAGGACGAAGGCAGCGGTATTCCACAGAACATCATGGATCGATTGTTCGAACCTTTCTTCACCACCAAGGACCCGGGTGAAGGTACCGGTCTGGGCCTTGCACTGGTCTATTCCATCGTTGAAGAGCATTATGGACAAATCACCATCGACAGCCCGGCTGACACCGAAAGCCAACGCGGCACCCGTATTCGGGTGACCTTGCCGCGTCATGTCGAAGCGACGTCCGCTGTGAACTGAGACCGTCGAGAGAATTGAATCAATGCCGCACATTTTGATCGTCGAAGACGAAACCATTATCCGCTCTGCCTTGCGTCGCCTGCTTGAACGTAATCAGTACCAGGTCAGCGAAGCCGGCTCGGTGCAGGAAGCCCAAGAGCGTTTCAGCATTCCCACGTTCGACCTGATTGTCAGCGACCTGCGCCTGCCGGGCGCGCCGGGGACCGAGCTGATCAAGCTTGGCCAGGGCACGCCCGTGCTGATCATGACCAGCTACGCCAGCCTGCGCTCGGCGGTGGACTCGATGAAGATGGGCGCGGTGGACTACATCGCCAAGCCTTTCGATCACGACGAAATGCTCCAGGCCGTGGCGCGCATTCTGCGTGACCGTCAGTCGGCTGGCAGTGCGCCGGCCGAACAGCGTCCTGCCGGCAAGGCTGCCGAGAAGCCGGGGGTCGACAACAGCAATGGCGAGATCGGCATCATCGGCTCCTGCCCACCGATGCAGGATCTGTACAGCAAGATCCGCAAAGTGGCGCCGACCGACTCCAATGTATTGATCCAGGGCGAGTCGGGCACCGGTAAAGAGCTGGTGGCCCGCGCCCTGCACAACCTGTCCAAACGTGCCAAAGCGCCGATGATTTCGGTGAACTGCGCGGCGATTCCCGAATCCCTGATCGAGTCCGAACTGTTCGGGCACGAGAAAGGCGCATTTACCGGCGCCAGCGCCGGGCGTGCGGGGTTGGTCGAAGCGGCGGACGGCGGCACCTTGTTCCTCGACGAAATTGGCGAACTGCCCCTGGAAGCCCAGGCGCGCTTGCTGCGCGTGTTGCAGGAAGGCGAGATTCGCCGTGTCGGTTCGGTGCAATCACAGAAGGTCGATGTGCGCCTGATCGCCGCGACCCACCGTGACCTCAAGAGCCTGGCCAAGATCGGCCAGTTCCGGGAAGACTTGTATTACCGCCTGCACGTAATCGCCCTCAAGCTGCCGGCCTTGCGCGAGCGTGGCGCCGACGTGAATGAGATCGCCAGCGCGTTTCTGCTGCGCCAGAGCGCGCGCATCAACCGTACCGACCTCAAGTTTGCCGCCGACGCCGAGCAGGCGATTCGGCATTACTCGTGGCCGGGTAACGTCCGCGAACTGGAGAACGCGGTCGAGCGCGCGGTGATTCTGTCGGAGAGCCCGGAAATTTCTGCCGAGCTGCTGGGTATCGATATCGAGCTGAGCGACCTGGAAGACGACGACTTCATCGGCCTGGCCCCGCAACAGGGCGGTGGCAGCAATACCAGCCATGAGCCGACCGAAGACCTGTCACTGGAAGACTACTTCCAGCACTTCGTGCTTGAGCATCAGGACCATATGACCGAGACCGAGCTGGCTCGCAAGCTGGGCGTAAGTCGCAAATGCCTGTGGGAACGGCGCCAACGCCTGGGCATTCCACGGCGCAAGACCGGGGTGGCCAGCGAAAGCTGAGGGCGCACCCCCACAGGTAACACCCTCAGATGTGAAAAAACTGTTACCGCAGCTTTTTCACGTAACAGAAGCCGGGGCTTACGGTAACGAAGCCCCGGCTTTTTTTCGCCCTTCCAAAAGCCAGAACCAGCTCAAACCCCCGGTTTTGCTGGGCGGCACAAAAGTTGGCACGCACCCTGCTATATGCTTAGTACAAAAACAATAACAAGCTTTGTACAAGACAATAAAAATAAGACGAATCGACTCACGCATAACAAAAACAACACGGCGGAGGCGCAGCTAACTGATTCTTTTGGAGAGGCGTTGCATTTGGGGCTTGCCCCGCAACCAGGCCGAGAACAACAAAAACTGCCCTAAGGCAGAGCCTGAACTGGTTGGATCGTAGATCAGCAACACAGCGACCAAAGCAATCCGTTTGCTCTTGGCTCCCTATTGGGAGTGTCATGAAGGTGAAACTTCATGGCGAGGGCGATCAACAAAAACAAAAAGCCCGCAACCATAATAAAAATAGAGCACGCAACTACTTCTGGGGGAGCTTCGGCTCCCCTTGTAGTTTCCGGCATTTGACCCGCTCACACCCTTCTTTAAGCTTCTGGCTCAAGCCTTGCAGCTTGTTCCTACACCATCCCTCGACTAAATGCTAGAATCCCGGCCCATCATGCGGTCATTCTTCGTTATGGCCGAACATTCCTTCAAACAGTGCATCCCATGCTGAAGAAGTTGTTCCAGTCATTCCGTTCCCCCTTGCGTCGTACGCAACACATTCGCAGCACGCCTGAAGTGCTTAACAGCAATCAGCATTCATTGCAGCGCGCTCAATTCAGCCGCTATGCAGTGAACATCGTCGAACGTTTGCAGAACGCCGGCTACCAGGCTTATCTGGTGGGCGGCTGCGTACGTGACATGCTGCTCAATATCACGCCCAAGGATTTCGACGTCGCCACCAGCGCCACGCCGGAGCAGGTGCGTGCCGAGTTTCGCAATGCGCGAATCATCGGTCGCCGCTTCAAGTTGGTGCATATCCACTTTGGTCGCGAAATCATCGAGGTCGCGACGTTCCGCGCAGGCCATCCGCAAAACGATGATGAGGAAGACACCAATCAGTCTTCCCGCAACGAGAGCGGCCGCATCCTGCGTGACAACGTGTACGGCACCTTGGAAGAAGACGCGCAGCGCCGCGACTTCACCATCAACGCCCTGTATTACGACCCGGTCAGCGAGCGCATTCTCGATTACGCCAACGGCGTACACGACATTCGCAACAACCTGATCCGCCTGATCGGCGACCCGACGCAGCGTTACCAGGAAGACCCGGTACGCATGCTGCGCGCCGTGCGCTTTGCCGCGAAGCTGAACTTCGGCATCGAGAAACACACCGCCGCGCCGATTCGCGAGCTGGCGCCGATGCTGCGGGAAATTCCTTCGGCACGCCTGTTCGAAGAAGTGCTGAAGTTGTTCCTCTCGGGTTATGCCGCCGATACGTTCGAAATGCTGGTCGACCTGCAACTGTTCGACCCGCTGTTCCCGGCCAGCGCCGAGGCACTGGAATACAACCCCACGTACACCCACACGCTGATCAGCGAAGCGTTGATCAACACCGACCTGCGCATCAAGCAGAACAAACCGGTAACGCCGGCGTTCCTGTTTGCCGCCCTGCTGTGGCCTGCCCTGCCCAAACGCGTATTGCGCCTGCAAGACCGTGGCATGCCGCCGATTCCGGCCATGCAGGAAGCCGCACATGAGCTGATCGCCGAGCAGTGCCAGCGCATCGCCATTCCCAAACGCTTCACCATGCCGATCCGCGAGATCTGGGACATGCAGGAGCGCCTGCCGCGCCGCAGTGGCAAACGCGCCGACCTGTTGCTGGATAACCCGCGCTTCCGTGCCGGCTACGACTTCCTGCTGCTGCGCGAAAGCGCCGGCGAGCAGACCGACGGCCTGGGCGAATGGTGGACCGACTACCAGGATGCCAATGACAGCCAGCGCCGCGAGATGATTCGCGACCTCGGCAGCAAAGGCGATGGCGAAGGCACTGGCCCGAAAAAACGTCGTCGCAGCGGCACCAAGCGCAAACGCAGCGCGGCCGACGCCTCGGGCGCTGCGGGCGAATAAACGTGGAACGTGTCTACATTGGCATGGGCAGCAACCTGGCTGCCCCGGACCAGCAATTGCGCAGCGCTGTCGAAGCCCTGGCGCAATTGCCCGGCACGGCCCTCGTTGGCGTGTCGGCGTTCTATCAAAGTGACTCCCTGCTCCCGGGCCAACCGCGCTACACCAATGCGGTCGCCGCCCTGGACAGCGATCTTGCGCCACTGGATTTACTCGATGCCCTGCAAACCATCGAGAACGACCAGGGCCGCGAGCGCCTTGAACGCTGGGGCCCGCGCACCCTGGACCTGGATATCCTGTTGTTTGGCGATCGCCTGATCGACACGCCGCGGCTGAAGGTGCCGCACTATCAGATGCATTTGCGCGCGTTTGTGCTGTACCCGCTGGCAGAGCTGGCACCCGCCGACCTGCAACTGCCCAATGGCCAAACACTTAGCGACTTGCTGGCCGCCTGCCCGTTTGTTGGCCTGGAGCGCGTGCCCCGAGACTGACTCGGTCAATGTGGGACCCGGCTTGCCTGCGATGCGGGCAACTCGGTACACCCGCTATTGCGCGATGATGCCATCGCAGGCACGCCAGCTCCCACCCGTAACAGGGGTAACACCCCACTCGTAACAATGCGGTAACACATCCAATTGACTTCCCGTGTCCTCATCACGACTATAGGCGTCCCGCTGCCGCCAACCCGGCGCTGAAGGGCGCAATCCAGGCCTTATAAGCACTGCTCTCAAGACAGTGCGCCTGTATAAACGAAGACTCACGCGCGTTACTCGCTGTTTCCAAGCGCCTGAACGAGGACCCTTTCCATGCCAGACATTACCCTGACCACCTTGCAGAGCCTGAAGCTCAAAGGTGAAAAAATCACCATGCTGACCTGCTATGACGCCACCTTCGCCCACGCCAGCTGTGAGGCCGGGGTTGAAGTGCTGTTGATTGGCGATTCACTGGGCATGGTTCTTCAAGGGAATGACAGCACCCTGCCGGTCACCACTGACGAACTTGCGTACCACACGGCCAGCGTCAAACGCGGTAACAACGGCGCCTTCATCATCGCTGACCTGCCGTTCATGGGTTACGCCACCCTTGAACAAACCTTCCAGAACGCCGGCAAGCTGATGCAAGCCGGTGCACACATGATCAAAGTCGAAGGCGCGGTATGGCTGGCGGAGTCGATCCGGCTGCTGGCTGAGCGCGGCGTTCCAGTGTGCGCGCACATGGGCCTGACACCGCAGTCGGTGAACATCTTCGGCGGCTACAAGGTGCAAGGCCGCAATGAAGCCCAGGCGCGCCAGATGCGTGCGGATGCCATTGCCCTGGAGCAAGCCGGCGCCGCGATGATCCTGCTCGAATGCGTGCCCAGCGAACTGGCGGCAGAAATTACCCAGGCAGTCAAAGTGCCGGTGATCGGCATTGGCGCAGGCTCGGCCACCGACGGCCAAGTGCTGGTGGTACACGACATGCTCGGCCTGTCGCTGACCGGCCGTGCGCCCAAATTCGTGAAAAACTTCATGGCAGGCCAGGACAGCATCCAGGCAGCCCTGGCCGCCTACGTGAGTGAAGTCAAAGCCGTGACGTTCCCTGGCGAAGAACATGGGTTCTCTGCATGAACACCGTTAAAACCGTAAGAGAACTGCGCGCCGCCGTCGCCCACGCGCGCAGTGCCGGCAAACGCATTGGCTTTGTGCCCACCATGGGCAACCTGCACAGCGGCCACGCCACCTTGGTGACCAAGGCCGCACAGCAATCGGACTTTGTGGTGGCGAGCATTTTCGTCAACCCGTTGCAGTTCGGCGCTGGCGAAGACCTGGACAAGTACCCGCGCACGCTGGCGGCCGACCAGGAAAAGCTGCTGCAAGCCGGTTGCAATCTGTTGTTTGCGCCCACCGTTGACGAAATGTACCCCGGCGGCATGACCGGCCAAACCCGCGTCAGCGTTCCGCAACTGTCCGAGGGCCTGTGCGGTGCCAGCCGACCCGGGCACTTCGAAGGTGTGGCGACGGTGGTGAGCAAGCTGTTCAACATGGTCCAGCCGGACATGGCCGTATTTGGCCAGAAGGACTACCAGCAACTGGCGGTCATCCGCGCCATGGTGCATGACTTGAACATGCCCATCCAGATCATCGGCGAGCCCACCGTGCGTGCCGCCGACGGCCTGGCGCTGTCGTCACGCAACGGCTACCTCAACGAAGAACAGCGCGCGATTGCGCCGGTGCTCTACCGCAGCCTCAGCCAGATTGCGGCGGCTATAAAAGGCGGCGAGCAGGATTTCGCCAAGCTGCGTGCCGAGCAGATCGCGCAGATTGAAGCTGCCGGGCTGCGCATGGATTACCTGGAAGTGCGCCAAGGCGTGCACCTGCGTGCGGCCACGCCTGAGGATCGGGATATCGTCATCCTCGTGGCGGCCTATCTGGGTGCGACACGCCTGATCGACAACCTGCATTTGACCCTCAACTGACCCCGCCAGGCACTTCGCCTGTTGCCCTGATCGCTGTGCCGGTATAAAAAAGTACCGGCAACAGCGCAGACAAAGCCAAGACATATCGACACGCTAGGTTTAATGTAGTCGCCCTGCGCCATTGTTGGCGCTGACCGGACTCAAACGCCTGATGAAAGACTCAACGTTCCGGATTTAGAAGTGTCCTAAAGGCAAGTCCCCGTAATAAAAGGAAACCCGCAGCGATGGCGTACTACCGCACTCCTCATGACGTTACCGCTCTGCCCGCTTGGCAAGCGCTCAATCAACATCGCCAAGCCATGCAGGATTTCAGCATGCGCGACGCGTTCAATGCCGATCCCCAGCGCTTTTCCCAGTTCACCTTGAGCAGCTGCGGGCTTTTCCTCGATTACTCGAAAAACCTGATCACCAGCGAAACCCGTGACCTGCTGGTGGGCCTGGCCAAAGAAGTCAACCTTAAAGCCGCGATTGACGCGCTGTACGCAGGCGAGCCGGTCAACTCTTCCGAAGGTCGCCCCGCCCTGCACACCGCGCTGCGCCGCCCAGTGGGCGACAAGCTGTCGGTCAACGGCGTAAACATCATGCCGGACGTGCACAAGGTGCTGAACCAGATCACTGACCTGGTCGGCCGCATCCACGACGGCCTGTGGCGTGGTTACACCGAGAAGCCGATCACTGACGTAGTGAATATCGGCATCGGTGGTTCGTTCCTCGGCCCGGAGCTGGTCTCCGAGGCATTGCTGTCCTACGCCCACAAAGGCGTGCGCTGCCACTACCTGGCAAACATCGACGGCAGCGAGTTCCACGAACTGACCCAGAAGCTGCGCGCCGAGACCACGCTGTTTATCGTTTCGTCCAAATCCTTCAACACCCTCGAAACCCTGAAAAACGCCCAGGCCGCCCGCGCCTGGTACCTGGCCCAGGGTGGCTCGGAAGCCGAACTGTACCGTCACTTTATCGCCGTATCGAGCAACAACGCGGCGGCCGTGGCGTTCGGTATCCGTGAAGAAAACATCTTCCCGATGTGGGACTGGGTCGGCGGCCGTTACTCGCTGTGGTCGGCCATTGGCTTGCCAATCGCTCTGGCCATCGGCATGTCCAACTTCAAAGAGCTGTTGTCCGGTGCCTACACCATGGACCAGCACTTCCAGAACGCGCCGTTCGAGCAAAACATGCCGGTGCTGCTGGGCCTGCTGGGCGTGTGGTACGGCAACTTCTGGGGTGCGCAGAGCCATGCGATCCTGCCGTATGACCACTACCTGCGTAACATCACCAAACACTTGCAACAGCTGGACATGGAGTCCAACGGCAAAAGCGTGCGCCAGGACGGCACACCGGTGTCCACCGATACGGGCCCGGTGATCTGGGGTGGCGTCGGTTGCAACGGTCAGCATGCTTACCACCAGTTACTGCACCAGGGGACTCAACTGATCCCGGCCGACTTCATTGTGCCGATCGTCAGCTTCAACCCGGTGTCCGACCATCACCAGTGGCTGTACGCCAACTGCCTGTCCCAGAGCCAGGCACTGATGCTCGGCAAGACCCGCAGTGAAGCCGAGGCTGAGTTGCGCGAAAAAGGCCTGCCGGAAGCCGAAGTGCAGAAGCTGGCGCCTCACAAGGTGATCCCGGGCAACCGTCCGAGCAACACCATCGTGGTCGAGCGCATCAGCCCACGTCGCTTGGGCGCACTGGTCGCCATGTATGAACACAAAGTGTTTGTACAAAGCGTGGTCTGGGGCATCAACGCCTTCGACCAATGGGGCGTGGAGCTGGGCAAAGAGCTGGGCAAAGGTGTCTACAACCGCCTGACCGGCGCCGAAGAAACCCTGGCTGACGATGCGTCGACCCAGGGCCTGATCAACTACTTCCGCGGTCGTCACCGCGGCTGAGGCCGGTACACCAAGGCCAACGTCCGTTTGGACGTTGGCCTTGAACCCTCTCCCCACAGCGTGCATCTTTATGCCTTGTCGCTAAAACAAGAATAAGGACCGCTCATGTTCGATATCCGCACATTCCCCCGCGCCGATGACGTCCGCCAGGCCGCGCAGCTCAGTCAAGACGAGTACCAGCGCCTCTACCGCCAATCCATTGAGCAACCCGATACGTTCTGGGCCGAACAGGCCAAGGGTTTCCTCGACTGGATCAAACCCTGGCACACCGTGCAGCACTCGGACATCACTACCGGCGCAGCCCAGTGGTTTGCCGGCGGCCAACTGAACGTCAGCTACAACTGCATCGACCGTCACCTGGCGCAACGCGCCGACCAGCCGGCCTTTATCTGGGAAGGCGATGATCCTGCAAAGTCCTCCAAAATTTCCTACCGCCAACTTCATCAAAACGTCAGCCGCCTGGCCAATGTGCTGAAAAGCCGTGGGGTGAAAAAAGGCGACCGGGTGTGCATCTACATGCCGATGATCCCGGAAGCCGCCTACGCGATGCTGGCCTGCACCCGGATTGGCGCGGTGCACTCGGTGGTGTTCGGCGGCTTCTCTCCGGATGCCCTGCGCGACCGCATCCTCGATGCCGACTGTCGCACCGTGATCACCGCCGATGAAGGCGTGCGCGGCGGCAAGCCGGTGGCCTTGAAAAAGAATGTCGACAAAGCCCTGGCCAGCTGCCCGAACGTCAGCACGGTACTGGTGGTGGAGCGCACGGGGGCGAAACTTGACTGGGTAGAAGGCCGCGACCTCAAGTATCAAGCCGCCCTGGACGCCGCCAGCGCTGATTGCCCGCCCGAGCCGATGGACGCCGAAGACCCGTTGTTTATCCTCTACACCTCCGGCAGCACCGGCAAACCCAAAGGCGTGCTGCACACCACCGGTGGCTACCTGCTGCAAGCGGCGATGACCTTCAAGTACGTGCTCGACTACCGTGACGGCGAAGTGTTCTGGTGCACCGCCGACGTGGGCTGGGTCACCGGCCACAGCTATATCGTGTACGGCCCGCTGGCCAACGGTGCGACGTCACTGATGTTCGAAGGCGTGCCGAGCTACCCGGACAGCTCGCGTTTCTGGCAGGTCATCGATAAACACCAGGTGAATATCTTCTACACCGCGCCCACCGCATTGCGCGCGCTCATGCGTGAGGGCCACGGGCCACTGCAGAACACCTCGCGCGCCAGCCTGCGCCTGCTGGGCAGCGTCGGCGAGCCGATCAACCCAGAGGCCTGGGATTGGTACTTCAACGCCGTGGGCGAGCAACGTTGCCCGATTGTCGATACCTGGTGGCAGACCGAAACCGGCGGCATCATGCTCAGCCCGCTGGTCAGCGCCCAGCGGATCAAACCCGGCTGCGCGACTCAACCGATGTTTGGTGTGCAGCCAGTGCTGCTGGATGAACACGGCAAGGAGTTCAACGGCGCCGGCAGTGGCGTGCTCGCTATCAAGGCCAGTTGGCCAGGGCAAATCCGCAGCGTCTACGGTGACCCGCAGCGCATGCTCGACACCTATTTCAAACCCTACCCCGGCTACTACTTCACCGGCGACGGTGCGCGCCGCGATGAGGATGGCGACTACTGGATCACCGGCCGCATCGATGACGTGATCAACGTGTCCGGCCACCGCATCGGCACCGCCGAAGTGGAAAGCGCGCTGGTGCTGCATGATCAAGTGGCCGAAGCCGCTGTGGTCGGTTACCCCCACGACGTCAAAGGCCAGGGCATCTATGCGTTTGTCACCCCAATGAATGGCGTCGAGCCCAGCGATGAGCTGAAAAAACACTTGCTGGCGCTGGTCAGCAAGGAAATCGGCAGCTTTGCCAAGCCGGAACTGATCCAATGGGCGCCGGCCTTGCCGAAAACCCGCTCGGGCAAGATCATGCGACGCATTTTGCGCAAAATCGCCTGCAACGAACTCGACAGCCTCGGCGACACCTCGACCCTGGCCGACCCGAGCGTGGTGGACGGCCTGATCGATAAACGCCTGAACCGATAGGAGCCACCCAGAGTCGCCATGGAATTTATCCGCAGCCGTATCGAAACCCAGTTGATGAGCCTCACCGGCTTGTCACTCGGCCAACTGGACCTGGAAAACCCCAAGGGCGACCCCGGCCTGTTCGGGCCGGACTCTGTGAGCTGGCAGGTGCATGGCGACTTCAGCAGCATGCTGATCGGCGGCATCAGCGCGTTGATGCTGCAAGCCTTGCACCCGCTGGCCCTGGCCGGCGTGTGGGACCATTCCAACTTTCGCCAGGACATGCTCGGGCGCCTGCGCCGCACTTCGCAGTTTATTTCCGGCACCACGTTCGGCTCGCGCCAGGACGCCGAATGGCTGATTGAGAAGGTACGCACCATCCACCTGCAAGTGGTCGGGCATGCGCCGGATGGGCGAGCCTATGCGGCCAGTGACCCGGAGCTGCTGACGTGGGTACACGTGGCGGAGGTCAGCAACTTTCTGGCGGCACACCTGCGTTATCGCAACCCGCATCTGTCTGGGCGCGACCAGGACCGCTACTACAGTGAAATTGCCTTGGTGGCCGAGCGATTGGGCGCACGCCACGTGCCGCGTTCACGCCAGGAAATTTCCGATTATCTGGCGCGCATTCGTCCACAACTGCTGTGCGACGATCGCAGCCGCGAAGTGCTGCGCCTGCTGGTCAATGCACCTGCGCCCAGCACCTTGGCCAAACCCTTTGGCAGCTTGATGATGCAGGCCGGCATCGACCTGTTGCCGGACTGGGCCAGCGCTATGCTCGGGCAACACCAAAGCTCGATGCAACGCTTGGTGATCCGCGCGGGTGTGAAGCGCAGCGCGCCCTTGCTGCGCTGGGCGATGCGCAACGGTTCGGTGCAACGCGCCCAGCGGCGGATGGGGTTGATGTAGACGGCGGCCCATAGCTGTTAAACTTCGCGCCCTCTTTTACCCGCAAGGCGCGCTCCATGACTCCCTTGAATCAGGCGCTGCGCGCCGCTCTCAACCATCGCCAAGACCTGATCAACGAGTTGCACGCCCAAGGCACCGACTGCTACCGGCTGTTCCATGGCAGCCAGGAAGGCGCCGGCGGCTTGACCATTGACCGTTACGGCCCGCAATTGCTGGTGCAAAGCTTCCACCAGTCGCTGCAAACCGAGGAGCTGCTGGACCTGCATCAACAGGTCAACCAGTTCATGGGGCTGGAATTGCAGCTGGTGTACAACGACCGCTCCCGTGGCAACTCGCGCATCGACCGTGAAGACACGGTGTACCGCGCCGAGCCTGCGGCATTGGCAGATCAGGTCGGCCACGAATGGGGCCTCAACTACCGTGTACGCGGCCGCCATGCCGGGCAAGACCCGCTGCTGTTCCTGGACCTGCGCAACACCCGTGGCTGGGTCAAGGACCACAGCGCCGGCAAAAGCGTGCTGAACCTGTTCGCCTACACCTGTGGCGTAGGCTTGAGCGCCGCAGCCGGGGGCGCAAGCGAGGTGTGCAACCTGGACTTCGCCGAAGGCAACCTGGCGGTCGGGCGCGAAAACGGCCTGCTCAACCCGCACTTGCCGACCATGGAATTCGTGCAGTCCGACTACTTCCCGGCGATTCGCCAACTGGCCGGTTTGCCGATCACCCAGCGTCGTGGCCAGAAGCTGCCGAGTTATCCACGTCTTGAGCAGCGCCAGTTCGACCTGGTGCTGCTCGACCCACCGGCCTGGGCCAAGAGTGCTTTCGGCACCGTCGACCTGTTGCGCGATTATCAGAGCCTGCTCAAGCCCGCACTGCTGACCACCGCCGACAATGGCGTGTTGATCTGCTGCAACAACCTGGCAAAAGTCAGCATGGATGACTGGCGTGAGCAGGTGCTGCGTTGCGCCGAAAAAGCCGGCCGCCCGGTACGCGAGTGGCAAATCATGACGCCTGGGGCTGACTTCCCGTCCCTGGATCAGCAGCCACCGTTAAAAACACTGATCCTGCAGTTGTAGTACTTTTCCCAAGGAGTCCAGTACTTCGGAACCGAAAACCCGTGCCATACTCCAAGGCACTCTCGTTCTACATAGATGGCGTCACTCATGCCCAAAGGATTGATCCGCGCCGCTGGCGCCTTGTTGACCGCCCTGGCTCTGTACAGCTTGCTGGGCTTTCTGATTCTGCCGGGCATTGCCCTTCGCATTGCCAACCAACAACTGGCCAATTACGCCACGGTGCCGGCCCGTATCGAGCGTATCGAGCTCAACCCGTTCAGCCTGGAACTGACGGTGTGGGGCCTGAAGCTCGGCGAGCCGGGTAAGGAGCAAGTCGGTTTCGAGCGCCTGTACGCCAACCTGCAGATCGACAGCCTGTGGACGCGCGCGCTGCACCTGGCAGACGTACAACTGGACCAGCCGAAGACCGAAGTGCTGTTCGACAAAACCGGCCAGTTGAACCTGGCGCAGCTGTTCAAGCTGCCGCCGAGTGAGCCGACCCCGGTCGACCCGAATGCCAAGCCGTTCCCGCTGCGCATCGACAGCATCAAGCTGGCCGGCGGCTATGTGTACTTTCGCGACTTGCGCCCCAGCGAGCCAATCGAATTTCTCTACGACAAACTCGACTTCGAGCTGAAAAACCTCAGCACGTTGCCCGAAGACAATGCCGACATGACCCTGGTGGCCGCCGGCCCCGAGGGCGGTCAGATCGATTGGAAAGGCAATTTCAGCCTGGTGCCGATCACTTCCGAAGGCACCTTGAAAGTCACCGATGGCAAGATGAAAGCCTGGTGGCCCTATGTGCGGGATGCCCTGCCGCTGGTGCTTGAAGACGGCGTGCTGAACTTCAGCACCGACTATAAATTCAGCCTGGCCAAAGAAACCGAACTGAACCTGACCAACACCGCCGCCAGCATCGCGCCCTTTGCGATCAAGGCGCCGGATGGCCGGCCACTGGTGCGCCTGGAGCGCCTGGACGTCAGCGACACCACGGTGGACCTGGCCAAGCAGCAAGTGGTGGTCGGCAAGATCCGCAGCAACAAACTGGAAACCTGGGCCGCCCGCGAAGCCGATGGGCAACTGGACTGGCAGAAACTGTTTGCCAGCCAACCGAGCAAACCGGCCAAGGAACTCAAGCCTGCCAGCGCGCCTGCAACCGCCGATACGCCAAACGCCCCACCTGCCGCACCGAGCAAACCCTGGCAAGTGCTGCTCAAGGACGTGCAACTGCGCAACTATCAAGTACACCTGGCGGACCGAGCTGCCAAACCGGCAGTTGCATTGGAGCTAGGCCCGCTGAATGTCGATATGCAGAACTTCGACAGCCTCAACCGCAGCCCCTTTACCCTGAAGGTCGACTCCGGCCTGGGCAAGCAAGGCAAGATCAGCGCAACCGGCGAGGTCAACCTCAACCCCGTCAGCGCCAAGTTGAAAGTGAACACCCAGGACATCGACCTGCGCGTCGCGCAATCCTATATCAGTCCGTTTATTCGCCTGGAGCTGCGCAGCGGTATGCTGGGCAGCAACCTCGATGTGAACCTCAAAAGCACCGAGCCTTTGGCCCTGCAGGTCACCGGCCGCGCTCAGGTCGACCAGCTGCACACCCTGGACACCCTCAAGACCCGCGACTTCCTCAAGTGGCAGCGCCTGGTACTTGAAGGTGTGAACTACCAGCACGGTGACAGCCTGTCGATCGACAAGGTCAACCTGCTGCAGCCGTATGCGCGCTTTATGATCAACGATGACCGCACCACCAACATCGATGACTTGCTGATCCCGCAACCGGCCGACAATGGCGCCAAGTCGGCAACCAAACCGTCGGCGAGCAAAGACAAGCCATTGGGCATTCATATCGGGCAGATTGCGATCAATGACGGCTCGGCCAACTTCGCCGACTTCAGCCTCACGCCCAACTTCGCCACGGCTATCCAGCAACTCAACGGGCAGATTGGCACTATCGACAGTCGCCAGGCCAAACCGGCCAGCGTCGACATCAAGGGCAAAGTGGATCGCTACGCGCCGGTCACTATCAAGGGCAGCGTCAACCCGTTTGACCCGATGGCGGCGCTGGATATCGCCACCAGCTTCAAGCGTGTCGAACTGACCACGTTGACGCCATATTCCGGCAAGTTCGCGGGTTTCCGCATTCGCAAAGGCCGTCTCAACCTCGATTTGCACTACATGATCACCAAAGGTCAGTTGAAGGCTGAAAACAAGGTGGTGGTTGAGCAATTGCAACTGGGTGAGAAGGTCGACAGTGCCGATGCCGTCGATTTGCCGATTCGCCTGGCCATTGCGCTGCTCAAGGACACTGACGGCAAGATCTCCATCGAACTCCCCGTGACCGGCGACTTGAATAACCCGCAGTTCAGCGTCATGCCGATTGTGTGGCAGACCCTGCGCAACCTGGTGATGCGCGCAGCCACGGCGCCGTTCAAGTTTATCGGCGGGCTGGTCAGCGGTGGCGGCTCGGAAGACCTGGGTAACGTGTCGTTTGCCGCAGGCTCCAGCGAACTGAACAAAGAGGCCGAGGGTGCTCTGAATACCTTGGCCAAGGCACTGAAAGAGCGCCCTACCCTGCGCCTTGAGATTGAAGGCACGGCAGCGGCCAGCAGCGATGGTCCGTTCATCGCCGCAGATCGCCTGGAGCGTGAATACCAATACAACTACTACAAAATCCTCCAGCGTCGCGGCGACAAGGTGCCAGCCCAGGCGTCATTGCTGGTGGTGCCGGAGAAGGAAAAAGCGCCATTGCTCGAAGGCATCTACCGCACCCGTCTTAAGCAACAACCACCGGCCGAATGGAAAGACCTGAGCAGCGATGACCGCACTGCGAAGCTGCGTGATGGCTTGATCAAGTTCTGGGGCGCCAGTGATGTACTGCTGCGCCAACTGGGGCAGGACCGTGCCAGCACTATCAAGGACTACCTGGTGGACAAAGGCCAGTTGGAAGATGACCGGGTGTACTTCATTGACGCCAGCCTGGGGCAGGCGGAGAAGGATGGCAGAGTGGTAACGCCGATGCATCTGGATGCCGAGTAACCCCTAAGGCCCTATCAAAATGTGGGAGCTGGCTTGTGTGGGAGATAGATTGTGTGGGAGCTGGCTTGCCTGCGATAGCATCACCCGGGTTTAACTGAATAACCGAGGTGTTTGCATCGCAGGCAAGCCAGCTCCCACACAAGCCAGCTCCCACAGTTGAACGTCAGCTGCCCTGCGCAATCCTATTCCCCACACAATAGAACAGGCCCCGACACAAGTGCCGGGGCCTGTAATGACCACATCCGTGTGGTCGGTCGCATGAACTTTAGAGGTGCATCGGGTGGATAACTAACTCACCCTAAGCCGCCGCCGTCTAGCTCAGACGATTCTTTTAGCGTTACTGAACGGTCAGACCATCAGCCGATACAGATTTAACGCCTTTGATTTTCTTGGTGATCGCAACTGCGGTGTCTTTCTGAGACTGGGTCACAGCAGCAGTCGACGACAGCGACACTACACCGTGGTTGGTTTCGACTTTGATGTCGGTACCAGGAATGCCTTTCTCAGTAACCAGATCGGATTTCACTTTAGTGGTGATCCAGGTGTCCGAAGTGCTGGTCTTGGCTTTGTCGACGTTGTCGGCTTTAGCTACGCCGCCAGCCATCAGGCCGTCAGCAGAAACAGCGGTAACACCTTTGATTTTCTTGGTGATCGCTACAGCCGTGGCTTTCTGGGAATCAGAGATAGCGACGGTGGAGGACAGGGAAACCACGCCTTTGTTGGTTTCAACCTTGATGTCCGAACCAGGAATGCCTTTCTCGGTCAGCAGATCAGCTTTTACTTTGGTGGTGATCCAAGTGTCCGAAGTGGACTCTTTAGCCTTGGTCATTTCACCGGCCGCCAGGGTCATTGGGGCTTGGGAAGTCTGAGCAAAGGCTACGTTAGCACCCATGGCCAGAGTCAGAGCGGTAGCAGTAGCGAGAGCGAACTTCTTCATACGAGTAACTCCTGTTTTATTAAAAGTCTGCAGCGTGTAAACCTTGATGCTGCAGCGTTAACAGGGTTATTGCAGGCAGTGTGCCAAGTCGCGAAATCGGAATAACCCCTTTATAAACAACAACTTATAAAAACAGGCAATTTTCGAAATCGTGCAACTTGCATGAAGTCGATCGTGCCTGCATGCAAGTTGCGGCTTTTAGAGTTTACTAAGCGACTGATTTCCCGCTACTTTCCTGTGGGCATAAAAAAAGGACTCCGAAGAGTCCTCTTTTTCAGCGTAAAGCCTGCGGGTGATTAAACGCCCGAAGCCTTGGCTGCTGCTACGTCCTTGATGGACAGCTTGATACGGCCGCGGTTGTCCACGTCCAGTACCAGCACTTCCACTTCCTGGCCTTCTTTGAGAATGTCGGTCACTTTCTCAACGCGAGCGTCACTCAGCATGGAGATGTGCACCAGACCGTCTTTGCCCGGCAGGATGTTGACGAATGCGCCGAAGTCGACGATGCGCTCAACCTTACCCACGTAGATCTTGCCGATCTCGGCTTCAGCGGTGATGCCCAGAACGCGCTGACGTGCAGCTTCAGCAGCTTCCTTGGTTTCGCCGAAGATCTTGATCGAGCCGTCGTCTTCGATATCGATCGAAGCCTTGGTTTCTTCACAGATCGCACGAATGGTCGCGCCGCCTTTACCGATAACATCACGGATTTTGTCGGTGTCGATTTTCATCGCGATCATGGTCGGAGCATTTTCCGACAGTTCGGTGCGCGACTGACCAATGATCTGGTTCATCTGACCGAGGATGTTCAGGCGCGCTTCCAGGGCTTGGCCCAGGGCGATTTCCATGATTTCTTCGGTGATGCCTTTGATCTTGATGTCCATCTGCAGCGCGGTAACACCTTTGGCGGTACCAGCTACTTTGAAGTCCATGTCGCCCAGGTGGTCTTCGTCGCCCAGGATGTCGGTCAGGATGGCGAACTTCTCGCCTTCTTTAACCAAGCCCATGGCGATACCGGCAACCGGTGCCTTCATCGGTACACCAGCGTCCATCAGTGCCAGGGAAGCACCGCAAACGGAAGCCATGGAGCTGGAACCGTTGGACTCGGTGATTTCCGACACAACACGGATGGTGTACGGGAACACGTCAGCAGCAGGCAGCATCGCGGAGATCGAACGACGAGCCAGGCGGCCGTGACCGATTTCGCGACGACCAGCGCCACCCATGCGACCACACTCGCCCACCGAGAACGGAGGGAAGTTGTAGTGCAGCATGAACGGGTCTTTTTTCTCGCCTTCCAGGGTGTCCAGCAGCTGTGCATCACGGGCAGTACCCAGTGTTGCAACGACCAGAGCCTGGGTTTCGCCACGGGTGAACAGCGCCGAACCGTGAGTCTTCGGCAGAACGCCGACTTCGATGTTCAGTGGGCGCACGGTGCGAGTGTCGCGACCGTCGATACGTGGCTTGCCGTTAACGATGTTTTCGCGAACGGTGCGGTATTCGATTTCACCGAAGGCCGCTTTGACTTCGCTGGAAGAAGGCTGGCCTTCTTCACCGGACAGCTTGGCTACAACCTGATCCTTCAGCTCGCCCAGGCGCGCGTAACGGTCGGCCTTGACGGTGATGGTGTAGGCGTCGGAGATGGCAGCACCGAACTCGGAGCGGATAGCGCCCAGCAGTTCAGTCGCTTCAGCCTGTGGAGCCCAGGCCCACGTTGGCTTGGCAGCTTCGGCAGCCAGTTCTTTAACGGCCTTGATCACGGATTGGAACTCGTCGTGAGCAAACAGTACAGCGCCCAGCATCTGGTCTTCGGTCAGCTCTTTGGCTTCCGATTCAACCATCAATACGGCTTCAGAGGTACCGGCAACGACCATGTCCAGGCTCGAAGCTTTCTGTTGCTCGTAAGTCGGGTTCAGCAGGTAGCCGGTGCTTTCATGGAAAGCAACGCGCGCAGCGCCAATCGGGCCATCGAAAGGAATGCCGGAGATGGCCAGGGCAGCCGAGGTACCGATCATCGCAGCGATGTCCGGATCGGTCTTCTTGCTGGTGGAAACGACGGTGCAGACAACCTGCACTTCGTTCATGAAGCCTTCTGGGAACAGCGGACGGATCGGACGGTCGATCAGTCGGGAAGTCAGGGTTTCTTTCTCGGAAGGACGGCCTTCACGCTTGAAGAAACCGCCAGGGATCTTACCGGCAGCGTAAGTCTTTTCCTGGTAGTGAACGGACAGAGGGAAAAAGCCTTTGCTCGGGTCTGCGGTCTTTGCGCCAACAACGGTCACCAATACGGTAACGTCGTCGTCAACGGTAACCAGCACTGCGCCGGAGGCTTGACGGGCGATACGGCCTGTCTCGAGGGTAACGGTCGACTGACCGAACTGGAATTTTTTGATAACCGGGTTCACGGTGTCCTACCTTCTTTGTGGCTCTTGGGGGAACTTGTCTTCTTGCGAAATTCTTGGGCAATGCCGGGAATCGGCCCGACGCTCGTCCAGGGTAAAACGTGTATCCAGATAAAACTTGAGGCTGGGAGCCTGCCATGGGCCAGCGGAAATCCCACTGACACACGGCAGACAACCAACCTCTAGCGCAATCGCTTATTAGCGACGCAGACCCAGGCGACCGATCAGAGCCTGATAACGACCCAGATCCTTGCCTTTCAGGTAGTCCAGCAGCTTACGGCGCTGGTTTACCATGCGGATCAGACCACGACGGGAGTGGTGATCTTTACCGTTGGCCTTGAAGTGACCTTGCAGCTTGTTGATGTTGTGGGTCAGCAGTGCAACTTGCACTTCTGGCGAACCAGTGTCACCAACAGCTTGCTGATAGTCAGCAACGATTTGTGCTTTTTCTTGAACGTCGAGAGCCATGAGGCAATCCTTTTTTCAGGAAACCACCCAAAGGGCAGCTTCAACAGGCCAGGGACAAATCCCTGTATCTAAAAATGAGTGTTGACCGTGCCTGTTAACAGCCACACTCGTTCGGTCATTCTGACCGAATCAGTCGACGCGGCGCTATACGCCCGTCTTCGCTCACTTCACCGATACCGATAAAGCGACCGTTATGATCCTGTACCCGCACCATACCGAACTTCGGAGCGTCCGGGGCACGTACCGGCTGACCGTTTAGCCAGTAGAACGCGCTGTGCTCCGAGAAGTGCAGCAATGGCCAATCCAGCAAACCGCTGTCCGATGGCATCAGGAAGCGATCAACCGCTTCATTGCCGCCTTCGGCATGTACCGCTTCCAACTCTTCCAGCGTGACCGTCTGGGCCAGGGTGAAAGGTCCGGCTTGAGTACGTCGCAGCTCTGCAACGTATGCACCACAGCCCAGTTGCTCACCGATATCTTCCACCAGTGTACGAATATAGGTGCCTTTGCTGCAGTCCACCGACAATCGTGCGGTGTCGCCTTCACTGGCGAGCAATTCAAGCCGCGCAATAGTAACAGAACGCGGTTCACGCTCCACTACTTCGCCCGCACGTGCCAGCTTGTAAAGAGGCTGGCCATCACGCTTGAGCGCCGAGTACATCGGCGGTATCTGACTGATTTGCCCACGAAAAGCGGGTAAAACGGCCTCGATATCAGCACGACCAACGGTCACGTCGCGAACCTGCAGAACATCACCTTCGGCATCGGCCGTGGTGGTGGTCTTGCCCAGTTGCATGAGGGTTTCGTAACCCTTGTCGGAATCGAGCAGGTATTGCGAGAACTTGGTGGCCTCGCCAAAGCACAACGGCAGTACACCGGTGGCCAATGGGTCGAGGCTGCCGGTGTGCCCGGCCTTCTCGGCATTGAGCAGCCAGCGAACCTTCTGCAGCGCGGCATTGGAGGTAAAGCCAATGGGCTTGTCGAGCAGAATGATGCCGCTGACGTTGCGACGGATACGTTTGACCTGAGCCACCGCTTACTCCTTGGCGTCTTCAGGTGTGGACGGGTGCTGGCTGTCTTCAGCCACAGCGCGCTCGATCAATGCCGACAGGTGCGCACCACGCACGACGCTTTCGTCGTAGTGGAAGTGCAACTGGGGAACACTGCGCAGCTTCATTTCACGGGCCAACTGCATGCGCAGGAAGCCTGCAGCCGAGTTGAGCACCTTGATGCTTTGCGCGATTTCTTCGCTGTTGTCCTGCCCCATCACGGTGATGAAGATCTTGGCGTGACCCACGTCACGGCTCACTTCAACGGCGGTGATGGTGACTAGGCCAACGCGCGGGTCTTTGACTTCGCGACGGATCAGTTGGGCCAGCTCACGCTGCATCTGATCGCCGATACGTTGGGTACGGCTGTATTCTTTTGCCATGTCTTGTTACCTGTTACTGCCACACGGTGAAACCCGTGGGGTCTGAAAGCGGCAAACGCCCGGCCTGACAAAAGCCAGACCGGGCGTTGCGTTTAGAGTCCGTACGCTGCGCGGGGCATTTGCATGCCCACACGCGGCGTGGCTCCGGAAGTGCGCGAGTTAGAGGCTGCGAGCAACCTGGACCTTCTCGTAGACTTCGATCTTGTCGCCAGCCTTGACGTCGTTGTAGCTCTTGACGCCGATACCGCATTCCATGCCGGCACGTACTTCGGAAGCGTCATCCTTGAAGCGGCGCAGGGATTCCAGCTCGCCTTCGAAGATAACGATGTCTTCACGCAGTACACGGATCGGACGGTTACGGTACACAGTACCTTCGATAACCATGCAACCGGCGATCGCACCGAATTTCGGCGAGCGGAACACGTCACGCACCTCGGCAACACCCAGGATGTTCTCCCGGACATCGCTGCCAAGCATGCCGGTAAGGGCTTTCTTGACGTCTTCGATGATGTCGTAGATGACGTTGTAGTAACGCATGTCCAGGCCTTCCTGCTCGACGATCTTGCGAGCGCCAGCATCGGCACGCACGTTGAAGCCGAACAGTACAGCGTTGGAAGCCAGTGCCAGGTTGGCGTCGGATTCGGTGATACCACCGACACCGCCACCCACAACGCGCACTTGCACTTCGTCGTTACCCAGGCCGTTCAAGGCGCCGTTCAACGCTTCGAGGGAGCCACGAACGTCAGATTTGAGGACGATGTTAAGCGTCTTCTTCTCTTCCTGGCCCATGTTCTCGAAGATGTTTTCCAGCTTGCCTGCGTGAGCACGGGCCAGCTTGACTTCGCGGAACTTGCCTTGACGGAACAGAGCCACTTCACGGGCTTTCTTCTCGTCGGCAACTACGCTCATCTCGTCGCCAGCGTCCGGGGTACCGTCCAGGCCGAGGATCTCGACCGGGATAGCCGGGCCGGCTTCCTTGATTGGCTTGCCGTTCTCGTCGAGCATGGCACGTACACGGCCGTAGTTCGAACCAACGAGCACCATGTCGCCTTGGCGCAGGGTACCGTCTTGAACCAGAACGGTCGCAACCGGGCCACGGCCCTTGTCCAGACGCGATTCCACCACAACACCACGACCAGGGGCCGATGGAGTAGCGGTCAACTCGAGTACTTCGGCTTGCAACAGAACAGCTTCGAGCAGTTCGTCAACGCCAGTACCCATTTTTGCGGATACCGACACGAATGGCGTCTCGCCACCCCACTCTTCAGAAGTCACGCCGTGAACCGACAGTTCGCTACGGATGCGATCGAGATCAGCGCCCGGCTTGTCGATTTTGTTCACTGCAACCACCAGCGGTACGCCAGCCGCTTTCGCGTGCTGAACGGCTTCGATGGTTTGCGGCATCACGCCGTCGTCCGCTGCAACGACCAGGATCACGATGTCGGTGGCCTTGGCACCACGGGCACGCATTGCGGTAAACGCAGCGTGACCAGGGGTGTCGAGGAAAGTCACCATGCCACGCTCGGTTTCAACGTGGTACGCGCCGATGTGCTGGGTAATGCCGCCGGCTTCGCCTGCAGCAACCTTGGCACGACGGATGTAGTCGAGCAGGGAAGTTTTACCGTGGTCAACGTGGCCCATTACGGTCACAACCGGTGCACGGGAAACAGCCTCACCTTCAAACTTCAGGGACTCGGCCAGGGAATCTTCCAGGGCGGTGTCGCTGACCAGGGTCACTTTGTGGCCCAGCTCTTCAGCAACCAACTGGGCAGTTTCCTGGTCCAGTACCTGGTTGATGGTCGCTGGAGTGCCCAGCTTGAACATGAACTTGATGATTTCAGCTGCCTTGACCGACATCTGCTGGGCGAGATCGCCAACAGTGATGGTCTCGCCGATCTTCACTTCACGCACGACAGGGCCGGTTGGGCTCTGGAAACCGTGGGCGTTGCGTTTTTTCAGCTTGGCCTTGCCGCGACCACCACGACGGAAGCCATCGCTTTCTTCGTCGGTAGTACGTGGGGCAACGCGTGGAGCAGGCGCTTTCTCTTTGACCGAAGCACGATGCGGAGCGTTTTTACGCTCACCATCGCCACCACCACCGCGACGATTGTTATCGTCGGCACGTGGTTTGTCCGGACGACGAGGTTCGTCGCGCTTGCGAGCGTCAGCTGCAGGAGCTGCGGCAACCGGGGCGGCCTCACGCACAGCTTCTACTGGCGCGCTAGGCGCAGCGGCTGCTTCAGTGGCAGCAGGTTGCGCAGCAGCAGGCTGGCGACGCGCTTCTTCTTCGGCGCGACGCTTGGCTTCTTCTTCAGCCTTCTGACGAGCAGCATTTTCTACTGCGCGACGTTCTTCCAGCTCGCGCTTGCGCTCGGCTTCGATTTCTTCCGGGCTGCGCTGTACGAAGACTTTCTTCTTGCGCACTTCAACGCTGATGCTTTTGCTACCAGCAACACGCAGGGTGCTGGTGGTTTTGCGCTGCAATGTAATCTTGCGCGGTTCTTCCACTTTCGCCTTGTGGCTGCTCTTCAAGTGAGTCAGCAAAGACTGCTTCTCACTATCGCTCACACCTTCATCGGCGGCGGTGTGCGGCAGACCTGCCTCACGCATCTGCTGCAACAGGCGCTCTACCGGTGTTTTGACCTCATCGGCCAGTTGTTTCACCGTGACTTGCGTCATGCACTTCTCTCCTCAGGCCGCGCCTAGTTACTCGAACCAATGGGCTCGGGCGGCCATGATCAACTTGCCGGCACGATCTTCGTCAATGCCGTCGATGTCGAGCAGATCGTCAATAGACTGCTCGGCCAGGTCTTCGCGGGTAATTACGCCGCGCACCGCCAGTTCCATCGCCAAATCCTTGTCCATACCCTCAAGCGAGAGCAGGTCTTCGGCCGGATGGGCGTCTGCCAGCTTTTCCTCAGTAGCGATGGCTTTAGTCAACAAGCGATCCTTGGCTCGAGCGCGAAGCTCGTTGACGGTGTCTTCGTCAAAGCCGTCGATGTTGAGCATTTCTTCCAACGGTACGTAGGCAATCTCTTCCAGGCTGGTGAAGCCTTCATCTACCAGCACCTGCGCCAGGTCTTCGTCGACTTCCAGCTCGTCGATGAAGTTGCGCAGGATGTCACCGGTTTCAGCTTGCTGCTTAGCCTGGATGTCCGATTCGGTCATCACGTTCAGGGTCCAGCCGGTCAGTTGGCTGGCCAGACGCACGTTCTGACCACCACGACCAATGGCCTGAGCCAGATTGTCTGCGCCAACGGCGATGTCCATTGCATGGGCATCTTCGTCAACGATAATTGCCGCCACTTCAGCTGGCGACATGGCGTTGATCACGAACTGCGCCGGGTTATCGTCCCACAGAACGATATCCACACGCTCACCGCCCAATTCGCCCGACACTGCCTGGACGCGCGAACCGCGCATACCAATGCAAGCGCCCTGCGGGTCGATGCGTTTGTCCTTGGAGCGGACCGCGATCTTGGCGCGCGAACCCGGGTCGCGGGACGCAGCCATGACTTCGATCAGGCCTTCGGCGATTTCCGGCACTTCGATGCGGAACAGTTCGATCAGCATTTCCGGCGCGGTACGCGACAGGATCAACTGAGGGCCGCGGTTCTCGGTGCGGATTTCCTTGAGCAGCGCACGCAGACGCACGCCGACACGGAAGGTTTCGCGAGAGATGATGTCTTCGCGGGCCAGCAACGCTTCAGCGTTGTTGCCCAGGTCAACGATCACATTGTCACGAGTAACTTTTTTCACGGTGCCGGAGATGATTTCACCCAGACGCTCGCGATAAGCGTCAACGACTTGAGCGCGCTCAGCTTCGCGAACCTTCTGCACGATGACTTGCTTGGCAGTCTGTGCAGCAATACGGCCGAATTCGATCGACTCGATCTTTTCTTCGACGACATCACCGACCTGGGCGCCCGGATGCGTTTGCGCAACCTTGCTCGGCCAGGTTTCGATGGCCGGATCATCAAGATCGGCTTCTTCGACGACCGTCCAGCGACGGAAAGTCTCATAGGCACCGGTGTGGCGGTTGATTTCCACACGCAGATCAACTTCGTCTTCAAAACGCTTTTTGGTAGCAGTGGCCAGGGCCAGCTCCAGCGCTTCAAAAATCACGTTTGCCGGTACGCCCTTTTCATTGGATACCGACTCAACAACCAGCAGTACTTCTTTGCTCATCGTACGCCTCGCCTTTCGCAAGCCATTGGATCCGCGGGATCCGCGTCTCAGTCAAAACTGGGAATAATGTTGGCCTTGTCGATCATATCGATCGGCAACAGGAACTCATGGTCTTCTACCTGCACCACGACATCCTGTTCTTCTACACCGCGCAGAAGGCCCTGAAAGTTGCGTCGCCCTTCAAAGGGTGAGCGCAGCTTGATCTTCACTTGTTCACCGGCAAATTTTGCAAACTGATCAATAGTGAACAGTGGGCGTTCCATGCCTGGCGAGGAAACTTCGAGGGTGTATTCAACGGCGATTGGATCTTCAACATCCAGCACACCGCTGATCTGACGGCTGACAATGGCACAATCGTCCACCAGCACGCCGCCCTCTTTATCGATATAAACGCGCAACATTGAGTGGCGACCTTGAGCCGAAAACTCAATACCCCAGCATTCATAGCCTAGGGCCACGACCACCGGGGCCAGCAAGGCCTGCAACTCTTCTAGCTTGCTCGACACCTGAACCCCCTCGTGCATGTATGTGCATGCTGTGCAAAATAAAAAAATGGGCGAAACGCCCATCCTTGAAACGCCGTCGAACAGCGGCGTTGAAAGTGTCCAGCTAACAAAAAGCCCCTTAAAAGGGGCTCCGCTAAAACTGGTTGCGGGGGCCGGATTTGAACCGACGACCTTCGGGTTATGAGCCCGACGAGCTACCAGACTGCTCCACCCCGCGACAAAGCTGGGGCGGAAGTATACGACCGATCCCTTACAGGGTCAATGTAACCTTCCACCTACAAGAAAGCCCGCAACAGCGGGCTCTCCTGATAATTGGTACCGAGAAGGGGACTCGAACCCCTACACCCTATGGGCACAACCACCTCAAGGTTGCGTGTCTACCAATTCCACCACCTCGGCAATACAGCGTTTACAACCCTTCTTACTTCTGCTCTTGAGCTGGAGGTACGTCAGTCGCTGGAGTAGCCGACTTTTGCTCTTGAAGCACCGGGACATCATCAGAAGCCGGTTTTGCTTTTGGTACTTCCAACACTGCTGGGTTTGGGAGACCTACCTGAGTCAGCACATGAGCTTTCTCTTTAGCAAAGTAACCTAACCCCAAGCTGGTTATGAAGAAACCGGCGGCAAGTATAGCAGTAAACTTACTAAGAAAGGTAGAGGAACCTTGGCTTCCGAACACAGTATTTGAAGCACCTGCACCGAAAGACGCACCAGCATCCGCACCTTTACCCTGTTGCAACAAAACCAGGGCAACTACGCCCAGGGCAGCCAACAGATGAAAAACGACTACGACTGTTTCCAGCATTTTTTCAGTTTCCCGCGGCGCGACAGATCGCACCGAACTCATCTGCATTCAGGGAAGCTCCACCAATGAGCCCCCCATCGATATCCGGCATGCCGAACAGTTCGACCGCATTGGCCGCCTTCACGCTGCCGCCGTATAGAAGCCGCACACCTTGCGCGACTTCAGAATTCTCTGCCGCTAACTGCGCGCGGATGGCTGCATGCACATCCTGCGCTTGTTGCGGCGTAGCAGTCAGCCCGGTGCCAATGGCCCAGACCGGCTCGTAAGCAATTACTGCCTTTGCAAATGCACCAACACCCAGCTCCTCGATGATGCTGCCCAGCTGACGCGAGACAACTTCAAGAGTCTTGCCCGATTCACGCTGCTCCAGGGTCTCCCCTATGCACAACACTGGAATCAAGCCACAAGCCTGTGCCGCTGCGAACTTGCGGTTGAGTGTCCCATCACGCTCGCCCATCATCTGACGGCGCTCGGAGTGCCCGACAAGCACATAGGAGCAACCCGCATCAACCAGCTGACTCGGTGAAATCTCACCGGTCAACGCACCTTGCATGGGTTCCACCGCAGAGTTCTGCGCGCCGACCTGAATCGACTTGCCTTTCAAACCATCAACCACCTGGTTGATATGCAAGCAAGGCGGGAAAACCGCAACATCAACACCGCTAGGCAAGGCCAAGTGACGAAGGCCATTGATCAGCTCAGCGACACTGGCGCGGGTACCGTGCATCTTCCAGTTACCAGCTACCATAGTGCGACGCATGCTGTACCTCGTCGGTCAAAGTGGGCGCAGATGTTACCCAACCACACCATCACTGGCAAGCCGAATTCAGGCGCAAATTTCAGTTACCAGTTTTGCCAGGTCTTCGGCGTGGCCGCGAACCTGTGTTTCGTCCTCGCCTTCGACCATGACACGCACCAGCGGCTCTGTGCCGGACTTGCGCAACAACACGCGGCCACGCCCAGCCATTGCAAGGGTCACACGCTCGCAGGCGTCTTTGACAGCAGGGTGCTCGATAGGGTTTTCGCCACCGGCAAAGCGCACATTCAGTAGAACCTGCGGGCACTTGCGCAGCGCCTGGCGCGCTTGAGCCAGACTCTCTTTGCGACGACGCAAGGACAGCAATACCTGCAGCGCAGCAATAATGGCATCGCCCGTGGTGGTGTGCTGGAAGCAAACCACATGCCCCGAGTTCTCTCCGCCCACCAGCCAGTTACGCTCCAGCAGCTCGGCGATGACATAGCGGTCACCGACATTGGCGCGTACAAACGGAATCCCAAGCTCGGCCAAGGCCAACTCAAGCCCGAGATTGCTCATCAGCGTGCCAACCACACCGCCTTGCAGCTTGTCACGCTCATGCAGGTCGCGGGCAATGATGAACAACAGCTCATCGCCATCAACCACCGCACCGGTGTGATCCACCATCAATACGCGGTCACCGTCGCCATCGAAGGCAATACCGAGGTCAGCGTGCTCGGCCAGGACAGCAGCCTGCAGCTGCTCCATATGCGTCGAGCCGCAGTTATCGTTGATATTCAAACCATTTGGCTGGGCCGACAGCACCGTCACATCGGCACCCAGCTCCTTGAATACGCTGGGCGCCACTTTATAGGTTGCACCGTGAGCACAGTCGACAACAATTTTGAGGCCGGCAAAGTTGGTGCTGGTCGGCACACTGCTCTTGCAGAACTCGATGTAACGGCCTGAGGCGTCATTGATACGCGAGACCTTGCCCAGCTTGCTGGACTCAACCACGGTCATCGGCGCGTCCAGCAACTCTTCGATCATCAGCTCGATCTCGTCCGGCAGCTTGGTGCCCTGGCCCGAGAAGAACTTGATGCCGTTGTCATCATGGGGATTGTGCGAGGCACTGATCACGATACCGGCTTCAGCGTGGAAGGTACGCGTCAGGTAAGCGATTGCCGGCGTCGGCATGGGCCCCAGCAGCATGACATCGGCGCCTGCGGCAGACAGCCCCGCCTCCAGCGCAGATTCGAACATGTAACCCGAGATGCGAGTGTCTTTGCCCACCAGGATGCGGCAAGCGCCCATGCTGCGGAACGCCATACCTGCGGCCCAGCCCAGCTTAAGCATAAAGTCAGGAGTAATCGGGAATTCGCCGACCCGACCACGAATACCGTCGGTGCCAAAATATTTTTTAGTCATAAGTGCTCCATCGTTCTATTCGGCTGATTCTACCGCGGCCAGCATGCGCACCACATCAACCGTCTCGGCGACATCATGCACCCGCAAAATACGCGCGCCCTTGGTCACGGCAAGTGCCGCCAACGCCAGGCCACCGTACAACCGCTCACCCACAGGGCGATTCAGGGCCAGCCCTATCATGCTCTTGCGCGACACGCCGACCAACAAGGGTCGACCAAGGGCGTGCAAAGCTTCCATATGCTTGAACAGGCTCAAGTTGTGTTGCAGGGTCTTGGCGAAGCCAAACCCGGGATCCAGGATAATCTTTTCGGCTGCGATGCCCACCTTGGCGCATTGAGTCATTCTTTGCGCAAGAAACCCACTCACCTCACCAACCAGATCATCGTAATGCGGGCTGTCCTGCATATTGCCGGGCTCTCCCAACATATGCATAAGGCACACCGGCAGTCCGGTTGCCGCCGCCGCATCCAGCGCGCCATCACGCTGAAGGGAGCGCACATCGTTGATCAGCCCCGCACCGAGGCGCGCTGTCTCGCGCATTACTGCGGGAGTCGAGGTGTCCACCGAGATGATCACATCCAGCTCACGGGCAATCCGCTCGACGATTGGCGCGACCCGCTCCAGCTCCTCCAAGGGAGAAACCACGCGAGCGCCCGGTCGAGTTGACTCACCACCGACATCAATCAAGGTCGCGCCAGCCGCCGCCATCGCCTCGGCATGACGCAACGCGGCATCCTGCTGATTGAAGCGGCCGCCGTCAGAAAAAGAATCGGGGGTTACATTAAGAATGCCCATGACATGCGTATGGGCCAAATCAAGAACCCGGTTGCCGCAAGGCAACCGGGTGGAGGACAGCGCAGAAGTCATTTCAAACCTTAGTGATCAGCTGCGGGGCCGCCGATTGGGGCTTCAGGACGTTCGTTCTGTACCACAGGCGGGGTGCCCGAGGTACCCGAACCACCTTCCCAATCACGAGGCTCACGCGGTGCGCGACCCGCCATGATGTCGTCAATCTGATCGGCATCAATGGTTTCGTACTTCATCAGCGCATCAGCCATTGCATCGAGCTTGTCGCGGTTATCCGTCAGGATCTGCTTGGCCGTGCCGTAGCACTGGTCAATGATGCTGCGCACTTCGGAGTCAATCAGCTTGGCTGTCTCACCCGAGAAGCTGGCAGCTTGACCGCCGCCACCACGACCCAGGAACACTTCGCCTTCTTCCTCGGCATACATCAAAGGACCGAGTTTTTCCGACAAACCCCACTTGGTCACCATGTTCCGCGCAATCTGGCTGGCACGCATGATGTCGTTAGAAGCACCGGTGGTCACACCGTCGAAGCCAAGCGTCATCTCTTCAGCAATCCGGCCGCCATACAGAGAGCAGATCTGGCTGATCAGCGCACGCTTGGAGAGACTGTAACGATCCTCTTCCGGCAGGAACATGGTCACACCCAGCGCACGGCCACGAGGAATGATCGACACTTTGTAGACCGGGTCATGCTCAGGCACAACGCGACCAACAATGGCGTGACCGGCTTCGTGATAAGCGGTGTTCTGCTTCTCTTTCTCGGACATGACCATGGATTTGCGCTCGGCGCCCATCATGATCTTGTCCTTGGCCAGTTCGAACTCTTTCATTTCAACAATGCGCTTGCCGGTACGGGCAGCGAACAACGAAGCCTCGTTGACCAGGTTGGCCAGGTCGGCACCGGAGAAGCCTGGCGTACCACGGGCAATCACGGCCGGAGCCACGTCGTCACCCATTGGCACTTTGCGCATGTGTACTTTCAGGATCTGTTCGCGACCGCGAATATCCGGCAGCCCCACCACAACCTGACGGTCGAAACGGCCTGGACGCAGCAACGCTGGGTCGAGCACATCCGGACGGTTAGTCGCGGCGATGACGATGATGCCGTCATTCATTTCAAAGCCGTCCATCTCAACCAGCAATTGGTTGAGGGTCTGCTCACGCTCATCGTGACCGCCACCCATGCCGGCGCCACGATGGCGACCCACGGCGTCGATTTCGTCGATGAAGATGATGCACGGTGCGTGCTTTTTGGCCTGTTCGAACATATCGCGAACACGGCTGGCACCAACACCGACGAACATCTCGACGAAGTCAGAACCGGAAATGGTGAAGAACGGCACCTTGGCTTCACCGGCAATCGCCTTGGCCAGCAAGGTTTTACCGGTACCCGGAGGACCGACCATCAGCACGCCGCGAGGAATACGGCCGCCCAGGCGCTGGAACTTGCCCGGATCACGCAGGAACTCAACCAGCTCACCGACTTCTTCCTTGGCTTCATCACAACCTGCGACGTCAGCCAGGGTGGTTTTCACCTGATCTTCAGAGAGCAGGCGCGCCTTGCTCTTGCCGAAGCTCATCGGCCCGCCCTTGCCTCCCGCACCACCTTGCATCTGGCGCATGAAGAACATGAACACGGCGATAATCACCAGGATCGGGAAGCTCGCTACCAATAGCTGAGTCCAGATGCTCTGCTGTTCAGGCTGCTTGCCTTCAACCACTACGTGGTTATCCACCAAGTCGCCGATCAGACCGTTGTCCTGGATTGCCGGACGAATGGTCTTGAAGCTGTCGCCATCGTTGCGCTTGCCGGTGATCACATAGCCATCAACCGCTACGCGCTCGACCTTGCCATCCTTAACTTGCTGGATGAAGTCGGAATAGTTGAGGGTCTGCGGCTCGTTAGGGCTGGAGAAGTTGTTCATCACCGTCACCAGGACAGCCGCGATGATCAACCACAGGATCAGATTCTTTGCCATATCGTTCAATTAACTACCCTCTGAAGCAAGCTCCGCTACTGGCGCGCGCTTCGCATGATATTCACCGGCCTAACTTACTACATTACCTACAACTCTGGCAGGCGCCGTCTGTAACCCTTTGTGAAACTTTGACTACACAATATTCGTAAAGCTTCGTGACGAAAGCGATATAAAAAAACCTATCGCCCTCCTCGAATTCCTCAAAAACGCTCTTCGCTCTCCGCACCTTCGACACCACGGAAGCCGCGGCACAGCAGGTATTGCTCGCGTGACCGGTCTCGCGAAGAGTCTGGTTTGCGCGTCTGTACCTTGTCGAACAATTTGCGAATGTTCTTGTGGTACTCGTCAAAACCTTCGCCCTGGAAGACTTTCACCAGGAAATCACCACCGGGACGCAAAACCCGACCCGCCAGATCCAGTGCCAACTCGCACAGGAACATGGCTCGCGGCATATCAACGGCCGGTAATCCACTCATATTGGGGGCCATGTCGGAAATCACAAGGTCTACCTGCGAATTTCCCACAGCCTCAAGGATCTCGGCCAACACCGTGTCCTGGGTGAAGTCGCCGTGTACAAAGGTCACATCCGGGATGCTGTCCATCTCAAGGATGTCTGAAGCGATCAATCGTCCTTGCCCACCAATCAGACGACTGGTCACTTGGGACCAGCCACCAGGGGCTGCGCCAAGGTCGATAACGCTCATGCCTGGACGAATCAATTTATCCTTGTCCTGGATCTCCAGCAGTTTGTAGCTGGCCCGGGAACGGTAGCCGTCCTTTTGCGCCTTTTTGACGTAAGGATCGTTGAAATGTTCTTGTAGCCACTTAAGGCTGGTTTTGGAACGGGCCACGGGCCACCTCGAAAATAAAACGGGTCGTGATTAACTGGGCGGTCCCGGACTCGCTCGGGTAAACTGGCCGCCGCTTTTTACAAGATCAGACGCAGGGGTCAGATTATGCCGCTCACTCAAGAGCAGAAGAAACAGTACAAATCCATTGGCCACCATCTGAAACCAGTTCTGATTGTGGCAGACAACGGGTTGACTGAAGGTGTGTTAGCCGAACTGGAACGCGCATTGGGCGATCATGAACTGATCAAGATCAAGGTCAACATCCTTGACCGCGAAGCGCGTTTGGCCGCCATTGCAGAACTGTGCAAGGTCGGCAAAGCGGACCTGGTACAGGTCATCGGCAAGATGGCACTGCTGTATCGCAAGAACTTCAGCGTCAACAAGCAGCTGTCGAACGTACACCGCTTCAAGTAATACAAGGGTCACGGGCGTGCTTCGCGCGCCCCGCCGCTCCATCCCGGTGCCGGCTGTATAACCAGCACCAGGCCGGAGAACCCTAGCACAAGATAGCTGAATAGCTGCCAGCGCAACGCTTGCGGCAGCCACACATGCACCACGCAAAACATTGCGCACGCATACAGCGCCATCAACAGCAGTTGGCCGCGAATATCCCGCCACAAGCTCCTCAAACCCTCGGTCTTGACCAGCACCAATGCCTGGAGCGTCACGCACGCCGCTGAAAAACCCACCAGCAGCGCACTCAGCATTCCGTTGAGCTCATCGATCAGCAGCGGTGCCAGGCCAATCAGGCCCAACACCGGCAGCACACCGATGTGCAACAACCATAGGCCACCCACCCAAAGCATCTGGGCGAGCTGCCAAAGCATGGCGCCCGCACGAAGCGGGCGCCGCCTTTCAGACGTGACGAACTTCAACAATCTCGTACTCGGTAACGCCACCTGGCGTCTTAACGGTCACCACATCACCCTCTTCCTTCGCAATCAAGGCGCGGGCCAGTGGCGAACCGACGGAGATCTTGCCGAGCTTGAAGTCAGCCTCGTCCTCACCGACGATGTGGTAAACCACGCTTTCGTCCGTTTCGACGTTGGCGATTTCCACGGTGGTGCCGAAAATCACCTTGCCGGTTTTAGGAATGGTCGTTACGTCGATCACCACCGAGTTCTGCAGGCGGCCTTCGATATCACGGATCCGCGCCTCAACCATACCCTGCTGCTCTCGAGCAGCGTGGTATTCGGCGTTTTCCTTCAAGTCACCCAGCTCGCGGGCCGTACCGATGTCCTGGCTCAGCTTCGGGCGGACGACCTTGGTCAGATGGGCGTGCTCCTCTTCCAGGGCCTTGAAGCCCTGGACGGTCATTGGGTATTTGGTCATGCCTTCAATCCTGCGTGTAGATCCTGCAAGCGACGCACGGTCTTTTCCGGACCGAACTTGAGCGCTTCGCAGATGGCTTCGCCAGCAGCAATGGTGGTGGTGCAGTAGATCTTGTGCTGCAAGGCATTACGACGAATGGAGTAGGAGTCCGCGATCGACTGGCGACCTTCGGTGGTGTTGATGATCAGCGTGACTTCGTCATTCTTGATCATGTCGACCACGTGCGGACGGCCTTCCGTCACCTTGTTCACGCGACGTACTTTCAGGCCGGCAGCTTCGATCAGCTTGGCGGTCCCGGCAGTTGCCACGACTTCAAAGCCCAAGTTGATCAGATCACGGGCCACGCCTGCAACCAGTGGTTTGTCATCATCACGCACGCTGATAAACGCAGTACCGCCGGTCGGCAGCACTTCGCTGGCGCCCATCTGGGCCTTGGCGAATGCTTCACCGAAAGTGTCACCCACACCCATCACTTCACCGGTGGACTTCATCTCTGGGCCCAGGATCGGGTCCACACCAGGGAATTTGGCGAATGGGAACACCGCCTCTTTCACGCTGTAGAAGTTAGGAATGATTTCCTTGGTGAAGCCGATTTCCTTCAGGGTCTTACCCGCCATCACGCGGGCAGCGATCATGGCCAGGGACACACCGATGCACTTGGAAACAAATGGCACAGTACGCGAAGCACGCGGGTTCACTTCGATGACGTAGATGTCTTCGCCTTGCAGCGCCAACTGAACGTTCATCAGGCCGACCACGCCCAGTTCCAGGGCCATTTTCTTGACCTGTTCGCGCATCTCGTCCTGGATGTGCGCTGGCAGCGAGTACGGCGGCAGCGAGCAAGCGGAGTCACCGGAGTGAACGCCAGCCTGTTCGATGTGCTGCATGATCGCGCCGATGACTACGTCGGTACCGTCGCACACCGCATCCACGTCCATTTCGATGGCGCAGTTGAGGAAGTGGTCCAGCAGCACCGGGCTGTCGTTCGACACTTTCACCGCATCACGCAGGTAGCGCTTGAGTTCTTCTTCTTCGTAGACGATTTCCATCGCCCGGCCGCCCAATACGTAGGACGGACGCACCACCAGCGGGTAGCCAATCTTGCTGGCGGCGCGGATGGCTTCGTCTTCGCTGCGCACGGTGGCGTTTGGCGGCTGACGCAGGTTCAGGCGCTCGACCATTTGCTGGAAGCGCTCACGGTCTTCGGCACGGTCGATGGCGTCAGGGCTGGTGCCGATGATCGGCACGCCGGCCGCTTCCAGGGCACGCGCCAGCTTCAGCGGGGTTTGGCCGCCGTACTGCACGATCACGCCTTTCGGCTTCTCGACGCGGCAGATTTCCAGCACGTCTTCCAGGGTTACCGGCTCAAAGTACAGACGGTCGGAAGTGTCGTAGTCAGTCGAAACAGTTTCCGGGTTGCAGTTGACCATGATGGTCTCGTACCCGTCTTCGCGCAGCGCGAGGGCGGCGTGTACGCAGCAGTAGTCGAACTCGATACCCTGGCCAATACGGTTCGGACCGCCGCCCAGGATAATGATCTTGTCGCGGCCCGACGGCGCGGCCTCGCACTCTTCCTCGTAAGTGGAGTACAGGTACGCGGTGTCGGTGGCGAACTCGGCCGCGCAGGTATCAACGCGCTTGTAGACCGGGAAGATTTCCAGCTTGTGGCGGTGGGTGCGCAGGTTCTTCTCGGTCACACCCAGCAGCTTGGCCAGACGCTGATCGGAGAAACCTTTGCGCTTGAGGCGGAACATCAGGTCGCGGTCGATAGAGGACAGACCGAGGGTCTTGACCTTCTCTTCTTCCTTGATCAGATCTTCGATCTGCACCAGGAACCACGGATCGATCATGTTCATACCGAAGATCTGTTCGACGGTCATACCCGCGCGGAAAGCATCGGCCACGTACCAGATACGCTCGGCGCCCGGCACGGTCAGCTCGCGCTTGAGCACGCTCATGCTTTCCGGGTTGCTCAGGTCGAGCTTTTCATCCAGGCCGCAAACACCCACTTCCAGGCCGCGCAGGGCTTTCTGCAGGGATTCCTGGAAGGTCCGGCCGATGGCCATTACTTCGCCAACCGACTTCATCTGAGTGGTCAGGCGTGCGTCGGCCTTGGCGAACTTCTCGAAGGCAAAGCGCGGCAGCTTGGTCACGACGTAGTCGATGGACGGCTCGAAAGACGCCGGCGTAGCGCCGCCCGTGATTTCGTTTTGCAGCTCGTCCAGGGTGTAACCGATCGCCAACTTGGCGGCGATGCGCGCAATCGGGAAGCCGGTCGCTTTCGAAGCCAGTGCCGAAGAACGCGACACACGCGGGTTCATCTCGATGACGACCATGCGGCCAGTGTCCGGGCAGATGCCGAACTGAACGTTGGAACCGCCGGTTTCTACGCCGATCTCACGCAGTACCGCCAACGAGGCGTTACGCATGATCTGGTATTCCTTGTCCGTCAGGGTCTGCGCCGGAGCAACGGTGATCGAGTCGCCGGTGTGCACGCCCATCGGGTCGAAGTTTTCGATGGAGCAGACGATGATGCAGTTGTCCTTTTTGTCGCGGACAACCTCCATCTCGTACTCTTTCCAGCCGATCAGGGATTCGTCGATCAGCAGCTCTTTGGTCGGCGACAGGTCCAGGCCACGGGCGCAGATTTCTTCGAACTCTTCACGGTTGTAAGCAATACCGCCACCGGTGCCGCCCATGGTGAAGGACGGACGAATGATGCACGGGAAGCCCAGCTTTTCGAGAACCGCGTTGGCCTCTTCCATGCTGTGGGCAATACCGGAGCGCGGGCAGTCAAGGCCGATGGACTTCATGGCCTTGTCGAAACGCGAACGGTCTTCAGCCTTGTCGATGGTGTCGGCGTTGGCGCCAATCATCTCTACGCCGAACTTCTCCAGAACGCCTTCGCGCTCCAGGTCCAGAGCGCAGTTGAGTGCGGTCTGGCCACCCATGGTCGGCAGCAGCGCGTCGGGACGCTCTTTCTCGATGATCTTGGCAACGGTCTGCCACTTGATCGGTTCGATGTAAGTGGCGTCGGCCATGTCCGGGTCGGTCATGATGGTGGCCGGGTTGGAGTTCACCAGGATGACGCGGTAACCCTCTTCGCGCAGGGCCTTACAAGCCTGGGCGCCGGAGTAGTCGAATTCGCAAGCCTGGCCGATCACGATCGGGCCAGCGCCGAGAATCAGGATGCTTTTTATGTCTGTACGTTTTGGCATGGGTTTGTCACTCAAATCCGCAGGTCAGTCGGCAAGCCGTCTTGAACAATCGTTGAAGAGCCTGCGGGGGCCACCGAGGTTCGGGGCCGCCCGCAGGCCTCTCAGTCAGCGTCGCTTGGCCATCTCATTGATGAAACGGTCGAACAGCGGCGCTACGTCGTTCGGGCCAGGGCTGGCTTCAGGGTGGCCCTGGAAGCTGAACGCGCTCTTGTCGGTGCGCTCGATGCCTTGCAAGGAGCCGTCGAACAGCGACTTGTGAATGGCGCGAACGTTGCTCGGCAAGGTTGCTTCATCCACCGCAAAACCGTGGTTCTGGCTGGTGATCATCACAACGCCGGTGTCCAGGTCTTGTACCGGGTGGTTGGCACCGTGGTGGCCGTGGCCCATTTTCAGGGTCTTGGCGCCGGACGCCAGGGCCAGTAGTTGGTGACCGAGGCAGATGCCGAATACCGGAATCTCGGTTTCCAGCACGTCCTTGATTGCCTGGATGGCGTAGTCGCATGGCTCAGGGTCACCCGGGCCGTTGGAGAGGAACACGCCGTCCGGTTGCAGGGCCAGCACATCGCTCGCAGGCGTTTGCGCCGGCACCACGGTCACGCGGCAGCCGCGCTCAACCAGCATGCGCAGGATGTTGTACTTCACGCCGTAGTCGTAGGCCACAACATGGTATGGCAGCTCGCTGGCGTCGATGGTCGCGTGACTGTCGGTCTTCAAATCCCAGACAGTGGAGCGCCACTCGTACTTCTCTTTGACGCTGACAACTTTCGCCAGGTCCATGCCCTTCAGGCCAGGGAAGCCTTGGGCAGCGGCAATCGCCGCCTCTTCGGAGATATTGTCACCGACCATGATGCAGCCGTTCTGCGAGCCTTTTTCACGCAGGATGCGTGTAAGGCGACGCGTATCGATACCGGCGATCGCCACAACATTGTTGGCTTTCAGGTAATCGGACAGCGACATCGTGTTACGCCAGTTGCTCGCAACCAGTGGCAGATCACGAATGACCAGACCGGCCGACCAGACACGATCAGACTCAACGTCTTCCGGTGTAGTACCGGTGTTGCCGATGTGCGGATAGGTCAGGGTAACGATTTGCTGGGCGTAGGAAGGATCGGTAAGGATTTCCTGATAGCCGGTCATGGCAGTGTTAAACACTACCTCTCCAACGGTTTGACCGTCGGCTCCAATGGCTTCGCCGCGAAAAATGCTGCCATCAGCAAGGGCGAGTATGGCTGGCTTAGTCAAGAAGACCTCCCGTAAATAAAGCCTGAAAGGGCGATCGCAGGTTGTAAAAAAGCGGAGTGACGTATGGACACGTCACCCCGCTTCTTCACTGAATTATTCTGCGCGCTTTTAGTGGACACACTAAAGCTGTAGCTTACAGAAAAAGGCTTTTTTGGTCCACCGCTAATGAGCCTTAAAGGCAGGGGAATGCGACAGGACGTCGCCTAGCGGGTAAAAACGGGGCCTAAGCATAAGCTTGAGGCCCGGTTTTGGCTACTCTTAGTGCAGATCCAGCACGTCGCGCATGTCATACAGACCAGGCTCACGACTTTCCAGCCAGAGCGCCGCACGCACCGCACCCTTGGCAAATGTCATGCGGCTGGAGGCTTTGTGCGTGATCTCCAGGCGCTCGCCTTCACTGGCAAACAGCACGGTGTGATCACCCACCACATCACCACCGCGCACAGTGGCAAAGCCGATGGTGTCATGGGCACGCGCACCGGTATGGCCTTCACGCCCGTAAACAGCGACTTTAGACAGGTCGCGCCCCAGGGCATCGGCAATCGCCTCACCCATGCGCAGTGCAGTACCCGACGGCGCATCGATCTTGTGGCGATGGTGGGTCTCGATGATCTCGATATCCGCCTCATCACCCAACACGCGCGCGGCCAGGTCCAGCAACTTGAGCGACAAGTTCACGCCGACGCTGAAGTTGGCGGCGAAGACGATCGGAATATCCTTGCCCGCCTCCACCAGCAACTGCTTCTGCTCTGCATTCAAGCCTGTGGTGCCGATGACCATGGCCTTGCCAGCCTTGCGGCAGAACGCCAGGTTTTTCAGCATCACTTCCGGCAAGGTGAAGTCGATCAGCACATCAAACTCGTCAGCCACCTGCTCCAGGTTGCCCGACAACGAAACGCCGATGCGACCCAGCGAAGCCAGCTCACCGGCGTCCGCACCGATCAGCGTGCTGCCAGGGCGAACAATCGCCGCCGTCAGCCCGGAGGCCGGCGAGCGCTGCTGCACCGCCTCGACCAAGGTCTTGCCCATGCGCCCAGCAGCGCCCATTACGGCTATACGTCGCATATTCACGTCCTTACAAGTCGCCGAAGAAGCGCTTAACGCCATCGAAGAAGCCGGTGGTTTTCGGCGAATGGGAGTCATCGCCTTCCAACGAGCTGCGGAACTCTTCAAGCAGTTCGCGTTGACGGCGACCCAGATTGACCGGCGTTTCCACCGCCACACGGCACATCAAGTCGCCAGCACCGCCACCGCGCACCGGCGCAACGCCTTTGCCACGGATACGGAACTGCTTGCCGGTCTGGGTGCCTTCCGGGATCTTGAGCTTGACCCGACCATCAAGGGTCGGAATTTCCAGCTCGCCGCCCAATGCCGCGTCGACAAAGCTGATCGGCACCTCGCAGAACAGGTGCTTGCCATCACGCTGGAAGATCGAGTGCTCACGCACATTGATCACCACGTACAGGTCGCCCGTCGGGCCACCTTGAGTGCCCGCCTCGCCTTCGCCAGACAGGCGAATACGGTCACCGGTATCAACACCCGCCGGCACTTTCACCGAAAGGGTCTTGTACTCTTCGACACGACCTTCGCCGTGGCAGGAGTCGCACGGATCGGAAATGATCTTGCCCTGGCCATGGCAGCGCGGGCAGGTCTGCTGCACCGAGAAGAAGCCCTGCTGCATGCGCACCTGGCCAATACCGCCACAGGTCGGACAGGTAATCGGCGAGGACCCCTTCTTGGCCCCCGAACCGTCGCACGGCTTGCAATTGACCAGCGTCGGTACACGGATATTGACCGTGGTACCGCGCACAGCCTCTTCCAGGTTCAGCTCCAGCGTGTAACGCAAGTCACTGCCACGCTGGGCACCGCCGCGCTGACCGCCACGGCCGCCACCAAAGAAGTCGCTGAACACGTCGCCGAAAATATCGGAGAAGTTCTGACCACCAAAACCGGCACCGCCGCCACCCATGCTCGGGTCGACACCGGCATGGCCATACTGGTCGTAGGCCGCGCGTTTACTGGAATCAGACAAGCATTCGTAGGCCTCATTGGCCTCTTTGAACATCTCTTCGGATTCTTTGCTATCCGGATTACGGTCCGGGTGGTGCTTCATCGCCAGGCGACGGTAAGCCTTTTTCAGGTCCGCCTCGCTGGAGCCGCGCTCCACACCCAACACTTCGTAATAGTCACGCTTTGCCATAAGTCTTTGCACTCTTAAGGACGTTCAGCCCGGCCCTCCTGAGCCTTGCCGAACTCGTTGAGCCCCAATACAGGCCCGGACCCAACTCACGTCAATTCAACGATCCTGGTCATAACTACTTTTTAGCCAGGGACCCGGCCAAAAATGCGGTATTTACTGCTCGGAAAGCAGGAGCATTCCCGATCACACCGCCAGCACCCGAACCTTGTCGCATGCTGTAAAAATTCACATACCCCAGACACGCCAACGCGGGAGCAAGCTCCCGCGCGGCGACATCCTACCAGTCACCGCTTGATAGCGGTCAACCGGGCAACCAACTTACTTCTGCTCTTTGACTTCTTCGAACTCGGCATCGACAACATCATCGTGCTTGGCTTCAGGCTCTGCGTGCTGTGCAGCGCCTTCTGCCGGCTGGCCTTGCTCGGCGTACATTTTCTGGGCAACCGGTGCGGAGACTTTCGACAGCTCCTCAACCTTGGCTTCGATGGCAGCCTTGTCGTCGCCTTTAATGGCGGTTTCCAGGGCAACCACAGCTGCTTCGATCGTGGTCTTCTCTTCGGCGGTCACTTTGTCGCCTGCTTCGGAGACCATTTTACGCGTCGAGTGAACCAGGGCATCGCCTTGGTTACGTGCACCGGCCAGCTCAGCAAACTTGGCATCCGCATCAGCGTTGGCTTCAGCATCACGAATCATCTGTTGAATTTCTTCATCAGACAGACCGGAGTTGGCCTTGATGGTGATCTTCTGCTCTTTGCCGGTCGCCTTGTCTTTGGCACCTACGTGCAGGATACCGTTGGCATCGATGTCGAAGGTCACTTCAATTTGCGGCACGCCACGTGGTGCTGGTGGAATCTCAGCCAGGTCGAACTTGCCCAGGGACTTGTTCTGAGCGGCTTGCTTACGCTCACCTTGCAGCACGTGAATGGTCACAGCGCCCTGGTTGTCGTCGGCAGTCGAGAACACTTGCGATTTCTTGGTAGGAATCGTGGTGTTTTTCTCGATCAGCGCGGTCATCACGCCACCCATGGTTTCGATACCCAGGGTCAGCGGGCTGACGTCCAACAGCAGAACGTCTTTCACGTCGCCGGCCAATACCGCACCCTGGATCGCAGCACCCATGGCAACCGCTTCGTCCGGGTTCACGTCTTTACGTGCTTCTTTACCGAAGAACTCGGTGACCAGCTTCTGAACCAGTGGCATACGGGTCTGACCGCCAACCAGGATCACGTCGTTGATCGAGCCAACATCGATACCGGAGTCTTTCAGCGCAATGCGGCAAGGCTCGATGGTGCGTTGTACCAGGTCTTCAACCAGCGCTTCGAGCTTGGAACGCGAGATTTTCACGTTCAAGTGCTTAGGACCAGTGGCGTCTGCAGTGATGTAAGGCAGGTTCACGTCGGTCGACTGAGCCGAAGACAGCTCGATCTTGGCTTTTTCAGCGGCTTCTTTCAGGCGCTGCATCGCCAGCGGGTCACCCTTAAGGTTCATGCCGCTTTCTTTCTTGAATTCGTCAACGAGGTAGTCGATCAGACGAATGTCAAAGTCTTCACCACCCAGGAAGGTGTCGCCGTTGGTGGCCAACACTTCGAACTGGTGCTCGCCATCAACTTCAGCAATCTCGATGACGGAGACGTCGAAAGTACCACCACCCAGGTCATAAACGATCACGGTGTGGTCGCCCTTGGCCTTGTCCATACCGTAGGCCAGAGCGGCTGCGGTGGGTTCGTTGATGATACGTTTTACGTCCAGGCCAGCGATGCGGCCGGCGTCTTTGGTCGCCTGACGCTGGCTGTCGTTGAAGTAGGCCGGAACGGTGATCACCGCTTCAGTCACGGCTTCACCGAGGTAGTCTTCGGCGGTTTTCTTCATCTTTTTCAAGATTTCAGCCGAGATTTGCGGCGGCGACATTTTCTGGCCGTTTACTTCAACCCAGGCGTCACCGTTGTCAGCCTTGGCGATTTTGTAAGGGACCATCTTGATGTCTTTCTGTACGACTTCTTCGTCGAACTTACGACCGATCAGACGCTTAACCGCGTACAGGGTGTTGTGCGGGTTGGTCACAGCCTGACGCTTGGCCGACTGACCGACGAGGATTTCACCGTCGTTGGCGTAAGCAATGATCGACGGCGTGGTACGCGCGCCTTCGGCGTTTTCGATAACTTTAGCAACGCCGTTTTCCAGCACGGAGACGCAGGAGTTGGTAGTCCCCAGGTCGATACCGATAATTTTGCCCATGATTTACTCTCCCGAAACTTTAATTAGGTTGCCGCAGCAGTGGTGGCTAACTGCGGTAGCACTTAAACGCTTGACTTATAGATGGGGCCGTTACGACTGATTTCAAGCCTGCTCATCAATAGAAGGTGCAACAGGTGCAGGAGCCTTGCTCACCACTACCATCGCCGGGCGCAGCAAGCGACCGTTGAGCTGATAACCCTTCTGGAACACTTTCAGTACACTGTTAGGCTCCAGGTCATGGCTTTCCTGCATGGCCATGGCTTGGTGATGCTCAGCATTGAACGGCTCACCGCCTTGCGGATCGATGGCTTCCAACTGATAACGCTTCAGGGTGTCCTGGAACATTTTCAGGGTCAGCTCGATCCCTTCGCGCATCGGACGGATGTTTTCGTCATCCGGGTTGGACAACTCAAGGCCACGCTCCAGGCTGTCGATAATCGGCAGCAGGTCGTTGGCGAATTTTTCCAGCGCGAATTTGTGAGCTTTCTCGACATCCTGCTCGGCACGGCGGCGGACGTTCTGCAGATCGGCGGCAACACGCAAAGATTGATCCTGCGCAGCGGCCAATTGCTCTTCGAGCACTTGCACACGAGTTGCCAGTTCATCACCGGCAGCCGAATTGGCGTCTGGAGTTTGCGTATCCTGCGTCTGTTCGTCAGCCATAGATTTCTCCTTTCAAAATCATGCGCGAACTCAACTCGCGCTTCTGTTCCGGTATATGGGGCCACAATTTTCAGGTTCAAGGGCGCAGGCGTTACCAAAAGTCTTTCGCTTGCTCTGGATCAATTCCGGCAGCGTCATTGCGCTTTGCGCTAAAAAATCCGCGCACTCAAGCAAATTGAGCTAAGCACCAGGATTGCCAGCCCTGAATAAAACACTGTATAAATAACCAGACCTAAAGCCTGGGAGCGGCCGTCATGCTGGTGCACCTGTCCGTACATAACTACGCCATCGTCGAACACCTGGATCTCGAACTGGATCGCGGGATGAGCGTAATCACAGGCGAAACCGGCGCCGGCAAATCGATCATGCTCGACGCCCTGGGCCTGACCCTGGGCGACCGCGCCGACAGTGGCGTGGTACGCCCCGGCGCAGACAAGGCCGACATTCTGGCCACGTTCGACCTGGCCGATATTCCCGAAGCCGAGGCCTGGCTGGCCGAGCGCGACCTTAATAATGAAGGCCCGTGCATCCTGCGCCGCGTCATTACGGCGGAAGGTCGTTCACGCGGCTACATCAATGGCACGCCCTGCCCGCTTGGCGATTTAAAGGCACTGGGCGAGTTGCTGATCGATATCCACAGCCAGCACGAACACCAATCCTTGCTCAAAACCGACACTCATCGCCGCCTGCTCGACGAATACGCCGGCGCCACAGACCTGGCGCGCCAGGTGCAGCTTGCCGCCCAGCGCTGGAGGCAAACCCGCCAGGAATTGGAGCGACTCTCCAATTCCGGCGACGAACAACGCGCTCGCCATCAACTGCTCAGCTATCAGCTTGAAGAGCTGGAGAGCCTGGGCCTTGGCGAAACCGAGCTGGAGCAACTGGAGCAGGAACACAAGAACCTGACCAACGCCGAAACCCTGCTGGGTATCTGCCGCCAAGTGGTGGAGCAATGCAGCGAAAGTGATTCGGGCAATGTACTCAATGCACTGACCGCCAGCCTCAATCGCCTATCGAGCGTGAACAGCGGGTCGGGCTCCTTGAGCGAGGCCACCACCCTGCTGACCAGTGCGCAGATCCAGGTAGAAGAAGCCGTTGGGGAACTGAATCGCTTCCTGGACCACTTCGACGCCGACCCCGCGCGCCTGCAAGAAATCGAAGAGCGTCTGGACACTATCTATACCCTGGCGCGCAAACACCGTATCCAGCCAACCGAAGTGGCGACGATGCAGCAAAAGCTGCTGGATGAGATCGAAACCCTCAACGCCAATGATGAATCCATTGAAAGGCTGGGCGATGAACTCGCCTCCTTCGCCCGCCATTACCAGGAAAAGGCCCGCGAGCTCAGCGACCTGCGCCAGCAAGCCGCTACCAGCCTGGCCAGTGCCGTGGAGCAGGAAATTCAACGCCTGGGCATGCCTGGCGGGCGCTTCACCATTGAGCTGCACGCCAACACCAGCAACGAGCTGCAACCCCATGGCCTGGAACAGGTGGAGCTGCTGGTGAGCGCCAACCCTGGCCAGCCGCTCAAGGCACTGGCGAAAGTGGCGTCCGGCGGTGAGCTGTCGCGGATCAGCCTGGCGATTCAGGTCATTACCGCCCAGACCTCGCGGGTACCCACGCTGGTATTCGACGAAGTGGACGTGGGGATTGGCGGGCCGACGGCGGAGATTGTCGGCCAACTGCTGCGCCGCCTTGGGGAGCGTGGCCAGGTGCTCACCGTGACTCACTTGCCGCAAGTGGCCGCCCAAGGGCATCAGCATTTATTTGTACACAAAGTGCGCGGCAGCGATGCGACGCATACGGCCGTGTCCAAGCTGAACAAATCGGAGCGGGTAGAAGAAGTGGCGCGGATGTTGGGCGGCATCGACCTGACGAAAGAGTCCCTGGCCCACGCGAAGAAGATGGTAGTGGCAGCCAAGGCTTGAACCGAGCTTTTTTCGCTCTATTTTCTCTCTTATAGAAAGCACGAAGGCGACCCTAGGGTCGCCTTCTATCGTTTCACAGAGCAAATCTGTGTCGATTTTTACTTTTTCTTACGGATGTACAGGACCAGATTATGGTCCACCAAATCGAATCCATGCTGCTCAGCGATCTGGTGCTGGAGCTTCTCGATTTCCGGGCTGGTGAACTCGATAACCTCATTGGTATCCAGGTCAACCATGTGATCGTGATGACCACCGTCAGCCAATTCGAACACTGCATGACCGCCGTCGAAATTATGACGAACCACCAGCCCTGCGGCTTCAAACTGGGTCAGCACACGGTAAACCGTGGCTAGGCCAACGTCCTCGTTAGACTCCATCAGCGCCTTGTAAACATCCTCGGCACTCATGTGGCGCTGCTCAGCAGAATCGAGCATTTGTAGAATCTTGACTCGTGGCAGAGTCACTTTAAGACCGGCTTTGCGTAGTTCGCTATTTTCAACCATGGTTAGCTTTCTCGCGGATGCTGCTTCGCAGCTTCTCTTAATACGGGTATGATCGGCGTTTACGTTGTCCCAGCCAAGATAGTGGAAGTCGCCCACCGATGCAAAACACCAAGCTCTTGCTAACCAGTTTCACCCTTGTGGGACTGCTCGCACTCGCCGGTTGTTCATTCCCCGGGGTTTACAAAATCGACATCCAGCAGGGCAATGTCGTCACGCAGGACATGATAGACCAGTTACGCCCGGGAATGACCCGACGGCAAGTACGGTTTATTATGGGCAACCCCCTGCTGACCGACACTTTTCATGCCGATCGCTGGGATTATCTCTACAGCATCCAGCCAGGTGGCGGTGAGCGCCAGCAGGAGCGCGTCAGTGTCATCTTCAATGGCAATGACCAGCTTGTGAGCCTGTCCGGTGACTTCATGCCCGGCGTAAGCCGTGATGAAGCCTTGCTCGGCAAGGACAACGGCACCAATGTGACTGCGCCAGCGCAGGAAGCAGAGAAGCCTAAGTCCGAAGTACCGGCCAAGCCTGGCTCCTTGCTGGATCAGATCCAGAAGGACGTCGACGGCGTGCAGACCGTTCCTGTCCCGACGCCACAGCCTCTGGACACCAGCCCGCAGTAATTTTGCGGCGCTCGATAAAAAGCCCGGCATGCCGGGCTTTTTGTTGCCTGCCGATTGGCAGCCTTATGGGTTCTGCTGCCGCGCCAAGGCCGCCTTGGCCGCACGCAGCCTGCGCACTTCCTTGGGGTCTGCCAGCAAGGGCCGATAAATCTCAATTCGATCACCTGGCTGCGCAACACGCACGTGCGCATCGGTGACCACTCTGCCAAATATGCCCAGTTGGCAATCCGCCAATATCAAGTCTGGAAATTGCTCAGCAATCCCCGACGCCAGCACCGCGGCCCTCAGGCTGGTGCCCGCAGGCACCGTCACCGCCAGCAAGACCTGGCGATCCTCAGCGGCGTACACCACTTCAATCTCAACCATGCAGTTGTTTGGCCCGCTGACAGAATGCATCCACCAGGGTGTTGGCCGCCTGGTTGAACAAAGGCCCCAAGGTCGCCCGCACAATCGGGCCGGCGTAATCAAAGGACAGGTCCAGGCTGATCTTGCAGGCCTTGTCGGTCAGCGCCTTGAATACCCATACCCCATGCAACTGGGTGAACGGCCCTTCCTGCAGGTTCATCTCAATGGATTTGCCCGGCACCAGCACATTGCGCGTAACAAAATGCTGGCTAAGCCCACCCTTGGCTACCCCGACACTGGCGACCATATGCTCATCACTGCTTTCCAGCACTTCGGCGGTTGAGCACCAAGGCAGGAATTCCGGGTAACGCGCTACGTCATTGACCAGGTCATAGAGCGCCTGAGCCGGATAAGGCAATAAAGCCGAACGTTGAATATGCGTCGTCATGTGAGCGTTACTTCCACTGCTTGAGGCAAATATCGCGAAAGAACAGCCCGATCCGCGAGAGAAAAAAACCAGAGAACTGCCGGTATTGTCCGGGATTCGTCCAACACGCTCAAGCACGCAGGTTGACCGTAGCCGATACGCTCGCAACTCCCTATAATGCCGCCCCTATGGCTAAACAAAAGAAACACCCCACAGGGACCATCGCGCAAAATAAAAAGGCGCGACACGATTACTTCATCGAACATCGGTTCGAGGCTGGTCTGGTCCTGGCCGGCTGGGAAGTAAAAAGTCTGCGCGCCAGCAAGCTGCAACTGGTCGACAGCTACGTATTGCTCAAAGATGGCGAGGCATGGCTGCTGGGCAGTCATATCACCCCGCTGACCACCGCGAGCACCCACGTGATTGCCGACCCGGTGCGCACGCGCAAGCTGTTGCTCAACGCCCGCGAACTGGAAAAGCTCGCTGCCGCCGTACAGCAGAAAGGCTATGCCTGTATCTGCCTGTCCTGGTACTGGAGCAAGCACCTGGTCAAGTGCGAGATCGCGCTGGGCAAGGGCAAGAAGGAATACGACAAGCGCGATACCGAGCGTGAGCGCGACTCCAACCGTGAGTTGCATCGCGCCGTGCGCAACAAGGGCAAGGAAGAGTAATCCTTGTGACGGTGTAGCCCACGCGGGCTACATCCCTTTACGTCGCTCCGCCCGGGCCACGCGCTGAACTTCCTGACGCACCTCCTCCAACACTTCCTGCACATAGAGCAGGTGACGTGTTGAGACTTCCCGTGCCTGCTCGGCGCGCCCTTCGATAATCGCCAAATACAAATCCCGATGCTGACTGATGAGCATGTCGCGGGTTTCTGTACGCTGCTGGTACATGCCGCCGATATTGGTCACCACGTTACGCTTGAGCAAATCGAACAGCCCACGAATGGTGTGCAGCAACACGGCGTTATGGCTGGCCTCAGCGATTGCCAGGTGAAAGCGCGCATCCGCTGCGCCCTCTTCCAGCCGGCTAACTTCATCGGCGCGGGTGTAGCAATCCTGCAGCGCCTCAAACGCTGCGGTCAGCCGCTCGCGGTCGACCTCAGTAGCACGCAATGCGGCGTAGTAAGCACAGGACGCTTCCAGGGTCTGACGAAACTCCAGCAAATCCCGCTGAGCCTCCGGGTTATTTTCCAGCAGGTGCAGCAACGGATCACTGAAGGTCGAGCCCAGAGAATCCGCCACATAGTTACCGCCGCCCTGGCGGCTGACCAACAACCCCTTGGCCGCGAGCTTCTGGATCGCCTCCCGCAGCGAAGGGCGCGACACGCCAAACTGTTCAGCCAAAGCGCGCTCGGCCGGCAAGCGTTCGCCCGACTTGAGCGTGCCCTCGAGGATCATGCCCTCAAGCTGCTCGACAATATCGTCAGACAAACGGCGCTGACGCACCTGATCAAACCCCATAACTCACTCTCCACAAACCCGACCACTCGCCAGGCCCTCTATTCTCGCCTATCGCCGCGCTTGCGGCACCTATCAGAACGCCTTCGATTGACCCAACCAGAACACCTCACCTACACCGCTACGACCAAAGTTTCGTGGGCGGCAAATTGACACACCCCTGCCAAGGCTTTTACTCTAGCCAACAGCGACTGTAAATTGGTATTACCAATTATCCAAGCTTACCAAACAACAACAATCAGGGGCCACCCCATTATGCAAACCTGGCAACAGCTCTACAGCCCACTCGGCAGCCTTGGCCTGTCCGCACTGGCCGCCGTTATCCCGATCGTATTTTTCTTCCTGGCACTGGCCGTGTTCCGCCTAAAAGGCCACGTGGCAGGCAGCATCACCCTGGCGCTGTCGATCCTGGTGGCGATTTTCGCGTTCCAGATGCCGGTAGACATGGCGCTGGCCGCCGCCGGTTACGGGTTTGCCTATGGCCTGTGGCCCATCGCCTGGATCATCGTCGCTGCCGTATTCCTCTACAAACTGACGGTCAAGAGCGGGCAGTTTGAAATCATCCGCAGCTCGGTCCTGTCGATTACCGATGACCAGCGCTTGCAGGTGCTGTTGATTGGCTTCTGCTTTGGCGCCTTCCTTGAAGGCGCAGCCGGTTTTGGGGCCCCTGTGGCAATTACTGCCGCACTGCTGGTGGGCCTGGGTTTCAACCCGCTGTACGCCGCCGGCCTGTGCCTGATCGCCAACACCGCGCCTGTAGCGTTCGGCGCGCTGGGCATCCCGATCATCGTCGCCGGGCAAGTCACCGGTATCGATTCGTTCAAGATCGGCGCCATGGCCGGCCGCCAGTTACCGCTGCTGTCGCTGTTCGTGCCGTTCTGGCTGGTGTTCATGATGGACGGCCTGCGCGGCGTTCGCGAAACCTGGCCAGCCGCACTGGTAGCGGGCCTGAGCTTTGCCGTCACCCAATACTTCACCTCCAACTTCATTGGCCCGGAACTGCCGGACATCACCTCGGCCCTGGCCAGCCTGGTAGCGCTGACGCTGTTCCTGAAAGTCTGGCAGCCCAAACGCAGCGCCGGCGCACAGATTGCCGGCGCCACCTCCGCCGCAGCGGTCACCGCCAGCGCAGGTGGCTTCGGTCAACCACGCCAAACCGTCGCCTCGCCTTACAGCCTGGGGCAGATTTTCAAAGCCTGGTCGCCGTTCCTGATCCTCACCGTGCTGGTCACTATCTGGACGCTCAAGCCGTTCAAAGCGATGTTCGCCGCCGGCGGTTCGATGTACAGCTGGGTGTTCAACTTCGCGATCCCGCACCTGGATCAACTGGTGATCAAGGTCGCCCCGATCGTCACCAACCCCACGGCGATTCCGGCCGTGTTCAAGCTGGACCCAATTTCAGCCACCGGCACCGCGATTTTCTTCTCTGCACTGATTTCGATGCTGGTGTTGAAAATCAACCTCAAGACTGGTCTTACCACTTTAAAAGAGACCTTCTACGAACTGCGCTGGCCGATCCTGTCCATTGGCATGGTGTTGGCGTTTGCCTTCGTCACCAACTACTCCGGCATGTCCTCGACCATGGCCCTGGTATTGGCCGGCACCGGCGCTGCCTTCCCGTTCTTCTCGCCGTTCCTCGGTTGGCTGGGGGTTTTCCTGACAGGCTCCGACACTTCGTCCAACGCCCTGTTCAGCTCGCTGCAAGCCACCACGGCGCATCAGATCGGCGTCAACGACACCTTGCTGGTAGCAGCCAATACCAGCGGCGGTGTGACCGGCAAGATGATCTCGCCACAATCAATCGCGGTGGCCTGCGCCGCCACCGGCCTGGTGGGCAAAGAGTCCGACCTGTTCCGCTTTACCCTCAAGCACAGCCTGTTTTTTGCCACCATCGTCGGGCTGATCACGCTGGCGCAGGCCTACTGGTTCACCGGTATGCTGGTGCACTAAAACCTGCGCGTAACAGGGTAAGAATCGACGCCGGACAACGATGCCGGCGTCAGCTATTTCTGGAGGACCGATGAGCCTGCCTGCTGCTTTCCTGAGCGACGTCGCACAACTGATCCCGAAAGATCGTCGCTTCGACGACCCTCTTTCCACCCTCGCCTTCGGCACTGACGCCAGCTTTTACCGACTGATCCCACAGCTGGTGGTTCGCGTGGAGTCAGAAGACGAAGTCGTGGCGCTGCTGCACCTGGCCCAGCGCGACCGCGTACCCGTGACCTTCCGCGCAGCCGGCACCAGCTTGTCCGGTCAGGCCAACAGCGACTCGGTGCTGATCGTGCTGGGCGACAATTGGAATGGCCGCGAAATTCGTGGCCAAGGCACGCAGATCCGCCTGCAACCCGGCGTGATCGGCGCCCAGGCCAATGCGTGGCTGGCGCCGTTCGGGCGCAAGATCGGCCCCGACCCGGCCTCGATCAACGCCTGCAAGATCGGCGGCATCGTCGCCAACAATGCCAGCGGCATGTGCTGTGGCACCGCGCAAAACACGTATCACACCCTGGCCGGCATCCGCCTGGTACTGGCTGATGGCAGCCGCCTGGATACCGAGGACGCGGCCAGTGTCAGCGCCTTTCGCCAACAGCATGGCGAGCTGCTGGAGCGGCTGGCCACGCTGGGCCGGGAGACGCGGGCAAATGCCGAACTGGCTGCAAAAATCCGCCACAAATACCGTCTGAAAAACACCACCGGCCTGTCACTCAACGCCTTGGTGGATTTCGATGAACCTCTGGATATCCTCAGCCACCTACTGGTGGGTTCCGAAGGCACCCTCGGTTTTATCAGCGCAGTGACCTACGACACGGTGATCGACCACCCGAACAAGGCCTCGGCGCTGATTGTGTTCCCGGACGTGGAAACCTGCTGCAATGCCGTGACGGTGCTCAAAACCCAACCCGTCTCCGCCGTTGAGTTGCTGGACCGGCGCAGCATGCGCTCGGTGCAGGACAAACCCGGCATGCCGGCTTTCGTACAGCAGCTATCGGAAAACGCCTGCGCGCTGCTGATCGAATCCCGTGCCGCATCACCTTCATTACTCCAGGAACAACTGGCGCTGATCATGGCGTCCCTGGCCGCCTTCCCGGTAGAAAAACAGGTCGACTTCACCCAAGACCCGCTGGAAAACGCCCGCCTGTGGGCCATCCGCAAAGACACGTTCCCGGCCGTCGGCGCCGTGCGTAAAACCGGCACCACGGTGATCATCGAAGACGTGACCTTCCCGGTCGAGCAACTGGCCATCGGCGTAAACCGCTTGATCGAGCTGTTCGACAAACATCACTACGACGAAGCAATCCTTTTCGGACACGCCCTGGAAGGCAATCTGCATTTCGTGTTCACCCAAGGCTTCAACAGCAGTGAAGAAGTCGCACGCTACCAGGCGTTCATGGACGATGTGGCGCAGTTGGTAGCCGTGGAGTTCGGAGGTTCGCTGAAAGCCGAACACGGCACCGGCCGTAATATGGCGCCCTTCGTCGAGCTGGAATGGGGCAGCGATGCCTACCAGTTGATGTGGCAGCTTAAACGCCTGCTCGACCCCAACGGCATCCTTAACCCCGACGTGGTGCTGAGCGAAGACCCGCAAATCCACCTTAAGCACCTTAAACCGCTGCCTGCGGCCGACGAGCTTGTGGATAAGTGCATCGAGTGTGGTTTTTGTGAGCCAGTGTGTCCCTCCAAAGGCCTGACGCTCAGCCCGCGCCAGCGCATCGTGATCTGGCGCGATATCCAGGCAAAGAGACGCGCAGGCGTCGACACCACCGAACTGGAAGCGGCCTACCATTACCAAGGCATCGACACCTGCGCCGCCACCGGGTTGTGTGCGCAACGCTGCCCGGTCGGCATCAATACCGGCGACCTGGTGAAAAAGCTGCGTGCTCGCGACGCCGACCGTACGAAAACCGCCGACTGGCTGGCCAGCCATTTCGCCACGGCCATGCAAGGTGCGCGCTTTACCCTGCATGTCGCCAATGGCGCGCGCATGCTGCTGGGCGCGCCTCGCCTGGCGAAGCTCTCGGCAAAAATCACACAGCTGTCCAAGGGGCAGATCCCGCAGTGGAGCAATGCCATGCCACAGCCGGAAAAAGCCATCCGCTTCAGCCCGGCAGTTGAAGACGAGCGCCCGCGCGTGGTTTACCTGGCCGCCTGCGTCTCACGCGCCATGGGCCCATCAGCCGACGATAAAGAGCAGATGTCGCTGTACGACAAAACCCGCGGCCTGCTGGAAAAAGCCGGTTACCAAGTCGTGTTTCCCGACAACCAGGACAGCCTGTGCTGCGGCCAGCCGTTTGCTTCCAAAGGTTACGCCGACCAAGCCGAGCACAAGCGCCAGGAGCTGATCGGCGCCCTGCTCCACGCCAGCCGTGGCGGCCTCGACCCGATCTACTGCGACACCAGCCCCTGCACCCTGCGGCTGGTGCAAGACCTCGGCGAAACCCGCCTGGACCTCTACGACCCGGTGCGTTTTATCCGCACCCACCTGATGGACCGCCTCGACTTCACGCCACAGCAAGCCCCCATCGCCGTGCATGTCACCTGCAGCACCCAGCACCTGGGCGAAAGCCAGGCCTTGATCGACCTTGCGCGGCGCTGCGCCACCACCGTGGTGATCCCGGAAGGCATTCACTGCTGTGGCTTCGCTGGCGACAAAGGCTTCACCACCCCGGAACTCAACGCCCACTCACTGCGCTCGCTCAAGGACGCGGTGCAACATTGCAGCGAAGGCATTTCCACCAGCCGCACCTGCGAGATCGGCCTGAGCCAGCATGGCGGTATCGATTACCACGGCCTGGTCTACCTCGTAGACCGCGTCACCCAGGCCCGCGCCCATGAAACCTGCAAATAAAACAGAACCCCTGCGTGCCGGCGCAGTCACTTGAATAGGCCTCGGCGAACGAGGCTCATCCGTGACCTCGCTGGCTGCCCCGCCTCGGCGCAGCATCGAGCCTTATTTGCTCAAGGAGATACCCCATGAAGCGTACTGCTCTTGCTGGCGTGTTCATCACCGCCGCAATGTTGGCCTCGCCTGTTTTTGCTGCCGGCGAGCCGGACCTGTGCAAAATCAACCTGGACAAAATCAACAACGGCCAAGCCCTGCTCGCCACCGACACCAGTGGCAAAAAGGGCGAAATAGACACCGCCGTGTCCCAGGCCAAAGCCGCGCACGCCGCTGGCGATGACAAAAAATGCATCGAGATCACCTCCAAGGCCCTGCAAGATCTGCAGAACAGCGAGAAAGGTGGCCAATAAGCGCTGCTGATACGCAGGGCCAACCTTCGGGTTGGCCTTCCGTGACGGTTTGGCGTACACTGCACAGGCTTGTCACTCACTAAGAAACAACGAGTTACAAGCACGGGGCCGTTTAGGATTCGACGCCGGTCGCGAAACTTTAGGTGCATGCCGAGTTGGTAACAGAACTCGTAAATCCACTGTTGCAACTTCTTATAGTTGCCAATGACGAAAACTACGGCCAGGAATTCGCTCTCGCTGCGTAAGCAGCCTTAGCCCTGAGCTTCTGGTACCTTCGGGTCCAGCAATCACCAGGGGATGTCTGTAAACCCAAAGTGATTGTCATATAGAACAGAATCGCCGTGCAGTACGTTGTGGACGAAGCGGCTAAAACTTACACAACTCGCCCAAAGCACCCTGCCCTTCGGGTCGCTGAGGGTTAACTTAATAGAAACGGCTACGCATGTAGTACCGACAGCGGAGTACTGGCGGACGGGGGTTCAAATCCCCCCGGCTCCACCACTTCATCATCTAAAGACGTCCACGGACGTCTTTTTTTGTGCCTGAAATCCAGCGAATACGGGGGTTTCAGGGCCATCAGCGTCCAAAGACGTCCGATACAATCTACAACCATTGGTATTCCACATGGTATTCCAAGCCCTTCAGTGGTAATTTTTGGAATACCGAACGATGTCGTGGAATACCTCATGTGCGCCCAAGCCACCCGCCTCTCTGATCGTCAGCTCAAAGCTATCAAGCCGAAAGATAAAGATTACGTCCTCAGCGATGGCGATGGCCTTCAATTGCGAGTGAGAATCAATGGCTCTACGCTATGGAACTTCAACTACCGTCATCCGGTAACGAAGAATCGTATCAACATGGGACTCGGCACCTACCCAGAGCTCTCTCTCGCGCAAGCAAGAAAGAAAACGGTCGAAGCCAGAGAACTGCTTGCACAAGCCATCGACCCGAAAGAGCAACGCAATGCGTTCACGCAAACAAAAAAAGCAGCAACTGAGCACACGTTCGAGAACGTAGCTGCTACTTGGTTTGAGCTAAAGCAGGATGTCGTTACACCGGCCTATGCCGAAGACATATGGCGCTCTCTCATCCTGCACGTATTTCCAAAGCTCGGAACTACACCCCTCTCGCAAATCACTGCGCCAATGGTCATCGAATTGCTCCGCCCCTTGGAAGCGAAAGGCAGCTTGGAGACAGTGAAGCGACTGACTCAAAGGCTCAATGAAATCATGATCTATGGCGTGAACTCGGGAGTGATCTTCGCCAATCCTCTCAGCGGCATCCGGGGCGTTTTCAAGAAACCGAAAAAACAGAACATGGCGGCTCTTCGACCAGAAGAACTGCCAGAACTGATGATTGCAATCGCCAACGCGAGCATCAAAAGGACAACCCGCTGCTTAATCGAATGGCAGCTTCACACCATGACGCGCCCTGCGGAAGCCGCTACAACTTGCTGGGCTGACATCGACCTCGAAAGGAAGATCTGGACGATCCCTGCGGAACGCATGAAAAAGCGACGCCCACACGCCATACCGCTGACCGAGCACGCACTTGCTCTGCTGGAGACCATAAAACCCTACAGCGGCCATCGAGAGTTTGTATTCCCTGCTGACAGAGACCCACGCACTCACTGCAACAGCCAGACAGCCAATATGGCGCTGAAGCGGATGGGTTTCGAGGGGCGCCTCGTGAGTCATGGAATGCGCTCAATGGCGAGCACCATCCTCAACGAGCAGGGCTGGGATCCTGAATTGATAGAAGTCGCACTTGCCCACGTCGATAAAGACGAGGTTCGAAGCGCCTATAACCGAGCGGACTACATCGAGCGCAGACGCCCAATGATGGCCTGGTGGAGCGACCACATTCAGGAAGCTGCTACCGGCAACCTTTCTGTGTCAGCTATCAGAGAACAACGACACTCAAAAGTCGTTTCGATACGCTGAACCAAAGGCAGCTATCAGCCAGCAGTAGCTCTTCATGACAGCCTGCAGTCTGCCAATTGCAGACCGTGGATGTGTCTGGAAAACCGAGGTCGATTTATTGTCCTGCGCACTACTCGGCGGCAGAGGATTAGAAGTCGATGGTCCGCCGTGTCAGGTCGAGTACCACTATATCTACACCTCCATGCTGGAATGCCTTGCACCGTTGCTCCAGCATGTCCTTCATGACTGATGGCGAGCTGGGTCTTGCAGTCTTGCCCCCTGGGCTGGTGAGGATATGTTTGCGATTCGCCTGCCTGCCAAACCACAACACCAGATAGATACCCTTGCCTCTTGCCCGATTATCTCGCGTGTATAACCTGTCCAGTTGATCGTCAGCTGCGGACCATACGGACTGGTGCCATTGGCCCTTCACTTCGATACTGATGCGAGGTTTACCGGCGAAACAGGCGATATCGGCTTCCTTGTTGTCGGCAAGATGAGCCTCTGGTTCGTAGTCGACGAGGGGCGAGCCTTGTCGCAGCAAGGAAATTAGCAAGTCCCGGCAGTGTTCCTCACGACGAGGTGTGCGCTGGTCGTCACAATAGAAGCCTCGCCAAGAATCCACGTCATCGCTACAGATCTTTTCTTGGACGTTATGCAGTTCGTCCAGCACGAACGCTTTCAGAGCAATCTCGTCACTGGGGGCTGTGTCATTTGCGAGTGCTTTCAGCTCCCCTATTGTCGCGGGCTCGGACGATGCGTCGAATACGCGTCGTCGCTGGTTTGCTCGCGCATCGAGCAGTAGTTCCGTATAACTGTTGCGTCGTTTATCGCAGAGTGTTTGCAGTGCTTGCAGAGCTTCAGGCGTGTTGAGGTTTCCTAGGGCGTCGATGAGATGAACCAGGCAGTCGGATGGGTTGTTGTCAAAAAAACCTATATCAAGGTCACCTTGCTGAAGTCTGCGCAGAGGACAAGACGAGCGGAAGCGATTGATGACCCAGGCCATTGCCTGGGGTTGCAGTTTTATCGTGTGGCCGCCCAATGCACCGAAATGCCCGACGACCAGTTCGCGAACTTCCAACAATAGGTGCCTGTCCGGTCTCTTCTGTTCGAGGCGCTCGCGGGTCTCGTCAAAACTGACCACCAAACCCACCGAGTCCCAGATCTGGCCATGTTCCTTTGTGGCCAGCGTTCGGGAGCGCGCAAGTGAGCGCAGGGCCTCGTGCTCGTCGGCGTTGAGCAGCATCCTGACCAGCTCCCTTTCAGTATGGTCTGGGAGCGAGGCAAATTGCTCAAGCCAGGTGCGCGCTAGACCAGCGGCGAAAAACCCTGCTTCTTCGTCGTGCCGAAGCTCGCTCAGCCCTTCGTAAGCAGTGCTGCTATGCAAGTTGGGCTCGCAGCGCAGCCTTAGTGCTTCCTGCCAGAGCTCGCGTGACTTGAGCTCTGATTTCAGGGCCGTCTGCAAAGTGAAATGGTCGCATGTGAAGAGGTAGTGCACGGCGAGGAAGCCGGCCAACAGCACACGCTCGTCAAGATCCTTGAAGCCTCTCCCGTCTTTTTGTCGTGCGGAGAGTGCCGCAGCGATGATGAAGGGAGAAAGCCCTTCTTGCTCCCCAGCCCCTTTGGGGGTCAGGTACCACTGCTGATGCGCAAAAAAATGTGCTATCTCGGTGATTGAGAGGCTATCCGGTATCTGCTGGAGGTAGGCTTCGAACCCTAGTTGGAACAACTGAGCCAGATCTTGCCCCAGCCAGCTCGCAAAGTGTTCGGTATCGCAAGTGTCGAATCGAAAGGCTTTTGAGCTGCCCAAGTAGACTTGTGCGAACTCGATGAGGCTGGTGAAATCCCCCTTGAGGATCGACTCGGTTTTTCCTTGGTAGGCCCTTCGCAAGTCTGACAGCTTTCGCTGTTGCTCGAATGCGTGTTGTTGTCTGCATTCCTCTGCGAGAGAACTGTTTTCTCCGTCAGAGGGGTAAAGTTTCAATTGTGCCAGCCACACCAGTCGATCGTCTTGTCCCACTGCGAAGACATGAGCCGCTTCCCGCAATGCGGCACCTTGATCCTCGGTATGATGTATTAGACTGACAATTTCTCGCCAGCGTTGGTCGTCAAGATCCTGTGGGTCGAGCGAATTTAGCAGGACAATGGCATCCTCTTCCGAGCATCCTAGATAGTGCGAGGCTCTGAGTAAGTCCTGATCCCTTTGCATCAAACTTGCGTCTCCAACGTTTTCGAGCAGCACCCATTTCTGCAGGCGGCGGCGCAATACACTATCGTCCCGCAAGTGATGGTGAGTCTCCTCGGCCATGAGGGGGAAAGCACCGCGAAGGGCAGAAAAATGCAGCCAACTCCAAAGTTCACTGATATCAGGCAATTCTTTTTTCAGGTACCGCCCGATCAGTTGCATCACCAAGTCCGCCAAGTCGCTTTTCTGTTGATCTGGGCTGACGGGTTCCGGTGAACTCATGCTGGTAGTGAGCACGTTCAGGAATAAAGCCATACGCTCGGTAGGAAAGTGCGTTATGACGTGGTCGTATTTCGATTTGCCCATATCACCGATACGGAATGGGTGGTGCTCGCAACAAATCACACACTCTGCAATTGCGGTGTCCGGAAAACTGTAGCCGTGCAGACCGATTAGATTAAGGGCGAGTTGGCTGGCGTCGTTTGAACCATAGCTGCGTAGTAAGACCAACAGCGCTGTCGCTTGTTCTGGCGCTTGCTGCAAGCACAGTGCTTCCAACGCTGCCCGCCGCAATGCGAACGCTTCCCTTTGGTCAACTACTAGCGATCGAAGGATGGTTTCCAGTTGATTGACGACAGGGCTTCCCTGAATGGACTCAAGCAGCAGCAAGCGAAGTTGGAAGGGCATGCCCTTGGCACGCAGGATCGCCATGAACTCGGTTTTGACTCCGGGCTTGATCACCTCCCTCAAGCTTATCTGATGGTAGGTAGGCAGAAAGCCAGGATTATTGGTAGCCAGCCCTCGTAGCGCACGCAAGAGCATCGATGCTTGCTCTTCGCTGAGTTGCCCGATATCACCGTACTCAATGATACCCATCGGGTCCGTAGCAATCACCTCGGGTGCGAGATGAGTGTCCAGAGCCAGCCAAGCATGGAGGCCGCGCAGATGATTGGGGACCATTCCTTGTCGATGGAGCAGGGCCAGCAGTCTGCGCCGCTTGCGACGTGAATCAGCACAACAAATGATCCACTGCGCGGCGAGGTATTCGCCAAGGCTGCGATGAGCATACCTAAAGCGGTCTGTGCCAACGGCCTCGAACAGGCGGGTTGCTAGTGCATGGGGCAGATGACCCGCGTCCGGCAGTTCCCTGACTTCGGCCAATGGCAGATCGGTAGTCGATTCAGCCGAGCGGCAAAGAGCTTCGTGGCCGCCGATGATCAATGCGGCGCAGGCGGCGCCAGCGGCGCGGCGGCGCAGGTCTAGGCTCGGACCGTCAGCAGACTTGACCTCGTTGCGCTCCTTAAGAAGTTGCCGAGTGGCGAATTCGAATAGTTCCGTGCGACTTTGCGGTAGCTGCCCCGCCTTGGCGCTTTCCACCAATAGTTCCAGTGTGTAAGGGTTACCCAACCAATTGTTCAGGCCGCGTGCGCGCAGGCCTTCGATAAGATCCGATACTAATTCTTCTCGCAGCTCACTATTCAGGGCACGCAGGATCTCCTCGTCGTTCAGTGCGCTCAAATGCAGTTGTACAGGCTTTTGCACATACTTCGACTCCACGGCCCTGATGCCAGCGGCGCCAAACCAGTCAGCCACTCGGCAGGAGAGCAGAAACGGTGGGTGGCCTTTCTCACCGAGCCTGTCGAGTACCCGCTCAAGGGCTTCTACGGGTGAGTTGGCCGTCAACTCATCTAGGGCATCGATCACCAGGACCTGGTCGGCGCAGATGTCTGGCATCCCGCGTGGCGGGTGCAGGAGTTGATGCGCGGTCACGAACCGGTAGCCCTGCTGCATGGCAACCCGCTCAAGCAGCGTGGTTTTGCCCATCCCAGCTTCACCCAAAATGATCAAAGGCTGGGCGCGGATACTGAAGTTGATGTGGAGTTCAGTATGCGCTAAATCGATCCTTTCTCTGTTTTCACGATACCAGAGTGTCCTTGGTAGAAAGTGTTCCATGGGCAGTTCTACTATCTCGCGTGAAAGGGCTACGCTAATACTACTAGCTGAAAGTGCGGACGTGATGTAGCAATCCTCACTATGTAGATTGGCTTGATGTATCCAAGCCTCTAGGGCCAGCCGCGCTTGCTCTGTAATCTCAAACTGTACGGGCCGTTGGGTTTGCTGCTGTATCACTATTGCTCGCGATGACACGTGCTCCCATGAGCAACGTCGCGTACGCGAAGCTGGGTCAGATCGCAGGCTCGTAGCTTGCTGTCGATGGCCAGATCGAAGAGAGCTAGATCACGAGTTTCCTCTGCGATTTGAAGCCTAACCCAAATGGCCCAGATATCTTTCAGTCGGAGCGGGGCTTTCTGTCCGACCAATTTTCCTCTCTCCAAGGCTGATGGCTGCCGGTCGTAATGGTTTTCATGGCTTGTCCTCCATGTGAGGGAGGACAAGGATGGTCAGCTGGACCCAGAGGCGCTAACCGATCCATAGCTGCCGGTGGCTAAGAGCAGCAATCGACCAAAAGTGGGCAGTCCGTCTGATCCTGCGGCGAACGCTCAAGCGTCGGCTACCCTACAAAATCGCCGGATGCAGTATTTCGGCTTCTAAACCGAAGCTGGCTCAACGGAAAGAAAGGTTGCTATGTAACTGCCTTTTGTCACAAAGCGCACTTACAGTTTGAACGGCAGCATTCACTACCGTCGGCCGTAGTACACGTTGCCCGGCAAACATGTCAGAGGTCCGCAGAGCCACCATCAGGCCTGCGGGGCCTCGATCGCTTCGTCAAGATTGATGACGGTCTCAAGCATGCGCCGAACGATAACTGCATCGAACTCTTCCGCACGATCACCTTCATGGGTCCCTTTGTTCAGGCAGTTCCACTCGACTTTGTGCTTATCGCGGTATCCAAGTATCTCGCCCAGGTGCGGCACGGCCTCCTGGAAAACGGCCACGTCCTTCCCGCCGAGGAACTTGTGGAGCCCCGTCGCCAAGCTCATAAGGTCAGGGTCTCCCGGCCCCCTCATCCCAACACTGATCTGCGCATGCAAATTCTTACTTGCAATCTTCTTCCAGAGACGGTTGAGCTCTTCTTCGAAGGCCTTCCTGATGTAACTCAGGGAGTCGCGAATACGCCCCTCTTCGTAGCTGCGGGTCGCCACAGTGAGGTAGTGCCGGGGCGAGTCGAGCTTCACGGTGATCTTCTTGGCGGCGAACGGTACGAGGAAGTCGATTCGGGTCACCGTTTCCCTGTACTTTTTCATCGGCACGGCGTTCTCAAGGCGCTTCACGAAATCCTCACCGTGGGTCGTGACGATGAGTTGCCTCTTGCCGACCTCTTCTGGATTCAATATGAGGTCGATGATCGCGCCCCGATGCTCATCGTCGATCGAGTTCACGATATCGTCGAATATCAGGAACGGGAGGCGGTCTCTGGTGATCTTCGCCAACAGGATCGCGAGCCCGAGGCACCGAATGTGACCTTCGCTTAGTACTTGGAGCGCGTCGCACTTGTCCCCGTTCTCGAACTCAATCTCTATCCTCTCCCCGGCGGCAGTCGGCAACTTCAGGGAGTTGAGCCTGTCGGAAGGGTGGTCGTTCTTGTTGATCTCGTTGTAGAACTTGAGGGTCTTCTCGTTGAGATCCGCTGCCAAGGCCAAGGGCAGTCCGGCGTTGTAGGCCAGGAGTTTCTGGCGGAGCGAGTCGTAAGAGATGCTGTATCTCCAGCTTCTCGCGACCCCTGGTTTCTCGGCTTCCGCCTCCCTGATGAGATCTTCGTTCTCTTGGTTGAACTTCTCGATAGCCTGCGTCGCCTCCTTCTCGCTCTTCGCGTTCGCAGCGACGAGGGTCGAGATGGCCACGATTTCCTCGAGGTCCTTGTTGATCGCGAGGATATCGTCCTCGAGCTTCTTGATCGCGGCTTTGGATTGTTCGACCTTTCCGTTATGGGTGGCGGTCGCGTCCTTCAGCTCCTGTAGGAGCTCGCGCATTTCCGGCACGGCTCGGAGGAAGGTCTCGATGCCCGCCGCGTCCTTAGCGTTAGAAGCCTCAGCGCTGAACGAGCCAACCTCGAGCGCTTTGGCGAACCCGACAGCCGTGGCGGACGCCGGAAGCCTGGCGATTGTTGAAATCAACTCCCGCCAGCCGAGATCGAGTGCCTCTCGGATTTCCTTGATCCGTTCTTCGGCCCTCAGGGCGGCGTCGAAGTACTTCAGCTTTTCCTCCGCATTGCTGTACGGATCGACCGGAACTACGAGTCGTCCGTCTCGGTAGAGTTCGGAGGCGCACGCCGGGCACTCGTTCTCAAACTTTTCGCGGTTCCCCTTGATCGCGGCGTAAAGGTCCCGAAGAGAAAGTTGGTCCTTGTACTGGTTGAGGAACGCTTCCGATTCCGCCTTCTCTTTGATTAGCCGGAGTAGTTCGTCGACGCTGGCAAGGATAACGTCTGTTCCGGGATCGGTGGCCGTTTTAAGGTTCTGCAGGCGGCCGATTTCGGTGTTGTTCTCCTTTTGCTTGCCACCATTGCCTTCGGGTCCGGTTAGGACGGTCTTGATTTCCTCGAGGTCCTTACACTCCGGATACTTCGATAGCAGCGCAGCGCCACGCGTTTCAGCGGCTTTGGCTTTTTCCGGGAGGCCTTCGAGGGTCGCCTTGTGTCCGGCGAGGACCTTCGCCCGTTCCGCGAGATCCCTCCCATTCTTTCCAACTAACTCGGCCAGGTAAGTGTCGAGGCTATCGTTGAACTGCGTTGCGAACGTGTTGAACTCTTCCAAGCCGAACAGCGCCGCCAACCGCGCCTGCTGGGCGACCGGGGTATTGGCCGCCAGTCTTGCGAATCCGTCGATCCGGTTCTTTTCGATGAAGCAGAATTCGAAACTTCGGGGGGCCGCTTTTACTTCGATTCCTTTCTCCTTCGCGGTATCTCCATAAAGGACAGGTTTCGCCGACCTCCTCGATGTGGCGTTCCTGATGTAGTCCGAGACAGGGATCCGCTTCGAATCCGCTTCGTGGATCGAGGCGAGCAATCCGTATTCGAGTGCCTCACAGAGACTCGACTTTCCCGTCCCGTTCGGTCCATAGACGAAGGTGTAAGGATTCTTAAATTCGAAAGTGTGCTTGTCGGAGAAACCACGAAAGTGCTCGACTTCCACTTTGGTTAGCCGGACGATCTCGCTTTCGTTGGCGTCCACTTCGTCGACCGCGATTTCGAGTGCCGGAGGCGATGTCTCCCCCTTGTCGACGATCAGTTTTGCCAAGACTTTCCCGCGCCGGCCTCCGGCTGACCCGACCGCCGCGATTTCGTCGAAACCGCCCAGTATCAGGTTGGCTAGTTTTTTCTCGTATTCGGATAGCGTCGGGGCCGACTTGACCAAGAAGCGTTTGAATTCGACTAGGGACTTGGACATATACGCTCGCGTAGGGGTTGTTGTCGATTATGCGGTCGGGCGCGGGATGTCGGCACGATGCCTCCATTGTATGCAAAAGCATTTTAGGGGAAAGCCGTGTTCGATGTTTTGCGGAAGACGGTGAGGCACCAATCGACGACTTTTAGCCTATAGCAGACGCGCAAGCCGATACGGTCGGCTCTCCACTTCGAACCGGGTGCTCTCGGACAAAAGCTGGGGTCTTCGTCCTCTCGACCCTGCCATTGGAGCCTAAACCGACGAACGTCCGGATTGGGTCGATTGCGGTCAGTGGTGACTGACAGCTTTCGACCCGAAGCCACCGTTCAAATAGGGCGGTAATTGGCCAGATACGGACGCTCACACTGGGCTTGCTTCTCACTGAAGGCTGATATTCGTATTCGGCAGATCCTAAACTTGAGCGAACGGCATAACCGGATGTGGATCAGTGATAGCACAATACAATCCCCCTCAACATTACAAGCATAAGGAGATGAACCTTGCACACCTTGCTCAACCGCGCCGCCTTACTCCGGGCCGAACTGCATCACCCCCCGTCTTTCAACCTGTTCACCTTACTGCGTAGTGGCTCGGATGAAGTGCGCCTGCACTCTCGCTACTTGGCCTTTTTGCTCAACCCCCAAGGCGCTCATGCGGCCGGTGGCAAACTGTTGCAACTACTGCTGGATGCATTGAATATCGAGGGTTTCGACTGCCGCGACGTCACGGTGGATGTTGAATACCGCAACGTAGACATCCTGATCCGTAACGCCAAGCAGCAAGCGATCATCATCGAAAACAAACTCTACGCTGAGGACCAAGAGGCTCAGTTATTTCGCTACCTGGAGACCCTTCAGGGCGAGGGCTACCATACCTATCCGCCGATCTACCTTACCTTGGACGGCCGCGACGCCGATACGCGCAGTTGTCTTGGCATCGACTACCAACGCATCAGCTACGCTGCCGACATCCTGCCTTGGCTGGAGCGATGCCAACCGTGGGTGATCCGCGAAGCTGCCGTGCGTGAAAGCCTGCTGCAATATATCGATCTCATCGCAAAATTGACCTTCCAAAACCATGGACATGCCTACATGAACGCAATCAAGCAGACGTTACGTCAGGGTAACAACCTGCTAGTGGTCCGGGACTTGCAGAAGGCTTACACCGAGACCTTGAAAGACCTGCAACTGGAACTCTGGCAGGCAGTTGCGCAGTGCATAGAGGTAAAATATCCCGAGCTGCCCAAACCCTTTATGGCGCCGACGGCGGCGATAATCGACCGTTACTACAGCGCGGTCAGGGATAACCGCCATTTTGGCCTTTTTTACGAGCTAGGCTCTATATCAGGCGCGGTTTACATCGAACTCGATCACCGCTTTTACTGCGGTTATTACTGCGATGCTGAATCCCACCCGCATGATTACAGTCGCCTGGATGCACTGACAGCACTGTTAGAAAACAACGGCGTGAGTAGCAACGGGTTGCTATGGCGCTACACCACTGAACTCAACATGAAAAATCCAAGCGATGAGCATTTGCTGGTACTGACTACCCCTGAAAAGAGAGCTCGCGTGGCAGAACGCATGGCTGACGATTTATACGACCTCTGGTCGAGTGTGCGTAGGTTGTACGACGTACAGGGTCTTGATTGATTGAGTCGCCCCAGATGTACTAGACAACCCGTTGGCTGATTTGGACTGCCCCCTGCACCGTAGACATCTCCAGCCTATGCTTCTGGCCAACGGCCGTCTTGGTCCTTTTCAGCCGGTCACTAAAGGCAGAAAACGACCGAGGCCGTGTAAAAACGTTTTCGAGTACGTCAGGTACTCACCACTGGACTGGAAATCGCGCTTCTACTCGAAACCCACATCTGCTGACGTGCCGATACGTTTCAGATTTAACGTAGACGCGCACACTTCAATTTTGGCGAAGCGTTTTTACACACTCAGGGCCAGAAGCGGTCATCGCGACGATGCAGTACGATGCATGCCTACCGGTAGATCATTAGGGCTAACCCATGCAGTTTCATAGTTTCGTGTTCGGGCATATCTAGGTTGAGATTCACAGCCGTGCATACGATCTGCATAACTTCTACCAAGCCAGCGCTATCAGTTACGACATCTTGGATCGGTCGGTTGTAGTTGTCTAATCTGATGGCGATCAATGTATGAGATGATACTGATGCCTGAGTGGAATGCTAGACCCGCGGGATAAACGCTTAAGCTCATCAAGCTAGGAGAAACCGGATGTCTCTACTAATTTCTAAGGAGTGAAAAATGGTCTCAAACGTTGCAAGACTTTTTCGTGCACATTCAACAAGATACCTACCTAGTGCAACTGGAATAATCCCCAATCCAAACCTTCAAAGAGCAAGGAGACCAAGAGATATGCCTCTGGCGATCCACCAAGCTCTTAACGAGTGGTTCGTGGATCGCTTCGGTGTTGGTTATCGCGAAAGGGCGCTTTTCTGCACGGGTGACGCGTTGATCGCGTCAGGCTACCTAACGAGTTCATCATCACGCATTTTGATTGAGCCTATTGGCGACTATTCGGTTTGCTATAGCGCGATGTGTAAGGATCTTTTTGCGCATTACCAGTTTTATTGGAGCGCACCAGGTACCACTGTCCAGAAGATTCGAAACGACATGGACTCGCTTGGCTTTATTCATCGTGATAATGGTGGCTTGGAGGAGGCCGCAAGTAGCGGGTGTGAGGTTATGCTCGTGGCAGAGCATTTCCGCTATAGCATATGCTAGCTATATTAGGGGCGCAAAATGGATTCTGCTGAAGCCAAAGTTTTTTCAGATTCGCTTTTGAAAGGTGGACCTCTTGCTGGTTGGGAACTTTTACGATATCTGTCTCATGGAAAGTCGGCCGTTGTTATGGAGGCTAGACGGGAAGATTTGAACGCAGTTATAAAGGTATTTCACCCAGGTTTAATTGACCACTATGGCCGTGACGCACAAATAATCAGAATAGATCGAGAGCGGTCGCTCATAGATAAGCAACACGAAAATATCGTTCGTGTACTGGATGCTGGGAGTTGCGAGGAGACAGGGCAGCTATTTGTAGCGATGGATATAGCTGCAGGTCGCCCGCTTTCCGATGTACTTAATTTAATTCCACGCTCTAAAATCGGTGTGCTAATTGAACAGTTGGCCCGTGCCGCGATTCAACTTGAAAATTGGGGCTTCACGCATCGTGATATCAAACCGAGCAACATTCACGTGAGTGACGACTTCTCGTCGTTGATTTTGCTCGATTTCGGAGTCATGAAACCGCATGGTGACGATTCCGCTACGATTGTTCAAGCCTCAAAAGCGTTCATTGGTACCCACCAATATAGTCCGCCCGAGATGATTCATGGCCGTGAAGAGAATACTTTGGATGGTTGGCGAGCTATAACCTTCTATCAAATTGGTGCTGTTTTACATGATATGATCGCCCGCAAACCTATTTTTGACGATGCAACTTCGAGACATGCTGATCTTGTTGTTGCTATTGATAATAAACCGGTTGTTGTAGTAGGCGAGGAGGTTGACCCTCATCTCTGTAACCTTGCGACTCGATGTCTTCTAAAAAAACCAATTGAGAGACTGGAGTTGGTCCACTGGGACGACTTCATGTTCTCGGATCAAGGGCAGCACAAGCCTACGCTTAACTCAAGAAAGGAGGTTCTCCAGCGGAAGCTTAAACTCGGTGATTTTTTGGGTCGGGTTAATGTTATCCATAACTCTGAAAATCAGCGTTTGAATAAAGTCCGGTTGTCGACAATTGTAAAGCATGCCAAAACGCAATTTGATATCGCGCTTGTTGAGCTCAGTGGTGTCATGCCGACGAGGCTTACAGATCTTAATGGATTAGTCTATCCGAACCCTGCCGTTACTTATACTTTCAGTCCTGCGCCGAACTTAGGTCTTGATTTGCCATTTCGAATTCAAGTGGCTGTCGCACTTCACGAAGATAGAAAAACTATCGATGTGTATACTAGGGCCTCGAAAAGGCTTGCTGATACAGAGGTTGGCTGGACTCATCTTGGACCTACTATGGAGAGCCTGGAAAACTTCTCAGATGTATTTCAGGAATGGATTATCACTATAATTGAAGAGCTAATTAGTCAATAGACAGCGGAGGTCTAAAGTGTCGAATACTTGGTGGATTGATGAGGAAGAGTTGCTCGACGAGCAGCTTGAGGTTTTGGGAGAGGATCTTTTTAAAGATTTGATTCTTACGGGGCCTCCTGGAAGCGGCAAGACAAATCTGCTTTTGTTGCGAGCTAATCATTTGATATTGGATTCACCCGATTCAGAGTTTTATATAATTTGCTTTACCAGCTTGTTACAGAAGTTTGTGCGCACAGGTGCTGGTCTCTATTCGTTTCCCGAGAATCGTGTGATAACTCAGCGCAAATTGCTTGAGCAGTTATTGGGCGATCATGCTTGCTTACCAAAGCGGAAACCTGGAGAAACTTACTCTGAAAGAGATTCAGTTTTAAAGTCTGCTATACATCAGCTGATGGAGACCGGTGCAGGTCGTGATACTTATCCGGTGCTTTTCATTGATGAGGCGCAAGATTATTCAGAAGAGGACCTCCAGATATTTAAGTATTTCGCGAAGAATTTGTGCTGTGCTGCCGATTTACGACAGGGCATCTACAATTCTGGCTCCACTGGAACGACATGGCTTCAAACGCACAGGTGGGGCGCGTCTATAACCTTGCAGTTTCACTATCGTGTGGCTCCGGCAATCCTTGAGGTCGCAGACAAGATTATGGCTGGGAAGTTTGATCACAAATCAATGCTTGGGACTCATCAATACAAAGGGGATCCTGGTAATGTTGAGGTCGTTTCAGGTTTTGATCTGCCCGATCAGATCGAACAGTTAATTCCTAGAGTACTGAAACAGTTGGCTGTCTATCCCAACCAGATTATTGGCATTCTGGTTCCGAATCATGTTCAGCTTAAACAGGTAGTTGAGGAGCTTCTTACTTCTGCCGATCTTGCGGGCGTGGTTACCAATGCTATGGATAGAGACTTTGATCCTACCTTTTCAGTATGGGTGAGCACTGTTCACTCCTCTAAAGGTCTGGAGTTTCGGTGTACACATGTTGTCGCTGCAGATAAATTTGCCGACTTTCAAGAACATGAGAGAAGGGTCGCCTTTATGGCAGTTACGCGAGCCAAAACTGCGCTGACTATTTATCACGAAAAGCCTCTTCATCCATTCTTTGCCTCCGCTCTCGCGAAACAAAATGCAGAGAAGATTTCCGTCAAGAAAATATTCGGAAAAAGATCATGAAAAAATTTAGATTTGTCAATGTTGATGCTGGTGAGTTGGTACGTGGCCTTGGGCGCATGGGAGACTTGCGCGCAAAAGCGCGTGCGATAAATATTGCTGATTTCGGCCGCCCCCTCTCTATGAATGATGTGCGCGTCATTTGGGAAGAAAGTAGTGGTCCAAATGCTGATCTTCCATCTATTTTAGTTGCCTCGGAAGACGTCTTGGGTAACTTACTTCCACGCATGTTGGCATTGCCTAGTGCGGTGGTGCCTGTTACGTCTTTTATGAATACATGGGCGATAGAAGACTTCGCTGAGCGTGAAGTTTTCGACAAAAAACCTCTTAGTAATGTTGCGGCGCTAGGGTTTGTGGGGCTAATTATCGGGGAGTTGTTAACTGTCACCGGTTCCAATGCAGATCTTCGCTTGATGGGTATGGATGGTGTTCGTCGGACGTTATCGTTCGTTTGTGCTCAGGCAGTATTAAGGGGTGGATACGGCGCATCATTAGTCACAATTGTTGATCGTTGGCTCGAGGCCAGTGCTTTGACGGCAAATGAAGTTAACCATTCGGCGCTAGCGCAGATTTTGTATTTGTGTGAATTTCTGCAAAATCTTTCTGCGCGTGGAAACTTCGACGGTGCTGCATCTGAAAATCTTGCGCATCAAATTCAACTTTGGATTGAAAGATACGATGATCCGAATGCGCGCGATTTGCTTCAGCGTTCGCTTCCCCAAGTTGTTCTTGAGTTGAGGGGGATAAGCAGTCGCGAAAAAAGATATGATCTTGTTATGGAAGAGCTTCAGAGGTCGGCGTTCGGTAAGTCGGTCAATCCATTAAAACAGGGCTTTTTAATAAGTTTAATTGATCCGGGCTCTTTCGAGTTTCTGGAGTTGGCGAAGCAAGCCAGCCCAGATGGCTCGGTAGCAACTGCTTACTTTGTATGTGCAGTAATTCTCGGTAAAGAGTCTGCGCTTCGAAACTTCAATGGATTTGGCTGGACTGTTTTTAATCACGGCCTTCAATTTAATACTGAAATGCCTATGGATATTTCGATCGTCGAGCTTCGAATTCTTCACGATGGGCGACGGAGCTCACCTATTCCATTTCGCACGCGGTCACCATGGCTGATTGATGTGGAGCTTGCCCCCATGGTGATAGGGAGCTTCGGGAACCTGGCAAAACGGAAGGCTTCATCGCATAGAGCTCAGGAGGCATCTGACGCCGTAGAGCGTGAAGAGGCGATACGAAATAATCTTATGACCGCGATGCGTGCTTTGGAGGATGCATACGGCGTCATTCAGGGGAGACGTCCGCGGCAAGATATCAAACAAAGCAAACCACCAGGGCAAAGGAAATAGCAGGTCTTTTAAATGTTTTATACAAACGATAATTTCCTGATTGGTGGCTAGCCTATTCGGTTGACAGAATGTTGCAAGGTCACAAGATCAGTTCCGAAACTTAAAAACAAGCCCTTGTAGAATAGGGCTTGTAGCCCGTTCGCTTGCTGAGGGTAACGGAACTCCTTCTCCCTTCCAGATCGCGGCCTGCTTAAGTTCACATAGCGGTCTTGAAAGCCGGCGACTGCGGCCATGTCCACAGGATGGCCACGTCTTTTTCAGGCAGATCGATACGTTTCAGATTTAACGTAGACGCGCACACTTCAATTTTGGCGAAGCGTTTTTACACACTCTGGGCCATGAGCAGCCTGCCACCAAGGGCAGCCATCGCCCCTGAGCTGCCTTCGCGAAAGGCCACAATCGGCCAAAAGCAGACGACCAACTCGGATCTGGTTTCGCCCAGCTTGCCTCCTCCGCAAGTGCAAGCTGGCTCACCTCTCTGCCTCTTGGATATGCCTGGTATGTCAAGTCGGCTGCGGGCCACGCCCCCGATGCGCATTGATTCGGCTGTAGACTGCGCCGAGCCGTCTACAACCGTACCGATCAAATTATTCATCAAAAACGCATATTCGATTCGAAAAAAACTCAACTCTACATCACTGCCATGACACCCCCACCATGGAACCTCGAACCATGTCATTGCAGTGCCCTCGCTGTAACTCACCCAAAATCGCTTCCTTCCACCAAGCCATGAAAATTGCAGCTGCCCTCGGTACGGTCGGCGGCGCAGCACGCGGCGTCAGTGTCGCTCTGGCTGGCGGTCAGGCAGGGGCCACCGTCGGCGCCGTCGCCGGCCCGTTCGGCGTCACTCTCGGAGTCGTCTCCGGCGCCATCCTAGGAGGACTTGTTGGCGGCGCTGGTGGCTGTGCATTAGGCGCTCAACTCGGCGACAAGCTTGACCGCCATGTACTCGCTCACAACCTCTGCCTGATCTGCGGGCATCGCTTCAACCTCCCAGCTTAATCCGTCCTCTACTCCTTTCTTTCTATTACCTCCGGACAGTGCCACGCGATGCGTGGCGTTTATGCCGACCTGCACCACAAGGAACCTTAATCATGGCTCATCAAATCGAACAAATGGCTTACGTTGGCGCAACCCCGTGGCACGGCCTAGGAAATCAACTGACTCAAAAACAACCTATCGAAATCTGGCAGCGTGAAGCTGGTATGGACTGGCAGATCCAGGAAAGCCCGGTTCACTTCAAGGCCGACGCTATCGGCCATATGGGAAGCATTCACTCATTCCCGGAGCAAAAGGTGTTGTACCGTTCCGATACCAAAGCACCGCTGTCGGTGGTTTCCAATCGCTATCAAATAGTTCAGCCGCGTGAGGTGATGGAGTTCTACCGAGACCTGACTGAAGTGTCCGGCTATGAGCTGGAAACGGCAGGTGTTCTGAAGGGAGGGCGTAAGTTCTGGGCATTAGCGAGAACCGGGCAGAACGCCAACTTGAAGGGCAACGATCAGGTCAACGGCTATTTGTTGCTGGCGACCTCCTGTGACGGTACGCTCGCCACCACGGCCACGCCGACCACCGTTCGCGTGGTCTGCAACAACACTTTGACCATCGCCCTGGATGGCACCACACGCGCCATCAAGGTGCCGCACAGCACCCGCTTCGATGCTCGGGTCGTCAAAAAGCAGTTGGGTGTAGCAGTCTCGCAATGGGACGAGTTCATGTATCGCATGCGCGTGTTGGCCGAGCGTAAAGTCCAGTGGCACGAGGCTATGGGATTCTTCATGTCCGTGCTGTGTGAAGTAACGCCCAATAGCAAACTACCTGAAGTCCTCCCCAACGAACGTGCCCTGCGCAAAGTACAAAGCCTGTACGAAGGACGCGGACGTGGCGCAACGCTTGAGTCGGCGCAAGGCACTGCCTGGGGTCTGCTCAACGCCGTGACCGAGTATGTCGACCACGAGCGCAGAGCACGTAGCAACGAGTACCGCATGGACTCCGCTTGGTTCGGCCAGGGGGCGCAAATCAAACAAAGAGCATTGGAGGCAGCCCTGCAACTCGCGGCCTGAAATGCCCTCTCCCCTTCAACCATAACGCCCGTTCAGCATGCAGCTCAACGGGCGTTTTTATGTCCGCAAGGTATCCCTTATGAAAGCGATTCCTAGAAATGAAAATGCTTACAAGATCCGTCCGGCCCTTCGTTTAATCGGCACCAAGGAGCTACCCCGTGAAGACTGGCTCGCTGTGCGTAAACAAGGCATCGGCAGCTCGGACGCAGGCGCAGCAGTTGGACTGAACCCTTATAAATCGCAGTTGGAGTTGTGGCTTGAAAAGACGGGACGGGATGCAACGTTACCGAAAATAGATCCTCACGATGAGGAAAGCCCTGCCTACTGGGGCAATGTGCTGGAGCCCATCGTGGCCTGGCACTACAGCAAACGCACCGGTAAGAAGGTGCGACGAATTAACGCCGTGCTACAGCACCCTGATCCAGAACTGCCCTGGATGCTTGCCAATATCGACCGCGAAGTGAACGGTGCCGACGATGTACAAATCCTTGAATGCAAGACCGCCGGCATAAACGGAGCACGCCTCTGGAAAGAAGGCGTGCCCGAGTATGTGCAATTGCAGGTCATGCACCAGTTGGCCGTCACCGGCAAGCAGGCGGCTGATGTTGCAGTTTTGCTGGGTGGCCAGCATTTAGAAATCTACCGCATCGAACGGGACGAGCAGATGATTGCTCGCCTGATCGAACTGGAACGCAAATTCTGGCATTACGTACAAACCGACACCCCACCTCCCGTCGATGGTAGCGCCTCATCTGAAGCGGCGCTGCGTTGCCTTTACCCTCACGACAACGGCCAAACCGTGGACTTTAGTGCCCATGCTGGATTGGCCGCGACCTACCTGGAGCTCAAAGCTGTTCGGCAGTCCATTGCGGCAAAAGAAAACCGCGAATCTCAACTGAAACAGATCCTGTTGCAAGCCATGGGCGAAGCCACACGTGCGCAGTTCAGCAATGGCTTCATCAGTTGGAAGCGTTCCAAAGAGAGCACCGTGCTCGATGTCGAGCGCCTGCTGAAGGAGAAGCCCTATCTGCAAGTCCGCTTCAGCAAGCGCAAGGAGGGCAGCCGCCGCTTCCTTATCAACTGATCTTTTCCTCGCTGGCCGTCCCTACGCGATTCAGTTTTCGGGGGTCCATTTTCACTTCCAAGGAGAACCACCATGCTCAAAGGCCTGGTCATTACACCACCCGTGCTCGGACGTATTTCCATTGGTAAAATCGTCGAGAAAAACGGTAAGCGCCTACCGGAGAAAGACGATCAATTTACCATCACCTCACAGGTGCAAAGCAGGGATGGCTGGTTACTGCACCCACTTAACGATGAACTGCGCCAGGGTAAGGAGGACAAGCTGCGCAGCATTCCAGTACGTCTATTGTTCAACGAGCCGGAGCTGAATTTCCGGGCCGACTACACCCTGTTCGACCGGCAATCCGGACGCCCGCTGTGTGTCGGTAACGGTGAAACCTGCAAACGCATGACCCAGGACGGCATGCAGTCGCTGCCCTGCCCTTCGCCGGATGCTTGCCTACTGGCCAAAGGAGGTGCCTGTAAGCCTTATGGCCGACTGAATGTGGTCATTGGTGATGAGGATTCGCTGGGTAGCTTTGTGTTCCGCACCACCGGTTTCAATAGCATTCGCACCCTGTCCGCTCGTCTGCATTACTTCCAAGCAATCTCAGGCCGTCGACTGGCATGCATACCGCTGGAGCTGCGTCTACGCGGCAAGTCCACCCGCCAGAGCCACGGTACGCCGATCTTCTACGTCGATCTCACGGTACGAAGTGGCATGGACATGACCGAAGCACTACAGAAAGCGAGCGAACTTGATACACAGCGCATAGCAGTAGGTTTCGACCAGATTGCTCTGGATGACGCCGCTCGCCGAGGCTTCGGTAATGGCGCCTTCGAAGACAGCGAGGAGGACAGTCACGTCGTAATCGAGGAGTTCTTCGGAAACACGGAGGCTGCTAGCACCAAAATCCAAGGTAAGTCGTTGCCACCGCCCAACTCCCTTGCGGACAAGCTGGAATCTCTCGCTTCGCAGGCCAACTAAGTCAAACCAGCCTGTGCTGAGGACATCGGCGTGGCAAAAGCTCTGGCCCCCTCATGATGGAGCCAATCAGCCGCGATCAAGTCTAGTGACAAGACGCTCCACCATATCCAGGACAAAGTCGCGGTCATGCGCCCCAAGTCTGGAGAGTAAACCATAAAGCCTGCGCGCCTGGTCCTCTGGGCGAGAACTCCCTTCGGTCAGCAAGTCAGCGGTTTCACAACCAAAAACTGCCGCCAACTCAACCAAGCGCTCGATGTTAGGCATGACAATTCCGCGCTCGATACGGGATACAGCCTCGCTTCCAATTCCAAGCTTTTCCGCAACCTGCTCCTGGTTCAGTTTGCAACGAACGCGCTGGCGGGCAATCGCCTGCCCAACGAGTTCTGCCAGCTGCTTCGATTTGGTTTTTGACATGCCACCCTCCAGTCCAACCTGGATGGTTGACCATCAACCCGTTGACATGAAGGACCTTACAGGCCGAAACTCACCCCGAAAGGTTGATATCCAACCCATCTTTTTGACTACCACCTCTTGCAAGGAGCTCAGAAAAACCATGAATGTCATAAAAGGCCTGAACGAATCGCAGATTGAAGACCTCGTGAGAAGCAAAACGTCCTTCGAGATCCATGGCCTCAGAGGTAACTTCATGCCAGGTATCAAACTTGTCGAAACCAAGATTGAAAGCCAGGGACTGAAGTGTCGAATCAAAAGCGACGTGAAAAGCGCTATCGCTCAAGGCGGTATATTGGGCGCTGTAATTGGAGCTGCATCTCTGCCTGTTGGGGTCGTATTAGCCGCTGCGGCTACCGTCGCCAGTACTGGCCATACTCTAGCCACCTACAACCCCGACTACGAAATCATAAAAGACTACGTTAATAAAAAACTGAAAGTCATCTACAAAAAATAGCAATCAACACCGTCAGCCCGCGCTCGCACTCACGCTCAAAAAGCCTATGAACACCGACCGCAACCAATAAGAATTAAAATATTGGACATTCCAAATGGTAAATATCAGCCTACCAAAAATAATACTAAGCACTGGTTTTATAAGCGCAACATTTTTTGCTTACGAAGCTTTTACAAGAAACACCGTAGAAAATTTAGACTCACATAAAAAACTAATCGACTCTGACTTTCTGAACACTGGAAAAGTGGGAACGTTATTTTGTTAATAAGGCACGAAGAGCGCTGTGATCGCTCAAACAACCCCTGCTTAGGCCCAGACGAAGGAATCACAGCTCTTGGAAGCGAGAGAGCAAAAGAAAAACAGGCATTCGTTTAAAAGCACACTTTGATTTTGACGATGCTGTTATTTTCACCAGCCCAATGACTAGAACAGTTCAAACATCCGACTTCATGCTAGGCAAAGCGAGCCTGCTATCCGATAGAGAGGCCATTTGCGGAAACGACATCGTGGATAAGCTACTCGAACACAAGAACTCCGGCAGAAATCTTATAGTGATGACCCACAACACCTGCATGAAAAATTTAATAAGATCCAGCGGACACAGGCATTCATGGAGCCCCGAATACGGGAGCCTCCTATTTGCAAAAACAACAAGCAAAAATGAAATACAGATTGTCGGCACGTTAAATGCTGACGACATCCCTAAAGACCCATCGCCGATTTAAAACCAAAAGCCATTCACAAAGAACTTACAAAAGAATCCAACCGCTTCCTTCCTCCCACCCTGAGTTTAAGACAGTGAATATAAAATCAGTTGCACTCAAAGCAGCAGGCTGCTTGGCGCTTGCACTTTCATTGAACGCACAAGCCGAAGTTGACTACGGGTACATGTATCCGCCCATGCTACCAAATGAACAAAATATGAACGATTTACCTTATGCCATTCCGTGCGCGGAGGCCAAAAACCAGTACGGGGCAAAATTCTACCGTTGCACCTGGTATAGCATTCCAAGAAATATTACTCAGTGGAATGCACAGCAGCAGCGCAACGTCACCTTCAGCAACCACATCAGCGGCAAATGCGTACGAGGTACTTGCCGAGCGTCCAATGGCTCAGGCATCTATGGCATGTACGGCCAAGACCTCAGCTTTAGTCTCTCCATTTACTATTACATCTATGAAAGTGAGGATGGTTATCCGATTGCCTATCGCATGGATGGTGGACCAAATAAAAAGGGGAAAGAAGTTACTTACACTCAATCCCGGACGATACTCCAAGATTTCTTGTTTGATCACGGCATCAGCAAAACGGGTGTAAAAGACACTATGGCTGCCTACTCGTTGGATGCGAACGCAACGAATGATTCATCAGTCGATGACGAACCACAGACCGAAAAAACACCCATGACAAAACCCACGAAAACGATCGACGTAAAGGAAGCCTGGTGCAACCCGCGTGCAGACGATGAGTGCACCATCAATGGCAAGGAAGTACCTAAGGAGGAGCTTAAGCAGTACCTACCCGTGGTCTACGAACTAGAAGTACTCAATGCAGGCGGACACTGCGAATATCCGATTTGCTATGACAAAAATGATAAACCGGTCGGAATTAACTAACATAAGGCACGGTTCCCATCCGTGCCTATTTTTTTGTTGCCAAATATTAGCAGCTGCAGTAGTTGTAGTTGTAGTTCATACGCTCGCTTTCTTAATCCTTGCCAAAACTGCAACTCGAAATATCTGGCCAAGAGACCCTAACGAAAAATCCCTCATCACAATAGTGATTCTTGCTAGGCCTACAAAGCTCATTATGCCAGATCAGCGACTACCTCATGGAGAAGATCGCTACGCATGCACTCCAACACCGCAATAAGGCGCATGCAGCGCTCTTCTTTGCCCAGCTGTTCTCGCTTCCAAGCGATATCATCCTCAATTAGTAATCGAACTGAATCAGCGTCCACCTGCCAACCATAGCTTTTATCTCGCACTGACTTTGCAACAAGCACCGAAATCCCTCTGTCTAAAACGCCATTAGCTGAGTTAGTCCATCTACTGTCTAAATCCAGTGTCGCGACAAGTGTTTCGGCTCTGCGAGGGATAGTCGGATCTGTAATATTGATCTTTACCTGACGCGAATTGGTTGGAGATATAACTGCAGTCACTACAACCGATGGTGCGCCCGGCCTCAGCATCGGGTGATAAGTGCCATTCAAACCTGAAGCATCTGCCTCCCCCATAGGGACCCTGGCAAGCTTCCAAGTTGAGTTACATCCCTTGCACGCAGAGAAAAGATTAGCAGGGTGAATTGCGAAATGAGGCCATTGGGACTTTGGGAAGAAGTGGTCGCAATCATTGGCTTCATGCCGGCTACCCTTTTCTCCCAATGGTCCATCGCAGTAGCCACAAACGACTGCTGATTGTGAGCGAAACGCCGCCATCACAGCAGCTCGATCAAGCCGGCTACCCGTCAGCGCGAACGGCTTTGGATCGAAACCACTGCCGGCTAACCAGGTATAGAACGGAATGGCTACATCCTTGATGCCATCTAACCACCCCGGAAACAGACGCGGGAAGCGGAGCTCGCTGCCAACAAGATCCCACCGAGTGTGAAACTGAGCATCATGATCAATGGCCTCAGCCACCAACACGGCTTGAGCAGGATTCGCACGCGCCTGAGCTGCCAGCGCCATAACTGCTTTTCCAAACCTCGTGCGATTATTAGCCGTACCAATCCTGGTCCAAAACCACTTGCCGATTGGCTGCCCGAACTGCGTTACAAGAAGGGTATTATCGTCTAGATCTTGCGGAGGCGTGCGCAGTAACCAATCAATCAAACGTAATTTAACTGAATAGATCTTCCCTAGATTCTGCATTAAGTCATTCGGCAAGCGCCGTTCATGGAGCATGAACGCCCCCCTCCAATGCGCATCGCCACGCTCGTTTCAGTTCAACTTGGAAATAACCAGGACCCGTCTGGCGAATGAATGCCTCGAGCAGCGCTTTCACAGTTAAAGGCTTCACTAAGTCGAAATACAGAGCAAAGCGCTCAAAGCTTTCAAGGCAATCAATCACGTGGCTTCGAGTCAGGCCGCTCTCCGTTTGTTGCGCTAAATCTAGGATGCGACTTATGAGGTCAGCTCCTAATGCTTCATTTTTATGCCAGCTCTGTTCAACTTCGAAACCAAACTGCGCTGTCGCTAGAAGCACTTCGAGCAAGCGGCTCGCCCTCCTTCCGACCGTATCCGAGGCCCCAAAAATATCCCGCAATGGATGATCCCCGGTTGCCCCAAATGTGTATATTTGAGCGTCAAGTGTTCGAACGCCAGATTCGCTGGGACCAGAATCACCTTCGGCGGTTGTACGCTCTAGTACGATCAATTCATCTTTAAGCGCATCGGTCAGCATCAGGGCAGCATGGGTTGCAATCAGGACGTCGACTGATGTGTGTGCCAAGGCATCATCAACCACTGAGACCAAGTCTCGCTTCCACAGGTCATTGAAGTGGGTCTCGGGTTCATCCAGCAGCAATAGGGAGTCCTGACGTCCGCTCAACAAATGCAGCAGAGCCATTCTTCCCATAAACATCTGCTCTCCGTCCGACAGCTCTTCGTAGCGCATTACACCAATATCGCGCTTGGTCGCATCGAGCGCGGCAGTTGGTATGGCATGCCGACGCAACCGTAGCAGTACGTCATCAAACAGTCCCTTCTGACTCAGTTCTAATAGGCGGGTAAATAGGTCAAAGCTGCTAGCATCCTTGGCCCCGCCGAGCAATACCCACAAGGCTTCGCCTTGGCTACGGCAATTTTCTAATTCATTACGGGCGGCCGATAAGAACGATTGCCCTTGACCGTCGAATGGCCCTTTAAAGTCAAACCACACAGTACGACTTAACTCCACCGGGTGAGGCTCAGCAATCACCTCACTCGCGCACAGCCACCAATCGTGAGCTGTTTCGCAAAGCTTCTGATCCCATTGAGCCGGTTGCAGGCGCGAGCGGAACGCAACCGAAACTAGATTATGCCACCCGCCCAGCTTCAGTAGCTCTTGTATCGAATTCTTGTTGTCGTCACGGCTGCACAGTTTAGCCATCGCGGCATCAACCTCCGCGTGCTTTGAATAATCTGTCGCTTCAACCAACGCCTGTGGCAACGTCACTGCCAGCAGCGCGCACTTCAAGAGCGTGGCGTCTAGCAGTATGGGGCGGCGGAAGAGATCAGCCCCCGTAGGGCCTGAGCCCAAGGCCTGCCTAGGAGTATCACTATCGTTTTGCCGTACCGCTCGCAAGGCGTTTTCCTGGGCGGTCGTCCACCCCGCTGGACGCTCGTCGCTTTGTGTGTCATCACCGTCTTCCAACAAACCGTCAGCACGTTGATTACGGTTCCACACTGAGCGCCACGGACGCAGGTCACCGGTGGTGTAGGCCAGGACGGCCGACGGCAATGCTATCTGTGGCGGCGAGCTGTCGCGCAGCGGCCAGGAGCCAGGCTCAATGAGCGCAGAGAAGCCATGCTCCGCAGGAATACCCTTGAGGTTCAGGTGTTCAATGCAGGTGTCGAACACCTCTTGTCCGCTCTTATCGTCAAATGCAAAGCGCTCGTGCAGCCATAAGCTGGCGTGCTGACGATTGCCAGGGCAGTGCAGTAGCAAGGTGCGGTGGTTTGTGGAGCCGCGCACACCCAACTCGTACACCAGACTCACCGGAAATGCTGGAACGCGCAGATCGGCCAGTGCCAGGAAAACCTCGGCCACCGCACGTAGGAGATTCGATTTTCCACTACCGTTTACGCCGACCACAAAACGAATGGCGCATTCACGCGCTAGCGGTGAGCCGCTGGCAAAACACACTTTGATGTCAGCGATGGGTGGGTAGTGCTGCAGATGTAGGTAGCGCAAACGCATTACACGGCCTCCAGATCGACTTGCTGCGCGTCCACCTTGAGACTTCGGGCTATGTCCTCTTTGAGATCGTCTAGTGAGGCGTAATGTTGGCCCAGATCTACTAAATGGATGAAATCCTTCCCTTCCTCGTCTGCGACCGAGATCACCTGGAACATCCCGCGCCCACCAGCATGCTTAGACGTCTCGTAATCCAGCTGGACTTCAAAGTAATAACGCTGCTGATCAACTCCGGGCGACAACGCTTTCCGCAATGCCTGCACATCGACCATGCGCGTGAACTCTTCCGGGCGCAAGGGACGAAAGGCCTTGAGGTAATCGCACTCTCCACTGTCCGGGTCTTGCTTGGGCATAGTGATTTTAGCAATCAGGCCCAGCGCTGCTAGTTGGCTCAAGGAGCGGCGAATCCGGTTGCCGTGGGATTGGCCAAAAGACTGCAGACCATCAGTCACAACTGAGTCGTCGCAGAAACGGGAAAATACGTCAGGATCTTCCGCGAGTAGAGGCTGGCCGCTTTGTTGGCAATACTCAGTGAAGGCAGTCAGTAACTGGCGCTGGAACTCACTTAGCTCGGAGAGTATCCAATGGCGAGCGGGACGCACAGGGAGATCAACTGGTGTCGTATAGCTGGCTTGGGCGGTGCCACCTGTAGAGACTTTTGCTCCACGTTCAAGCAGCAAGGTGTCACGGCGGCGTACTGCCTCAGCAACTTCGATGGCATTCTTGCCTCTCCAAACTTTTGTCAACTCACCAGATAGTGCATGAACGCTCAAAGCGTCACGTAGCTCATTCGCAACGCTTTCCGACTTGGCAATAAGTCGGCGCAGCTCCCGAACTTGCAACCAGAAATCACGAAAACGCTCTTGTTCTGCGATGGATGGTATCGGTAGCTTCACCTTAGTTAGGTTTCCGCCACTCAGATTGCTTTGACCGGCGGTTGTGCGAATCGCATTTCGCATGGCAGCGCGACCGTATGCACTATTCAAAAACGCACTCAAATACTCAGGTAGTAGACGTGTAGTATCCGTTCGCAAGCGTATCAAGTACGAGGCATAAACCATGGCGGATTTAGCCACATCTTCAGTGATTGGAGCTGATCGCCCCACATACTCTGGATTGCCATTGGAACGAACAATCAATACGTCGGCCGTGGTTAAGCTTAAGCGTTTCAGCTCAACCTGGGAGAGATCGACATACTTCAAGTCCTCGGTACCGACTTCCCCCCCCATCACATTTGGGATTCGAAGAACTGCTACGCCTGATTCAGCAGTAGCGTCCGCTGAGACCGATGTGCCATACCGAGTATCAACCAAGGATCCAAGTTGATCCCAATCAGACTCTGGACGAGCGAGTACCAGCTGATCCAAGGCGGACTTGATCATCAAGTCGAGTCGCTGGCGTCGTAATTCATGGATTGAAGTCGCCTCCGCCTGCTGTAACACATCGACAATGCGCTGTTGTTCGGGGAGTGTGGGGAGTGGAATCTTTACCCTCGAAAGGAAATCAGTCGGCACCCGCTGCAGACCACCTGTTCCGACAAAAGCAGATGCCGCCCGATCACGAAAGGCTTTCTGCCGAATGAAACTAAAAACATACTCAGGTAAAACGATCTCAGTTGGACGTAGTACGTGGAACTCAGTGGAACCGAAGCCCAAACCATTTTCAAGATTGCGTGCAATGGAAGCTTTTCCATTTTCCATGCAAGGCGTGACTTTTGCGAACAGCACATCACGCTCACGAAAATACGTATAACCCTTTGCAACTTCGGAGAACGTGCGAGTTTCTGGCTTGTTGATAACGCCAGCACGCTCATCAACAGCAGACATGGGTACAAAAGTGACGGAAATATCACCATCGGGGCGATCTTCAGCAAGTAGCCGAGGATTGAGCTCGCAAATATCTGTCAGTCGAGCCTGCACCCACGTTTCAGGAACACTCATTCCCGCCCCTCCACCATCGCAAGCAACTTGTCCAAGCCTTTGATGATGTCTTGCTCGGTGGTTTTGAGTGTACCTATCAACTCAGCCACACTCTTGTCGCTCTTGAGTTGGGTGAAATCAAAAGGTTTGTACTGCCCGGCGGATAGGTTCCAATCGCGGGCCTCGATGCAGTCGGGGTCAAGCAGACCGTCCCGGAGTGTGCCTTTGTCGTCGTAAAGTCCATCGGCTAGCTTAGCTTCCACATAGGCAGGGCGCACCAAGCCATCGGCATCGTGTGAGCCAATGAGCTGGCCATTTTCACTTTGCCATTCGTCGTTGCGCGCCCAGTCACGTACAGGCACCACCCAATGCTTGGCCGCTTTGAGGTCGCTGGTTTGGTCAATGGCCAGGCTGCGCAGAGTGACATCGAAGCCATCAAGCTTGGCTACATCGCGGGCCACTTCAGTTAGCTTCTGTCCGATGTCGTGTTCCGTCATAGCCTTGGGCGGCTGATTGCCTCGTAATAAGTCCAGCACATAGACGTCGCGTTGAGCCTCAGCGAGCGCTGTCTTAAGCAAGTCCTTCCATATCGAGAGCGCTGGAGAATCTTCTTTTTCGAAAAAGGCTTCCTTTTCACGCGCTATTTTCTTGAATTCTGCCTCCGCGGGCTTGGCTGCTTTTTTCCAAGCATCTATGAGTTCGGAATCGGTGGTTTTTTCGGCAAGGCGTGCGCTAAGCGTTGCATTCCAGGCCTTTTTTGCCGCTGGCGCGAGTGCCTGAATTACCAATTCAAACAACACACTCCCAGAGACTGATCGCACCTTCTCTTCAGCCTCTTTGGGATTGGCAGGAAGCTCAGGAAACAGCTCGTGTACGCCCCACACCTGACCATCCCACATACTGGTGTCAGGCAATGCTGAAAATGCCTCGCCTGCTGGAGTGAGCTTGTCGGCGGTGTCACGCAGTAGGGCCTGGCGCCAGCGCTCAGCATGAAAGCTGGGTTGCAGCAGGGTTTTCTCATTACGCTGAGCACCGATGCGCCCTTGAGCAATCCAAGCCTTAAATTTTTCCAGCGCATCCCATAGATCGTTTTGTTGGCCTGGCTGCGGAGTTCGCTTAGCGTTGTAGGAGTAGCCGTCGTTTTCTACCTCATAGAACCAGACGTGTTCGCTGAGTGGTGCAGCATTGCTCGGCAGGCTCTGCTTGCTATCGCGGCGAGTGACTTTTCTGAAGATCAGGATGGAAGTCTTGACGCCGGTATAGGGCTGAAAGACTCCACTGGGAAGGGAAATGACGCCTTCGACTATGTGTTCGACAAGCAGTTCTCGGCGCATGCGCACGTGAGCCTCGGTATTGCCGAACAGGACGCCCTCGGGAATGATCACAGCGCAGCGCCCCCCAATATCCAGCAAGTCAAGCATCAACCACAGAAACAGCAATTCGCTCTTATCGGTGATCGATTCGTCTTTTTTCTTGCCTCCACCGCCGACGCGCGGAAAAAGTAAGGTGTCAGGCTCCAAATCGCCACTGTCGACCGTACCGGTAAAAGGAGGGTTAGCCAGTACAAACTGATAGCTGCCTGGTTCCAACAGCTCCTTGAGCTTGACCTTTCCTTCGCGCTTGCTTAGTGAGTCGCCCTGCAGCAGGTGCGGGTCGGTGACGTCGTGCAGCACCAGGTTCATCCAGCCGATGCGAGCCATGGTACGGTCGTTATCCAAGCCGACGAAATTGGCTCCGTTGTGGATAGCGGCGTATTGCTCAGGTGTTGCCGCAGCGCCATCGGTACGATGCGGAGTACCGTCCCATTCGAGCACGAGGTTTTCTTGTGCTGAGTATTTGCGCATCAGATGCTGCTGGGTACTGAACAGGAAGCCACCTGTGCCGGCGGCAGGGTCGATGACACGTTGGCCGGGCTCGGGGTCGAGCAACTCGACCATAAACCGGATCAGATGACGTGGGGTGCGGAACTGGCCATTCTTACCCGCCGTAGCGACTTCGCTGAGCAGGTACTCAAAGGTGTCGCCCATGATGTCTTGGGCAGCAGAACCCTCACCGGCACGGGCGAAGAGCTGGTCGATAGCGTCAATAGCATCCGACAACACCTTGCCTTTATTAGGATCGAGCTGAAAGTAAGCATCAGCCATGCGGTTATTCAAGCTGGCCAGCTCGGTGCCGTCAGCGCTAGTGTTGCTGAAATGCTTTTCGAGCTCGCGTAGCCAGGGAAACACTACGTCGATTAAGTGACTCGGATTGGTTTTCTCATGGCGGATGTAGCTCCACCGACAAGATTCAAAACCAGTATAAATCGACCGAAAACCACGCTGTAGCCGCTTGAAATCTATGTCTTCCAGTCGCTTAAGAAAGAGTAGATAGGTAATCTGCTCGACTGCCACCAAGGGGTTGGTGAGGCCGGCAGCCCAGAAGCGGTTCCAGAGTTCGTCGACTTTTTTCTTGATATGAGGGGCAAGCATTCAGCAGTGTCCTTGATGGATCAGGCAGTCTCATCCAATAAGTTGTTGGTGAGGTTGATGAGTTCGTCGATGTCTTGCGACGGAAACAGCGTTTCCACGCGTCCTGCACGCGACAGCGGAGGTTCGTTGAGTGCAGCGCGGGTAATGCGCCCGTGGCGCAGCACAGCTGCCTTTACGGCCCGCAGGAAGTTGAGTTGATTGGCACGCAAATAACCGTGTGCGGCAATGAACGCATCGAACGCGGCACTGATGCGCTGCTCACGGTTAGGCAGGCGTGCGCCTTCGCAAAGTATGTGACGCAGGACTTCGGCCAACGACGCGGCGGGGGCTTCAAAGGCTTTGCGCAAGGTGTCTTCGGTGACGAAAAGATCAGTCATGTTCAGCGTGTTACTGATTCGTTCCAGCTCGTCATCACCTACATGGTCCCCCTGCTTGAGCTTAGCCAACTCAGGAAGCTGGTCAGCCAGGCGGCGCACCAGTGCCTCTACCTGTTCGCGATAGCTTTCTGCAAAAGCACCTTCGCCCGTGGGGCCGTAGATGATCCAACTGCGCTGGGTGATACTGTCTGGCAGGTTGATTTCAATCGTGCGGCTGGGTGTACTGGTGCGGTAGCGCATCAGCGGGGCGAACACGGTTTGTAGGGTGATCAAACGCGTCATATCCAAGTGCTGCCAGAAGCCGGCCGACTGAACCCAAGCAAGTTGTTCGGCTACGCGCTGCACCTGAGGGATATTTTCGGCCAGACTATTTATCGCCTCGTGAATGCGCTCACGCACTTTGGCCTGTTCGCTTGCATCACCTTTAAGCCAAGCCACTGAGAGACGCTCACACCAGATGCGAAATTGAAGTTCATCCAGACCCGCCAATGGGGCTAGTCGCATCAGAGGTGCGATGGCTTGCGACAGGTGTTCAATTGCGCTTTGGCTAGGCTTTGGCCATTGCGATGCCAAAGCGTCGAGCTCGTCCCAGTGAGGGCGTACATTGATGCTTTGGCGGGGCAATGCCTGCAGCATAGCCTGCAGATCGGCAACGGTGGCTTGTGTGTCTTGCTGTTGTGCTTCCAGGAGTTGCCACTTTTCAAGCTGCAGTCGGAACAGGCGCACCGGTAGCGGTTCGCTTGGATGGTCGACCTCTCCGTCAGGATTAAGCTTGAAGTACGCGAAGTTTTTCCAGTGATCAATGATCAAGAAATCTTTCTTGATCTCGCTGGTGGCCTTGTCGGTATGCAGCCGTGTGCCGCGCCCGATCATCTGCCAGAACTTAACCCTGCTGAATACGGGCTTGGCAAAAACCAGGTTCTGGATGGCGGGTACGTCAACGCCGGTATCGAGCATGTCCACCGAAATGGCCACACGCGGCATGGTGCGGTACTTGAAATCATCCAGCGTCGCGTCAGCACGCTCCATGTGGCTGTCGATAATTTCAGCCATGCCTTGGCGCTGCAGCTCAGGATACAGACGGTTAAATCCCTCGTAGAGCCTCTTTGCATGGGCGTGGCTGACGGCGAAGAAGATGGACTTGTGCGGTAGACCGCGCACGTCTTTGCGGCTCTTATCCATAAACTCTCGCACCATGGCATCGTTGGTGCCTTGGTTGATTACTCCCTTTTCGATGTCACTGCCATCGAAGTTGAGCTCATCAAGCTCCACGCCTTGATCACGGGCCATCTGCTTCAAGGGCTCGGGTAGTGCCTCACCCATGATGCCCTGAAGTTGAAAATTGGTTTGTGCATCCAGTACGCGGTAGTTGACCAGGTTCTGGTCGGCAATCGCTTGCTCGTAGCTGTAGTAGTAGCTGGGCGCGCCATCGCCGCAATCAAACAGCTCGAATGTGTTGTGATCGATGTAGTCGGTGGGGGTCGCTGTGAGCCCAAGCTGGATGGCGTCGAAGTGATCGAAGACGGCCTTATATCGTTGGTAGATAGAGCGGTGGCTTTCATCGGCCACGATCAGATCGTAGTAACCCACCGAAAGGCGCGAATAAACCTGCATCATACTGGGGTAGGTCGAGAACTGAATGCGTGCGCCAGAGGTTTCGCCGGCCTCGATGCGAGCCAAACTCTCGTTAGGTAAGTGGGACTTGAACTCCGACATAGCTTGTCGTACTAGTTCGCGGCGGTCGGCCAGGAATAGGACTCGCTGCGCGCGCTTTGATCGCAACAAAGTATCAACAAGAGCGATGGTCGTTCGAGTCTTCCCCGTACCTGTAGCCATCACCAACAAAAACTTGCGCTTGGCCGCTTCTACCCCTTCAGTGACACGCCGAATAGCTTCGTTCTGATAGTCGCGGCCTGCGATAGCAGCGCTAATGGTGACACCGCCAAGCGGCTGAGCAAATTGCCGCTGATGACGCAGCCGCTCTAAGTCGTCTCGCGTGTAAAACCCCGAGATTTTTCGTGGCGCATAGCGTTCACGATCCCAGAATAGAATCTCTTTGCCGTTAGTGAGGAAAATGAAAGGATCGTTGCCGAATTTGGCGTTGATTGAATCAGCGTAGTCCGCGGCCTGACGTTTTCCGGCAAGCTCATCGCGTGATGACCGCTTGGCCTCGACAACTGCAATCGGATTGCCATCTGAACCAAGAAGGACATAGTCAGCAAATTGCTCGTTGCCATAGTTGCCAACAGGCTCGGCTGTCTTTAGCAAAAACTCTTCGACAAGTGTCCGCCGACTTACAGACCAGCCAGCATGAGCAAGCTGAGAGTCGATGACCTGAGCTCTTGTTTGCGCTTCATTGCGACTCGGGTTAGTCACTGCTCACTCCCTGAGTTCTGTTCTCGTCTGCACCACCCGCACGCACCCACTCATCGACCTCAGATAGCTGAAACTTCCATAGACGCCCAACTTTGTGCGCAGGCAGAGCCTTATGCTCACGCCAGCGATACACCGTATCTTTGGCCACCCCCAAATGAAGGGAAACCTGTTCGGCAGTGACCCAAGGTTCAGTGCTCATTATGGTTACGCTCAAGCTTAAGCAGTCATAGTCGTTTAAAGTCGGCTGAAGTCTAACAGCATGAGGGATACGGTGCAGTGAGAGAAGAAGAGAATTTACTAGATGCGGCGATAAGAATATCGAGGCCCACTGCGCATCGAATCCAGGGTGAGCTCTGCCGCTAGGAGTGTTTCTCTACAGCGTCCTGACTCGGCTACCCCAACGAATCAGTCAACAGTAAACCCATCCAGGAACAATGAGCCCTGATCATCTTCGTCAAACAACTCCAGCAGAAGTAAGCGCTCAAGCTGTTTTTCAGCGGCGCCAATCAGCTCATCAAAAGGCTTTAGCTGAACAAAAAAACGGACACAGTCACCGAAGAACACTTGCCACTCACCTCCTGCGAGCGCTGCATGAAGCGCAAGCCATAGCGGCGAATGCGCTCAAACAGCTCCGAGTAACGAACAGACCATCTGAGAATGTTCGCGCCACAGCTGCCGCCATCGCGATCCTTTTCTTCCATCACACAGACTCACACCGGCCTTAGATTCCGGGACAGAGCCTAAACCCTCGACCGCCCAGAATTCCGCATGTACTGCGCGAGCAAGCGACATGATGGAGCCCATTGGCGATTCGCAGCGAGGGTATGAACTACCAACCAGGGCTGCCTGATGTATTACGCTCGCCGGACAATGGATCGATTAGTCGTCCCGGAAAGCGTCTTTGCCTGCCCCTTACGCAAGCAGCGAGCGCCTACAGGCTTGAGCCGCAGATGCTGATCATTCTTGACTAAGTAACGCATGGCGTAATGCACATTAGCCCGCGCACTCAGATCACTTCTGTGGATTAAGCCAACCCCAAGCCTATCTTTATATTTTTCTTTTTCGAGGTTGCAGTTATTGAAGTAACCCTGACCACGGGTAATACGCTCCCACAGCTGACCGATCTGTTGCGCCCTGTAGATATCTGCACGCACTTCAGCGCCATTGAAGAAGAAGGCAGCATGGACGTGATAACCCCGGTCCTCACCCTGCTCAACGCTGCATATGTAGCCGATCTCATGATCAAAAATCAGGTTACGTTCACGCTCAGCAATCAGCCGACTGAGGTCGTCAAAGACGTGCTCCACACGCAATCTAGCTTGTGCCTCTCTACGGTAATACAGATCAACCCGAATCACGCAAGTGCGGGCGTAACGATCATGTACTGCATCAACGTAGCGGCCAACTTCGATCTCCTGCTTAATCGCTTGGTAACGCTGATCGTGTCCCCATCGCCTGTATCTCTTTTTGGTGAGAAGCGTTCGGACATGCTTTGTCAGTTCGTTCAACGTCTCGCTGGCACTCAGATAGCGTGTTTCACATTCGCCCAAGCAGGTAATGCCACATGGACTGCGCTCAACCCCAATTGCATGGCAAGCCTCTAGGAAAAGGTTCAAATGCCAGCTGTACTGATACTCCTCGTCACATTCGAACAGATCGACCATCTGCTCGATCCCATCGAAGTACTTTGACAGTTTGGTTGCATCGACCTGCTCATCCCCGTGCTTCGAGTATGTAATTCGAAAGGCTTGACCATCTGTACGTTGAATGGCGTTGATCAGTCGCTCAATCCGGATAGCGTTATCGGACTGTGAGCGGTAGGTGTAGCTGGTTCGTTCAGTCATCGTGATGCACCTGATTAGTTGTTGGCATATCAGGTGCGTGATGAGGATTTATTTAATCGATGGTCTGTCGCATCAATTGGGTGGTAGTGGCTGTATAGCTCTCAGTGTTCAGCCTATTGATTGATGATGGATTGATAGTTCAAGAGCTATATAACTAGATCCCGAATCGAGCCCAGGTCTCCATCCCGGACTAGCAAGGAAATGGAGAGCAACATTGCCTTGATAGCCAAGAGATTTGCCAAACTGCGGTTTGAGGAGGTTAGTTGAGAATCATCTACACCATCCGGCATAAACGCCATGATCGGCAGTGAGCCGATCATGGCGCATCATAGATAATCGTTACTCAGACCCGTCACCGTGGGGCCGGCCTACATCCCTGCAGCCAAATCACGCGCACTGATCCGCGCTTCGATCCAAGCCTCGACCTCACTCTCCACCCACGCGACCGCACGCTCCCCCAATGACACTGGTTTCGGGAATCTGTCCTCGGAGATGTATTTGTACAGCGTCGAATTCTTAAAGCCTGTAGCCGCCAGCACGTCTTTCTTACGGAGCAATTTCTTCATGGCCGCAGCCCTCTGATTGGTTCAGAGGATGGGGAAGCCTTATAAAAAATGACCGGTCCCTCTAAGGCCTGAGCCGTGGCGCGGTAAGCAGTCCCAACGCATAGCGCTGCTCCAGAGGAATATCCGCCTCGCGCTTGAACGCCGTCACACTCCCAACAGCCTCATATCCAAGGACTAAACAGCCCTGTTCAGTAGCCTCCAGAGCCAACAGAGTAATAGCTTCATAGCCTCGCTCAGCAGGCACAGGGATGACGCACAACTCTAACCAGTCGAAGAAAACTTCAGACGTCTCCTGGAATCGTGAGCGGTACTCCTTCGCCAGCTCCACCGCCAACTCACGGAAGTGCTCAATGATCACCTCCCAGCCACTCTCTCCCAGCTCAGCATCCAGCGGTGATGACGGCGCAGGCTTGCGCAAATCCCTAGAGATCCTTTTTCGCAGCTCATCATCGACGTGGCCTGCGTGTGCTCCGAGAGCAGACCAGTGATGCGATAGTAGGTACGAGGCGTACCGTGACAGTAGCAACTGCAAGACTGCAAAGACTTGTGGGCGCTGCCGCCAAAGAAAGCGGACTACAGGCCTAGGGGTCGTGATTGCGTTACCCAATGACTTTTTAGCCGCGCTGACGTCATTGCGAAGCCTATCGCCATGATGCTGAAACCACCGATCACTCGATTCGTGGGTCCAATGACTCAACACCTGAACATCCGTCGTTTGAGTCAGTTGACGATGACCCAAGTTGAGAAAATAGGTACTCATGGCCTTCCTGGCAAAAATCGACGAAGACACTCCGGGTACGCAGCTACGAATAAACCCCAGATCCATCAGCCTACGGATCCTTTGCCTCAAACTGGCGGGCGCCAGCCCCGTCAACTGAACCAGCTTCACGCTCCCAAGCTGACTGACCACCCCAAAAGCATCTGCGTAGCTCAAGAGGGTAGCCAGCAACAGTCGGTTAGCCAGACTGAGGTTGCCCCGGCGTCCCGGCGGAACCGGTTTACCGAACTCATTAACCGACTTCAAGGACTGGACTACTTCCGCACCATCACCGCCCTCATCAGGCCCCACCGCACGAATGACCGGGCCAGCGATCAGGCGCTTAATGAGTCCCTCGTGGATGACGGTCGGCACCATAGCCTTCTCGAGCGCGACCGCAAGAGCGGCTTGAACCTTATAAGTGTGATTGGGCCTTCCGGAAGCCCCAGGCGTTGACACCGGCAGTTTAACAAGCCACCCGGAATCAACGAGCTGCGCTAAAGCCGATGCAACAACGCGAAGCGGAAGACCGAGTTGACTCGCCCGCACCTCACCACTGCACGGGCCTCCTTCGGCCAGTCCGTAACGCTGCACAAACGCCACCAAGACAAACTTCACCTCCGGCTCGACGTGCTTGAGTGGCATAGCTAAAACGCCAAGGTAGTAGCTCAATTCGCTCTCTCAATCATTAATTTATTACCGTTAATATACCCTATATGAATGCTTACATGCTGACAGCAATAAAAACGCATAACATAACGCATAACGTAACGCATAATAGGTTACAAAAATCCTCTATTCGGGTATAAACCATCCCTGAGAGGAGTACCCAAATGGCTATGAAAAAAACCGGACTGGACTGGCTGAATCATCGCGATAAAGCCCAGCTCATATGGGCCACTGAATACCTAAGACGCCGCGGCGTTAATAGCCTCTTCGGCCTTGGAGCGGTGACCCACAACGATTTATTAGAAGCGGGCAAAGCACTTGAAAGCTCACCTAGCGGACTGATCACACTCAACGCCATGAAAAATGCATGGCGCCAGAAGCAGTACCGCAGCGCTGACAACGGCAGACAAGCGCGAACGTTTTCACTTCCAAGCACTGCGATAAAAGCCCTTTCACTACTAGCGAAGAACAACGACGGCCAGAGCAATACGGCCCAACTCATTGCTCTGATCGAGAATGCGGATGAAGGACGCCGCAAAATGCAGGAGGATGTTCGGCAGCAGGCCATTAAGGAAAAAGCAGCACTTCGCAACGAGCGACTAAAGTCGGCCCTCTATAAAGCGCAATTGGAGATCACCACACGACACCTGGAGCAATGCTTGAACGGACTGGCAAAATGGGAACTGTCTATGGCGGAAGCCCTGCCTCCATTCAATGGGGATGAAGCAGAAGCAGACAAGTTGGCAAAGAAGAAGTTGGATCAGGTAAGGCGGGACATTCAGAAAGCAATCCTGAAACTGGACATTGCGACGCCCAGAGATGGAGTGTCACCATAATTTTTACCAACGTGCTTATGCCAAGGCCAGTACTGTCATAGCTTCAGACGCCCTTGCTAAGGACAGATCATGATCCGGTATTCCAAAAAGTATTCCAAAGAAAATTAAAAACCTAAAATATCCATATAAATCAAAGTCTTATTATTTCCGTTCAGATTACCCCGGCCCACCAATTCGAAGCATCGACAAAACCCGCCTAGTGCGGGTTTTGTTGTTTCTGGAGGCTGGAAAGCCCAGCCGGCGGGCCTTCGGATTTTTCCTTCAAGATGTCGCGCCGTTGGTGAACTGTTCCCACTCCCCCTACACGGCTAACCTCCTCCTGTCGCTGCAAAATCAGCGACCGGGTTTAGCAGCTCGGTTAATATCAAGGCCTGCAACGCCACCATCCGTTCAGCATCAGCTGGACTGCGTTATGGCGGCTGTGCGTGGGGCACTTTCGGGTGCGCTGGGTTCCTTGATTCCTGGTCTGCTAACCCGCGTACAGTCGCCACCCTCTTCGTTTAGCAGCGATGCCTGGCGACTCCACCAATCAAGGAGTTTGCGCCATGAAAAAAATCACCCCAAATCCCCCAGCGAACCTTTTCACGGTCGCTCAAGACATCGACCCAGAAACCCTCTTGATTCAAGCCAGCGAAACCCTGGCCTCGCTGAACGCTATCACCACTGACCTAGCCTTCGAACTCGAAGGCGAAAACCGTCAAAAGCTTTTGGGCAGCCAACAATTAATCGTGCTGGGTGAGTTATTGATCGAGCGGGTGCTGTCCGTACTGCACCCCACAACCGCCACATCACCTTCCCCGCAGTAGTAAAAATCAAAAGGCCGATTTGCTACGCAGCAACTCGGCCTTAAGAACCTTCAATCCTCGGCGCACCTTGGTTCAAAACAAGCAGGCTATCGGCGGCCGTTGACCCGCTGGGCAGAGCTCGAGGTATGGACTGCACATGGCTGACGGCCAGTCATTCTCCTGCCACCACATAAACATCGCACCCGACTAAGGATCTGGCGGCACTGGCCTGGCACTCATCTTGGCATGCAGGAGGGTCCCCCCTTTGTAACCAGCTTCTATCTGTCGACGAGGACCAGTTTCCTTCTCTCGATTGGTACCGATAAAACGATGCTGGTGCGCGTTTCGCCATAATTATTAATCTTCGCGATAACGTTCTCAATGTCTGCCATCGACTTGGCATAGATTCTAATAAGGTAAGAGTCATTACCCGTAACGTGCAGGCATTCAACGACCTCTGGGATGTCGTTGAGCGTCGCGATCAACTTGGATTTTGATGGTTTGAAGGTCGTCATGCCGACAACGGCTGATATGCCAAACCCCAGCTTCGCTGGATCAACCTGAGCACAATAGCCAGAAATGATTCCCCCATCCTCGAGCTTTCGCAGACGGTCAGTTGTGGCAGGAATGGAAAGGCCCGCGTGCTTTGACAATTCGGTAATGGAAATGCGCCCCAAATCTTGCACCACGCTCAAGATTTTGATGTCTATACGATCCATGAAGGTCTTCCGTGAAAAAAGGTGAAAATTTTAATGAAGCTCATACAATTTCCATTAAAAAATAATCCATCAAAAAAGTAGTAAGTGCTAGCCTATTTTCAGCCCATGAAAACTCTACAAAAAACAAACGACGAACTGCTTCACTTTTGAAACGCTGCCCAACAGAGTGAAGATTACCGAGCTTCTGCCGCATAAGTGGAATCCTGTCGAAGCGACTATTTTCCAAGCGTCTAATTTTTAGGAGAAAGCCATAAAGGCTTTATCAATTGTACGGCCCAGTGGCGGCCGAATCGCTTCTGGCGAGAAAATCCTCGAAGTCCGTCGTTGGCTTCCAGACTTAGATCCTTCCGAGGATCTCCTGATTGTGGAAAACGAGCGATTTCTCCATAACGATGGGGACGAAGACGATAACGGTATTGCCGTGGCAATTGTGCGCGTGAAAGCCGTGCGTCCCTTCATCCTCGCTGATATGCAAGCGGCCTGTGCAAGCTATTTTGAGGATGGCTGGCTCGCATGGGTGTTGAGTGACATAAGGCCAGTCACACCCCCTGTGACCATCCGTGCGGCACGGGGTATCTACGAGGTAGATTTCCTTCTCCCAGACAAACGCTGAACATTGAGCAAGATGTGTTGGACAGACGCTTACTTTTAGCAGTGCAACCGTATCAGACATCTATCTCGCGATAGGACGTTTGAAAGCCTATATCGAGTTAAAAATGCAGCCCCTAGCGCTTTAATAGGGGCCGCTGCACGCTCCCTGTTGCCCTTATGCAGCAGCGGCAAGCATGACACCGGTGAACACTTGATACGCACCAAGGACGGTGATGGTCGATCCGGAAAAGTAGTTAATCAATTTGAGTTTTGACTTGGATATTCTGGTTTTGAATGCGGAGGAAAAACCGCTTAATCCAAGCCACCAAACCGCGGAACCTAGAAATATACCGGTCACCATTGGCCACACTGAAGGCTGGCCTTGGTCGCCGACCATGCCATCGCTCATTGACGCGAATATGGCGATGAACGACAAGATGGTCATCGGGTTCGATAAGGTCAAAAGCAATGTCGTCGAATAGGCTTTCATCATGCCGGCCCGTTCGCCCGACAAGGCGGTTGCAGGCTCCTTTGACTTTATCGTCTGGTAGCCGATGTACGCCAGAAAAAGCCCGCCGAAAATGCACAGCCAGGGTTTGAACATAATCAGTGTTGTGATAATCGCGGTGATCCCTAACGCGCCTATAAAGCCATACATTGCGTCGGCGGTTGCTGCCCCTAACCCTGTTGCAAAACCTGACCTCCAGCCTCGCATAAGGCTGCGCTGTATACATAAAAGGCCTATTGGGCCGACGGGGGCTGCTATGCACAGTCCGATAATCATCGACTTCATAAAGATCAACATAAATTCCCCTCCGTAATTGAGTTTATAGATTAGATGCTGAACGCGCGCAGATGAATTAAATATTCAACTATTTTTGACAAGTTTATATATATTTTAAAGGCATAAATAAAAAACAACCTTACTTATTAAGGAAAGCAAAAAAAACCTTCACATAGCGAAATCATTCACTCATCGGGTCAATTGACGCCCCTCTGCTTCAGCAATAGACCTGCTGAACTCCACTCGACGAGAGCGTCAAAAAAGAGGTTCCGAGTCGATCCGTCTATTCTTGGAGCGCCCCCAGCAGAATGAACACTGCTTGATTTCACCCCTTCTTTGTGGCGAGAATTTTCGCCAAATGAAACATCCAATTTTAGTAAACCACCATACCTACAGCTCAACGGCATTTACGCCGAAGGCCCTTCAACAAAAAAGACGTCCACGGACGTCTTTTTTTGTACCTGAAATTCGCCCCCAATCACCCCCGCGCCGGATCTCTATGCACCACCAACATCCCCACAAAAACCACCCCCACCACCCCCACCGATATCATCAACCCATACCCACTCACATAAGAAACCATCGCCCCCGTAGCAATCGGCCCCAACACACTCCCCAACGTATAAAACATCGCAATCGCCGTCATCGCCGTAGACACCTGATGCTCCCCCACCCTATCTCCCGCTTCGATCACGGCCAGGGTGTTCATGCCGCCAATCGCGCCGCCCCAGAGGAATACGATGAGCGTCGCCAACCAGGGAAGCGGCTGGCTGAATGGGATGGCGAGGGTGCCTAGCAGCAGGATCAATCCGCAGACCAGTTGGCCGATTTTGTAGGAGCTGCGGTCGGCCATCCAGCCGATGGGCAGTTGCAGCAGGGTGCCGCCGATGCCGAAGACTGAGATCAGCAGGGTCGCGGCGGTGAGCAGGTAGCCGGCCGAGAGGCTGTAGCTGGCCAGGAATGATACGGATGAGGTTTCGGCGAAGCCGGCGATAAATGCGCCGCAGAGTGCGGTGGGGATGACGCTGAATAATTTGCCGTGGCGTTTTTCTGCCGGGGTTTGTGGTTGGGTGTCGTAGGGTCTGAGGGTGAGTGCCAGTAGGCCGGAGAGCAGGACGATGACGGCGCAGGCGTAGTAAGGCGCGGCGCTGCCGACGCCGAAGACCACCAGCAGCAGCGGGCCGACGGCGATGCCCAGGCCCATGAGGGTTTCGTGTACGCCAATCGCGCGGCCGCGTTCGTCTTTGGAAGCGACGGCGACGATCCAGGTATCGCAGGCGATCCAGCGCAGGATCAGGCCGATACCGAGGACAAAATTCAGCGCAAAAATCAGCACCAGGTGGTGAGTCAAGGTCATGCCGATCAATGCGCCCACGGTGAGCAGCGCACTGAGGATGTTGGTCTTGGCCAGCCCCAGGTGGGCGAGCAAACGCGGCACCCATTTGTACAGCAGCAGGATCGCCAGCCACGAGGCGCTGACGATCACGCCGATCTTGGCCGGCTCCACGCCTTGCTGTTCCAGCGACAGCGAAAGCAGTGGCGTAACGGTGCCGATCTGCACGATCTGCGAGAGTGCCGAGAGGGTATTGATCTTGGTTAAGGCAAACCAGCGCTGTTTGTCGGTGTATTCGATGCTCGGACTTTCCATGGGTGACAGGCCTTGGTTAGGCAGCAGTAGAACGCCCGAACTGCCAAGGGGCAAAGTAGCGATTAGTACCCTGCCAACCTGCCAGGCACCAATATTCTTAATGACTAAGGATATAAAAACCGAGAGTTACCTTATCTAAAAAAAGGTGTTTGAATCGCCCCAGGTTTCGTAGACACCTCTTTCCCATTACCCTGACGACCTTTATCAGACAACCGGAAGTCAGATACCCGTGCTCAAGCCCCTCGCCGTCATCGCCCTCGCCTTCACGCCCTTCCTCGCCAACGCCGCCGACCTCGCGGGCGTGTGGCAGGGCACGCTGGGTAAATCCGCCATCACCGCCTGTTTCAACGGCGCCGACGGCGAACAGGGCAGCTACTACTATCAGCGCATTCTCACGCCGATCCAACTGACCCAGGCCAGCGACAACGCACCGTGGGTGGAAGCCGGCAATACCGGGCTGTGGAAGCTGGACAAACCTCAGGGCGATACGCTCGCGGGCGCCTGGAGCAAAACCAAAGACGCCAAATCGCTGCCACTGGCCTTGAAACGCATAAGCACCGACGGCTGCGGCAGCGACGCCTACAACGCGCCCATGGAAGCCGCGCCGCTGCCGGTGAAGACCGAGAAAAAAAGCTTCGAAAACCACGCTTATTTGCTCAAGGCCCAAGGCGCACAGGTCACGATCAAGCTCGAAGGCGACAGCCCGGCGATTCAGAAGATCAACCAGCAACTCGCCGCCCTGGCCGTCAGCGATGAGGCGCAGGCGGACTATTTCCAGGAGCGTCGTGAGTACCTCGGGCGAAACGGCTCGGGCTACACCAGCGAAATCGACGTCGAGCCTACGTATTGGTCATCGCAATTCATCACCGTAAAGTTCTATCGCTGGGCGGCGGGTACCGGCGCGCGAGGCATCAGTTGGGGGCTGCACTCCTGGAACCTGCAAACCGGCGAACGTGTTGACCCGTGGACCTGGCTCGGTGGCCAACAACAATGGTATGACGTCTACTCCGGGCACGTGAAGTTGCCTGCCACCTTCAGCGCCTGGCTGGCCAAACAAACCACCACTGACGAGGGCTGCCCGGCAATCACCAGTTACGACAGTTTCGACCTGAGCTTCAACACCCAAGGCCTGCAACTCTCCACACGCGCCACGGGCGACGGCTGCGACAATGACTTGAGCTTCACCTGGGCGCAATTGGAGCCGGTACTCACCGAGCCAGGCAAAGCGGCGCGGCCCAGCTTGAAACTGCCTTGAATACGGGGCTGAGCGAGCCGTACAAAAACCCCACACTCGTTCACGAAATGTTAAGAAACGGATACATATACTGACCGATTAACATGGCCGCTCCCCCGAGCGGTCCCCTGCTTCGGTAGCCAGAACCATGACGCGTCCCGTTCCTCTGCTGCTCCTTCTCGTTGCTGTGTTGTTCTTCTTCGCCCTTGGCAGCCATGAGCTGCAAGGCTCCACCGAAGCCCGCGTCGCCGGGATCGCCATGGCCATGCACCTGGACAATGACTGGGTGATCCCGCGCCTGTTCCGTGAACCCTTCCTGGAAAAACCACCCCTGAGCCTGTGGCTGGATGCTGGCGCCATTCGCCTGTTTGGCGGCACCAGTTGGGCGGTGCGCCTGGCGTCGGCGTTCGCCGGGTTGTTCAGTGTGATGCTGTTTTACGCGATGCTGCGCAAGTTCGGGCGGCCGCAAACCCTGGCGTTCTGCGCCGCGCTGATCCTGGCGACCATGGCCAGTTACTGGGGCAATGTGCGCGGCGTGGGCGAGGACTCATTGCTCAGCCTCGGCGTGACCACAGCGCTGCTGGGGTTCTACCAGGCCGTGCGGACTGATCGCGAAGGCTCAAGTGGTTGGGCCTGGGCGATGTTTACCGTCGGCATGGTCATCGCCACGTTGAGCAAAGGCGTGCTGGGCCTGGCGATGCCGGGCATTGTGATTTTTGTGTATTTGCTCAGCACCAGCCTGATGGATAAACGCCTGCGCATCGGCGACTGGCTCAAGCCGGCGTTGTTCACGCTGCTGGCGCTGGTGCCGCTGTTGATCTGGCTGGGCTTCCTGTTCCAGCGCGGCGGTATGCAGGCGGTGGCTGAAGTGCTGTGGACCAACAGCGTAGGACGCTTCAGCGGCTCCTTCGTCGAGGCCGGGCATTACGAACCGATCTACTACTACATCGCCAAGCTGCCCGAAGCCTTTTTGCCGTGGAATATCCTGGTGTACCTGGGCCTGTGGCACTTTCGCAAAAGCCTGGTGCGCAACCGCTACCGCCTGTTTTTCAGCGTGTGGCTGGTGGCGCAGTTCACCCTGCTGACCCTGGCGTCGAGTAAACGCACGGTTTATTTGATGGCCCTCACGCCAGCCGCCGCCGTGCTCGCCGCGGAATATGCCGGGGTGTTGCTGGAATGGCTTAAAGCCCACAAACCGGCGATTTACCGCTACCACCGGCGTGTGATCGTCGGTGCTTTTACCCTGGCCATCCTCAGCTATATGAGCGCCGCGTTCTGGTTCGCGCCAAAGGCCGACAAACGCGAGTCGTTCGTGCCGGTGATCAGCCAGGCCAAAGCCTTTCAAACCGAAGGCAAGGACGTGGTGCTGTTCCAGCCTAACGAGCGTATCGCCGGGGCCAGCGTGTTCTATCTGCAGGCGTACTTGCCGATCCTGCAGACCGAAGCCGAGTTGCGCAGCTTCCTCACCGCCAAGCCCGGCAACATTGCGTTGCTGGACCGCACCGAACAGTTGAGCGAGAAGGTCAACGTGATCAAGGAAATGAAGATCGGCCGCCAGCCTTACTACTTTGTGACGCAGTAAGGCTAACGCGGGGCATCAGTGCTTGGTGAGCTTGTCCAGGTAACCCATGGCAAACGCCGAGACCACGAAGGTCATGTGGATGATCACGTACCACATCAAATGCTGCGGATCGACGTTCTTGGCGTCCATGAAGATGCGCAGCAGGTGGATGGACGAAATCGCCACGATGGAAGCCGCCACTTTCATCTTCAGCGACGAAGAGTCCATGGTGCCCAGCCAGTTGAGCTTTTCTTTGTTCTCATCGATATCCAGCTGCGAGACGAAGTTCTCGTAGCCGGAAATCATCACCATCACCAGCAAACCGCCGACCAGCGCCATGTCGATCAACGACAGCAGCAACAGGATCACTTCCGATTCCAACATGGTGAAGATGTTGGGCAGGACGTGGATGATTTCCTGGAAAAACTTCAGCGCCAGGATCAGCAGACCCAGGGAAAGCCCCAGGTAAATCGGCGCCAGCAGCCAGCGCGAGGCGTACATCGTATTTTCGATAAAGCGTTCCATCAGATCTCACACAGCCAGGCTAAAAATGGCCGCGAGTATACCAGCCGCCTCCAAACAGCTGGAACCACGAGAAAACTGATCTGTACGGCATCTGTAAGAGAATTTTTCTGCTAGTGTCGAGTCCTCTCACTCGGCTCGATGATGTCGGACAGGAAGATTCAGATGACGGATGTGCGATCCCCTTTGGCCACCCTTGGCCTGTGTGCGGTGTTGCTGATGGCTGGTGGCTGCTCCCCGAAAGAAGAGCAGAAGCAGGCCACCCTCGAAGAGAAAACCGCAAAGTTCGAACAATCGCTGGACAGCATTCAAGACCCCAAACTCAGAGACGCCATCGCCGACCTCGGCGGCTCCCTGCTGTTGCTGGAACGGGCGCGCGTCAAGCTCGCCAACAAGCCTATCGAAGCCGAATACGGTGAAGATACCCTGGCCCTGCTCACGCACTACCCCACGCCCCAAGCCTTGGTCGACACCTACATCAACGGCCTGTTCGTGCTGCGCAAAGCCTCGCACTCCGACTACCTGACCGATTTGCAGCCGGTATTCCCGTTCAGCTTCAACAGCCCCGACCAGTTCCCCTTCCCCCACGGCCTGGAATGGCAGTCGGTGACCTTGAGCAACAATAAAGTCATCCCCTTCCAGCCGGAATGGTCGGAAACCGACCCGGGTATCCAGTTGAGCCCCAGCAGCTCCAACCTGACCAACCCCGATGACTTGACCGTGACCTACCCGTTTATCGAAGGCGTCGAGACCGACAACAAGAGCCAGCCGCAGCCCGTCAGCCTCAAAGGCTCGGTTGAAGTGGTCGCGCCGGGCAAGGTGCTGACCTTCGACCTGTCGAAAAAAGACGTAGGCCACAAGCGCACCGAAGGCAATATCACCCTCAACCTGCTGTTGCTTGAAAAAAACTACGCCGAGATTGAACTGACCAACAGCGAACCGCTGGCGCCGGAAGTCGGCGATGAATCGCCCAACCCATTGCTGGTGCAGGCCCGCGACAGCACCGGGCAGTACCTGACCCGCTCGGGTTCAATCAACGAAAATGCCGCGCAAGTGGCGTTCTACGAGAAACAACTGGCCGAGATGCAAAAGCAGAAGGCCTGGTCGGATGCCTTTGAAAAACAACTCACCGACGAACAAAAAGCCTTCGAGCACAAACAGAGCAGCCACTACGCCAAGGTGTATTTCAATGGCCTGATCGACACCCTGCAGGTCGATGTACTGGACTTCTCCAAAGCCACCCTCACCCGCAAAGACCTGGACCTGCCGGTGCAGCGCTTCGACAAGAACAGCCTGCAAAGCAGCGTGCAAGCGCTGCCGATGCCGGTCACCGTGTACGACGACAGCGCCGCCAGTTGGCTTAAAGACGCCGCCATGACCGAGGACCAGCTGAAAAAAAGCGTGACCATCACCCAGTCGACCGAAGACGCCAGCGCGGCGAAGATCGTGTTTGACCACCCGTTCACGTTCAATGACGACCTGGTCGGTGCTGATCGCAACAACAGCGACGCGCCCATCACCTTCTTCACGGCGGACGACAAAGGCGAGCGCGGCGAGCCGATTGAACTGCCCACCGAGGCCTTCGAGCTGAACGCCGGCAGCGGCACACTCACCTATGACCTCAACCTGTTCCCGGAAAACCCGGCCTTTGTGGTGGGCTCGGTGCCGCTGTTTTTGGCCACCATCGAAAAAAACACGATAGACGTGGCCAAGCTGCCTAAAGGCCTGTCGCTCAAGGACAACGCGCTGATCGTCGACCAAAAGGAATTCCCCGCCGACAGCTGGCGCTTCTACGCCAAGGACGCCACGGGCAAGTACCTCAAGGAAATTCTCGGCGTGAGCCACCGCGCAGAGGAATACGGCACGGCGCTGTTTGATGTGCATTACTTCTACGGCCAGCCGACCAGCCTGGAAAGCTACCAGCGCACCGAACTGAACACCGTGCAATACGGTTTTGAGGTCAAGCTGGATAAGCCCGAGAGCAAATAACCCCGCCGATCGTCCCCACGCTCCGCGTGGGAATGCATCCTGTGACGCTCCTCGTCACCTGCCCACGGCTTGAACCTGCGCTGGCTGCGGGACGCGGAGCGTCCGGGGCGGCATTCCCACGCGGAGCGTGGGAACGATCATCACAGCGCCAATCGCCCTCGCCCGCCGTTGAGTTGTCGCAGATCTGCAGGTCATCAGCAGCGCATAGCCATGCAACGTCAGGCTATCGATCGTTCCCACGCTCCGCGTGGGAATGCATCCTGTGACGCTCCGCGTCACCTGCCCACGGCTTGAACCTGCGCTGGCTGCGGGACGCGGAGCGTCCGGGGCGGCATTCCCACGCGGAGCGTGGGAACGATCAGTGGTGGGTATCGCTGACCGGGTGCGAGCGCCCGCCGTTAAGTTGTCGCAGATGGGCCTGCAGGTGCAGGCACCAGATCTGCGGGTCATCGGCCAGCGCATAGCCGTGCAAGGTCAGGCTTTGCACAATCGACTCCAGAATGGTTTCCGCCACGAATGGCCCATGGAACGGGCCTTGGGACTTGATGGTGGACGGCTGCTCGCCGGTCATGCCGGCAGCAAACAATAAGGTCCACATGCCGTTATCCCCCGCGAGCGGGCGAATGGAGCATTCGATACGGGTGACCAGGCCCAGGCATTGGCGGGTAAGGCAAAGGTTGCGCGACATGGCGGCGACCCTCGGTAGATCGGTGTTCAGCCTCAATCACGCGGGGAGGCTGTCTCTGTCCTGCGACTCCTGTGGATATCCCTAAAAGTCAGAATAGAAGAAAACCAGTACAAACCAAGGTTGTAGGGACCAACGGGCGTTGGTCCCTGAAATGGGAGTCAATTTTGTGACGAAACACCACCGATCCAATGTGGGAGCTGGCTTGCCTGCGATGACTGACTCATAGCCGACACTTCTGCTGGCTGACCCACCGCTATCGCAGGCAAGCCAGCTCCCACATTTACCGCGTTCCGAACAGCAGATCAGGTTGGCTGGGTTTGCGCCAACGCCTGCTGGGCCAGCTCCTTCTCCGCCTCCTTCAAATCATCCTCACTGATCATCTCGGCGATCGCACGCAACCGCTCAACCACGCGCGCGTTCACTGTGCCTTCGGGGAATTGCCCTTCTTCGTCCGGCTCACCGGCAGGCTCGCCCACCAACAGGCTCAGCGCCTCATCGGCCTGGCGCACGGCATAGATATGGAACTGCCCGTCGCGCACGGCTTGCAGCACCTTCTCGTCGAGCATCAGCGTGGCCACGTTGGCCTGCGGGATGATTGCGCCCTGCTCGCCGGTCAAGCCGCGTGCTTCACAGAGGCGGAAGAAGCCTTCGATCTTCTCGTTGACCCCACCCACCGCCTGCACTTCACCGAACTGGTTGATTGAGCCGGTGATGGCAAAGCACTGCTTGAGCGGCGTTTTCGACAAGGCCGAAATCAAGGTACACGCCTCGCCCAACGACGCACTGTCACCGTCCACGTAACCGTAGGACTGCTCCAACGCGATACTGGCCGAGATCGCCAGCGGGAATTCCTGGGCATAACGGCTGCCCAGGTAACCGGTGAGGATCATCACGCCCTTGGAGTGGATCGGCTGGCCGAGGTTAACTTCGCGCTCGATGTCGACAATGCCGCTGCCGCCCGGGTACACCGTGGCGGAAATCCGCGCCGGCACGCCGAACGCCGAATCACCGACTTCCAGCACGGTCAGCCCGTTGCACTTGCCGACCGCCGCACCGGCGGTGTCGATCAGGATGACCCCGGCGAGCATGTCGTCGAGAATCCGCGCCGATACACGCCCGGTGCGCGTGGCCTTGGCCTTGAGCGCCCGTTCGATATGGCCGGCATCAGTCATCTCGTCGCCCGCCAGGTGGCGGATAAAGTCCGCCTCGCTGACCAGTTGGAACAAGTCGCCAATGCGCGCCGACAGACGCCCTTGGTGTTCCGCCAACCGTGCGCTGTAAGTGGCCAACCGCGCCACCGCGTCCGAGGTCAACGGCGCCATGCCTTCTTCCGAGGTGCGGGTTTTGAGCAACTGGGCGAACTGTTCCAGGCTTTCGTCGACCATCGGGATGTCTTCGTCGAAGTCCACCAGCACGCGGAACATCTCCTGGAAGTCCGGGTCGGCGTCCTGCAACGCGTAGTACAGCTGGCGCGAGCCGATGATGATGACCTTGACCTGCAACGGGATCATCTGCGGGTTGAGGGTCACGGTGGCCAAGCGGCCCAGCTCGCCCAGCGGCGACTCCATCTTCAGCTTGCGCGACTGCAAGGAGCGCTTGAGCGCGTCCCACACAAACGGCTCGCTGAGCATTTTCTCGGCTTCCAGGATCAGGAAACCGCCATTGGCACGGTGCAACGCGCCCGGACGCAACTGGCGATAGGTGGTGTAGAGCGCGCCTTGGTCGGTGCTGTATTCGATACGGCCGAACAGGTTGTCGTAGGTCGGGTGCGGCTCAAACACCACCGGCGCGCCGCCATTGACCGAATGGCCCACCACCAGGCTTGGGCAATATTGCTCTTCGAGCAGCTTGCGCGCCTGGGCGTCGGTCTTGGCGTCGTCGACCAATTGCTCAACCACGGTTTTCAGCAGGTAGACCTGCATGGCTTGCAGGTAACCGCAAACGCCTGCGTTTTCCGCGTATTTTTCCGACAGAGGCGCCAGCAAAGGTTGCAGGGCCAGGGTGATGGTTTCTTCGTTGAATTGGCGCAGTTGGTTGTTGGACTCACGCTTCCACTGCGGCAGGCTGGCCAGTTCTTCGTTGAGGCGCTCTTCCAGCTCGGAAATATCCGTGTGGAAGCGCTCGCGATCGACTTCCGGCAGTTGCGAGAACTCAGCTTCGTCCAGCGCCTTGCCGTCGAGCATCGGCGTGAAGGCGATGTTGGAGCTGTCGCGGTACAGCGCCACGTCTTTTTCCAGCGCCAGGCGCTCGATCACGTCCAAGGCCTTGTCGTAACGCTGGTTGAAGGCGCGGTCGATGGCGCTTTTGCGCTGTTGATAGGTCGGGTGTTCGAACACGGCCGGGAACGTGGCGACAAGGTTGTCGACCAAGCCGTTGATATCGGCGATGAACGCCGCCGCAGCGCCGCCCGGCAATTCCAGGGCACGCGGTTCGCGCGGCTCGTCAAAATTGTTGACGTAGACCCAGTCCGCCGGGGTCTGCAGGCGTTTGCCTTCGGCTTTCAGGTAGCGTTTGACGAACGAAAAGCGGCCGGTACCGGGCTCGCCCATGACAAACACGTTGTAACCGGGGCGTGGCATCGCCACACCGAACTGCAACGCTTCTACTGCGCGTTCCTGGCCAAGCACACCGCGAAAGGGCTCCAAATCATTGGTGGTCGAGAAGCTGAACTGTTCAGCGGAGAAAGGGCGAGTCAGCGCTTCGGGCGCTAGACGCAAGCTGGCAGCAACAGGATCAGGCATCGGGCTTCCTTACATCAGGCGGGGCAGATGACGGCATTCTGGCTCTCGCTGACGCGCTCTGGCAAGGCGAGCCTGTGGGAAAGCATAGACAGGGGATGCGTCTTACAAAAAAATCGCTGCCACGCTCGACAACCACACCGATTGTTTTATAAAAAATAACGGAACCCTAGGAACGTGCCTAAACTCCAAACTGCGCGGGTTGGACTAATAACTGGCCCCTAGGGCGCTGCGACGCGCCTGAACCCTTGTCCATTGGTTTGCACACAAAGAGAACAAAGCTATGAAACGGATCCTTCTTGGTACTCTCTTCACCGTTGTCTCCCTCAATGCAATGGCTGAATCGCCAGGTGGCCCGAACTGCGGTTGGGGCAACATGCTGTTCGAAGGCCAGCGCGGTACTCCCGCTCACTTCCTCGCTTCCACCACCAACGGCACCTCGGGTAACGCCACTTTCGGCATGACCTCGGGCACCAACGGTTGCAGCACCAACAGCGCCCTGACCTACGGCGGCAAGTCCTGGATTGCCATGAATGGCATGATGAACGAGCTGTCCGAAGACATGGCCAAAGGCAACGGCGAAGCGCTGACCACCTACGCGGTGGTACTGGGCGTTGCACCGGAAGATCGCGAGCACTTCGCGGCCGTGACCCACGAGCACTTCCAGCAGATCTTCAGCAAAGCTGACGTGACCGCCGACGACGTGCACAACAACACCCTGGCTGTACTGAAAAGCGATACCCGCCTGGCCAAATACGCCACCCAGGCTTAAGCTCGACCCGCCCGCGCCTTTCGAGGTGCGGGTTTTATTTCTGGTTTTATTTTTGGTTCTATTTTTGGGCCCGCCTCCCCTTTGGGTCTCACTACTTCCGACTTAAGTTGCCCTTATGCTCAAACGCTTTGCCTGGCTGGCACTCTTCGCCTGCGCCCCGCTGTACGCGGCGCCGCATATTGATGATCAACGTTTGCAGCAACTGGCCAACGATCCGTTCTGGCTGTCTTTGGGCCATTACGAAGCCGGCAAGCTCAAGGGCTGGCGCAGCTATGTCAGCGACAAAAAGTTCTTCCTCGCCCCCGATGGCGCCCACCACCCGGACCAGGAACTGCAGGCCACCGTGGAGGCGCTGTACGCCCCGGCCAGCCTCGGCGAAAAGCACGCCCAATGCGTTTACCCCGCACGTACCCGCTGGCTCAAGAGTCAGTTGAACCTCACCGACTTGCCCGCGCTGGAGTGCAAAGAATTCACCCAATGGTTCAAAGACGTCGCGCCCCATAGCGCGGTGATGATCTTCCCGGCGGCCTACCTCAACAGCCCGTCGTCGATGTTCGGCCACACCCTGCTGCGTATCGACCAGGCTGACGTGCAGAGCAACAACACCGCGCTGCTGAGCTACGCGATCAACTTCGGCGCCTATATCGAAGGCTCCGACAACAGCATCCTCTACGCCTGGAAAGGCCTGATGGGCGGCTACCCCGGCCTGTTCGCGCTGGTGCCGTACCAGGAAAAGCTCTCGGAGTACCGCAGCCTCGAAAACCGCGACCTGTGGGAATACCGCCTGAACCTCACCGAAGTCGAGACCAAGCGCATGGTCGAGCACGTGTGGGAGCTCAAGCAGATCCAGTTCGACTACTTCTTCTTTGATGAAAACTGCTCCTATCGCCTGCTGGAACTGCTGCAAGTGGCGCGCCCGAGCCTGCGCCTGACCGAGCAATTCCCGCTCACGGCGATCCCCACCGACACCGTCAAAGCGGTAAAAGAAGCGGGTTTGGTGGAGAAAATCGACTATCGCCCGTCCCGCGAACGTGAACTGCTCGAACGCGCCAAACCGCTGAATGGCGACGAGCAGCAATGGGTGCTGAAAATCAGCGACGACCAGAAGCAGTTGCAGGAACCGGCCTTCAAGGCCCTGCCCCGCGAGCGTCAGGCACTGATTATCGACGCCGCCTATCGCCTCGGCCGCTACCGCGCCAATGGCTTGGAGCGCGACACCGAACGCTCGCAACGCAGCTTCGAACTGCTGCGCGCGATCAACCAGAACCCGGCGCCCGACCTTAAAATCGAACGCCCCGGCCTGCCCGAAGACGGCCACGAGTCGCGCACCTGGCAAGCCGGCATCGGCACCCGCGGCAGCAAAACCTTCGGCGAATACGGCCTGCGCATGGCCTACCACGACCTCAACGACAACGCCGAAGGCTTCCCGCTGGGCGCGCAGATTGAAATTTTGCAGATGAAACTGCGCCAATACGAAGGCAACCACTGGCAACTGCAACAGCTGGACCTGGCCACCATCCGCTCCCTGACCCCGCGTAATGCGCTGTTGCAGCCGTGGTCATGGCAAGTGACCGGCGGCCTGGAGCGCGTGCCAGGCAAGCACGACGACGAAACCCTCGTCGCCCACGTCAACGGCGGCGCCGGCGGTACCTGGCAACTCACCGACGACATGCTGGGTTTTGCCCTCGGCACCGTGCGTGTGGAACATAACAACGACTTCAGCGAAGCCATCTCACCGGCTGCCGGGTTCAACACCGGCGTGCTGTGGAAAAACCCGCTGGGGAATCTGAGCCTTGAGGCCAAGGGTGATTTCTTCACCAATGGCGAAGTGCGGCGCAGTATCAGCCTTAACCAGCAGTGGGAGTTGTCGCGCAACCTGGGCCTGCGGTTGAGTGCCCAGCGTGAGTACAGCCATTTGTCGACGCCCGTGAATGAAGTGATGCTTGAAGTGAAGTGGTATCACTACTAACCACACCAGATCGCTCCCACGCAGAGCGTGGGAACGATCAATGGCGGAGTGTCAGTTGTTGATTTTTAGCTGACATACCGCCATCACAGGCAAGCCAGCTCCCACACTTTTTTGCGCCTGACTTGAGCTCTGCGCCGTTCACAGTTCAAAGGTGGGAGCCGGGCTTGCCCGCGATGGCGGTCGTCCAGGTAATGATGCATTGACTGACTCACCGCTTTCGCGAGCACGCGCGCTCCCACATTTGGTCCGTGCATATCCCGACACATCGCAATCAGGAGTTCCATCAACATGGCTGTTAACTGCACCTCCCTTGAACAAGTCCGCGAAAACATCGACCGCCTCGACCAACAAATCGTCACCCTGCTGGCCGAGCGCGGCCACTACGTTTCCCAGGCTGCGCGCTTTAAGAAAGACGCCGATGGCGTCAAGGCGCCACAACGGGTTGAACAGGTGATCGCCAAAGTGCGGGGTTTATCCGAGGCGGTGGGCGCCAACCCTGAGGTCACTGAGCAGGTGTATCGCGCAATGATTGCGGCGTTTATTCAGCAAGAGCTGGCTGAACATGCCGCATTGACGACCGACCAGACGACATAACCCCCTTTGTGGCGAGCAGGCTTGCCCTGCGTTGGGCTGCGCAGCAGACCCGATCTTTTGGGGCCGCTCCGCGCCCCAGCGGGAGCAAGCTCCCTCGCCACAGGACAGCGCCTGTCTTTAGATCGTTCCCGCGCAGAGCGTGGCCTGGCCCTTTAACTCAACACTTTTCTCACCGCCCTTTCACGCCTCCCCGACAAATCCCTGACTAGACTTCCCCTATCAGCCGTAAAGCGGCCAGGGAGTACGCCATGTGGCGGTCTGCGGTAATGCTGTGTGCGCTAGTGTGGTTGTCGGGTTGCCAGTCCACCCATCAGGATTTGATCGCCAAGGGTTATCCTCCCGCCTTTGCCGATGGCTTTGACGACGGTTGCAGCAGTGGTCGCCAGGCCGCTGGGGTCATCAGTGGGGAGTTTCGCAAGAATGTGCCGCGCTATCTCAAAGACCGTGAATACGCCGAAGGCTGGGAAGATGGCTTTCGCCAGTGCAAGGCCATGCGCGAGAACGAGGAGTTGCGCGACTACAAGGACAACCACTGGGATGACCGTGAACGCGCCTGGCAACAGGAGAAGGATCGCGACGCTGCCCGCGTCTATCGCCAGTAGTAGGTGGTTTTTCTGAAAAGCGGACGCAAAGCGTCCAGGGCTGCATGCCCACGCAGAGCGTGGGAACGATCACGCGGCGACCATGGCCCAAACTCCATAGAGGGAGAACTCCATGAGCCGAGCTTTTGTAAATGAAGACAACGCCGCCGCCCAGGCCGACCAGCCGGTGGAGCGCCTGGTGAGTGAGCAGCCCAATCGTCTCACCGCGCAAGGGTTAGCGCAGTTGCAGGCCAAGGTTGCGCAGTTGCAGCAGGAATACAGCCTCGAATCCGCCCAGGACAATAAGCAACGCCTGGCGGACCTTGAGCGCGATTTGCGCTACTTCAACCAGCGTGTGCAAAGCGCCCAGGTGATGCCACCAGCGACGTCTACCGACAAGGTGCAAATCGGCAGTTGGGTCACCTTTGCCAACGAGCAGGACGAGCAGCAGCGCATTCAACTGGTCGGCGAAGACCAGGCCGACGCCCACGCCCATCTGATCAACTGGGGCTCACCGCTGGGCCGCGCATTGCTGGGCGCCCAGGTCGGCGACGAAGTACTGTGGAAGCGCCCCGTCGGCGATCAGTTGATCGAAGTGCTGCGGGTTGAACCCGAGGCCTAGACGATGCCTTGGGCCAGCATCGCATCAGCGACTTTCACAAAGCCCGCGATGTTCGCGCCCTTCACGTAGTTGACCCGGCCGTTTTCTTCGCCGTAATGCACGCAGGCATGGTGGATCGACTGCATGATGTTGTGCAATTTGCTGTCGACTTCGCCCGCGGTCCACAGCAGGCGCATGGCGTTCTGCGACATTTCCAGGCCACTCACGGCCACGCCACCGGCGTTGGAGGCTTTGCCCGGTGCGAACAGAATGCCCGCCTCGATAAAGATATCCACAGCCTCAAGCGTGGTTGGCATATTGGCGCCTTCGGCCACGCAGATACAGCCATTGCGCAGCAGCGTGCGGGCGGCGTCGGCGTCGAGTTCGTTCTGGGTCGCGCAGGGCAGCGCGATATCGCAGGCCAACTCCCAAGGCGTTTTGCCTTGGCGGAACTCCAGGCCGAAACGCCCGGCCAGTTCGCTGATGCGGCCGCGCTGCACGTTTTTCAGCTCCAGCAGCGCCGACCATTGCTCCTCGGTCAAACCGCTTTCAGCGTACAAGGTGCCTTCGGAGTCGGAGAGGGAAACCACCTTGCCGCCCAGGTCCATGACTTTGCGCGCTGCGTATTGCGCGACGTTGCCGGAACCGGAGACGGCCACGCGCTTGCCCTCAACCCGCTGGCCGTTGCGCTTGAGCATTTCTTCAGCGAAGTACACGCAACCAAAGCCGGTGGCTTCAGGGCGGATCAGGCTGCCACCGTAGGCCATGCCTTTGCCGGTCAGCACTGAGGTGAACTGGTTGCTCAGGCGTTTGTACTGGCCAAACAGGAAGCCGATTTCACGCGCACCCACGCCGATATCGCCAGCCGGCACATCCACATCTGCGCCGATATGGCGGTACAACTCGCTCATGAACGCCTGGCAGAAGCGCATCACTTCGGCGTCGCTCTTGCCCTTGGGGTCGAAGTCCGCGCCGCCTTTGCCGCCGCCCATGGGCAGCGAGGTCAGGGAGTTTTTGAAGGTCTGTTCGAAGGCGAGGAATTTCAGCACGCCCAGGTTCACCGACGGGTGAAAACGCAGGCCGCCTTTGTAGGGGCCGATGGCGCTGTTCATCTGGATGCGAAACCCGCGATTGACCTGCACCTTGCCGTGATCATCCACCCACGATACCCGGAAGGTAATCGCGCGTTCCGGCTCGCAGATGCGCTCCAGAATGCCCGACGTCAGGTAGTGGGGGTTGGCTTCAAGAAACGGCCACAGGCTGCGCAGGACTTCTTCTACGGCCTGGTGAAATTCCGGCTGGTCGGGGTCGCGTTTCTTGAGGCGGGAAAGGAAGGATTCGACAGATTCGATCATGGAGAAGTCTCGGCAAATTGATTGTTTTTAAATGAGATTGAGCCGGACCTTAGCAATTCATGTTGCACCTGAAAAGCGCAAAATGTCGCCTTTGTGAATTTAAATGGTGCTTTATATATAAATTACTATGATTTTTTGCACCATTAAGGGGATTTCAAATCAGTAAATGCACCAACAGATAAACCGCTATCGCAGGCAAACCAGCTCCCACATTTGATCGGGTTGCCAATTTGAAATGCGGCCGAAGGTGGGAGCTGGCTTGCCTGCGATAAATCCACCTCGGTCCTCCTGAAACACACGCAAAAAAAAGCGGAGCCCGAAGGCTCCGCTTTTTCAAACCAACCCAACTCAGGCCAGTTTTTTGTGCCGTACACGGTGCGGCTGGGCAGCAGCATCACCCAAACGCTTCTTACGGTCCGCTTCGTACTCGGTGTAGTTACCTTCGAAGAACACCGCTTGGGAGTCATCTTCGTACGCCAGGATGTGCGTCGCGACGCGGTCAAGGAACCACCGATCGTGAGAGATCACAATGGCGGCGCCCGGGAAGTCCAGCAGGGCTTCTTCCAGGGAACGCAGGGTTTCAACGTCGAGGTCGTTGGACGGTTCGTCGAGCAGCAACACGTTGCCGCCTTCTTTCAGGGTCAGTGCCAGGTGCAAGCGACCGCGCTCACCACCGGACAGGTCCTTGACGAACTTCTGTTGATCGCCGCCCTTGAAGTTGAAACGGCCGACGTAAGTGCGCGACGGAATCTCATAGTTGCCGATGCGGATCTGGTCGGACCCCTCGGAGACTTGCTGGAATACCGTTTTGCTGCCGTCCAGGTCTTCGCGGCTTTGATCCACGCAGGCCAGTTGCACGGTTTCACCGATTTCGATGCTGCCCGAATCCGGGGTTTCCTTGCCCATCAGCATGCGGAACAGTGTGGATTTACCCGCACCGTTACCACCGATAACGCCGACGATCGCGCCTTTTGGCATGGAGAACGACAGGTTGTCGATCAACACGCGGTCGCCATAGCCTTTGCAGACGTTCTTGAATTCGATGACCTTGTCACCCAGGCGCGGGCCGGCCGGGATGTAGATCTCGTTGGTTTCGCTGCGCTTCTGGAATTCCTGCGACTGCATTTCTTCAAAGCGTTGCAGACGTGCCTTGGATTTGGACTGGCGGGCCTTGGCGCCTTTGCGCACCCACTCCAGTTCTTCCTTCATGGCTTTTTCGTGGGCCGATTGCTGCTTGGATTCGGCGGCCAGACGGTCGGACTTGGCTTCCAGCCAACCGGAGTAGTTGCCCTCGTAAGGGATACCGGCGCCACGGTCGAGCTCGAGGATCCAGCCGGCGACGTTGTCCAGGAAGTAGCGGTCGTGCGTGATCGCTACCACGGTGCCCGGGAAATCGTGCAGGAAGTGCTCCAGCCAGGCGACGGAATCGGCGTCCAAGTGGTTGGTCGGTTCGTCGAGCAGCAGCATGTCGGGAGCCGACAGCAGCAGGCGGCACAGGGCCACACGGCGTTTTTCACCGCCGGAGAGGAATTCGACCTTGGCATCCCACGCTGGCAAACGCAGCGCGTCGGCGGCGACTTCCAGCTGGCGCTCCAGGTTGTGGCCGTCGCCAGCCTGCAGGATGGCTTCGAGCTTGGCCTGTTCAGCGGCCAGCTTGTCGAAGTCGGCATCTTCTTCGGCGTAGGCGGCGTAGACCTCGTCCAGGCGGGCCTGGGCGTTCTTGATCACGGCCACCGCTTCTTCGACCACTTCACGCACGGTCTTGGTCGGGTCCAGGATCGGCTCTTGCGGCAGGTAGCCGATGTTCAGTTCGGGCATCGGGCGCGCTTCGCCTTCGAACTCGGTGTCGACGCCGGCCATGATTTTCAGCAGCGTGGACTTACCCGAACCGTTGAGGCCGAGCACGCCGATCTTGGCGCCGGGGAAGAAGGACAGCGAAATGTTTTTCAGGATTTCCCGCTTCGGCGGAACAACTTTTCCCAGCCGATGCATGGTGAAGACGTATTGAGCCATGGTGAACCTAGCGTCAGTGACTGATGAATTAAGCGGGCGAAGCCCGTGCAGGCCATGCGCCGCGCGGGCCGTTGACTATCATCAATGCCTGCGAGCGGAAAAAGCCTGAATGTCTGGGGCTGGAACGCCCCCGCGTAACCGGCAAAGCTACCTGAATGCGCTTGGGCAGTCCAGCCAAGCGGGGCTGGCACTTTGCCACAAGGCAAGGCATGCTAGCCGCCCTCCGGGCGTCCGGCTTATAGTGCACGTCGCGCGCCAGTCCAGCCAAACCGCAGGATCACAGCTTGTCCAAAGTCACGCCGCCCACGCCCTTGCGCGCCGCTCATATAGCGCCGGGCGCGCCCCTGCACGGCACTTTAAAAGGCGCACTGGCGATGCTGGTGCTGGTGCTGCTGGCGTTATTGTTCTGGCAGCTGTTGGACCAACTGCAGCAAAACCAGAAAAACCAACAGCAATACACCATCGATTACAGCGCCGACCTGGCTGAACAGATCAGCCTGAACATGGCCCTGAGCGCGAAAATCGCCTTGAACCTGCTGCCGATGGTCGAGCCGCCGCGCAACGACGAGCAACAACAGGCGCTGATGCGCACCTTGCAACGCTCGTTGCCGGAGCTGCGCAGTTTCGCCCTGCTCGCCCCCAGCGGCGCGCTGATCAGCGACAGCGCCAAAGGCAGCCAGGACCGCGCCTGGCTTGAAGAGCTGGTGCAGCGCAGCCACTCGCAACCTTATTACTTGAGCAACAGCCCCGACGGCACCCTGATCTATCTGTTGCTTCAGCAGCCCAGCGGCGGCTCGAAAATGTACTGGGCCTTGCGCCTGGCGCCCAGCTACCTGAGCAACCTCACCCGCCAGGACGGCCAGGGCCAGCGGCCGATGTGGGCCATCGAGAACCGCCTGAACCACCGCGTGGTCAGCCGCGACAGTGGCATGCCTGCGCAATGGGCCGCGGCGCTGACGCCGGATGAATTGAACAAAAGCGTGCTGGTTACGCCCCTGAGTAAAAGCGATTGGCAATTGCGCGGCCTGTTTGACCGCAGCGCGGTGCTGGAGCAACTGCTGCCGGCGTTTATCGGCAAATGCCTGCTGGGCCTGGCGTTCTCGCTGATCCCGCTGATCGTGCTGCTGAACATGCGCCGCCGCCAGCGCCAGGTGCATGAAGGCCGCCGGCGTTATCAGGATATTTTCGAAGGCACCGGCGTGGCCCTGTGCGTGTTGGATCTGTCGGGGCTCAAGGCGTTTTTTGACAAGACCCACGTGCAGACCCGTGAGCAATTGCAGGTCTGGTTGCTCAACAACACCGCCGGGCGCCAGCAACTGCTCAAGGAACTGCGCATTACCGAGGTCAACCAGGTGGCCGTGCGCCTGCTGAATGTCGGCTCATGCGAGCAAGCCTGGGAACGCCTGATCGATGATTGCCCAAGCAATGCCACCGCCATCGGCTATCAAGTGCTCGAAGCCGTTCTGACCCAGCAAAAACAGCTGGAGCTGGAAATCCAGCTCAATGACGTGGCCGGCAATGACCAATATCTGTGGCTGGTGATGCGCCTGCCGGAGCAGCAGGACGACTTCAAGGCCGTGATTCTCAGCATCAGCGATATCACCAGCCGCAAGCTGATCGAACTGTCGCTGGTGGAGCGTGAGAGTTTCTGGTCGGACGTGGTGCGCACCGTGCCTGATCACCTGTATGTGCAGGACGTGATCAGCCAGCGCATGATTTTCAGCAACCACCATTTGGGCCATACCCTCGGCTACAACAAGGCCGAACTGCAGCAAATGGGCGAGTACTTCTGGGAAATCCTGCTGCACCCCGAGGATGCCGAGTATTACCACGACTTGCGCCTGCAACAGCGCGAGGTCGGCTACACCACCCAACTGCAATGCCAGCTGCGCTTTCGCCATCGCAATAACCAGTGGCGGCGCTTTGATATCCGTGAGCAAGCGCTGGCGCGGGATAAAACCGCTGTGGTCACGCGGATCATCGGCGTGGCCAAGGACATCACCGACCAGATCGAAGCCAGTGAATCGCTGCGTGACAGCGAGCAGCGCTACCGCATGCTGGCCGAAAGCATCAGCGACGTGATCTGCTCCACCGACAGCCAGCTTGCGCTCAATTACATCAGCCCATCAGTCAACGCCGTGCTGGGTTATGACGTGGACTGGGTGTTCAAGAACGGCTGGCAGTCGATCATCGCCAACCCGCAGCAACTGACCGGCATCTACAGTTTGGTGGAACAGGTCAGCCGTGCGCTCGGCGACCCCGAGGCGCTGAACAGACTGCGTGATGATATCCACACCCAACTGTTCCTGTTCGACTGCCTGCGCGCCGACGGCCGCAAGGTGCCGATCGAGTTGCGCCTGGTGCTGGTTTGGGACGAACACGGCGCGTTTGAAGGCATCCTGGGTGTGGGCCGCGATATCAGCCAGCAACGCCGCGCCGAAAAAGACCTGCGCATGGCGGCCACGGTATTCGAGCACTCAACCTCGGCGATCCTGATCACCGACCCGGCCGGTTATATCGTGCAGGCCAACGAGGCGTTCAGCCGGGTCAGCGGCTATGCAGTGGCAGACGTGCTGGATCAATTGCCGAACATGCTCACGGTGGATGAACAGCAGGAGGCGCACCTGCGTTACGTGCTCAAGCAGTTGCATCAGCACAGCACCTGGGAAGGTGAAGTGTGGCTCAAGCGTCGCAATGGCGAGCATTACCCGGCCTGGGTCGGCATTACCGCCGTATTCGACGATGAAGGCGACCTGGCCAGCTACGTGTGTTTCTTCAGTGATATCAGCGAGCGCAAGGCCAGCGAGCAGCGCATCCACCGCCTGGCGTATTACGACGCCCTGACCCACCTGCCCAACCGCACACTGTTCCAGGACCGCCTGCACACCGCGCTGCAGTCGGCCGAACGGCAAAAGTCGTGGGTGGTACTGATGTTCCTCGACCTCGACCGTTTCAAACCGATCAACGACTCCCTGGGCCACGCCGCCGGCGACCGCATGCTCAAGGAAATGGCCACCCGCCTGCTGGGCTGCGTGGCCGAAGACGACACCGTGGCACGTATGGGCGGCGACGAGTTCACCTTGCTGCTGCAACCGCGGGTCAGCCGCGAGATGGCGCTGAACCGTGCAATTACCGTGGCCGAGCAGATCCTGGCAAGCCTGGTGAAGCCATTTGTGCTGGAGGGCCGCGAGTTCTTTGTGACCGCCAGTATCGGCATCGCCTTAAGCCCGCAGGACGGCAACGAACTGAGCCAACTGATGAAAAACGCCGACACGGCGATGTACCACGCCAAAGAGCGCGGCAAGAACAACTTCCAGTTCTACCAGGCGGACATGAATGCCAGCGCCCTGGAGCGCCTGGAGCTGGAGAGCGACCTGCGCCACGCCTTGGACCAGAACGAATTCGTGCTGTATTACCAACCGCAGTTCAGCGGCGACGGCAAGCGCCTGACCGGCGCCGAAGCCCTGCTGCGCTGGCGTCACCCGCGCCGTGGGCTGGTGCCGCCGGGGGACTTCATCCCGGTACTGGAGGAATTGGGGCTGGTGGTGGACGTGGGCGACTGGGTGATCGCGGAAGCCTGCCGCCAGCTCAAGACCTGGCACCAGAACAAGGTGCGCGTGCCGAAAGTCTCGGTGAACATCTCGGCGCGTCAATTCTCCGATGGGCAGTTGGGCGAACGCATCGCCACTATTCTCAAGGACACCGGCCTGCCGCCGGCGTGCCTGGAGCTGGAGCTGACCGAAAGTATCCTGATGCGCGAAGTCAACGAGGCCATGCAGATCCTCGCCAGCCTGAAAAACCTGGGCCTGAGCATTGCGGTGGACGACTTCGGCACCGGTTATTCGTCGCTCAACTACCTCAAGCAATTCCCCATCGATGTGTTGAAGATCGACCGAACTTTCGTCGACGGCCTGCCGTCCGGCGAGCAGGACGCGCAAATTGCCCGCGCGATTATCGCCATGGCCCACAGCCTCAACCTGGCGGTGATCGCCGAGGGCGTCGAAACCCATGAGCAGCTGGATTTCCTGCGTGAACATGGCTGTGATGAGGTGCAGGGTTATCTGTTTGGGCGGCCGATGCCGGCAAATCGGTTTGAAGCGCAGTTCAGCAATGATGCGCTGTTCATGTTCGACTGAAGCCTTGTGGTGGGGCTGATGGCCCTATCGCAGGCAAGCCAGCTCCCACATTTTGAATTGTGAATACCTTCAGGTGTGGGAGCTGGCATGCCTGCGATAGGGCCAGTACAGGCACCGCCCATCCCTGGATGAGCCCCACTTGTCCGCGACATGATGTCCTTTCATATGCCATCTAAAACCCATTGGGTTAGAATGCCTTCCTTTTCTGCCCCCGATCCTTGAGGACCGCCATGTTCAGCCGTGATTTGACTATTGCCAAGTACGACGCCGATCTCTTCGCCGCCATGGAGCAAGAAGCCGTGCGCCAGGAAGAGCACATTGAGCTGATCGCTTCGGAAAACTACACCAGCCCTGCGGTGATGGAGGCTCAAGGTTCGGTTCTGACCAACAAATACGCCGAAGGCTACCCAGGCAAGCGCTACTACGGTGGTTGCGAGTACGTCGACGTGGTTGAGCAACTGGCAATCGACCGTGCCAAGGAACTGTTCGGCGCCGATTACGCCAACGTTCAGCCACACGCCGGTTCCCAAGCCAACAGCGCCGTGTACCTGGCCCTGCTGCAAGGCGGCGACACCATCCTGGGCATGAGCCTGGCCCACGGCGGTCACCTGACCCACGGCGCCAGCGTTTCCTCCTCCGGCAAGCTGTACAACGCCGTTCAATACGGTATCGATGCCAACGGCCTGATCGACTACGACGAAGTCGAGCGCCTGGCCGTTGAGCACAAGCCAAAAATGATCGTGGCCGGTTTCTCTGCCTACTCGCAGATCCTGGATTTCCCACGTTTCCGCGCTATCGCTGACAAAGTCGGCGCATATCTCTTCGTTGATATGGCTCACGTAGCCGGTCTGGTCGCCGCTGGCGTCTACCCGAACCCGGTGCCTTTCGCTGACGTCGTGACCACCACCACGCACAAGACCCTGCGCGGTCCACGTGGCGGCCTGATCCTGGCTCGCGCCAACGCCGAGATCGAGAAGAAGCTGAACTCTGCCGTATTCCCAGGCGCCCAAGGTGGCCCGCTGGAGCACGTGATCGCCGCTAAAGCGATCTGCTTCAAAGAAGCCCTGCAGCCTGAGTTCAAGACTTACCAGCAGCAAGTGGTGAAGAACGCCCAGACCATGGCCAGCGTGTTTATCGAGCGCGGCTTTGACGTGGTGTCCGGCGGTACTGAAAACCACCTGTTCCTGCTGTCGCTGATCAAGCAGGACATCTCCGGTAAAGACGCTGACGCCGCACTGGGCAAAGCCTTCATCACCGTGAACAAAAACTCCGTGCCGAACGACCCACGTTCGCCGTTCGTCACCTCCGGCCTGCGCTTCGGCACCCCGGCTGTGACCACTCGTGGCTTTAAAGAAGCAGAGTGCAAGGAACTGGCCGGCTGGATCTGCGACATCCTGGCTGACCTGAACAACGAAGCCGTGATTGACGCGGTCCGTGAGAAGGTCAAGGCCATCTGCAAAAAACTGCCGGTGTACGGCGCTTGATTGCAGTTGCTTGAATAAAAAGCCCGGCTCTTGAGCCGGGCTTTTTTATGGCCGTTCTCAAATTGAAATACGGTTCAATGTGGGAGCTGGCTTGCCTGCGATAGCGGCCTGTCAGTTGGCACATCATTAGCTGACCCACCGCCATCGCAGGCAAGCCAGCTCCCACATTTTGAATGCATTTCGAGTCAGGGTTGGTAGACCCGGGCAAAGCCCTCGCGAATTTTGGCTTCCGGCAACTCATCAGCAATAAACACAATCACACTTTCGCGCGCCTCACCCTCGGCCCATTCGGTGTCCCAATCGAAACCGTAAAGCTTGAGCACGCCCTGGAACACCATGCGCCGGTCTTCCCCGGCAATATTCAGTACGCCTTTGTAGCGCAGCAGTTGTTTGCCATGGTCCTCCAGCAGTTCGTTCATAAACTCGCTGAGCCGGTCGATATCCAGCGGCTGGTCGGTGCGCAGCACCAGGCTGGAAATACGGTCGATGGACGGCGCGGCACTGACCGGGCGCAGGGTCATGCCCGCGTTGAGATTAAAGCCGCGCACGTCGAGCAGTTCGGCCAGGTCGATTTTGCCGTGGTCGACCACGCGAATCGGCGCACGGCGGTTGATGCGGGTCAAGCGCTGGCTGAGGGCGTCGAAGGATGCCTCATCCACCAGATCACGCTTGCTCACCAGCAGGCGGTCGGCAAAACCGATCTGAGCCTGGGCGATGGTCTGGGTCAGGTGGTGCTCAGCATGGGCCGCGTCCACCAAGGTGATGATGCCGTCGAGGATGTAGCGCTCGCGCAGCTCCTCGTCGATGAAAAAGGTCTGGGCCACGGGCGCAGGGTCGGCCAGGCCGGTGCACTCGATCACCAGGCGGTCGAAGGCGATCTCGCCGCTGTCCAGACGTTCGAGCAGCAGGTACAGGGCTTTGGTCAGGTCGGTGTGGATGGTGCAGCACACGCAACCGTTGGACAGGGTCATGACTTGTACAGGCTCGGCGCCCAACAGTTGGGTGTCGATGCCGGCATCACTGAATTCGTTTTCGATCACGGCGATTTTAAGGCCGTGCTCGGCTTTGAGCAGGTGGCGCAGCAAGGTGGTTTTGCCGGCGCCGAGGAAGCCGCTGAGGATGGTGACAGGGATGGGAGAGGACAAAAAATTCTCCTTGAAGAAACACAGAAACAAATGTGGGAGCAGACCCATGTGGGAGCTGGCTTGCCTGCGATGCAAGCAACTCGGTCTATCAGGCAGACCGAGGTGATGCTATCGCAGGCAAGCCAGCTCCCACATAAAGCCTTGCTCCCACAGGGAGAAGCGCTAACCCGAATACCGGGTCAGCAGCACTTAGGCCCACCCTTGCCACCGTAACGGGCTTCCTGGCGTTCGCGGAAGAACGCCTTGTAGTCCATCACCGGTTTGTCCGGGTGCTTGGTTTGCATATGCTCGACGTAGGTGTCGTAGTCGGGCATGCCGACCATCAGGCGCGCGGCCTGACCGAGGTATTTACCGAGGCGACTGATGTCATTGAACATGGTTGCAATCCTCGTTTACGCGTCCGGTACAGCCTGGAACGGGGCTTCTTTGTCCGTGCGCTCTTTGTTGCCCCAGGCGGCAACGCCGACCTTGAGCGCATAGAACAGGATGCTGAAGACCACGAACAGGAACAGCGCCGTCAGCGTTGCGTTGGTGTAAGCGTTCCAGATCACGTGCTGCATCTGGTCGATGTTCTTGGCCGGTGCGAGGATCTGGCCGTTGGCCAGGGCATCGCTGTACTTCTTGGCCAGCGACAGGAAGCCAATCGCCGGGTTAGCGTCGAACAGCTTGATGAAGCCTGCGGTGGTGGTGCAGATCAGCAGCCAGACTGCCGGCAGCATGGTCACCCAAATGTAGCGCTGGCGCTTCATTTTGATCAGCACAACGGTGGCGAGCATCAGCGCGATACCGGCGAGCATCTGGTTGGAGATACCGAACAGCGGCCACAAGGTATTGATGCCGCCCAGCGGGTCGATCACGCCTTGGTACAGCAGGTAACCCCACATCGCCACGCAACCTGCCGTAGCAATCAAGTTAGCGGTCCAGGACTCGGTACGCTTGAGCGACGGTACGAAGGAGCCGAGCAAATCCTGGAGCATGAAGCGCCCCGCACGGGTGCCGGCGTCGACTGCGGTCAGGATGAACAATGCTTCGAACAGGATCGCAAAGTGGTACCAGAACGCCATGGTGTTTTCACCCGGCAGCACACTGTGCAGGATCTGCGCGATACCCACCGCCAGGGTCGGCGCACCGCCGGCACGCGCCAGGATGGTGGTTTCGCCGATGTCATGGGCCACGGCCGTCAAGGCTTCCGGGGTAATTGCAAAGCCCCAGCTGCTGACGGTTTGCGCCACAGTCACCACATCACCACCGACCACCGCAGCCGGGCTGTTCATGGCGAAATACACGCCGGGCTCGATCACCGAGGCGGCGACCATGGCCATGATGGCCACGAACGACTCCATCAGCATCGCGCCGTAACCGATGTAGCGCGAGTTGACTTCGTTATCCAGCAGCTTGGGCGTGGTGCCCGAGGAAATCAGCGCGTGGAAACCCGAGACCGCGCCACAGGCAATGGTAATGAACAGGAACGGGAACAGGCCGCCCTTCCACACCGGGCCAGTGCCGTCGATGAATTGGGTGAGGGCCGGCATTTTCAGCTCTGGCATGGTGACCAGAATGCCGATCGCCAGAGCGATGATGGTGCCGATTTTAAGGAAGGTGGAGAGGTAGTCACGCGGTGCCAAAATCAGCCACACCGGCAATACCGCCGCCACGAAACCGTAGCCGATCAGCATCCAGGTGATCTGGATACCGGTGAACGAGAAAGCCTTGGCCCACACCGGGTCAGCGGCAATCTGCCCGCCCAGCCAGATCGAACCCAGCAGCAACAGCACGCCGATGACCGAAATTTCGCCAATGCGGCCCGGACGGATGTAGCGCATGTACACGCCCATGAACATCGCGATCGGGATGGTCGCCATCACCGTGAAGATGCCCCACGGGCTCTCGGCCAGGGCCTTGACCACGATCAGCGCCAGCACCGCGAGGATGATGATCATGATCAGGAAGCAGCCGAACAGCGCGATGGTCCCCGGAATGCGGCCCATCTCTTCGCGAACCATGTCCCCCAGGGAACGGCCGTTGCGACGAGTGGACAGGAACAGCACCATGAAGTCCTGCACCGCACCGGCCAGCACCACACCGGCAATCAGCCAAAGCGTGCCGGGCAGGTAGCCCATTTGCGCCGCCAATACTGGGCCGACCAGCGGACCTGCGCCGGCAATCGCCGCAAAGTGGTGCCCAAAGAGGATGTGTTTGTTGGTCGGCACATAGTCCAGGCCGTCATTGTTGAGCACTGCGGGGGTGGCCCGCCGTGGATCGAGCTGCATCACATTGTTAGCGATGAACAGACTGTAGTAACGGTACGCAACCAGGTAGATGGCGACAGCAGCAACCACAATCCACAAGGCGTTGATCGCCTCGCCGCGGCGCAAGGCCACTACGCCCAAGGCGCACGCTCCTACGATTGCCAGCACCAGCCAGGGTAGGTGGCGTAGCAGGCTATTATTATTTTTCATTTTTATATTCCAGCCAGGGTGGACAGAAAGACAGCCAGCCCGAGTTTAGCGCTGTTGGCCTTAAAGGCCACCCCCCTACGTTGGTCTAGAGCCTTGCAACCGTAAAAAAAGCAGAAATAAAGGCCCGATGATGGCGCAGGGCTACAATCCCCTTATCTCCAGAGGGTTTGACCATGAGCGAGCAACCGTCAGATCGGCGCCGTTTTCGGCGTATTGCCTTTGATGCCCGAACGACCATTGCGCAAGACCGCTGGAATTGGCCGGTGCAATTGGTGGACCTGTCGCTCAAAGGTTTGTTGGTGCAGCGCCCTGATGACTGGCAGGGCAATCGCGCTCAGCCGTTTGATGTGGATATCCGTCTGGATCCGCAGGCGCATATAAAGATGCAGGTCAGACTGGCCCACGATGATCATGGGCAGTTGGGGTTTGTGTGTGAGCACATAGACCTGGAGTCGATCGGCCATTTGCGGCGGTTGATTGAGCTGAATGTGGGCGATCATGAAGAACTGGAGCGTGAGCTGGGCGCCTTGTTAGAGATTTGAAAACCCTCTAAACCGCAGAGGCTACGGGTGTCTGAATAGATCCACTCACCCGCCAGCCTCCGCTACATCCTCATCAATAAAAGTCATACCTTTAGATCAAATCATCATAACAACCCCGCCTGCACGACCACCTGGAAACATATAAACCCTTCACAAAAACGACATACGTCATTTTAATTAAAACTGTAACAACTCAATCCACATTGAATTCGGTGGGAAAAATATGCAACGCCGCTCCTTTCAAAAAAAGCAACACTTCCAATAATGAAATTATTTTCATGATCGATCATTAAGACGATACGGTTCGCGCGCTTGATAAAAACACAGTTAATAAACTACATTTCACCTGCCCTTCCAGCCCGGCCCTCTAACAGGATGTTAAAGCATGCTTATTGCCAAAGCCGAAATCTTCTTGACCGAAATCCCCTATAAAAACCCCTACCAAACCGCTACCAACATAACCCCGAAGGGGCGGCATATAGTATTAAAGTTAACCACCGATACTGGCTTGGTAGGTTGGGGAGAGTCCGGAACTATCTCAAGACGCTATCCTGCTCAAGGTGATACTCCCGAAACCATGTTGGCCGTCCTTGAAAGTTATCTATGCCCGGCAATCATTGGAAAAGACCCTTGCGCATTCGAAGTTATCATGAGCCAACTCGACACGCTGATCAAAGGGCATCTATTTGCCAAGTGTGCGATTGATCATGCTCTGTTAGACCTCGCGGGCAAAGTGCTTAACATTCCAGTCTGCAACTTGTTGGGCGGTGCATACAACCTCAGCTATACCGTCAGTCGAAGTTTGCCATTTGCCTCCGCCATAGCGCAAGTAAAGCGTAATGTAGCGACGGGCGCTGCGGTATCACTGAGACATGTCTACTGATTACAAATCTTCATTTCAATTCAATATTGTGCAGCGGCAAAAGCCAAAAGGTATTAAAACTCAGTAGTCTTGTTTCAAAAGCGATGGGCGACACCTTTGATCGCCGTCGTCCGATCATTGGTGAATATAGCTTTGTGCACACCGCAAAACTGCACCTAACCGCTAATAGTAGGGACCGCAATTGCAACCATTGGGTAGACCCCCTCTACTTGAACGAATAACAATTAATGCACGTCATCAGGGATGCAGGTCTTTCAATATGATTGAGCATGAGTGGCTGATAGGCGCAGGGTTGGTCGTACTGGGTGTTATGACGGGTTTTATCGGCACCAATACCGGCGGCAGTGTATTTCTAACAGTGCCGGTGATGATCTGGCTCGGAATATCCCCACAGGCGTCGATAGCGACAGCCCGCCTGGCATCGGTAGGGACGATGTTTGCCGGATTAAGACACTTTCATAACAATGGAAAAGTGGATTACAGGTTAGCGGCCCCCGCCGCCGCACTTGGGTTGGCTGGCGCCTTGGTCGGTGCAAGTCTGCTCGTGCAAATAGATCCGGCGCTGCTGCATAAAATCATTGGCGGTCTGACACTGCTACTGGTGGGGCTTTCACTCATCAGGAAGCCTCACTCGCCGAAGACGGCCCCTTCTTCGCTCAGGCGCTTTTGCGGGTATATCCTGTTTATTCCCGTCGGCATGATCGGCGGCCTGTTCGGCGGGCAGGCCAAGCTATCAACTTATTTGTATATTATATTTTTTAAAAAAACGATCAGTGAGTCAATTGGCACACGTAAGGTGGGTGGCCTCATCCTCTCAGTCGGCTCGTTAATAATATTCGGTGTCAGCGGAATTATTAATTGGCAGTACGGGTGTTGCCTGATCATAGGCACGCTATTTGGCGCCAATGCGGGCGCCAAGTTTGCTCTTCAGAAAGGCGATAAGTGGATGGAAAGCGCTTTCAACGTAGTCGTGATTGCCTTGGCGTTGAAAATGATCTTCTGGTAGTGACGCTCTCACGGAAAAGCGACACTCAGGGAAACGCGGCACTCGGGGGGAATTCGCTTTCCGTGTCCCAATAACCCGCCTTCTGACGCGACACGGCCTGCCATTGCCCATCGATAAAACGATAGGTCGTGTAGCGGGTTGCGAAATCATCGTCGCCGTCACCGTCCATAAAGGACGAGACCTGCAGTAACTCATCCGTACCGCCGGCGGCTGGCGTGGCGATCTGCCAGGCGGCTTTGCCGGTCTGGGCCAGGGTCAGCGGCTCGACCTTGCCGGCCGCGCCCTTATAGCGCATTGGTTTGAGTTGCTGTTTGGCCGGCATCAGCAACTGAGTCGCCGGGCCGCTGTAACTGCCCATCGGCGCCGTCTGGTCGACGCTCAAAAAGTACACCGTGTCCGGCAGGCCTTTAAGCGGGGCCTTCTTGACCTTGGCCAAGGGGTAGCCAAGATCGTCGTGCGCCAGTACAGCGCCGGACGCCGACAGCAAACGTACCTGGGCATTGAGCAACGGGTTTTCCACCAGATCGCCGGGCTCGTCAAATGAGTCCTCATCCAGGCCATTGCCCCAGCTGTCTTTATGCAACTGCGCGCTGATGCGCTGGTCTTCCAGCACCTGCAGCACGCTGCCGTCTGCTGTCGCCAGTTCCTGGGCCAGGCGGTAACCGGCCAGCAGTGGGGCCGACTCAGCCAAGGCAATGCCCGACAACCCGAGCAAGGCCACGAACAGGGCACATACCCCCCAACGATTGGTCTGTTGCATTGCGTTCATCCCTGATTGCTTCACGTTTATTCGAACAGTGCATCCAGCGCCTGTTCCAGCCGCGTAACGCCAATAATCTTGATTCCCGGCGGCGATTCCTTCGGCATATTGCCCTTGGGTACGATCGCGCGCTTGAAGCCGTGCTTGGCCGCTTCCTTCAAACGCTCCTGGCCGCTCGGCACCGGGCGTACCTCGCCCGACAGGCCGACTTCGCCGAATACCAGCAAGTCATGGGGCAGCGGGCGATTGCGCAGGCTCGACATCACCGCCGCCATCAACGCCAGGTCGGAGGCGGTTTCCAGCACCTTGACCCCGCCGACCACGTTGAGGAATACGTCCTGGTCATGGGTGGGAATACCGCCGTGACGGTGCAGCACAGCGAGCAACATCGCCAGGCGGTTCTGATCCAGGCCGAGCGTGACCCGGCGCGGGTTGGCCAAGTGGCTGTCATCCACCAGCGCCTGCACTTCCACCAACATTGGCCGGGTACCTTCCCACGTCGCCATCACCACACTTCCCGGCACTTCTTCCTGGGCGCGGGTGAGAAAAATCGCCGAAGGGTTGGAGACTTCTTTCAAGCCTCGGTCAGTCATGGCGAACACGCCCAATTCGTTGACCGCGCCGAAACGGTTCTTCACCGCCCGCAGCAAACGCAAACGGCCATCGGATTCGCCTTCGAAATACAGCACGGTGTCGACCATATGCTCAAGCACTCGCGGCCCGGCCAAGGCGCCCTCTTTGGTCACGTGGCCCACCAGAAAAATCGCCGTACCGCTCTGCTTGGCATACCGCACCAGCAGCGCCGCACTTTCGCGCACCTGGGACACGCCGCCGGGCGCCGATTGCAGCTGCTCGGTGAAAATCGTCTGGATCGAGTCGATCACCATGACCTTGGGTTTTTCGATACGGGCCGTGGCGATGATGCTTTCGATGCAGGTTTCGGTCATGACCCGCAGTTGATCCTGGGGCAAGCCCAGGCGACGGGCGCGCATGGCCACTTGCTGCTGGGACTCCTCACCCGTGACGTACAGCGCCGGCATGCGGCTGGCAATGCTGCACAGGGTTTGCAGCAGGATGGTCGATTTGCCGATGCCGGGGTCGCCGCCGATCAGCACCACCGAACCGTCCACCAGCCCGCCGCCGAGCACGCGGTCCAGCTCGCCGGACGCCGTGGAGAAACGTGGGATTTCCTCGACGCTGACTTCAGCCAACGTCTTGATCTGCGCCTGTTGCCCGGTCCAGCCGGCGCGGCCGTTGGGGGCTGCGGCGCCGCCGCTTTCGATCATGGTTTCCGTCAGGGTGTTCCATGCACCGCACTCGGTGCACTGGCCGGCCCACTTGGGAAAGGTCGCGCCGCACTCGGTGCAGCCGTACATGCGCTTGGCCTTTGCCATTTGAGAACCTCCAACCGAAAAACCGCGATGATAGCTCAGCGCGGCGCCGGGGTCCGGATTTCACCACTGGCCAAACGTGAAGCGCTGTTGCCGATCGGGTCTTCGGCGTTTAGATCGGCGCCTTTGGCCTTTAACTCATCCAGCAATTCAACGCGCTTGAACAGCCCGGCGTACATGGCGGCGGTCTGCCCGGCGCCGTTGCGCTGGTCGGGGTTGCAGTCGGTGGCGAGCAGGCGCTGGGCGATTTTCAACTCGCCTTTGAAGATCGCGCCCATTAATGCGGTGTTACCGCGCTTGTCCTGCACACAGGCGTCGGCGCCGGCGTTGAGCAGGCGTTCCACGAATGGAGCCTGGCCGTGGTAGGCGGCAAGGATCAGCGCGGTGTAACCCTTGTCGTCCTGGGTGTTGAGGCTGTAGCCAGATTCTATGAAGGTGTTGAGCATCTCGATATCGCCACGACGGGCAGCATCGAAATAGTAGTCCTGCAACTGAGCCTTGAGCGCGACCGGGTCGGGTGACTCGGCATGGGCGACAAAGGCCAGCATGGCCATCAGTAAACCGATAGAAATTCGCATGAGTTTTCTCCAGCTCGGGGTCGACGCCTATCAGCGGGCGCCGACCGTAACCAACGTCAGTCAGTCAGTTTTTCTGCCAGCGCCTTGACGCGCGCCAGGTCGCCTTTGGCAACCTTGGTCACGCCAGTGCCGTACTCAGGGTCAGCCTTATAGAGGAACGACAGGATGATGTGCTTGCTCTCGTCATCGGTGGTGGCCAGGGAGCCGCCGAAGTTTTCGATCAAGTCCTGACGCTCTTTCTGGCTATAGGAGCGGTACAAGTCACCGGCCTGCTTGAAGTTCTGCTCGCGCTGGATCTTCGCCTGCTGGGTGCTGCCCGACAGCGCCGACTGGCTGTAACGCGCGGCTTGTGGTTCGTCACGTGGCAGCAGGCGGCTTGGTTGGTAGTTCACGCCCGTGGTGGTCTTGCCGGCGTTCATTGCGCCATCCTGGTTACCGTTGTTGACGGTGACACGCGGTGCGTTGATCGGCAGTTGCAGGGCGTTCGGCCCCAGGCGGTACATCTGCGTGTCGGCGTAGGAGAACACTCGACCTTGCAGCAGGCGGTCTTCCGACGGCTCGATGCCCGGCACCAGGTTGGCCGGGGCCATGGCCACTTGCTCGGTTTCCTGGAAGACGTTGGCCGGGTTGCGGTTCAGCACCATTTGCCCGACTTTGCGTTCCGGTACATTCGGCCAGATCTTGGTGGCGTCCAGCGGGTCGAAATCAAACTTGGCCAAATCCTCAGGTTTGAGCACTTGCACGTAAAGGTCCCACTTGGGGAAGTCGCCCTTATTGATGTGAGTGACCAAGTCGTTAGTCATATGGCTGTAGTCACGCCCCTGCACGTCGGTAACTTGCTTGGGGTCAAGGTTCTTGATGCCCTGCAGGCTCTTCCAGTGGAACTTGACGTAATGCACTTCGCCCTTGGCGTTGATCAACTTGTAGGCATGTACGCCGTTGCCGTCCATTTCGCGATAACTGGCTGGCGTGCCGGAGTCGGAATACAACTCGGTGAGCGTGCGGGTGGACTCTGGAACATGGGAGAAGAAGTCAAAACGACGCGAGTCGTCGTCAAGGTTAGTACGCGGGTCCGGTTTGAACGCATGGACCATGTCCGGAAACTTGATGGCGTCGCGGATAAAGAACGTCGGGAAGTTATTGCCCACCAGGTCCCAGTTACCTTCGCTGGTGTAGAACTTGGTGGCGAAACCGCGTGGGTCACGCAGGGTTTCCGGGGAATGGTTGCCGTGCACCACGGCAGAGAAACGCACGAATACAGGGGTGGCTTCACCGGCTGCGAAGACTTTGGCTTTGGTCAGGTCGCTGAGGTTATCGGTGACGGTAAAGGTGCCATGGGCGCCGGTGCCACGGGCGTGAACCACGCGCTCCGGGATGCGTTCACGGTCAAAGCGCTGCAGTTTTTGAATAAGCTGCACGTCTTGCAGCAGCACCGGGCCATTGGCCCCGGCGGTTTGTGAATTCTGATTGTCCCCCACGGCGGCGCCGTTATCGCGGGTCAGGTTGGCGGCTTGTACGGAAAGGGACAGCAGACTGGCAGTGACCAATCCCAGCGCATATCGCGCGGAAACAGGCCTGCGGCTCATTGACGTGTTCATCGGGGTTTCCTCTGGCTTTTTTAGTGCACATTCAGTTGTGCTTGCCAGAGGCTAGTGACCTGCGAGTCAGAAGATAAATAGAAAAACACCACCGGGCTGATTAAGAAAAAAGTGTGGCAAGCCCCTGAAGTAGCGCGTATTTCGCGCGCGATTGGTGGCACTTTGCAAACTATTTACGATTTAATGGGTCGATAAAAATTGACAGTGTTAACGGTTGTGTCGAGCAAGCGGGCTACGACTGACTTACACTGACCTCCACCCTCCTCAACTGTAACAAGGAATAACCTATGGGCGTGATCAGTGAGTTCAAGGCCTTCGCGGTCAAAGGTAATGTGGTCGATATGGCCGTCGGTATCATCATCGGCGCCGCCTTCGGTAAAATCGTTTCCTCGTTTGTAGGCGACGTGGTGATGCCACCTATTGGTCTGTTGATCGGTGGTGTGGACTTCGCTGACCTGGCGATAACCCTCAAGGCCGCGCAGGGTGATGTGCCCGCTGTGGTCCTGGCCTATGGCAAGTTCATCCAGAGCATCATCGACTTCGTGATCGTCGCCTTCGCCATCTTTATGGGCGTGAAAGCCATCAACCGCCTGAAGCGCGAAGAAGCTGTGGCCCCAAGCCTGCCGCCGACGCCGACCAAGGAAGAGCTGCTGCTGGGTGAGATTCGTGATCTGCTCAAAGCACAAAACGACAAACCGCTTTAACCCGCGTTTGCCTGGAAAAGGCGCCTGTTTCAGGCGCCTTTTTTATTACCAGTAATTTTCCACCGCCACTTGCCCTGGGCGCCGGCTCAGGCTCAGTTGCAGGTCGCGCTGCTTGAGCAATTGGCGCGTGTCATCGACCATCTGCGGGTTGCCGCAAATCAGCACGCGGGAGTGCTCCGGGGTCAGGCCTACACCAGCAGCGCGCTCCAACTCGCCATTCTCGATCAGCGTGGTGATGCGCCCGTTCAGTGCCCCAGGGTGCTGCTCACGGGTGACGATGGGAATGTAGGTGAGTTTATGCGCGTACTCGGCCAGGTACTCACGCTCGCCGAGCGTGTTAATCAGCGACTGATACGCCAGCTCCTTGGCCTCTCGGGCGCTGTACACCAGTACGATGCGCTCGAATTTTTCCCAGACCTCGAAGTCCTGCAGGATCGACAGAAACGGTGCCACCCCCGTGCCGGTGCCCAGCAACCACAGATCACGCCCGTCCACAAAACGATTCAAGGTCAGATAGCCTGTGGCCTGACGCTCAACCATCAAGGTATCGCCCACCTGCAGACGGCTTAATTCACTGGTGAACTCGCCCCCCGGAACGACGATAGAGAAGAAGTCCAAGTGTTCATCAAATGGCGAGGACACAATGGAATAGGCGCGCCACACCGTGCTGCCGTCCGCCTTGGTCACGCCCAAGCGCACAAACTGGCCGGCGGTAAACCGAAAGCCCGGGTCACGGCTGGTGCGCAGGGTAAACAGGCTGGGCGTCAGCGATTGCACTTCGAGCAGGGTCTGGCGGGTAAATTTCTCAGCGCTGGCCGTCATGGGGGGCTCCGTTGAACAGGTGCCCTAGTGTCTCTCAAAGTCGCGCAGGGAAACACCAGTGGTTTGTACTGGCATTGCCAGTGCGAGCAACAGCTATGCTGTTACAGCGCAAGCGCTCGGATCGGAGTTATCCAGTCCCAACTAATTATTTAGCTATTTCTCCCCTTCTAACAGGCCATTAGATGTCGCAGTGCAACTAAACAAATGCCAATTTAATATCACCACCAACCCATTGAACTTATAGGAATAACCCGAACATAAAGCACTATATGTACAAACGATCACTCATTGTATAAGTAATAAACAAACAAAATACGGGCATTCAGTAAAATTTTTTCACATTACGATGTGTAGGCTTTGTCCTACACTGATTTCCGTACCTCGCTGGGATCCGGGACGTGCCCAGGCAACAACACCCATGGAGAGTTACAAATGGTCAACTGGCGCAATACACGACTCCCCAAACTGGAAGGTGAGAACAAGATCACCACTATTTATGAGATGGTCGTCAATCACACCTATGAGCTAGGATTCGAATACTGCTCATTTACGATGAGTTCGCAACAACAAGCTACCCAAACTAAACCGATTCACTTTAATAACTACCCCAATGAATGGAATGCCGTTTACAAACAAGCGCATTTTTTTGACATCGATCCGGTAGTCGCCCACTGCAAACGTAGCGTGCTGCCTATCGTGTGGGATGAAAAAACCTTCAGCGCCGCACCCCACCTCTGGTCGTTGGCCCAGTCGTTTGGTGTGCATTTTGGATGGACCCAAGCCGTGCACGATTTCCAGGGCGTGTTCAGCATGCTGACCCTGGGCAGAAGCAACGGCGAAGTCAGCCCACAGGAGCTTTACGAGAAAGCCGGCCAGGTGCTCTGGCTTTGTCATGTGATGCATGCTGCGGTGGCACAAAATTATGCCGAAAAGCCGAGCGTCACAGCGCCTTGCAAATTGACCCCACGAGAAACGGAAATCCTCAGGTGGTCGGCCCTGGGCAAGACGGCTTCGGACATTGCCACGATCCTGTGCCTGTCGGAGCGCACCGTGGGCTTTCATATCAGCAGTTGCTTGAGAAAACTGGGGGTCAATAACAAGATTGCCGCCGTACTGTGTGCTTCCAAAGCAGGGTTGTTTTAACCGCTGAAGAAACACCGCATGTAATCCCATCGAAAAAAAAGTAACATTTACGGCCAATTCTGAGTGTTGATACGGCGCATTGATGCCGCTTCGTTGTTCACTCAGATGGTTGCGCCGGTTGCCCATGCCCGCTGCCGCCCCATCGATGACCCAGAGCTTCCCCGCCATGCCCCTGCTTGACAGCCCCTTCGCCCAGCTCGACCTGATTCGCCAGCCTGAGCAACACAATGACCCGTTGCAGGCCTTTGATGCTGCCGATGAGTACCTGCTCAGCTACCTGGCCGAGCAGCAGCCCGGCGCCGCTACCTGCGTGCTGGTGCTCAACGACAGCTTCGGCGCCTTGGCGGCCAGCCTCGAAGGCCGGGTGCACGTGACGTCCAGCGGTGACTCGTTTCTGGCAGCCCAGGGTCTGGAGAAAAACCTGGTGCGCAATGGCAAAGCTTTTGATGCCGTAGCATTCGTCCCCGCCAGCCAGGTCCCGACCGGGCCGTTCGACCGCGTGCTGATCCGCGTGCCAAAGACCCTGGCCCTTTTGGAGGAGCAGTTGATCCGCCTGCAAGGGCAACTGGCGCCAGGCGCCCAGGTGATTGCCGGCGCGATGGTCAAGCACCTGCCACGGGCGGCGGGCGAGTTGCTGGAGCGCTATATCGGCCCGATGCACGCGTCCCTTGCCCTGAAAAAAGCCCGTTTGCTGATCGCCACGGTGGACGCCCGCCCGGCCGCCGTCTCGCCCTACCCTACCCGCTACACCCTGGACGCACCGGCCATCGAGCTGTTGAACCACGCCAACGTGTTCTGCCGCGAAGGCCTGGACATCGGCACCCGTGCCTTCCTCCCGCACCTGCCAAACAATCTCGGCAGCGCCCGCGTGGCGGACCTGGGCTGCGGAAACGGCGTGTTGGCGATCGCCAGTGCCCTGCAAAACCCCGACGCGCAGTACACCCTGGTGGATGAGTCCTACATGGCCGTGCAGTCGGCGGTCGAAAACTGGCAGGCTGCCTTCGGTACGCGCGATGTAAGCGTACGCGCCGCCGATGGCCTCGCCGGCCAGGAAGCCCAGTCACTGGACGTGGTGCTGTGTAACCCGCCGTTCCACCAGCAGCAGGTGGTCGGCGACTTACTGGCCTGGCGCATGTTCCAGCAGGCGCGCGAAGCCCTGGTAGTGGGCGGTGCCCTTTATATCGTCGGCAACCGCCACCTGGGTTATCACAGCAAATTGGCGCGTTTGTTCCGTGGCGTTGAACAAGTAGCCGCCACGCCGAAGTTCGTCATTCTCAAAGCCCGCAAATAAAAAAGCCCTCGTAGCGAGGGCTGGAAAACCGGGCCGCAAAGCCCGGATCGGGATATCAGTGAGTGGTCAGGCCGGCGGCATTCATGAACATGCGCATCAGGCTGGCCACGACGAACAGGGCCAGCACGCTGCCGGTCCAGATCATCGCCAGCCACCCCAGGCGCCGCCATAACGGCTGTTTCTCGGCCTGTTCAATCTCGTGTAACGAAGGTTTGCCGGACATACAACGACCCTCCTAGTGGTAGCCGTCTTCGTGGGTGACCTTGCCGCGGAACACGTAGTAGCTCCAGAAGGTGTAGCCCAGGATAAACGGGATGATGAACAACGTGCCCACCAGCATGAAGCCCTGGCTCTGCGGTGGAGCAGCGGCGTCCCAGATCGACACGGAAGGCGGAATGATGTTCGGCCACAGGCTGATGCCCAAGCCGCTGTAGCCGAGGAAGATCAGCACCAGCGTCAGCAGGAACGGCGTGTAGTGGGCATTACGCGCCACGGCGCGGATCAACCCGTACATGGTCACCAGCACCAGAATCGGCACCGGCAGGAACCAGAACAGGTTCGGCAGGGTGAACCAGCGTGAAGCGATTTCCGGATGCGCCAGCGGCGTCCACACACTGACGATACCGATCACTGCCAGCACCACAAACGCCAATGGCCGCGCCAGGTTGTGCATCTGCTCCTGCAACTTGCCTTCGGTTTTCATGATCAGCCAGGTGCAGCCGAGCAAGGCATAGGCGACCACCAATGCAACGCCACAGAACAGGGTGAATGGCGTAAGCCAATCCAGCGAGCCGCCGGCAAACTGGCGATTCACCACCGGAATGCCATCGATAAACGCCCCCAGTGCCACCCCCTGGAAGAACGTCGCGGCGATGGAGCCACCGATAAACGCCTTGTCCCAGAGGTGACGCTTGTCGTCCTTGGCCTTGAAGCGGAACTCGAAGGCCACGCCCCGGAAGATCAGCCCGATCAGCATCAGGATCAGTGGCAGGTACAACGCCGACAACACCACCGAATAGGCCAGCGGGAACGCGCCGAACAGCGCCGCGCCGCCGAGTACCAGCCAGGTTTCGTTGCCGTCCCATACCGGCGCGACGGTGTTCATCATCACATCGCGGTCGACTTTGCCGGGGATAAACGGAAAGAGGATGCCGATGCCCAGGTCGAAACCGTCCATCACCACGTACATCATGATGCCGAAGATGATGATCACGGCCCAGATCAGCGGAAGATCAATACCCATCTCAATTCCCCTTGTGCTGGATGTGGGTGTGGTCGTCGTCGCTGCCATCATCGGCGGCGGACAACGGACGGGCCGGTGTACGTTTCTGGCCAGGGCCACCATGGGTTGGCTCGCTGCCCTCGTGGGTCTGCGGGCCTTTGCGCACCAGGCGCATCATGTAGCCCAACCCGGCGCCGAACAGCGCGAAGTACACCACCACAAACAGCACCAGCGTAATGGTCATCTGCGCCAGGCTATGCCCGGAGGAAGCATCCGCCGTGCGCATCAACCCGTAGACCACCCACGGCTGGCGGCCGATTTCGGTGGTGAACCAACCGGCAAGAATCGCGATCAGGCCGGACGGGCCCATCCACAACGCCAGGTACAGGAACGGCTTGGACGTGTACATCTTGTCCCCCCGGCGCAGCCACAGGCTGAACAGACCGGTGAAGATCATCAGGAAGCCCAGGCCGACCATGACCCGGAACGACCAGAACACAATGGTCGAATTGGGGCGATCCTCAGGCGGGAACTCCTTGAGCGCCGGCACCTGCTTGTCCAGGGAGTGGGTCAGGATCAGGCTGCCGAGGTACGGAATTTCGACCGCGTATTTGGTTTTCTCGGCCTTCATGTCGGGCCAGCCGAACAGGATCAGCGGCGTCGGCTCATTGCCGATATTTTCCCAGTGGCCTTCAATCGCGGCAATTTTCGCCGGTTGGTGCTTCAAGGTGTTGAGGCCATGGAAGTCACCGATCACCGCCTGGATAGGCGCCACGATCAGGGCCATCCACATCGCCATCGACAGCATGGTGCGGATCGCCGGGTTGTCCTTGCCGCGCAACAAGTGCCAGGCCGCCGAAGAGCCGACGAAGAACGCCGTGGCCACAAAGGCTGCCGTGGCCATGTGCATCAGGCGATAGGGGAACGACGGGTTGAAGATCACCGCCAGCCAGTCGGTAGGAATCACCCGGCCATCGATAATTTCAAAGCCTTGCGGCGTCTGCATCCAGCTGTTGGAAGCCAGAATCCAGAAGGTCGAAATCAGCGTACCGACGGCCACCATCACCGTGGCAAAGAAGTGCAGCTTGCGCCCCACCTTGTTCCAGCCGAACAGCATCACCCCGAGGAAACCCGCCTCCAGGAAGAAGGCCGTGAGCACTTCGTAGGTAAGTAGCGGTCCGGTAACGGCGCCGGCAAAGTCCGAGAAACGGCTCCAGTTGGTACCGAACTGGTAAGCCATGACCAAGCCCGAAACCACCCCCATGCCGAAGTTGACGGCAAAGATCTTCGACCAGAAATGGTAGAGGTCACGGTAGGTGTCGTTGTGAGTCTTGAGCCACAAGCCTTCCAGCACCGCAAGATAACTGGCCAGGCCGATGGTGATCGCCGGGAACAGGATGTGAAACGAGATGGTGAACGCGAATTGAATTCGGGCGAGATCTAGCGCCTCCAAACCGAACATAAGTCTTCCTCTGTCAGGTAATACCGGCTGCTGGCGGGAGCCTGCACCCACTGCCCCCACGGATATGGAGTGTGGCGAATTTCAATTCGTTTCTTTTTTTACCCATCACGTAGGGATCCTGGCCTTGCGGCCGCCAGATCAATCCCGGGGCCGGTTTTGATCTGGATCAAGCATTGCTCAAAGAGTAGTCCCATTTTCGGACGAAAGCCGTGTGGTTCATTGACGCGTGACAGGTTGTCTCAGCTCAGTTCTTGCAACTATTTGTTACAGCTTGATGCTAATCTGCCTGCACCCTCTGCTCCAGACCTGACTTCCCGATGCCCAGTGAACCCGCATTGCTGTTGCGCCACCACCGCCCTTTCATCGCGTTCTGGCTGGCCCGGATCTTTACCGCCAGCGGTTTCCAGATGCTTACCGTGGCCATCGGCTGGAACCTCTATCAACTGACTGGCAATGTGCTGGACCTGGGCCTGGTAGGCCTGGTGGAGTTCATTCCGCGCGTTCTGTTCATGTTGCACACAGGCCACGTGGCCGATCGCTATGAGCGGCGCAAAGTCGCCGCCATCTGCCAGACCGTGCAGGCATTGATTGCCTTGTCCCTGGCCATCGGCGGCCTGACCGGCAACGTGACCCGCGAGATGATCTTTATCCTCGCGTTCCTGCTCGGCGCCGCACGCTCGTTTGAGATGCCCACCACCCAGGCGCTACTGCCGAGCATCGTGCCGAGCGCGCTGTTCCCGCGTGCCGTGGCCTCGTCGCAATCGGCGCAGCAACTGGCCACCATCGTCGCGCCAGCGTTGGGCGGCTTGCTCTATGCGTTTGGCAGCGTGTGGGTGTATGGCCCAACCGTGGTGCTGTACCTGATCGCCTGCGGGCTGACCCTCAATCTGCCCGCGCGCCAGACACCGCTCAATAAAGCCAAGGCCACGATGGATTCGCTGCTGGCCGGGATCCGCTTTATTCGCAGCCGCCCGGACATTCTCGGCGCCATTTCGCTGGACCTGTTTGCCGTACTGCTGGGCGGCGCCACAGCGTTGCTGCCGGTGTTCGCCAAGGACATCCTGCTGACCGGCGCCTGGGGCCTGGGTCTGTTGCGTTCGGCGCCAGCGGTGGGCGCGTTGTTGATGTCGCTGTGGCTGGCGAGGTTCTCGGTAGACCGGCATGTCGGGCGCGTGATGTTTACCGCCGTCGGTGTGTTTGGCGTGGCAACCATTGCGTTCGGCCTGTCGACGTCGTTCTGGTTCTCCCTGGCGGTGCTGGTGGTGCTGGGCGCGGCGGACATGATCAGCATGGTGATCCGCGCGTCGTTCGTGCAGTTGGAGACCCCGGATGAAATGCGCGGGCGGGTCAGTGCGGTCAACGGTCTGTTTATTGGCGCATCCAATCAACTGGGCGAATTTGAATCGGGGATTACCGCCCACTGGTTCGGCACCGTGCCCGCCGTGGTCATGGGCGGGATTGGGACGCTGTTGGTGACGGGGGTGTGGATAAAGCTGTTTCCAACCCTGGCCAACCGCGATCGGATGCATGTGCCGGTGGAAGAAACCAAGCTATAAGCCGGTTGAAAAACAGGCAATGTGGGAGCTGGCTTGCCTGCGATGGCGGTGTCTCAGCCAACATATGATTGGCTGACAGATAGCTATCGCAGGCAAGCCAGCTCCCACATTTTGATCTTCTGTGGTTCGAAGACCGGGTTACAGCACCTTATCCAGCGTGACAGGAAACTCCCGCACCCGCTTGCCAGTGGCATGGTAGATCGCATTCGCCACCGCCGCCGCCACCCCGACAATACCGATTTCGCCCACACCCTTGGAGCCCAGGGCGTTGACGATTTCGTCGTGTTCGTCGACAAAAATCACCTCTATGTCGCCGATGTCGGCATTCACCGGGATGTGGTACTCGGCCAGGCTGTGGTTCATGTAGCGCCCCAGTTGATGGTCGACCTGGGTTTCTTCATGCAGGGCCATGCCGATGCCCCAGACCACGCCGCCGAGGATCTGGCTGCGGGCCATCTTCGGGTTGACCACCCGCCCGGCCGCAATAGCGCTGACCACCCGACGCACCTTGATGGTGCCCAGGTCTTCGTCTACCTGAACTTCGACAAACACCGCCGAATGGGTCGCCGTCGAATAGCCTTCACGTTTTTTGTCCGGGTGGCTGTCAACCTGAACGGCCAACACCTCTTCGCCACTGTCCTTGACCAGTTGTGCCAAGGACACACTCACATCACCGGTGTGCAACTGGCCGTCTTCAAAGCGCACCGATTCAGCCTCTTTGAACACCGGGTAAGTCTGCCGGGCAACCGCCAGCAGCTTGGCGTTCAGCGCTTCGCAGGCCTGCTGCACGGCAGTGCCAACGGACGACACGGTAAACGAGCCGCCCTGTAACGGCGCCGTGGGTAACGACGAATCGCCGAGCAGAAAACGCACATCGGCCATCGCCACACCGCTGGTTTGCGCGGCAATCTGCGTCATTACCGTATACGTGCCCGTGCCGATATCGGTGGTGGCGCTGCTGACGGTCAATTGGCCTTGGGCATCCAACTGCGCCTTGGCGCTGGCCTTCATCTGCAGGGCCTCCCATACACCACCGGCCATACCCCAGCCGATCAACTGGTTGCCATCACGCATGCTGCGCGGCTCGGGGTTGCGCTGGCTCCAGCCGAAGCGCTCGGCACCTTCGCGGTAACACTCGCGCAGGGCTTTGCTCGACCAGGGTTTGTCTTCGTTCTGGTTGCGCTCGGCGTAGTTGATCAGCCGCAGTTGCACAGGGTCCATCCCCAGGGCGCAGGCCAGTTCATCCATCGCACATTCCAGGCCGATCACGCCCAGCGCGGCGCCCGGCGCGCGCATGTCCATCGGCGTGGACACGTCCAGGGGAACCAGTTTGTAGGTCAATTGCACGTTGTCGCAGTGGTAGAGCATGCCGCTCCACTCCACCACATGTTCGCTGAAATCCTCGAAACGCGAGGTCTGACCAATCGCTGTATGGCCCAACGCCAACAGGCGGCCATTGGCAGCAGCGCCCAGTTGCAAACGCTGCAGGGTGCGCGGGCGGTAACCAAACGTGAACATCTGTTGACGGGTCAGGGTGACGCGCACCGAACGCTTGAGCGCCAGCGCTGCCATCACCGACAGAGGCAGTTGATACTGCGGGCGCAGGCCCGAGCCAAAGGCACCGCCGACGAACGCAGCGAAGATCCTTACCTGGCTTTTATCCAGGCCGAAGACTTTTTGCACATACGCCTGGCAGTTCTGCGGGCCTTGGGTCTTGTCGTGGATATGCAGGGTGCCGTCCGGCTGATACAGCACGGTGCTGGCGTGGGGTTCCATCGGGTTGTGGTGCTCGATGGGCGTGCTGTAGTGCATATCCAGGCTGACAGCGGCAGCAGCCCACTCGGCCTGGAAGTTACCGCGTGGCTTGGGCGGCGTTTGCGGCGATGGGTGCGCCTGTTCCTGCAGGGCCGCGAGGTCGGTGGCAAAAGCCTCGCTCGCGTATTCGATCTCGACCAGCGAGGCAGCGTGTCGCGCCAGCTCAAGGTTGTCGGCGATCACCAGGGCCAGGGGTTGGCCGTTATAAAGCACGCGGTCGTTATACAGCGGGCGAAACGGCGAGCCGTCGGCTGCATCGGCATCGGCGAAAGCCTCATCGTAGCTGGCGATTTTGGGCCGGTTCAGATGATCAAGCACCCTGACCACGCCCGGCAGCGCCAGGGCTTTGGACGCGTCGATCCTGATTACCCGGCCCTTGGCAATCGTGCTTGAGACGACACTGCCATGCAGCAGGTCGTTGCCTGGAAACTCACCGGCATAACGCGCCTGGCCGGTGACCTTGAGCAGACCGTCAACGCGGTCCAGGGGTTTGCCGACGGCGGTCATGGGCGTTCTCCTGCGACAGCGGCGTCGCTCAGGGCACGGATGATTGCGCGGCGTGCCAGCTTGATTTTGAAGCTGTTGTGTTCCAAGGGTTCAGCGTCTTGCAGCAAGGCGTCAGCGGCCTGGCTGAAGGTCTCGCGGCTGACCGCTTGCCCGATCAGCGCGGCTTCCACCGCGCGATCGCGCCAAGGTTTGTGGGCCACACCGCCAAGGGCCAGGCGCGCATCGACGATGGTGTCGCCCGCAAGCTCCAGCGCGGCGGCAACGGAGACCAGCGCGAAGGCGTAGGACGCACGGTCACGAATCTTCAGGTAGTGGCTATGGCTGGCGAGATGATCAGGCGGCAGTTCGATGGCGGTGATCAGCTCATCGTCGGCCAGCAGGTTGTCGCGCTCAGGCGTATCGCCGGGCAATCGATGAAAGTCGGCAAACTCAATCACCCGCGCGCCGCCACGCCCTTCTACATGCACCCGCGCCTGCAGCGCTGCGAGGGCGACGCACATATCCGAGGGATGGGTAGCCACACAATGTTCGCTGGCACCGAGGATCGCATGAATGCGGTTCAACCCGGTGCGCGCCGGGCAGCCGCTGCCAGGTTCACGCTTGTTGCATGGCACGCTGGCATCGTAGAAATAGTAGCAACGGGTACGTTGCAACAGGTTACCGCCGGTACTGGCCATGTTGCGCAGTTGCGGCGAGGCGCCTGCCAGGATGGCCTGGGACAGCAATGGGTAGCGCGCCTCGATCAGCGGGTGCCAGGCCAGGTCGGCATTGCTGACCAACGCGCCGATCATCACCCCGCCGTCGGCAGTCGCTTCTACGCCATGCAGCGCCAAGCCAGTAATGTCGATCAGGTGTTCGGGGCGGCTGATGTTTTCTTTCATCAGGTCCAACAGGTTGGTGCCGCCGGCGATAAACCGCGACGTCGCGCTGCTCAGGTGCACGGCTTGCTGCACATCGGCCGGCTTGCTGTACTGGAAGGGGTTCATTGGTCACCTCCCAGCACAACGTCTTCAATGGCATCGCGAATATTGCTGTAGGCCCCGCAGCGGCACAGGTTGCCGCTCATCAGTTCCTGAATTTGCGCAGTGTTGTGGGCGCGGCCTTCATTGGCCAGGCCGACGGCGGAGCAAATCTGCCCCGGCGTGCAGTAGCCGCACTGGAACGCGTCACGCTGGATAAAAGCCTGCTGCATCGGGTGCAACTGGTCGCCGTCGGCCAGGCCTTCGATGGTGGTCACCTCGGCACCGTCGCACATCACCGCCAGGGTCAGGCAGGCGTTGATGCGTTTGCCATCGCGCAACACCGTGCAGGCGCCGCACTGGCCGTGGTCGCAGCCTTTTTTGCTACCCACCAGATCCAGCTGTTCGCGCAGCAGGTCCAGCAAGGTGGTCCAGGGCAACACCTGCAGCTGGCGGTCTTGGCCATTCAGGGTCAGGCGTATCGGGTGGCTGACGAACGGTTTGGTCGTCGCGCCATTGGGGGTCGCGCTCATAAACACCTCACGGGTTGGTGCACATCCGCGGCGTTCAGGAAAGTCGCCGTCTAAGGGCTACGACTTCCCGAGGTAGTGAGCGTTCAAGGGGATTGATCAGAGGATGTTGAACAAGAGCTTCAACGTGTTTTGCGGGCCATTGATCGAGATATTGCTGAATTCAAACCAGCCTTGGGCCTGGACATTCAAGTCAAATACATAGATGTAGCCCATCACAGTGCCTGCGCCGTTACAGACTTCGCTGATGTTGCCCACCTGACAGACCGGCGTGCGTTGCCCATTCAATTCGGCGCCATTGAAGCGCCCCATCGGGCTTTTGCCCAGGCCGACCTCCATCACCGAGACCTTGGTCGGCCCACGATGAGTACACATCTGGGTGGTCGTCACATCTGTGGGGATGGTTTCCGTGCAACGCGCCGACTCGACCTTGAACACCCGCACCTCGCTCAACGGCGGTGCAGCCGCGCCCCACACCGGTGCCACAAGCCCCAGGCCGATTGCGGCGAACAGAGCTAGACTGCTGGCGTTGGCTTTTTTCATGCTGAGAACGACCCTGTATTTAACGTCGGCGCAGTATGCCTCAAGGCCAGATTCGAGAATACGCAGCCTATCCGCCACATCGCGTCGGCTGCTGGTATCATGCGCCGCTTTTTCCGATCCTCTCTGAAACCACAGGCGCTTGGCGCAGTTTGTGCTTTGACTTAGAGGTCAACAAATAACGACGCAAAATAGCGTCACAGGGAGCCGGCATGCTGGAAAAGCTGTTTCAACTCAAAGCACACAACACCAACGTGCGCACCGAAATTCTCGCGGGTATCACGACCTTTCTGGCCATGGCCTACATTCTGTTCGTGAACCCGAGCATCCTCGGCGAGACCGGCATGGACAAGGGCGCGGTGTTTGTCGCCACCTGCCTGGCCGCCGCCATCGGTTCGACCGTGATGGGCCTGATCGCCAACTACCCGATCGCGCTGGCACCGGGCATGGGCCTCAACGCCTTCTTCACCTACACCGTGGTCCTGCACATGGGCCACACCTGGCAAGTCGCGTTGGGCGCGGTATTCATTTCGGCGGTGTTGTTCTTCCTGCTGTCGATCTTCCGCATCCGTGAGTGGATCATCAACAGCATCCCGCTACCGCTGCGCTCGGCGATTGCCGCCGGTATCGGCCTGTTCCTGGCACTGATCGCCCTGCACAACGCCGGCATCGTGGTCAGCAACCCGGCCACCATGGTCGGCCTGGGCGACCTGAAACAACCGGCGCCGATCCTCGCTACCTTGGGTTTCGCGCTGATCGTGGCGCTGGAAGCCCTGGCGGTGCGCGGTGCGGTGCTGATCGGCATCCTGGCGGTGACCATCGTGTCTATCGCGATGGGGTTCACCCCGTTCGGCGGCGTAACCTCGATGCCACCGTCCCTGGCCCCGACCTTCCTGCAACTGGATATTAAAGGTGCGCTGGATATCGGCCTGGTCAGCGTGATCTTCGCCTTCCTGTTCGTTGACCTGTTCGACAACTCCGGCACCCTGATCGGTGTGGCCAAGCGCGCCGGCCTGATGGGCAAGGACGGCCACATGCCGAAAATGGGCCGTGCACTGATCGCCGACAGTACCGCCGCGATGGCCGGTTCGCTGCTGGGTACGTCGACCACCACCAGCTACATCGAGTCGGCTGCGGGTGTGAGTGCCGGTGGCCGTACCGGTTTGACCGCCATCGTGGTCGCCATCCTGTTCCTGCTGGCGCTGTTCTTCTCGCCACTGGCCGCCAGTGTTCCAGCGTTTGCCACCGCGCCGGCGCTGCTGTTCGTGGCCGTGCTGATGACCCAGGGCCTGGCCGAAATCGACTGGGATGACATTACCGTTGCAGCGCCCGTGGTGGTCACCGCCCTGGCGATGCCTTTCACTTACTCCATTGCCAACGGCATCGCCTTCGGTTTCATCGCCTGGACCGCCATCAAGCTGCTTTCGGGCCGCTACCGTGAGCTGAACCCGGCACTGGTGATCCTGTCGATTCTGTTTGTGATCAAGCTGGGCTGGTTCAACGCATGACTTTTGACGCCGCAAGCTACACCGTTCAACTGCAAGACAAGGTCACGCGCCTGCGTGATCTGTTGGCACCGTTCGACGCCCCCGAACCGCAGGTCTTCGATTCGCCGCTGCAGAACTTTCGCCTGCGCGCGGAGTTCCGCCTGTGGCGCGAGGGCGGGGAGCGCCACTACGCAATGTTCTCCCAGGACGACAAGCGCACGCCGATCCTGATCGAAGAGTTCCCCATCGCAAGCCAGCGCATCAACCAGCTGATGCCGCAACTCAAAGCCGCCTGGCAAGCCAGCGCGGCCCTCAGCCACAAGCTGTTCCAGGTGGAGTTCCTGACCACACTGGCCGGCGACGCGATGATTACCCTGTGCTATCACCGCCCGTTGGACGAACATTGGCACACGGCTGCGAACAAGCTGGCGGCGGATTTGAATGTCAGCATCATCGGCCGCTCCAAGGGCAAGCGCGATGTGATCGGCCACGACTACGTGGTGGAAAAACTCGACGTCGGCGGGCGCACCTTCAGCTACCGTCAACCCGAGGGCGCGTTCACCCAGCCCAACGGCACCGTGAACCAGAAGATGCTCAACTGGGCCTATGAAGCCCTGGGCGATCGCCCGGATGATTTACTGGAGTTGTACTGCGGCAACGGCAACTTCACCCTGCCACTGGCGACCCGCGTGCGTAAGGTACTGGCCACCGAAATCAGCAAGACCTCGGTGAATGCTGCCTTAAGCAACCTCGATGAAAATACAGTGGATAACGTCACGCTGGTGCGCCTGTCTGCCGAAGAGCTCACCGAGGCGCTCAACGAGGTTCGGCCGTTTCGCCGTCTGCACGGCATCGACCTGAAGAGCTACGAATTCGGTAGCGTCTTCGTCGACCCACCGCGCGCCGGCATGGACCCGGACACCTGCGAACTGACCCGTCGCTTCGACAACATCCTGTACATCTCCTGCAACCCGGAGACGTTGGCGGCGAACATTGCGCAACTGCATGACACGCACCGGATTACCCAGTGTGCAATGTTTGACCAGTTCCCATGGACGCACCATATGGAATCCGGGGTGTTATTGACCCGGCGGTAAACTGTGGGAGCTGGCTTGCCTGCGATGGCGGTAGGCCTGCCCTGCATCGGTCAACTGATACACCGCTATCGCAGGCAAGCCAGCTCCCACACTGGGTTTTCATGCATCTGTTGAATCACCGTTATCCAACGGCTCCTTGCGTGGCCGACCGCCCTTCTTGCCATTGGCTCGGGCGGCGGCGGTTTTGGCGGCGCTGCTCTTGCGACCGTTGCGCGACGCTACCAGGCTTGTCGCCAGGTCCATCAAGGGCTGGCTGGTGGCGATGAGCCCGGTGATCGAAACGTCCAGATCCTGCGCCTCACAGCACAGCGCCTTGCCGCCAAAGCCGACCTCCAGTTGCTGAAAGTCCTCCAGGGAAAACCCTTCGAACTCCGGCAACCCGGCTACAGGCAACATGACGCGGCTGCCGTCGCTGAAACCGATGGAAATGCACTCGTGTTCATAGCGCACATTGCTGGCATTTGCGTACAGACGTTTGAGCTTGCGCCCACGGGCGATGGCCTTGTCGACATCGGCGTCAGTGAGCGGCTTATAGGGTACGACTTTGGCTTTTACGATTTTCATAAATTAATCCCCACGCAATCTGGCGCTCTGACCAGATTCAAAATTGTTCTTTGCTCTACGACATCGTGCCGGGCGCTTGCGATGACATAGACACCACGTCGAATGACCAACCCTTGAACCAATTCACCAGCGTCCCAATCCCAGGAATGGTTCTCCAGGCAAACCGTTTGCAGTTTCTCCCACCAGATCCGGCGTGCACGCGCCAGGTAGTGCCGCTGCATGATCGCCTCGCGTAATTCCTTCAAGAGCGCAGTAGGCGGCCGCCTGCGATCCGGCTCTACATCCCACAACTCCACATCCCCATCCAGGAAGCTGAAACGAAAACGCGCATCCCATGCCTTGCCCCTGACATGAACGTGGGGCGGGCAGTGTTCATCCCGCAGAAGCACTGAAATCACATATCCCTTGTAAGCACCTACTTTCATCTTAACCCATCCGTTAGGTTATTTTCCGTCAGGTAACAATTTTCCGTGGCACCCGACAACCGGCTCCATCCTTGCGAAGCTGTTTCACAGATTAGTAACGACGAACAACCCCACGAATGCGGGGTTGTAACCACTCATGCCGAGGGTTGGGACTACCCTGCCAACGCCCGCAAGTCCTGCTCGCTCAGCAACCCCGCGTAATACTTCAACTGAATCCGCGCCAGCAAATACGCATGCCGTGCGCTCGCCCATTCCGGCGTCGAGGTTGATTTTCAATTGATATCTAATCTGATGCTGTGCCGGTATGCCTCAGAATAAGCGTTCGATAATCGAACACATCAGCCGCCTTCAATTGACCAAATTAACCATCCAGTACATTTTATCCGCACAACCAATAATAAGTGTGGAGAGACCTTTATGCCGCCCATCGTGCTGGTGCTCAACGGCCCCAACCTCAACCTGCTCGGCACCCGCGAGCCTGCTACCTACGGGCATGAAACCCTGGCCGACATCGCCGCACTGTGCGGTCGCAGCGCGGAAAACCTGGGGTTGAAAATCGAATTTCGCCAGACCAACCACGAAGGCGAATTGCTCGACTGGATCCACGGCGCCCGCGCGCGTTGCGCCGGTATCGTGATCAACCCGGCGGCCTGGACCCACACCTCCGTAGCGATTCGCGACGCACTGGTGGCCAGTGAAGTGCCGGTGATCGAAGTGCATTTATCCAACGTGCATGCGCGCGAGGCGTTCAGGCATCACTCGTTTGTGTCGCCCATTGCCAAGGCGGTGCTCGCAGGCTTCGGCAGCCATGGTTATCACCTGGCGCTGGAACACTTCAGCCACACCCTCAAAGGATCCGCCCGATGAAACCGCGCATCCTCGCCGGCCTGATCGGCGCCGGCATCCAAGCCTCCCGCACGCCCGCCCTGCATGAACAGGAAGGCGACGCCCAAGGCTTGCGCTACCTGTATCAGTTGATCGATCTGGACGCGCTGCAACTGAACATCAACGCCCTGCCCGACCTGCTGGACGCCGCTGAATTGATGCGTTTTACCGGCTTGAACATTACCTACCCATGCAAGCAGGCAGTGCTGGCATTGCTCGATGAATTGTCTGACGAGGCGCGAGGCATTGGCGCCGTCAACACCGTGGTGTTCAAGGACGGTAAGCGCATTGGCCACAACACGGATTGCCTGGGGTTTGCCGAAGGTTTCCGGCGCAACTTGCATGACGTCGCGCGAGAACGGGTGGTACAGATGGGCGCCGGCGGTGCGGGCGCAGCTGTGGCCCATGCCTTGTTGGCCGAAGGCGTGCAGCACTTGAGTATTTTTGACGTGGACATGGCCCGCGCCCGCGACCTGGTGGATAACCTTGCGCAGCATTTTGGTGCCGGTCGTGCCCAGGTCGGTAACCACCTGGAAAACGCCATGGCCGAGGCGGATGGCCTGGTGAACACCACGCCCATGGGCATGGCCAAGCTGCCCGGCACGCCGGTACCGCCTGCGCTGTTGCGAGCCCAATTGTGGGTCGCGGAAATCGTGTATTTCCCGCTGGAAACCGAATTGCTGCGCAACGCCCGCGCCCTGGGTTGCCGAACGCTGGACGGCGGCAATATGGCGGTGTTTCAGGCGGTGAAGGCGTTTGAGTTGTTCAGTGGCCAAACACCGGATGCGCAGCGAATGCTGGCGCACTTTCAGAGCATGAATGGCTGACTGCCGAAACTGAATCAAAAAATGTGGGAGCTGGCTTGTTGTGGCGAGCAAGCTTGCTTGCGCTGGGGTGCGAAGCGCCCCCAAAAAAGCCGGAGACTGCTGCGCAGTCAGCGGGAGCAAGCTCCCTCGCCACAACAAACCAGCTCCCACACTGGTTGCATTCCAGATTGGGAATCGGGTGAATTCAAGCCTGCAAGTACCGCATCACCGACTCACAAATCATCTCCCGATGCCGCTGTTTAATCGCTTCGTCCGACAGCTCGATCTGAAAAATCTCACTGAACGTATGGCGGTTGGACACCCGGTAAAAGCTGAATGAGTTGATCAGCAGGTGCACATCCAGAGGCTCCAGCCCTTCGCGAAACACCCCCATCTCGGCACCCCGCCGCAATGTGGCGCCCAGTGCTTCGAGGATGTTGCTGTTCATCGCCTTGATTGAATCCGAGCGCTTCACGTATTCCGCGTTGTGGATATTTTCGATGCTGACGATGCGCACGAAATCCACGTTCTGGTCGTGGTGATCAAAGGTGAATTCCACCAGACGACGGATCGCCTCACGCGGTTCCAGGGCCGTGAGGTTCATGCGGGTTTCGGTGTTGCGGATATCGCCGTAGAGTTTTTCCAGCACCTCGACGTACAACTGCTCCTTGCTGCCGAAGTAGTAATAGATCATGCGTTTGGAGGTGTGGATACGCTCGGCGATCGCATCCACGCGCGCGCCGGACAGGCCCTGCTGAACAAACTCGACGATGGCTTCCTGCAGGATGTTTTCGCGGGTCTTTTCCGGGTTGTTCTTGCGACTCTTGCGCGGTGTGTCTGGCACGGCGGAGAGGTCGGGGGTCAGGGTCATGGTGCGCTCACGGCCATTTTTGTTGTGCAGGCGGCGATTATGGGCCGAGGCGCTTCCCGAAGGAAGCACCTGGCCCGGCCGTTATAAACGCGCCTGACGTACCGCACCGCTGCGCGATTTGGCCATCGCCGCCAGGCGCACCGCCACGTTGGCCGCGCCATACCCGGCATAGCCGTTTTTGCGCTGGATAATCTCGAAGAAAAACCGCCCCTCAAAAGCCTCGGTGTACACATGAAACAACTCACCGCCCTGGGCGTCACGGTCGTACAACACGTTGTAGTACGCCAGTTCGCTGAGGAACTCATCGTCGAAATCAAACCGTGCGGCCAGGTCGTCGTAGTAGTTGAGCGGGATATCCAGTAACGGCACGCCGGCCGCTTTGGCGCGGCTGACCTCTGCGAAAATATCCGCGCAGTCAAAAGCAATGTGGTGCACGCCCGAACCACGATAACTCGACAGCGCGTGGGAAATTGCCGTGTTGCGGTTCTCGGAAATATTCAGCGGCAAGCGGATCGAGCTGCAACGGCTGCGCAACGCTCGGCTTTTCACCAGGCCATAAGGGTCGGGCAGCACCACTTCGTCATCGGCTTCGAAATCCAGCAGGCTCTTGTAGAACAGCACCCAACTGTCGAGGCTGTCGGCCGGCAAGGCCATGGCCATATGGTCGATGCGCAGCAGGCCGCCGCTGGACGCCGTTGCCGCTTGCAAGTTGAAGTCGGTGTCGTACAGCGCGCCCTCGGCAGGGTCGACCAGATAAATCAGGCTGCCATCTGGCGCACGCACCGCCGCCAGCTCCAGCTCGTTAGGCCCGACCAGCCCGCGATACGGCTGGCCTTTGTAGGCCACTGCCCGCTCCAGCGCCTTGGCGCTGTCCTTGACCCGAATCGCCGTGGCGCACAACGACGGGCCGTGGGCTTCGAAAAAGTTGTGGGCAAACGAATAGGGTTCACAGTTGAGGATCAGGTTGATATCACCCTGACGCAGCAGGCTCACGCTCTTGGAACGGTGCTGGCCAGCCTTGACGAACCCCAGGCGCTCCAGCCAGTGGGTCAGCTTGGCACCGAGGCTTTCATCCACGGCAAACTCGAGGAATTCGATGCCGTTGTATTCACTGGCCGCCGGGGTATCAAACAGAATCTCGACGGGCTGGGCCGGCGCCTCCTGCTTGAGGCGTTCGCGGGTTTTCTCCTCCAGGTACAGCAGCGAACGCAAGCCATCCGCCGCATTCGCGCGGGTCGGCGCGGCGCGGAAACCGTCGTTGAAAATCTCCAGGGACAACGGCCCGGTGTAGCCACTTTTGATGATCGGCGCGAGAAAACCTGCCAGGTCAAATTCGCCCTGCCCCGGAAAACAGCGGAAATGCCGGCTCCACTCCAGCACATCCATGGCCAGAACCGGCGCGTCGGCCATTTGCACAAAGAAGATCTTGTCGCCGGGAATGTCGGCGATGCCGCTAGGGTCGCCCTTGAGCGACAGCGTGTGGAAGCTGTCGAGCAACACGCCCAGGTTTGGATGATCGACCTGGCGCACCAGGTTCCACACCTGCTGCCAGGTGTTCACATGTTTGCCCCAGGCCAGCGCTTCATAGCCGATACGCAAACCACGGCGACCGGCGTGCTCGGCCAGCAAGCTGAGGTCATCGAGCAAAATGCGCTCATCGCCCACGCAATCCGCCGAAGCATTGCTGCACACCAGCACCAGGTCGGTGCCCAGCTCCTGCATCAAATCGAATTTGCGTTCGGCGCGCTCCAGGTTGCGCGCCAGGCGGTCGCGGCGGCATCCTTCAAAGTCGCGAAACGGCTGGAACAAGGTGATGGCAATGCCCAGGTCGGCGCACATCTGCCTAACTTCCCGCGGGCTGCCGTCGTAATACAACAGGTCGTTCTCGAAGATCTCAACCCCGTCGAACCCGGCAGCGGCGATGGCTTCGAGCTTCTCCGGCAGGGTGCCGCTCAAGGAAACAGTGGCAATGGAACGTTGCATGGGCGACTCCCGGCAGTTTTTATTTGCAGCAAATTATTGGCCCCTAGCCTACACCCAGCAATTAAAATGTACGAACCGGTTAGTTTTTCGTGCGATTACCGAACACTATGCCCTGTTGGCGAATTGACGACTTTTTAACCACTGCGCACCATCGAACCTGCACCAAGACCCAGAACACACCATAAAAATTTCAAAAACGGGTACGACCTCATGCCTTCGCAAAACTCCGCTCTGGCCGCGCGCCCGGGCAACCCGCACGCCGGCATCGGCGACAAGATCCGTGGCGCCATGGCCGTGGGTAAAACGCGCTGGGGCATGCTGGCCCTGGTGTTCTTCGCCACCACCCTGAACTACATCGACCGCGCCGCCCTGGGCGTGATGCAACCGATCCTGGCCAAAGAGATGAGCTGGACGGCGATGGACTACGCCAACATCAACTTCTGGTTCCAGGTCGGTTATGCCATCGGTTTTGTGCTGCAAGGCCGGCTGATTGACCGTGTGGGCGTCAAGCGCGTGTTCTTCTGCGCCGTGCTGCTGTGGAGCCTGGCCACCGGCGCCCACGGCCTGGCCACCTCGGCGGTGGGCTTTATGGTCTGCCGCTTTATCCTCGGCCTGACCGAAGCCGCCAACTACCCGGCGTGCGTCAAGACCACGCGTTTGTGGTTCCCGGCCGGTGAGCGCGCAGTGGCCACCGGCATCTTCAACGCCGGCACCAACGTCGGCGCGATGATGACCCCAATGCTGCTGCCGCTGATCCTGCACGTGTGGGGCTGGCAGGCGGCGTTCCTGTGCATGTCGGCACTCGGCGCGATCTGGCTGGTGTTCTGGGGGTTGAAGTACTACAACCCGGAAGACCACCCGACCGCCAAACAATCCGAATTGGACTACGTGCAACAGGAAGCCGAACCCGAGCAACCGAGCGTGCCGTTCAGCCGCATCCTGCGCATGCGCGGCACCTGGGCCTTCGCCCTCGCCTACGCCATGACCGCGCCGGTGTTCTGGTTCTACCTGTATTGGCTGCCGCCGTTCCTGAACCAGCAATACAACCTGGGCATCAACGTGACCCAGATGGGCATCCCGCTGATCATCATTTACCTGACCGCCGACTTCGGCAGTGTGGGCGGCGGGATCCTGTCGTCATTCCTGATCGGCCGCGGGATGAATGCGATCAAGGCGCGGCTGTTGTCGATGCTGCTGTTTGCCTGCTGCATCGTTGGCGTAATCATGGCTGCCGGTTCCAGCCAGCTGTGGGTTGCAGTGTTCGCCATTTCCCTGGCGATCGGCGCGCACCAGGCCTGGACTGCCAATATCTGGAGCCTGGTGATGGACTACACGCCCAAGCACATGATGAGCACGGTGTTCGGTTTCGGCGGCATGTGCGCGGCCATCGGCGGCATGTTCATGACCCAGGTCGTCGGGCACATCCTTACCGTGACCAACAACAACTACACCGTGTTGTTCACCCTGATCCCGGCGATGTATTTCATTGCGCTGACCTGGATGTACTTCATGGCGCCGCGCAAGATTCCCACAGTCGACGTGTAACTCACCGCCGCCGCTGCTGCCAGGCAGCGGCCAGCCCGCTCATGCAGATCACCCCGATGCCGACCACCGTGGTCACGTCGGGGGTATGGCTGAACACCAACCAACCCAACAATCCCGCAAACACGATCTGGCAATAGCCAAACGGTGCCAGCAAGGCTGGCGCCGCGAAGCGGAACGCCTGGGTCAGCATCAAGTGCGCGGTCATGCCGCAAGTGCCCAGCGCCAGCATCAAACAGGCATGCCACAGCGTCGGGACCTGCCAGAAGAACGGCACCAGCGCGCTCATCACCAAGGTATTGCACAGCCCGGCGAAGAAGTTGCTGGTGGTCGGTGTGTCGTATTGGCTGAGGATGCGCGTGAGCAATTGGTAGAAACAGAAGAACATCGCCGAACACAGCGGCAGCAACACCGCAGGCGTGAACAACTCGCCGCCGGGGTGGATGATGATCAGCACACCGACAAACCCGCAGATCACCGCCAGCCATTGGCCACGCGTGACGTGCTCGCCGAGCAAGGGCACCGACAGCGCCGTCACCAGGATCGGCGCCAGGAAGTTCACCGCCGTGGCTTCCGCCAACGGGATATAATGCAGCGCCGCGGTAAAAAACAGACTTGTGCCCAGCAGGCACAACGCCCTCACCACCTGCATGCCCGGCCGCTTGCTGCGCAGCACCCGCAAGCCGGATTGCGGCAGGAAAATCCCGGCCATCAGCAAGGTGTGCACCAGGTAGCGCGCCCACACCACCATCACAATCGGGTAGAACCCGGCCAGGTATTTGGACAAGGCGTCGTGGCTGGAGAACAGAAACGTCGCCAGCACAATCAGCAGGATGCCTTTGAAAGGATGGTTGACGCCGGAAAGCGGTGTGCTGACAGTCATTGAATTCTCTTGCATGGCGGGCTGAACGCATTTGCACTTAACCCGGTAATCTAGCAGCCGGGCTTGCGTCTGCCCCAAGAGCATAACCAAACACCGTGCGAACAGCGCACTAAATCACGGGTTTCGAGTCCAACGCTGCACGTTCACCGTCGTGTTGCACATTTTTCAACCAAGGCCATGTCGCTATGAAAAAAACACTCTTTGTTCTTTCTGCCCTTGCCCTGCTCACCGCGTGCAACAAGGAACCCAAGGAAGCCCCAAAACCCGCCCCCGCTTCCGTGCAAGCCACGCTGGTACCGGCAAACCCACCGACCGATAAATGGGTCGGCAAATGGATCGGCGTCGAAGGCCTGAACCTGACCATCGCCAAGGACGACAGCATCGGCCGTGGGCACTACCTGCTGACCATGAAATACGGCCTTGATGCCGACGACGCCGGCACCTTCAAAGGCGAAGCCAATGAAGACGGCATCAGTTTCACCCGCCCGGACGGCCCGCAACAGCTGAGCGCCGGCGACGGTGAAGCCACGGGCCTTAAATGGCTGGCAGATAAAAAAGACTGCCTGATCGTCGACACCGGCGAAGGCTACTGCCGCGACTGAGGCGGCAAACCTGACATAACTTTCATCTGGCGCCCCTGCCGACACGGCCTGACAGCAGCGATACTAGGCAGCTCTCGTTGCTTGTCAGACAGCCGGGCTGGCGCCATGCCCCTGCACCAACAACACTGCTCTTAAAATAAAGAGCGCAGGCTTAACGAGAGGACTGCACCCATGCTATGGAAAAAAGGCCGACGCAGCGACAACGTGGTGGACGCCCGCGATGACAGTGGTGGCGGCGGCGGTGGCGGCATGCGCTTTGGCGGCGGCAAAGGCCTGAGCCTCACGGCGATTGTGCTGATCGTCGGCATCGGCTGGCTGACCGGCCAGGACCCGATGCAGATCCTCGGCCAACTAAGCGGCCAAATGGAGCAAGCGCCCCCGGCGAGTACGCAGGCGCGCCAGGCGCCGCCGGCCAATGATCAACAGGCCGATTTCGTGCGCGCCGTGCTGGGCGACACGGAAGACACCTGGGGCCAGGTGTTCAAGGAAAACGGGTTGGCCTACAAGAACCCGAAACTGATTCTGTTCCGTGGCCGGGTCAACTCCGCCTGCGGTGGCGCCACCTCGGCCAGCGGCCCGTTCTACTGCCCGGCCGACCAGCAAGTGTATCTGGACCTGGATTTCTTCCGGGAGATGTCGCAACGCTTCAAGGCTTCGGGCGAGTTCGCCCAGGCGTATGTGATCGCCCACGAAGTCGGGCACCACGTGCAAACGCTGCTGGGCATCTCGGCCAAGATTCAGGCCGCACGCCAGCAAGGCCGGCAGATGGAAGGTGACGGCGGTTTACTGGTACGCCAGGAACTGCAAGCCGACTGTTTCGCCGGCGTGTGGGCCAACCGCGCGCAAAAACGCCTGAACTGGCTGGAGCCCGGCGATATTGAAGCGGCACTGAATGCGGCCAACGCCATCGGCGATGACCGTTTGCAGCAACAGGGTCAAGGGCGCGTAGTGCCGGACTCGTTTACCCACGGCACCTCGGCACAGCGGGTTCGCTGGTTCAAGACCGGCTTCGCAGAGGGCCAGATCTCTCAATGCGACACCTTTACAGCCAAGAGTCTTTAAATGAATAAACGATTGGGGTTGCTGCTTAGCGCATTAGCGATGTGTTCCACCACCACCTGGGCCGCCGAGAAAGAACATGGCGTCAAGGTGGTCAGCCCCGATCGTTTCCAACTGGAGGCCGGCGCCTTGAGCCTGGGCTTGAGCCAGGACTGGCGCCAGCCGCTGCCCAACGTCACCCGCGCATTGATCATCGTGCACGGTCGCCTGCGCAATGCGCAGACCTACCTGCAAAGCGGCGAAGATGCCGCCCAGCACGCAGGCCTTGCCGCCAATACCCTGGTGATCGCGCCGCAGTTTTTGAATGAGTTGGATACCCAGCGCAACCACCTCGACAATCAGGTGCTGCGCTGGAACCACAACGACTGGATGGCCGGCGACCCGTCGACCGGCCCAGGCCAGGTCAGCTCCTACGGCGCCCTCGACCAGATCATCAAGCACCTGGGCAACCGCAAGCTGTTCCCGGCCTTGAAAGAAATCGTGGTAGCCGGCCATTCCGGCGGCGGCCAGGTGGTACAGCGTTTCGCCCTCACCGGCCACGACCACCCGATGTTGCAAACCGAAGGCATCAGCCTGCGTTATGTGGTGGCTAACCCGTCGTCCTACGCCTACTTCAGCCCGCAACGCCCGGTGAAGTTTGATGTGGCCAGTTGCCCAGGCTTCAACGACTGGAAGTACGGCATGCAAAATCTGCCGGATTACGCCAAGGGCCAGAGCGCGCAGCAGTTGGAGCAGGTTTACGTGTCACGCAACATCACCTACCTGCTGGGCCAGCAAGACACCGACCCCAACCACCCGGCGCTGGATAAAAGCTGCGAAGCCGAGACCCAGGGCGCGTATCGCCTGATTCGCGGGCACAACTATTTCGACTACCTCAAGCAGCGCCATCCGCAACTGACGCAGAAGCTGGTGGAAGTGCCTGGGGTTGGGCACGACGGCGATAAGATGTTTACGTCGCCTGAGGGTGAGCAGGTGCTGTTCGGTAAGTAACTGACAAAACCGGATCAAACATGTGGGAGCTGGCTTGCCTGCGATGCAGACACCTCGGTCTAACAGGCATAGCGAGGTGATGCTATCGCAGGCAAGCCAGCTCCCACACAAGCTCAACTGCCACACAAGCCCGACCAAGGTGCCTGGGTTAGAGCATTCGGCGCAACGCCGCGCAATCCTCAGCATGCCAATCCGCCAGTTCCGGCCACGGGTTCTCGGGCAGATTAACCAATACCGTCCTGGTCCCCGCCGCCCGGCCACAAACCAGATCAAAGCGGTAATCCCCAACCATCACCATCGCGCTCGGCGCTACCTTCCAGGCAGTCGCCAGTTTCAGCAACCCACCCGGATCCGGCTTGGGCGGCGCATCATCACGCCCCAGCACATCCTCGACGGCAAAGCAGTCCGCCAGGCCAATCGCTTCAAGGGTGATATGCGCCAACTCGCGCGCATTGCGCGTCAGGATGCCCAGGCGATAGCTCCGCCCGGCCAGCTCGCGCACCAGCTCCACCGCGCCAACAGCAGCAACCGACCCCACAGCCAGCTCGCGCTCGTGCTCAAGCAACCAGGCATGCTTGGCCGCCGCCACATCCGCTGGCAATGCCGCCAGGTGCGTGAGAATGTCGTCTTCAGGTGGAATATCGAGCGCCACGCGAATCGCCACAAAATCATGCACGGCCACCGTGAGGGTGCCGTCCATGTCAAAAACCCAGTGCTTAACGTCCGACAGGCTCATGCCCAATCCTTGCGATGGCGAATCAAGCCTTCCTGGGTCACCGAAGCCACCAGTTGCCCGGCGCGGTTGTACACGCTGCCACGGGAGAAACCCCGTGAGTTACCGGCCCACGGGCTGTCCATCGCATACAAAAGCCAGTCATCGGCGCGCAGGTCGGCGTGGAACCACAGCGCATGGTCAAGGCTGGCGACCTGCATGTCTTTCTGCCAAACCGTCTTGCCGTGGGGCAGCAGCGAGGTCGTCAGCAAGCCGAAATCCGAGGCATAGGCCAGCAGGTATTTATGCAGCGCCGGCGAATCGGCCAATGCGCCGTCAGCACGAAACCACACGTACTTGACCGGGTCGGACGGCTGCGGGTTGAACGGGTCTTTTTCGGTGACCGGGCGCACTTCGATCGGCTTGGGGCACAGCAGCTTGTCGCGCATGTGCTCGGGAATCAGGTGCGCGCGTTGCTTGGTCAGTTCCAGCTCCGACGGCAGGTTTTCCGGGCCGACCACCACGGGCATGGTGGTCTGGTGCTCGAAGCCTTCTTCGTCATACTGGAACGAGGTGGTGCAGGTGAAAATCGGGTTGCCCTTCTGGATCGCCGTGACGCGGCGCGTGCTGAAACTGCCGCCATCGCGCACGCGGTCCACCGAATACACCACTGGCAGTGCAGCATCGCCAGGGCGCAGGAAATAGCCATGCAGGGAATGCACGTGCCGCGCTTCCTCTACGGTCTGGCTGGCGGCCGACAGCGACTGGCCCAGCACTTGGCCGCCGAACAGTTGGCGAAAGCCCAGGTCCTGGCTGCGGCCGCGAAAGAGGTTTTCCTCGATCGGTTCCAGGGTCAGCAAGTCCACCAGATCTTCCAATACTTGGCTCATAGAGCAACTCCTACAATCAATAGGGCATTCCGGGCTGCTTATCCGTGCAGCGTGTCCAACCATTGGGCGCGGGTGATGCGGTACAACACATGATGGCGCAGCGGGTCATCGGCTGCGACCTTGGGGTGTTCAAAATCTGCCTGCGGATCGTAATGCATACCGATGGCCTGCATGACTTTTTGTGATGGCAGATTGGATTCGGTGGTAAAGGCAAGGATTTCGTCCAACTGCAGCCGGTCGAAACCACAGCGCAGCGCGGTCCACGCCGCTTCACTGGCATAACCCAGGCCCCAATGCTCGTGGGCCAGGCGCCAGCCAATTTCTACCGCTGGGGTAAAGTTGGCCTCGAAGTTGACGTTTAGCAGCCCGGTCAGGCCGATAAATTCGCCGGTATCCTTACGCTGCAAGGCCCAAAGGCCAAAGCCATATTCGGCAAAATGCCCGCGAATACGGCCGATCAGCGCGGCGCTTTCCAGGTGGCTCAGCTTGGCCGGGAAATAGCGCATTACCTGCGGGTCGGCGCACATGCGTGCAAATTCCGTCAGGTCGCTGTCACGCCATTGGCGCAGCACCAGCCGTGCGCTTTCCAATTCCAGTATCGGCTCCATGGGTCCCCCTCCCTTGCCATGTGCGTGAGTGTACAGCGCTGGTAAGATCCGTCGCAGGTTCCCGTCAGAAAATCCCATGCCTTTGCCATTGATCTACCACGATGACTACAGCCCTGAGTTCCCGGCGGACCACCGGTTCCCCATGGACAAGTTCCGCCTGTTGCGTGACCACCTGGTGAGCAGCGGCCTGACCCAGGACAGCCACTTGCTGCGACCCGAGGTCTGCCCCGCCGAGATTCTGGCCCTGGCCCATGAACCTGGGTATATCGAGCGCTACATGAGCGGTGAGCTGTCCCGCGAAGACCAGCGACGCCTCGGCCTGCCCTGGAACGAAGCCCTGGCGCGGCGCACCGTGCGTGCAGTTGGCGGCTCAATTCTCGCAGCAGAAAAAGCCCTGGGACACGGCCTGGCCTGCCACCTGGCGGGCGGCACGCACCACGCCCATTACGACTACCCGGCGGGCTTTTGCATCTTCAATGACCTGGCGGTGATCAGCCATTACCTGCTGGCCAGCGGGCGGGTCAACCGCGTGCTGATCTTCGACTGCGACGTGCATCAGGGCGACGGCACTGCGCGCATCCTCCATGACACACCGGACGCCATCACCGTGTCGCTGCACTGCGAAAAGAACTTCCCGGCGCGCAAGGCCCAGAGCGACTGGGACATCCCGCTGCCCATGGGCATGGGCGATGCCGACTACCTCAAGGTGGTCGACGACGCGCTCAACTACCTGTTGCCGCTGTACCAGCCCGACCTGGTGCTGTACGACGCCGGGGTGGATGTACACAAGGACGACGCCCTCGGTTACCTCAAACTGACAGACGCAGGCGTGGCCGCACGCGATGAAAGCGTGATGCGCCACTGCCTGGGCCGCGACATTCCAGTGATGGGCGTGATCGGCGGCGGCTACAGCAAAGACCGCCCGGCCCTGGCCCGCCGCCACGGCATCCTGCACCACAGCGCACAACGGGTGTGGGCGTCATCAGGTTGTCATTGAGTTGTGGGCGTTACCCACAATGCCTGTGGAACGGCCTGTGGATAACTTGAGCGTAAGGGTCTGAAAGCCAGCAGCCGTATGGCGTGTAGGAAAGTGTACGTTTTTTGATCAGGCAGCTACGCCGTCGTCGGGTAGAATGCTCGGCCTATTCAAGCGACCGTAGCCCTGCCCATGCCCCAGACCCCTTCCCAACACGTCACTATTATCGGCGGCGGCCCTGCCGGGTTGATGGCCGCGGAAGTCTTGAGCCAGGCGGGCGTGCGGGTAGACGTGTACGACGGCATGCCTTCAGTGGGGCGCAAGTTCCTGCTGGCCGGCGTGGGCGGCATGAACATCACCCACTCCGAGGCGTACCCGGCGTTCCTGTCGCGTTACGCCGAACGCGCGCCGCACATGGCGCCGTTGTTGCGCGCGTTTGGCGCAGAGGCTTTGTGCGAGTGGATTCATGGCCTGGGTATCGAGACCTTTGTCGGCACCTCCGGCCGTGTATTCCCCACCGACATGAAAGCCGCCCCACTGCTGCGCGCCTGGCTCAAGCGCCTGCGCGACCAGGGCGTGGTTATCCACACCCGGCATCGCTGGCTGGGCTGGACCGACGACGGCGGTTTACTTATCCACAGCCCGGACGGCGATAAAACTGTCCACAGCGACGCGGTGTTGCTGGCCTTGGGTGGCGGCAGCTGGTCGCGTTTGGGCTCCGACGGTGCCTGGCTCAAGTTGCTGGAAGATAAAGGCGTGCCCTACACCGCGCTGCAACCGAGCAATTGCGGCTTCGAAGTGTCGGGCTGGAGCGAGTTGATGGTCAGCAAATTCGCGGGCGCGCCGCTGAAGAACGTCGCCATCGGCCTTGGGGAGGACAAGCCTCGACTGGGCGAATGCGTCGTCACCGCCATGGGCATCGAGGGCAGTTTGATCTACGCGTTGTCGGCGCCGATTCGCGAAGCGATCAACCGTGACGGCTCAGCCACTGTGCATATTGACCTGTTGCCGAGCAAGCCGCTGGACAAGGTGCAAGCCGCCTTGGCCAAGCCGCGTGGCTCGCGGTCGATGAGCAAGCATTTGCACAGTCAGTTGGGTTTGGATGGGGTCAAAGCGGCGCTGTTGCGTGAGTTGGCACCCGCTGAACACTTTAATGATCCGGCGCAACTGGCTGTGGATATCAAGGCGTTGCCGCTGACATTGGTGAAACCTCGACCAATGGATGAGGCCATCAGCACCGCAGGCGGCGTGCCGTTTGAAGCGCTGGATGAGCGGCTGATGCTCAAGCAATTGCCAGGCGTGTTCTGTGCGGGGGAGATGCTGGATTGGGAAGCGCCGACCGGCGGGTATTTGCTGACGGGGTGTTTTGCCAGTGGGCGAGCGGCTGGGCGTGGTGTGCTGGAGTGGCTTAAGCGCTGAGTTCAAGTCCGCTATCGCAGGCAAGCCAGCTCCCACATTTTGAGCGGTGAACACCGTCAAATGTGGGAGCTGGCTTGCCTGCGATGAGGCCCTGACAGACTTACTTCTTCTTACGCGGCCCCGTATTAAACACCGGCACCTTACGCACCGGCTTAATCGAAGGCTCAGCTGGCGCCACATCACCACTGTCCACCCACTTACCCAAATTACGCTTGCCGCCACCGCCGCCCGAAGTCTTAGGTTTCTTCGGTTTTTTCGGCTTCTTCACCACCTGCCCACTGGCATCGGTGTCCGGCACGCGGTGCTCCGGTTCGAAATCCGGCTCCATCTTGCGGGTCAGGGTCTGACGCGTGAGCATCTCGATGGCCGACAGCATGTTCACTTCATCGGCACACACCAGCGAAATCGCCTCACCGGTGTTGCCCGCCCGGCCAGTACGGCCGATACGGTGGATGTAGTCTTCAGCCACGATCGGCAGGTCAAAGTTGACCACCAGCGGCAGGTCTTCAATGTCCAGGCCACGGGCCGCCACGTCGGTGGCTACCAGAATTTGCACATCGCTGGACTTGAACCGGTCCAGCGCGCGTTGGCGGGTGGCTTGGGGTTTGTCGCCATGGATACCGTCGGCATTGATGCCCAGGCCCTGCAACTTGTCCACCAGCGCATCCACGCCGTTACGAGTCTTGGCAAACACCAGCACCTGCTTCCAACGGCCTTTGCGCATCAGGTGCACAAACAGCTCCGGCTTGCGCTTCTTGTCCACCGGCACCACCCACTGCTTCACGGTGTTGGCGGCGACGTTGCGCGGGCTCACTTCAATGCTCAGCGGGTCATTGAGCATCTGCCCGGCCAGTTGGCGGATTTCATCGGAGAAGGTCGCGGAGAACAGCAACGTCTGGCGCTTTTTCGGCAGCATGCGATAAATGTTCGCCAGTTCTTCGGAGAAGCCCAGGTCGAGCATGCGATCGGCTTCATCCAATACCAGGGTTTGCAGCTGGTTGAGCTTCAGCGCGTTCTGGCGGAACAGGTCGATCAGGCGGCCAGGCGTGGCCACCAGGATGTCGACGCCCTTGCGCAGTTTCATCATCTGCGGGTTGATGCTCACGCCGCCGTACACCGCGTAAGTGGTCAGCGGCAGGTGCTGCGCGTACTCGGCGACGCTGGCGTGAACCTGCTCGGCCAGCTCGCGGGTCGGGCACAGGATCAGCGCACGCGCCGAGTTGGCGGCGACTTTCGGCCCCTCCATGGTCAGCAATTGCAGGAGCGGCAGGGCGAAACCGGCGGTTTTGCCGGTGCCGGTCTGGGCCGCGGCCATCAGGTCGCGACCAGCCAGCACCGCCGGAATGGCTTGCGCCTGCACCGGCGTCGGGGTCTGGTAGCCAAGCGTCTCAAGGGCGCGCAGCAAGGGTTCGATCAGGCCAAGTGTGGCGAAAGTCATGTGTTTACCGTAGGAAAAGTTCAGCGCCATAAGCGGGTAAAAAAAGCCGTAATGCGCCGCAGTTTACCTTATTTCCGGCTTGGGCTTGCGCCACTGGGGCAGGCTGATCAATAGCACCGCGCTGATGATCACCAGCATCGCCAGGGCTTCTTCCATGCCGATGGTCTCACCGACGAACACAATGCCCAACAACACCGCGACTGCCGGGTTCACATAGGCATAGCTGGTCGCCGCCGCCGGGCGCACGTGCTTGAGCAGGTACATATAGGCATTGAAGGCGATGATCGAGCCGAACACGGCCAAGTACGCCAACGCCAGCCAGCCTTCAATCGGCGGCACAGCCTGCAGCCGTTCGCCGGAGAGCGCACTGCCCACCAACAGCAAGGCACCGGCGACGATCATTTCCGCCGCACTGGCCATCGCGCCGGCAGGTAACGGCAAGTGCCTGCTCCACACCGAGCCAAAAGCCCAGGAGGCAGCGGCGAACAGCAACAACATCGCCCCGGTCGGGCTCGACTGCAGGTTGGAACCCATATTGAGCATGGCAATGCCGATAATCCCCAGCACCACCCCGGCCCATTCCAGGCGGGTATTACGCGCGCCCCAGAAATAGCCGCACAGCAACGTGAACAATGGCACCGTCGCCACCGCCAATGCAGCCACACCTGAAGTAACCCCCGTGTGCTCAGCCACCGACACCGCGCCATTGCCGAACGTCAGCAGCAAAATGCCGATCTTGGCCGCAGCCTTCCACTGCACCCACGTCGGCGCAGGTGCCCCGCGCCAGCGCAAAAAGCCATACATCACCAAACCCGCCACCAAAAAGCGAATCCCGCCGAGCATCAGCGGCGGCCAGTATTCAACGCCGATTCGAATCACCAGGTAGGTAGAACCCCAAATCACATACAGCGCAAAAAAAGCGGCGATCAGCGGTAACGGAAAGCGACGTGGGCCAGGCATTGGGCGGCTTTATGGCAGGAGAGGGGAGGCTTATTCTAAAAAGGCAGCACGCTAAACATAAGTTACAAAACCTGTTTAAAGCGCCCATACACTTTTCAAAGCATGGTTGTGAAGGCTATAAACCGTGCTTTCGAAAGCCACGCGTTACTGGAGCCTTATCATGGACAAATACGACCGCATGCTCCTCAGCGCTCTGCTCGAAGACGGCCGCGCGTCCTACGCGCAATTGGCCCGCACAGTTAACCTCTCCGCGCCCGCCGTGGCCGAGCGCGTGGCCAAACTTGAGGCCAGCGGCGTGATCACCGGGTATCAGGCCAAGGTAGACCTATCCAAAATCGGCCTGCCGATCCAATGCACGATCGAACTGCGCTTGACCAACAACGGCAGCCAAAAGGTATACGACGCCCTCGCTGAAATCCCCGAGCTGACAGAATGCCACCGCGTCACGGGCGACCCATGCGTGATCATGCAGGCGGCGGTGGGTTCGATGCCGGAGTTGGAGAATTTGATTAACCGCGTGGCGAAGTTCGGGTTCAGCAAGACCTCGATTATTTTGTCGAGTGCGATAGAACGGCGGGTGCCGTTGGGGCAGTTGGAGGGAAAAACCACCTGACACCGATCGTTCCCACGCTCTGCGTGGGAATGCAGCCCAGGACGCTCTGCGTCCGCTCTTGAAGTCGTGGCGCAGAGCGTCACCGGAGGCATTCCCACGCGGAGCGTGGGAACGAGCAAAAAGTGGTGGCTGATATACCGCCATCGCAGGCAAGCCAGCTCCCACATTTGACCGAGTCGCCAGGGCTGGATGCGATCTACTGTGGGAGCTTGCTTGCCTGCGATGGCGTCAGTTGCTTCACTGAAGGCTTGAGCGCTGAACAATCAAATCGACAATCTGCTTAATGGTCGTAATGTGATCCCAGTCTTCCTGAGTCGCTTGCAGGTTGAATTGCCATTTGATCTGCATGACGAAGCAGGTCAGGTCGTCATCAATGATCTTGAAGTCATGGATGAAATCCGTTTGCTCGGTCACCTGGCTTCGGTCGATAAAGCCGATGATATCGACGAACAGCTGAATCACTTTTTCGCTGATCTCGGTTCGGGTCAGACTACCTTCCATTTCTCGCCTCATAGGCACACTTACCAATACTGATCAGGTCAAAAATAGCCAACCCTGCAGCAACGAAGGGAATGCCCCGCCCAATAATGCCAAATACTCGAACGGTGCCGAACGTTGCTTTTGCCATCTTGGCCGCTGTCGGTTGCCGGATCAATGTTCGAGGGAAAAAGCGCATTCCAATGAGGCTAGCCAAATTTGTCGTTTTGCTTGAGCCGACGTGGACCCAAGTCCCCACGGCGATTTTGCTGATCGGTATGCCTGCCGCGCCAGTGAGAACCGTTGCCGCCGTCAGGCCGTAGTGTTGCTGCGTGCATTTCCACAGGTCGTCAACAGTGGTGTCAGGCGCCGTTGATTCCGCCTGAATGGGCCGGAGCAACGTGTAACTGGCACCATGAGTCCATCCTGGCGAGTTAGGTAAAACCATGACTGCCGGGCAGCTTGTCATCATGTTTCCCAAATAAAACGTCATGCTGGACGTCGAGCCGAAATCGACGCCATTGCGCTGGAGTTCAGACTGGCTTCGCATGATTGCTGTGTAGAGGTCGCTTTCCTGCATGACGTAGTCCCTTTACGTAAATAGCAGGCGAGATGTTAAGTCGCAAACCGGAGCGATTGGCGGGCGAAGGGAAAAACCAGAAAGGTCCGACGACGCAATAGGGCTTCCCCTACTTACCATTCAGAAAGAATGAAGAAAGCCCTAAAAACAGCTGATGTTTTGGTGGCCAGCAGGACCGATCCCTTTCATTTGCGGGACGTTTCCTAGAGAATTCCACGGCCTTGTTTCCGTCGGTTCAGGTAGCTAGTCTCGCTCTGTCATCGAATGTTCGGTGACTGGACGTGCAAGTCCGACGACGGTAATACGCATCAGCCTTAACTCTCAACGTCTGTATTTCAGGCATTGATTCGTTATGGCAGTTGTACGCGGGAGATCTTCGGATCTACCGGACTCCGTCACGGTCTTGCACACCCGCGTACTGCTGCCACCCTAATTCGTGTGCGAGCGAACGGTTGCAGCTTCTTAACTGACGGAGAAGCTACATCATGGTCAAAGTAACCCCCGATCCACCCAGCTCCAAGCCAGACTTCCTCAGCGAAGACGCCCTCCTCAACCGCCGAGCCATCGACTACTACCTCAAAGCATCCGCCCCGGACGCGCCCAACTTTGTACTCAATGACAACCTGAGCTTCGAAGACGCCCTCGCCCATGCGGCCGACTTGCTGCATTGCGCGGTGGAGACGGTGAATGTGTCGGGTGAAACGCTCAGCACCCAGCAGCGGGCGGTGATGCATTTGGTGGGGATGGCCAAAGGTGTGGTGGATCGGGCGTTGGAGTGTGTGCAGCCTCGATAGCCAGCCGCCGATCGTTCCCACGCTCTGCGTGGGAATGCAGCCCAGGACGCTCCGCGTCCGCTCTTGAAGTCGTGACGCAGAGCGTCACCGGAGGCATTCCCACGCGGAGCGTGGGAACGATCGTCGTAAGGGTTAGAACCCGCGGTGCTTTTTGAGGTGTTCGTTGATCTTCGCTGCGGGCACTTTCTGCAAGGTGCACAGCAAATCGTGGGACAGTTCGCGCAAGCCGTGGGTGCCGCGCAGCTCCCCGATCGTTCCCACGCTCTGCGTGGGAATGCAGCCCAGGACGCTCTGCGTCCGCTCTTGACGTCGTGACGCGGAGCGTCACAGGAGGCATTCCCACGCGGAGCGTGGGAACGATCATCTGCGCTTGAGTTAGAACCCGCGGTGTTTTTTCAGGTGTTCGTTGATCTTCGCCGCAGGCACTTTCTGCAAGGTGCACAGCAAATCGTGGGACAGTTCGCGCAAGCCGTGGGTGCCGCGCAGTTCCTGGGCCAGGTGCGCGGTGAGGTTGGCGGCCATCTCCGCATCCGCCATCGCTCGGTGAGCCTTGCCGGTGTGGGGCAGTTGGGCGAGCGCGTTCAGCGTGCCGAGCTTGTGATTGGGTGCCGACGGCATCAGGCGGCGGGCCAGTAGCAGCGAGCAGGCGAATTTTTGCAGGCGGGTTCGGCGGATCAGGCCCAGTTCAAAGTCCCAGAACCTCTGGTCGAACGCGGCGTTGTGCGCCAGCAGTGGCGTGGTGCCGACAAATTCATTCACTTCATTCATCACCCGCTCAGCCGGTGGCGCGCTGCGCAGCATGGCATTGCTGATGCCGGTGAGTTGTTCGATAAAACCCGGCACGCGTACGCCTGCATTCATCAGGCTTTGGTAGCGGTCCACGATTTGGCCGCGCTCGAGGATAACCACCGCGATTTCCGTGGCCCGGCAGTGGCTGCTCGGGGTGATGCCGGTGGTTTCAAAGTCGATGACCGCTATACGTTCCAAACCTGTTCCAACTCCGTCTAACTATTGATTAAGCCTGAGCGCTTACTTAAGCAGCAGCGCGCCTTCGATGGGCACGTAGCGGCTGGCGGCGCGTATCAGCGAGTTGGCCGTCAGCCCCGGCACGCCGTAGGCCACGGCTTCAACGCCGTGCTTTTGGATGATGCGTTCGAGCAGCATGTCGAAATCACCGTCGCCGGAAGCCAGTACCACTTCGTCAACGTGGTCGGCGGCGTCCATGATATCGAGGGTGATACCCACGTCCCAGTCGCCCTTGGCCGAGCCGTCGGCGCGCTGGATGTAGGGTTTGAGTTTTACCGTAAAGCCCAGGTTGCGCAGGATCTGCTGGAATTGCTGCTGCTTGCTGTCGCCACGGTCGATGGCATAGGCATACGCCTCGACGATCTGCCCGCGCGAGCTGATGTCCGCCCACAGCGCCGCATAGTTGAAGTGGCAGCCATACGCCTGGCGCACGGTGTAGTAGAGGTTTTGTACATCGGCGAACACTGCAATTTTTTTCACCGCACTTCCTCATGACAGCCAGGCGCCACGGCCCGGAAAGGTTGCCAGTATGACAGCCATGGGAAAGTTTCAGCGAAAAATCAGCCCGGGGCGACGAAGCGCCCCGGTTGAAGGTGGGTCAGACGAAGGAGTCGTCGTCGCCGAAGGAGGAGGAATCGTCGGAGTAGTCGCTGTCTGCGAAGCTGTCGGATGAGTTGTCATTGCCCCAGCTGTCATTGCCGGCAAACTTCTGGTCGTCATTGCCCCAGTTGCCGTTGTCGCTGGCCGGTGCCGGTTCTTCGCGGATGATTTCTTCCACCACCTGCGGCTGCTGCGAGTTGTGGCTGAACAGGCTGCTGATGCCTTCGGCCAACATCACACCACCGGCCACACCGGCGGCGGTTTTCAACGCGCCACCGAGGAAACCACTGCCGATAGGCGCGGCCGGTGCTTGCTGTGGCTGTTGATAGTTTTGCTGCGGGGCACCGTAGTTCTGTTGCGGTGCAGGCTGGCCGAACGATGGCCGCGCCGGTTCACGCCAGCCGCCGCCGGAAGAAGGCGGTGCGCTCTGTGCAGGCTGCGTGTCACGGGAGGCGCCACCGCCGAAGATACTCGACAGGAAGCCACCACTGCTCGGTGCCGGTTGCGCGGCCTGGGCACGCGCCTGTTGCAGCTCATCCTGCAATTGCTGGATCTGCTGCGCCTGCTGCTTGTTCTGCGCGTCGAGGCTCTTGATCGCGTGCTCTTGCACCAGGATCGACTGGGTCATGTAGTACCCGGCGGCCGGTTGGCGAGTCATGTGCTCCTTGATCCGCGCTTCGGCCAGGGCGTCGCGGGGGGCTGAGTCCGTTTCGGCTTGTTGCAACCGTGAAAACAGTCCATCGATCAGGGTTTGCTCTTCGCTGTTCATGGCGACCTCGTTAGATTGCCGGTAGAAATCATGGGCCCGCCTGTGATCAGGTGAGCTACAGCGTAGTTATGGGGGTGTTACCAGACGTTTCAATGGTCTTTACGCAAGGTTTACGTTTGCTTACCTCTCGTCATGATCGGTTAAAGTGTTGGCCTTGCTTTTAGGGCTGTGATGAACCTGATGAATCCGTTAGACGTATTGCGCGACTCCCTCCGTTTCACCCAACGCAACCTGGGCGCCATCGTCCAGCTGTGCCTGCCGTTGGTGATCCTCGAAGCCCTGCTGCAACAGGTGCTCGACCACACACTGGGCCCGGATGCGTTCCCCGGTTACAGCGTGGTCGTCGGGTTGTTGGTGTACCCGCTGTACACCGGCGCCTTGATCCTGTTTCTGGATGCGCGCACCCGTGGTGAGTCGCCCAGCACTAAAGATGTGTGGGCCATGGCCCTGGCCATGTGGCCGCGTTTCGCCCTGCTGACGGCGGTCAGTACCTTGTTGATTCTGCTGGGGCTGTCGCTGTACTTCCTGCCGGGCCTGTGGCTGATGGTAGTGCTGGCGTTTGCCGAGTACCTGCTGGTGTTGCGCGGCATGTCGGCGCTGGAGGCGATGAAGGAAAGTTTCCGTCTGACCCGTGGGCATTTCTGGCGAATTCTGGTGTGCCTGCTGTGCGTGATGACGCCGTTGTGGCTGCTCAAAGGCGCGAGCGTGGCGGTGTACCCCAACCCCGCGCCGCTGCTGGGCTTGCTGATCGACAGCGCCCACAGCTTCCTGCAACTGTTTACCAGCGTGGTACTTTTCCGTTTGTTTATGCTGATCGGTGGCGATGCCGACGCACGGTGATATGCTCCGTGCCACCTCTGATAACGCTATAAGCCGAGCCAATGACCCGTTTATTGCGCATCACACTGCTGAGCCTGTTGATCATCGCGGGCCTGCTCGCGGCCCTGATCTATAGCCTGACCTGGCGCCCCGTCGACAAGCAGACCCTGCCCGTCAGCTGCGTCGCGCCACGTGCGCCGACCCTGCTGCCGGGGCAGGCGCTCAAGGTCATGACCTGGAACGTGCAATACCTGGCCGGCAAGAACTATGTGTTCTGGTACGACAGCCCCGACGGTAAAGGCCCGGACGATCGCCCTACCGTGGAAGACATGGCCTTCAGCCTGGACGAAGTGGCTCGCGTGATTCGCGACGAACAGCCCGACATCCTGTTGCTGCAGGAACTCGATGAAGGCGCCAAGTCCTCTCACTATCAGGACCAGGTGGCGTTGCTCCAGGAGCGCCTGGTCGACCTTTACCCCTGCAGCGCCCAGGCGTTCGACTGGAAAGCCGACTTTGTGCCCAACCTGCACATCTTCGGCAGCGTCGGCCGCAAGCTCGTCACGCTGAGCCGCTACCAGATCGAACACGCCGAACGCCTGCAATTGCCGGTGTCCCCGGCCAACTTCATCAGCCGCCAGTTCCAGCCGAAACCTGCGTTGTTGCTGACCTATCTGCCGTTGAGCGATGGCGGCCAACTGGCCGTGCTGAATACGCGCCTGGATGGCGATAAGCCTGGGCGTTCCGCCGTGCAGGAGCAGGTAAAAGCCACGGTAAAACTGCTGGACAAGTTCGAAGGCCGTGGCACGCCATGGTTGATTGGCGGGGATTTCAATTTGCTGCCGCTGGGGCAATTCCTGCGCCTGAATGCGGGCAAGCGCGGGCAGTATTCGCCGGACAGTGAGCTGCATTTGTTGTGGGATAAGTACCCGATGATCCCGAGTAACAGCGAATCCAGTGGGATTGACCGGGCGAAGTGGCTGACGCACTTCCCCAATGACCCGAGTGTGGATGGGCCGGATAGGACCTTGGATTATTTGTTCTACAGCCCAAGGATCAAGCGGGTGGAGGCCAAAGTGCGCCAAGACGACACACTGCGCATCTCCAACCACCTGCCAGTGATCGCCCGGTTCCTGCTGCCGGCCGCGCAATAACCCACAATTCCCCTGCGGGAGCTGGTTTTTGTGGGAGCTGGCTTGCCTGCGATAGCATCGCCTCGGTGAAAGGGACAGACCGAGTCGTCTGTATCGCAGGCAAGCCAGCTCCCACATTGGATCTTCACATCACCTACTTTCGGGGTTTGATCCGGGCGGTGGGTTCGGCCACCAAGGGGTCATCCGGCCAGTAATGCTTGGGGTATCTTCCTTTCAAATCCTTCTTCACTTCGGCATAGGTACTGCGCCAGAAGTTCGCCAGGTCCTGCGTCACCTGCACCGGCCGACGTGCCGGGGACAGCAGGTGCAGCTTGACCACTTGGCGCCCACCGGCAATGCGCGGCGTGTCCGCCAGCCCGAACAATTCCTGCAGGCGCACCGCCAGAATCGGCGGCTGTTCGCTGTAGTCCAAGCGCACCGACGAACCCGATGGCACTTTCACATGTTGTGGCGCCAGCTCGTCCAGGCGCTGGGGCAGCGGCCAGGGCAGCAGGTTGTGCAGGAAGCTGGAAATATCCAAATTAGAAAAATGGCTCAGGCGCGAGACTTTGCCCAGATAAGGCATCAGCCAATGTTCCAAATCGGCCAGCAAGGCTTTGTCGCTGATATCCGGCCATTCGCTGGTTTTACCCGCATCCAGCTGGCGCAGCAGCATCACGCGCGCCTGCCACTGGCGCAGTTCGGGCGTCCACGGCAGCAGCTCCAGGCCTTTGCGGCGCACCAGGTTGACCAGTGCCTGGCTGCGCGCGGACTCATCCAGGCCGGTCAGCGGTTCACGGCTTAGTACCAGCTCACCGACTTTGCGCTGGCGTTCGGCCCGCAATACGCCTTCGCGTTCATCCCAGTCCAGTTGGTCGACGTTGCGCACTTGCTCGGCCAGCACGCTGTCGAACAGCGCCGGGTCAAAATCCGCCGCGAGGTAGATGCGCTCTTCGCGCTGGCCCTGGCGGCTGCCAAGGTCGGCGATCACCAGCCAAGGTTGTTTCATCAGGCTGTCGGCCTCGGCGAACAGCGCGGCGCGGCCATTGGCCAGGCGATATTCGGCGCCACCGGGGCGGCGTTGCTGAGCGACGCGGTCCGGATAAGCCAACGCCAACAAGGCGCCGAGCCAACGCGGGTGGTCAGGGTCGGCCACAGCTTGAGTCGGCTGGCCGCGCAAATAGCCCCGGTACTGACGGGCCAGTTGCTTGGCCCGCTGCACGCCGCCCTGGGTGCCACGCGCGCGTTCTTCGCCCGACATCAATGCCAGGCGGCTGTGCAAATCCGCGCCGCCGCCGCGCAAGATATCGCGCTCCCCCAATAAGGCCGCCACATCACAAGCGGTCGCGGCCAGCCCCAGGTCCTGGCCGCGCAGCAACAAGTGGGCGATACGCGGGTGCGCGGGCAACTCCGCCATTTTCTGGCCATGGGCAGTGAGTGTGTCGTCGTTTAACGCGCCGAGGCGCACCAGCAAATCCTGGGCCTGGGCATATGCGGCGGTCGGCGGCACATCCAGCCACACCAGTTGCGTGGGCGTCACGCCCCAGCGCGCCAGTTGCAAGGCGAGGCCCGCCAGGTCGGCGGCGAGAATTTCCGCGCTGCCATAGGCGGCCAAACCTTCGTGCTGGTCTTCGGACCACAGGCGATAACACACGCCCGGCTCCAGGCGCCCTGCCCGGCCGGCACGCTGGGTGGCACTGGCGCGGGAGATGCGTTGGGTGTCGAGGCGGGTCATGCCGCTGCCGGGGTCGAAACGCGGCACCCGCGCCAGCCCGGCGTCGATCACCACGCGCACGCCATTGATGGTCAGGCTGGTCTCGGCAATGTTGGTGGCCAGCACCACTTTGCGCTTGCCGACCGGCGCCGGGTCGATGGCGGCGCGCTGGGCGTTGAGGTCGAGTTCGCCATGCAGCGGGCACAGCAGCACATCATGGCGATCACCCAAGGCGTCGGCCAGCTGTTGATTGACCCGGCGAATCTCGGCCTGCCCCGGCAGAAACACCAGAATACTGCCCGTTTGGTCCTGCACCGCGTCGAGGACGGTCTGCACCACGCGCGGCTCGATAAATTCACCGGCCTGGTACGGCCGCCCCCAGCGCATCTGCACCGGGAACATGCGCCCTTCGCTGCGCAGGATCGGCGCATCGTTCAGCAAGCCGGCCAGGCGCTCGCCTTCGAGGGTGGCGGACATCAGCAGGATTTTCAGCGGCTGTTCGTCGCGAAACAACTGGCGGCCGTTGAGGCTCAGGGCCAGTGCCAGATCGGCGTCGAGGCTGCGTTCGTGGAACTCGTCAAAAATCAGCAAACCCACGCCGTCCAGCGCCGGGTCGTCCTGCAGCCGGCGCGTGAGAATGCCTTCGGTGACCACTTCGATGCGGGTGTTGGGGCCGACTTTGCTGTCCAGGCGGATGCGGTAGCCGACGGTTTCACCGACTTTTTCACCCAGCTCACTGGCCAGGCGTTCGGCTGCCGCGCGCGCGGCAAGCCGCCGAGGCTCGAGCATCAAGATGGTTTGCCCGGCCAGCCAAGGCTCATTCAATAAAGCCAACGGCACGCGGGTGGTTTTACCGGCACCGGGCGGCGCTTCCAGCACGGCCTCATGGCGATTCGCCAAGGCGTCACGCAGGGCGGGTAAAACATCATCAATCGGCAACGAATTCATACTGGCTCCAAAGCAGAGCGGCGAGTATAACGGCGAACGTTCGTCCTTAATTGGAATGCAGGCAAATGTGGGAGCTGGCTTGCCTGCGATAGCGGTGGGTCAGCCCGCCCATGTGGCACTGATACACCGCTATCGCAGGCAAGCCAGCTCCCACATTAGAGCGGCGTGGCTCGACAGAATTGTCATATAGTTTCGTATCAACCGTGTTCAGGAGCATTTTATGCGTATCGCTTCCCGTGTTATCGGCGGTGTCCTCGCCGTCACCCTGCTGAGCCAACTGACGGCCTGCGGCTCGATTTTCTACCCGGACCGGCGTGGCCAGATCGACGGCAAGATCGACCCGGCCATTGCCGTGCTCGACGCCGTGGGCCTGCTGTTTTATGTAATCCCGGGCCTGATCGCCTTTGGCGTGGACTTCGCCACCGGCGCCATCTACTTCGAGCCGGGCAAGACCGCCCAAGTCGCACCCGAGAAGCTGCATGAAGCCATCGGCGCCGACGGCAAAGTCGACAACGCCAAGCTGCAATCCATCATTGAGAAAGAAACCGGCCGCAAGCTGCCGCTGGACGATCCGCGCATGATCCAGTTCAAGGGCAGCGTGCAACAGCTCGCGTCCCTGGGCCTGCAACCCGCCGCTTAAGGATTCGTATGACCAGCAGCCCCGAACACGCCAGGCTCCTGCGCCTGGCCACCCGCGCCTCGGTGGGCGTGGCCTGTGCGCTGATTATCACCAAGGCCATCGCCTGGTGGTTCAGTGGCTCGGTGAGCATGCTCGCCGGGTTGACCGACTCGCTGCTCGATGGCATTACGTCGCTGCTGAACTTGCTGGCGGTGCATTACGCACTGCGCCCGGCCGATGACGATCACCGTTATGGGCATGGCAAGGCCGAATCGCTGTCGGGCATGGCCCAGGCGTTGTTTATCGCCGGCAGTGCAGTGTTGATTGCATTCCAGGCGTACCAGCGCTTGCTGCACCCGGAGCCGGTCGGTGCGCCGTGGCTGAGCATTGGCGTCATCGTGTTTTCGCTGGTGATGACCGTGGCGCTGCTGATGCTGCAACACCGGGTGATCCGCGAAACCGGCTCCAATGCCGTGCGCGCCGACTCACTGCACTATCGCTCCGACTTGATGCTCAACGGCAGCATTCTGGTGGCACTGGTGTTGGCAGGGTTCGGCTTTCATCAGGTGGATGCGTGGTTCGGCCTCGGCATTGCCGCGTATATCCTGTGGAGCGCGATCCAGATCGCCCGCGAGAGCTTTGCCGTGTTGATGGATGAAGAACTGCCGCCGGATGTCAGCCAGCACATGCTGGAATTGGCGCGCAGTGTGCCGGGCGTGCTGGGCGCGCATGATTTGCGCACGCGCATTTCCGGCAGCCACTGGTTTGTGCAGTTGCACCTGGAGTTGCCGGGGGAATTGACCCTGTCAGTGGCCCACGGCATCAGCGACCAGGCCGCCGATGCCATTCACAAGGCTTACCCGCGTGCTGAAGTGCTGGTGCACGCCGACCCGCGGGAAGTGGTCACGGGCAACAAGGCCTAGTACTGCACCTGATAGCCGCGACTGGTCAGGCAGTTGCCCTGGGCCTGGCGGTAGGTTTGCACCACCGCCGGGTCCGGGGCATAAGTGACGGTGCGTGGGTCGAAACCGCTTTGCTGCACTGCCCAGCGATAACAGTCGTAGCCGTCCTGCTGTACCTGGGCCGGTGACTGGCCGTTGGCCGGGTAGGCCACCACGTCATAACCGTTGCCCTGCGGCGCGGGTTGCGGCGCCGGTACTTCGGTAGGCGGCTGCACCACGACGTATTGCTGGGTAGCGTTTTCATAGGTGTAGTAGGAACCCGCCGCGAGGAAGAACAGCGCGCTGCCCACCCACACTTCACGGGCGTAGTCCGGCAGGTATTGCACACGGATCCCGTAGGGCGGCGTCACCACCACATAGCGCGGGCCTTGCGGGCGATACCAGTAGCCGCCGGAGAAGAAGTAATCCTGGCCACGGTAAGGCACACGGTAATTGCGGTCCGGGAAGCGGTCGACGGTGTAACCGGGACGATATTGCGGGCCTGGCCCCCAGCCGTTGCCATGCCCATTGGGGCGACCCGGCCAGCGGTTGTCGTTCGGGTGACCATTATTGAAGCCGCCGCCCGGACGCGGGCCTGGGCCATTGCCGGTCTGCCAGTGCTGGTTGCCATCGTTACGGCGCGGGATGTCCTGATAGTAGCCCTGGCGGGGTTCCTGGGTTTGGCGCACGGTGTCCGGGCGGCCCTGGATCGGCAGGTTGTTCGCAGGCTGCGGTGCCGGCCGCGGTTGCTCGGCATTTTGCGGGCGGCCTTGCCACTGCCCACCGCCGTGCTGCTGTTGCTCGGCGCGATCAACATGCGGGTTCTGTGGGCGCGGCTGGTTGTTTTCCGGACGCGGTTGAGTGTTCTGTGGGCGCGGTTGATTATTTTGCGGTCGCGCCTGTTCATTGCCGCGCCCGCCTTCCGGGCCTCTTTCATGCTGACCACCGCCTTCATAGCGCGGGTCATCGGCCATTACTTGTGTGCCGACGCTCACCATCAGCAAACCTACACCTGCCATACGCCAGATGCGCTTCATGCTATTCCTCACTGCGGATTAGGGCCTGGAATGTCCGGCCTTACTGCATGAGACTGGAAAAGCCTCACCCGGTTCTGAGACAGGTTATCAGTCACGAGAAGTATTTTTTGAGCTAAAAGCGCAGACAAAGAAAAGGGGCGACCCGTCGGCCGCCCCTTGAGAATTTCGTCCTGGCTCAACGCTTTTGACGTTGGCTCACCTCACGCCGTCTTGTGGACAGTGTGCAGCCTGGAGGCCGGCTCAACCCTGCTGGGGCGGCGGCCGCAGCAGGCCTGATTGGGCCAACTGCAGTGGACTGTTGTCCAGGCGGTGATTCTGTTGATAAAGATACAGGCCAACGTCCGACAGATGATTGCGAAGATTGCGTCAATAAACAGTGCTTGCGCAATTTTTAACCCTTCATAGATAATTCACCGCAATAGTTACGACAAAGGCCAACCCAATGAGCAAGCTTGACCGATACGACCTGAGTATTTTGGCTGAATTGCAGCGCGACGCGAGGATCTCCAACCAGGAGTTGGCCGAACGCATCGGCCTGTCGCCGTCGCCGTGCTCACGCCGGGTCAAGCAGTTGGAAGACGACGGCTACATCTCACGCCAGGTTGCACTGCTCGACCGCAAGATGCTGGGCCTGAGCCTTACAGCCTATGTGCTGATCGGCATGGACCGTCACACGCCGGAGCGTTTCGAGAATTTCGAAGCAGCGATCCGCACCCTGCCGCAAGTGCTGGAATGCAGTTTAGTCACCGGGATGGATGCGGACTATCAGTTGAAAGTGGTGGTGCCGGACATGGACCACTACCAGAAATTGCTGCTGGGGCATTTGACCCGGATTGAAGGCGTAACCAGCGTAAGGTCGAGCTTTGTGCTCAACCAGGTGCTCAACAGCACCGAGTTGCCGTTGACGCACCTGCGTACCTGACCTCAAGCACACTGGTGATCCCCTGTGGGAGCTGGCTTGCCTGCGATAGCGGTGGATCAGTGGCATATCCTTAGCTGACACACCGCTATCGCAGGCAAGCCAGCTCCCACATTGACCGCGTTACGACGCAGGTCAATGTTGTGCCTGAAGCCCTGCTTTATACTTCCCGCCTGCCCTGTCGGAAAAAATCCCCATGAACAACATCGACCCCGCCCTCTTTGAAGAATGGATGATGACCGGCCTGGTCACCATCCTGATCATCTTCATGGGCTTTATCGTCTGGGACCTGGCGAAAAAATCCAAGGCCGGACGCTTTGGGTCGTTCATCCTGTTTTTTGTGCTGGGCCTGGGCGTGGCCGCGTTCATCATCAAGAGCGTGGTGATCGGCCTGATCGAGTCCGGCGCTTTATAAACGCGCCGGCACTGCCTTCCATTGGCCCTGGTCCAGGCCATCAATCGACCAGTCACCAATACGCACGCGCACCAGACGCAAGGTGGGCAAGCCCACCGCAGCGGTCATGCGCCGCACCTGGCGGTTACGCCCCTCACGAATGACCAGCTCCAGCCAGTGCGTCGGCACGCTTTTGCGAAAGCGCACCGGCGGGTTGCGCGGCCACAGTTCAGGCTCGTCCAACTGCCGCGCTTCGGCGGGCAAGGTCATGCCGTCATTAAGCTCTACACCGTCACGCAGGCGCTGCAATTGCTCTTCGGTGGGCTCACCCTCAACTTGCACCCAGTAGGTTTTCGCCAGCTTGTGCTTGGGGTCGGCAATGCGCGCCTGTAACTGGCCATCGTTGGTCAGCAGCAACAGCCCCTCACTGTCACGGTCCAGGCGACCGGCCGGGTAGATGCCGGGGATATCGATAAAATCCTTGAGGGTCGCGCGCCCACCTTCGTCGCTGAACTGGGTCAGCACATCGAAGGGCTTGTTGAACAGGATCAACTTCGGCTCGGCCGGTGGCGCCTTGGCGACACGCCGCGTTGCGGAGTACGGGGGTTTCACGCCAGGGCGGCGCGAATCGGGGCGGGCAGGACGGGACATGGCAAAGGAACATCTAACGGTCAGGACCGACAATGCTAGTGGCCTGACCGCTAAATGACCATCCCAACCGCTTAGCGGAACGGCGGCTCGTCGAAACTGCGCAGTTTGCGCGAGTGCAGCGAGTTGAGTTCGGTGCGCAACAAATCCACCGCCTCGATGCCGATTTTCAAGTGCTGGCTGACCGCACGCTCATAAAACGCGTTGGCCGAACCCGGCAGCTTGATCTCGCTGTGCAGCGGCTTGTCCGACACGCACAGCAAAGTGCCGTACGGAACCCGCAAACGGTAGCCTTGGGCCGCGATGGTGCCGCTTTCCATGTCCACCGCCACAGCGCGGGACAGGTTGATCAGTGGGCGCTCTTGCGCCCAGCGCAGTTCCCAGTTGCGGTCGTCGTAGGTCAGCACGGTGCCGGTGCGCAGGCGTTTTTTCAGCTCTTCGCCTTTTTCGCCGGTGACGTTGGCAGCGGCTTGCTGCAAGGCCATCTGCACTTCGGCCAGGGCCGGGATCGGGATGTTCGGCGGCACGACGCGGTCGAGAATCCCGTCGCGGCGCATATAGGCGTGAGCCAATACGTAGTCGCCGATGGTCTGGGATTGGCGCAGGCCACCGCAGTGGCCGATCATCAGCCAGCAATGCGGGCGCAGCACGGCCAGGTGGTCGGTGATGTTTTTGGCGTTGGACGGGCCAACGCCGATGTTCACCAGCGTCACACCGTGGCCGTCGGCGGCCTGCAAGTGATAGGCCGGCATCTGGTAGCGATGCCAGACCACGCCTGCGGCAATGGCCGACGCTTCACCGTGGTCCATGCTCTTGTCGATGATCACGTTACCCGGCAGCACCATGCGAATAAACCGCGGGTCGCTGCGCAGTTGCTCCAGGCCATGCAGGATGAACTGGTCAACATAGCGGTGGTAGTTGGTCAGCAGGATCCATGGCTGCACATGGCGCCAGTCGCTGCCGGTGTAGTGCACCAGCCGGCGCAGGGAAAAGTCCACGCGCGCCGCATCGAACAACGCCAGCGGCAGCGGGTCGGTGTTTTCCCAGTCGTAGAGGCCATCGGCAATGCCGTCGGTGGCGGCAGACAAGTCGGTGCTGGGGAACACACGGGCGAGGGTCGCGGCGGTGACACCGGAGCCAGCCAGTTCATCACCCTGCTCCACCACATACGGGTAGGGAATATTCTGCTGGCTGACGCCGACTTCCACCGTCACGGTGAAGTCGTGCATCAACGGCACCAGTTGCTCCAGCAGGTACTTACGGAACGCCGCCGGATGGGTGACGGTGACGCTGTAGGTTCCCGGCAATTGCACCTTGGCGTATGCGCGGGTGGTCTGTGGGACTTCGCCGTGGCAGTGGTAGGTCAGACGCAGTTCCGGGTAGCGGAACTGCGCACGTTGTTCGGCGTCAGGCTCGACGCGGTCCTTGAGGTATTGCTTGAGGGCTTGGTTAAGCGCGCCAGTGGCACGCTCATGCAGAGCCGCCAGCCGGTCCACGGCTTCTTCAGCGGTTTGAACGACAACAAAAGCTTCGGTCACGGTAAGCATCCTGTGTTCTGACTTGCAGGCCTTTATCTTGCCTGTATCCCGGCCTCACTGAAACACCGGGTTTGGAATGCTTTGAAAGGTGGGAGCTGGCTTGCCTGCGATGGCGGTGTGTCAGTCACTGAATACTTGGCTGGGACACCGCCATCGCAGGCAAGCCAGCTCCCACATTTTGACCGTGTTCAATCAGAGGGATTGTGGAGTTGAACGGGTAACGATCGCCGCCACATCCATCCCGCGCGGCAAAGTGCCATACACGCGGCCGGACGATGCCCCCAGGCGGCTGGCGATAAACCCGTCACTGACCAGCGCATTCCCGGCCTCCAGCAACAGCTTGGCCTGCAACGCCACGGCAATGTCCTCGGTCAACTGCCGCGCGCGGTACTGGATGTCCTGAGTGTCCATAAACGCCGACTTCAATTGCTCGATATGCCGCGCCAGCTGCTTGTCACCATGCCCATCGCCCAGTTCGACAAACAATGCCTCCAGCACGCCCGGTTCTTTGGACAATGCCCGCAGCACGTCCAAGCACTGCACATTGCCGGAACCTTCCCACGTCGAATTCACCGGCGCCTCACGGTAAAGACGCGGCAGGATACTGTCCTCGACATAACCGGCGCCGCCCATGCATTCGGCGGCTTCATTGATCATGGCTGGCGCGCGCTTGCAGATCCAATACTTGCCCACCGCCGTCACCAGCCGGGCAAATTTGGCTTCCTGTTCGTTATCCAGATGGTCCAGCGCCCGGCCCATGCGCATGCTCAAGGCCAGGGAGGCTTCGCTCTCCAGCGCCAGGTCGGCCAGCACGTTTTGCATCAACGGTTGTTCACTGAGCACGCGGCCGCCGACTGAGCGATGGGCGCAATGGTGGCTGGCCTGGGTCAACGCCTGGCGCATCAAGGCGCTGGAGCCGACCATGCAGTCGAAACGGGTCATGGCGACCATTTCGATAATGGTCGGCACGCCCCGGCCTTCTTCGCCAACCATCCAGGCCAGGGCGCCACGAAACTCCACTTCGCTGGAGGCGTTGGAGCAATTGCCGAGTTTGTTTTTCAGGCGCTGGATGTAGAACTGGTTGCGGGTGTCATCCGGGCGATGCCTTGGCAGCAGGAAACACGTCAGGCCTTTGTCAGTCTGCGCCAAGGTGAGGAACGCATCGCACATCGGTGCCGAGCAGAACCACTTGTGCCCTACCAGCTCATAGGCTTGGCCGGGGCCGCCGGCGCCCACGGGATAGGCACGGGTGGTGTTGGCGCGCACGTCGGTGCCGCCTTGCTTTTCGGTCATGGCCATGCCGATGGTGGCGCCGGCTTTGTGGGCGATGCCGACGTTGCGTGGGTCGTATTCGGTGTTGAGGATTTTCGGCAACCAGGTCTTCGCCAGGTCCGGTTGCAGGCGCAGGGCCGGGACGCAGGCGAAGGTCATGGTCAACGGGCAACCGCTGCCGGCTTCGGCCTGGCTGTGCAGGTAGGTCATGGCGGCGCGGGCCACATGGGCACCGGGCTGCGGATGCGCCCACGGCAGCGATGGCAGGCCATGCTCGACGGCGGTGCGCATCAGTTCATGATAGGCCGGATGAAATTCCACCAGGTCGATGCGATGGCCGTAGCGGTCATGGCTGTTGAACACCGGCTTGTTCTGATTTGCCAGGAACCCGGCCGCCATCAACGGCCCACCGGCCAGCGCGCCGTACGCATCAATACGCGCCTGCGCCCAGCCGGCGCCAAAGCGTCGCGACCATTCTTGCAGGGGCAGGTCGATACGATAAAGGTTGGTGCCGTCCAGGGACGGCGGCTGGTTGGTGACGTCGTGGGTTTCGGCAAATTGATGCAGGTTCATGACGGGCCTCCTGGAAAATAGGCCACGTGCGGTTGAGGCCTGAATTTCAGTTAAGCACCGTCATCGGGCTTAAAAAAGTGGCATACCCGCCTATTGTTCGGCGCTTTCGCCCTCTAACGGGCACAACAGGTGCCGCTCCAGCACCGTTTGCAACGCCTCGAAACGTACGGGTTTGCTGAGGCGTTCGGTGATGCCGACCCCATGACAACGCTCTCGATCCGGGGCGTGCAGCGAGGTGCTCAGGGCAATTACCGGCAGCTCGCCGCAGCCGGGTAGCGCACGAATCTGACAGCACAACGAGAAGCCGCCCTCGGGTATATCCAGCAGCACCGCATCAAAGGTTTGGTCCTGAAAAAGCGCCAAGGCGGCCGGGCCGTTATCCACGGTTTTCACCCGATAACCCAGCTTGAGCAACATGCCGCGTACCGCCAATTGGCCGACACTGTTGTCGTCCACCAACAGCACCGTACATTCCTGGGGCGCTCGTTGCGCGTGGGGTTTGTGCGTTGCCGGCTTTGGCTCGGGCGGCACCGGGTTGACGCTCATGTCCAACTGGAAGCGGCTGCCCTTGCGGGGCTCGGAATGATGGGTCAGGCGCCCGCCGAGCAGTTCGATCAACTGCCGACAAATCGCCAGGCCGATGCCCAGGCCGCCGTATTCGCGCGTCATCGAACCGTCGACCTGGAAGAAGCGCTGATACAGCGTGGCCTCATCGAGGAAAGCGAAGCCGATGCCGCTGTCGGTCACGATGAAGCTCAGGCGCAGTTCGCCGTCACTGTGCGGCACACCCACCACGCGCAAGCGCACCGCACCTTCGTGGGTGAACTTGAAGGCATTGTCGAGCAGGCAATCCAGGCATTGGGTGAGTTTGCCGGCATCGCCAATCACCCGATCCGGCAGTTCATCGGCCACGTCGATAGAAAACTCCAGGCCTTTGCTGTGCGCGCTGGCGGTGAATTGCTGGCGCAAGGTGTCGAGCGTGCCCCGCAGGCTGAAGACCTGGGGATGGGCGGTGAGGCGCCCGGCCTGCAATTCGGTAAGGGTGAGAATGCCGTTGACCATGCGCATCATGTCCCGCGCAGAACCGGCGGCGGTTTGCTGGTACTGGGCAAGGTCGTCATCCAGCGGCACGGTCTGCATCAGCTCCAACGAGCCGATCACGCCATTCATTGGGGTACGAAGTTCGTGGGTCAGCGTGGCGAGGAATTCATCTTTGAGGCGGTTACTGCGCGCCAATTGCTGGTTGAGCACTTCAAGCTTCTGGCTGGCGTCGAACAGGATCTGCGCCTGCTGCTCACGCATGCCGTTGATGCGGTCCGCCAGGGCCAGGGACAACAGCGCCACTTCGATGGCCGAGCCGAGCTGGCTGGCGTACATGGTGAGGAACATATTGGGCAGGTAGCCCAACACCATCAGGGTGTTGACCACCCCGCCCAGCAGGAACGCCGACCAGGCGATGATGAAGTAACGCGCCATGCGCTGGCCGCAATACCAGGCCTTGATGGCGGCCACAAAGATGGTCACGGTAAACACCAGCGCCAAACCTGTGGCCAAACGCAGGGCCACGGCGTAGCTGGTCAGCAGCGCCAGCACCATGACCAACGCGCCAGCCGCTGCCAATGCCAGCAAAACCCGGTCAAGCCAGCGGCTGTGCTGCGCGGTGTGCAGGAAACTGCGCGCGAACAAGCTACCGAACAACGCCGCCGAACCGATCAGGAAAGGTACCGCCGCATTCGCCCACCATGGATTGTTCGGCCAGAAATATTCCACCGCCACGCCGTTGACCGAGAGCTGGTAGAGGCCGAACGAAGCGATATAGAGGATGTAAAAGAGGTAGCTGGTGTCGCGCACGCTCAAGTAGATGAACAGGTTGTAGACCAGCATCCCCAGTAACACGCCATAGATAGCCCCCAACACATACAGGCGCAGTGGCTGCTGCTCCAGGTAGGCGGTGGCAGACCATAGCGTCAGCGGTGCCTGGATCGAGCCTTGGCTTTGCAGGCGCAGGTACACGGTTTGCTGCTGGTCAGGCACGAAATTGAGCTTGAACAGGTAGTTGGCCTGGCGCACTTCACGGCTGGAAAACGCCAGGGTGCTGCCCGTGCGGGTAGTCAGGCGGTAATTGCCGGTGCTGTCGCGCTGGTACAGGTCCAGTTGGTTAAGCGGCGGGTACGCCAACTCCAGAAACCAGGTGCGCGGGGCGCGAGGATCAGTGGCGGTGTAATGCAGGTCGACCTTGAGCCAGAACACCGAGCGTGAATAGCCGGCGTTGAGGGTGGCTTTGTCATGGGGTTTGAACTGGGCGGCGAAGGCGGGAGTGCTGACATCGGCGATGGTGAGGGCGTCGGTTGGGTCTTCGAACACTTGCATGACGCGGCCCAGCGGCAGGCTTCGAGTATCCGGGTTGAACTCGATGGCGCTGGCGAGCATCGGCAGCCCGCACAATAAAAAGATCAGCAAATAGCGCATAGAGCCCCAGCGTGGCCTGTCCGGTTATGTCAAAAGTCCCCCATTCCTTTTGAGTAGACGTATACCGGCGATACATTAAGTTGTTTGGATCCACTCTAGCATAGCCGCTAGAGGCCATTGGACACCATTGAAATAATTTTTTGAAAGGCTCTAGAACGGGCATCTCAAGCGCTTTCCGAATAAAAAACCAGCCAAGCCAAACCATAAACATAAGCGGGAAATTCGCCTCTCGCCCAACAGCCACGCCAAAAGCGTTTGGTGGTAAGCTCGCGCACCATGAATATCTACAGCTCTCGCCCCGTTGTCCTCTGTCTCTCCGGCCACGACCCCAGTGGTGGCGCCGGCTTGCAGGCAGATATCGAAGCCCTGCTTGCACAAGGCTGTCATGCGGCCCCGGCCGTCACTGCCTTGACCGTGCAGAACACTGTCAATGTCAGCGATTTTCGCGTGCTCGACCGCGAGTGGGTACTGGCCCAGGCCAATGCCGTGCTGAGCGACTCCGAAGTGGCGGCGGTGAAGCTCGGCATGCTCGGTTCCACCGCGATGGTCGACACCGTGGTCGAACTGCTGCAGGCGCACCCGCACCTGCCGGTGGTCTGCGACCCGGTGCTGCGCGCCGGTGGCGGCGGCAGCCTGGGCAAGGACGAAGTCGGTTATGCCATGCGTGAGCGGCTGTTGCCACTGTCGCTGATCGCTACGCCGAACTTGCCGGAAGCGCGCATCCTCGCCGAATTGCCCGAGGGCACGGCGGACGAATGCGCCGAGAAGCTGCTGCCGTTTGTAAAGCATCTGCTGATCACCGGCGGCCACGGCGACGAGCATGAAGTGCACAACCGCCTGTACAGCCGCGACGGCACGCGCCAGACCTTTACCTGCCAGCGCCTGCCCGGCAGCTATCACGGCTCGGGGTGCACGCTTGCCAGCGCCTTGGCCGGCCGGATCGCCCAGGGCGAAGGCTTGGCCAGCGCGGTGCAATCGGCGCTCAACTACACTTGGCGCACCCTGCGTGACGCCGAACAACTCGGCCAGGGCCAGTTCGTGCCGCGCCGTCTGCCGCTGGATTTCTGCTCTTAACCGCACAAGAGGCCTGCTCGATGAAACTACGTGGCCTTTACGCCATTACCGACAGCCAACTGTTGGCCGGCAAATTCCTCGCCTACGTCGAAGCAGCACTGGACGGTGGCGTAACCCTGTTGCAGTACCGCGACAAAAGCAGCGACGAAGCCCGGCGCCTGCGTGAGGCCGAGAAACTGCGCGAGCTGTGCTCACGCTACAAGACCCAGTTGATCATCAACGATGACGCCGAATTGGCCGCGCGCCTGGGCGTCGGTGTACACCTGGGCCAAACCGACGGCCCACTGACCCCGGCCCGTGCACTGCTCGGCTCCAAAGCCATCATCGGCGCCACCTGCCACAGCCAGATCGAACTGGCCGAGCAGGCCGCCAAGGAAGGCGCGAGCTACGTCGCATTCGGCCGCTTTTTCAATTCCAACACCAAGCCCGGCGCGCCGGCCGCAACGCTCGACATGCTGGCCCAGGCCCGCACGCGTCTGCAGTTGCCGATCTGCGTGATCGGTGGCGTCACCCTGGAGAACGCCGCCCCCCTGGTGGCCCACGGTGCCGACCTGCTCGCCGTGGTACACGGCCTGTTCGGTGCCGACAGCACCCAGGAAGTCACGCGCCGCGCCCGCGCCTTCAACGACCTTCTTAAAGTTTAAGTGTAGAGAGCCCGATCATGTCCCGTTCCGAAACCCTGTTTGCCAATGCCCAGAAACACATCCCCGGCGGTGTGAACTCCCCCGTGCGTGCGTTCAAGAGCGTCGGCGGCACACCGTTGTTCTTCAAGCATGCCGAAGGCGCCTACGTCACCGACGAAGATGACAAGCGCTACGTTGACTACGTAGGTTCCTGGGGGCCGATGATCCTCGGCCACAGCCACCCGGACGTGCTCGACGCGGTGCGTCAGCAGCTGCAACACGGCCTGTCCTATGGCGCGCCGACCGCCATGGAAACCGAGATGGCGGACCTGGTGTGCTCAATCGTGCCATCGATGGAAATGGTGCGCATGGTCAGCTCCGGCACCGAAGCCACCATGAGCGCAATCCGCCTGGCCCGTGGTTTCACCGGCCGCGACAGCATCATCAAGTTCGAAGGCTGCTACCACGGCCACTCCGACAGCCTGCTGGTAAAAGCCGGTTCCGGCCTGCTGACCCAAGGCGTGCCAAGCTCGGCGGGTGTGCCGGCCGCGTTTGCCAAACACACCCTGACCCTGCCGTTCAACGACATCGCTGCCGTTGAGCAGATGCTCAGCGAAGTCGGCCAGGACGTGGCGTGCATCATCGTCGAGCCGGTAGCCGGCAACATGAACTGCGTGCCACCGGCACCGGGTTTTCTGGAAGGTTTGCGCGAGCAGTGCGACAAGCACGGCGTGGTGCTGATTTTCGACGAAGTGATGACCGGCTTCCGCGTAGCCCTCGGCGGCGCCCAGGCTTACTACGGCGTCACGCCGGACCTGAGCACCTTCGGCAAGATCATCGGTGGCGGCATGCCCGTGGGCTGCTTCGGCGGCAAGCGCGAAATCATGCAGCACATCGCGCCGCTTGGCCCGGTGTATCAGGCGGGCACCTTGTCAGGTAACCCATTGGCCATGGCGGCCGGCCTGACCACCCTGCGCCTGATCAGCCGCCCGGGTTTCCACGCCGAGCTGACCGACTACACCACACGCCTGCTCGATGGCCTGCAACAGCGCGCCGATGCGGCGGGTATCCCGTTCGTGACCACACAAGCAGGTGGCATGTTCGGCCTGTATTTCAGCGGCGCCGACGATATCGTTACCTTTGATGACGTGATGGGCAGCGATGCCGACCTGTTCAAGCGCTTCTTCCACTTGATGCTCGAAGGCGGCGTTTACCTGGCACCGAGCGCTTTCGAAGCCGGGTTCACCTCGATCGCCCATGGCGAAGCGGAGTTGAAACTGACCCTGGATGCTGCCGAGCGCGCTTTCGCAGCCCTGAAGTAAGCCCTGATTAAGGGACACACACATCTGACGTTGCCCCTCGCAGCGTCAGATTTGCTACTTTGCTTACAGAGATTTCCTGCATTTTTCGAGAAATCACCTGCAATCCGGCAGATAACTTGCCTACGCAGCAGAAAAACGAGTAAAGACTTTGTAAGCAGGGGCCTGCTTATTTCATAATGCGCGCTTATTGGACCCCCGAGGGTCCGCGTGCCCCGTCAGAGGTAAGTCGATTCCCATGAAACGCACCGGCCGCACCCTGGTTCTGGGCTGCCTGTTGCTCCTTCAGCCGCTGCTGGCACATGCCCAGGCAGGCGGCAACTCGTTGTTAATCCCAGCGATGGGTCGTTGCACCCTCAATACCCAGCCAGACAGCCAGGCCGAAGCCCTGAGCGCGTGCCAGAAACAGGCCGACGGTGGGGATGCGCAGGCGCAATACGAGTTGGGCGAGTACTTCCACGACGACAAAAACCCGGCCCGCGACCTCAACAAAGCCCTGAGCTACTTCGAAAAGGCTTCGTTGCAGGGCCACGCCCAGGCGCAATTCCAACTGGGTAACATGTTCTTCAAAGGCGAAGGTGTGCCGGCCAATAACGTCCAGGCCTACATCGTGCTGAAAATGGCAGCGGTCAACGGTGCCGAAGACGCGCTGGACACGGCCGACGAAGTCGCCGAGCACATGCAGCGTGATGAACTGGAAGTGGCCACCCAGGTGCTGGGCCAGATTTTCCGCAATTACCTGCAGGAATTGCAGAGTGCCGACGGGCGTTCACCCTTCTCGCCCCTGCCCTGATTTCAGCTAAGCCCCCCTACCGCTATCGCAGGCAAGCCAGCTCCCACAAGGAAATGCATTCCAAATGTGGGAGCTGGCTTGCCTGCGATAGCTTGACTCGGTCTAACGCCTTACTTCTCAGGCATCGGCATCGGAAACGGCATCACATTGCTGGTGCCACGCGCTTCGCTGATCTTCGGCGTGCCCAGGCGCTCGACTTCATCGATGCGCACAATCGAATGCATCGGCACAAAGCTGCGCACCACGCCTTCAAACTGCGCCTTGAGTTTTTCTTCGCCCGGGTCGACGACCAATTGGGTGCGCTCGCCAAAGACGAACTCTTCCACTTCCAGGAAGCCCCACAGATCACTTTGATAGATCTGCTTGGCGTACATTTCGAACACCTGGCCCTGGTTGAGGAAAATCACCTTGTAGATTGGAGCTTCACGTTTGGTCATGGTGGGCGAACAACACATCGGGGATATAAAAGAGGGCGCGAACTATAGCATGGCACCCGATGCACAGCGCTAGGAACCAATGGGCATGCCCCCTATAATGCGCGGTTCTTTACCACCAGTTGACGATTCCCATGGCCAAGAAGCTTTACATCGAAACCCACGGTTGCCAGATGAACGAGTACGACAGCTCGCGCATGGTCGATCTGCTGGGCGAACACCAGGCCCTGGAAGTCACCGCCCGCGCCGAAGATGCCGACGTAATCCTGCTCAATACCTGCTCGATCCGCGAGCGTGCCCAGGACCGTGTGTACTCCCAGCTGGGCCGCTGGCGTGAATTGAAACTGGCCAACCCGGAGATGGTGATCGCCGTCGGCGGCTGCGTGGCCAGCCAGGAAGGCGCCGCGATCCGCGACCGCGCCCCCTATGTCGACGTAGTTTTCGGCCCGCAAACCCTGCACCGCCTGCCGGAAATGATCGACGCCGCACGCATCACCAAGCTGCCGCAGGTGGACGTGTCGTTCCCCGAAATCGAAAAATTCGACCATTTGCCCGAACCGCGCATCGACGGGCCGAGTGCCTATGTGTCGGTCATGGAAGGCTGCAGCAAGTACTGCACCTTCTGCGTGGTGCCCTACACCCGTGGCGAAGAAGTCAGCCGGCCGTTTGACGACGTGCTGTCGGAAATTATCCACTTGGCCGAAAACGGCGTGCGCGAAGTGACCTTGCTGGGCCAGAACGTCAACGGCTATCGCGGCCAGACCCACGACGGGCGCCTGGCCGACCTCGCGGAGTTGATCCGCGTGGTGGCAGCAGTGGACGGCATCGAGCGTATTCGCTACACCACCTCGCATCCGCTGGAGTTCTCCGACAGCCTGATCCAGGCACACGCCGAGGTGCCGGAGCTGGTCAAGCACCTGCATTTGCCGGTGCAGTCGGGTTCGGACCGCATTCTGGCGGCCATGAAGCGCAACCACACCGCCCTGGAGTACAAATCCAAGCTGCGTAAATTGCGCGCCGCCGTGCCGGGCATCTGCATCAGTTCGGACTTCATCGTCGGCTTCCCTGGCGAGACCGAGAAAGATTTCGAGCAGACCATGAAGCTGATCGAAGACGTCGGCTTCGACTTCTCGTATTCGTTCGTCTACAGCCAGCGTCCAGGCACGCCGGCAGCGGACTTGGCGGATGACACGCCGGAATCGCTGAAAAAAGAGCGCTTGAACGCGCTACAACATCGCCTGAACCAGCAAGGTTTCGAGATCAGCCGACAAATGGTCGGTTCGATCCAGCGCATTCTGGTCACCGACTACTCGAAAAAAGACCCGGGCGAATTGCAAGGGCGTACCGAGAACAACCGGATCGTCAACTTCCGCTGCGACAACCCGACTCTGATCGGCCAGTTTGCCGATGTGCACATCGATGCGGCGCAACCGCACTCGCTGCGTGGGTCGCTGATCAACTGACCTCAAGACATAGGAGGATCAAATGTGGGAGCTGGCTTACCAGCTCCCACAGTGGATCTTCATGGTTCTTGAGATTGAGCCAGCCTATATAAGTGCTTTCGCACGCCGAGCGCTGGCGTTATCCTCTCTTTCACCTAAACAGCCAAAGGGCGGCTAAAAGCAACCTTGAACGCACCCATAGCAGAACCCCATCGTTTTCTCCTCGAGCCGTTTGAGGCTCGCCGTTTCGCCAACCTGTGCGGACAGTTCGACGAGCACCTGCGCCTGATCGAACAACGCCTGAGCATCGAGATCCGCAACCGCGGCAATCAGTTCGAGCTTATTGGTGAACCCCAGCACACCACGTCTGCAGAAAACCTGCTGCGCCGCCTCTACCGCGAAACCAAGGGTAGTGAGCTGTCGCCGGAGACCGTGCACCTGTATCTGCAGGAATCCGCCGTGGAAGACTTGGCCAACAACCCGGTGGCCGAAGCCAGCGTGGCCCTGCGCACCAAAAAAGGCATGATTCGCCCACGCGGCTTGAATCAGCAGCGCTACGTCAAGGAAATCCTCGGTAACGATATCAACTTCGGCATCGGCCCCGCCGGTACCGGCAAGACCTACCTGGCCGTGGCCTGTGCGGTCGACGCCCTGGAGCGCGAGCAAGTGCGGCGCATCCTGCTGGTGCGCCCGGCGGTCGAGGCTGGCGAGAAGCTTGGCTTCCTGCCCGGCGACCTGGCCCAGAAGATCGACCCGTACCTGCGCCCGCTCTACGACGCGCTGTACGAGATGCTCGGCTTTGAATACGTGGCCAAGTTGATTGAGCGCCAGGTGATCGAGATCGCCCCGCTGGCCTACATGCGTGGTCGCACCTTGAACAACAGCTTCATCATCCTCGACGAAAGCCAGAACACCACGGTCGAACAGATGAAAATGTTCCTCACCCGTATCGGTTTCGGCTCCACCGCCGTGATCACCGGCGACGTCACCCAGGTCGACCTGCCCAAGGGCACCAAGTCCGGCCTGGCCCAGGTGATTGACGTGCTCAAGGACGTGCCAGGTATCAGCTTCACGCATTTCATGCCCAAAGACGTGGTTCGTCATCCGCTGGTGCAGCGCATTGTCGAGGCCTACGAGCGCTTTGAGCACCGCGATGACGTACCCGCCAAGGACGTGCGCCACGATGCTTGAGCTAGACCTGCAACTGGCCACCGAAGCGCCCGCCCCCAGCGAAGCGCAGTTCCGTCAATGGTGCGCCCTGGCCCTGCGCCAGCGCACCGCCGACTCGGAACTGACCATCCGCCTGGTGGACGAGCCCGAAGGCCGTGAACTGAATCACACCTGGCGCCAAAAGGATTACGCGACCAACGTGCTGTCCTTTCCCGCCGACGTGCCGGATGAGTTACTGGATATCCCGTTACTGGGCGACCTGGTGATCTGCGTCGAAGTGGTAGAGCGCGAGGCGAAGGAACAAGGCAAGGAACTTGAGGCCCACTGGGCCCATCTAGTCATCCACGGCTGCTTGCATCTCTTGGGTTACGACCATATAGACGATGACGAAGCCTGCGAAATGGAAACACTGGAACAAACGTTGCTTGCTGAACTGGGTCACCCTGATCCGTATGCAGACGACGAAAACTGAAACTACACATAACTGACACAACAAAGGATTTAGAGTAATCGCTATGAGCGAAGACCGATCGAGCAACGGGCAGAAGTCATGGCTGGGTAAACTGACCCAGGCTTTTGCCCACGAGCCGAAAAACCGCCAGGAGCTGCTGGAGCTGCTGCGCGAGGCCCATCAGAACAAGTTGCTGGACAGCGAAGCGCTGGCCATCGTCGAAGGCGCCATCCAGGTGGCTGACCTGCAGGTTCGGGACATCATGGTCCCGCGTTCGCAGATGATCAGCATCAAGGCGACCCAGACCCCACGGGAATTCCTCCCGGCCGTGATCGACTCGGCGCACTCGCGCTACCCGGTGATCGGTGAAAGCCATGACGACGTCATGGGCGTCCTGCTGGCCAAGGACCTGCTGCCGCTGATCCTCAAGGAGAACGGCGACAGCTTCAACATCAAGGACCTGCTGCGCCCGGCCACCTTCGTGCCTGAATCCAAGCGCCTGAATGTGCTGCTGCGCGAGTTCCGCGCCAACCACAATCACATGGCCATTGTGATCGACGAATACGGCGGCGTGGCTGGTCTTGTGACCATCGAAGACGTGCTCGAGCAAATCGTCGGCGACATCGAAGACGAGCACGACGTCGAAGAAGACAGCTACATCAAGCCGCTGCCCAGCGGTGATTTCCTGATCAAGGCGCTCACGCCGATCGAGAACTTCAACGAGTTCTTCGACAGCGAATTTTCCGACGATGAATTCGACACCGTGGGCGGCTTGGTGATGAGTGCGTTCGGGCACCTGCCAAAACGTAACGAAACCACCGAGATTGGCGCTTATCGCTTTCGCATTCTGAATGCGGATAGCCGTCGTATCCACTTGATCCGCCTGACTCCGATTGCCCGCTAAGGAAGGGGTGGGGCATCAGCTATTTCCTGTGTCGCGTTGCCCCTGAGAGCGGGCCAGGCAAGGCGCAGGCCGCAGGGAATGGCGTTCCCTTTTCAAGGCCTGCAACGCAGCATGGCCCGCTCTCAGGGGCAACCCGAAGGGCCGGGCCTGCTGCGGCACAGGGCTGCGTTACTCGTCGTTCATTTGGAAAAACCAAACCACACTCCTCGCGCCTTGCCCTGTGCCGCAGCAGGCCCGGCGCGACACAGGAAATAGCTGATGACCCACCCCTACATGCGCCGTCTGATTGCACCCGGCTGGCCCGGTAACCTGCTGGCCGTGGTGGCCGGCGCCATCACTACTCTGGCGCTGGCGCCCTTCGATCTGTGGCCATTTGCGCTACTGGCCGTCGGGCTGTTCTATGTGGGCCTGCGCGAGCTGACGCCACGTCAGGCCCTGGCCCGTGGCTGGTGTTTCGGTTTTGGCCTGTTTGGCGCCGGCACCAGTTGGATCTACTACAGCATCCACCACTTCGGCGGCGCTTCGGTGTTGCTGGCTGGCTTTTTGATGCTGTTGTTTACCGCCGCGATTGCCTGGTTCTTCGCCCTGCCCGCTTGGCTGTGGGCACGCTGGCTGCGTCGCAATGAGGCGCCGCTGGCCGATGCGCTGACCTTTGCGGCGCTGTGGGTTGGCCAGGAAGCGTTTCGTGGTTGGTTCCTGACCGGTTTCCCTTGGTTGTACTCCGGTTACAGCCAACTCGATGGCCCGCTCACCGGCCTTGCGCCACTGGGCGGCATGTGGCTGATCTCCTTTGCCCTGGCGCTGACGGCGGCCGTGCTGTGCAACCTGCCGCGCCTGCTGGCAAGCAAGCGCAACGGCTTCATCGGCGCAGGCTTGGTGTTGTTGGTTGCACCCTGGGCCATCGGCCTGGCGCTCAAGCATCATGCCTGGACCTCGCCCTCGGGCGCCCCACTGACGGTGGCGGCGATCCAGGGTAATGTCGAACAGAGCATGAAATGGGACCCCGCGCAGATCGACGCGCAGTTGGCGCTGTACCGCGACATGAGTTTCAGCTCCAAGCCGGTAGACCTGCTGGTATGGCCGGAAACCGCGGTGCCGGTGCTCAAAGAGTCAGTCGAAGGCTACCTGGGCATGATGGGCAAGTTTGCCGCCGACCGGCACTCCGCGCTGATCACCGGTGTACCGATTCGCCAGGAAGTGCACCACCAGAAGCGCTACTTCAACGGCATCACGGTGGTGGGTGAAGGTGATGGCACTTACCTCAAGCAAAAACTGGTGCCTTTTGGTGAATACGTGCCGTTGCAAGACATGCTGCGCGGGCTGATCGCCTTCTTCGATTTGCCAATGTCGGACTTCGCCCGCGGCCCGTCCGATCAGGCGATGCTGCAGGCCAAGGGCTATCAGATTGCGCCGTTCATTTGCTATGAAGTGGTGTACCCGGAATTCGCCGCAGGCCTGTCGGCCCAGAGCGATTTGCTGCTGACCATCAGCAACGACACCTGGTTCGGCCGTTCCATCGGCCCGCTGCAACACCTGCAAATGGCGCAGATGCGTGCATTGGAGGCTGGCCGTTGGATGATCCGCGCCACTAACAATGGGGTGACAGGTTTGATCAACCCATTTGGGCAGATTACCGCGCAGATCCCGCAGTTCGAGCGTGGGATTCTCTACGGCGAAGTGGTGCCGATGCACAACCTGACGCCATACCTGCAATGGCGCTCGTGGCCGTTGATCATTGTGTGCCTGGGCTTGTTCGGCTGGGCGCTGCTGGCGGCCCGGATGTCTAAAACCGTCTAACGAACGGCATAAAACCAATGTGGGAGCTGGCTTGTGTGGGAGCGGGCTTGCTCGCGAAAGCGGTGTGTCAGTCAACATATCGTCAACTGACACACCGCTTTCGCGAGCAAGCCCGCTCCCACATGAACCGCTTTCCACATTTGAAATTGCGGCGTTATCGGTAAAACACCCGATACCCCACCTGCCCCACCGCCTCATTGATCAACTGCCCGCTGCGCCACACTGACACAAACTCGGGCATCCAGCCGCCCAGCGGTCGCGCATTGTCTACGCCCAAAAAGCCCACCGGCCCTGGCACTACCGTAAAACCGGCCTTCTCGAAGCTCCATACCGCACGCGGCATATGCCAGGCCTGGGTCACCACCACCACGCGCTTGATGCCTTGCGGCAACAGGATTTCGGCGCTCATCTGCGCGTTTTCCCAGGTGGTGCGGCTGCGCTCTTCTTTCCAACGCACGGTGACGCCAAAGTCATCCTGCATCGACACCGCCATCAGCTCAGCCTCACTGGGAGGCGTGCCGTAGTGCAAGCCGCCGCTGGTCAGCACCGGCAAGCCGGAGGCCTTGGCCAGACGCGCAGCATAACGCTGGCGCTCAAGCCCAGTACCGGTGGGTTGATCGGAACCCCACGCGGGGTCACCGCGCTCACGCCCCGACCCCAGCACCACAATCGCGTCAGCGCGCTGGGCCAGCGTCGCCCATTCTTCACGGGCCAACGGCGGCTCGGTCTCCAGGGCATGCGCGCCCCACTGCACCATCACCGGCAGGCTGACCAACCACAGCCCCCCGAACCCCACGGCAAAGCAGCATCCGGCCAGGCGCGGGCGACTTTTACGCAACCACCAGGCAAGCGCCAGCAGCAGCAAAAAGAGGCCGGGCGGCAAGAGCAATTGTTTAATGAAATAACGAAAAGGCATCGGGCATCTCCAAAGATGCCCGAAGCCTAGATGCAACGGGGTTTAGCGACAATCTTTACCAACCTGTTTCGAGAACGACTCAAAGGATAACGCGTTGCTCCACGTTTACCGTGCGACCCGACGCTTATCGGGACCGCGACCAGCAGACACATCTTTCAGCCAGATCACCTTGGCCGAACGCAAAGGCTCTTGGGCGGGCGGGGCAGCCCGTTCCTGAGAGGCACGGTGGTGATTCAATTCCAGGTAGCACTTGATCAATTCAAGTTCTGCCTGGCTCAAGCCTCGCAACTCCAGCTCCAGAGGCCGCTCATCACGCAATCGGCCTGCGGTTCTTGCGGCATCCAATGCCCGACCCAAACGGTCGATCAGTCCTTCATACAATTGCGGTTTCATTAAAGTTCGCTGCGATTCAACCATCCCCTCACCTCATTGAAGATAAGACTCACTCCCCAATAAACAGCGTAGTCCCCATGGCTGCGCCTGCCTCGCGCCGCGACAGACGGCCCTCGCCGCGCAATCAGGGTTTCCCTCGATAGAGTGGGGTCATGTATGCTACGGCGCTTCCTGTAACTCCACTTCCCGCAGGGTTTGGGCACGGACGCGCCGCTTTTTGGTGTCGATCAACCTGAATGTTGTACCGAAGAGGATTAGGCCACCCCTATTCAGTTCAAAAGTAGCCATGCACGAACAATATCAGCCCCGTGAAATAGAAAATGCCGCCCAAACCTTCTGGGACGAGCAAAAGTCCTTTGAAGTCAGTGAACAGCCAGGCAAGGAGACTTACTACTGCCTATCGATGTTCCCTTACCCCAGCGGCAAGCTACACATGGGGCACGTGCGTAACTACACCATCGGCGACGTAATTTCCCGCTACCAGCGCATGCTCGGCAAAAACGTCCTGCAACCTATGGGTTGGGACGCCTTCGGCATGCCGGCGGAAAACGCCGCGATGAAAAACAACGTGGCGCCCGCCAAGTGGACCTACGAAAACATCGCCTACATGAAAACCCAGCTGCGCAGCCTGGGCCTGGCGGTGGACTGGTCCCGCGAAGTGACCACCTGCAAGCCCGATTACTACCGCTGGGAACAGTGGCTGTTCACGCGCCTGTTCGAAAAAGGCGTGATCTACCGTAAAAACGGCACCGTGAACTGGGACCCGATCGACCAGACCGTACTGGCCAACGAGCAGGTCATCGACGGTCGCGGCTGGCGTTCCGGCGCGGTGATCGAAAAGCGCCAGATCCCGATGTACTACTTCAAGATCACGGCCTACGCCGATGAACTCTTGTCGAGCCTCGATGACATGCCGGGCTGGCCTGAGCAGGTCAAGACCATGCAGCGTAACTGGATCGGCAAATCCAAAGGCATGGAAGTGCAGTTCCCGTACAACGTCGACTCGATCGGCGAAACGGGCGCACTCAAAGTCTTCACCACCCGCCCCGATACCCTGATGGGCGCGACTTACGTCGCCGTGGCCGCCGAGCACCCGCTGGCCACCCAGGCTGCACAAAACAACCCAGAGCTTTCGGCGTTCATCGCTGAATGCAAAGGCGGCAGCGTGGCCGAAGCCGACGTTGCCACCCAAGAGAAAAAAGGCCTGCCAACCGGCCTGTTCGTCGAGCACCCACTGACGGGCGAAAAACTGCCGGTGTGGGTCGCCAACTACGTGCTGATGCACTACGGCGATGGCGCAGTCATGGCTGTGCCGGCCCACGACGAGCGCGATTTCGAGTTCGCCACCAAGTACAGCCTGCCGATCAAGTCGGTCGTGCGTACCAGCTCGGGTGATACCAACCCGGCCCCGTGGCAAGACGCCTACGGCGAACACGGTACGCTGATCAACTCCGGTGAGTTCGATGGCCTGGACTTCCAGGGTGCCTTCGACGCCATCGAAGTTGCCTTGATCAAAAAGAACCTCGGTGCCTCGCGCACCCAGTTCCGCCTGCGCGACTGGGGCATCAGCCGCCAGCGCTACTGGGGCTGCCCGATCCCGATCATCCACTGCGAAACCTGCGGTGACGTGCCGGTGCCGGAAGACCAGTTGCCGGTGGTACTGCCCGAAGACGTGGTGCCGGATGGCGCCGGTTCGCCATTGGCGCGCATGCCTGAGTTCTACGAGTGCACGTGCCCTAAATGCGGCGCACCTGCCAAGCGTGAAACCGACACCATGGACACCTTCGTCGAGTCCTCGTGGTACTACGCCCGCTACGCCTCGCCACACTATGAAGGCGGCCTGGTAGAAAAATCCGCAGCCGACCACTGGTTGCCGGTGGATCAATACATCGGCGGCATCGAACACGCGATTCTTCACCTGCTCTACGCGCGCTTCTTCCACAAGCTGATGCGCGACGAAGGCCTGGTGAGCTCCGATGAGCCGTTCAAGAACCTGCTGACCCAAGGCATGGTGATCGCCGAGACTTACTATCGCCGCGAAGCCAATGGTGCCTACACCTGGTTCAACCCGGCGGACGTCGAGCTTGAGCGTGACAGCAAAGCCAAGGTCATCAGCGCCACGCTGAAATCCGACGGCCTGCCGGTGGAAATCGGTGGCACCGAGAAGATGGCCAAGTCCAAGAACAACGGCGTCGACCCACAGTCGATGATCGATCAGTTCGGCGCCGATACCTGCCGCCTGTTCATGATGTTCGCCTCGCCGCCCGACATGAGCGCCGAATGGTCCGACTCCGGCGTTGAAGGCTCGCACCGCTTCCTCAAGCGCGTCTGGCGCCTGGCGCACGCCCATGTCAGCCAGGGTTTACCGGGCAAACTGGACGTGGCGTCGTTGAGCGATGAGCAAAAAGCCATTCGCCGCAGCACCCACCTGGCCATCCGCCAGGCCAGCCAGGACGTGGGCCAGAACCACAAGTTCAACACCGCCATCGCTCAGGTGATGACACTGATGAACGTGCTGGAAAAAGCCCCGCAAGCCACCGAACAGGACCGCGCGCTGGTACAGGAAGGCCTGGAAGCTGTGGTGCTGCTGCTGGCACCAATCACGCCGCACATCAGCCATGAACTGTGGAGCCGCCTGGGTCACAGCGACGCGGTCATCGATGCGCGCTGGCCGGTGCAGGATGACAGCGCGCTGGTACAGGACACATTGCAACTGGTTATTCAGGTTAACGGTAAACTGCGCGGCCAGATCGACATGCCTGCCAGCGCCAGCCGTGAAGACGTGGAAGCCGCAGCGCGCATCAACGAAAACGTGCTGCGCTTTACCGAAGGCCTGACGATCCGCAAAGTGATCGTAGTGCCGGGCAAACTGGTCAACATCGTCGCCAGCTAATCGGATCGGGCGCAGGGCTTGAGCCCTGCGCCGAACTAAACCTTTAAGGCCTCGATAAGGCCCACATGGTTTCAAGGGGAGCAACAAAATGATCAAACGCAATTTGCTGGTGATGGGCCTCGCTGTGCTGCTGAGCGCTTGCGGCTTCCAGCTGCGTGGCACCGCCACCAATGAACTGAGCATCAAGGAACTGGACGTCAGCGCACGCAACGCCTACGGCGAGACCGTGACCCAGCTGCGCCAGGCCCTGGAAAGCAGCGGTGTACGCGTCGGTTCCGGCGCGACTTACAAACTGAATCTGGTGGACGAGAAAGAAACCCAGCGTAACCTCAGCTACGCCAGTGCCGGCCGTGCGTCGGACATTGAGCTGAACACCCTGGTCGTCTATGAACTGCAAGGCCGCGACCACCTGCCATTGATGGGTGACAAGGTTGAAGTGCAGAAAGTCGTGAGCCACGACGGTAACAACCTGGTGGGCTCGGATTCGGAGATCATCCAGGTTCGCAAGGAAATGCGTCGTGAGGTGATCCAGCGTCTGATGATTCGTCTGCAACAGCTGACGCCAGAGAAACTGGCCGCCTTGCAACTGACCGCCGACAACAAGGCCAAGGCTGACGCCGATGCCCTGAAAGCTGCGCAAGAATACGAAGACAACACGCCGAAACAATCGCCTGCCGAAGTCCCTGTCGAGTAAGCCAGACGGGGCGCCCCTGGCGCCCCGTTCGCCCCGCCTATGAAACTTGCCCCCGCCCAACTCGCCAAGCACCTGCAAGGTGGCCTTGCGCCTGTCTATATCGTCAGCGGTGATGACCCGCTGCTGTGCCAGGAAGCGGCCGACGCGATTCGCACCGCCGCACGCCAGCAAGGCTTCGATGAACGCCAGGTGTTCAGCGCCGACGCCAGTTTCGACTGGGGCACGCTGCTGCAAGCCGGTGCGAGCATGTCGTTGTTCGCCGAGAAACGCCTGCTGGAACTGCGCCTGCCTTCAGGCAAGCCGGGTGACAAGGGCGCGGCGGCGTTGATGGAATACTGCTCACGCCCCGCTGAGGACACGGTGCTGCTCATCAGCTTGCCCAAGCTTGATGGCAGTGCGCAGAAAACCAAGTGGGGCAAGGCGCTGGTAGAAGGTCCGCAAACCCAGTTCATCCAGATCTGGCCAGTAGACAGCAACCAGTTGCCGCAATGGATACGTCAGCGCCTGTCGCAATCAGGGCTGTCGGCAACGCAAGATGCCGTCGAGCTCATCGCCGCCAGGGTCGAGGGCAACCTGCTTGCCGCCGCCCAGGAGATCGAAAAGCTCAAGCTGATGGCCGAAGACGGGCAGATCACCGTCGAAACCGTCCAGGGCGCAGTCGCTGATAGCGCGCGCTTTGATGTGTTCGGGTTGGTGGACGCGATTCTCAATGGCGAACCCGCCCACGCCCTGCGCATGCTTGAAGGCTTGCGCGGTGAAGGTGTGGAACCGCCGGTGATTCTGTGGGCGCTGGCTCGAGAGTTGCGAGTGCTGGCCAATATTGCCCTGCAATACAGCCAAGGCACGCCGCTGGACAAATGCTTCAGCCAGGCCAGGCCGCCGGTGTGGGACAAGCGCAAACCCCTGATGAGCAAAGCCCTGCAACGCCACTCGGCGCAACGCTGGGCGCAGCTGTTGTTGGAAGCGCAACGCATCGACGCGCAGATCAAAGGCCAGGCGGCAGGTTCGCCGTGGATGAGCCTGAGCCGTTTGTCACTGTTGATGTCTGGCCAACGCCTGACACTCCCCGCCGAATAACCCCACTGTCCCCTGTGGGAGCTGGCTTGCCTGCGATAGCGGTGTGTCAGCCACTACATTTTTGCTGATGGACCGCTATCGCAGGCAAGCCAGCTCCCACATTGACCGTGCCCACTTGAATAGGTGAAACCGCCTACACGTCGCCGGGCTTTACAGCCGCGCCACTTCGGCAGATGATTTGCACCGCTTCACCCCACCTCAAGACCCCACCTCAAGAGAGTAACGACCATGAGCAAAAAGCCATCCAAGCATGGCCCCAACAAAGCCAAATCCATCATCGCCCAGCCACTGTTCCGCAGCCGTCAGGAACGCGCCGGCAAGGGCAAAGGCAGCTACCGCCGCGAAGCCTTCCAGTCTAATAGCTGGGAGGCTTCTTACTTTCTGGCTGCCTGAAGGCAAGTGCCCCTCCGGCATGATAAGGTCTGTACTTGATTTGTAATCCCTGGACCTGTGCATGCCCTCTAGCCTTTCCCGTCGTTGGCACCTTCGCCAATTGATCGCTGCCTCCAGCCTCATTCTGCTTGTCGCCTGCGCCGAGAAACCCACCGCCGCGGACGCGCAACCCCTGCCAAAGCTCCAGACCGTGCCTGCCGTCGCGCCTGCCGTGGTCCCCCCTTTGGCCGTGGACAATCTTGATATCCAGCCGACCCAGACCTTTGCCGAATGGCAGGCTGGCTTTCGTGCGCAAGCCCTGAGCGCGGGGATCACACCCGCCGTCTTCGATAACGCCTTTGCTGGCGTGACGCCCGACATGGCGGTGATTCGCGCCGATCGCAGCCAACCGGAATTTTCCCGCCCGGTGTGGGAATACCTCGACGGTGCCCTGTCGCCAGTACGCGTGCGTAATGGCCAAGCGTTGCTGATCAAATACGCCGATATCCTGCAACGCATCGAAGAGCGTTATGGCGTTGATCGCCAGGCGCTGGTTTCGGTGTGGGGCATGGAAAGCAACTTTGGCCAGTTCCAGGGCAATAACTCGGTGATCCGTTCGCTCGCGACCCTGGCCTATGAAGGCCGCCGCCCGGCATTCGCCCAGGCGCAACTGCTGGCGGCACTGCAGATCATCCAGCATGGCGATATCTCTGCCGACCAGATGAAAGGTTCGTGGGCCGGGGCCATGGGCCAGACCCAGTTCATCCCGACCACCTACAACACCCACGCCGTGGATTTCGATGGCGACGGGCGCCGCGATATCTGGAACAGCCCGGGCGACGCCCTGGCCTCCACTGCGCACTACCTGCAAAGCTCCGGCTGGCAACGCGGCCAGCCGTGGGGCTTTGAGGTGAAACAACTGCCGACGAACTTCGATTACGCCCTGGCCGACGGCGGCATACGCAAGACCGTTGGCGAGTGGATGAGACTCGGTATCCAGCTGCCACCAGGCGCGAGCATGCCACCGAACGTCGAGCACCTGTCAGCTGCCCTGCTGCTGCCGGCCGGCTACCGTGGCCCAGCGTTCCTGGTGCTGGATAACTTCCGCGCGATCCTCAAGTACAACAACTCGTCGTCCTACGCGCTGGCCGTAGGCCTGTTGTCGGAGCGGTTTGCTGGCGGCGGAGTGATTCGTGGCGATTGGCCCAAGGATGAGCTGCCGCTGAGTCGCTCCCAGCGTATCGACTTGCAGACGGTGCTGAGTGCCAAGGGCTATGACGCGGGCAACCCGGACGGGATTATCGGCGCCAACACGCGCAAGGCGATCCGGGCGGCGCAGCAGTCGTTGGGTTGGCCGGCGGATGGGTTTGCGACAGTGAAGCTGCTGGAGTCGTTGCAGAGCCGCTGAGACCACGATCGTTCCCACGCTCCGCGTGGGAATGCCGCCTTGGACGCTCTGCGTCTGCTCTTGAGGGGGTGACGCGGAGCGTCACGGGATGCATTCCCACGCAGAGCGTGGGAACGATCGACGCTCAGGGCTTGAACACTACATCCTGCTCCAACACCAACTGCTGCTCCCCCGCATCCAACCGCACCAAGGCGCCCATCGGCAGCGTCAGGTTCGGATCGCAGTGCCCGCTGCGCCAGCCGGACAATACAGGAATGCACAGCGGCTCGAAGGTCTGCTTGAGCAGCCGCTCCAACGCCGCCTTATCCACCCCCGATACATCCCCGACCAACACGCCGGCCACCTGAGCCAGTTTGCCCGCCAGGCGCAAGTGCGTCAGCAGCCGGTCAATTCGGTAGAGTGGCTCGTTGACGTCTTCGATAAACAGAATGATGCCTTCGGCGTCGATCTCAAACGCCGTGCCCATTACCGCGGCAATCATCGACAGGTTGCCGCCGAGCAAACGCCCGCAGGCGACACCCGGCTCAATCGTGGTCAGTGGGTAAGCAACCGGGTGTGCCAGCACGCTGCACTCGCTCAGTTGCCCACGCAACATGCTGAACAACGACGACTCTGTGGGCTGCTGCTTGTCACCGAGCAGATCGGCATTAAGCATCGGCCCGTGAAAGCTCACAAAACCCGCGTAGCGGTTGATGGCCAGGTGCAACGCGGTGATGTCGCTGTACCCCACAAATGGCTTGGGGTTGGCTCTAATCAGGTCAAAATCGAGCCGATCCAATAATCGCGGGGTGCCATAGCCGCCACGCAGGCAGAAGATGGCATCGATTTCGGGATCGGCAAACGCCGCATGCAAATCGCGCAGACGCACCTCGTCGCTGCCGGCCAGGTAGCCATCGCGCTCATACACACCGGGGAATATGCGCAGCTCATGGCCACGGGCGCGCATCCACTGGCCGGCTTTTTCAACATCCAGTGCGGCAGGGCCGGCGGGGGCAATCAGGCCAATTACGCCTTCGGTGCGCAGGGCAGGCACGGCAGCCGCGAGTTGAGTCGTCATCCATGGTTCTCCGTGGTTGGATACCCAGGCACTCTAGCCAGTGATGGTTGCAAACAGAAGGGAGAAAAGGAGGGAAACTCTGTAGGAGCAGTTCGGCTGCTCCTACAGAGGGGAAACGCTTACGAAACCAGGCTCGCCTTGACCAGCTTGGCTTGCTCATCGGCGTGGTACGAGGAACGTACCAGCGGGCCCGAAGCCACGTTCTTGAAGCCCATCTTGTAACCTTCCTCGGCGAACCAGGCGAAGGTGTCCGGGTGCACAAAACGCTGCACCGGCAAGTGGCTGCGCGACGGCTGCAGGTACTGGCCCAGGGTCAGCATGTCGATGTCGTGTTCGCGCATGCGCTTCATGACTTCGATGACTTCTTCGTCGGTCTCGCCCAAGCCCAGCATCAGCCCGGATTTGGTCGGGATGTGCGGCATCATCTGCTTGAATTTTTGCAGCAGGGTCAGCGACCACTGGTAGTCCGAACCTGGGCGCGCAGCTTTGTACAAACGTGGCACGGTTTCCAGGTTGTGGTTGAACACATCCGGTGGCTCGGCCGCGGTGATTTCCAGCGCGACGTCCATGCGGCCACGGTAGTCCGGCACCAGGGTTTCGAGCATCACGTTCGGCGACAGCTTGCGGATCTCGCGGATGCAGTCGGCAAAGTGCTGGGCACCGCCGTCACGCAGGTCGTCGCGGTCTACGGAGGTGATGACCACGTATTTGAGTTTCAGGTCGGCAATGGCGATGGCCAGGCTTTCCGGCTCGTTGACGTCCAATGGCTTCGGCCGGCCGTGGCCAACGTCGCAGAACGGGCAACGACGGGTGCAGATGTCACCCATGATCATGAAGGTGGCGGTGCCGCCGGAGAAGCATTCGCCCAGGTTCGGGCAGGAAGCTTCTTCGCACACGCTGTGCAGTTTGTGTTTACGCAGCAGGGCCTTGATACGGTCGACTTCCGGCGAAACCGGGATGCGCACGCGGATCCAGTCAGGCTTCTTCGGCAGTTCGGTGGTCGGGATGATTTTCACCGGGATGCGTGCAACCTTCTCGGCGCCGCGCAGCTTGACGCCGGCTTCGACCTTGGCACGCGGGGCCGGGGCCGGACGCTCGGTGATGTCCAGCGTCGGGATCATGGTTTGCACTGCATCAGTAGTCATAATCAGTCGATTCCGCCCGTAAGGGTCGTCTGCTCAGCATAGTCGAGGTGTTTGACGAGCTGCGCACGCAGCCGGGCACTTACCTCGGCAAATTTAATCGGTGTGGCGTGGTCGCTCAGTTGAGTCATCGCCAGCCCGGCGTAACCGCACGGGTTGATGCGCCGAAACGGCGCCAGGTCCATGTCCACATTCAGGGCCAGGCCATGAAAGGAACAACCATGGCGAATGCGCAAACCGAGGGAGGCGATTTTCGCGCCGTCCACGTATACACCGGGTGCATCGGGCTTGGCCGCGGCAGTCACGCCGTAACTGGCCAACAGCTCGATCAGGCAAGCCTCCATGCGGCTTACCAGGTCACGCACGCCAAAACCCAGCTTGCGCACGTCCAGCAGCAAATAGGCCACCAGCTGACCAGGGCCATGGTAAGTCACTTGGCCACCTCGGTCGACCTGCACCACCGGAATATCACCCGGCAGCAGCAGATGCTCAGCCTTGCCGGCCTGGCCCTGGGTGAAGACCGGCGGGTGTTCTACCAGCCAGATTTCATCCGGAGCCGAGGTGCCGCGCTCGTTGGTGAAGCGCTGCATGGCATGCCAGACCGGCTCGTAGGCCATCTGGCCGAGCTCGCGAAAGCCCAAAACCTGTGACATCACAACACCATGTGCACGAAGCCGGTGGCCCGCAGTTCACTGTTGATGTCGTAGAGCTGGTCTTGACCGGTCGCAACGATGTGCAACTGGATCGTGGTGTACTTACCGTTGGAGCTCAAACGCTCGTCCACCCGGTTGTCGTTGATCGTCGCGTGTTTACGCACGATCTCGAGAATCTTGTCTTTGTTGCCTACACCGGTATCGCTGATCACCTTGACGGGATAGTCCACGTTGGGGAATTCGATCTTTGGCGCCTTTACTTCTACTTCTTTATCGGTCATGGCAGAACAGCCTCGTAAGCGCTAAGCCGTGGCGACGGGCAAAGCCCCGCGCTGGATCAACGCGGGGCTTTGCAGGTGCGCACAATCAGTTGAACAAGCCGTAGAAGAATAGACGGATGCTATCCCACACGCGGCGGAAGATACCACCTTCGTCAACGGCGTCCAGTGCGATCAGGTCGGCGCTATGCACCACCTTGTCATCGAGCTTCACTTCGACTTTACCGATCACATCACCCTTGGCGATTGGAGCGACCAATTGCGGGTTCATGGTCATGCTGGCCGCGAGCTTTTTCAGCTGGCCTTTAGGCATGGTCAGGGTCAGGTCATCGGCCAGGCCGGCCTTGACTTGGTGGGTCGCGCCTTTCCATACCGGGGCTTGGGCCAGCTCGGCACCCTTCTGGTAGAAGGTCTGGGTTTCGAAGAAGCGGAAGCCGTAAGTCAGCAGTTTTTGCGTCTCGGCCGCACGGGCCTGCTCGCTGTTGGTGCCGAATACCACGGCGATCAGGCGCTGGCCATCACGTACGGCGGACGACACCATGCAGTAGCCGGCTTCGTCGGTGTGGCCGGTTTTCAGACCGTCGACGGTCTTGTCACGCCACAGCAGCAGGTTACGGTTAGGCTGCTTGATGTTGTTCCAGAAGAATTCCTTCTGGGAATAGATCGCGTAGTGCACCGGGTCGACACGGATGATCGCGCGAGCCAGCACGGCCATGTCGTGAGCCGACGAGTAGTGCTCCGGGTTCGGCAGGCCGGTCGGGTTCATGAAGTGGCTGTTGGTCATGCCCAGGTCGCCGGCGGTCTTGTTCATCAAGTCGGCGAACGCGTCTTCGCTGCCGGCGATGTGCTCGGACAGGGCCACGCTGGCGTCGTTACCGGACTGGATGATGATGCCGTGCAGCAGGTCGCTGACGGTAACCTGCGAACCGACCTTGATGAACATCCGCGAACCGCCGGTGCGCCATGCGTTTTCGCTGACGGTAACCGGGTCATTCTCGCCGATCTGGCCGCGACGGATTTCCAGGGTCGCGATGTAGGCTGTCATCAGCTTGGTCAGGCTGGCCGGGGGCAGGCGCTGGTCACCGTTGTTCTCGACCAGCACGTTGCCGCTGGCGGCATCCATGAGGACCCAGGCCTTGGCGGCCAGTTGCGGGGAAGCTGGCACCATTTCCACCGCCCAGGCGGCCGGGGTAATGATCAGCGAAAGTAGCAGGCACGTGCGTTTGGCTAAGGTGGTGATGTTCATCCGTCTCTCGAAATTGCTTATGGAAACTTGCCCTCGCGGGCAAAACTATTCAGACAGCCCGCTGCCAGACTGTCGCGTGTTCGGTTGCCCGCTCACCCCTTGCCCCTGGGTTTTTATTGTTCACGAGCCAACAACCTGGGTTCAGGCGAACCTGAACCATCAATCCTTTTACTTATTCAGCCGTGACGACGCTGGGTTGCCCCAGGTTGGCCAGGCGCACACTGTTCTGCACGTGCGCCACTTCACTTGGCGAACCAATCGGGCCCATGCGCACACGGTGCAGAGTTTGCTGGTTACGCACGATGGAGCTGATAAACACTGGCGCGCTGACCATACCGCTGAGCTTGGACCTTAACAGTTCTGCCGCATCCGGGTTGGCGAAAGCGCCGACCTGCAGGTACTGGCCGCCGACTGTAGATGCGCCTGGCGCTGCATGCGGCACCACGACCGTATCGGGTGCGTGCTGCGCCGGTGGCGGTGTCCACTGCTCGATCTTGCCCGCCGAGGCGGTCACTTGCGGTTGCGGGGTTTGCGGCTCGTTGAGCATCAATGGCGCCGGTTTGCCACGCTGAGCCCAATACTGCGCCGGGTCGATACCTTCGACTTTCACGCGCGCGGTGCCAGTTTCGGCATAACCGAGTTTCTTCGCGGCGGCGTAGGACAAGTCGATGATCCGGTCCGAATAGAACGGCCCACGGTCGTTGACCCGCAGGATCACCGTGCGGTGGTTGTCCAGGTTGGTCACGCGTACATAGCTGGGCAGCGGCAAAGTCTTGTGGGCCGCGCTCATGCCGTACAGGTCATACACTTCGCCGTTGGCGGTGTTCTGGCCATGGAATTTGGTGCCGTACCAGGACGCCGTGCCCGTTTGCGAGTAGGTCCTGGATTCCTGCAGCGGGAAGTAATTCTTGCCCAGCACGGTATACGGGTTGGCTTTATAAGGCCCGGTGTGCAGGGTCGGCGTGGCATCCGGGATCTTTGATACGTCGACATCCCACCACGGCGCGCCGTCTTTGTGCGCGCGGTTGATGTCCAGGCCCGGCTGGGCGCGAACGACAGCGCCGCCCTTCGGCGCCGGAGCACGGCTGGTGGTGGAGGAGCAACTGACAACCAGCAAGGACAACGCGGCGAACGCCACCAGCTTGAGCGTTTTTTGGAACGGCGATACCCGCATTACTTGTTGCCCCGTGCTTGGACCAGCATGTCTGACAGCTGATGCACGGCCATGGCGTACATCACACTGCGGTTATAACGCGTGATTGCGTAAAAATTCTTCAGGCCCATCCAGTATTCCGGGCCGTTTGCGCCTTCGAGACGGAACGCCGTCACCGGCATATCATCGCGTGGCGCATTCTGACTCGACCAGCCCAGCGCTCGCAACTCCCCGACGGTCTTGACCGGCTCAATACCTTGGGTCAAACCTTCGTCGGCGCGCTCGCCGGTGACATCGGCGCGGATCACCACCGGTTCGCCAGCCACCCAGCCATGGCGCTTGAAGTAGCTGGCCACGCTACCGATGGCATCGTCCGGGTTGCTCCAGATATTGATGTGGCCGTCGCCGTCGAAATCCACCGCATACGCCCGGAAACTGCTCGGCATGAACTGCGGCAGGCCCATCGCACCAGCGTAGGAGCCCTTGAGGGTCAACGGGTCGACCTGTTCTTCACGGGCCAGCAGCAGGAACTCACGCAGCTCCTTGCGGAAAAACTCGGCACGTGGCGGGTAATCGAAGCCCAGGGTCGACAAGGCGTCGATCACCCGGTAACTGCCGGTGTTGCGCCCGTAGAAGGTTTCGATGCCGATGATGGCGACGATCACCTGTGCCGGCACGCCGTATTCCTGCTCGGCGCGGGCCAGCACCGCTTCGTGCTGGCGCCAGAAGTCCACGCCCCGCGCCACACGGGCGTCGGTGAGGAACATCGGGCGGTAGTCTTTCCACTGTTTGACGCGCTCGGCGGGACGCGAGATCGCGTCGAGGATCGCCTGCTTGCGCTGGGCTTCACGGAACACGCCCATCAGTTGTTCACCGGCAAAACCGTAGTCGCGGGTCATTTCACCGACAAATTCGGCGACCTGGGGTGAACCATCGTAGTCACCGGCCTGCACCTCTTGCGTCGCGCCCAGCAGCCCAATCAGGCCCATCCAGGACGCGTGCCGAGTCGCCCAGCCGCGCATTACTTGCATTGACATCTTCACCTTATTCAAACCTGCGCGATCCACTTGCGATGCGTGTGAATCGACATCAAAACCCCAAACGCTGACATCAATGTCACCAGCGAAGTTCCGCCGTAGCTAATGAACGGCAACGGCACCCCAACCACCGGCAACAGGCCACTGACCATACCGATGTTGACGAAAACGTAAACAAAAAAAGTCATGGTCAGGCTGCCGGCGAGCAATTTGCCAAACAGCGTCTGCGCCTGGGCGGTAATCACCAGGCCGCGACCAATCAGCAGCAAATAGATCAGCAACAGCGCGCAAATGCCTACCAGGCCGAACTCTTCGCCCATTACCGCAATAATGAAGTCGGTGTGGCTTTCGGGCAAAAAGTCCAGGTGTGACTGGGTGCCCAGCAACCAACCTTTGCCAAATACGCCGCCGGAACCAATCGCCGCCTTGGACTGGATAATGTTCCAGCCAGTGCCCAGCGGGTCACTTTCCGGATCCAGGAAGGTCAGGATCCGCTGCTTCTGGTAGTCATGCATAAAGAAGAACCACATGGCCACCGCCACCGGGATCGCCGCCGCCAGCACGCTGAGGATCCAGCGCCAGCGCAGGCCGCCCATGAACAACACGAACGCCCCGCCCGCCAGGATCAGCAGCGAGGTGCCGAGGTCGGGCTGGCGCACAATCAAAATGAACGGCACGCCGATCAATATCAGGCTGATGCCCACGTGCTTGAGCTGCGGCGGCAAGGTGCGCTTGGACAAATACCAGGCGATGGTCGCCGGCATCAGGATCTTCATGAATTCCGACGGTTGGAAGCGAATCACCCCCGGAATGTTGATCCAGCGGGTCGCGCCCATGGCGTTGTGGCCCATTACGTCCACCACCACCAGCAGCAAAACACCGGCGACATACCCCAGCGGCACCCAGCGCGCCATGAAACGTGGCTCCAGCTGGGCGATAACCACCATCGACAACAGACCCAGGCCGAACGACGACGCCTGTTTGATCAGTAAGTCCCAGTTCTTGCCGCTGGCCGAATACAGCACGAACAGGCTGCCGGCCGCCAAGGTCAACAGCAGGATCAGCAACGGGCCATCAATGTGCAGGCGCTGCAGCAACGTCGCACGCCGACGCATCACATCCTCACTGGAGAGGATGCGGTCAAAATTACTCTTCACGGGCCGTAACCTCGGTGCTTGAAGGGGGGCCACCATATTCGGATTTGAGTCTGCCGTCGTCGGCCAACAGCCAAGCGTCCATGATCTGACGCACCACAGGCGCCGCGACGCCAGAGCCGGACTCGCCGTTCTCGACCATCACCGCCACCACGATTTTCGGGTCGTCGGCCGGCGCAAAGCCGACAAACAAGGCGTGGTCGCGGTGACGCTCCTGAACCTTGGAGCGGTCGTATTTCTCACCCTGCTTGATCGCGACCACCTGGGCCGTACCGCTTTTGCCGGCAATGCGGTATTGCGCGCCCGCCGCGGCCTTGCGCGCCGTGCCACGGGCACCGTGCATCACTTGCTGCATGCCGTGGTTGACCTTGGCCCAGTCGGACGGGTCGCGCAGCACGATGTCCGGAATCGGGTTTTCATCCACAGGCTTCTGGCCTTCGATGGTCTTGGCCAAGTGCGGGCGGTTCCACACGCCTTTGTTGGCCACCAGCGCGGTGGCCTGGGCCAGTTGCAGCGGTGTGGCCTGCATGTAGCCCTGACCGATGCCGAGGATCAGGGTTTCGCCCGGGAACCATGCCTGACGACGGGTCGCGCGTTTCCACTCCCGCGACGGCATCAAGCCAGGGGATTCTTCGAACATATCCAGGGAGACTTTCTGACCGAGGCCGAACTTGCCCATATAGGCAGACAGCCGATCAATCCCCAGCTTGTGGGCCAGGTCATAAAAATAGGTGTCGTTGGAGCGCATGATTGCGGTGTCCAGGTCGACATAGCCGTCACCGGTGCGGTTCCAGTTACGGTATTTGTGATCGTAGTTGGGCAGCATGTAGTAGCCAGGGTCGTACACGCGGCTCGATGCCGTGACCACACCCGAATCCAGACCGGCAATCGCCACCGCCGGCTTGATGGTCGAACCCGGCGGGTACAGCCCGCGCAGCACACGGTTGAACAACGGCCGGTCGATGGAATCACGCAACTCGGCATAGGCCTTGAAGCTGATACCGGTCACAAACAGGTTCGGGTCGAAACTCGGCTGGCTGACCATCGCCAGCACTTCGCCGGTGGCCGGGTTGAGCGCGACGACGGCGCCACGACGACCGCCCAGGGCCATCTCCGCCGCTTCCTGCAATTTGATGTCCAGGCTCAGCACAATGTCTTTGCCAGGGATCGGGTCGGTGCGCTTGAGCACACGCAGCACGCGGCCACGGGCGTTGGTCTCAACTTCTTCGTAACCCACCTGGCCGTGCAGCTCCGGCTCGTAGAAGCGCTCGATGCCGGTTTTGCCAATATGGTGGGTGCCGCTGTAATTCACCGGATCGAGGCTTTTCAGCTCTTTCTCGTTGATGCGCCCCATGTAGCCGACGGAGTGCGCAAAGTGTGCCCCTTGCGGGTAATGCCGCACCAACTGCGCCACCACTTCCACACCTGGCAAACGGAACTGGTTCACCGCAATGCGCGCGATCTGCTCTTCGTTGAGCTCGAACAGGATCGGCACCGGCTCGAACGGCCGACGCCCCTGCTTCATGCGTTTTTCGAAGATCACGCGGTCTTCCGGCGTCAGTTGCAGTACCTCGACGATTACGTCGAGGACCTGCTGCCAGTCGCCGGAACGCTCGCGGGTCATGCTCAGGCTGAAGCTGGGCCGGTTGTCTGCCACCACCACGCCATTGCGGTCGAAAATCAGCCCGCGGGTCGGCGGGATCGGCTGCACATGCACCCGGTTGTTTTCCGACAACGTGGAGTGATAGTCGTACTGGATCACCTGCAGGTAATACAGGCGCGCAATCAGCACCGCAATCAAGCCCACCACCAAAAAAGCGCCAAACACCACGCGCGAACGTACCAGACGTGCGTCTTTCTCGTGGTCCTTGATGCGGATCGGCTGGGTCATCGGCAATGGCGCAGATTATTTGTGGTAAGGGTGCCCGGACAGAACTGTCCAGGCGCGATACAGCTGTTCACCGATCAGAATCCTTACCAACGGGTGCGGCAACGTGAGTGCCGACAGCGACCAGCGCTGGTCCGCCCGCGCGCAGACTTCCGGCGCCAGCCCTTCCGGGCCGCCGACCATGAAGTTGACGGTACGCGAGTCCAGGCGCCAGCGGTCCAGTTCCACCGCCAACTGCTCGGTGCTCCAGGGCTTGCCGTGCACCTCGAGGGTGACGATGCGCTCGTTGGGGCCGACCTTGGCCAGCATGGCTTCGCCTTCCTGACGGATAAAGCGCGCCACGTCGGCATTCTTGCCCCGGGTGTTGAGCGGTATTTCCACCAGCTCCAGCGACAGCTCAGCGGGCAGACGCTTGGCATACTCGTGCCAGCCTTCTTCCACCCACTTGGGCATGCGTGAACCGACAGCGATCAGACGCAGGCGCACAGCCGTTCCTTATTCCTGGTCTTTGTTGAGCTTGTCGAAGTGTGCATGGCCCACTTCCGGGCTGTGGTGCTTGCCATCAGCCGCACGGCTCTGCTCGGCGCCTTTCCACAGACGCTCCAGGTCGTAGAACTGGCGGGCGTTGCTGGTCATCATGTGAACGATCACGTCGTCCATGTCCAGCAGTACCCAGTCGCTGTCGCCCTTGCCTTCTTCACCCAGTGGCTTGACGCCTTGGGCTTTGACGGCTTCGCGAACCTTGTCGAGCATCGCGCCGATCTGGCGGTTGGAAGTACCGGTAGCAATGATCATGAAGTCGGTGATGCTTTGCTTGTCGCGCACGTCCAGCACCTGGATGTCCTGGGCTTTAACGTCTTCCAGGGCAGCCACGGCGACTTTTACCAGCTCTTCGCCAGCCAGCTCAGGGCCGGTGTGCGCTTCTACTGGCAGCGGGGCGCTTTTGAAAGTGCCTTTGCGCTTAACTTTGCTTACGTCTTTGTTCGTCATATAAAACTCGTTTTGCTCGTATGTTCGGGCGCCCGCTGCACGAATGTTCGTGCGATCAAGCGCGCCTTTTCAGTTCGACGCACGGTAAAGCCCGTGCGCATCGATGTAGGCCAGGACCGCGTCAGGCACCAGGAAACGTACCGACTTCCCGCTGGCCAGCAGTTGACGGATCTGGGTGGCGGACACCGCAAGCGGGGTCTGCCAGACGAATGCAATATTCCCGTTCGGCCCGGTCAGGGCCAAGGGGTCACTTACCGACCGCGCGGCCAGCAGGTTGCGCAAGGCATCCGGCGGTTCGCTGTCGGCATCCGGGCGTTGCAAAACCAGGATGTGGCAATGCTGGAGGAGTTCCTCCCAGCGATGCCAAGAGGGCAGGCCGCAAAATGCGTCCCAGCCCAAAAGCAGAAACAACTGGTCATCTGCGGCCAACTCGGCGCGCATCAGTTCCAGGGTGTCGACAGTGTAGGACGGTTTATCGCGTTTGAGTTCGCGGTCGTCCACCACCAGCGGCGGTATACCTTCTACAGCCAGGCGCACCATCTCCAGGCGTTGCTGCGCAGACACCTGCGGCATATCGCGATGGGGTGGCCGCGCGTTAGGCATCACGCGTAACTCATCCAGCGCGAGGGCATCCGCGACTTCCAGGGCACTGCGCAAATGGCCGATGTGCACGGGGTCGAAGGTGCCGCCGAGCAGCCCGATGCGTTTACCCATCAAGTGCGCACATGACCGTCGCCGAACACCACGTACTTCTCGCTGGTCAGGCCTTCCAGGCCAACCGGGCCGCGTGCGTGGAGCTTGTCGGTGGAAATGCCGATCTCCGCCCCCAGGCCATACTCGAAGCCATCGGCAAAACGCGTCGAGGCGTTGATCATCACCGAGGCGGAATCCACTTCGGTGAGGAAACGCCGGGCATCGCTGAAATGCTCGGAAACAATAGCGTCGGTGTGCTTGGAGCCGTATTTATTGATGTGTTCGATGGCCTGGTCCAGGCCATCAACGATGCGGATCGACAGGATCGGCGCCGTGTACTCGGTGTACCAGTCGTCTTCAGTCGCTTCGATCACGTCCGCGCCCAGCAGTGCACGGGTACGTTCGCAGCCACGCAGTTCCACGCCCTTGTCACGGTAGATGGCAGCCAGCGGCGGCAGCACGCGCTCGGCAATGCCAGCGTGTACCAGCAGGGTTTCCATGGTGTTGCATGGCGCGTAGCGGTGGGTCTTGGCGTTGTCGGCGATGCGGATCGCCTTGTCGAGGTCGGCCGCGATGTCGATGTACACATGGCACACGCCGTCCAGGTGCTTGATTACCGGCACCTTGGCATCACGGCTGACGCGTTCGATCAGGCTCTTGCCACCACGCGGCACGATCACGTCGACGAATTCCGGCATGGTGATCAACGCGCCTACGGCGGCGCGGTCGGTGGTTTCCACCACCTGCACCACTTCAGCCGGCAGCTCGGCCACGGCCAGGCCTTGCTGGATGCACACAGCAATGGCGCGGTTGGAATGAATGGCCTCGGAACCGCCACGCAGGATGGTGGCGTTGCCCGACTTGAGGCACAGGCTCGCGGCGTCGATGGTCACGTTCGGGCGCGACTCATAGATGATGCCGATCACGCCCAGCGGCACGCGCATCTTGCCGACCTGAATGCCGGAGGGCAGGTAGCGCATATCGCGGATTTCACCGATGGGGTCAGGCAGCTTGGCCACCTGACGCAGGCCTTCGATCATGTCGTCGATACGTGCCGGGGTCAGCGCCAGACGGTCCAGCAGGGCCGGCTCCAGGCCATTGGCGCGGCCGTTGGCCAGGTCCAGTTCGTTGGCGGCGGCCAGCTCGGAGCGCGAAGCATCCAGAGCATCGGCGGCAGCCAGCAAGGCACGGTTCTTCTGCGCAGTGCTCGCACGGGCGATCAACCGCGAGGCCTGCCGGGCAGCGCGACCCAGGCGGGTCATGTAGTCAAGAACGGACTCAGTCATGGTCAGGGAGTCTTGGCAAAGAGGAAAGCGGCAGATTATAGCTGTGACGCCGCCCGACTGACAGCGGTGAGGGGCGGATGGTCGAAATGAACTGTAAAAACTTGGGGTTCAGCGGTAATTAAGGTGGGAGTTGTTATTATTCGGTCACATTTAGCCGTATTAACCCTTACCGCCATGTCCAGTTTTGCCCCCCAACTGCCCGCCAGCGCCCTGCCCGACAGCTTCTTCGACCGTGACGCGCAAATACTTGCGCGCGAATTGCTCGGCAAAGTCATCCGCCACCGCGTCGGTGAAACCTGGCTTTCGGCGCGAATTATCGAAACCGAAGCCTATTACGTGGCCGAAAAAGGCAGCCATGCCTCACTCGGTTACACAGAAAAGCGTAAGGCTTTGTTTCTGGATGGTGGGCACATCTACATGTACTACGCCCGTGGCGGCGATTCACTGAACTTCAGCGCTCACGGCCCCGGCAATGCGGTGCTGATCAAATCGGCTTATCCGTGGGTCGATGAGCTGTCCGGCCCGGCGAGCCTGGCGCAGATGCTGCTCAACAACCCGGACGCCAATGGCCACCCACGCCCCTCGCAAAAACTTTGCGCCGGCCAAACGCTGCTGTGCAAAGCCCTGGGCCTGAAAGTGCCGATGTGGGACGCCAAGCGCTTCGATCAGGAACTGCTGTTTGTTGAAGACGTGGGCCAAACCCCGACGCAAATCATCCAGACCACCCGCCTGGGCATCCCCAGCGGGCGCGATGAACACCTGATGTACCGCTTCGTGGATGCGGGTTATGCACCGTATTGCACCCGGAACCCGCTGCGCCGGGGCCAGGTCGAAGGCCGTGATTATTTTTTGATTTGAACAGACAGAAGCAGCCCAGCAGATCGAATGTGGGAGCTGGCTTGCCTGCGATAGCGGTTGAACATTCACTCTCGAGGTGACTGACACACCGCCATCGCAGGCAAGCCAGCTCCCACAGTTGATCGCCACTGCCGACATAAATGGAGTGAAGTTTTATGGGCCAATGGCTCGATAGCATTACCGGCTGGCTCACACTGAACCCCGAATGGCTGGCGGTGGCGGTATTTATCGTCGCGTGCGTTGAATGCCTGGCCATCGCCGGTCTGATCGTGCCAGGCACCGTCTTGCTGTTTGCCATTGCGGCCCTGGCCGGCAGCGGTGCGCTGTCGTTGAGTGAAACCTTGCTGCTGGGCTTTCTCGGCGGCTTACTGGGCGACGGCGTTTCCTACTACCTGGGCCGACACTTCCATCAGAACATCCGCCGCCTGCCCGGTTTACGCCACCATCCGGAATGGATGAACGGCGCCGAAACCTACTTCCACAAGTACGGCATCGCCAGCCTGCTGGTCGGGCGTTTCATCGGCCCGCTGCGCCCCATGCTGCCGATGGTGGCGGGCATGTGCGACATGCCGTTCCCGCGTTTTGCCGCCGTAAGCATTGTGGCCGCCGCCGGCTGGTCGGTGGCCTACCTGCTGCCAGGCTGGGCCACTGGCGCCGCCTTCCGCCTGCCGCTGCCGGAAGGTTTCTGGCTGGAAGCCGGGATTGTCGCCGGGTGTATCGCGGTGTTGCTGGGGCTGAGCTTGAACAGCAGCCTGCGCGGCCATCGTCGTGCCACCTTGTGGGTCGGTTGCGCCAGCCTGACTTTGTTGATCGCCCTGTTTATCGGCTATCCCCACCTTAACCACTTCGACCAGGGCCTCAGTGCTTTGGTCCAGGAGCATCGCAGCCCGTGGCTGGACGAGGTGATGGTGCGGATTACCCAACTGGGTGAATTCAGGAAGATGTTTATCGCCAGCGCGATTTTCACTGGCCTGCTGCTGGTGGCGCGGCAATGGCGGCATGCCGTGTTCGTCGGTGCTACGTTGGCGGGGGCGGCGGTGATCAACACGGGCACCAAGCTGTTTTTCGCCCGTGGCCGCCCGGAAATCCTCACAGAACCACTGACCAGTTTCAGCATGCCCAGCGGCCACGCCTCCGGCGCCTTTGCGTTCTTTCTCGCACTGGCGGTGCTGGCCGGGCGCGGGCAACCCACGCGCCTGCGCCTGACCTGGATGTTGCTGGGCTGTATTCCCGCCGCTTTTATTGCGCTGTCACGGGTTTACCTGGGCGCGCATTGGCCCACGGACATACTGGCCGGCACGCTGCTGGCGATGACGGTGTGCGCCTTCAGCCTGGCCGTCATCCAGTATCGAAGCCCGCTGCCGGCCATGCCGCAGAAAACCTGGTGGCTGCTGCTCCCGGTGCTGGTGGCGGTGCTGAGCTTTATCGCCCTCACCGGCACACCCCACGCCCTGTTGCGCTACGCCTACTGAGTGAACAGTTCGCCCTGCAACTCGTCGAGCAGCATCTGGATCGCATCCAGGCGCTGCTGCGGGTCATCGAGTTGCAGCAGGTCGATCTTGTCGGCCTCGGTGAACGGCAGCAGATACGCCAGCTGATTGCCCAAGGCTTGCTGGCCCTCGGCATGCGCGTCCATGTCCAGCGACGCCACCATCGGGTGCTCGGCCAGGGCCTGGAGCAACGCCAGCAGGTCGGCGTCCTCTTCTTCCAAAGGCTGGTCGGGCAGTTCCTCGAGCCATTGCACCTCGGCCACCAGCAACTGATCCTTCTGCACGCCGGCGTCGCGCACGCGGAAGCGGCGGCCACCTTCGACGCGAATCCCCAGCAGGCCGTTGTCCTGCTGTTTAAAATCGCGGATCAACGCTTCACAACCGATCAGCGCGTAGCCGTCCGGGGCCATGCCGACTTCCTTCCCGTCGAGGATGCACACCACACCAAAGCTTTCGCCCTTTTTCATGCAGCGGCTGATCATGTCCAGGTAGCGCGCCTCGAACAGTTGCAAGTCGAGGGTGCAGCCAGGGAACAGCACGGTATTGAGCGGGAACAGCGCCAGACTCATAAAGGTTTCCTTAAACCTGGTTTAAACGATCACCGACACGGCCAACGGCAGGAAAACCGCCGTGCCCACGCCCATCAGACTCATGGCCAACGCCGCGAAGGCGCCGCACTCTTCACTTTCCTGCAAGGCCACCGAGGTGCCGACGGCGTGGGCGGTCATGCCCAGCGCCATGCCACGCGCCTCGGGGCTGTGCACACCGAGGCGCGACAGGTACGCCGGGCCGATCATCGCGCCGATCACCCCGGTGATCAGCACAAACACCGCCGCCAGCGCAGCCACACCACCGATCTGCTCAGCCACCAGCATGGCAATCGGCGAGGTCACCGACTTGGGCGCCATGGTCATCAGCATCATGTGTTCGGCGCCGAACCACCAGCCCAGCAGCACACACAAGCCGGTGGCCACCACCCCGCCTATCACCAGCGTAGTAAAAATCGGCCAGAACAATTGACGAATCCGTCGCAGGTTCAAGAACAGCGGCACCGCCAAAGCCACCGTCGCCGGACCGAGCAGGATGCCCATGATCTCGGTGCTCTTGCGGTACTCGACGTAGGTCAGGCCGCAACTGAGCAGCACGCCGATCACCAGCAGCATGGACACCAGCACCGGCTGCAGGAAGACCCAGCGGGTTTTCTCGAATGCCGCCAGCACCAGTTGATAGGCGCCGAGGGTGATGCCGATGCCGAACAACGGATGATGAATAACCGCAGCCCACGCGCCCTGCCAGTCGCCGATCATTGATCGCGCTCCTTGCGCTTGACCATGCGCTGCATCAGCACGCCGACAAAACCCATGGCGATCACCAGCGACAAAACGAGCGCGCCGATGATGGCCCAGAAATCGGCGGCAATGTCCTTGGCGTAGACCATCACGCCCACCGCCGGCGGCACCAGCAGCAACGGCAAGTAACGTAACAGGCTGCTGGCAGCCAGGCTCAGGGGCTCGCCGACTTCACCGCGCCAGATCAAAAAACCCAGCATCAGCAGCAAGCCAATAATCGGCCCCGGCAGCACCGGCAACAGCAAATGGTTGATCGCGGTGCCGATCAATTGAAACAGCACCAGCCAGGTCAGGCCCCGTAACAGCATCGCTCTCTCCCCCCTCTAAAGCTGGGACGCATTATAAGCACGCCCGCCATATGCTTCGGCATTCGCCAAAAGCATGGTGGGTTGACCGGGTGGGTTGCCCATGATGATCTACATTGGTTCTCTGTAACTCATAAAAAACAGAATCGATGAACCAAGGAGAGTCGCAATGCCCTATGTACCTGTAGCGCAGCTCAAAGATTATGTCGGCAAGGAACTGGGACGTTCCGAATGGCTCACCATCGACCAGGCGCGCATCAACCTGTTCGCAGAAGCCACCGGCGATCATCAGTTCATCCACGTTGACCCGATCAAGGCCGCCAAGACCCCGTTCGGCAGCACCATCGCCCACGGTTTCCTGTCGCTGTCGTTGATGCCCAAGCTCATGGAAGACATCCTGATCATGCCCGAAGGCCTGAAGATGGCGGTCAACTATGGGCTGGACAGCGTGCGTTTTATCCAGCCGGTAAAGGTTAATTCCAAAGTCCGCCTGAACGTCACCCTCACCGACGTGACCGAGAAAAAACCTGGCCAATGGCTATTTAAGGCCACCGCCACCCTGGAAATCGAAGGCCAGGAAAAACCTGCTTACATCGCCGAGTCGCTGTCACTCTGCTTCGTGTAAGGCCGGGCCTGTGGCGAGGCAATAAACCTTGCCACAGTGTATGTAAATTTATGTATGAATCTCGCAGCTGCGGCATACTCGGCGCTCAATTATCCGGATCCCGCTATGCGCCCACTCGCTCCCCTTGCCCTTGCCCTGTTGCTCACCGCTTGCGGAGACGGCGAATCGCTGTTGCCGCCCGATGCGCGCCTGCCCGACGGCGGCCGTTACCGGGGTGATGTGGTCAACGGTTTGCTGCAAGGCCAGGGCCGCGTGGACTACCCCAATGGCAGTTGGTACGCCGGCCAGTTCGACAAAGGCCAGTGGCACGGCCAGGGCGAATGGCATGGCAGCAACGGCGAGGTCTATAAAGGCCAGTTCCAGCAAGGCCTGTTCGATGGCCAAGGCAGCCTGACCACGGCGGGCAGCAGCTACGTCGGCGGTTTCAAGAATGGGCGACGCAACGGCGAAGGCACCCTCAAAGAGGGGCAGATGACCTATCGCGGCGAATTCAAAAACGATCAATATTCCGGCCTTGGCCGCCTGGAATTGGCCGACGGCAGCCAGTACCAGGGCCAGTTCGTGCACGGCAAACCCAATGGCGAAGGCCAGCGCAACGACGACAGTGGCAACCAGTTCAGTGGTCGTTTTGTCGATGGCCAGCTTGAAGGCAATGGCACCTTCAACAGTGCCGACGGCGATATCTATGTCGGCCAGTTCAAACAGAACCAGCTCAACGGCAAGGGCCGTTATGAAAACGCCGACGGCGACGTGTGGATCGGCCAGTTCAAGGAAGGCGCGCTCAGCGGCAAAGGCGAGTTGATCGGTGTGGACGGCAGCCACTACGTGGGCCAGTTCAGCGAATGGCGCTTCAGCGGCGAAGGCCGTCTGAACCTCACCGACGGCAGTTTCTATGTCGGCGGTTTCGACAGCGACAGCTACCAGGGCAAAGGCACCCTGGTACTCACCGACGGCACTGTGCAGGCCGGCACTTGGGTCAACGGCATGCGCGTGCGCGATGCCGACGGCAAGTTGCTGCCCGACCCACTGGAGGTCGGCATACTGGCCCAAGGCCGCTTGCTCGATGCCGCCCTTGCCGCCGTGCCACCCTCCACGCCTGCCGTCGAGCTGTACACCCTGGTATTGGCCGGCGATGGCAAACAAAGCGTGTTCCTGCGCGAAGCCGATTACGTCAGCAACATGCTCGCCACGCGCTTCGGTGCGCGCGGGCAGATTCGTCTGGTCAACCACCGCGACCACATCGCCGACCGCCCGCTGGCCACCCGCGAAAGCCTGCGCCGCGCTGTGCAAACCCTGGCCGAACGCACCGGGCCGCAAGACCTGGTGTTTATCTACATGACCAGCCACGGCACCCACGAACATGAACTGGTGCTCGACCAGCCGCGCATGGAGCTGGCCGACCTGCCCGCCGATGAGCTGGCCGCCGTGCTTGCGCCGCTCAAGGACCGCGACAAGATCATCGTGATTTCCGCCTGCTACTCCGGTGGGTTTATCCCGGCCCTGAAGGACGAGCACACGCTGATCATGACCGCCTCGCGCGCGGATCGCGTGTCTTTCGGTTGCTCCGAGGAAGCGGACTTCACCTACTTCGGCGACGCCCTGTTCGCCCAGGCCTTCAACCAGACCGACGATTTGCAACAAGCCTTCAAACTGGCGCAGCTGCACGTGGCCGAGCGTGAACAGGCGGACAACTTCGAAGCCTCTGAACCGCAGATCTGGGCGCCCAAAGGCGTGATCGCCCACTGGCAATTGTTACGTAAACAGCAGGCACGAAAGGCGCTCGAAAGCGTCTCAATGAATAGCAAGGAAGCCAAAGGCAACTAAGCTGTAACGTGTAACAAGGGGGAAACACCATGTACCTGACACCTCAGCATATCCTGCTCGCCGGCGCCTCCGGCCTGACCGGCGAACACCTGCTCGACCGCCTGCTCAACGAACCCACGGTGACCCGCGTACTGGCACCTAGCCGCAAGCCGTTGGCCGAGCACCCACACCTGGAAAACCCGGTGGGTGACCCGGCGGTGTTCCTGCCGCAACTGAGCGGCCAGGTTGATATCGCCTTCTGCTGCCTGGGCACCACGATTAAAAAAGCCGGTTCAGAAGAAGCCTTCCGTGCGGTCGACCTGGACATGGTGGTGGCCTTCGCCAAGCGCGCACGGGAGATGGGCGCTCGGCACCTGATCGTGATCAGCGCGATTGGCGCCGACCCGAAGTCCTCGATTTTCTACAACCGCGTCAAAGGCGAAATGGAGCAAGCGCTCAAGGCTCAGGACTGGCCGCAACTGACCATCGTACGGCCTTCGTTGCTGCTGGGGGAACGCTTGGAATCGCGCCTGGCCGAGAAAATCGCCGGGCCGTTATCGCGGTTGATTCCGGGCAAATACCACGGTATCGAAGTCTGCGAACTGGCCCGCGCCATGTGGCGCCTGGCGCTGGAAGAGCAGGATGGCGTGCGGGTGGTGGAGTCGGATGAGTTGCGCAAGCTCGGCAAATGATCTAGCAGCGCCTGTGCGGGCCCCATCGCAGGCAAGCCAGCTCCCACCTTTGGAAGGCATTCCCCTGTGGGAGCCGGGCTTGCCCGCGATGGGGCCCGCACACTCAACGCAACACTAAAGCCCGCCCGTTGCGTTAAACCCCACACCCAACACCGTCAATAACGACAGCGGCAACAGCAAGGTGTCGAGCACCGCACTGGCCGGCAGGTCGATATGCGGATAGCTCGGCGCCTCAGCGCCAAATCGATCCTTGGCGCAACAGCCGCCATTGATCGCATACACATCCAGCCGCGTGCCGGCATACACCACCGGCGCCCCGGGTTGCGCGGCATCCAGCGTGCGCGCCGTGGCGCAGCCTGTCAGTTGCAGCGCCAACATTACCAGCAGCGCCTTATTCATCGCTGCTCAAATGGTGCTCGCCCCAACGTGGCAGCATGTCCTGGGGAATGTTCAGCAGGTTGAGAATGCGCGCCACTACAAAGTCCACCAGGTCATCGATGGTTTGCGGCTGGTGATAAAACCCTGGCGAGGCCGGCAAGATGGTCACGCCCATGTTCGACAGCTTGAGCATGTGCTCCAGGTGAATACTCGAATACGGCGCCTCGCGCGGCACCAGGATCAACTGGCGGCGCTCCTTCAGGGTAACGTCAGCCGCCCGCTCGATCAGATTGTTGCAGGCGCCCGTGGCAATCGCCGACAAGGTGCCGGTGGAGCACGGCACTACCACCATCGCCGCCGGCGCACCGGAGCCGGACGCTACCGGCGACATCCAGTCTTCTTTACCGTACACCTTGATCTGCCCGGCAGCCGCGCCGGTGTACTCGGTGAGGAAGGCTTGCATCATCTGCACCTTGGCCGGCAGTTGCACATCCGTCTCGGTGGCCAGCACCAGTTGCGCGGCCTTGGAAATCAGGAAGTGCACCTCGCGGTCTTCGCGCACCAGGCAGTCCAGCAAGCGCAGGCCGTAAGGCGCACCGGACGCGCCGGTCATCGCCAGGGTAATGCGTTCCGGGCCACTCATTTGAGCGCCTCGGCCAGCTTGCCGTGCAGGCCACCGAAACCGCCGTTGCTCATGACCACCACATGGGTGCCGGGCTTGGCTTGATGTTTGACGTGTTCGATGATCGCTTCAATGGAGTCGCACACGATGGAAGGCACCGTGCACAGCGCCGCAATCGCCGGCAGGTCCCAGCCGAGGTTAGTCGGGGCGTACCAAACCACCTGGTCGGCGTCGTTGACGCTTTCCGGCAAACCATCGCGGTGCGCGCCGAGTTTCATGGAATTGGAGCGCGGCTCAATAATGGCAATGATATTGGCATCACCGACGCGCTTGCGCAGGCCATCCAGCGTGGTCGCAATGGCTGTTGGGTGGTGGGCAAAGTCGTCGTAGATGGTAATCCCGTTCACATCAGCGACTTTTTCCATACGGCGTTTCACGCTCTTGAACGCGCTCAAGGCGGCGATGCCCATGGAAGGCACCACGCCCACATGCCGTGCGGCCGCCAGGGTGACCAAGGCGTTGGCGACGTTATGTTGACCGGTCATGTCCCATTCGACGACGCCTTGGGCCTCACCCTCGAACAGCACTTCAAAGCGCGAGCCGTCTTCGCTGAGCAACTTGACCTGCCACTGCCCGCCCGCGCCGGTGGTTTGCACCGGCGTCCAGCAGCCCATGTCGATCACGCGCTGCAGGGCCGGCTCGGTGGTCGGGTGAATGACCAGGCCTTCGCTGGGGATGGTGCGCACCAAATGGTGGAACTGGCGCTCAATGGCGGCCAGATCAGGGAAAATGTCCGCGTGGTCGAACTCAAGATTGTTGAGGATCGCGGTGCGCGGGCGGTAATGGACGAACTTGGAGCGTTTGTCGAAGAAGGCGCTGTCGTATTCATCGGCCTCAATCACAAAAAACGGCGTATCGCCCAAACGCGCCGACACCGAGAAGTTCTGCGGCACACCGCCGATCAGGAAACCCGGGCTCATGCCCGCATGCTCAAGCACCCAGGCCAGCATGCTGCTGGTGGTGGTCTTGCCATGGGTGCCCGCCACAGCAAGAACCCAGCGGCCTTGCAGCACATGGTCGGCCAGCCATTGCGGGCCGGAGACATAGGGCAAGCCCTTGTTGAGTACATATTCGACCGCCGGGTTACCACGTGACATGGCGTTACCGATCACCACCAGATCCGGGACCGGGTCGAACTGTGAGGGGTCGTAACCTTGGGTCAGCTCAATACCCTGGGCCTGAAGCTGCGTGCTCATGGGCGGATAAACGTTGGCGTCGGAGCCAGTAACGTGATGGCCCAACTCTTTGGCCAGGACCGCCATCGAACCCATGAATGTGCCGCAGATACCCAGAATATGAATGTGCATAGTTGACCTCGTAAACATCGAGGCAGGTTAGCGCAGGGAGTAGGAAATCGCACCTTTTAAACGGTCAGCGGGCGAGCGAAATGCGTCTGGCATTTCGCTCGATAGTGCCATCCTCAAGCGATGGCGGGTGCTTGAGTTTTGCGCTGACTGGCTTTCAAAGCAGCGAGCAAACGCAGGTTTTCATAGGCCTCGTCCATGCGCTTGAACTTCTTGTCGATCAGGTCAAGACGCCCTTCTGCATCGGCAGGTATGGGTTCGCCGGGTTTATATGGTTTAAAAATAATTCCGTTCTGCCGGGTGATCTTCTTCAATTGTTGCTCAGAGAACCTGAGTATCTTTTCCAGGTTGCTTAAGCGTGCGTCGTTATCGGTTGGCCAACGTTCACTCTTGGTAAATACACGGTTGTTCTCGCCCAACAGAATCATGACGGTGGAGCCCATGCCCAACAGCTTTATCTCGAAATCATCCAGGCGCTGGTCAATCGTGCCTGCCGAATCGGCTGTCGAATCGGGCGTCGAATCAACGTGCTCGGCAGCGTCACCTTTTTTGGGCGGGCTGCTGGCGCCGGGCAAAAACGGTGGCGGCAATACACCAGGGGCGTAAGAAGACTTGATCCGCTCTCCGGCGGCCACGGAGCCTGCATAGGCTGCTACGTTGATCGGCGCGCTGACCATCCCGGTGATACCGGCACTGATAGCCGCATCACGAGCAACGCGCAGGGCGCTTGGCCCGGTATCAATCACACCGGCCTTGACCAGTCTGTCGGCATCAAAAACTCGCTTGGCAGCCTCCGCCACACTGATAGGCGCCTGCTTGCGCAAATTGGCCATCATCAACTCGTCATTGGCCTTGATTTTATTGATCTGCATGACAGTGCTCCCCGCGTCCTTGAACCCACCGCCCTGGGGCTTGGGTGCAGGCCCGGGCTTGCTCGGCGGCGCGGGTTTAGGATCTGGTTTCGGCTTGGGCGGCACGGGCGGACGTGGGCGCGGTGGTAGCGGCGGCGGCCCAGGAGCAGGAGCAGGTGGTGGAGATGGAGGCCTCGGCCCCCTTCCACCTCCCCACTTGAGGTTTTTGCTCTCGATGGCCCCCTTGGTTTGCGACAAAGGCCAATCAGCAGGATCGCCTTTATACGACTCGAGCTGCGCAGCAGGCTGGTCGACGGATACAGGGTGTGAAGCAATGAAAGTGGCCATTGAAGGAATAATGTTCATAGTGTTCACCAGCGTGATTGTTATTGTATGAAAACACTCTAAGCAGTTGCCCTGAATGAGTGGGCACCCCACCCAGTACAGTTCCAGCCAGAGCCTGCCAACACGCCCTGTAAGACAAAGCCGTCTCACGGATGAAGCACAGCGTTAAACTCGACACTTTAAGCGTTCCCACCTACCTTGCTGTTCGAGCTATCTTTTTAGACTTGCACAGCCGCTCAGGCCGGCGCTGCAGCGCACTTTCGTACGCGATGAACGTGTTCATCCCGGCCCAGCACTTCTCTATGCCAATCAATCAGCGCCGATAGCGCTATGCGCAAGATCAGCAGAAACCGGAAGCACTCACATAAGCACGTCATAAAAAATTACTTCACCCGCAAGAAAAGCCCGCACTCTTTAATTAGAGTGCAGGTCAATCAGAGTGCAGGCGTTCAGCGCAGCGTCGACCTCGTTCCCGCCAATCGCCTGACCCGTGACACGCGCCGGCCTACTAGTTGGCACTGCCCGATACTTTCCCCTTTAAGACACCGAACAGTGCCGTCAGGGCCGCCAGCCTGGAATCGATGACAGCTGTGCGGGTCTTTATATCGTCGCTATCACCGCCCGAGGTAGCAGGTTGAAACTTAACGCCGTACTTTTGTGCATCCTTAACCAGTTCGGGCTCGCAATAGTCAAGTATTGCATCGAGAGAATCCAAACGTTCCTCATCGGTTTGCGCTGCCCATTTGTCCGATGGCCCAACATGCCCTTCGCCCCGCAGATTGGCTAAGGTATTGGCCACTTGAAATACACTTGTCTGCTTACGATCGACGAGCTTTCCTTCATCAACGGGGGCGCCCTCAGCAACGGTGACACCCTCAGCAACGGGGGCACCCTCAGCAACGGGGGTTGCACTGAGGTGAGGCTTAATAGTTTCATTGATAGTTCCGATGGTCACAAAAGCAACTATCGTAACTGGCAAAGTAATCGATGACGTCACCAGTGCATTTTTATACGCCTTACCCAGCTCAAATTTGGACTCCGCCCCTGAGGCTTTGCTTAAATCCGCTGCATTTTCCTCAAGCGCTCGAGAAGAGAACGGTGGAACCTCTTGCCCATCGACTCGACCCGGTGTGGGCTGAGCGAACAACTTGTCACGGGCTTCAGCATCTTTTTGCGTTTGCCACTTTTTCCTGTTCGCTTCTCTATAGTCAGCCACTTGCGAAGCAGTGGCATTTGTATCAGTGGCCTGCCCCGGCTGTCGTTGGCCACTGGCGTGCCCCGGACCTTCGAGGGATGTCACTTGTTTATCAATGAACCCCTGATCAAAACCGTTATTGCTACCGTCTGCGGGTTTGGCCGCTGCCGCGCCCTCTATCTTGGGAGCATCAGGTGTTCTTACAGGGCTAGGCGGCTCGCTTCTGGTCCATCCGCCACTGAAAAAATTCGAAATCTTTGAGCATACCAATGGCCGTTCAACTGCATTTGCAAATATCATAACGTTCTGCCTAATAATTAGTTTTAATTAGAAAGCCATCCATTTCCTTCAGCCATTAGGTGACACAAATACCTCATACAGTTCCAGGCTATAAAAAAATACGCACCCGCCACTGACCTACAACAACGTCGGCAAAAACGATCCAGGCACACAGGCACAGTGCGTCAGCCGCACGGATACTAAAAATCGCAGCCCGACGACTCAACCAAACGCGAACTTATTAACAACTCAGACGGGCGCGGCGACTTTTTCGCTAAGCCGCGCCCGTTAAAACCATTATGGTTTATCCGAAGGCGTCAGTGCATTCAGCACTCCAAACTGTGCTAACTGAGGGCCAAAGGGTGTATTGGTAACAGTACTGTATGCATACCAAGCGCCCTTTTTAAATAGCGCAACTACTGGCCTGCTTACACCGTCCGACTCCACCTGATAGAAGCCCTTGACAATATCACCCTCCTTGTAACTTCCTGTCACCTCATAAAATCTGTAATTCCCTTTCAGTCGAGCAAGCACCTCATCTGAATGTTTGCGTACCGTCTTTAAATCCTTACCTAAGGCGACTATCCCCCGTTTAAAGTTTTTTGGCAGATCAACGATATCGGTAACCCCCACAGAAGCACCGACCCCTGCAAAAAAAGACCGTTTGAGCACCTTGCCTGCTGACTTACCAAGCTTCAAGGCCCTATTCGCGGCACTCGCCCCGGGGAGAAAAAACCCTAAAAAATCGAACCCGATATTAAAAGCTGCGCCGGCAACATTGCCGTCGATCGCATCTTTAATACCATCATAGAAGGGAATAAGCGAAAGGAGAAAATTGTTGACAGCTTGATTAGCTCTGGTGTTCTTTTCAATCCTCGTTTCACCGAAAAGCTTTGTTTTTAAATAATCATAATCCTTGGTAAAAAAATCACCCACCGCGGCACCCAGCGAACCGTTTCGTTGAGAAAAATACGGCGTTCTTGCTTCACCGATTACATCAGGCGAATCACGCTCATTATTGGTGGCAAATTCTGTAAACACATTGTACGTGCCAGGGACTCGTGCCTCGTAACCCGGAGAAAAATACCTGCGATCGTCAAAGTTTGGCTGCTCTGCCGGCACTCCCTTTTCCTTAACAATTTTTCCCAGGGCTGGAAAATAACTAAAGTACTCAACCGCCCCCTGCCCGCCCTCAACTTTCATAAGCAAGCCTTGCCCCCCTTCCAACTCTTTGAGTTCGTGTGGAGTGGGCTTTCGGGGTTGGCGTCCGGGGTAAAGCTGTAGGTTGTTCGTTTCCTCTGTGCCCAAAAAAGGACGAGACACTCGCATGAACGTTACAGTTGATTGACTTATACGCTCCTGTTCAGCCATAGACAGCAAAGACGCCTGATATTTGAACTGAATAGCCCACCCCGCGGCCTGAGTCTTTTTATAGCCCTCAAACTTCTCAGCAAACGTTTGGCCGATATTGTTATCAAGCTCAGAAAAGCGAGACTTCATCTGCGTCCAAGGCAACTCCTTTTCATCACGTGACTTCCACCTGTCTGGCTCAAAAGGCTTCGTCATATAGACATCAAGTGGCGATACGATATAACGGCTATCCATGACACTGCATAAGGTTGTCTTCGTCGGATCAACATCCGGGTACACCCGTTTGAACTCAGACAGCGCCTCCGACTCCCGCGTCGGTGGCGGCTTCAATAACTCAGTGCGTGCCCATTCCAGTTCCCTTTTCTGCTTCTTTAACACGCGCTGTGATTGCTCAACCTCCTCGGGCGTATATCGACCGTCGGGGCTGTATTTTATCACCTTGTTAGCGACCCCCCACGCCCTAAGCGGATTGATCGACATGCTTGCTAACGCGTCCTCATCCTCAAGGAGATTAAGTTGCACATCGGCATAGTTCACTATTTGACGAAACGTCATGTTTCCCGATGCGCCGCCGCGATCTTCCTGCTCTACCAGTGCAACCGCTATAGAAAATTCAGTCCACGTATAAGACCCAAAAACCAGTTCGGGAGGAATATTTTTTACTTTGAGTTCAGGGGCGACGGCGGACAGTAATAGCTGCGCAGCAAGAGGGGCCACATCCGCGCCCAGCTTAGTTTCAAGATAAGTCGTAAAACGTTTAACAATCTCAGAAGCGCTAGCCCCCATATTGTCGCGTTGATAGAGGTTATAACCCGCCACGTTGAAGCATGACTTATCCGGGTTAGGATCAAGGTCCTGCAAGAGCGCCGCAGTCAATGCCTCAATCGCACCGGTCGGCGACTCTGCTGAGCTGATTCTTTTTTGTATGTCCAGGCCCAACGTCTGTGCATCGGGCGTCCGAATGAGCTGGTCCAATGCCAATGAGGGATTGTCCAGAATCATCTTCTGGGCAGGCGCCCCAGGCCTGTTCATCAGGCTACGTATAAAACTGCCGGCTCCTGCGTGAGAATCAGCAGCCGGGCTTGCATGTTTCAACTTCCACGGTTCCACTACCGCCTTCATCTTGCGCAACGCGGTTTTATTCAGCAGTCCAGCAATATGCCTGACGCCCCCACCGTCGGCCCCAGGCATCCGATGGGCAAGGTCAAAGGAGAGTGCGTTCGCCAAGCCAAGCGCCTGCGCACGGTTGCCAGGTAGCTTATGCCCCTTATTTTCGAGCATCTGAGCAACACTTATCTCCCGGCGCTGCTCCTCGATAAATAAACTTGAACGTCGGTCAATCGGGACCATAACGTTATTCAGATCTATTTTCCCTTCAGCATCGTCTACCTGGGCGTTCAGCGCCGCGATAAGTGCATGACGATTAGCGTCATCACCCAGCGCCTTGCCCTGCTCCACTAACGCCTCGACAGATCGCTGGGACGCATGACCCACAGGTGCGAACTCAAACGCTGACCCGGCCCTCAGTTTCTCTCGATGCGCGGCGGCTTGCGAAGGGGAGAGATCGATAGGTTCTGCGTAAAATCGACCCACCGTGTACAGCGGCACCTTACCGTCCGGCCAAGGATAACTGAACGCCTGCCCAGGCTTTGGAGCGATCACCCTGGCAATCGACAACAGCACCCTGGAGATGTCCGACCAACCCGAATTGTCTTCTAAGGAAAAAGTGTGGATCTTGCCATTTACAATTCCCGTCAATTCCCCGGCGAACGGATCCACTTTGAGGCTTTTGCTATCAAGGCCCTGTTCTTTCGCCCACGATAAAAACCCCCGGCTTTTAAAGGCGTCGTCCAATTGGGTCCGCCAACGACCGAGTGTGGACTGCGCAGGCACTTGAACATCCATTGGCCCCATTGAGGTGTGAAAGGAGCGCGTCGCTAATGCTAACGCGTAGGGCCTCGCCAACTGAGCGTCAGCCACCGCCCGGGTTTCGGGGGTGTCAGGCACCTGAGCATCCGTGTTGCGTTCATCATGTGCTTTATCGGTGCTAACCCTGGCGCCAGCCGCAGGAGGCTCATCGGCCCCTGTACTGAATAAGATGGGTGATACTTTCACTGCTTCAATATTTGTCATTTCCACACCCAAACCCGAATAAAAACAAGTAACTATTCAGAGACTGAGTGGCTCACAACTATACAAATCACACAAAAAACATCAGGCAAGGTTTATCCAAACGTTTCAACCCACTTCTCTCATGGGCGACTAAAAGCGGGCACTATGAGGGCTGCAGTAACAACGTGCAGATCACGCGTGTGAACAACGTTCAATTCCGTGCCGACGTAACTTCCTGTAAAGCGTATTCCGGCTCACGCCTAAACTTTCTGCCGTGCGGGACATGTGCCAATGTTGCTGTTTGAGTGCATTGAGTAACGCTACACGCTCTGCATCGTCCAGTACGCCCCCCTGCTGGGGCTCTAAAGCCCTCACGGGGCGCGGTTGGCGAATGATGGGCGGCAGGTCTTCAACGCTGATTTTCCCGTCCTCGCACAACGCCGCCAAAGTACGCAACACGTTGCGCAATTGCCGAATGTTTCCCGGCCAGGCGTAGTCCAGCAAAGCGCGCCGCGCTGGCTCATCAAGCACCACCGCTTGCCCTGCGGCTTCCTCCGCCAGCAAAAACGCCAGTAATTGCGCTTTGTCGCTGCGGTCGCGCAAGGGCGGCACGGCAATCTCAAGGCCGTTGAGGCGATAGTAAAGGTCTTCGCGGAAGCTACCGTCGGCAACACGCGCTAACAGGTCGCGGTGGGTCGCGCTGATGATTCTGACGTCCACCGCCTGCGGCGCGCCCCCGATGGGCACCACCACGCGGTCTTCCAGCACCCTTAAAAGACGGGTTTGCAACGCGAAAGGCATGTCGCCTATCTCATCGAGAAACAGGGTGCCGCCATCGGCCTGCTGTAATTTACCGCGCATGCCTTCTTTCAGCGCGCCGGTAAAGCTGCCGCCGCGATAACCGAACAACTCGCTTTCAATCAGGTTTTCCGGGATGGCGGCGCAATTAAGCGCAACGAAAGCCTTGTCGGCGCGCTGGCTGGCTTGATGCACCGCCTTGGCGAAGGCTTCTTTACCACAGCCGGTTTCGCCGTTGATCAACAGGGGCACGTCGCGCTCGAATACCCTGAGGGCCTTGCGAAAATCACTCTGTAACACCGGGTCGCCGAGGCAGATGCCCGGCAGGCGCGGTGCCTCGGGCTTGGCCATCGGCGCCGGCGGTGTACTCCGTGCCTGACCACGCAACGCAGCGAACAAATGCCGGCCATCGCGCGTACGCAACGGCCAACTGGCGGTGGCATTGGCACTGGCGCGGCCGAGCAACTGGTCCAGCGAGCATTCGAAAAACGCTTCCACCGGCTGCCCCAGCAAACCGCCCCGCGCCTGGCCCAGCAGGTTCAGGGCGCTCTGGTTGACCGCACAGATACGTCCGTCACCGTCGAAGGCCAGCAGCCCTTCGCTGAACAACCCCACAGATTCCGCCTGCAAGTGAAAGCGCAGCAGCCAGTGCTTTTCAAAATGGCGCAGGAAGTAACAACTTTCGATCATCTTGGCCGACAAGTTCACCAACGCCATGGTGTGGAACTGGCTTTGGCGCGACACCGCCTCACGTGCAGAAGACACATCCAGCACGGCCAGCAGTTCTCCATGGGGATCGAACACCGGGCTCGCTGAGCAGGTCAGACCGGTGTGGCGGCCGCGAAAATGCTCATCGCGGTGAATGGTCAGCGACTGGCGCTCCACCAAGCAGGTGCCGATGCCATTGGTGCCCTCGCACGCCTCGCTCCAGTCGGCCCCCAGCCATAGCCCCGCACGCTCGAACACCTTGCGCTCGGCCGGCGCGGTAACGCAGTTGAGGATCACCCCACGCGCATCGGTGAGCAGCACCGCATGGCCGGCGCCGGAAAGTTGTTGATGCAGGCTGTTCATCTCACTGCCGGCAATGCGCAGCACTTGCTGCAAGCGCTCGCGACTTTCCAGCAGGCGCCCGTGTTCCAGCACGGTGGGCGCCATGGTCAGCGCGGGGTCGAGGTGATAGTCCTCAAGGCACCGCAACCAGGACCGGGCGATGGACGGGTCGCTGCCGGGGCCGTGGGCGAGGTCTTGCCCGCGGGTGACGGTGAGGACCTGTTGAGCATGGCGACTGAAATGATCGTTGTGCATGTTCTTATTATTCTCCCTGCGTGAGAGCAGCCAGCATCCCCCAGCCATCCGGCCATTGCAATCCCGCGCCGACCCACCGGTCACAGGGTGTATCGCTTATGGCACAAACTGTCACACCGGCTGTGCCAGCCTTGTCACCGCAACACCTCGCAACAAAGCTCAAACCCTTGATTTAACAGGTGTGTAAAGCGATGGCCCAACCTTTGCTCTACGCTTTATCACGCGCAACACCGCTGTACTCCAATAAACATAAAAGCAGGAGATACCCACCATGCGTTACGCACATCCCGGCACCGAAGGCTCGATCGTTTCCTTCAAGGCCAAGTACGGCAACTTCATCGGCGGCGAGTTCGTTGCACCGGTGGACGGCAACTATTTCACTAACACCTCGCCGGTCAACGGCAAGCCCATCGCCGAATTCCCGCGCTCCACTGCCAAAGACATCGACAAGGCACTGGATGCCGCCCACGCCGCCGCTGACGCCTGGGGCAAGACCTCGGCCCAGGACCGCTCGCTGGTGCTGCTGAAAATCGCCGACCGCATCGAACAGAACCTCGAACTGCTGGCCATCACCGAGACCTGGGACAACGGCAAGGCCGTGCGTGAAACCCTCAACGCCGACATCCCGCTGGCCGCTGACCACTTCCGCTATTTCGCCGGTTGCATCCGCGCCCAGGAAGGCACCAGCGCCGAGATCAACGAACTTACCGCGTCCTACCACTTCCACGAGCCGCTGGGTGTGGTCGGCCAGATCATCCCGTGGAACTTCCCGCTGCTGATGGCCGCGTGGAAACTCGCACCGGCCCTGGCCGCCGGTAACTGCGTGGTGCTCAAACCCGCCGAGCAAACCCCGCTGGGCATCAACGTGCTGATGGAGCTGATCGGCGACCTGCTGCCGCCTGGCGTGCTGAACGTGGTGCACGGCTTCGGCAAAGAAGCGGGCGAAGCCCTGGCCACCAGCAAGCGCATCGCCAAGATCGCCTTCACCGGCTCCACGCCAGTGGGCTCGCACATCATGCACGCGGCGGCCGAGAACATTATTCCGTCCACCGTCGAGCTGGGCGGCAAGTCGCCGAACATCTTCTTTGCCGACATCATGAAAGCCGAACCTTCGTTTATCGAGAAAGCCGCCGAAGGCCTGGTGCTGGCGTTCTTTAACCAAGGCGAAGTGTGCACCTGCCCATCCCGTGCGCTGGTTGAAGAGTCGATCTACGACGACTTCATGAAAGTGGTGATGAAGAAGGTCGAGCAGATCAAACGCGGCGACCCGCTGGACACCGACACCATGGTCGGCGCCCAGGCGTCCGAGCAGCAGTTCGACAAGATCCTGTCCTACCTGGAAATCGCCAAGGGCGAAGGCGCGCAACTGCTCACCGGCGGCAAGGTCGAGCAACTGACCGGCGACATGGCCGGTGGTTATTACATCCAGCCGACCCTGCTCAAGGGCACCAATGAGATGCGCGTGTTCCAGGAAGAAATCTTCGGCCCGGTGGTGAGCATCACCACCTTCAAGGACGAAGCCGAAGCCCTGGCGATTGCCAACGACACCGAGTTCGGCCTCGGCGCCGGCGTGTGGACCCGCGACATCAACCGCGCCTACCGCATGGGCCGTGCGATCAAGGCGGGCCGTGTGTGGACCAACTGCTACCACCTGTACCCGGCGCATGCCGCGTTTGGTGGCTACAAGAAGTCCGGCGTGGGCCGTGAGACCCACAAGATGATGTTGGATCACTACCAGCAGACCAAGAACCTGCTGGTGAGCTACGACATTAATCCGTTGGGCTTTTTCTAACTAACACCCGCTCCACCATTTGAAATGCAATCAAGTGTGGGAGCTGGCTTGCCTGCGATAGCGGTAGTTCAACCAGCAAAAGTGGTGACTGCCCTACCGTCATCGCAGGCAAGCCAGCTCCCACATTTTGATCTTCGCAAGTACTCGCAACTCACGTTCGACACAAAGAGGTCGAGCTAGAACAATAACAACGGACGGTACTTCCCCATGCCTAGCGAACCCACTGGCTCTTCCGTCGACTTCGAAAAAGTCGGCACCGACTATTTCCAACAACGCGAACTGAAAAAAGGCGCCGCCGGCTGGGTGCTGCTGGTCGGCCTTGGCGTTGCCTATGTGATCTCCGGCGACTACGCCGGTTGGAACTTCGGCCTGGCCCAGGGCGGCTGGGGCGGCATGTTCCTCGCCACCTTGCTCATGGCCACCATGTACCTGTGCATGTGTTTCTCCCTGGCCGAACTGTCTTCCATGATTCCTACCGCCGGCGGTGGCTACGGCTTTGCCCGCAGCGCCTTTGGCCCTTGGGGCGGGTTCCTCACGGGCACCGCCATCCTGATCGAGTACGCGATTGCTCCTGCCGCCATCGCGGTGTTTATCGGCGCCTATTGCGAGTCGTTGTTCGGCATCGGCGGCTGGATGATTTACCTGGCGTTCTACATCATCTTTATCGGCATCCACATCTTTGGCGTGGGTGAAGCCTTGAAGCTGATGTTTGTGATCACCGCCGTCGCTGCGATTGCCTTGGGGGTGTTCCTGGTGTCGATGGTGCCGCACTTCAACGTCGCCAACTTGCTTGACATGCCGGTGACCGAGGCCAAGGGCGCCAGCACCTTCCTGCCGTTTGGCTATGTTGGCGTGTGGGCGGCGATTCCCTACGCGATCTGGTTTTTCCTCGCCGTCGAAGGTGTGCCCCTGGCCGCCGAAGAAACCAAGAACCCCAAGCGCGACCTGCCCCGCGGATTGATCGGCGCCATTGTGGTGCTGACCAGTTTTGCCCTGTTGATTCTGGTGATTGCGCCCGGCGGCGCCGGCACCTACGCGCTGATCAAATCGGGTAACCCGCTGGTTGAAGCACTGGCGTTGTCGTACGGCGGCTCGACCTGGATGGGCAGCTTCGTCAATCTGGTTGGCCTGGCCGGGCTGATCGCGAGCTTTTTCTCGATTATCTACGCCTACTCGCGGCAGATCTTTGCCTTGTCTCGTGCCGGCTACCTGCCGCGCAAGCTGTCGCAGACCAACAAAAGCAAGGCGCCGGTGCTGGCATTGGTGATCCCCGGCATCATCGGTTTCGGCCTGTCGCTGACCGGCCAGGGTGATTTGCTGATTCTGGTGGCGGTGTTCGGCGCGACCATTTCCTACGTACTGATGATGGCCGCGCACATCACGTTGCGCATCCGCCGCCCCAAAATGGACCGCCCGTACCGCACGCCGGGTGGCATTTTCACTTCCGGCATCGCCCTGGTACTGGCCTGCGTGGCCGTGGTAGCGGGCTTTCTGGTGGACCCACGGGTGGTGATTGGCGCTGCGATCATCTATGGAGTATTAATTGCTTACTTTGCTTTCTACAGCCGGCATCACTTGGTAGCAGGCACGCCCGAAGAGGAATTCGCGGCGATCCAGGCCGCAGAGGCCGCCTTGCACTAACTGCCGTAAACCTCGATGCGGGCGCCTTACTCACGGGCAGCCCGCGTCGCCAAGGAGACACTGTATGGCAAGCTTTACCCACGCGGTAGGTACACAGACCTACCGTTTCGACAGCCTCAAGGACGTGATGGCCAAGGCCAGCCCGGCGCGTTCCGGCGACTTCCTGGCCGGTGTGGCGGCGCAAAACGACGGCGAGCGCGTCGCGGCGCAAATGGCGCTGGCGAATATCCCGTTGAAACACTTCCTCGAAGAAGTGCTGATCCCCTACGAAAGCGACGAAGTCACCCGGCTAATCATCGACACCCACGATAAGCAGGCGTTTAGCGCAGTCAGCCACCTCACCGTCGGCGGCCTGCGCGACTGGCTGCTCAGTGATGCGGCCGACGAACATACCCTGCGTGCCCTGGCGCCCGGGCTGACCCCAGAGATGGCCGCCGCCGTTTCCAAGATCATGCGAGTGCAGGACTTGGTGCTGGTGGCGCAGAAGATCCGCGTGGTCACCCAGTTTCGCGGCACCATGGGCCTGCGCGGGCGCCTGTCGACCCGCCTGCAACCCAACCACCCGACGGATGAACCGGCGGGCATCGCCGCCAGCATTCTCGACGGCCTGCTCTACGGCAACGGCGACGCCATGATCGGCATCAACCCGGCCACCGACAGCATCGCCTCGATCTGCGCCATGCTGGAGATGCTTGACGCGATCATCCAGCGCTACGAAATCCCCACCCAAGCCTGCGTGCTGACCCACGTGACCACCTCCATCGAGGCCATCAACCGTGGCGTGCCGCTGGACCTGGTGTTTCAGTCAATTGCCGGCACCGAGGCGGCCAACGCCAGTTTCGGCATCAGCCTGAGCGTGCTGCAAGAAGGCTACGAAGCGGGTTTGAGCCTGAATCGCGGCACGTTGGGCCAGAACCTGATGTATTTCGAAACCGGCCAGGGCAGCGCCTTGTCGGCCAACGCGCACTTTGGCGTCGACCAGCAAACCTGTGAAACCCGCGCCTACGCCGTGGCGCGGCATTTCAAGCCGTTTTTGGTCAACACGGTTGTAGGCTTTATCGGCCCGGAGTACCTGTACAACGGCAAGCAGATCATCCGCGCCGGCCTCGAAGACCACTTCTGCGGCAAGCTGCTCGGCGTGCCGATGGGCTGTGATATCTGCTACACCAACCACGCCGAGGCCGACCAGGATGATATGGACACGCTGCTGACCCTGCTGGGCGTGGCCGGGATCAACTTCATCATGGGCATCCCCGGCTCCGACGACATCATGCTCAACTACCAGACCACCTCGTTCCACGACGCCCTGTACGCTCGGCAAACACTGGGTTTAAAGCCGGCGCCGGAGTTTGAGCAGTGGCTGGCGAAAATGGGCATCTTCACCCAAGCCGACGGCAAGGTGCACTTTGGCAACAGCCTGCCACCGGCGTTTCGCCACGCCTTGAAGCAATTAGGATGAAGGAGCCGCCTGTGCAACTCGACCTGCCTGACAACCCGTGGCTGGAACTGCGCCGCCTCACACCTGCACGCATTGCCCTGGGCCGCACCGGCACCAGCATCCCCACCAACGCGCAGCTGGATTTTCAGTTCGCCCACGCCCAGGCGCGCGATGCGGTACACCTGCCCTTCGACCATGCGGGCCTGAGCAGCCAAATGGCCGAGCGCGGGCGTGACAGCCTGTTGCTGCACAGCGCTGCGGTGGACCGGCACATGTACCTGCAACGCCCGGATCTGGGCCGGCGCCTGAGTGATGAGTCAGCCCAGAGCCTGCGCGACTATGCCGACGCCAACCCAGGTGGCGTGGATTTGGCCGTGGTGGTGGCTGATGGCCTGTCGGCGCTGGCGGTGCATAAACATACGCTGCCGTTTCTTACACGCATGGAGGAACAGACCCAGGCTGAAGGCTGGTCTTTATCGCCAGTGATTCTGGTGGAACAGGGCCGCGTGGCAGTGGCCGATGAAGTCGGCCAATTGCTCGGGGCCAAGATGGTGGTGATTCTGATCGGCGAACGACCGGGGCTCAGCTCGCCGGACAGCCTGGGGCTGTATTTCACCTACAACCCCAAGGTCGGACTCACCGATGCCTACCGCAACTGCATCTCCAACGTACGACTGGAGGGCCTGAGTTACGGCATGGCCGCCCATCGCCTGCTTTATTTGATGAAAGAGGCGTGTCGTCGGCAGCTGTCGGGGGTCAACCTCAAGGACGAGGCGCAGGTTCAGACCATTGAATCGGATGATCCTGACCTGATGAAAGGCAATTTCCTGCTCAGCCCACCCAATGACTGATAGCTGCACGATTGCGCTTTTTTGCGTCATTAGGCAGCATCGAGTCACGACCGCTTGTGTGGTCATACACCCATTTGGAAGTTGAGGCCTGGCATGCGGATTACTCAAGCGACCCTGGAACACCTGGACCTGCTGACCCCGTTGTTCGTCAAGTACCGTGAGTTTTATGGCGCGCTGCCCTTCCCGGATTCGTCGCGGGCCTTTCTGGAAAAGCGCCTGCGCCGCAAAGAGTCGGTGATCTACCTGGCCCTGGCGGATGATGACGACAAAAGGTTGCTGGGATTCTGCCAGCTGTACCCGAGCTTTTCGTCGCTGTCGCTTAAACGCGTGTGGATCCTCAACGACATCTACGTGGCCGAAGATGCCCGCCGGCAGCTGGTGGCCGACAACCTGATACGCACCGCGAAGAAGATGGCCAAGGAGACCCAGGCCGTGCGGCTGCGGGTGTCGACCAGCAGTGACAATGAAGTGGCGCAGAAGACCTATGAGTCGATCGGCTTTCGGGAAGATACGGAGTTCAAGAACTACGTGCTGCCGATCAGTGAGGACTGAGAAAACACCAGCGCTCCACTGTGGGAGCTGGCTTGCCTGCGATAGCGAAGTATCAGCGGATGCATCATTTGCTGGCCCACCGCTATCGCAGGCAAGCCAGCTCCCACATTTACATCTGAGCAACATTTAGGTCGGTGTGGGGCCTTGCTACCAGCGACACTCCCCGCTACAAAACCAACACGCTTTTCACCTCTTAATCCGTATAATGCGGACCTCTCAGAGTTGTAAGAATCGCGACATAACCTTGTAGCCTAACTTACCCGTAGCTTCCGCACAGGCCCGCTGAGTCGGGCCATTCACACAGGTGCCATCCATGGATTTCAACCCGCTCGACCTTATTCTGCATCTCGACGTGTACCTCGACATGCTGGTAAGAAACTACGGAGTGTGGATCTACGCCATTCTGTTCCTGGTTATCTTTTGCGAAACCGGTTTGGTGGTCATGCCCTTCCTGCCCGGTGACTCCCTGCTGTTTATCGCCGGCGCCGTCGCCGCAGGCGGCGGCATGGACCCGGTCCTGCTGGGCGGCCTGCTAATGCTGGCAGCCATCCTCGGCGACAGTACCAACTACGTGATCGGACGAACGGCCGGGGAGCGCTTGTTCAGCAACCCGAATTCGAAAATCTTCCGCCGCGACTACCTGCAAAAAACCCACGACTTCTACGACAAGCACGGCGGTAAAACCGTGACCCTGGCGCGCTTCCTGCCGATCCTGCGCACCTTTGCGCCATTCGTGGCCGGTATCGCCAAAATGCCTTACCCGCGCTTCTTTGGGTTCAGCGTGTTCGGCACCATCCTGTGGGTTGGCGGCCTGGTCACCCTGGGTTACTTCTTCGGCAACGTGCCGTTTATCAAAAAGAACCTCTCGCTGCTGGTGGTGTTCATCATCCTGCTGTCGCTGGTGCCAATGATCATCGGCGTGGTCCGCAGCCGTTTTGGCCGCAGTTCCGAAGCCAAGCCGCAGTAACCCGCGATGTGGTCCCTCAGCGCCTGGCGTCGCCGGCGCCTGCTGGCCAAGCACCCGATTGCCGATGACACCTGGCAGCGGGTGCGCCACCACCTGACCTTCCTCGACGGCATCAGCGCCGAGCAGGACCAGTGGCTGCGCGAAGCCTGCGTGGTGTTCCTGAATGGAAAGCACCTCACCGCCCTGCCCGGCGTCGAGTTGCATCAGGAACAGCGCCTGCTGCTCGCCGCCCAGGCACAATTGCCGTTGATGAACCTGGGCGACCTCGACTGGTATCAGGGTTTTCACGAAATCGTGCTGTACCCCGACGACTTCCTCAGCCCCCAGCGCCATCGCGATGCCAGCGGCGTCGAGCACGAGTGGGACGGTGAGCACAGCGGCGAAGCCTGGCAGCAAGGCCCGGTGATCCTCGCCTGGCCCGGCGTACTGGCCAGCGGCCAGTGGGAAGGCTACAACCTGGTGATCCACGAGCTGGCGCACAAGCTGGACATGCTCAACGGCGACGCCAACGGCCTGCCGCCGCTGCACCACGACATGCGCGTGCAGGAATGGGCCAGCGTGATGCAAAGCGCCTTTGACGACCTCAACCGCCAACTGGATGCCAACCCGGACGCCGAGACCGACATCGACCCCTACGCCGCCGAAAACCCGGCGGAGTTCTTTGCCGTCACCAGTGAGTATTTCTTCAGTGCCCCGGATTTACTGGTCGGCACTTACCCCCAGGTGTACGCGCAACTGAGCCGCTTCTATCGCCAGGACCCGCTGGCCCGCCTGCACCAACTGCAAACCGGCGATGCCCGCTACCAGACTGAACCGCTGGCGCCACACGACGTCTGACGCATGGCATCGGCGTCAGAATATGCCTATAATCGCCGCCACTTTTAGGCCAATCCGGCCATGTTTCATGGCCAACTACGGGGGCACCGCCCAATGAGCTACAGCAAGATTCCGGCTGGCAAAGACCTGCCGAACGACATCTACGTCGCCATCGAAATTCCGGCCAACCACGCGCCGATCAAATACGAAATCGACAAAGACAGCGACTGCCTGTTCGTTGACCGTTTCATGGCCACCCCGATGTTCTACCCGGCCAACTACGGTTTTATCCCTAACACCCTGGCTGACGACGGTGACCCCCTCGACGTGCTGGTAGTAACCCCTTACCCGGTTACCCCAGGCTCGGTGATTCGCGCGCGCCCAGTCGGCATCCTGAACATGACCGACGACGGCGGTGGCGATGCCAAAGTTATCGCGGTGCCACACGACAAGCTGTCCCAGCTGTACGTGGACGTGAAGGAATACACCGACCTGCCGCCACTGCTGCTGGAACAGATCAAGCACTTCTTCGAGAACTACAAAGACCTCGAAAAAGGCAAATGGGTGAAGATCGACGGTTGGGGCAACGCAGACGCCGCCCGCGCCGAGATCATGAAGTCGGTCGCTGCCTACAAAGGCTGATACCCGCTCCTCATTGCCCCGGCAATCAAAAAAGCCCCGACGATTCGGGGCTTTTTTTGTGGGAAAAATTAAACGCCAAGTTCAATGTTTAATTCGGAACGTTTAATAAGATTAGATAACTGACATATCAGACTACAACTAAGCAAATCCCTACACGCGAAACTCAACGCATAGTTTATTTGATGTATTTTTCCGGCCAGTAAACTCTGCGTTTATGAATACATCAGGTGATCGACTAAAAGCGTTACTGCGGGAAGTTCATCTTTCCGCCTCCGACTTCGCCAAGAACCGTGGTGTCACGCCTCAACACGTGAACAACTGGTTCAAGCGCGGCGTGCCCATGGGCCGACTCAACGAGATCGCAGAACTGCTCTGCGTCTCCAGCCGTTGGCTGCGCACCGGCGAAGGCCTCAAACACCCGCCGGCCAACTTCCTGCTGGAAGGCCCGGACCCAAGCAAGGGCATCGCCACCCGCGAAGACAGCGGCAAGTACCTCACGGGCCCCGCCCGTCTCCCAGAAAAAATCGACGTGGAGATCCCCCTCCACCCCACATTCACCTCAAGCGAACGCATCCGCGTCTCCCTGCACACCCTCGAAACCCTCAACGTACACCCCGACCGCGCGGTAGGCGCCTACATGGTCGACAACAGCATGACCGACATCATCCAACAAGGCGCCACCCTCGCCATCGACCGCGGCCGCAGCCAAATCACCGACGGCGAAATCTACGCCGTCGAACACGACGGCATGCTCCGCATCAAATACCTCTACAACCGCCCCGGCGGCGGCCTGCGCATGCGCAGCCACAACGCCGGCGAACACCCGGACGAATACCTCACCCACGAACAACGCTTTGAGCAGAACTTCGGGATCGTCGGCTGGGTGTTCTGGTGGTCCACCCTCAACAACCGCAGGCCGGTGCCGCTGGACGAACACCTGCTGGGCTGGGAAGGCTCTAAATCGGACCCGGAGGTAGGCATATGAGGTGAATGTGGGTATCATGCCGCCCACATTTGGCAGGGGGTGGCTTTGCGCTATCTATTCTGCCTGGCGATGCGGAGGAGTTCCCGCAGATGCCCCTACTATTCAGCCCGACGTGATGTGGGCTGAGCGATTTGAAGGCTGGTGAGGTTTGTCAAAAACAAGCTGAGGCAGTCCCCGAGAAGCCGGCCACAAGCCGGCTTTTTAATGCCTGTAAGAATCACAATCCAGTAGTCCAACAGTTGTCGGACTACTGGAGCCGCTTATTGCCTCACCCGCCTCTCTGGTGCGTTATCCAGGCTGCATACACTCCACAGCCCGATCCGCCACCATCTTCGCCATCTCCACCAAATGCATCACCGCCCTGTGCGGCGCACCCAGCGGTTCACCCAGTGCCTGCGATGTAGCCACCGCACACTGCAACAGCTCGGCTACGCGCACCCAGGCATCTTCAAAGCTCAGTTCTTCATTAACAGTAAATGGCTTGGTCGCAGCCGATGAGGGCAAATCCGAAACAACGTTATCCATAGCAAAACTCCAATCGATAATTTGGAGCTGCCAAGATCCGCGACTAAACGAAAGGCGGCAGCTGTACGCAGGTTAGTCGACCGGTCGATTGGGAACCCGGCGCACCCGGAGGTGCCCTGCGCACAGCCACCATAAGATGCAGGCGAAGGGGGGCCTGACTCATGAATTGCTTATGCGCCAATCGAATCCGGGCGACTAAACCCGATCACTGAAAAAACAGTGACGGAACGCAGCCTAGTCGCGGAATTTAGCTGGCGCAAGCGACTGGAATTCTCTAGGAAACGTCCTTCAAATGAAAGGGATCCGCCCTGCTGGCCCTTGAAAATCACCCCTGATTCTCGACCGTATCCCCCCCACCCATCTGTTTCCCCAGGTGACACGCTTTCACCCTCGCCCCAATCGACATCGCCCCAACGAACCTTCCTACAAACATATCTAAACAGCCCGTTTAAAAACCGCTTGCCGCCGCGTTTAGCATTTGGCCCAAAACCTGCTTATTGCACACCGTACAATAAAATCCGGTCTGAGCCGGGCCACCTCACTACTGCTGTGCAATACAGCTCGGGGAATGCTGATGTCCACACCACCGCTTCACTCTTCCAACCATGGCTTGGCGCGGTCGCTCAAGGAGCGGCATGTGATGTTGATTGCTATCGGCGGCATTATTGGGGCCGGTTTGTTTCTGGGTTCGGGTAAGGCTATTGCCACGGCGGGGCCGGCGTTGTTGCTGGCGTATGCGTTGTGTGGGGGGATGGTTTATTTGATTGCGCGGGCGCTGGGGGAGTTGTCGTTGTATCGGCCCGGTAGCGGGTCGTTTGCGACGTATGCGGAGGAGTTTTTGGGGCCGCGGGTGGCGTTTATTACGGGGTGGTCGTATTGGTTGATCTGGATTCTGGTGGGGGTGCTGGAGGTTACGGGGATCGGCTTGTTGATGAAATATTGGTTCCCGGAGTTGGCGCAGTGGATTCCGGCGTTGGTCACCACGGTGGTGTTGATGGTGATCAATTTGTTTGCGGTGAAGACGTTTGGCGAGGTGGAGTTCTGGCTGGCGTTGATCAAGGTGGTGACGATTGTCGGGTTGATTGCCGCAGGCTTGGCGATTCTGATTTTCGGGCTGGATACATCGTCGCAAACCACCCCTTCGATCACCAACCTGTGGCGGCACGGTGGGTTTTTCCCGAATGGCTGGAGTGGCTTTTGGTACGCGATACCGTTGGCGGCGTTTACCTTTGCCGGGGTCGAGGTGATTGGCTTGGTGGCGGCGGAAACGGCCAACCCGGAGCGCACATTGCCGCGAGCGATCAATAGCATCATCTGGCGGATGGCAATTTTTTATATCGGGTCGATCGCGGTGATCATGGCCCTTTATCCCTGGAACCAGATCGATACCTCGCAAAGCCCGTTTGTGAGGGTGTTCGACAGCATTGGCCTGGGGATTGCGGCCGGGCTGATCAATTTTGTAGTGATCAGTGCGCTGGCGTCGTCGTGCAATACCGGGTTGTTTGCCACCAGCCGGATGTTGTTTGCGCTGTCGCATATTCAGCAGGCACCCCGTCAATTGCAGGTGTTAAGCCCGCGCCAGGTGCCGGCGCGTTGCTTGATGGTGTCGACCGCGATTTTGCTGGTGGGGGTCTTGCTGAACTATTTGATGCCGGAACGTATTTTCAACCTATTGATCACCGGCATTCTGGGCCTGTTGATTTGGGTATGGGCGGTGATCATCACCACGCATATGGCGTATCGGTACAAGGTGCAGCGGGGTGAGTTGCCGCTGATGGCGTATCGCTTGCCGTGGGCTCGGGGCAGCAGCGTGTTGGTACTGTTGTTTTTGGCTGGGTTGACGGTGCTGGTGATTCGCGACCCGGAGACGCGCACGGCGTTTTACGTGGCGGCGGCCTGGTTTGCGCTGTTGCTGCTGGTATATCCAAAGCGCAACGCATCCAAGGAGGTGAGCGATGTTCACAGCGCCTGATAGGTCCGCGTTGCAGCGCTGCATCACACGCTATACCCACGCCAACCCCAACAGCGCCCGGCAAATGGACTTGGCCGCGCGGGTAATGCCGGGTGGCAATACCCGCTCAGTGCTGTTTTATGCGCCGTTTCCGTTGGTGATGTCGGGCGGCGCGGGCTGTTTTCTTGATGACCTGGACGGGCATCGTTATGTCGACTTTCTCGCCGAATACACCGCAGCGCTGTATGGGCACTCTCACCCGGTAATCATCCAGGCGCTGACGACGGCGATGGCGAACGGGCTGAACCTCAGCGCCCCTACGCAACTGGAAGCGCGGTTGGCAGCGTTGATCGTGGAGCGCTTTGGTTGTATCGAACAGGTGCGCTTTACCAATTCCGGTACCGAGGCGAATCTGCTCGCGCTGGCGGCGGCACGGGCCTACACCCGGCGCGACGGCGTCATCGCGTTTAACGGCGGTTATCACGGCGGCGTGCTGAGTTTTGCCGGGCCAGGCACGCCGATGAATGTGCCCCACCGCGTGTACCTGGCGGATTACAACGATCTAGGCAGTGTCGAGCGTTTGCTGTTTGAGCACCCTGGCGAATGTGCGGCGATCCTCGTGGAGCCGATGTTGGGCGCCGGTGGCTGTATCTGCGCCGCGCCGGGCTTTCTCGAGGGTTTGCGCGAGTTGAGCCGTGCGTATGGGGTACTGCTGGTGTTCGATGAGGTGATGACTTCACGCCTTGGCCCAGGCGGTTTACAAGAAAAGCTCGGTATAACGCCTGACCTGATGACCCTGGGCAAATACCTCGGCGGCGGGATGCCCTGTGGAATGTTGGGTGGCCGACGAGACATCATGGTGCAGTTCGATCCGCGCCATGGCAGCCTCTCTCACGCAGGCACCTTTAACAACAACGTACTGACCATGGCGGCGGGTATCGCTGGATTGGAGCAGGTGTATACCCGTGAGCAAGCCATTGCGTTGAATACAAGGGGCGACCGGTTGCGCGAGCAACTGAACGAGGTGCTCGCCTCTATGCCGATGCAGTTTACCGGGCAGGGTTCAGTGATGAACCTGCATCCCACAGGCTTGCCGATTCTTCGGCCCACGGATATCCCAACGGACCGAAACCGCCTACGGGACCTGTTCTTTTTTCACCTGCTTGAATGTGGGATCTACAGTGCGCGGCGTGGGCTGTTTGCGTTGAGCCTGCCGCTGACCGAGCACGAAATGAATCGGCTGGTTAACGCTACACAGGCCTTTGTAGAACGCTATGGAGGCATGTTGACCAGAGACTGACACCACGCCTGGAAGAGCGACAGCGAATCGACGACCGGCTATCCTTTCGCCGTCGCTCAACCGGAATAACGTCCATGACCAGCAAAACCGCAAACCCACGAGGCAGGCGTAAAAAAACCGTTGGCGAAGACCCGCAAAACCAGCTGAATAAAGACACGATTATCGCCGCCGCATTGGCGTTGATCGACCGCGAAGGCCTGGAAAAATGCAGCCTGCGCAACTTGGCAAATAGCCTGGGCGTGTACCCGACAGCCATTTACTGGTACGTCTCATCACGTGAGTTGCTGTTGAGTGAAGTGCTGGCCAAAGTCCTTGAAGGGGTGGCACCGCACCCTCAGGAACGCTGGCAGGACTACCTTCGCGCCACCCTGGTTAATTGCCATAACGCTGTGCACCAGCACCCGAATGTGGCGCCGTTGCTCGGTGCGCAACTGGTCTCCAACACCCGCACCGACTTCAAGTTGGTAGAAGGCGTATTGGCAGCGTTGCAGCAAGCGGGTTTCAGTGGGCCTTCATTGGCTGGCGCCTACAACACGTTTATCGCCGCCCTTGCCGGTTTCACCACCTTGGAGTTCGCCCCGCTGCCGGAGAACACCGAAGCCTGGCAGCAGCAAGTACAGGAAAGCCTGCAGACCGTTGACGCCGAGCAGCACCCGACCCTTGCGCAGAACATGGGCCAGCTCAGCAACCGTGGTTTCAGCCTGCGCTGGCAAAATGGTGTGCACGCGCCGCTGCATGAGAGCTTTGCGTTTTATGTCGACACCCTCCTCTGCGGCCTGGAAACCCTGGCGGCGCGTCGCTGAAAAATCGCACAACATAATCAGAAAGCCTATCAATTGTACGTCGTACAATTTATCGCTACAGTCCGTCACGCATGAATACCCCATGACCCTAAAAACAAAAACGTCAGAGGTCTTAAATCGTGGCGACTGCATTCAACGAAGTGGTCCAGGGCCAACGGCTTTGGCAGCCCTCCCCTGAACATATCCAACATACCCGCCTCACGCATTACCTGGCTTGGCTCAAACGCGAGCGCGGGCTGAGCTTTGTCGACTACCACGGGCTATGGCAGTGGTCGGTCGATGATCTGGACGCTTTCTGGCAATCGATCTGGGACCACTTCAAGGTGCAGACCAGTAGCCCCTACCACGCGGTGCTGGGTGATCGTAGGATGCCGGGTACTGAGTGGTTTCCCGGCGCGCAGCTGAATTTTGCCGAACACATTTTGCGCAACGAACGGCAAGGCGATGCGCTGCTCTACCTGAGCGAATCCGCTGCGTTGCAGGGCTTGCCATGGGTCGAGTTCTGCGACCAGGTACGCACGCTCGCCAGCTATCTGCGAGAGCTCGGCGTAGTGCCCGGTGATCGCGTGGTGGCTTACCTGCCAAACATTCCCGAGGCGATGATTGCACTATGTGCCTGCGCAGCCATCGGTGCGATCTGGGCCAGTTGCTCGCCGGATTTCGGCAGCGAGGGTGTGCTGGATCGGGTGCGGCAATTAGCGCCGAAAGTGCTGTTGGCGGTGGACGGTTACCGGTATGGCGGCAAGGTGTTTGACCGGCGCGAACAGGTCCGGCAGATCGTCGGCGAGTTGGGCAGTATCCAACAGGTGATTGTGCTGCCGGCGCTGTTTGCTGATGAGCCATTGACGCTGCCTAACGCCATCGACTGGCACAGCTTGCGCCTGCGCCCCAGCGTGCCCGCCGCCGATTTCCAGTGCGAGCAAGTCCCCTTCGATCATCCGTTATGGGTACTGTTCTCGTCCGGCACCACGGGGGTGCCCAAAGCCATCGTTCACAGCCATGGCGGGGTTCTGCTGGAGCAGCTCAAAGCACTGCATCTGCACCTGGATTTTCGTGCGGGTGACACCGCCTTCATTTTCACCACCACCGGCTGGATGATGTGGAACACCTTGTTCAGTGCCTTGCTCTGCGGTGTACGCCCGGTGCTTTACGACGGCCATCCCACCTGGCCAGGCACCGATGCGCTGTGGCAAATCCTGCAAGACAGCCGCGCGAGTTTTTTCGGCACCAGCCCCACCTACATTGAACTGATGCAACGCGAGGGGGTGGTGCCCGGCGAGCGTTTTGACCTGCACGCACTGCGCACGGTAATGCCGGTGGGGTCGCCGGTTTCACCGCAGTGTAATGCATGGTTTTACCGCAACCTGAACACGGCGGTGTGGGTCAACACGGGCAGCGGCGGTACGGATATCTGCACCGGTTTGGTCAGTGGCGTACCGACCTTGCCGGTGTATGCCGGCGAGATCCAGGCGCGCGCCCTGGGGGTGGATGCCCATGCGTTTGATGCACACGGCCAACCGGTGATCGATCAAGTCGGCGAGCTGGTGGTGAGGTCGCCCATGCCGTCGATGCCGGTGTATTTCTGGAATGACCCCACGGGCGAGCGCTATCGCGACAGCTACTTTCAGCCATGGCCGGGCGTGTGGCGCCATGGGGATTTCTTTTTGCTCAATGCTCGCGGCGGCTGCCAGGTGCTGGGGCGTTCCGATGCGACGCTGAACCGCTTTGGCGTGCGGATCGGCACGGCAGAGATTTATCGGGCGCTGGAGCACATCGCAGAAATCGAGGATGCACTGATCGTTAACCTTGATTTGCCCGAGGGCGGTTTCTTTATGCCGCTGTTTGTACAGCTGCGTGCCGACGCGGTGTTGGATGAGCCTTTGCAGCAACGCGTGAACGACTGCCTGCGCCTGGCGTGCACACCTCGGCATGTGCCGGACTGCATCCTGGCTGTACCGCTGATTCCCACCACCCTCACCGGGAAAAAAATGGAAGTGCCGGTACGCCGGATCCTGATGGGACACGACCCGCAGAAAGTCGCCAACCCCAGCGCCATGCGTGACCCGCAGGCGCTTGAGTTCTTTATCGAATACGCCGCCCGGAGCCGCCAGCCATGAGGGGTAAAGCTTATATCGTGGGTGCCTATGAACACCCTACCCGCCACGCCACGGACCGCTCCCTGGCGCAGTTGCATGCCGATGTGGCACGCGGCGCACTGGAGGATGCGGGGCTGAGCCTCAGTGATGTCGACGGCTATTTCTGCGCCAGTGATGTGCCGGGCTGGGGAGCGCCAGGCGTAGGGCCGTTCTCCATGGTCGAGTACCTGGGCATCCAGCCACGGCACCTGGATACGACGGAAAGTTGGGGCTCGTCCTACATGCATCAAGTCGCCCAGGCTACACGCGCCATCGCCGATGGGCGCTGCCGTGTCGCCTTGATCACCCAGGCCGGGCGCCCGCGTGCCGAGCGCCAACGTCCGCAAAGCAGCGCATTAGACCCAGCGTACAGCGCCTGTGAAGCACCGTTTGAAACGCCCTATGGCGCTGCCGTGGTCAACCGCTACGCGATGTGCGCCATGCGCCATCAGTACGAACACGGCACCACGGCCGAGCAATTGGCCTGGATAAAAGTCGCGGCATCGCACCATGCCCAGCACAACCCGCAGGCCATGTTGCGCAATGTGGTAACGGTGGAAGACGTTCTGAGTTCACCCTGGGTCGCCGCCCCTTTGCGGCGCTTGGACTGCTGCGTGATCAGCGACGGCGGCGGTGCCCTGGTGCTGGTGCATCCAGCCATTGCGCGCTCGCTCAAACGGCCGCTGATTACGCCTATCGGTTCGGGCTATGCGATTAACCATCTGAACGGCGGTTACTTCGACCTGCTGACCTCAGGTGGCGCGCAATCCGGCGCCAATGCATTCGGTGAGGCGCGCCTCACACCTGGCGATATTGACTACGCGTCGCTGTACGACAGCTTCACCATCACCGTATTGATCCAGCTGGAAAACCTCGGTTTTTGCGCCCCTGGCCAGGGCGGCGCCTTTGTCACTGACGGCAAGTTGATCAGCGGTGTCGGCCCCTTGGCGGTAAACACTGACGGCGGCGGCCTGTGCAATAACCACCCCGGCCATCGCGGCGGCATGGCCAGGCTAATTGAGGCTGTGCGCCAGTTGCGCGGCGAAGCACACCCGGCCGTTCAACGGCCTCATTGCGCACTGGCTCTGGCCCACGGCACCGGCGGCCTGCTGGGCTCACGCCACGGCAGCGCCACACTCATACTGGAGCGCCTTTGATATGCCACTGACCTCACCGCACATCACCGCGGAAAGTGCGCCCTTCTGGGCTGCCGCCAATCAAGACCAACTGTTGCTACGCCGTTGCCTGGACACCGGCAAGGCCTACTACTACCCCCGCGATCACAGCCCGTTCACCGGCAGCACCGCAACCGATTGGATCGTCGCCAGCGGTGGCGCCACCTTGTACAGCTTCAGCTATAGCGGGCGCGCAGACGACGTGCATTGCATTGCCTACGTGACGCTCGACGAAGGGCCAACGATGTTGTCGGTCATCCAGTGTGAGGCTGCGCACCGCTTGCGCATCGGGCAACGGCTCAAGGTGGCGTTTGCGCCCACGCCGAGCGGCCAAAAAGTCCCCGTGTTTGTTCCGTCAGTTTGATTGTCCTTTTTAAGTTGACGGTAAGACACATGCCAGCCGATTTATCACGTCCAACCCACCCATTAATCTGTGCCCATGTTGAACGCAACGCCAAACCAACCCAATCAAAAAAGGACTTCAACCATGAGCACGCCAACCCTCAGCCGCTTGAACAAAGACGACGCCATTGTTCTGCTGATCGACCACCAAACCGGCCTGATCTCGCTGGTACAGGACTTCTCCCCCAACGAGTTCAAGAACAACGTGCTGGCCCTGGCGGACGTCGCCAAGTTCTTCAACTTGCCGACCATTCTCACCACCAGTTTCGAGCAAGGCCCTAACGGCCCGTTGGTGCCGGAGTTGAAGGAGATGTTCCCGCAGGCGCCGTACATCGCTCGCCCTGGTCAGATCAATGCGTGGGACAACGAGGATTTCGTCAAGGCGGTCAAGGCGACTGGGCGTAAGCAGATCATTATTGCGGGTGTGGTGACGGATGTGTGTGTGACGTTCCCGACGTTGTCGGCGCTGGCGGAGGGGTTTGAGGTGTTTGTGGTGACGGATGCGTCGGGCACGTTTAATACGACGGTGCAGCAGGCGGCGTGGAGCCGGATGATGCAGGCGGGGGCGCAGATGATGAATTGGTTTTCGGTGGCGTGTGAGTTGCAGGGTGACTGGCGCAACGATATCGAGGGGCTGGGGAATTTGTTGTCGCAGCGGATTCCTAACTATCGGAACTTGATGAACAGCTATTCGGTGCTGGCAGCGCGTCAGGGGTGAGGTTGAGCGGCTTTAACCTGTGGGAGCGGGCTTGCCCGCGATGGCGGTGAATCAGTCACTACATTCGGTGGCTGACATACCGTCATCGCGGGCAAGCCCGCTCCCACATTTGGTCTTTGCTGCGTTGCGATTGGGGTGGTTCAGTCGAGGATCAGGTGCGGTAGAAACCGGCTTGAGTCCTTGGTGATCAGGCTGTTGTCTTCGCGCACGCCGATGCCTGCGGCTTGGTCAGCGATGACCCAGGAGCCGATCAGTGTATAGCTGTCGCCAAAGCGTGGCAGCGGCGCGAATTCCTGAAGGATGAACGGCGCGTCCGTGTAGGGGCCGTCTTCTTTTACGATCAGGCCGTCGGCGGTTTGCAGTTCGATGTTGGCGCCTTCGCGGGAGAAGAACGGTTTGCGCACCCAGCCCTTTGGCACGGCTTTGCCGGGGTCGGGGTCCAGGTGGGAGGCAAGCAGGTTCGGGTGGCCTTTATTGAACTCCCACAGCAGCGGCAGGATGCCTTTGTTGGAGAGGATGGCTTTCCACGCGGGCTCGAAGAACTGGGTGTCGCTCTGGGCAATCGCGGCGCCGAAGGGTTCGTGGAAGATGAACTCCCAGGCGTGCAGTTTGAACAGGTGGGGAATCCAGCGATCCTCAAGGTCGACGAAGCGGCCTTCGCTGGTGAGGCCGATGTCTTCGATGTCGATGTGGCGGGATTCAATACCAACTTTTTCGGCGACCAGGCGCAGGTAGTCGGTGGTGCCTTTGTCTTCGATCGAGTCTTTCATCGAGGCGAAGTAGAACGGCTGGTTGAGCTGCAATTGGGCGAAGGCTTGATGCAGCTTGGTGTCGATGCTGTTGAACTGGTCGGCGTGCTTGGGCAGCAGGCCGCGTTCAATGCATTGCTCCAGCCAGCCCCATTGAAACGCCGCCGCTTCATAGAGGCTGGTGGGTGTGTCGTAGTTGAGCTCGAGCAGTTTGGCTGGCCCGCTGCCGTTGTAGGAGAAGTCCATGCGCCCGTACAGGTGCGGGTGGCCTTCGAGCCATGAAGTGCGGATCATGTCGAAGAACGGCGCGGGAATGCTCAGGCGTTCCAGCAATTCCTCGTTTTGCACCACGCGGGCCACGAGGTCCATGCACATGTCATGGATCTCGGTGGTCGGGTCTTCGAGGTCGCGCTCAATTTGCTGGAGCGTGAACTGGTAGTACGCGCTTTCGTCCCAGTAGGGTTCGCCGTCGATGGTGTGGAACAGGAAGCCGAGGCTGTCGGCGGTCTGTTTCCAGTCATGACGTTCTGCGCAGTGGATCTTCTTCATGGCCTGGCTTCCTTAACTGCTCGAACCGCCGCCGCCCCAGCCGCTGCGGGCGCTGGCTTTGCTGCCGAAGCCGCCACGGGAGGTGGACGACGCAACGTTCACCGGTTTGCTGGAGGAGCGCAGCGTGTTGGAGTAATTGCTGCTGCCATATCGGGCCTGGTTGGAACGGCCAAAGGTCGCCCCGTTGGAGACACGCTGGTTGAGCGTCGAGTTGCCGTAATTGCCGCGATCATCGCGGTAGCGGTACACCGGCTCGGAGCGGTAGCTGTTGCGATTGTTGCTGAGCATGTTGCCGATCAACAGGCCGGTCAGCAGGCTGCTGGTGGAGAAGCCTGAACCACCGCTGTTGGCTTGCGAACCGGCGACTTGGGCATTGGCCGCATCGACCTGGGATTGGGTCACCTGGCCTTCGGCGGTCAGTTCGAAACCGCCCAGCCTTGGGATGAACTTGCCGGAGGAGTCTTGCTGACACCAGTCGGCGACAAAGTCGGCGTCGCAATCGGTCTGGCTGTCGTACACCGGCGCGATGCGGCGGTGCTCGGCCATGGCGGTCATGTAGGCGTCGGAGCAGACGTCGACCGGTAGCTTTTCATCGGCGCATTGCTGGACCGACTGGAAGTTGTACTTCTTCTGCAAATCGTAGGTTTTTTCGGTCGGCCCGCAGCCAGATATCGCCATGGCGACCGACGCTGCCAGCGACAGCTGGACGTACTTGCTTCGTTTCATCGAGAGCTCCGTGCGCAATCAGTACTGGGTGGGCGTCATGCACGCGGCGTTCAGCATGCCGACGCTGATAGCCACGGCGGCCACGTAGATGCCGGCCGCAACTTCGCCATTCTTGATGCGCTCGGACGTGCCTTTGAGCACCAGGCTGGTCAGCAGAAACGCCAGCAACTGGACGACGGCGGCGATCACCGACCAGACGACAAAATCCAGCAGGCTGATGGAGTAGGCAATCACATTGCTGGCCGGAATGGCGAAGCCAATGATCGCGCCGCCCAGGGCGACCGACGCCGAAACGTTGCCGGCGCGGATCAGTTCGAACTCCTTGTGCGGAGTGATGCGGGTGTAGATGAACTGGAACAGCGCGAACAGCACCGCAGCCCCCAGGATGTAGATGACAAAGCCGAGCACAGCCGCTTTGTTCAGGGAGATGGAGAGAGCTTCTAGCATGGATGGCTTCCTTTTTTAGAGCGCAGTCAGGTCGGTTGTGTACAGCGAAATGCCCAGCGACGTGCTCAGGCTGATGCCACCCTCGGCATCTTCTTCGACGGAAAACAGCAGGAACTCGCGGCGATCGGTCAGGCCGGTGTCGCGGGCGTACAGCATCGAACGGTGCTCGACGTTGTAGGCGTCTTCCGGGTTTATTACGCGCTCGCTCATCGCCACCAGTTCGGTCTGGCCGGCTTCGCTGCCCCAAACACGGGTGTATTCGACGCCGTTGTGGGTGTAAGTCGGTAGCCCGATCAGGCTTTGTGGGCCTGCCAGCCTGCGCAGTTCCGCTTCGCTGCTGAGGGTGACGTAGCTCAAGTAATTGAACAGGATCACCGACTCGACCTGCCCGGCGACTTCGCCGGTGGTGTGTACTTGCAGCCAGTAATCTTCGTCGTTCATGTAGTAGCGCGACAGCCAGGTCGATTGCCCGAGGTCAACGGTGCCGTTGGCCCAGACTTCCTGGGAGCCGGGGATCACCACCGAGGTTTTCCCATCGAGCAACAATTTCAGGGTGGTGTCGAACATCACGCCTTTGCCGGGCGCCAGGCCTAGCGGGCCGGTGGTCGGCAGCGGCGATATTGACTCGGCATTCGTTTGTGGGGCCTCAAGCCCCATCAACTGTTTAAACCATCCCATTGGAGAGTTCCTTGAGGTGGGTGGAAGCGATAGAGAAGGGAATAGATGAGAAACAATAAAAGCGGAAGATGACGCCCGAGCGCCACACAAGAAAATTCGACATGTCGCCCCTGACTCCCTGGGTACTTGATTCCTGACGCCATCGCCTCAGCGTCGGTAGGCGCAAGTGCGTTCACCCGGCATTAAACCTGCTGCGCGGTGTTGAGAGAAGTACCTTGGCAGCAATAAAGCCGGCGAGCGCACCAAACAGATGCCCTTCGAAGGAAATCCCCTGGCGCGGCACAAACCCCATGATCAACCCGCCATAAAACACCGCCACCACACCGGCGACTAACAGGTTGCTCCAGCTCCTGTGGAACCAGGCGCGCGACAAGAGGTAGGCCCATAGCCCAAAGACCCAGCCGCTGGCACCGACGTGTACGCCGGTAAACCCGAACAGCCAGACCAGCGAACCGCCCAGCAGGATAATAATCGCGCTGACGGTTATGAAACGGTTGAGCCCTTCAGCCATGACCAGGGTGCCCAGCACTACAAACGCAATCAGGTTTGCGCCCAGGTGGGCAAAGGAGGCGTGCAGAAACGGTGAGGTGAGGATGCCGAACAGGCCCTGCACGGTCCTCGGGATCAGACCGAATGCCATGAGGCTGTAACCGGTGGCGACATTGAGCAGTTGCAGCGCGACCATGAACACGGCCAGGCCTGCGATTGTCTTGAAACCCTTCAGGGCGTCCATCCTGACCTCGACGTAAAAAGGGCACAGTCAATGCCCGCCCGCTTAGAAAGAACACGGTCACTGTGGCGAGGGAGCTTGCTCCCGCTGGGCTGCGCAGCGGCCCTAAAAATGGGACTGCTACGCAGTCCAGCGGGAGCAAGCTCCCTCGCCACGGGTCGGGCAGTGGCAGCGCTACTCGGCCGACTTTTGCTTCAGACGCTCCAGAATCGCATTAGCGCTGCCGGTGTCCGGCGTGATGCCGGCTTCGCGCAGTTTGCGTTCCAGGTCAGTACCGGTCGATGCCTCGGCCAGTTCATCCTGGGCTTGCAGCTCAGCGGCACGTTGCTGCTGCTTGGCTTGCAGGCGGTTAAGCGTACCCACCGCAGTCTCCAGCTTGCCGTTGGCGCCGCCGCTGGCGACGGACGCGCTGACCTGGGCCTTTTGCACGCTTTCGCGGGCCTTGGCCATGTCCACTTGCTGGCGCAGGCTTTTGATCCGGCTTTCGGCCTTGGTGATGTCCTTGCGCATGCTGTCGGCGTAGCCACCGAACTCGGCGGTCTGCTTTTGCTCGGCGTCGCGCTCGTTGGTCAGGGTCGAAATGGCTTCGGCCACTTCCAGGGCCAGGTCTTCACGGTTGGCCTGGATAGCGGCCATCGCCTTGGATTCCAGGTCTTTGATCTTGGCGTCGTACTCGCCTACGCGGTCCGCTGCCAGCTTGTGCTTGGCCATGATGCTCACCAGCTCACGCTTGGCGTTGGCCAATGCTGTGTCGGCGTCGCGAATTTCTTGATCAAGGATGCGCAGGGCCTGTTGGTCGACGATCGATTCGCCGACTTCGCTGGCACCGCCACGCAGCGCGGTGAACAATTTGCTCCAGATGGACTGAGTCATTGGATACTCCCGAATACTTAATTGAAGAAACGTTCGAAGGCTTCGCTGGCGCGCTGCACGTTATCGACCAGGGTTTTCACCTCGGTCACGATGTTGGTCAGGCTGGAGTCGGAACTCAGCGCACCAAACATGTTGTAAACAACCTGCCCGTTCGGCATGGACTCGATACCGATCGACGACAACGGGAACATCTCCCGGCTGCGCAGCACGGCGTCATTGAAGGCGGTTACGTCGTTGATGGACTCGACGTCGACCAGCACGGTATCGACGATGATCTGCTCGCCCACCACCGCGATGTAAATCGGCAAGCCCCCGAAGTCGTTCATTTCCAGTTTAATGCTGGACTCGGAACCTTGAACCAGAGAAAGCGTAATGTCTTTGGCGACCACTTCGTCCAGGGCTTGCAGCGCGCTGAAGAGGCGGTCGATGTTCCAGTTGGTACCTGCGCTCATGAAATTCTCCGACATGAATGAGCCAGCCAGAATCGGTTGGCGAAGCTGTTTCTCCATTTGCTTGAGCAGGCTTCGGTTTTCGGGAAGCACCCAAGTCTCGTGTTTCACATAACCGGCGGCCGCCAGCCCCGCGCGCATCTGCTTCATGTAAAAGCTCGACGGCTTTTTAACCGGCGGTTTCAAGCGCTCTCCCTTGCGGCTTGCTGAATCGGTATCGGGCTCTGCGGGCGGGCTCGATGGAGAGCTGCTTTTCATGGTACTGGCCTCGTTGTGAAAATCTCACGCGTGAGAAAATCTACAGGCAATTTCCGCCAGGCTCAATAGCTCACGCGTGAGATTTTTTGTCTCACTTTTTCCCGCACCACCCAGCAGCGCCCATCGCTCAAGGCTGAGGCTCGATTGTTCCAACCTGATGAACGGTTAAATGCCATTGTTGGCGCGCCCACACTTGCCTCGCCACGCTCTAGCGCAAGCGCACCGTGACCATCGGGCTTTTTTTCGGGCACCGGCCTTACTGCATAAATGTTCCGAAATCACCTTGGCGTTGTGAATTGTTGTGAAGGCGTTGCGAATCAGCCAAAACTCCGTGCTAAGTTCCGTAACGTAGTTCCGTAACGTAGTTCCGTGACGTAGTTCCGTGACGTTGCGATTCACAGCATTCATACACAGCGGCCACCCAACTAAGGCCGCCCTCTTGTTATCAAATAAACAGCCTCGGGTAGTTAACCAGGAAGTTGTACGGCCCCGCGCGCTTTAAAAATAGCCGGGCCACACTTACATCAGGAGAGTAACCATGGTAGCGAAGGTAGAAACGACCCCAAAGGACGCCGCGGTCACTAATAAGAGCTCTGTCGCTGCCTGGGAAAAGTCCGTCAAAAAAGCCGCCGCCGCGCCCAAAGATGAGTTGGGCAAAAGCCAGAAACGCCCCGAAGGTGACACCCGCTCGGCCCAGCAAATCATCGATGACACGCCCCTGCTTGCCCAACTGGGCAATCAAAGCGGGGTGAAGGACAACCTTAAAAAGCAGGTCGGTGATTTTGATAAAGATGCGGATGCCGCCTATCGCGCGTCCAAGGTGCTGGAGCACGTGGAATACATCGACGAAGACGGCAAGCTCACCGATGGCAAGGAGGTCGGCAACCACAGCATCGACGGTTTCACCAAGGACGGCGAAGCCCGGCATGGCACCGAGGCGGGCCGTTTGCAGGACTTTGGCAAGTACGGGTATTCGAGCCTGCGCGGCGAAGTGGTCAAGTCGGACCTGGGCGACAAGCAGAAACGCCCCGACGGTGACACGCGTTCGGCCAAGGAGATTATCGACGCCACGCCCCTGCTGAAAAACCTCGGCAACCAGAGCGATGTGAAGGACAACCTCAAGAAGCAAGTGGGCGACTTCGAGACCGACGCCGACGCCGCGTACCGCGCTACCCAAGTGCTGGAACATGTGGTCAGCATCGATGAAAACGGCAAGTTGCTGACCGGTTATGACGCGCGCAATAAAGACAACGACAGCATTGATGGCTTCACCAAAGACAAAGAGGCCCGGCACGGTACCGAGGCCGGCCGCTTGCAGGATTTCGGCAAGTACGGCTACTCAAGCCTCAAGGGCGACCTGATGCACGTCAAGGACGCGACCCATACCGACAAGGCCGCGCCGCCTGATGAGCCACAGGACGTGCAGGCCCTGCGCGACAAATACAACATCCCCACCTTCGGCGCCGAAGGGCTGATGGACATGGAACTGCCCAACGACAAGACCGTGGGCGGCCAGACGGCCGAGAACTTTGTGCAGGGCATCCGCGATGACATCAAGAGCGGCAAGCTGACCGAGCACTCGGATGAGGCCAAGATCGTCAAGCTGATGGACGCCCAGGCCGCACTCGACAGTGGCTATGACCTGTACGGCTATGCCGAGAGTATCAACCTGGGCAGCGGCACTTACCGTGAAACGGATAAGAGCCCGACCAAGTTGAACGGCAAGGACGTCAAGGAGATGGTCGACGAGGACAAACTCGCCAAAGAAATTTCCACACTCATGGGCAAAGAAGGCATTAAAGACCGTTACGACGTAGAACTTAAGAACAGTGTCGGCAGCTTGTCGCAAGATCGCTTGAATGAAGTTCGCGAGCAAGTGTTCCCGGCACTGTTCAAAGACGGCACGCGTGATGCCAACTTGAACTTCGAAGACTATGTAATTGCCATGAATGACTCTGGCGACCCAAAGAAATCCGAAATGGCCGAGTTAGACGTAGACCGTTATTTTGAATCGCTGCGCATCCTCGAACCGGACAGTTACACCGCACGCCGTCAGACATTCGACCAGAACATGATGACGCACCAGCTCAACACCTACATGGAGAACCCCGACAAGGTTTCGCCGGAAAATGCCGAAAGTGGGTTGAAAGCCTCGTTCACGATGATCAAGGGCGGTATCAACGCCGTCCTCGGTGGCTTGGACAAAGGCGACAAAACCTACGACATGTACAAAAAGATGAAGGATGAGATCGACATCCTCGACGGCCATATCAAAGGGCTGACACCGGCCGAAAACAAACAGATCGCAGCGGCCATTCGTCTCGCAGCCGCCAGCGGCGACCCGAAAGCCATCGACAAGGTGGTCGACACCCAGTTGAAGGGCCTGGGCGACAAACGCGAGGCGGCCGCCGGCTCCCTGAAGACGGTGTTGCACACCGCCAGTTCCACCGGCGGGCTGAGTGCCATGGCGGGCACCATGAACCTGGTCAGCGGCGCCCTGCAGCTCGCCAATGGCGGCGGCAACATGACCGACGACCAGAAAATCGCCGCCGCCAAAGACCTGGTCGCCGGCTTGAGCTTTACTAACGACTTCCTCAAGTTCGGTTCGAACATTGTGGAAACCCTGGGAGGCACTAAACCCTATGAACCTGACGTGGATAAAGACGGCAAAGGCCCGGCAAAAATCAAAGCCACTGAATGGCTGGGGCTGATCGACGAAAACCTGCCGGATATCTGGGGCAAGAAAGCCACCGAAAAATCCGACGCACTGGCTGCCTCCATCAGCACCCAGGTTAAAGAGTCGTCCGAAACCCTCAAGAAACTCGACGTGGGCAACCTGTCGGCCGATGAGGTCAAGGAGTACGACAACGCGGCCAAATCCCTTGGCGAACACATGGGTGTCAAGGACATTCCCGGCAAAGGTAGCCCGGCGTCAAAATCCGAGATTGCGATCGCCTCCGGGCGCTCGTTCCTGCGCTTTATGGGCGGCGCCGGCCTGGATTTGACCGGCGGCGTGATGGACATCGTTTCCGGCGCACGCAAACTCAAAAATGCCAAGACCGCACTGGAAAAAACCGACGCAGCCTTCACCCTGGGCGGGGGTGCATCCGGTACCGGTATGGCCATTGCCAATACCATCGCGATGTTCGCCCCCAAAGGCGCTCACCTGGCTGGCAAACTGGCCGGTGATGTTGCCGCCACCGTGGTACGCGGGCTCGCCATCGGCGCCCGTATTGCTGGCCCGGTTTTCGCCGTGGCCGGTGTGATCTTCGGGGTGGCAGGCACCTTGATCGCAGAGGCGGTCGAGCATGCCAAAATGCAAAAGCTCACCGACTCCCAAGGCAAGTTCTTCAAAGACCTCGCCGCTGCCGGCGTGACCAAGGACGACTGGGGCGACAAGCTCGAATACGCGCGTTATGCCACCTATATGTACGGCGGTCGCGACACGCCGGACGACAAATCGATGTTCGAGTACCAGTCGGACGAATGGAAACACTTCAAGGAAACCGAAGACAAAAAAGGCAGCTCCCTGACGCGGCTGGCACCCTACCTGCACAAGGACAGCGACCCCGACAGCAAGAACTTGTGGGAAAAATTCCTGGCCGGCGGCACCAGCTCCAGCGGCCCCCATGGCAGTGAACGACATACCGATGACTGGCGGCCCTGGGGTAGCACGGACATGGATGCGGGCAAGCAGGAAAGGGCCTGATTTTATCCACTCAACGGTTGCAGCCTGCCTGAACGGCAGGCTGTAACGGTTAAACGCACCTAACCCGCCAGCTCCCGCTCAATCTGCTCAATGCTTGGCAAACTGGTTTGTAGCTCTGCCGGTAAAGACTCCACCAACTGATACTCCGCCACGCCGATCGGCCGGTTGTTGTCGCGCAATGCGTATTCAGCCACCACTTCATTTTTGCTCTTGCACAACAACAGGCCAATGGTGGGACCGTCCTGTGGGTGTTTAAGCTGAACATCCACTGCCGACAGGTAAAAACTCAGCTTGCCGAGGTGTTCGGGCTTGAATTTGCCTGTCTTGAGTTCGATCACCACGTAGCAGCGCAGCTTCAGGTGATAGAACAACAGGTCGACAAAAAACTCATCACCACCTACATCCAGTAATACCTGCTGGCCGACAAAGGCGAAACCGGCGCCCAGCTCAAGCAGGAAGTCGGTGACGTGCTTGATTAAGGCGTTTTCTATATCGCGCTCCTGCGCATCCAAAGCCAGGCTGAGGAAGTCGAAGCGATAAGGATCCTTGAGCGATTCGCGCGCCAGGTCGGATTGGGGCTTGGGCAAATGGTGTTCAAAATTGCTGACGGCCTTGCCACTGCGCTTCAGCAGGCGATGCTCGATTTGCATCACGAGCGTGCTACGTGACCAGTTGTGTTCAATTGCCTGGGCGATGTACCACCGGCGCGTTTCGGGGCCGGGGAGTTTGTCTAGAAGCACCACATTGTGGCCCCACGGCAATTGTGCAGCAGCCTGTTGCACAAATTCGGCATTCGGCCACGCCTCGGCAAAAGCGCGCATATATTTGAGGTTGCGCGGCGAAAAGCCCTTCATCTTGGGGAAGGCCGCGCGCAAGTCTTGGGCAAGGCGATCAACCACCTTGCTGCCCCAACCCTGCGCGGCCTGGCGGGTCAGAATATCGTGGCCGATCTGCCAGTAAAGCAGCACCAGTTCGCGGTTCACCGCCAGCGTTGCTCGCTGCTGGGCCGTATGGATGCGCAGTTTAAGGTCGCTCAACCAGTCGCTGTAGCCTACAGGAGGCGTGATCAAGCCGATGGAGGTTTCGCTCATGCCCGTTTCACTCTTGACTGGAGAGGCACAGGCTAGTCAGTGGTTTTTACCGTCACAAGGGGCCGCGAGCGCTTCAGGAAGGGCCTTGCACAGATCACAGAAACGTCCTGCTGGCCTTTGCAAATCGACGCATTGCTGGGCCGTGCCTTGACTCTCCCCTATACAGCACACCCTACCCTGAAAGGCCCACTTTCAGGCTTCGGCACCATGACTCAGCGCATCCTGCTCATTCTCGGCCACCCCTCCAGCACCAGTTTTTGCTCAGCCGTCGCTGATACCTACATCCACGCGGCTACAATCGCCGGCCACGAGGTACGCGTCCTGCGGCTAGGCGAACTGGCTTTCGACCCGGTCCTGCATAACGGCTATGCCCTGCCCCAAGCCTTGGAACCCGATTTGCTCAGCGCCCAAGCCGATATCCTCTGGGCGACTCATCTGGCGTGGGTTTTCCCGATCTGGTGGGGCGGCATCCCGGCATTGATGAAAGGCTTCATCGACCGTATTTTCCTACCCGGCTTTGCCTTCAAATACCGTAAGGGCAAGGCTTTCCCGGATAAGCTGCTGCAGGGCCGCACCGCCCATTTGTTGGTGACCCTGGACACGCCGACGTGGTATTACCGCTGGGTCTATCGCATGCCGGGGATTCATCAGATGCGCAGCACGACCCTGGCCTTTTGCGGCATCAAGCCGACCAAGACGCTGATGTTCGGACCTGTACTGGGATCAACCGCAACGCAGCGCGACACGTGGCTGAAACAGGTCGGCGCACTATTTGAAAAAAGGAGTTTTCATGTACATCGGCAAAGCCGCGCAGTTGTCGGGCACGACCATCAAGGCGATTCGTCATTATGAAGCGATTGGCCTGCTGCCAGCGCCACAGCGTGCGGGGCGTTATCGAGTTTACTCGGCGCAGAGTGTCGAATTGCTGACGCTGATCAAATGCGCCCAGCAGTTGGGGTTCAAGCTCAAGGAGTTGCAGGGGATTTTGCACGGGCACGAGGGCGATGCGTTGCCTTGGGAAAGGGCAGACCAGGCCATCGCCAGCAAGAAGTGCGAACTGGCCGGGCAGATTGCCGGGCTGCAGAAAATGCAGGCCGGGTTGATGGCATTTGAAGCGCAGCTCAAGGACGCACAGGGGCAATACTGCGGTATGCGCTGAGCCGAATAAAATGCCTAATCGGCTCACGAAATGAGCCGAATAAGCATTTTATTCGGCTCAACGGCAGACCAGTGACAGCCCCGCTCATTTGCCCAGAATCCCCATGTCTGCTAGTGTCGCGCCGGTTTACCGTCTACCGGATTAGCCGCCATGGCCCGCAAAAAAGTTGCACTCGATTTCGAACAATCCCTCGCCGACCTGCAAACCCTGGTTGAGCGTCTGGAGAACGGCGAGTTGTCGCTGGAAGACTCGTTGACGGCGTTTGAGCAAGGCATCGGCCTGACTCGCGACTGCCAGAGCGCGTTGGCGCAGGCAGAGCAGAAGGTGCAGGTGTTGCTGGAGCGCGACGGGGAGTTGGCCGAAGAACCTTTCGATGCGGAACAGCCCGAATGATCGATGCGTATCAGGCCAGCAGCCAGGCCCGGGTCAATGCGGCGCTCGAACCTTTGTTCGTAGCGCCAGGCCCGCAGATGAAGCGCTTGTATGAAGCCATGCGCTACAGCGTGATGAATGGCGGCAAGCGTGTGCGCCCGCTGCTGGCGTATGCGGCCTGTGAAGCCCTGGGTGCGCCGGCCGAGCACGCCAATGGCGCGGCGTGTGCGGTTGAGCTGATTCATGCCTATTCCCTGGTGCATGACGATTTACCGGCCATGGACGATGACGATCTGCGTCGCGGCCAGCCCACCACCCATAAAGCCTTTGACGAAGCCTACGCGATCCTCGCCGGTGACGGCTTGCAGAGCCTGGCGTTCAGCGCCTTGCTGGACCCACGCCTGAACAGCGTGAATGCCGAGATCAGCCTGCGCATGGTCACGGCCCTGGCCTTGGCCGCAGGCCCGGCCGGTATGGTCGGCGGGCAGGCCATCGACATGGGTTCGGTCAGCCTCAAGCTCGACCAAAAAGCCCTCGAACATATGCACCGTCACAAGACCGGCGCGCTGATCGAAGCCGCCGTACACTTGGGCGCCCTGGCCAGTGGCCGCGCCGAAGCTGCGCAATTGGCGGCCCTGCAGACCTATTCCCGGGCCATCGGCCTGGCGTTTCAGGTGCAGGACGACATTCTCGACGTGGAAAGTGACACCGCCACCCTGGGCAAACGCCAAGGCGCGGATATCGCACGAGACAAACCGACTTATCCGGCATTGCTGGGCCTTGATGCCGCCAAGGCTTACGCCCTGGAACTGCGCGACCAGGCCCTGGACGCCCTGCGACCTTTCGACGCGGCGGCCGAGCCACTGCGCGACCTGGCGCGGTATATCGTCGAACGCCGCCACTGATAACCGCGGCCTTTCGCGCCGCATATCGGCCAAGTTCGGCGCCCTGCGTGGGCAGTTTGCACCGCTTGAGGTAAACTGCCGCCTCTTCTATACCTATAACGATTCGCCTGATGCCCACGACGTTTCAAGAGATTCCCCGCAAGCGCCCGTCCACGCCCCTGCTCGACCGTGCTGTCACGCCGGTTGGCCTGCGTCGACTGGGTGAAGCCGAGCTGGAAACCCTGGCCGATGAGTTGCGCCTGGAATTGCTCTACACGGTCGGCCAGACCGGTGGGCATTTCGGTGCCGGGCTGGGCGTCATCGAGCTGACCATCGCCCTGCACTACGTGTTCGACACCCCGGACGACCGGCTGGTGTGGGACGTGGGCCATCAGGCGTATCCGCATAAAATCCTAACAGGCCGCCGCGAGCGCATGGGCAGCCTGCGCCAGAAGGACGGCCTGGCCGCCTTCCCGCGCCGCTCCGAAAGCGAGTACGACACCTTTGGCGTCGGCCACTCCAGCACCTCCATCAGCGCCGCGCTGGGCATGGCAATTGCCGCCCGCCTGCAAGGCAGCGATCGCAAGGCGATTGCGGTGATTGGTGATGGCGCGCTGACCGCCGGCATGGCCTTTGAAGCACTGAACCACGCGCCGGAAGTGGACGCCAACATGTTGGTGATCCTCAACGACAACGACATGTCGATTTCGCGCAATGTGGGTGGCCTGTCCAATTACCTGGCAAAAATCCTTTCGAGCCGCACCTACGCCAGCATGCGCGAAGGCAGCAAGAAGGTGCTCTCGCGCCTGCCCGGCGCGTGGGAAATTGCCCGGCGTACCGAAGAATATGCCAAGGGCATGCTGGTGCCCGGCACCCTGTTTGAAGAGCTGGGCTGGAATTACATCGGCCCGATCGACGGCCATGACCTGCCGACCCTGATCGCCACGCTGCGCAATATGCGTGACCTCAAGGGCCCGCAGTTCCTGCATATCGTCACCAAAAAAGGCAAAGGCTTCGCTCCGGCAGAAGTCGACCCGATTGGTTACCACGCCATCACCAAGCTCGAACCCCTGGATGCGCCCGCCGCTGCGCCGAAAAAAGCCAGCGGGCCGAAGTATTCCGGCGTGTTTGGCGAATGGCTGTGCGACATGGCCGCCGCCGACCCGCGCCTGGTGGGCATCACCCCAGCGATGAAGGAAGGCTCCGACCTGGTGGCATTCAGCGAGCGTTTCCCGCTGCGCTACTTCGATGTGGCAATTGCCGAGCAACACGCGGTGACCTTCGCCGCCGGCATGGCCTGTGAAGGCGCCAAGCCGGTGGTCGCGATTTACTCCACCTTCCTGCAACGCGGCTATGACCAGCTTGTTCACGATGTGGCGGTGCAGAACCTCGACGTGCTGTTCGCCATCGACCGCGCAGGTTTGGTCGGCGAAGACGGCCCGACTCACGCCGGCAGCTTCGATTTGTCCTACCTGCGCTGCATCCCCGGCATGCTGGTGATGACCCCGAGCGACGAAAACGAACTGCGCAAGATGCTCAGCACCGGCCACCTGTACAACGGCCCGGCTGCCGTGCGCTACCCGCGCGGCAACGGCCCGAATGCGGTAATCGAGAAAAACCTCGAGCCGATCGAGATTGGCAAAGGCATCGTGCGCCGCCAGGGCAGCAAGGTCGCGTTTCTGGTGTTCGGCGTGCAAGTGGCCGAAGCCCTTAAGGTCGCCGAGAAAATCGACGCCACCGTGGTCGACATGCGCTTCGTCAAACCGCTGGATGAGACCTTAGTGCGTGAAATCGCCGCCAGCCATGAACTGCTGGTGACCGTCGAAGAAAACGCCATCATGGGTGGCGCCGGTGCGGCAGTCAGTGAGTTCCTGGCGCGGGAGAACATCCTCAAGTCGGTGCTGCACCTGGGCTTGCCGGATGTGTATGTGGAACACGCCAAACCGGCGCAGATGCTGGCCGAATGTGGCCTGGATGAGGCCGGGATCGAGGCTTCGGTGCGCGCGCGCATGGCGCTGCTGGGCCTGTAAAACACTCATAACATGTGGGAGCTGGCTTGCCTGCGATAGCATCACCTCGGTCTTACTGAAAAACCGAGGTGACCGCATCGCAGGCAAGCCAGCTCCCACATTGTTTTTGTATTGCTGCTCAATGCTATGGACAGCCCATGAATCGCCTTCGCTTTGCCCTGCCCCTGCTGCTGCTCCCCGCCACTGCCGTGCTGGCCGACAGCTTCGAGCGCGACGACGCCCTCAAACTCCCCAACGTGGTGATCAGCGCCAACCGCCAGGTGCAGGCGCGTAACGACAGCAGCGCCGCCAACAGCGTGTTTACCCGCGACGACATCGACCGCTTGCAGCCCACCAGCGTGAGCGACTTGCTCAGCCGTGTGCCCGGTGTGCAGGTGGCGCAAAGTGGTGGCCGTGGCAGCGTGACCAACGTGTATGTGCGCGGCACGTCCACCGCCCAGAGCCTGGTGTTGGTGGATGGCCAGCGCATCAGCAGCTCCACCACCGGCACCAGCAACCTGCAATACCTCAACATCGACCAGATCGAACGCGTAGAAGTGCTGCGCGGCTCGCGCTCGGCGATCTACGGCAGCGATGCGATTGGCGGGGTGATTCAGATCTTCACCCGGCGCAACACCGAGTCGGGCCTGCAACCGCGCCTGCACGTGGGCTTTGGCAGCAATCAGACGTGGGAGCGCAGCCTGGGACTGTCCGGCGGCGACCAGCAAACCCGTTTCAGCCTCGGCGCCAGCCTGGATGACACGGCGGGGATCAACCGCACACGCACGTCGTACCCGAGCGATGGCGACCACGATGCTTATCGCAACCAAGCCATCAGTTTCAGCCTGAGCCATGCCTTCACCGATGACATCGACGCTGGCGTGAATGTGCTGGATAACCGTGGCAAAAGCGAATTCGACAACCCTTTTGGTCGCTATGACTCGCTCAATTACCAGAGCTTCCAGCAACAACCCTATACAGACTTCACCGTCAGCAGCGTCAGCAGTTATGTCGACGCGCGCCTCAACGATGCGTGGAAGTCTCGCCTGGAGCTGGGTCACAGCGAAAACCGCGAAAAAACCCTGGATAAACTCAGCGACGACCGCAGTGTGTTCAACACCTACCGCGACTCGCTGACCTGGCAGAACGACTTGACCCTCAATGATCAGAACAGCCTGATCCTGGGCGGCGACTGGTACGAAGACCGGGTCAACAGCAGTACGGTGCTCGCCGAAGACAGCCGCTGGAACCGCGCCGCGTTTATCCAGCACCGCTTTGAAACACAGTATTTTTCCACCGAGCTGGGCCTGCGCCGCGACCAGAACCAGCAATTCGGCGGTCACAACAGCTGGAGCGGCACCCTGACCCTGCCGGTGAACCCGGATAACGACCTGTTGTTCAGTTACAGCGAAGGCTTCCGCGCACCGACCTTCAACGACCTTTATTACCCGGACGAATACGGCTTCAAAAACGCCAACCCAAACCTGAAACCCGAAACCTCCAAAAGCTATGAACTGCAATGGCGCAGCCAGCTCAGCGACACCAGCCGCCTGGAGGCGTCGCTGTACCGCACCGATATTCAGGACGCCATCGTGTTCGGCAGCGACGGCCCACAAAACGTCAGCTCGGCCCGCATCAATGGCTTCGAAGCAGCGCTCAAGCAAGAACTGTTCGGCTGGCAAGGCAGCCTCGGGCTGGCGATGATTGACCCACGCGACCGCGACACCGGCCGCACATTGGCTCGCCGCGCCAGACGCACGGTGAGCCTGGATCTGGATCGCCAATTCGATCAGTTTGGCGTCGGCGCCAGCTGGCAAGCGGTAAGCAGCAGCTACGATGATCCGAAAAACCAGCAACGGTTGGGTGGTTACGGGTTGCTGGGGCTTCGCGCCAGTTGGGCGGTGAACCGTGAAGTAACATTGAACATGAAGGTCGATAACCTGCTGAACAAAGACTACAGCCGGGCGCTGTATCAGTATCAAGGCCAACAATACGGCTACCGGGAAGAAGGCCGGGCGCTGTTGTTTGGAGTGACCTGGACGCCGGAACTGTAACGCCAGCGCGCACTATCAATGGTCAGTACTGCCTCTTGATCCGCTCGTTAGACGTCAGGCTGCCTGCTGCCACCTGCTTGCTGCACGTTGAGTAGCCCCAGGCATTTGCCCAACCCTGGGAGGTGAACGAGACGAAATAATCGGCTCTTTTACCATCGCGCTCCAACGCGTAATCAAAGCACTGGGAGGTGCCGCCACGGATCGAGGTGATTTTCGCAGGCTTCTGGATAGTGAGGAGGTCTTGCTGGGTGCTGTCCACCGTTGCGGTCCTGTCCACCACTGGGTGATTACCAAATGTCCTCAGTTCGGAAATTCTTTGGGAAATATCGCACCCGCTTATAAGCGCCAATGCGAAAGCGGCGCCGGCCATCGCCAATAGATAACGCATGATGTGTCCTTGATCAGCTCGAATGGGAGAGCCGCGAAACTAGCACTCCTAGGCGGGTAGATCGCCAGGCAAAATCCGATGGTTTTGACAGACTAATCGCACCGCAGCAGACGAAAACACAGCGACTCTCAGCGCTGGGCAGCCATTGCCTGACAGAGCTTCGCGATGGCCTCAACCATCTGCCCGCTGGGCCGCTCCAGCCCCTTGTCGGGCACGACCTGCAAACGACCTTCAGCCACCGCCGCGATCTGAGGCCAGGCCTTCCACTCGTCGAGTTGCGCCTGATCACCCGCCAGGATCAGCTGAGGGTTGCGCTGCAACACTGACTCGACGCTGACCTGCGGCGCGGGCAGCTTGAGGTCGGCAAACACGTTGCGTGCGCCACATACCTCCAAGGCATCACTGATGATCTGCCCGCCGCCCACGGTGTACAGCGGCTGGTTCCATACCTGATAAAACACACGTAACGGTTCGGCGCGCTGATAGCGTTGGCGCAGTTCGGCCAAGCGTTGGCGTAACTGCGCGGCCAGCGTGCGCCCCGCCGCTTCGCGGCCCAATTGTTGAGCGATGGCTTGTACCTGGGCCGTCAGCTGTTCAAGGCTATGGGGTTCAGCCACATAAACCGGGATATTCAGGCGCTGCAATTGCTCGCGCTGGGCCGGGCCAACACTGCCGGGCCAGAGCAGAATGAGGTCGGGCTTGAGGCTGAGCAAGCGCTCCATATTCAGTTGGCCGTATTGCCCAACCGACGGCACTTGGGCCAATGCCGCCGGGCGCTCGCCGCCGTCGAGCACGCCCACCAGCAGGTCGGCGGCGCCCAGTTCGACCACGATTTCGGAGAGAGACGGCGCCAGGCTGACGACGCGTTCAACCGCAATCGCCTGGGCACTGAATGCCAGCACCAGAAGCGACAGCCAAACACGCATCATCCCAGCTGACGCGGGATGCGATAGAGATAGAACAGCACCAGTGTCGACAGCGCCAGCAGGCACAGCGGCACCGCCTCCAGGCCGACAAACACCGCCAACGCACCGATCCAGGCTGGCAGGGCAGCCACCAGCAACGCCGTGCGCCGACGTGCCGCGAGGGTGATCCAGGCAGCCGGTTCTTCGGGCGTGTCGAGGGCTTTGGAAGTGGCAATCAGCGCGTGTTTATATCCATGAAAATAACGCAGGCTCAGAAACATCGAGGCCACGCCGGCAATAAAGAACGGCATGGCCAGTACGGGAAGCAGGGATTCGGCCTGACCAAACACCAGGTTGATGACAAACAACGGGAGCAATGCCAGGGCCAGGTACTGCCACCAGTTGAAGGACAGTCGCCGTTTTACCTGGCCACGGGTCACGCGCGGTCGACCTCGCCCTGATGCTCGTTGCCCATCATGTGGTCGAGCTTGCTGGCTTTGGTGGCCAGGTAGAGCTTGTTGTGCGGGTTTTGCCCGGTGTGCAGCGGCACGCGCTCGGCCACGGTGATGCCCATCTCGGTCAAGGCTTTGACTTTGCGCGGGTTGTTGGTCATCAGGCGCAGGGATTTGACGCCCAAATGCTCCAGCATCGGCAGGCAGATCGCGTAGTCGCGCTGGTCGGCGGCAAAACCCAGGCGCTCGTTGGCTTCGACGGTATCGGCGCCACCATCTTGCAGCTCGTAGGCGCGAATCTTGTTCATCAGGCCAATGCCACGGCCTTCCTGGCGCAAGTACAGCAGCACACCACGGCCTTCACGGGCAATGGCGCGCATCGCCGCTTCCAGTTGCGAGCCGCAGTCGCAGCGCTGGCTGAACAAGGCGTCGCCGGTCAGGCATTCGGAATGCACGCGGCCGAGCACCGGCGCGCCGTCGGCGATATCACCCAGGCTGAGCACGACGTGCTCGCGGCCAGTGGCCTCTTCGAGAAAGCCGTTCATGGTGAACGTGGCAAAAGGGGTAGGCAGCTTGGAAGCGGCGACGAAAACGACGGGCACCGTGTGCTCCTGATTTCAGATTTCACAGAGGGCGTCATTGTAACAGCAGGTTCCTACAGACGCTTAAGCTGAATTATCGCTGATAAAGATCAATAGGTTCGATTGGCCTTCGTCCTGGTTCTATGCAGGTCAGAACGGGTACGGTTGTTTCCAGTGCTCGAAAATCGCTTTCAACTCGCCGCTCTTCACCAACGTGGCCATGCGTTGCTCATAAACCCCCATCAATGCCCGCCCACGCTCGGTGTCGGCAAAGCCTATGTAGAGCGGCAGTTCGGCTATATGAGTGAGCTTGAATTGCGCCGGGTCATCCGACTGGCTGAGCACGTATTTGGCTTCAGTGAGGGCATCAATATAGAAGTCGGCGCGGCCGTGTTGCAGCATCGGCAGGATGCCACTCCGACGTTCTATCGGGTTGAAGCGGCGCACATTCGGCAGGTATTCCTCGTACTTGTAGCCGCGCACCCAGGCCAAACGATAATTGCCCAACGTGGCGACGCTCGGTGCAGGTGTGGCTGCCAGCCCTAGGGCGTAGATGTGGTCGGAGTCGAAATTCCAGTGCGGGTACAACACGCCACTGGCTTCGTCGCGATAGGAACCGACCCAGCCATCCACCTCGCCACGCTGGGCCAGGCCGACCGAACGGGTATAGGGCACGCTGCGGGTTTGCACGGTAATGCCCACCGGCTCGAAGATCTTTCGCAACACATCCCAGGCCAGGCCGCTGCCATCTTTGTTGGTGTAGTCGTTCCACTGCTCACTGGCCAGCATGATCTTGCCAGGGACAGGTGCTTCATCGGCGAGAATCTGGGTTGCGAGAGCGCACAACACTATCAGCAGCCAACGGCGCACACCCATGGTGACTACCTCCTGTACAGGGATAACCGTATAGAGGGTAGCGCAGGTCTGTCGCTTAAGGCGTGTCGCGAAAATGCTGATAGCCGCGCACGGCTGGCGTGATGTCTTGCCCGGCGGCGTCAATCAGCGTCACGCCTTGCCCCGCCGCGACCCGGCCGATCACGTGAATCGGCCAGCCGTCCGCCAACAGCGGCGCCAGCTCGGCCGGTGGCAGGGTGAACGCCAACACATAGTCGTCGCCCCCGCTCAACGCGGCCACACGGGCATCGTCATCGCCAACAAACGCCAGCAACGCCTGGGATAACGGCAGTTTCTTACGCTCAATGACCAGCCTGACAGCCGATGCCTTGGCGATATGCCCACAATCGGCCAGCAGGCCGTCGGAGATGTCCATCGCAGACGTGGCCTTACCCCGAAGCGCGAGGCCCAGCGCCAACTGCGGTTGCGGCGACCAGTAATGGGCGAGCAGCGGATCAGCGATAGCTGCGTCCGCCGTGCGTTGCCCCAATACCAGCGGCAAAGCGCCGGCAGCGTTACCCAGCTCACCACCCACACACAGCAAATCACCCGGCTGCGCACCGCTGCGAACCAGCGCCTGCCCGGCCGGCACACGGCCAAACACGGTCAGGGTCAGGCTCAGCGGCCCGCGCGTGGTATCGCCGCCCACCAACCCCACGCCGCAGCTTTGCGCCATGGCGTTCAAACCCTGGGCGTAGCGTTGCAGCCAATCGGCATCGACGGTGGGAGTGGTGAGTGCGAGGGTGAAGGCCAGAGGATGGGCGCCCATGGCGGCCAGGTCGCTGACTGCCACGGCCAACGAGCGCTGGCCGAGCAGGAACGGGTCACAGGGGTCGGCGAAGTGCACGCCAGCCACCAGCGTATCGGTGGAGATTGCCAACTGCTCCCCGGCAGGGAGCGCCAGCAGGGCGCAGTCGTCGCCGATCCCCAAGGCAATGCCTTCACCGCCCTGCGCACAAGGCGCGGCAGCGAAGTAATTGCGGATCAGCTCGAACTCACCCATTCAGGACTCAAGCGACTTAGCGCTTGTGTTCCTTCACTTCGGCTTCGCGCAGGCGCGGGGCCAGCTTGTCGAGCACGCCGTTGACGAACTTGTGGCCGTCGGTCGAACCGTAGACTTTCGCCAGCTCGATACCTTCGTTGATCACCACGCGGTAAGGCACGTCGACGCGCTTGAGCAACTCCCAGGTGGACAGGCGCATCACGCACAGTTCAACCGGGTCGAGTTCTTCAATGGTCAGGTCCAGGCATGGCGCCAGAGCCGTGTCGATCTCGGTCAGGTTGGCATGCACACCGTGCAGGATATCGTGGAAGTAGCTCTGGTCGGCAAACGTGAAGTCGTTGTCGACGCGAAACTGCGCTTCGATTTCGTTCAGCGAGGCACCGGCCATCAGGCGCTGGTACAGCGCCTGGGTCGCGAGTTGACGCGCCTTACGGCGCTTCTCGCTTTTGGATGGCTTGCCGGCATCGGCTGGACGCGGATCCTGTGGGTTGAACTGATCGCTCTCGTCGGAAATCACTTGGCCTCCAACTGCGACAGCAGGCTAACCATTTCCAGTGCGGACAAGGCAGCTTCTGCGCCCTTGTTACCGGCCTTGGTGCCGGAGCGCTCGATGGCTTGCTCGATGGAATCTACGGTCAGTACGCCGAAAGCGACTGGCACGCCGAACTCCATGGACACCTGGGCCAGGCCCTTGGTGCATTCGCCAGCCACGTATTCGAAGTGCGGAGTACCGCCCCGAATGACCGCGCCCAGGGCGATGATCGCCGCGTATTCACCCTGCTGTGCAACTTTTTGCGCAACCAGTGGAATTTCGAAGGCGCCAGGGGCGCGGATGATAGTGATGTCGCTCTCGCTCACACCGTGGCGAACCAGGGCATCCACGGCACCGCTTACCAGGCTTTCAACCACGAAGCTGTTGAAGCGGCCAACCACCAGGGCATAGCGGCCTTTGGGGGCGATGAAGGTACCTTCGATGGTCTTCAGGGTCATTCGACAAATCTCTTAAAGAGCCGGGACGCGAAAAGTGCGTCCCTCAGTGATGATTTAACCGCGAACAAGGGGCAGAAAACGCCAGCCTTTATTCGGAGGGCACGTATTCTACAACTTCCAGGTCGAATCCGGATATCGCATTAAATTTCATCGGTGCGCTCATCAGGCGCATTTTGCGCACACCGAGGTCACGCAGAATCTGCGAACCGGCACCGACGATGCTGTAGGTGGTCGGTGTTTTGACCTGGGTGTGCTCGGCGGTTTCACGAATATGCGCGAGCAATACGTCGCCATCCACCGGGTTGCCCAGCAGCAACACCACACCGCTGCCGGCCTCGGAAACCGCGGCCATGGCGGCACGCAGGCTCCAGCGGCCCGGCTGCTTGACCATCAGCAGGTCGCGCAGCGGGTCCATGTTATGCACGCGCACCAGGGTCGGTTCTTCAGCGCAAATGCTCCCCAAGGTGAGGGCCATGTGCACATCGCCTTCGACTGAATCACGGTAGGTCACCAGGTTGAACTGGCCCAGTTCGCTGTCCAGCGGCTGCTCGGCAATCCGCTGAACGGTACGTTCGTGGATCATGCGGTAGTGAATCAGGTCGGCAATGGTGCCGATCTTGATGCCGTGTTCGGCAGCAAACGCCTCGAGTTCGGCGCGACGGGCCATGGTGCCGTCGTCGTTCATGACTTCGCAGATCACGCCGCTTGGCTCGAAACCGGCCATGCGCGCCAGGTCACAGGCCGCCTCGGTGTGGCCGGCGCGAGCGAGGGTGCCGCCCGGTTGGGCCATCAGCGGGAAAATGTGGCCGGGGCTCACAATGTCTTCGGCCTTGGCGTCTTTGGCCGCAGCGGCTTGCACCGTGCGCGCACGGTCGGCGGCGGAAATGCCGGTGGTGACGCCGGTGGTCGCTTCAATCGATACGGTGAACTTGGTGCCGAAACCCGAGCCATTGCGCGGCGCCATCAACGGCAGCTTGAGCAGCTCGCAGCGCTCGCGGCTCATGGGCATGCAGATCAGCCCACGGGCGTGCTTGGCCATAAAGTTGATGTGCTCGGGCTTGCACGCCTCGGCGGCCATGATGATATCGCCTTCGTTCTCGCGATCTTCGTCATCCATCAGGATGACCATCTTGCCTTGGCGGATGTCTTCAACCAGTTCTTCGATGCTATTGAGCGCCACGCGGCACCCCCTTGGTCAGGATTTCAGGTAGCCGTTAGCGGCCAGAAAACTTTCAGTGATGTTCCCGGATGCTGGCTCTGCGGCCTTATCGCCCATCAGCAGGCGCTCCAGGTAACGGGCAAGCAAGTCGACTTCCAGGTTCACCCGGCGACCTGGCTGGTACGACGCCATGATGGTTTCGCTCAGGGTGTGCGGGATGATGGTCAGTTCGAATTCGGCGCCATTCACGGCGTTCACGGTCAGGCTGGTGCCGTCGACGGTGATCGAGCCTTTGTGGGCGATGTACTTGGCCAGTTCTTTCGGCGCACGAATGCGAAATTCCACGGCGCGCGCGTTTTCGCTGCGCGCAACCACTTCGCCGACGCCGTCAACGTGGCCGCTGACCAGGTGGCCGCCCAAACGGGTGGTCGGGGTCAGGGCTTTTTCCAGGTTTACCGGGCTGCCGGCTTTGAGGTCGTTCATCGCGGTGCAGTCCAGGGTTTCCCGGCTGACGTCGGCGGCAAAGCCGTTACCCGGCAACTCGATGACGGTCAGGCACACGCCGCTGACAGCGATGCTGTCGCCCAGCTTGACGTCGCCGAGGTCGAGCTTGCCGGTTTCAACCAGCAGGCGTACGTCGCCGCCCTTTGGGGTCATGGCGCGGATGCTGCCGATGGATTCGATAATGCCGGTGAACATGGCCTTCTCCTGGAAAACGGGACGGGCGCTGGAGCGCCCGGTCGGAATTATACGCTCGCTGGTGGTAGCGGGATGGCAGTGACTCGCCAGTCGTCGCCTACAGCGCGCATTTCAGTGATCTTGAGTTGGGGGGCGTCGGCCAGTTTCTCAAGCGGCCAGTCGAGCAAAGGCCGGGCGGCGGAGCCCAGGAACTTGCCGGCGACGAAAATCACGTATTCGTCGACCAGGCCTTGCTGGGCAAACGCGCCCGCCAGGCTTGGGCCGGCTTCCACCAGCACTTCGTTGACGCCACGGGCTGCCAGCGCCAGCAGCGCCGAACGCAGGTCGACCTGACCTTCAACGCCCGGCACCACCAGGCATTCCGGGCCACGCGGGAACTGGTTTTCCGGGGTGACGCAGGTGATGACCAGCGCCGGGCCGGCCTTGAAGAACGGAGCGTTGAGCGGCACCCGCAGGCGACCGTCGATCAACACGCGCAATGGCGGGCGCGACATGGCCAGAGCGGTGGTTTCTTCGTCCAGACCAAGCTCAGCGGCGCGCACAGTAAGGCGCGCACCGTCGGCCAGCACCGTATCGGCGCCGGTCAGCACTACACTGGCCTCGGCGCGCAGGCGCTGCACGGCGGCGCGGGCAGCCGGCCCGGTAATCCATTGGCTTTCGCCGCTGGCCATCGCGGTACGGCCGTCCAGGCTCATCGCCAGCTTGACCCGCACAAACGGCAGGCCGTGTTCCATACGCTTGAGGAAGCCGGGGTTCAGCGCGCGCGCTTGTTGTTCGAGTACGCCGCTGTGGGTTTCGATGCCGGCTTGAGCCAAGCGCTGCAGCCCGCGCCCGGCCACTTCCGGGTTCGGGTCCTGCATCCCGGCCACTACGCGTGCCACACCGGCGGTCACCAGCGCATCGGCGCAAGGCGGCGTGCGCCCATGGTGGCTGCACGGCTCGAGGGTCACGTACACCGTGGCGCCACGGGCCTTGTCGCCGGCGGCGCGCAGGGCGTTCGGCTCGGCATGGGGCTCGCCGGTGCGCTCATGCCAGCCTTCGCCGACAATCTGCCCATCCCGCACAATCACGCAGCCCACTCGTGGGTTGGGGTGGGTGGTGTACAGGCCTTTGCGCGCCAATTCGAGGGCGCGGGCCATGTAATGGGCATCGAGGACGGCTTGTTCGGCAGACGGTGGGTTCATTCTTTGGCAGGCTCACGGGCCAGGCGGTCGATCTCTTCGCGGAACTCATTGAGGTCCTGGAAGCGTCGATACACGGAGGCGAAACGGATATAGGCGACTTCGTCGAGCTTTTGCAGCTCGCCCATCACCAGTTCTCCAACCACCAGGCTCTTGACCTCGCGCTCGCCGGTGGCGCGCAGCTTGTGCTTGATATGCACCAGCGCCGCCTCCAGCCGCTCGACACTCACCGGGCGTTTTTCCAGGGCGCGCTGCATACCGGCGCGCAGTTTTTCTTCGTCGAAAGGCTGGCGGCTGCCGTCGGACTTGATCAGACGTGGCAACACCAGTTCGGCGGTTTCGAAGGTGGTGAAACGTTCACCGCAGCCAGAGGCCAGGCATTCGCGCCGGCGGCGTACTTGATCGCCCTCGGCGACCAGACGCGAGTCAATGACCTTGGTGTCGTTGGCACCGCAGAAGGGACAGTGCATGGTTGGCAGGCAACAAAAAATGGGAGGGCCATGGTAGCGCATCCCCGTGGCAAGACAAGCCATAGCCTTTACGGTATATAGGCTGACTATTATGTTTCATATTTTTTAAGCCACGGATTTTGTCCTTTCTGGAGCCGTACATGCAGTTACGACCACTTGTTTTACTCGCCCTGTTCAGTTTTCTGGTCGCCTGTAGCAGCGAAGCCCCAAAACCGTCGACACCACAACCCGCGCCTGCCCAAGAGAAAAAAGTCCCCGGCATTGAAGACCTCGGCCCCTTGCCGGCTTACCAGCGGGAAATCAACGGCACTCTGAATGGCGTGCCAGCCAATGCCGAAGTCGAACTGGCCCTGCTGGTAATCGATGAGCGCAACCGCCCGCAACAACTGCTCGCCAGCAGCGTACTCACCGGCAACGGCAAGCCCCTGGCCTTCCGCTTGCGTTTTAACCCAGAGGCTTTCCCAGCCGGTGCACGGGTTGAACTGCGCGGTCGCGCCAGCCAGTCCGGCCAGTTGATCCTGCACCTGCCTGCGGTGCGTATCACCCAGGCGATCACCCAGACCACCGGCCCTCTGCAACTCGTCCGGGCACCATGACGCCACCGCTGGGCCTGCAACGCGCCCTGAGCGAACTGATCGGCGACGCACAACTGGTGCCCTGCCCGCTGCCGGGCACCGAGCTGTCGTTGTGGCTGCTGGACGCAGGCAACATGGACCGTGCCTTCAGCCAGGAAGAGACCCGGCGCATCCTGCATGAACCGCCGTACTGGAGTTTTTGCTGGGCCAGCGGTTTGGCACTGGCGCGCTACCTGGCAGCGAATCCCGAGTGGGTGGCGGGCAAACGCGTGCTGGATTTTGGCGCAGGTTCCGGTGTGGCTGCGATTGCTGCGGTTAAAGCGGGCGCGCTGGAAGTGGTGGCCTGCGACCTCGACCCGCTGGCTTTGGCCGCTTGCCGGGCAAACGCCGAACTCAATGGTGTAGCGCTGAGTTATTCAGCCGACTTTTTTGCCGAGGCCGACCGCTTCGACCTGATCCTGGTGGCCGACGTGCTCTACGACCGTGCCAACCTGCCGCTGCTCGACCACTTCCTGACGCGTGGCCATGAAGCGCTGGTGGCCGACTCCCGGGTGCGCGACTTCCAGCACCCGGCGTATCAGCGCCTGGACATCCTCGATGCGCTGACGCTGCCGGACCTGGCCGAGCCTTGGGAGTTTCGCAAAGTGAGCCTGTACCATTCGCGGCGCGCTTGAGGCCATCGCGGGCAAGCCAGCTCCCACAGTTGAGCGCATTCTCCAGTAGGGGCTGGCTTGAACTCATCATGCTTTCAGCCAACCTCGCCAGCCCTTATAGTTGCCCCATTCCCGCTTTATTCGAGACGCCCCATGAGTGAGCCCACGCCGTACATCTTCGACGCCACCACTGCTACGTTCGACCAGGCAGTGATTCAGAACTCATTCGAAAAACCCGTGCTGGTGGATTTCTGGGCCGAGTGGTGCGCGCCGTGCAAGGCATTGATGCCGATGCTGGCGAAAATTGCCGAGAGTTATCAGGGCGAGTTGCTGCTGGCCAAGGTCGATTGCGAGGCCGAGCAGGACATCGTCGCGCGTTTTGGCATTCAAAGCCTGCCCACGGTGGTGCTGTTCAAGGACGGCCAGCCGGTGGATGGATTTGCCGGGGCGCAGCCGGAGTCGGCCGTGCGAGCGATGCTCGAGCCCCACGTGAAGATGCCGCCACCGAAGGCGGCTGACCCGCTGGAGCAGGCCCAGGCGTTGTTTGCCGAAGGCCGTATCAGCGATGCCGAAGCGGTGCTGGTGGCGCTGCTGGGCGAGGACAACACCAACGCCGCCGCGCTGATTCTGTATGCACGCTGCCTGGCCGAACGCGGCGAACTGAGCGAAGCCCAAACCGTGCTCGACGCGGTGAAAAGCGACGATCACAAAGCCGCCCTCGCCGGCGCCAAGGCGCAAATCACCTTCCTGCGCCAGGCCGCCGACCTGCCGGATGCCGCCGACTTGAAAAGCCGCCTGGCGCAAGACCCGCAGGACGATGAAGCAGCCTATCAACTGGCGATTCAGCAACTGGCGCGCCAGCAATACGACGCCGCGCTGGAAGGCCTGCTCAAGCTGTTTATCCGCAACCGCAGCTACAGCGAAGGCCTGCCGCACAAGACGTTGCTGCAGGTGTTCGAACTGCTGGGCAATGACCACCCGCTGGTCACGGTGTACCGTCGCAAGTTGTTCGCCGCGCTGTATTAATCGCCGATCCAGCTGTACAGCGGCGTATCCCCGCCGCTGGCCACTTTCACACTGGCACTGTGGCGCAGCCGTACCAGCAGGCGTTTGCCTGAGACTGCATCACCGGCCAAGCCTTCAAGCTGATCAAGCAACTCAAGCCCATTAAGTTGCCCGGCCTTGCGCAACAGATCCTGGGCGTTCTGCCACAAATCATCGTTGTGTTTGACCGGCGCAACAGCCGGCGCGCTCGGCGCCGGAGTTGCCTGCAAGTGCTCGCCCAGGCGCGCCCAATCGCCGTCATCGAGTTCCAGGGTCAAATCCACCGGCAAGTCACCGACGGTTCCACGAATTCGCAACATCGCTCTTACTCCCGCAGTTTTCCGACCCGCATGCTCCCACGCGACTTGCGCAACGCCAAGCGGGCGTTCAAACTGGCGCGAATATTGTTATAAGATCACATAACAAAACTTTCATCTTATGGAGCCTTCTCATGCGCCGTCTGCTGCTTGCCTTGCCGTTTGCCCTGCTGCCCCTGGCCATCGCCCACGCCTCCGATGAACACGATCATGAGCATGAACACGGCAGCCTCGGTGCCCACGAACATGGTGTCGGCCGCCTCAATGCGGTACTCGACGGCCAGGCGCTTGAGCTGGAATTCGACAGCCCGGCCATGAACCTTGTGGGCTTTGAACACAAGGCCACCACGCCTGCCGACAAAGCCAAGGTCGCCGCCGCACGCAAGCAGCTGGAAAACCCACAGGCGCTGTTCAAGCTGCCCAAATCTGCCGGTTGTGTGATCAGCACCCAGGAACTCAACAGCCCGTTGTTTGGCGATAAGCCTGAAGCCGACCATGATGAGGACGATGACGACCACGCCACCGACGGCAAAGGCACTGCCGCCCACGAACATCATCACGACCACAGCGAAATCCACGCGCACTACCAGTTCACCTGCGCCACGCCGACCGCGCTGAGCAACCTCGACCTGACCCAAGTGTTCAAGACCTTCCCTGCCACCCAGAAGATTCAGGTACAACTGATCGGCCCAAGCGGCCAGCAAGGTGTTGAAGCGACGGCCACGACCGCCACTCTTAAATTCTGATTTGAAACACGGTCAATGTGGGAGCTGGCTTGCCTGCGATAGCGGTATAACAGACACATCGATATTGAATGTGCCGCCGTCATCGCAGGCAAGCCAGCTCCCACATTGGATCGGCGCCACGCTCTACAACCAGGCGATATTGATTTCACATGACCCAAGCACTGATCGAACTGTCTGACCTGGGCTTCAACTGGCCCGGCCACCCGCAGTTGCTGGATATCCCCGCGTTCCGCCTGGAAGCGGGGGAAACCTTGTTTCTCAAAGGCCCGAGCGGCAGTGGCAAAACCACCTTGCTCGGGCTGTTGGGCGGTGTTCAGAAACCCAGCCGTGGCAGCATTCGCCTGCTCGGCCAGGAGCTGACCGAACTCTCGGCCGGTGCCCGCGACCGCTTCCGCGTCGATCACACCGGCTATATTTTTCAGCAATTCAACCTGTTGCCGTTTCTCTCAGTGCGCGAGAACGTCGAACTGCCGTGTCACTTTTCCAGGCTGCGTGCGCAGCGGGCGACTCAGCGACACGGCAGCGTCGACCAGGCCGCCGCGACCTTGCTGGCGCATTTGGGCTTGAAGGACAAAGACCTGCTGGAACGCCGTGCCGACTCGCTGTCCATCGGCCAGCAACAACGCGTGGCCGCCGCCCGTGCGTTGATCGGCCAACCGGAACTGGTGATCGCCGACGAACCCACCTCAGCCCTCGATTACGACGCCCGCGAAGCGTTCATTCAGCTGCTGTTCGCCGAATGCCGCGAAGCAGGCGCCAGTCTGTTATTCGTCAGCCATGACCAGAGCCTCGCGCCGCTGTTCGACCGCCACCTGTCGCTGGCCGAACTCAATCGCGCCGCCACGCCCGCAGAGGTTTGAGATGTATCTGTTCCGTCTAGCCATGGCCAGCCTGGCTAACCGCCGCTTTACCGCGATTCTCACTGCCTTCGCCATCGCCCTTTCGGTGTGCCTGTTGCTCGCCGTTGAACGCGTGCGTGTTGAGGCGCGCAACAGTTTCGCCAGCACCATCAGCGGCACTGACCTGATCGTTGGCGCCCGCTCCGGCTCGGTCAACTTGCTGCTGTATTCGGTGTTCCGCATCGGCAACGCCACCAATAACATCCGTTGGGACAGCTTCGAGCACTTCGCCGCCAGCCCGCAGGTGAAATGGGCGATCCCGATTTCCCTCGGCGACTCGCACCGTGGCTATCGCGTGATGGGCACCAACGCGTCCTACTTCGAGCATTACCAATATGGCCGCAAGCAGAACCTCGAACTGGCCAGCGGCCGTGCTTTCGCCACTGACCCATTCGAAGTGGTGCTCGGCGCCGAAGTGGCGGATGCGCTGCACTACAAGCTCGGCGACAAGCTGGTGCTGGCCCACGGTGTAGCAGTGGTTAGCCTGGTCAAACACGACGACAAACCGTTTACCGTGGTCGGCATTCTCAAGCGCACCGGCACGCCGGTGGACCGCACGCTGCACATCAGCCTCGGCGGTATGGAGGCGATCCATATCGACTGGCACAACGGCGTGCCGGCCCAGGGCAAAGGCCGTATCAGTGCCGACCAGGCACGCAATATGGACCTCACGCCGCAAGCGATCACTGCGTTTATGCTCGGCCTGAACAACAAGATTTCCACCTTCGCGCTGCAACGCGAGATCAATGAGTTCCGTGGCGAGCCGATGCTGGCGATCCTGCCGGGCGTGGCGCTGCAAGAGCTGTGGAGCATGATGGGCACCGCCGAAAAAGCGCTGTTCGTGATCTCGCTGTTCGTGGTGCTGACGGGCTTGATCGGTATGCTTACGGCAATCCTCACCAGCCTCAATGAACGCCGCCGCGAGATGGCGATTTTGCGCTCGGTGGGCGCACGCCCCTGGCACATTGCGACCCTGCTGATCTTCGAAGCCTTCGCGCTGGCTTTGTCGGGCGTCGTGGCGGGCGTGGGTCTGCTGTACGTGTGCATCGCCGCGTCGCGCGGGTATTTGCAGGCCAACTACGGCCTGGACCTGCCGATGTCGTGGCCGAGCGAATATGAATGGACCTTGCTCATCGGTATCCTGGCCGCCGCGCTGTTGATGGGCAGCGTGCCCGCGTGGCGCGCCTATCGGCAATCGTTGGCCGATGGCCTGTCCATACGTTTATGAGGAAGCTGTCGATGCATCGTGCCCTGTTTGCGCTGTTGCTGCTGGTGGTGGTGCCCGCCTGGGCCGACGAGCAGCCCAAGGACCTGTCGTGGCAGGAAATGATCCCGCCGGACGCGCCGCCGGAAGTCCCCAACATGAAACCGCTGCACGACCTGTCGAACATGGCCGATGCGCTTTCGGTCGAGGCCGCGCCTGCGGCCAAACAGGAACTGCCCAACGCGCCAGTGGTGCAGAGCCTGAACGGCAAGCACATCCGTTTGCCGGGCTATATCGTGCCGCTGGAAGTCAGCGAAGAAGGCCGCACCACCGAGTTTTTGCTGGTGCCGTATTTCGGCGCGTGCATCCACGTACCGCCGCCGCCGTCGAACCAGATCGTGCATGTAAAAAGCGAAGTCGGCGTGAAGCTTGATGAGCTGTATCAGCCGTATTGGATCGAAGGTGCGATGCAGGTCAAGCCGTCTTCCAGTGAGCTGGCCGACGCCGGTTACCAGATGGATGCCGAGAAGATTTACGTCTACGAACTGCAGGAGTAACGCTGATCGAGCTTTCATTGAGCTGAGTCAAAAGATCGGACGGAACGATCTTTACCATTGGACGTACAACTTTTAAACGTCCTTTTGGAGCTCCCATGAACAAGTCTCTGCTCGGCGCGTCCCTCTTCGCGCTCGCCCTCGCCGCCCCTGTCGCACACGCTCACGAAGCCGGCGATATTCTGATTCGCGCCGGTGCAATCACCGTGAACCCGAAAGCAGACAGCGGCCATGTGAAGGTTGACCAGGGGCCATTGGCCGGCACCAACCTGGGCGGCAAAGCGACCATGAGCAGCGACACCCAACTGGGCCTCAACTTCGCCTACATGATCACCAACCACATCGGTATCGAACTGCTGGCCGCCACGCCGTTCGAGCATGACGTGAAGATCAAGAACACCGCCCTGGGCGCCGCCAACGGCAAGCTCGGTACGCTCAAGCACCTGCCGCCGACCTTGAGCGTCGTGTACTACCCGCTGGACAACAAGTCCGCGTTCCAGCCGTATGTAGGCGCCGGTATCAACTACACCTGGATCTACGACGAGCACGTTGGCAGCCGCGCCGAACAAGCTGGCTTCAGCAACTTCAAGGCTGAAAACTCCTGGGGCTGGGCCGCGCAGATCGGCGCCGACTACATGATCAACGACAAGTGGATGATCAACGCCCAGGCGCGTTACATCGACATCAGCACCAAGGCGACTGTGGATAACAATGCGCTGGGCCAAGGCACACGCGCCAAGGTCAATGTGGATGTTGACCCGATGGTTTACATGGTGGGTATTGGTTACAAGTTCTAAACAACACGGCATAACCCAATGTGGGAGCTGGGCTTGTGTGGGAGTCGGGCTTGCCCGCGATACAGGCACCTCGGTGTATCAGTGATACCGGGGTGATGCTATCGCAGGCAAGCCAGCTCCCACACAAGCCCAGCTCCCACATTTTTTTGTGTTGCCTTCAGCTATGTCGGTAGAACCGATCCAGCAACGCCGGCAACCCCGCCCGCCACGCCCGTGGTTTGATGCCGAAGGTGTGGAGGATTTTCTTGCAGGCCAGCACCGCGTGCTGCGGCTCGTCCGCCGCATCCGGCCGGGCCGCGTGGGCCTGGGCGGTGGGAGATTCGATCGCCAGCGGATGGAAATTGCGCGCTTCAGTAAGGATCGCCTGCCCCAGCGCCAACGGCGTGGTCGCTTCGTGGCCAGCGTAATGATAGGTGCCCCACAGCGGCGCCGCACAATCAAGTTGCTTGAGCACCGAAATGATCACCCGCGCCGCATCGTCCACCGGCGTCGGGTTGCCGCGCCGGTCATCGGCCATCAGCAATTCATCCGGCTTTTCGGCACGTGCCAGGAAGCGCCCGAGGGTGCCATCGACACTGTCATCCAGCAGCCAGCCAAAGCGCAGCAGCACATGTTGCGGGCAGGTGGCGCGCACGCTCTGCTCGATCCGCCATAACGCCTGGCCGCGCAAGCCCAGGGGCACCGGTTCGTCTTTTTCGCTGTAGGCGGTGGCACGAGAGCCATCGAACACGCGGTAGCTGGACGGTTGCAGCAAGGTGATGTTGTGGTGCTGGCACAGTTCGGCCAGGCGTTCGATGGCGAACTCCTGCGCGGCCAAACGCGTTTCGCTGACCGCTTCGGCCTGGAACCAGTCGAAATAGTAGGCGAGGTTGATCAGCGCATCGGGACGGGTGTCGTCGAGCAATTGGGTGAGGCTCGCGGCATCCCAGCCGTCTTGGGGCGGTTTAGGTGCGAGGAAACCGATGTCTTCCTCTGCACCGAGGCGAATCAGCGCCTGCCCGAGGGCATTCCCGCCGCCCAGTAACATAAGGCGCATTCGCATAGATTGAGCAGGCCCGGTCTGTTTGGAACGATGGTTATTATCGGCAGGCGTGTGCGCCTTGCCGTAGGTTGTTGCCAGAATCGTTGCATTTTGCGGGTTTGTAGCGCAACCGTCACGGACAAAGTACCTGATTGCAACTTGTTGGCATGGGCAGTATCAATCAATAGATGAACCTTCCTGAATCAACCGACACGGTATTGGACGGCTTCCACCCCGCCGTCAGTGCCTGGTTTGGCAACACCTTCCCCTCGGTGACCGGCGCCCAGGCCCAGGCGTGGCCGCTGATCCGCCAACGCCGCTCAACCTTGATCGCCGCGCCCACAGGCTCCGGCAAGACCCTGACTGCGTTCCTGGCGGTGCTCGATGACCTGGTGCATCAAGGCTTGGCCAACGGTGGGCAACTGCCGGACGAAACGCTGGTGGTGTACGTGTCGCCGCTCAAGGCGCTGTCCAACGATATCCAGATCAACCTGCAAAACCCGCTGGCCGGCATCACCGCGCAATTACAGGCGCAGGGCTTGCCGCCGCTGACTATTCGCACCGCCGTGCGTACCGGCGACACCCCGCAAAAAGACCGCGCACTCATGCGCAAACGGCCGCCGCATATCCTCGTCACCACGCCGGAATCCCTCTACGTGCTGCTGGGCTCGGACTCCGGTCGGCAGATGCTGGCCAGCACGCGCACGGTGATCGTCGACGAAATCCACGCCATCGCCGCCGGCAAGCGCGGCAGCCACCTGGCTCTGAGCCTGGAGCGCCTGCAAGGGTTATGCAGCGAGCCATTGACCCGCGTCGGCCTGTCGGCCACGCAAAAGCCTATCGAGGCGGTGTCGCGATTTTTGGTCGGCAGCGGGCGTGAGTGCGCCATCGTCGATATCGGCCACGCGCGCCCCCGCGACCTGGATATCGAAGTACCACCAGTGCCGCTCTCGGCGGTGATGGCCAACGATGTGTGGGAATTGGTTTACGACCGCCTCGCCACGCTGGCCCGCGAACACCGCACTACGCTGGTGTTTGTCAACACCCGGCGCCTGGCCGAACGCTTGGCCCGGCACTTGAGCGAGCGTTTGGGCAAGACCGCTGTGGCCGCGCACCACGGCAGCCTGGCCAAAGAGCTGCGCCTGGACGCCGAGCAACGGCTCAAGGCCGGTGAACTGCAAGTGCTGATCGCCACCGCGTCGCTGGAGTTGGGGATTGATATCGGTGAGGTCGACCTGGTGTGCCAGATCGGCTCGCCCGGTTCCATCAACGGTTTTCTGCAAAGGGTCGGGCGTTCCGGTCACCAGGTCGGCGGCACGCCCAAGGGGCGACTGTTCGCCACCACCCGTGATGATTTGATCGAATGCGCCGCCCTGCTCGACTGCGTGCGGCGCGGCGAACTGGACACCTTGCACATCCCCATCGCCCCGCTGGACGTGCTGGCCCAACAAATCATCGCCGAAGTCAGCGCCCGCGAATGGCCGGAACAGGCGTTGCTGGACCTCATCCGTCGCGCCTCACCCTACGCCGCACTCGATGAACGCCACTACCAGGCGCTGCTGCACATGCTCGCCGACGGCTATAACGGCCGCCAGGGCATCCGCAGTGCCTACCTGCACCGTGACGCCGTGACCCACACCCTGCGCGCCCGCCGTGGCGCCAAACTCACCGCCGTGACCAGCGGTGGCACCATCCCCGACAACGCCGACTACAGCGTATTGCTGGAGCCTCAGAGCCTGAACATCGGCAGCGTCAACGAAGACTTCGCGGTGGAGAGCATCGCCGGGGATATCTTTCAGCTCGGTAATACGTCCTATAGAATCCTGCGGGTAGAAAGCGGCAAGGTGCGCGTCGAAGATGCCCACGGCCAGCCGCCGACCATCCCCTTCTGGCTGGGTGAAGCACCGGGGCGCAGCAACGAGTTGTCGTCGGCAGTCGCACGTTTTCAGGGGCAGTTGGACGCTCTGCTCAGCACCACGCCCGGTGACCTGCAACCCGCGCAAGACTGGCTCACCGCCAGCCTTGGCCTGAACCGCGCCAGCGCCGAGCAGATCCTTGATTACCTGGCCCGTGCGCGCCTGGCGCTGAGCGCATTACCGTCCCAGGACACATTGATCATGGAACGGTTTTTCGATGAGTCCGGCGGCACTCAGTTGATCATCCACACGCCGTTCGGCAGCCGCATCAACCGCGCCTGGGGCCTGGCGCTGCGCAAGCGTTTTTGCCGCACGTTCAACTTTGAATTGCAGGCAGCCGCCAGTGAGAATGCAATCGTGCTGTCGCTGTCCACCAGCCACAGTTTTGAGCTGGATGAAGTGTGGCGCTATGTGAACAGCAACAGCGCCGAACACCTGCTGATTCAGGCCGTATTGGATGCACCGCTGTTTGGCGTGCGCTGGCGCTGGAATGCCGGTGTGGCCCTGGCGTTGCCGCGCTACACCGGCGGGCGCAAGGTGGCGCCGCAGATCCAGCGCATGAAAAGCGAAGACCTGATCGCCAGCGTGTTTCCCGACCAGATTGCCTGCCTGGAAAACCTCGCCGGTGAACGCGAAGTACCCGAACACCCGCTGGTTGAGCAAACCCTCGACGACTGCCTGCACGAAGCCATGGACAGCGAAGGTTGGCTGACGCTGTTGCGGCGCATGGAGCGCGGCGAAGTGCGCCTGATCAGCCGCGACCTGCCTGCGCCCTCGCCCATGGCCGCCGAAATTCTCAGCGCGCGGCCCTACACCTTTCTCGACGACGCACCATTGGAAGAGCGCCGTACCCAAGCCGTGCTCAACCGTCGCTGGAGCGACCCGCACAGTACCGACGACCTCGGCGCGCTGGACGCCGAGGCCATTGCCGGCGTGCATGAAGAAGCCTGGCCCGCGCCCAATGGCCTGGATGAAATGCATGAGGCGCTGATGAGCCTGGCGTGTATCGCCGGCAACGAAGTCACGCCGCAATGGGCCGAGTGGTTGCACGCCTTGGCCAAGGGTGGGCGCGCCTATCAACTGGACAATGGCCTGTGGGTAGCGGTAGAGCGCTTGAGTTGCCTGCAAGCGATCTATCCGAATGACCTGCCGTTGTTGCCGGGCTTCGATGAGCCCTGGACCTTTGACGATGCACTGGCCGAAGTGCTGCGCGCGCGCCTCGGCGGTTTCGGCCCATTGAGCCTGGTTGAGATCGCCACGCCGTTGGCGCTGCCGGTCGCGGATATCAGCCAGGCACTCGCGCGTCTGGAGCAGGAAGGCTATGTGCTGCGCGGCCATTTCAGCCCCGGCGCCACCCAGGAACAATGGTGCGAGCGGCATTTGCTCGCGCGTATCCATCGCTACACAGTCAAGCGTCTGCGCCGGGAAATCGAGCCGGTGGCGCTGCAGGACTTCATGCGCTTTCTGTTCGATTGGCAGCACCTGTCCGACGGCACCCGTGGCCAGGGCAGCGCAATGTTGCCGCAGATTGTCGGGCAGTTCGAAGGTTACGCCGCCGCCACCTCGGCCTGGGACAGCGACTTGCTCAGTGCGCGGCTCAAGGACTATTCCTCCACCTGGCTCGACGAGCTGTGCCGCAGCGGCAAACTGGTATGGACGCGCCTGAGCAACAAGGCCGGCGCCCTGGCACTGCGCAGTACGCCGGTGGTGTTGCTGCCGCGCAGCCAGGTGCCGTTGTGGAGCGGGCTGACCGAACCGACCGACAGCACCACGCTGTCGCCCAAGGCGCAAAAAGTCCACCTGGCGCTGCGTGAACACGGCGCGCTGTTTTTCGACGAACTGGTGCATGAAGCCCATCTGCTGCGCAGCGAACTGGAAACCGCCTTGCAGGAACTGGTGGGCGCGGGGCTGGTGAATGCCGACAGCTTTGCCGGGCTGCGGGCCTTGACCACGCCCGCCAGCAAACGCCAGGCCCGCAGTAGCCGGCGTGGGCGCGGGGCGTTTATTGGCGGCATGGACGACGCCGGGCGCTGGGCCTTGTTGCGCCGCTCGCCCAGCGCCGCCGGCCCGCATTCGGCCGAGACCCTGGAGCATGTGGCGATGACCCTGCTGCGCCGTTATGGCGTGGTGTTCTGGCGGTTGCTGGAGCGGGAGCCCGACTGGCTGCCAAGCTGGCGCGAATTGCTGCGCACCTTCCATCGCCTGGAAGCGCGGGGTGAGATTCGCGGCGGGCGGTTTGTGAGTGGTTTGGCGGGGGAACAGTTTGCGTTGCCGGAGGCGATCCCGTTGCTACGTGAGGTCAGACGTCGGCCGCATGACGGCAGTTTGATTGCGGTGTGCGGGGCGGACCCATTGAACCTGGTGGGCACCTTGTTGCCAGGCAGCAAAGTGCCGGCGGTGAGCGGCAATCGGGTTGTGTACCGCGATGGCTTGCCGGCGGCGGTGATGGTCGCGGGTAAGCAGCAGGTGTTGCTGGAGGAGGACTTGCAGGCGGTGCAGGAGAGGTTGATCAGGCGCTGATACCTGTATGGACCTTGCCGGCCTCATCGCGGGCAAGCCCGGCTCCCACAGGGGAATGCATTCCAACGGTGGGAGCTGGCTTGCCTGCGATGAGGCCGGAACAGTCATTACATCATTGAGGCCTGTGCTGCTCGGTCACCACCACCGCACCCGGCACCTCCTCACCCGCCTCATCCACAGGCGCCGAACGCTTGGGCAGCCAAACCTGCTGTGGATAAGTCTGCGCGAAGTGCACCTCATCACAGTTATCCACAAGCTTTTTCAGGCGCTGGTTAAACGCGCGGCTCACAGCATATTGCCCGCCCGACACGGTACGGAACTGCGCCGTCAGCACCACGCCGTTGAGGTCCATCTTGTCGACCCCAAACACTTCCAGCGGACCTTGCAGGTTGTACTTGAGGAACACATCGTCGCGGATCGACTGCCCCGCCTCACGGATCAGCTCCACAGCCTTGTCCACGTCGGTGTCGTAGGTGAACTGCACCGAGAAGAACGCATAGGCAAACTGCCGCGACTGGTTGGTGACCGCCTTGATCTGCCCGAACGGCACCGAGTGCACAAACCCCTTGCCGTCTCGCAGACGCAGGGTGCGGATGGTCAGGCCCTCCACGGTGCCGGCATGGCCGGAGTCGAGCACTACCCAATCGCCGATCGACAGCGTGTCTTCAATGATGATGAACAGGCCGGTGATCACGTCCTGCACCAACTGCTGGGAGCCAAAACCGATGGCCAGACCGACCACACCGGCACCCGCCAGCAGAGGTGCGACATTGATGCCTAGGTTGGCCATGGTGGTGATCGCGCAGATCACCACCAGCACGATCTTCACCGCATTGCGCAACAACGGCAGGATGGTTTTGACCCGTGTACTCGGCTGGCGGCTGGAGCGCTTGTTGACCGGCGGTTTCAAGGCTTCCTGGATCGCTGTGTCGAGCACCACCCAGAACAGCCAGGTCACCAGCAGGATCAGGCCAATGCTGCTGAGGGAATCGCTGATCGCCCGGCCTACCGAGTTACGCTGGGCAAATTCGAACAGCGATACACCCCAGATACGCCCGAGAATTTCGATAAACGCGATGGCCATGGCGATGCGCAGTATTGCGTGCAGCAGGCTGAGGAAGCGCTCTTTGTAGGCGCTGCTGCGCTGGATCGCCACTTGGCTGCGGGACTTGAACAGGTGTTGCAACACCGTGCTGAGAAACACTGTGCCGATCAACAGAATCGTGGTGAACAGCGCGCAACGCAAAGCCTTCTGGTTATCGTCGCCGGCGCCGATCAGGTTGATCGCCGAGACCAGCACCATCAACAGAATCGGCCAATACCACAGCCCGGAAAACACTCGCAGCGATTGCTGCAGCGCCGGGTGTTTGAGGCGCTGGGCCAGCGGCCGATTGCGGATCAGATGCGCGACCGGACGGCGCAGGCGCACCACCAGCACGCCGAAAATCACCGCCGCGAACAGGCCGGTAAACACCGCGATGCTGCTGGTGATATTGCCACCCAACTGGCGCGCGATCTGCGGGCTGGTCAGGGCATCGCTGAGAGCGGCGAGAAAGCCGATCAGGAACAGCGGCTTGGGGCAATAGTTGCGAATAATCTGCACGGCTGGGCGCTTGTGGCCGACGTTGAACATGACGATGACGCACAACAGCATCGACGTGGAGAAGATACCGCTGCTGGTGGCATAGGCAAAACACAGCGCCAGCGCACGGCCTACGGAGCTGGGTAAAAAGTGGCTGACGTAAAGCGTCAGCGGCAGGCAGATCAAGGCTGGAATCGTGTAGGGCACCACGTAGCCAAGAACGCCCTGCAGACGCCCGCGCTGCTCAACGAAACGCCGCCGACCGAGACGCTGCACGCTCAAACGCCCGAGCAGTGTGAGTGTCGCAAAGGCGCCGACCCACACCCCGGACAGCAGCAGGAAGTCCCCGCCCACGCTCCACGGCGAACGTTGTGCGGTTTGATCGACCAGCCGCCCGACTTCATCCGCCGCACGGTCGGCGCGCAGGCGCCAGGCGTCGATGAGGTTCTGGTTGAGGTCGAGTTTGTCTTGCACATCGTCAATGCTGGAGCTGATGGCGCCGAGCAGGCCACCTTCGACCAGCAACTCCGGCTTGGCTGGAGCCTCAGCTGCCGCAGGCGCCGCAGCTTGCAGCGCGCCATTGCCACACACCAACAACGCGACGAGCAGTAATGCAGTCTTTAGATTCAGCAAAACGCCGGGCTCCTTCAGCAGGGTCTGTAAGGAACTGACGGGTTTGAGCGCTGATCGTTCCCACGCTCTGCGTCCATGGGACGCGGAGCGTCCCGGGCTGCATTACCACGCGGAGCGTGGGAACGATCGGTTAACAGCACCGCCTGTAGGTCACTCGAAACTTTCCGTCAACACCCGCAGTCAGCCAATAACATCAGCCAATAAAACAGGCTTCACCCTTTACTTATCCACAGGAGCGATCATGGCTGCGATTGCCGACTGGGTGCCCGTTACGCCCAGCACCGCCATCACCCGCTTCACCGTGCTGACGGTGAATATCCATAAGGGTTTCACCGCGTTGAACAGACGCTTCATCCTGCCCGAGTTGCGTGAGGCGGTGCGCAGCGTGGGTGCCGACATGGTGTTCCTGCAGGAAATCCACGGCACCCATGAGCGGCACCCGCAGCGTTACAGCGACTGGCCGAAGATGCCGCAGTATGAGTTCCTCGCCGACAGCATCTGGCCGCAGTTCGCCTACGGCCGCAACGCGGTCTACCCGCATGGCGACCACGGCAACGCGCTGCTGTCCAAATTCCAGATCATCCGCTACGACAACCTCGACATCTCCCAGAGCGGGCATGAAAGCCGTGGCCTGCTGCATTGCGTGCTGCGCTTGCCGGGCAGCGGCCAAGAGGTGCATGCGATCTGCATGCACCTGGGCCTGCGCGAGGTGCATCGCCAGCAGCAATTGCGTTTGCTGGAGCAGCGCATTGCCGAGATTCCGGCTGACGCGGCGCTGATCGTCGCCGGTGATTTCAATGACTGGCGCCAGAAGGCCAACCTGAGCCAAAGCGGGCTCAGGGAAGTGTTTATCGAAGCCCATGGCAAACCGGCGCGCACCTTTCCGGCGCGCCTGCCATTGCTGCCTTTGGATCGCATCTATGTGCGTAACCTGAAGGTGCATAACCCCAGGGCGCTGACGACGCGGCCCTGGTCTCACCTGTCAGACCACGTGCCGCTGTCGGTGGAGATCGAACTATGAATGTCGCCGTGGAACACATTGCCACCGACCAGCCACCGGATGATGCCAAGGCCCGCGACCTGGATTACGGCTGGCAACCGGGCAACCGCATTGAGCTGCTGGAGAACGGCGAGGCGTACTTTCCCGCCGTCTTCGAGGCCATGCGCCAGGCACAGCGGGAGATCCTGCTGGAAACCTTTATTCTGTTCGAAGACAAGGTTGGCCATGAACTGCAAGGCATCCTGATCGAAGCGGCGCAGCGCGGCGTAAAGGTCATCGTCAGCCTCGATGGCTTTGGCTGCGGCGAGCTGAGCCCTGCCTTTCTCGGTGAGCTGGCCGAGGCCGGGGTGACGGTGCAAATGTTTGACCCGGCAGCGAAGATAGTGGGCATTCGCACCAACTGGTTCCGTCGCCTGCACCGCAAGATTGTGGTGGTGGACGCCGCCGTGGCGTTTATCGGCGGGATCAATTTTTCTGCCGACCACTTGGGTGATTTCGGCCCCGAAGCCAAGCAGGATTATGCCGTGCAGGTAAGCGGCCCGGCCGTGGCGGACCTGCATCATTTCGCCCTCGCCCAAAGTGGCCGCCAGGTGCGCACGCGACGCGGCTGGCGACGGCGCCAGCAACGGCCATCGCTGTGGCCGACGCACACCGACGACGGCCTGGTGCGCCTGATTTATCGCGATAACCTGCAACATCGCGATGATATCGAAGAGGCCTATATACACGCCTTGAGCAAGGCGCAAAAACGCGTGGTGATTGCCAACGCCTACTTCTTCCCAGGCTATCGCCTGCTGCGTGAAATCCGCAATGCCGCGCGACGTGGCGTACAGGTGCAACTGATTATGCAGGGCCAACCCGATGTGCTGCTGGCCAAGCTTGCCGCGCGCATGCTGTATGACTATTTGCTCAAGGATGGCGTAGTGATTCACGAGTATTGCCAGCGCCCGTTGCATGGCAAAGTGGCCTTGGTGGATGACGACTGGAGCACTGTGGGTTCGAGCAACCTGGACCCATTGAGCCTGTCGCTGAACCTGGAAGCCAACGTGCTGATTCGTGACCGCGCGTTCAATCAACAGCTGTATGAAAGCCTGGAAACACTGGCACGTAATCATTGCCGGACCATGCCGGAAAACCGCAAGCCGCGCCTGTGGTTATGGCGATTGACCGTGGGCTTTTTGGTGTTCCATGTCATGCGGCACTTCCCCGCGCTGACGGGCTGGCTGCCAGCACACAAACCGCGCCTCAAGCCATTCGAGAGCCAGGCCCATGAGCACTGAAAGCGGCGGCTCGCGGTTCAAGCGCTGGAAGAAACCGCTGACGTTCGCGTTTTTTCTGCTGCTGATTGTGCTGTTCACCCTGCTCGCACGGCGCATCGACTGGAGCGAAGTGCTGCAAACGCTGGCGGCCTTCAAGCTGCGCACGCTGTTGATCGCCGGTGGGCTGACGCTCTGCAGCTTTCTTGTCTACGCCAGCTTCGACCTGATAGGCCGCACCTACATTCGCCAGGATTTGCGTTGGAAGCAGATCCTGCCGGTCGGGATCATCAGCTACGCCTTTAACCTCAACCTGAGCGCGTGGGTCGGCGGCATTGCCATGCGCTATCGGCTGTACTCGCGGCTCGGGGTGAGCACCAGCAATATCGCCAAGATTCTTGGGCTGAGCCTGGCCACCAACTGGTTTGGCTATATGGCCGTGGCCGGAGGGGTATTCAGCAGTGGGCTGGTGACAATGCCGCCGGGCTGGAAGGTCAGCAGCGGCGCGTTGCAAGGCATTGGCGTGGTGTTGGTGCTGGCCAGCCTGGGTTATCTGGCGGCCTGCCAGTTTGCAAAGAAACGCGCGTGGTCGATCAAAGGCATCGAGATCAACTTGCCGTCGTTGCGCATGGCTTGTTTGCAGCTGGCGCTGGGTGCGTTGAATTGGTCGTTGATGGCGGCGGTGATCTTTACGTTGCTGCCCGCCAAGCTGGACTACCCGCTGGTATTGGGCGTGCTGCTGATCAGCGCGATTGCCGGGGTGATCACCCATATCCCCGCCGGGCTCGGTGTGCTGGAAGCAGTGTTTATCGGGCTGATGCAGCATGAGGCGTCGCGGGGAAGTTTGCTTGCAGGGCTGATTGCCTACCGGGCGATCTACTTTATTTTGCCGCTGTTGGTGGCGTTGGTGATGTATTTGGCGGTGGAGGCAAAGGCCAAGGCGTTGCGGGTCAAGAAAACACCGGCGTGAACGGTGTCGGCAGTTCGATCGCCATCGCGGGCAAGCCCGCTCCCACAGGTTGCAATACATTCCAAGTGTGGGAGCCGGGCTTGCCCGCGATGAGGCCCTAAAGGGCACCCCACTATCGTGACTGAATAATGCTCAACCGCTCCCCCACCACCATCTCGGTAATCCAGTCCACCAGGATCGAGGTGTAGGCCTGCTGCGACACCGGGTCGCTCAACGAATGATCGGCGCCATCGATGATCCGATGGGTCAGCGAATGGGTGTTCTGGCAGGCCGCGCGGTAACTCATGATGGTGGCATGGGGCACGTGGTCGTCGGTTTCCGACTCGACGATCAGCACATCACCGCTGAACTTGGCGCAGGCATGCAGGGCGCGATTGGTCTCGGCGTGTACCAGGGTGCTGCGGTAATCCATCAGGTCGGCCTTATCCAGGTCGCGCTTGGGCTTGAGCCACTCCTGGTCGCGATACAACGCCGGCACGCGCAGCGCCAACCAGCGTACCGGGCGCAATGAGGTGAGAATCGCCGCCAGATAGCCGCCATAACTGGTGCCCACCACGGCCACGGCCGAGGTGTCGATGGCGGGGTGTGAGAGCAGCCGATCATAGGCCGCCAGCAAATCGCGCAGGTTGTCTTCACGGGTGACGCGGGACAAGGGAATGCCGGTGCCGGCGTGGCCGCGCAGGTCGAAGGTCAGGCACACGCAGCCTAAGCCCGCGATGCCTTTGGCGCGCTCCAGGTCGCGTTCCTGGCTGCCGCCCCAGCCGTGCACAAACAAAACGCCGGGGACTTTGGATTTTGGGCTCAGGAAGGTGCCGCTCATCTGTTCGTCGTCAATATCGATCGCAATGCTTTCGCTTCTAGCCGTCATAAGATTTAACCGTCACATACTTGAGAAGAAAGTCGCTGTTTTCGGCCGGGCCGCGATACACCTCAATAGCGTGCGCCGGCAGCGGTTGGTCCACATAGGTCTCTACCGAGGACACATGAATCGCCCGCAGGCCGGGGTTATTGATTAAGCTTTGCAGCGCCGCGACTTCCGCGCTGCTGGCCCCACCCATGCGCCAGGATTGTTCGAGCACGCCACTACGGCGTTGGCCGTCACTGTCCAGGCCTTGGGCAATGTCGTAATTGCGCCGCGAGGCATAGAAACCAGGGTAGGCCTCATCGGCGGCACTGTCGAAGACCTGGGCTTGTTGGATGGCTTCGCGCACATCGTCGGGCAAATCGAGCTCAAGCAGATCTTCATAGCCACCGGGCACCACCAGCAAGGTCGAGCCGCCGTAAACCTCTTCGCCGTGCCCGTCCTGGGTGAGAAATTGCTCGCCGCAGTAGCTGATCACGTGATCGCCGATAAAGCTCTGGCCCACACTGTGGGTGGTGACGTCGTGCAGATCCTGCTCCAGCACTACGCCGTCGTTGAACAGCTGCGCCGCTTCGGGTCGCGCCAGCAAAGCCTCGAATGCGTCGAGGCTGTGGATAACTTCCTGGCCGCGTCCGGCACAGGCATGCACCGGTTTCATGCGAATCGGCCCGCTGTAGAGCAAGCGCGTGGCGGCAGGCAATGCGTCTTCAAGGGCAAACACGCTGAGCCCGTCGAGAACAACCGTGCGCACACGCTCACAGAACGCTGGCGACCAGCCTTCAGGCGCCGTGGCGTCAGGACTTAGCAGGCCGTGGGTGATCGCTTTGGTACAGATGAATGCGTGATCGACATAACCGCCCCACAGATCTTCCGGCCCTCTGATATTAAGCGGTCGCGCTTGAGCGGGGCCGACCAGGGTTTGGGTGGGTAACACATACAAGTCGAGACCGGCGTGTAACTGCGGGTCATAGCTGCCGCCGAATTTAAGCCCAAGGATCTGCGCCAGCCAGCGCGCGAGGGCGCGATTGGTTTCGACTTCATGCTGCGGCGCCCCTTCTCTTGTGGAGTGGGCGACTACGCGTTTTTTGCGTTGAATCGGGGTCATGCGTCCCCCTTGGCGATCCTGCCATGTGTGTGCGAGGAAGGTTGCATGGATCACGCCAAGGCAAGGCTGGGGAGGATGGCCGTTAAATCAAACAGTTACTGACACAGCGATGGCACTAGGCCTGTTTTATTCTGCACGACAGGGGTTTAAACGGACGGTGTTCTGCACGACGCCTCCATCAAAGCAGCTGCGTGGATGGCGACGGGCCAGCTAAGATGCAAGGCACTGCCAACCATCATAAGGACACCCATGGCCAAGCAAGCGCTCATCCTCATCGATATCCAGAACGATTACTTCCCCGAGGGCAAGTGGCCGCTCGATGGCGTGGAAGCCGCGGCGGACAAGGCCGCGCAGGTGCTGCAGGCGTTTCGCCAGGCGGGCAACGCCGTTGTCCATGTGCGCCATGAGTTCACCAGCGAAGACGCACCCTTCTTCACGCCAGGCTCCGAGGGCGCGCACCTGCATGCCAAGGTACTCAACGAGGGTAATGAGCCGGTGGTGCTCAAACACTTTGTGAACGCGTTTCGCGGGACAAACCTGCGCACCGTGCTGGAACAACGCGCCATCACTGACGTGGTGGTGGTCGGCAACATGAGCCATATGTGCATCGACGCCGTGGTGCGGGCTGCGGCAGACCTGGGCTACCAGGTCACGCTGATTCATGACGCCTGCGCGACCCGCGACCAGGTATTCAATGGCCAGGTGATTGCGGCGGCGCAGGTGCATGGCGCTTATATGGCATCGCTGGCCTTTGGGTACGCCAGCGTGGTGTCGACGGATGAATACTTGAAGGAGCAAGCGGCGGCGCAATGACCACCGCTTGTTTGCGGCCCTCAGCGGGTTGCGATGATGAACAGACGCGGAAAAGGCAGTAATACAGTGCCGTCAGCCAGGGCCGGGTAAGCCTGGGTAATACGCGTCTGGTATTGCTGTAGGAATGCGGCTTTTTCGCTATCGGTCAACGGTGCAAGAAACGGCCGCAACGCAGAAGCCTTGAACCACTCCACCACCGCCCCGTGATCGGCCAGCGGGTGTTGATAGGTGGTGCGCCACACGTCGACGGTGCTGCAATGTTTGCTCAGCAGCTCGTAGTAGTAACTCGCGGTGTGCCGCTCATTGTGTTTGACCGCACCAATCTTGGCCGCCCACGGGCCATCTGCCGCCACTTCGCGGGCCAGCCGGTGGGCAGGTTCGTCGAGGTTGTCCGGGGTTTGTACGGCGAGGGTGCCGCCAGGTGTCAGCTGGTCGAGCAGATGCGGATAAAGCGTGGCGTGGTCAGGTAGCCATTGCAGGGACGCGTTGGCGAGGATCACATCGAACTTCTGGCCTGGGTTCCAGGCGGCGATGTCTGCCAGCTCGAAATTCAGTTGCGGCAGGCGCTTGCGGGCGTCGACCAGCATGTCGTCGGAGCTGTCCATGCCCGTAACGTGCGCCTGCGGGAAACGCTCGGCCAACACTTCAGTGGAATTGCCAGGGCCGCACCCCAGGTCGACGGCGCTACGCACATCGGTATTGGGAATGGCCGCGACCAAGTCACGGACCGGGCGGGTGCGTTGCTGTTCAAACATCGTGTATTGCTTGGCAGACCAGGTCATCGCGGCTTTCCTTCTTTGTTAGCGGTGACCACAGCCTAAGTCTTGTGAGCCATGAGAACAAATGCCAGGATTGGCAAACTCCCATACCTTGAAAGTATCCTTATGTTGGAGCTTCGCCAGCTTAAAGCCTTCGTGGCTATTGCCGAGGAAGGCTACATCACTCGCGCTGCGGAACGCCTGGGCATGCAACAACCACCCTTGACGCGCTTGCTGCAGAGTCTTGAAACGCAATTGGGTGTGGTGTTGATGGAGCGCCTGCCCCGCGGCGTGCGCCCAACCACTGCCGGCCTCGCGTTGCTGGACGAGGCGCGTGACATCCTGGCGCGGGCCGAGGGTGTGGCCGACGTGGTGCGCCGTGCCGCCCGGGGTGAACGGGGCCGACTCGCTATCGGCTTTACCAGCTCGGCGGCGTTGCACCCGTTTGTGCCCAGCGTGCTGCGGCGGTTTCGCGAGGCCTTTGTGGGGGTCTCGGTGGTACTGGAAGAAGCGGGAACCGGCGAACTGCTGGACGCGCTGGTGCAGGAAAAACTGGATGCCGCGTTTATCCGCTCACCGCTCAGTGGCACGCAACAGTTGCAGGACGAACCGATCCTGGTGGAGCCGATGCTGCTGGCGCTGCCGACCGATCATCCCTTGGCACTCGATGCGGGGCAGCCGTTACCCTTGGCAGCATTGGCTGATGAGGCTTTTGTGCTCTATCGCCGGCGCGTGGGGCTGGGTTTGTATGACGCCATTCTGGTGGCCTGCCGTGAAGCGGGGTTCAGCCCGCAAGTGGTGCAGGAGGCGCCACGCATGACGGCGACCTTGAGTCTTGTGGCTGCAGGGCTTGGGGTCTCTATCGTGCCCGCCTCCATGCAGCGGCTGCGCGGCGATGGCATTATTTATCGCGAGCTGATCGAGTGCCAGAGCCTGGTGGCGCCGTTGCATTTGGCCACGCGTATTGGTGACAGCTCGGCGGTTTTGCGCAGGTTCAAGGAGATGGTGGTCACAGCGGCCGCGACGGACGCCTGATTGCAGGCATTAAAAAACCCCCGAGGCTTTCGCCTTCGGGGGTTTTGCTCGTTCCGGGCCTGGGACCTTAGAACGGGATATCGTCATCAAAGCTGTCGAAATCCGGAGCCGGCTGTGGCGCGGCCTGCTGTGGAGGCGGTGCCTGGCGCGACTGTTGCGGAGCCGACTGCTGCGGGCGCGGAGCCTGCTGGCGTGGGGTCGGAGCGGACTGCTGGTAGTTATTGCCCCCGCCCTGTTGGTCGCCCTGCTGTGGACGGCCGCCCAGCAGTTGCATGGTGCCTTGCATGTCCACCACGATTTCGGTGGTGTAACGCTTGATGCCGTCTTTTTCCCACTCGCGGGTTTGCAGTTTGCCTTCGATGTAGACCTGCGAACCTTTGCGCAGGTATTCACCGGCGATTTCTGCCACCTTGCCGAACATCGACACACGGTGCCATTCGGTTTTCTCGACCTTCTGGCCAGTCTGCTTGTCGGTCCACTGTTCGCTGGTCGCCAGACTCAAGTTGGTCACGGCGTTACCGTTAGGCAAGTAGCGAACTTCGGGATCCTGGCCGCATGTACCGACCAATATGACTTTGTTAACCCCACGGGCCATAACGTTCTCCTAGGCTGGGCGCGCTGTCGGCACTGGGTTGACCAGTTGCTCGAGCGTCGCGCGATCCAATAATTCGGTGTCTAATTTGATGTAGATGGCGGCTTCTTCTGCAATAACCACGGCATCTGTAACCCCGGTAACGGCCTTGAGGCGCTCAACCAGACCGGCTTCGCGGATCGCTTCTGGCGATAACGGCAAACGCAGGCTCGTCACATAGGGAGGTTCGCGCATGGTAACAGCAAAGGCCAACCAAAGTGCAGCCAGCCCGGCGCATCCGAGGAACACAACCGACAAACCGCCATGCTGGAACATCCAGCCGCCCATGATGCCGCCAAGCGCGGAGCCGAGGAACTGGCTGGTGGAATACACCCCCATCGCCGTGCCCTTGCCACCGGCCGGTGAAACTTTACTGATCAGCGAAGGCAGCGAAGCCTCCAGCAGGTTGAACGCGGTGAAGAACACCACCGTGCCGATTACCAGCGCCCGCAGGCTGTCGCCGAACTTCCAGAAGAATAGCTCAGTGAGCATCAGCGTCGCGACGGCGCCGAGCAAAACTCGTTTCATTTTGCGTTTCTTCTCGCCATAGATGATGAACGGGATCATGGCGAAAAATGAAATCAGCAGTGCGGTGAGGTACACCCACCAGTGCTGTTCCTTGGGCAAACCGGCTTTTTGCACCAGTGCCAGGGGCAGCGCGACGAAGCTGCACATCAGCATTGCGTGCAACACGAAGATACCTAAATCCAGACGCAGCAGGTCCGGGTGCTTGAGCGTCGGCAACAATGCCTTGCGTGCGACGCCGGACTCACGGTGCTGCAAGGTGCCGGTGGAGCGCGGCACCATGAAGGCCACGATCACGATGCCGAACAACGCCATGCCGCCGGTGGCGAGGAACAGCCCGTGCAAACCGAAGGCACGGGTCAGCAAGGGGCCGACGACCATCGCAACGGCGAATGAAAGGCCGATGGTCATGCCGATCATGGCCATGGCCTTGGTGCGGTGTTGTTCGCGGGTCAGGTCCGAGAGCAGCGCCATCACCGCTGCGGAAATCGCCCCGGCGCCCTGTAGGACGCGCCCGGCAATCACCCCCCAAATAGAATCAGACTGGGCCGCGAGCACGCTGCCGAGGGCGAACACGATCAGCCCCAGGTAGATGATGGGACGACGGCCGATACGGTCGGAAATGATCCCGAACGGGATCTGAAAAAGCGCCTGGGTCAGGCCATAGGCGCCAATCGCCAGGCCGATCAGTGCGGGGGTCGCTCCTGCGAGATCCATTCCATAGGTCGCCAGCACCGGCAACACCATAAACATGCCTAGCATACGGAACGCGAACACCAGGGCCAGACCGCTTGCTGCTCGGGTCTCGCCGCTACTCATGCGTTCGCTGTGGGGATCGTGCATGGAAAAACCTCGTGTGAACCGGCGGCGATTCTACCAGTCCCATCGATTGAGAGGGTATATGCGGCGCTTTGCCGCGCAGCTTTCATGTAAGGCTGCACCCGGCACTTTGGCAGTGTATATTCATCCAGTCTTTAGCCGTATACTCCTGCATTATTTACGCCCGCCGTGCGAGGCCATCTTGGACAAGATCCTGATTCGTGGGGCTAGAACCCACAACCTGAAGAACATCGACCTGACCCTGCCCCGGGACAAACTGATCGTCATCACCGGCTTGTCCGGCTCGGGCAAATCGTCACTGGCGTTTGACACGCTGTATGCCGAGGGCCAGCGCCGCTATGTGGAATCGCTGTCGGCCTATGCGCGACAGTTCCTGTCAATGATGGAAAAACCCGACGTCGACACCATTGAAGGCCTGTCGCCGGCGATTTCCATCGAACAGAAGTCGACCTCCCATAACCCGCGTTCCACCGTGGGCACCATCACTGAAATCTACGACTACCTGCGCCTGCTGTATGCGCGCGTAGGTATTCCACGCTGCCCGGACCACGACATTCCGCTGGAAGCCCAGACCGTCAGCCAGATGGTCGACCTGGTGCTGGCCCAGCCGGAAGGCGCCAAGCTGATGCTGCTGGCGCCGGTGATTCGCGAGCGCAAGGGTGAGCACCTGTCGGTGTTCGAAGAGCTGCGTGCCCAGGGCTTTGTGCGGGCGCGCATCAACGGCAAGCTGTATGAGCTGGACGAAGCGCCGAAGCTCGACAAGCAGAAGAAGCATTCGATTGATGTGGTCGTCGACCGCTTCAAGGTACGCGCCGACTTGCAGCAGCGTTTGGCGGAATCGTTCGAGACCGCGCTGAAGCTGGCCGATGGTATTGCCCTGGTCGCACCGATGGATGACGAACCGGGCGAAGAGATCATCTTCTCCGCACGTTTTGCCTGCCCGATCTGCGGCCATGCGATCAGCGAGCTGGAACCCAAGCTGTTTTCCTTCAACAACCCGGCCGGGGCCTGCCCGACGTGCGATGGCCTCGGGGTGAAGCAGTTCTTCGACATCAAGCGCCTGGTCAACGGTGACCTGACCTTGGCGGAAGGTGCCATACGCGGCTGGGACAGGCGCAACGTCTATTACTTCCAGATGCTGGGATCGCTGGCGTCGCACTATAAATTCAGCCTGGAAGTGCCGTTCAACCAACTGCCAGCCGAGCAGCAGAAAGTCATCCTGCACGGTAGCGGCTCGCAGAATGTCGATTTCAAATACCTGAACGACCGCGGCGATATCGTCAAACGCTCGCACCCGTTTGAGGGCATCGTGCCCAACCTGGAGCGGCGCTACCGCGAGACCGAATCGGCGAGCGTACGCGAAGAGCTGGCGAAATTCCTCAGCACCCAACCGTGCCCCGACTGCCGCGGCACGCGCCTGCGTCGTGAGGCGCGGCACGTATGGGTAGGCGAGAAGACGTTGCCGGCAGTAACCAACCTGCCGATCGGCGATGCCTGTGAATACTTCGGTGTACTCAAGCTGACCGGCCGCCGTGGGGAAATTGCCGACAAGATTCTCAAGGAAATTCGCGAGCGCTTGCAGTTCCTGGTCAACGTCGGCCTGGACTACCTGTCGCTGGATCGCAGCGCGGATACCTTGTCCGGTGGTGAGGCCCAGCGGATTCGCCTGGCCAGCCAGATTGGTGCCGGCCTGGTGGGCGTTCTGTACATCCTCGACGAGCCGTCGATCGGCCTGCACCAACGTGACAATGATCGCCTGCTGGGTACGCTGAAACACCTGCGCGATATCGGCAACACGGTGATCGTGGTTGAGCACGACGAAGACGCGATTCGCCTGGCCGATTATGTGGTCGACATTGGTCCTGGTGCGGGTGTGCATGGCGGGCATATTGTCGCCGAGGGCACGCCTGCCGAAGTGATGGCTCACCCGGACTCGTTGACCGGCAAGTACCTGTCCGGTCGCGTGAAAATCGAAGTGCCAGCCAAGCGCACGCCGCGTAACAAAAAAATGGCGCTGCACCTCAAGGGCGCGCGCGGAAATAACCTGCGCAATGTCGACCTGGAGATTCCGCTGGGCTTGCTGACCTGCGTGACCGGTGTTTCCGGCTCGGGCAAATCGACGCTGATCAACAACACGCTGTTCCCACTGAGCGCCACCGCCCTGAACGGCGCGACTACCCTGGAAGCGGCTGCACACGACAGCATCAAGGGCCTGGAGCACTTGGACAAGGTGGTCGATATCGACCAAAGCCCGATTGGCCGCACACCCCGCTCGAACCCTGCGACCTATACCGGGTTGTTCACGCCGATACGCGAACTGTTTGCCGGCGTGCCAGAGTCGCGCTCACGGGGCTATGGGCCTGGCCGGTTCTCGTTCAACGTCAAGGGTGGCCGCTGCGAAGCTTGCCAGGGCGATGGCCTGATCAAAGTGGAAATGCACTTCCTGCCGGACATCTACGTGCCGTGCGATGTGTGCAAGAGCAAGCGCTACAACCGCGAAACCCTGGAGATCAAGTACAAGGGCAAGAGCATCCACGAAACCCTCGAGATGACCATCGAGGAAGCGCGGGTGTTCTTCGACGCAGTTCCAGCATTGGCGCGCAAGCTGCAGACGTTGATGGATGTGGGCCTGTCGTACATCAAGCTGGGGCAGTCAGCGACCACGCTGTCGGGTGGCGAGGCGCAACGGGTGAAGTTGTCTCGTGAGCTGTCCAAACGCGACACGGGCAAGACCCTGTATATCCTCGATGAGCCAACCACGGGCCTGCACTTCGCGGACATTCAGCAATTGCTCGACGTTTTGCACCGCTTGCGCGACCACGGCAACACGGTGGTAGTCATCGAACACAACCTGGATGTGATCAAAACGGCCGACTGGCTGGTGGACCTCGGACCGGAAGGCGGTTCAAAGGGTGGCCAGATCATTGCGGTGGGCACGCCGGAGCAGGTCTCCGAGATGCCACAGTCGCATACTGGTTACTACTTGAAGCCACTGCTGGCACGCGACAGAGCCTGATTTATCGGGCTCATGAAAAAGCCCCTGTCACTTTGCGGTGACAGGGGCTTTTTTGCAGCCGCAAATCAGAACTGCGATTGCAGGTAATTCTCCAGACCGACCAACTTTATCAGCCCCAACTGCTTTTCAAGCCAGTAGGTGTGATCTTCTTCGGTGTCATTCAACTGCACGCGCAGAATTTCGCGAGTGACATAGTCGTTGTGCTGCTCACAGAGCTCGATGCCCTTGCAGAGCGCGGCACGCACCTTGTACTCGAGACGAAGGTCGGCAGCGAGCATGTCAGGTACCGTGGTGCCCACGTCCAGGTCGTCGGGACGCATGCGCGGCGTGCCTTCGAGCATCAGGATACGGCGCATCAGCGCGTCGGCGTGCTGTGCCTCTTCTTCCATTTCGTGGTTGATACGCTCGTAGAGCTCGGTAAAGCCCCAGTCTTCGTACATACGCGAATGGATGAAATATTGGTCACGAGCTGCCAGTTCGCCCGTCAGCAACGTGTTGAGGTAATCGATTACGTCGGGGTGACCTTGCATCGCCCTACATCTCCCTGCTTGAAAGTCTGTAGTTTGAACCATGCTGACTCGAAGGTCACGGGACAAACGGCAGAAAAGCGAAGATATTCAGAGAAAAGTGGCGGAAATAACGCAAAAACCGCCCGAATGAGGGCGGTTCTGCTTCTCGTTTAGAGTCAGCTAAGCGTTACGCCCAATGCAGTTGCAATGCCCTGGCCGTAAGCTGGGTCAGCCTTGAAAAAGTGCTGAAGCTGGCGCTGAACCACATCACTGCTGACGCCGGCCATCGCGCCGGCGATGTTGTTAATCAGCAGCGCTTTCTGAGCGTCGTCTTGCAGGCGGAACAACGCACCGGCATGGCTGTAGTAGTCCGTGTCTTCACGTTGATCATAACGGTCAGCAGCACCGTTCAGCGCCAGAGGCGGCTCAGCGTACTGTGGCGCCTGCTTTGGTGTATCCGCCACGCTGTTGGGCTCATAGTTAGGAGACGCACCACCGTAACCAAAGGACATGGAACCATCGCGCTGGTTGTTATTGACCGGACTCAATGGGGAGTTGATCGGCAACTGCTGATGGTTTGTGCCAACGCGATAGCGGTGGGCGTCCGCATAAGCGAAAACACGGCCTTGAAGCATACGGTCTGGCGACAGACCAACACCCGGAACCATATTGCTTGGGCCGAAGCATGCCTGCTCGACTTCAGCAAAGTAATTCACTGGATTACGGTTCAGCTCCAGCTCACCCACCTCGATCAACGGAAACTCCTGCTGCGACCAGGTCTTAGTCACGTCGAACGGGTTTTCATAGTGAGCAGCGGCCTGAGCCTCGGTCATGATCTGGATGTTGACGCTCCACTTCGGAAAGTCACCGCGCTCAATCGCATCAAACAGGTCACGCTGCGCGTAATCAGGATCGGTACCGGCGATACGTGTCGCCTCCTCGGGTGTCAGGTTTTTGATCCCTTGCTTGGTTTTATAGTGCCACTTGACCCAATGGCGCTCGCCTTTAGCGTTGATAAGGCTGTAGGTATGGCTCCCGAAGCCGTGCATGTGACGATAGCCGTCTGGAGTGCCACGATCCGAGAACAGAATGGTGATCTGGTGCAGCGCCTCTGGGGACAATGACCAGAAGTCCCAGACCATCTGTGCACTTTTGAGGTTGGTTTGCGGCAACCGTTTCTGGGTGTGGATAAAATCTGGAAACTTGAGCGGGTCGCGAATGAAGAACACCGGGGTGTTGTTGCCAACGATGTCCCAGTTACCTTCCTCGGTGTAAAACTTCAAGGCAAAGCCGCGCGGGTCACGCGCAGTATCTGCCGAGCCACGCTCACCACCCACCGTGGAAAAACGCAGAAACGTTGGAGTCTGCTTGCCTACGGACTCAAACAGCTTGGCGCGGGTGTATTGGGTAATATCCCGAGTCACTGTAAACGTACCGTGTGCACCAGAGCCTTTGGCGTGCACACGACGCTCAGGAATGTTCTCACGGTTGAAGTGCGCAAGCTTCTCGATGAGATGAAAATCATCGAGGAGCAGTGGCCCACGCGGGCCGGCAGTGCGGGAGTTCTGGTTATCTGCGACGGGAGCGCCGCTGGCGGTGGTCAGAATTGTACTCATGCTCAATCTTCCTCAGGTCAGGCTTAGAACTGCCGGCTAATCGGCTGGAGGGAGTATTGACCATCAAGATGACACCATCAAATGCATTAAATTATGGACTTTGATAGAAAATAACTAATAACCCGTCAGGGCGAATAGAGTTTGGATTAATAAGGGAACCGGCAGCGACTTGAGGAATATAGACGACTTTCCTATCGCCCACAAAAAACCGGGCACTAGGCCCGGTTCTTCGTTGCAGCGTGTCGTCTTACTCGGCGCTTACAGCTTCGCCGGCAGTAGCACGATCAACCAACTCGACATACGCCATAGGCGCGTTGTCGCCAGTGCGGAAGCCGCACTTGAGGATGCGCAGGTAGCCACCCTCACGGGTAGCGTAACGCTTGCCCAGGTCGTTGAAGAGCTTACCAACGATAGCTTTCGAACGAGTACGGTCGAAAACCAAACGGCGGTTAGCCAGGCTGTCTGTCTTGGCCAAAGTGATCAGCGGCTCAGCAACGCGACGCAGTTCTTTAGCTTTCGGCAGGGTAGTTTTGATCAGCTCGTGCTCGAACAGCGACACCGCCATGTTTTGAAACATGGCCTTGCGGTGCGAGCTGGTACGGCTCAGGTGACGACCACTTTTACGATGACGCATGGTTCATTCCTTACCAAACTCACGTTCGGTGATTACGACGATCAGGCAGTCGCCTTGTCGTCCTTCTTAAGACTTGCAGGCGGCCAGTTGTCGAGGCGCATGCCGAGGGACAGACCGCGGGAGGCCAGAACGTCCTTGATTTCAGTCAAGGATTTCTTGCCCAGGTTCGGAGTCTTCAACAGTTCTACTTCGGTACGCTGAATCAGGTCGCCGATGTAGTAAATGTTTTCCGCCTTAAGGCAGTTAGCCGAACGTACAGTCAGTTCCAGATCGTCAACCGGGCGAAGCAGGATCGGATCGATCTCGTCTTCCTGCTCGATTACCACTGGTTCGCTGTCACCTTTGAGGTCGACGAACGCAGCCAACTGCTGTTGCAGAATGGTTGCAGCGCGGCGGATAGCCTCTTCAGGATCCAGAGTACCGTTGGTTTCCAGATCAATAACCAGCTTGTCCAGGTTAGTACGCTGCTCGACACGGGCGTTTTCCACCACGTATGCGATACGGCGAACCGGGCTGAACGAAGAGTCAAGCTGCAAGCGACCAATGCTGCGGCTTTCGTCTTCATCGCTCTGACGCGAGTCGGCCGGTTCATAACCACGACCACGAGCTACAGTGAGCTTCATGTTCAGGGCGCCGTTAGACGCCAGGTTAGCGATTACGTGATCGGGATTAACGATCTCGACATCATGATCCAGCTGAATATCGGCAGCGGTAACCACCCCCGAACCCTTCTTCGACAAGGTCAGCGTAACTTCGTCACGGCCGTGCAGCTTGATAGCCAGACCTTTAAGGTTCAACAGGATTTCAATTACGTCTTCCTGTACACCTTCGATGGCGCTGTACTCGTGGAGCACACCGTCAATCTCGGCCTCGACTACTGCACAGCCGGGCATTGAGGACAACAGGATGCGGCGCAGCGCGTTGCCCAGGGTGTGGCCAAAACCACGCTCGAGAGGCTCGAGAGTGATCTTGGCGCGGGTTGGACTGACAACCTGCACATCAATGTGGCGGGGTGTCAGGAACTCATTTACCGAAATCTGCATGGATGCACCTATTTTCTAGCCCTTACTTGGAGTAGAGCTCGACAATCAGGCTTTCGTTGATGTCGGCGGACAGATCACTGCGAGCAGGAACGTTCTTGAAAACGCCCGACTTCTTCTCAGTGTCTACTTCTACCCATTCTACGCGGCCACGTTGGGCACACAGATCGAGAGCTTGGACAATGCGAAGTTGGTTTTTTGCTTTCTCGCGAATCGCGACCACGTCACCAGCACGAACCTGGTAGGACGGAACGTTAACGGTTTGGCCGTTTACGCTGACGGATTTGTGCGATACCAGCTGACGGGATTCGGCACGAGTCGAACCAAAGCCCATACGGTATACAACGTTGTCCAGACGGCATTCGAGCAGTTGCAGCAGGTTTTCACCGGTTGCACCTTTCTTGCCAGCAGCTTCTTTGTAGTAGCCGCTGAACTGACGCTCGAGAACGCCGTAAATACGACGGACCTTCTGCTTTTCACGCAGTTGGGTGCCGTAATCGGACTGGCGACCGCGGCGTTGGCCGTGGATACCAGGTGCTGCTTCAATGTTGCACTTCGATTCGATCGCGCGCACGCCGCTCTTCAAGAAGAGATCGGTGCCTTCGCGACGAGCGAGTTTGCATTTTGGACCAATGTAACGAGCCATTCTTTACAATCTCCTGGATTACACGCGGCGCTTCTTCGGCGGACGGCACCCGTTGTGCGGGATTGGCGTCACGTCGGTGATGCTGGCGATCTTATAGCCACAGCCGTTCAAAGCACGGACAGCAGACTCACGACCTGGACCTGGACCTTTGACGTTAACGTCGAGGTTTTTCAGGCCGTATTCCAGCGCAGCTTGACCAGCACGTTCAGCAGCTACTTGAGCAGCAAACGGGGTGGACTTGCGGGAACCGCGGAAACCCGAACCACCAGAGGTAGCCCAAGACAGCGCGTTACCTTGACGGTCGGTGATGGTCACGATGGTGTTGTTAAAAGATGCATGGATGTGGGCGATGCCATCAACCACTGTCTTTTTAACTTTTTTACGAGGACGAGCAGCAGGTTTTGCCATGATAATTTTCCTGTCGATTCGCGTGGGCGATTACTTGCGGATCGGCTTACGCGGACCTTTACGGGTACGCGCGTTAGTCTTGGTACGCTGACCGCGTACTGGAAGACCACGACGATGACGCAGACCACGGTAGCAACCGAGGTCCATCAAACGCTTGATTTTCATGTTGATTTCGCGACGCAGGTCACCTTCAGTGGTGAACTTCGCCACTTCGCCACGCAACAGCTCAATCTGCTCGTCGCTCAGATCTTTGATCTTTGCGGCTGGGTTTACCCCAGTGTCTGCGCAAATTTTCTGCGCAGTAGTGCGACCAACACCATAGATGTAGGTCAGCGAGATAACAGTGTGCTTGTTATCTGGAATGTTAACGCCTGCAATACGGGCCATTCAGTGGGACTCCAATTGACAGCTACCTACGCCCCGGAAGCCAAGAAATAGGGCGCGAGATAATATCGCTGTAATAACAAATAATCAACCCGGCAGCGCACTAGCTGCCGGGCTTCAAGCGGATCACACTCAGCCTTGGCGCTGTTTGTGACGCGGTTCCGCGCTGCAAATTACTCGAACAACACCTTCGCGGCGAATAATCTTGCAGTTACGGCACAGCTTTTTCACCGATGCACGAACTTTCATCACCAACTCCTCGAACCTTATGGGGTACTCAGCGCAACATGCCGCTGCCGTAGCCCTTCAGGTTGGCTTTCTTCATCAGGGATTCGTACTGGTGCGAAACGAGGTGCGATTGTACTTGGGACATGAAGTCCATCACAACCACGACCACGATCAGCAACGAGGTCCCGCCAAGGTAGAACGGAACGTTTGCTGCAACCACCAGGAACTGGGGAAGCAAGCACACGGCCGTCATATATAGAGCACCGAACAGGGTCAAACGAGTCAGAACGCCATCAATGTAGCGTGCCGACTGCTCACCTGGACGGATACCCGGAATAAAGGCACCGGACTTCTTCAGGTTTTCCGCTACGTCTTTCGGATTGAACATCAACGCCGTATAGAAGAAGCAGAAGAAAATAATCCCTGCACTAAACAGCAGAATATTCAACGGCTGACCAGGAGCGATCGACTGAGAGAGGTCCTGCAGCCAGCCCATATTTTCAGACTGACCAAACCAGGTACCCAACGAAGCCGGAAACAGCAAAATGCTGCTCGCGAAAATTGCCGGAATAACACCGGCCATATTCACTTTCAGCGGCAAGTGGCTGGTCTGCGCAGCAAAGACCTTACGGCCCTGCTGACGCTTGGCGTAGTGAACAGCAATACGACGCTGGCCACGCTCAATGAACACCACAAAACCGATAATCGCTACTGCCAGCACACCGATGGCAACCAGGGCGAAGATATTGATATCACCCTGACGTGCAGACTCGAAAGACTGCCCGATTGCTCTCGGAAGACCGGCGACGATACCTGCGAAAATCAACATCGAGATACCGTTGCCAACACCACGCTCAGTAATCTGCTCACCCAGCCACATCATGAACATCGCGCCAGCCACAAACGTGGATACCGCGACGAAATAGAAGCCAAAGTCACCAGTGAACGCAACGCCCTGCCCCGCCAGGCCAACGGACATGCCGATAGCTTGAACCAGGGCGAGAACGACAGTGCCGTAGCGGGTGTACTGGCTAATCTTGCGACGGCCAGCTTCACCTTCCTTCTTCAACTGCTCCAGCTGCGGGCTCACGGCGGTCATCAACTGCATGATGATCGATGCCGAAATGTACGGCATGATCCCCAATGCAAAGATGCTCATCCGTTCCAGCGCGCCGCCGGAAAACATGTTGAACAAGCTAAGAATGGTCCCCTCATTCTGTCGAAACAGGTCTGCGAGTCGGTCCGGGTTGATACCTGGAACCGGGATGTGTGCGCCTATTCGGTAGACGATAATCGCCAGGAACAGAAAACGCAGACGAGCCCAAAGTTCAGACATACCGCCTTTGCCGAGCGCTGAGAGAGCACCTTGCTTAGCCATTTATTCCTCGAACTTGCCGCCAGCTGCTTCGATAGCCGAACGCGCACCTTTGGTGGCGCCGATTCCCTTGCCGATAGTGACAGCGCGAGTCACTTCACCGGACAACATGATTTTCACACGTTGTACGTTGACGTTGATCACGTTGGCATCTTTCAGGGTCTGCACAGTAACGATGTCGCCTTCCACTTTAGCCAGCTCGGACAGACGCACTTCTGCGCGATCCATGGCTTTCAGGGATACGAAACCGAACTTAGGCAGGCGACGATGCAGCGGCTGTTGACCGCCTTCAAAGCCAGGAGCAATGGTGCCACCGGAGCGGGAGGTTTGACCTTTGTGGCCACGGCCACCAGTCTTACCCAAACCGCTACCGATACCACGGCCCGGACGATGCTTTTCGCGACGGGAACCCGGCGCTGGACTCAGATCATTGAGTTTCATCGATTAACCCTCTACACGCAGCATGTAGTAAGCCTTGTTGATCATCCCGCGATTCTCGGGAGTATCCTGGACTTCTACAGTGTGACCGATGCGACGCAGACCCAAACCTTTAACACACAGTTTGTGGTTAGGGATGCGGCCGGTCATGCTTTTGATCAGCGTTACTTTAACGGTAGCCATGATCAGAAGATCTCCTTGACAGTCAGACCACGCTTGGCAGCGATGGACTCAGGAGATTGCATAGCTTTCAAACCCTTGAAAGTGGCGTGAACCACGTTTACCGGGTTAGTCGAGCCGTAGCACTTGGCCAGAACGTTCTGAACGCCAGCAACCTCGAGGACAGCACGCATAGCGCCGCCAGCGATGATACCGGTACCTTCAGAAGCAGGCTGCATGTACACCTTCGAAGCGCCGTGAGCGGACTTCATTGCGTACTGCAGCGTGGTGCCGTTCAGATCAACTTGGATCATGTTGCGACGAGCAGCTTCCATTGCCTTCTGGATCGCGGCAGGCACTTCACGTGACTTGCCACGGCCGAAGCCAACACGCCCTTTACCATCACCTACCACGGTCAACGCGGTGAAAGTGAAGATACGGCCGCCTTTAACGGTTTTGGCTACGCGGTTAACTTGAACCAGCTTCTCAATGTAGCCTTCGTCGCGCTTTTGGTCGTTATTTGACATAACTTAGAACTCCAGCCCAGCTTCACGAGCAGCATCAGCCAGCGCTTTCACGCGACCGTGGTACTTGAAGCCAGAGCGGTCGAAAGCCACTTGCGAGACGCCCACGGCCTTAGCACGTGTAGCGACCAGCTGGCCAACCTTTGTGGCCGCGTCGATGTTGCCGGTGGCACCATCACGCAGTTCTTTATCCAAAGTCGAGGCGCTGGCCAGGACTTTGTTGCCGTCGGCCGAGATGACCTGGGCGTAGATGTGCTGCGACGAGCGGTACACGCAGAGACGCACGACTTCGAGTTCGTGCATTTTCAGGCGTGCTTTGCGAGCGCGACGCAGTCGAGTAACTTTTTTGTCGGTCATTTGCTATGCCCTACTTCTTCTTGGCTTCTTTACGACGGACGACTTCGTCCGCGTAGCGCACACCTTTGCCTTTGTACGGCTCTGGTGGACGGAAGTCGCGGATCTCAGCGGCCACCTGACCTACCAGCTGCTTATCAATACCCTTGATCAGGATATCGGTTTGGCTAGGGGTCTCAGCGGTGATGCCTTCCGGCAGTTCGTAATCCACTGGGTGCGAGAAGCCAAGGGCCAGGTTCAAAACCGTGCCTTTTGCTTGCGCTTTGTAACCAACACCGACCAGCTGGAGCTTACGCTCGAAGCCTTGGCTTACGCCTTGGACCATGTTGTTTACCAACGCACGCGTGGTACCGGCCATTGCGCGAGTTTGTTGATCGCCATTGCGAGCAGCGAAACGCAGCTCACCAGCTTCTTCAACGATCTCAACGGACGAATGGATGTTCAGTTCAAGAGTGCCCTTGGCACCCTTCACCGAAAGCTGTTGGCCTGCGAATTTTACTTCGACACCGGCTGGCAGCTTAACGGGGTTCTTAGCGACGCGAGACATGCTTATCCCCCCTTAGAACACAGTGCAAAGAACTTCGCCGCCGACACCGGCAGCGCGCGCAGCACGATCCGTCATCACACCTTTGTTGGTGGAGACGATAGACACGCCCAGACCGCCACGAACTTTCGGCAGATCTTCAGCGGACTTGTACTGACGCAGGCCTGGACGGCTAACGCGCTTCACTTCTTCAATGACCGAACGGCCTTCGAAGTACTTCAGCTCGATGGACAGCAGTGGCTTGGTTTCGCTGCTGATCTGATAACCCGCAATGTAGCCTTCGTCTTTCAGGACTTTGGCAACAGCTACCTTCAACTTGGAAGATGGCATGCTTACGACGGACTTTTCAGCCATCTGGGCATTACGGATACGAGTTAGCATGTCCGCTAACGGGTCCTGCATACTCATGGGCTAGACGCTCCTAATACAAAAAAATTAGCCTTGCGGCTACATATGTCGCCGAGAATCTCCGGCCATAAAAAACACGGGCTCAGGCGAGCCGCGTATTTTAGACATACTCCGGAAATGAAACAAGCCCCAAAAGGGGCTTGATCCAGATTCAAGGTCACCGGCGGTCAGTATCTTGCGATTCTGCCCACCCGGACGTTGAAAGTACTTACCAGCTGGCTTTAACCAGACCTGGTACGTCACCACGCATTGCCGCTTCACGCAGTTTGTTACGGCCGAGGCCGAACTTGCGGTAAACGCCGTGTGGACGACCGGTCAGGCGGCAGCGGTTACGCATGCGCGAAGCGCTTGCGTCACGTGGCTGCTTCTGCAGAGCAACTGTAGCTTCCCAGCGTGCTTCTGGACTTGCGTTCAGATCAACGATGATTGCTTTCAGTGCTGCACGCTTCTTGGCGTACTTGGCAACCGTGAGCTGACGCTTCAGCTCGCGGTTTTTCATGCTCATCTTGGCCATGGTCCTACTCCAATCAGTTGCGGAACGGGAATTTGAAAGCACGCAACAGGGCGCGACCTTCATCATCGTTCTTGGCAGTGGTGGTCAGGGTGATGTCCAGACCGCGGAGAGCATCGATCTTGTCGTAGTCGATTTCCGGGAAGATGATCTGCTCTTTCACGCCCATGCTGTAGTTACCACGACCATCGAAGGACTTGGCATTCAGGCCGCGGAAGTCGCGAACCCGAGGCAGGGAGATCGACAGCAGACGATCCAGGAATTCATACATACGCTCACGGCGCAGAGTCACTTTGACGCCGATCGGCCAACCTTCACGGACTTTAAAGCCAGCGATGGATTTCCGAGCGTAAGTCACAACGACTTTTTGACCGGTGATCTTTTCCAGGTCAGCAACAGCGTGCTCGATGACTTTTTTGTCACCGACCGCTTCGCCCAGACCCATGTTCAGGGTGATTTTGGTAACGCGTGGAACTTCCATCACGTTCGAAAGCTTAAGTTCTTCCTTAAGTTTCGGTGCGATTTCTTTCCAGTAAATCTCTTTTAGTCGTGCCATGGTCTTCTACCTAGCAGTGTTCAAGCATCAACCGCTTTTTGGGTCGACTTGAAGACACGAATTTTCTTGCCGTCTTCTACTTTGAAACCAACGCGGTCAGCCTTGTTGGTTTCGCCGTTGAAAATGGCGACGTTAGAAGCGTCCAGTGGAGCTTCTTTTTCGACGATACCGCCTTGTACGCCCGACATCGGGTTAGGCTTGGTATGACGCTTAACCAGGTTCAGACCGCCGATAACCAGACGGTTATTAGCGAGAACCTTAAGCACCTTACCGCGCTTACCTTTGTCTTTGCCGGCGATCACGATGATCTCGTCGTCACGACGAATCTTTTGCATGTCGGATCTCCTTACAGCACTTCTGGGGCGAGCGAGACGATCTTCATGAACTTCTCAGTACGAAGTTCACGGGTCACTGGCCCAAAGATACGGGTGCCGATCGGCTCTTGCTTGTTGTTCAGAAGAACAGCAGCGTTGCCATCAAAGCGGATAATGGAGCCATCAGCACGGCGTACGCCGTGACGAGTGCGGACTACAACAGCAGTCATCACTTGGCCTTTTTTCACTTTACCGCGAGGAATTGCTTCCTTCACGGTAACTTTGATGATGTCACCGATACCAGCGTAACGACGATGGGAGCCACCCAGCACCTTGATGCACATAACACGGCGAGCGCCGCTGTTATCGGCCACATCGAGCATGGATTGAGTCTGAATCATATAATTTCTCCGACCCCTAGTCCTTAGACTTCCACAGCGCGTTCGAGAACATCAACCAGTGCCCAAGACTTGGTCTTGGCCAGCGGACGAGTTTCACGAATAGTGACTTTGTCGCCGATGTGGCACTGGTTGGTTTCGTCGTGCGCGTGCAGCTTAGTCGAACGCTTAACATATTTACCGTAGATCGGGTGCTTAACGCGACGCTCGATCAGTACGGTGATGGTTTTGTCCATCTTGTCGCTGACAACACGGCCAGTCAGCGTACGGACAGTCTTTTCGGCTTCAGCCATGATCACTTACCTGCCTGCTGGTTGAGCACAGTCTTCACGCGAGCGATGTCACGCTTAACTTGCGAGAGCAGATGAGACTGCCCCAACTGGCCAGTTGCTTTCTGCATACGCAGATTGAACTGGTCGCGCAGCAGGCCGAGCAGTTGCTCGTTCAGCTGCTGTGCGGATTTTTCACGAAGTTCATTCGCTTTCATCACATCACCGTCCGTTTAACAAAGGCGGTGGCGAGCGGCAGCTTTGCAGCAGCCAGGGCAAAAGCCTCACGCGCCAGCTCTTCAGTTACACCCTCGATTTCATACAGGACTTTGCCTGGCTGAATCTGGGCTACCCAGTATTCCACGTTACCCTTACCTTTACCCATCCGAACCTCGAGAGGTTTTTTGGAGATCGGCTTGTCCGGGAATACACGGATCCAGATCTTGCCGCCACGTTTAACGTGACGGGTCAGTGCACGACGCGCTGACTCGATCTGACGAGCGGTGAGACGACCACGAGCTACAGACTTCAGCGCGAACTCGCCGAAGCTGACTTTGCTACCGCGCTGAGCCAGACCACGGTTGTGGCCTGTCATCTGCTTGCGGAACTTCGTACGCTTAGGTTGCAACATTTGGCGTACCCCTTACTTAGCAGCTTTTTTACGAGGCGCTGGTGCTTGTGGTTTCAGTTCTTCTTGGCGACCACCAATTACTTCGCCCTTGAAGATCCAAACCTTTACACCGATCACACCGTAAGTGGTGTGAGCTTCGTAGTTGGCATAGTCGATGTCGGCACGCAGGGTGTGCAGTGGCACACGACCTTCGCGATACCATTCAGTACGTGCGATTTCAGCACCGCCGAGACGACCGCTCACTTGGATTTTGATGCCTTTGGCACCAATGCGCATGGCGTTCTGTACAGCGCGCTTCATAGCGCGACGGAACATTACACGACGCTCCAGCTGCTGAGCTACGCTCTGCGCAACCAGCATACCGTCGAGCTCCGGCTTACGGATCTCTTCGATATTGATGTGCACAGGCACACCCATTTGCTTGGTCAGGTCCTGACGCAGTTTCTCAACATCTTCACCTTTCTTCCCGATAACGATACCTGGACGAGCGGTGTGGATGGTGATACGTGCAGTTTGTGCCGGACGATGGATATCGATACGGCTTACGGACGCGCTTTTTAGTTTGTCTTGGAGATACTCACGCACCTTCAGATCAGCGAACAAATAGTCCGCATAAGTCCGACCGTCTGCGTACCAGACGGAGGTGTGCTCCTTGACGATTCCCAGGCGAATGCCAATGGGATGTACTTTCTGACCCATCTCTTCGACTCCGTTACTTGTCAGCAACCTTGACAGTGATATGGCAAGACCGCTTGACGATGCGATCAGCACGGCCTTTGGCACGTGGCATGATGCGCTTCAGCGAACGCCCTTCGTTGACGAAAACGGTGCTGACCTTCAGGTCATCAACGTCTGCGCCTTCGTTATGCTCGGCGTTGGCTACGGCCGACTCCAGCACTTTCTTCATGATCTCGGCGGCTTTCTTACTGCTGAAAGCCAACAGGTTGAGCGCTTCGCCCACCTTCTTCCCGCGGATCTGGTCGGCGACCAAGCGGGCTTTCTGGGCGGAGATTCGAGCGCCCGACAACTTAGCGGCTACTTCCATTTCCTAACCCCTTAACGCTTGGCTTTCTTGTCTGCCACGTGCCCACGATAAGTGCGGGTACCGGCAAACTCGCCCAGTTTGTGGCCGACCATGTCTTCGTTAACGAGAACTGGGACGTGTTGGCGACCGTTGTGTACTGCGATGGTCAGACCGACCATTTGTGGCAGGATCATCGAACGACGCGACCAGGTCTTAACTGGTTTGCGATCGTTCTTTTCCGCCGCCACTTCGATCTTCTTCAGTAGGTGAAGATCAATAAAAGGACCTTTTTTCAGAGAACGTGGCACTGTCGTATCCCTCTATTTACTTGCGACGACGGACGATCATTTTGTCGGTACGCTTATTACCACGAGTCTTCGCGCCCTTAGTCGGGAAGCCCCATGGCGATACCGGATGACGACCACCAGAGGTACGACCTTCACCACCACCGTGTGGGTGGTCAACCGGGTTCATGGCAACACCACGAACGGTTGGGCGAACGCCACGCCAGCGTTTGGCACCAGCTTTACCCAGCGAACGCAGGCTGTGCTCGGAGTTCGAGACTTCGCCCAAGGTCGCGCGGCATTCAGCCAGCACTTTACGCATCTCACCAGAACGCAGACGCAGGGTCACGTAGACACCTTCACGAGCGATCAGCTGAGCCGAAGCACCAGCGGAACGAGCGATTTGCGCGCCTTTACCTGGCTTCAATTCGATGCCGTGTACGGTGCTACCAACTGGAATGTTACGCAGTTGCAGAGCGTTGCCCGGCTTGATCGGTGCCAAAGCACCTGCGATCAGCTGGTCACCAGCACTCACGCCTTTAGGGGCGATGATGTAGCGACGCTCGCCATCTGCGTACAGCAGCAGAGCGATGTGAGCAGTACGGTTTGGATCGTATTCAATACGCTCGACAGTGGCAGAGATGCCATCTTTGTCGTTGCGACGGAAATCGACCAGACGATAATGCTGCTTATGACCACCACCGATGTGACGAGTGGTAATACGACCATTGTTGTTACGACCACCAGTCTTCGATTTTTTCTCGAGCAGCGGTGCGTGAGGAGCGCCTTTATGCAGCTCCTGGTTGACCACCTTGACCACAAAACGGCGGCCAGGGGAAGTCGGTTTGCATTTAACGATTGCCATGATGCACCCCTTCCTTACTCAGCACTGCTGCTGAAATCGAGATCTTGGCCTGGCTGAAGGGAGATAACTGCCTTCTTCCAGTCATTACGCTTGCCCAGACCGCGAGCAGTGCGCTTGCTCTTACCCAGAACATTCAGGGTAGTAACACGCTCTACTTTCACGCTGAACAGGCTTTCGACGGCCTTCTTGATTTCCAGCTTGGTTGCGTCAGTTGCAACCTTGAAAACGAACTGGCCTTTCTTGTCAGCCAGAACCGTAGCCTTTTCGGAAACGTGCGGGCCAAGCAGAACTTTAAATACGCGTTCCTGGTTCATCCCAGCAGCTCCTCGAATTTCTTCACGGCCGACACGGTGATCAACACCTTGTCGTATGCGATCAGACTAACTGGATCGGAACCTTGCACGTCACGTACATCAACGTGTGGCAGGTTGCGAGCAGCCAGGTACAGGTTCTGATCAACAGCTTCCGACACGATCAAAACGTCGGTCAGGCTCATGTTGTTCAGTTTGCCCAGCAGATCTTTGGTTTTTGGACTTTCAACAGCGAAGTCTTGAACCACGACCAGACGATCAGTACGCACGAGTTCAGCAAGGATGGAGCGCAGTGCTGCGCGATACATCTTCTTGTTGAGCTTCTGAGTGTGATCCTGTGGACGAGCTGCGAAAGTGGTACCGCCGCCACGCCAGATTGGGCTACGGATAGTACCGGCACGAGCACGGCCAGTACCTTTCTGACGCCAAGGGCGCTTACCGCCACCACGTACGTCGGAACGGGTCTTTTGCTGCTTGCTACCTTGACGGCCGCCGGCCATGTAGGCCACGACTGCTTGGTGAACCAGCGTCTCGTTGAATTCGCCGCCAAATGTCAGTTCGGAAACTTCGATCGCTTGAGCGTCATTTACATTTAATTGCATGTCAGCTTCCCCTTAACCGCGAGCCTTGGCCGCTGGACGTACAACCAGGTTGCCGCCAGTAGCGCCAGGAACAGCACCCTTGACCAACAACAGATTGCGTTCAGCGTCGACGCGCACTACTTCGAGGGACTGCACGGTCACGCGCTCAGCGCCCATATGACCGGACATTTTTTTGCCCTTGAATACACGACCAGGAGTCTGGCACTGGCCAATAGAGCCCGGGACGCGGTGGGAAACGGAGTTACCGTGAGTGTTGTCTTGGCCACGGAAATTCCAACGCTTGATCGTACCCTGGAAGCCTTTACCCTTGGACTGACCGGTTACATCAACCAGTTGACCAGCGGCGAAGATTTCAGCGTTGATCAGATCGCCAGCCTGGTAGTCGCCGTCTTCGAGACGGAACTCCATAACAGTGCGACCAGCTGCAACGTTTGCTTTAGCGAAGTGACCTGCTTGAGCAGCAGTCACGCGCGAAGCACGACGCTCGCCGACAGTGACTTGCACTGCACGATAGCCATCGGTTTCTTCAGTTTTGAACTGGGTGACGCGATTCGGCTCGATCTCAATGACCGTGACCGGAATGGAGACACCTTCTTCGGTGAAAATACGGGTCATACCGCATTTACGACCGACTACACCAATAGTCATGTTGTAAACCTCATGAGTGTACGGGGCTTTCACCCGCTATGGCCGCCCATTTCAGAGCGTTACACGACTAAGACCCAAGTCTTAGCCGAGGCTGATCTGTACTTCCACACCGGCCGCCAGATCAAGCTTCATAAGTGCATCAACGGTTTTATCCGTTGGCTGGACGATGTCCAGTACGCGCTTATGAGTACGGATCTCGTACTGGTCACGCGCGTCTTTGTTGACGTGCGGGGAGACCAGAACGGTGAACCGCTCTTTACGGGTAGGCAGTGGAATTGGACCACGCACTTGAGCACCAGTACGTTTCGCGGTTTCCACGATTTCCTGGGTGGATTGGTCGATCAGGCGATGGTCAAAAGCCTTCAACCTGATACGGATTTGCTGATTTTGCATTGGATTTCAGACTCCGGCTGCTATTCCCAGCGAGCGCAATACGCCCGTTAAAAGGAGGCGCAATTCTATAGACGGCCCTGATAGGTGTCAACCCAATAAAAAAGGCCCCCGCTGAGCGGGGGCCTTTTCAAAACATCAGAGCTATCTCAGAAGAGATAATTACTCGATGATTTTAGCTACAACGCCAGCACCAACGGTACGGCCGCCTTCACGGATTGCGAAACGCAGACCGTCTTCCATAGCGATGGTTTTGATCAGGGTGACAACCATTTTGATGTTGTCGCCTGGCATTACCATTTCTACGCCTTCCGGCAGTTCGCAGTTACCGGTTACGTCGGTAGTACGGAAGTAGAACTGTGGACGGTAGCCTTTGAAGAACGGAGTGTGACGGCCGCCTTCTTCTTTGCTCAGCACGTACACTTCAGCTTCGAACTTGGTGTGCGGCTTAACCGAACCTGGCTTAACCAGAACCTGGCCACGCTCAACGTCGTCACGCTTGGTACCACGCAGCAGAACGCCGCAGTTCTCGCCAGCACGACCTTCGTCGAGCAGTTTACGGAACATTTCAACACCGGTGCAGGTGGTGACGGTAGTGTCACGCAGACCAACGATTTCCAGTGGATCTTGAACCTTGACGATACCGCGCTCGATACGACCAGTTACAACAGTACCGCGACCGGAGATCGAGAATACGTCTTCGATTGGCATCAGGAACGGCTTGTCGATAACACGAACTGGATCTGGGATGTAGCTGTCCAGAGTCTCAACCAGTTTACGAACGGACGTGGTGCCCATTTCGTTGTCGTCTTTGCCTTCCAGAGCCATACGAGCAGAACCGATGATGATCGGAGTGTCGTCGCCTGGGAAGTCGTAAGTGCTCAGCAGATCGCGCACTTCCATCTCAACCAGTTCCAGCAGCTCAGCGTCGTCTACCAGGTCGGCCTTGTTCAGGTAAACCACGATGTACGGAACGCCTACCTGACGGGACAGCAGGATGTGCTCACGGGTTTGTGGCATCGGACCATCAGCGGCCGAGCAAACCAGGATCGCGCCGTCCATCTGGGCAGCACCGGTGATCATGTTCTTCACATAGTCAGCGTGACCTGGGCAGTCAACGTGAGCGTAGTGACGGATCAGCGAGTTGTATTCAACGTGCGCGGTGTTGATGGTGATACCACGAGCTTTTTCTTCTGGCGCGCTGTCGATTTTATCGAAATCAACGATTGCGGAACCGAATACTTCGGAGCAAACGCGAGTCAGAGCAGCAGTCAGAGTGGTTTTACCGTGGTCAACGTGACCGATGGTGCCAACGTTGACGTGCGGTAGGGAACGATCAAATTTTTCTTTAGCCACGACAATTAACTCCTTGCCTAAAGGACTGAATCAGCCTTGTTTTTTGGATACAGTTTCAGCGATGTGCGCCGGAGCTGTGTTGTATTTTTTGAATTCCATAGAGTAGCTTGCGCGACCCTGGGACATGGAGCGAACGTCGGTCGCATAACCGAACATCTCACCCAACGGAACCTCGGCGCGAATCACTTTGCCGGAAACCGTGTCTTCCATACCCAAGATCATGCCGCGACGACGGTTAAGGTCGCCCATGACATCACCCATATAGTCTTCAGGTGTAACAACTTCTACCGCCATGATTGGCTCAAGCAACTCACCACCGCCCTTCTGGGCCAGTTGCTTGGTTGCCATGGAAGCAGCCACCTTAAACGCCATCTCGTTGGAGTCGACGTCGTGGTAAGAACCGTCAAAAACGGTTGCTTTCAGGCCGATCAGCGGATAGCCGGCAACAACACCGTTCTTCATCTGCTCTTCGATACCCTTCTGGATAGCAGGGATGTATTCCTTAGGAACAACACCACCCACTACTTCGTTCACGAATTGCAGACCTTCCTGACCTTCGTCAGCAGGAGCAAAACGGATCCAGCAGTGACCGAACTGACCACGACCGCCGGACTGACGAACGAACTTGCCTTCGATTTCACAGTTCTTCGTGATGCGCTCACGATAGGAAACCTGAGGCTTACCGATGTTGGCTTCGACGTTGAACTCACGGCGCATCCGATCAACCAGGATGTCCAGGTGCAGCTCGCCCATGCCGGAGATGATCGTTTGACCAGTCTCTTCATCAGTCTTGACGCGGAAAGATGGATCTTCCTGAGCAAGTTTGCCCAAAGCGATACCCATTTTTTCCTGGTCATCCTTGGTCTTAGGCTCTACGGCAACCGAAATAACCGGCTCCGGGAAGTCCATGCGAACCAGGATGATTGGCTTGGCAGCGTCGCACAAAGTCTCACCAGTGGTGACGTCCTTCATGCCGATCAGGGCCGCGATGTCACCAGCGCGTACTTCCTTGATCTCTTCACGGGCGTTTGCGTGCATTTGCACCATACGACCCACGCGCTCTTTCTTACCTTTAACCGAGTTGATCACGCCGTCGCCGGATGCCAACACGCCCGAGTAAACACGGACGAAGGTCAAAGTACCCACGAATGGGTCGGTAGCGATCTTGAACGCCAGGGCCGAGAACGGCTCGCTGTCGTCTGCATGACGCTCCATTTCTTCTTCCTCGTTATCAGGGTTGGTACCCTTGATAGCAGGAATATCGGTTGGAGCAGGCAGGTAGTCGATCACAGCATCGAGAACCAGGGGAACGCCCTTGTTCTTGAACGAGGAACCGCAAACAGCCAAGACGATCTCACCAGCGATAGTACGCTGACGCAGAGCGGCCTTGATTTCCACGTTGGTGAGTTCTTCACCCTCGAGGTACTTGTTCATCAGCTCTTCGCTGGCTTCGGCCGCAGCCTCAACCATGTTGTTGCGCCACTCGTCAGCCAGTTCCTGCAGTTCTGCAGGGATAGGCTTACGAACAGGAACCATACCTTTGTCGGAGTCATTCCAGTAAACAGCTTCCATGTTGATCAGATCGATCTGACCCTGGAAGTTGTCTTCGGAGCCGATTGCCAATTGAATTGGCACCGGAGTGTGACCCAGGCGCTGTTTGATCTGACCGATCACGCGCAGGAAGTTGGCACCAGCACGGTCCATCTTGTTTACGTAAACAAGACGTGGAACGCCGTACTTGTTGGCTTGACGCCATACGGTTTCCGACTGAGGCTCAACACCCGAGGTACCGCAGAACACAACGACAGCGCCGTCGAGTACGCGCAGGGAACGCTCAACTTCAATGGTGAAGTCTACGTGGCCTGGTGTATCGATTACGTTGAAGCGATGCTCGTCTTTGTACTGCTTCTCGGAACCCTTCCAGAAGGCGGTAATAGCAGCAGAAGTAATGGTAATACCACGCTCCTGCTCCTGAACCATCCAGTCTGTGGTCGCGGCGCCGTCATGCACCTCGCCCATTTTGTGACTTTTGCCGGTGTAAAACAGTACGCGCTCGGTGGTGGTGGTTTTACCAGCATCCACGTGAGCAACGATACCGATGTTACGGTAGCGGCTAATCGGAGTAGTACGAGCCATAAAGCCCTCGCAAAATTAGTGAAGCTAAGATTAGAAGCGGTAGTGCGAGAAAGCTTTGTTAGCTTCAGCCATACGGTGCACGTCTTCACGCTTCTTAACAGCAGCACCTTTACCTTCAGCGGCGTCCAACAGCTCGCCGGCCAAACGCAGAGCCATAGACTTCTCGCCGCGCTTACGGGCGAAGTCTACCAACCAGCGCATTGCCAGAGCGTTACGACGGGACGGACGAACTTCGACCGGAACCTGGTAAGTAGCACCGCCTACACGGCGCGACTTCACTTCGACCAGCGGAGCGATGGCGTCGAGAGCTTTCTCGAAGATTTCCAGGGGGTCGCTGTTCTTGCGTTCTTTAACCTTTTCCAGCGCGCCATAAACGATACGCTCGGCAACGGCTTTCTTGCCGCTTTCCATCACGTGGTTCATGAACTTGGCCAGAATTTGGCTTCCGTATTTTGGATCGTCAAGCACTTCGCGCTTGGCTGCTACGCGTCTTCTTGGCATGGATAAGCCCTCAAACGGTCTTCAGGTTCGCTCGGAATCGGTGCCCTTTCGGGACGCCTCCGACCTTACTCTTATCGACTCAGAAAATAAGATGATTCAGTTTTACAAAAAGCCGCTACTACTTAGGCTTCTTGGTACCGTACTTCGAACGACCCTGGTTACGACCTTTAACGCCGGAAGTATCCAAGGAGCCGCGTACGGTGTGGTAACGAACACCTGGCAAGTCTTTTACACGACCGCCGCGGATCAGTACCACGCTGTGCTCTTGCAGGTTGTGGCCTTCACCGCCGATGTACGAGGAAACCTCGAAACCGTTGGTCAGACGCACACGGCATACTTTACGCAGTGCCGAGTTAGGTTTTTTCGGCGTGGTGGTATACACACGAGTGCATACGCCACGACGTTGCGGGCAGTTCTGCAGCGCAGGTACGTCGGATTTCTCGACGATACGCTTACGCGGCTGACGTACCAGCTGGTTGATAGTTGCCATCTACTAGCTCCACTGTTGTCTTGCGACGCTATTGTCTTGCAAGAAAAGCAAAATGGCAGGAACGAATTCCCGCCAAATTTAGGGGTACAAGAGTCTAAAGAGGATCTTGCCCCCAGTCAAGGCAAGGCCCCGACCTCCCCTCTCATCGAACCGGGACAAAAATGCCTCGATCCGACGAATGGGGGCTGCCAGGGCCCAGACTTATTTATCGCAGAACTCAGTTACCGCTTGAGTTCAGCGCTTCGGTCAGTGCAGCTTCCACTTCACTGGCGCTTACGCGCAGCGGCTTGTCAGCATCACGGCGGCGCTTGCGCTCGCTGTGGTAAGCCAAACCGGTACCTGCCGGGATCAAACGACCCACGACTACGTTTTCCTTCAGGCCGCGCAGGTAATCGCGCTTGCCGGTTACCGCTGCTTCGGTCAGTACGCGAGTGGTCTCCTGGAAGGAGGCCGCCGAGATGAACGACTCAGTGGACAACGACGCCTTGGTGATACCCAGCAACACACGAGTGAACTTGGAGACAAATTTGTCTTCCGCGCCCAGACGTTCGTTTTCTACCAGTACGTGAGTCAGTTCCATCTGGTCGCCCTTGATGAAACTGGAATCGCCGGATTCAGCGATTTCAACTTTACGCAGCATCTGACGCAGGATGGTCTCGATGTGCTTATCGTTGATCTTCACGCCTTGCAGACGGTAAACGTCCTGGATCTCGTTAACGATGTACTTGGCCAGCGCACTCACACCCAGCAGACGCAGGATGTCGTGTGGATCGCTCGGGCCGTCGGAGATAACTTCGCCGCGGTTTACCTGTTCGCCTTCGAAGACGTTCAGGTGACGCCACTTCGGAATCAGCTCTTCGTACGGATCAGTACCATCGTTCGGGGTAATGACCAGACGGCGCTTGCCTTTGGTCTCTTTACCGAACGCGATGGTGCCGCTGACTTCAGCCAGAATCGACGCTTCTTTCGGACGACGAGCTTCGAACAAGTCGGCAACACGCGGCAGACCACCGGTGATGTCGCGAGTCTTCGAAGTTTCTTGCGGGATACGCGCGATAACATCACCGATCGCGATCTTCGCACCATCCGCTACACCGACCAGGGCGTTGGCTGGCAGGAAGTACTGAGCGATTACGTCAGTGCCTGGCAGCAACAAGTCCTTGCCGTTGTCGTCAACCATCTTAACGGCAGGACGGATGTCCTTACCGGCAGCTGGACGATCTTTCGCGTCGAGTACTTCAATGTTGGTCATACCGGTCAATTCGTCAGTCTGACGCTTGATCGTGATGCCTTCTTCCATGCCCACGTAGGTCACGGTACCTTTCATTTCGGTAACGATTGGGTGAGTGTGCGGATCCCACTTGGCCACGATTGCGCCAGCGTCGACCTTGTCACCTTCTTTAACCGAAATCACAGCACCGTACGGCAGCTTATAACGCTCACGCTCACGACCGTAGTCATCAGCGATTGCCAGCTCACCGGAACGGGACACAGCAACCAGGCAACCATCCACTCGCTCAACGTGTTTCAGGTTGTGCAGACGGACAGTACCGCCGTTCTTCACCTGAACGCTGTCAGCTGCGGAGGTCCGGCTTGCCGCACCACCGATGTGGAACGTACGCATGGTCAGCTGGGTACCCGGCTCACCGATGGACTGGGCAGCAATTACGCCAACCGCTTCACCGATGTTCACCTGGTGACCACGAGCCAAGTCACGGCCGTAGCACTTGGCGCAAATGCCGTAGCGGGTTTCGCAGCTGATCGGCGAGCGAACAATCACTTCGTCGATGCTGTTGAGTTCGATGAACTCGACCCACTTTTCATCCACCAGGGTGCCAGCAGGAACGATAACTTCCTCGGTACCTGGCTTGAATACGTCACGGGCAATTACTCGACCCAGTACGCGCTCACCCAACGGTTCTACAACGTCGCCGCCTTCGATGTGCGGAGTCATCAGCAGACCGTGTTCGGTGCCGCAGTCAACTTCAGTCACAACCAAGTCTTGCGCAACGTCTACCAGACGACGAGTCAGGTAACCGGAGTTAGCCGTTTTCAACGCGGTATCCGCAAGACCCTTACGAGCACCGTGAGTGGAGATGAAGTACTGAAGTACGCTCAAACCTTCACGGAAGTTCGCAGTAATCGGCGTTTCGATGATGGAGCCGTCCGGCTTGGCCATCAGGCCACGCATACCGGCGAGCTGACGGATCTGCGCAGCAGAACCCCGTGCGCCCGAGTCGGCCATCATGTACATCGAGTTGAACGACTCTTGATCGACTTCTACGCCATGACGGTCGATAACCTTCTCTTTCGAGAGGTTAGCCATCATCGCCTTCGACACTTCGTCGTTGGCCTTGGACCAAAGGTCGATCACTTTGTTGTACTTCTCGCCCTGGGTTACCAGGCCGGAGGCGTACTGGCTTTCGATTTCTTTCACTTCATCAGTTGCAGCATTGATGATCTGAGCTTTTTCATCCGGGATAACGAAGTCGTTAACACCGATGGAAACGCCGGAAATGGTCGAATAAGCAAAGCCGGTGTACATCAGCTGGTCAGCGAAGATCACGGTCTCTTTCAAACCAACCACGCGGTAGCACTGGTTGATCAGCTTGGAGATCGCCTTTTTCTTCATCGGCAAGTTGACGACGTCGTACGACAGGCCTTTTGGCACAACTTGATACAGCAAGGCACGGCCGACAGTGGTGTCGACAATACGGGTGCCGCTCACGCTGCCGCCATCACGGTCGTTGACGGTTTCGTTGATCCGCACTTTGACCTTGGCGTGCAGTGCGGCTTCGCCGGCACGGAACACACGGTCAACTTCTTGCAGGTCAGCGAACACACGACCCTCACCTTTGGCGTTGATCGCTTCACGAGTCATGTAGTACAGACCCAATACAACGTCCTGCGACGGAACGATGATTGGCTCACCGTTGGCTGGCGACAGAATGTTGTTGGTCGACATCATCAACGCGCGCGCTTCCAACTGGGCTTCCAGTGTCAGCGGTACGTGCACGGCCATTTGGTCGCCGTCGAAGTCGGCGTTGTACGCAGCACAGACCAGAGGGTGCAGCTGGATAGCCTTACCTTCGATCAGTACTGGTTCAAACGCCTGGATACCCAGACGGTGAAGGGTCGGTGCACGGTTGAGGAGAACCGGGTGTTCGCGAATCACTTCAGCGAGAACGTCCCAAACCTCTGGCAGTTCGCGCTCGACCATTTTCTTGGCCGCTTTGATGGTGGTCGCGAGACCGCGCATTTCCAGCTTGCCGAAGATGAATGGCTTGAACAGCTCAAGTGCCATCTTCTTGGGCAGACCGCACTGGTGCAGACGCAGGGTCGGGCCTACGGTAATTACCGAACGACCGGAGTAGTCAACACGCTTGCCGAGCAAGTTCTGACGGAAACGACCTTGCTTACCCTTGATCATGTCAGCCAAGGATTTCAGAGGACGCTTGTTGGAACCGGTGATAGCGCGGCCACGACGGCCGTTGTCGAGCAAGGCATCGACAGCTTCTTGCAACATACGCTTTTCGTTGCGCACGATGATGTCCGGAGCGGACAGATCGAGCAGGCGCTTCAAGCGGTTGTTACGGTTGATCACGCGGCGGTACAGGTCGTTGAGGTCGGACGTCGCGAAACGACCACCGTCCAACGGTACCAGCGGACGCAGGTCTGGCGGCAGAACCGGCAGAACGGTCAGCACCATCCACTCTGGCAAGTTGCCGGAACCCTGGAAGGCTTCCATCAACTTCAGACGCTTGGACAGTTTCTTGATCTTGGTTTCGGAGTTGGTTTGCGGAATTTCTTCGCGCAGACGGCCAATCTCGTGCTCCAGGTCGATAGCGTGCAGCAGCTCGCGGACAGCCTCGGCACCCATACGGGCATCAAAGTCGTCGCCGAATTCTTCCAGCGCTTCGAAGTACTGCTCGTCGTTCAGCAGCTGACCTTTTTCAAGGGTGGTCATGCCTGGATCGATAACGACATAGCTCTCGAAGTAGAGAACGCGTTCGATATCACGCAGGGTCATGTCCATCAGCAAGCCGATACGGGACGGCAGCGATTTCAGGAACCAGATGTGGGCAACCGGCGAAGCCAGTTCGATGTGCGCCATGCGCTCACGACGAACCTTGGCCAGTGCAACTTCAACGCCGCACTTCTCGCAGATCACACCACGGTGCTTCAAGCGCTTGTACTTACCGCACAGGCACTCGTAATCCTTTACCGGGCCAAAGATCTTGGCGCAGAACAGGCCGTCACGCTCAGGTTTGAACGTACGGTAGTTGATGGTTTCCGGCTTTTTAACTTCACCGAACGACCACGAACGGATCATCTCAGGCGATGCCAACCCAATACGGATGGCGTCGAACTCTTCGACTTGACCCTGGTTTTTCAGCAAATTCAGTAGGTCTTTCAAGGCCTTTCCTCCTGGCGGAGCAGAGAGCGGGCTAAACAACCCCGCTCTCGATTCGCGTCACGTGTTATTCGGTTTCCAGATCGATATCGATGCCGAGGGAACGAATTTCTTTGATCAACACGTTGAAGGACTCGGGCATGCCCGGCTCCATACGGTGATCGCCGTCCACGATGTTTTTGTACATCTTGGTCCGACCGTTCACATCGTCCGACTTCACTGTGAGCATTTCTTGCAGAGTGTATGCAGCACCGTATGCTTCCAGTGCCCAGACCTCCATCTCCCCGAAACGCTGACCACCGAACTGAGCCTTACCACCCAGCGGCTGCTGGGTAACCAGGCTGTACGAACCGGTAGAACGAGCGTGCATCTTGTCGTCTACCAAGTGGTTCAGCTTCAGCATGTACATGTAGCCAACAGTAACCGGGCGCTCAAACTTGTTGCCGGTACGGCCGTCGAACAGCTGCATCTGGCCGCTTTCCGGCAGGTCTGCCAGTTTCAGCATGGCCTTGATTTCGCTTTCCTTGGCACCGTCGAACACCGGGGTAGCCATTGGAACGCCGCCGCGCAGGTTCTTCGCCAGGTCCAGGATTTCCTGGTCGGAGAAGGTGTCCAGCTCTTCGTTGCGACCGCCGATCTCGTTGTAGATCTCGTGCAGGAACTTACGCAGGTCAGCAACCTTGCGCTGCTCTTCGATCATACGGTTGATCTTCTCGCCCAGACCTTTGGCCGCGAGGCCCAGGTGGGTTTCGAGGATCTGACCAACGTTCATACGCGAAGGTACGCCCAACGGGTTGAGGACGACGTCGACCGGGGTGCCATTGGCATCGTGCGGCATGTCTTCAACCGGCATGATCACGGAGACCACACCTTTGTTACCGTGACGACCGGCCATCTTGTCGCCCGGCTGGATGCGGCGACGGATTGCCAGGTAAACCTTGACGATTTTCAGCACGCCTGGAGCCAGGTCATCGCCCTGCTGCAGTTTGCGCTTCTTGTCTTCGAACTTGTCGTCCAGCAGACGGCGGCGATCAACGATGTAGGCCTGGGCCTTCTCGAGCTGCTCGTTCAGAGCATCTTCAGCCATGCGCAGTTTGAACCACTGGCCGTGCTCAAGACCGTCGAGTACTTCGTCGGTGATGTCTTGACCTTTCTTCAGACCTGCGCCGCCTTCAGCCTTGTGGCCTACCAGAGCGGAACGCAGACGTTCGAAGGTCGCGCCTTCAACGATACGGAACTCTTCGTTCAGGTCCTTGCGGATCTCGTCGAGTTGAGTCTTCTCGATGGACAGTGCACGAGCATCACGCTCAACGCCGTCACGGGTGAAGACCTGTACGTCGATAACAGTACCCTTGGTACCGGTAGGTACACGCAGGGAGGTGTCTTTAACGTCGCTGGCTTTTTCACCGAAGATGGCACGCAGCAGCTTCTCTTCCGGAGTCAGTTGGGTCTCGCCTTTCGGAGTGACCTTACCTACCAGGATGTCGCCTGCGCCAACTTCAGCACCTACGTAAACGATACCGGCTTCGTCCAGCTTGTTCAGTGCAGCCTCACCCACGTTCGGGATGTCTGCAGTGATTTCCTCTGGCCCAAGCTTGGTATCACGTGCCACACAGGTCAGTTCCTGAATGTGGATCGTGGTGAAACGGTCTTCTTGAACAACACGCTCGGACAGGCAGATGGAGTCTTCGAAGTTGAAGCCGTTCCATGCCATGAACGCGATGCGCATGTTCTGACCCAGAGCCAGTTCACCCATGTCGGTGGACGGGCCGTCGGCCATGATGTCGCTACGCTGAACGCGGTCACCCTTGCTCACCAGCGGACGCTGGTTGATGCAGGTGTTCTGGTTCGAGCGGGTGTATTTGGTCAGGTTGTAGATGTCGACACCGGCTTCGCCAGTTTCAACTTCATCATCGGCAACACGAACCACGATACGGCTGGCATCAACGGAGTCGATCACGCCGCCACGACGGGCTACGACGCAAACGCCGGAGTCACGGGCTACGTTACGCTCCATGCCGGTACCTACCAGCGGCTTGTCAGCGCGCAGGGTTGGTACAGCTTGACGCTGCATGTTGGAACCCATCAACGCACGGTTGGCGTCATCGTGTTCCAGGAACGGGATCAGCGACGCTGCAACCGAAACTACCTGCTTCGGCGAAACGTCCATCAAGGTGACGTCTTCCGGCGCCTTGACGGTGAACTCGTTCAAGTGACGAACAGCTACCAGCTCGTCGATCAGGACTTTCTTGTCGTTCATCGTGGCCGAAGCCTGAGCGATCACGTGATCAGCTTCTTCGATGGCGGACAGGAATACGATCTCGTCGGTGACCAGAGCGTCTTTCACCACGCGGTACGGGCTCTCGAGGAAGCCGTACTGGTTGGTGCGCGCATAAGCGGCCAGGGAGTTGATCAGACCGATGTTCGGACCTTCCGGCGTTTCGATCGGGCAAACACGACCGTAGTGCGTCGGGTGTACGTCACGAACTTCAAAGCCAGCACGCTCACGGGTCAGACCGCCCGGGCCCAGTGCAGAAACACGGCGCTTGTGGGTGATCTCGGAGAGCGGGTTGTTCTGGTCCATGAACTGGGAAAGCTGGCTGGAACCGAAGAACTCTTTCACTGCCGCAGCCACTGGCTTGGCGTTGATCAGGTCTTGCGGCATCAGGCCTTCGCTTTCAGCCATCGACAGACGCTCTTTGACCGCACGCTCAACACGCACAAGGCCAACGCGGAACTGGTTTTCGGCCATTTCGCCTACGCAGCGAACACGACGGTTACCCAGGTGGTCGATGTCATCGACGATGCCTTTACCGTTACGGATGTCGACCAGAGTCTTCAGTACCGCGACGATATCTTCCTTGCACAGCACGCCCGAACCTTCGATCTCGGTACGACCGATACGACGGTTGAACTTCATCCGGCCGACCGCAGACAGGTCATAACGCTCAGGGCTGAAGAACAGGTTGTTGAACAGGGTCTCGGCAGCGTCTTTGGTCGGTGGCTCACCAGGACGCATCATGCGATAGATCTCGACCAGCGCTTCCAATTGGTTGCTGGTGGAGTCGATCTTCAGTGTGTCGGAGATGAACGGACCGCAGTCGATGTCGTTGGTGTACAGGGTCTCGATGCGAACAACCTGGGCCTTGGCGATTTTTGCCAGGATTTCGGTGTTCAGCTCGGTGTTGCACTCAGCCAGGATTTCGCCTGTAGCCGGGTGAACGATAACCTTGGCGGTGGTGCGACCCAGGACGTAGTCCAGAGGCACTTCCAGCGACTTGATGCCGGCTTTTTCGATCTGGTTGATGTGGCGCGCAGTAATACGACGACCCGCTTCAACGATCACTTTGCCGTTTTCGTCCTGAATGTCCAGAACGGCAATTTCACCACGCAGACGCGAAGCAATCAGCTCCAGGCTGAGGGTTTCATCCTTCAGGCTGAATACGTTGGTGGTGTAGAAAGCGTCCAGCACCTGCTCAGTGGTGTAACCGAGCGCGCGCAGCAGTACCGAGGCCGGCAGCTTGCGACGACGGTCGATACGCACGAACACGCAGTCTTTCGGGTCGAACTCGAAGTCCAACCACGAACCGCGGTACGGAATGATCCGCGCGGAGTACAGGAGTTTACCGGAGCTGTGCGTCTTGCCGCGGTCGTGGTCGAAGAACACGCCCGGGGAACGGTGCAGCTGGGAAACAATAACACGCTCGGTACCGTTGATTACGAAGGTACCGTTTTCAGTCATCAGTGGGATTTCGCCCATGTAGACTTCTTGCTCTTTGATGTCCTTGATCGCTTTGTTCGACGATTCTTTGTCGAAAATGATCAGGCGGACTTTTACCCGCAAAGGTACGGCGTACGTAACACCGCGCAACACGCATTCTTTGACATCAAATGCCGGTTCGCCCAGGCGATAACCCACGTACTCCAGCGCAGCATTGCCGGAGTAGCTGATGATCGGGAAAACGGATTTGAAGGCCGCATGCAGGCCCACGTCGCGGAACTGATCTTTGGTCGCTCCCGCCTGCAAGAATTCACGATACGAATCCAGCTGGATAGCCAGAAGGTACGGGACATCCATGACGTCCGGCAACTTGCTAAAGTCCTTGCGGATACGTTTTTTCTCAGTATATGAGTAAGCCATCAGCGTTCCCCAGCTTGGTCACCTGCTTGTTTGGCCCCTCCGACGGGAGCAGCCAGAAAATCTTGCAAACCCCATGGTTTGCACCACCGCATCGGGTGGTTACAGCGCGTAATTGGCGGCGACCGAGTCGACAGCCAAGAACGGAAAAAGGCCGGTGGCAAGAGCCACCAGCCATCAGCCTTCAGCTTAACGCTTGGGCTGGAGACGCAAGGTCGATGCTTACTTCAGCTCGACTTTAGCGCCTGCTTCTTCCAGCACTGCTTTAGCTTTGTCAGCGGCGTCTTTCGACACTGCTTCCAGAACCTGGGCAGGAGCGCCGTCAACTACAGCCTTGGCTTCTTTCAGGCCCAGACCGGTCAGTTCACGAACTGCCTTGATCACGTTTACTTTCTTCTCGCCAGCTTCCAGCAGCATGACGTTGAATTCGGTTTGCTCTTCAGCAGCAACAGCAGCAACAGCTGGGCCAGCGGAAGCAGCGGCAGCGGAAACGCCGAATTTTTCTTCGAAAGCTTTGATCAGCTCAACAACCTGCAGAACCGACATTTCAGCTACGGCGTTGAGGATATCTTCTTGGGAGATAGACATTACTGTATTTCCTGAATTGGGGGACGGCCTACGCGGCCATCGAAATAAACAAAAATACGCGAAAGGAGGTGCTCAGCCTTAGGCTGCGGCAGCTTCTTTTTGCTCGCGAACTGCGGCCAGAGTACGAGCCAACTTGCTGGTAGCGCCTTGAATCACGCTCATCAGCTGAGAAATAGCTTCGTTACGGGTCGGCAGTGTTGCCAGTACGTCGATTTGGTTAGCTGCGAGGAACTTGCCCTCGAACGCAGCTGCCTTGATCTCGAACTTATCCTGACTCTTGGCGAATTCCTTGAACAAACGGGCAGCAGCACCCGGGTGATCTTTGGAGAACGCGATCAGAGTCGGGCCGGTGAACACGTCGTTGAGAACACTGTATTCAGTGTCAGCAACAGCGCGCTTGAGCAGGGTGTTACGTACAACACGTACGTATACGCCAGCTTCACGAGCCTCTTTACGGAGTCCGGTCATAGCGCCTACTGTCACACCACGGGCATCAGCCACGACAGCGGACAGAGCAGCTTTGGCAGCCTCGTTGACTTCAGCGACGATGGCCTTCTTGTCTTCGAGATTAATTGCCACGGGTTTAACTCCTGCTTGTTACCGTTTCATCTGGCCGAAGCCGGATGTCGTTTTGGTGTCTGATTCGGTAAGGAACCGGGAGCACCATCTGCGTAGGCTTGAGGTTTAAGGCTTGCGCCGCCTACGGTCTTGGATAGCCCCCGCCAGGCAGGGACCCCAATTTTTTCAATTGGCGCGATCTCTCGCACCAACGTATTTCTTATACGTCCAGCGAGCCTTGGTCGATGACCAGACCTGGGCCCATAGTGGTGCTCAGGGTAACGCGCTTGACGTAGATACCTTTCGAGGAAGCTGGCTTGATACGCTTCAGATCAGCGATCAGGGCTTCAACGTTTTCCTTCAGCTTGACGGCATCGAAGCCGACTTTGCCAACGGAGGTGTGAATGATGCCGTTTTTGTCAGTGCGATAACGAACCTGACCAGCCTTGGCGTTTTTAACCGCGGTAGCTACGTCTGGGGTTACGGTGCCGACTTTAGGGTTAGGCATCAGACCACGTGGACCGAGGATCTGACCCAACTGACCTACAACGCGCATTGCATCCGGGGAAGCAATAACTACGTCGTAGTTCAGGTCGCCGCCTTTCATTTCGGCAGCCAGGTCGTCCATGCCAACGCGATCAGCGCCGGCGGCCAGAGCAGCTTCAGCTGCCGGGCCTTGGGTGAAGACAGCAACACGTACAGTCTTGCCAGTACCGTGTGGCAGCACAGTAGCGCTACGAACGACCTGGTCGGATTTACGTGGGTCAACACCCAGGTTTACAGCAACGTCAACGGACTCGCTGAACTTGACAGTCGACAGCTCGGTCAGCAGGGCAGCGGCGTCTACAAAGTTGTAGGCCTTGCCTGCTTCGATTTTGCCGGCGATAGCCTTTTGGCGCTTGGTCAGCTTAGCCATTACACACCCTCCACGTTAAGGCCCATGCTACGAGCAGAACCGGCGATGGTACGCACGGCTGCATCCATATCAGCTGCAGTCAGATCCGCGTTTTTGGTTTTCGCGATTTCTTCCAGCTGAGCACGAGTTACGGTGCCAACCTTAACGGTGTTAGGACGAGCGGAACCGCTAGTCAGACCAGCAGCTTTCTTCAGCAAAACCGAAGCCGGGGTCGACTTGGTTTCGAAAGTGAAGCTACGGTCGCTGTATACAGTGATGATCACTGGAGTCGGCAGACCTGGCTCAAGACCCTGAGTACGGGCGTTGAAGGCCTTGCAGAATTCCATGATGTTCACGCCGTGCTGACCCAGAGCCGGGCCGACAGGTGGACTTGGGTTGGCCTGAGCGGCCTTCACTTGCAGCTTGATGTAAGCGGTAATCTTCTTGGCCATGAGGCACTCCAATTACGGGTTCAAACGCCTCGAAAGGCTCCCCGGTTACTTGCGCGTTTATCCCAGTGACGACAAAACCCCACAGCCTAAGGCTGCGGGGTTGGGATGCTTGCTCAGCTAGACCTTCTCGACCTGGCTGAACTCCAACTCTACCGGAGTAGAGCGACCGAAAATGAGCACTGCCACTTGGATCCGGCTCTTTTCGTAGTTAACTTCTTCGACGGTGCCGTTGAAATCAGCAAACGGACCATCTGTGACACGAACAACCTCACCCGGCTCGAACAACGTCTTCGGCTTAGGCTTGTCGCTACCGTCAGCAACGCGACGCAGAATTGCTTCCGCCTCTTTGTCGGTGATCGGAGCAGGCTTATCAGCAGTACCGCCGATGAAACCCATGACACGAGGAGTGTCCTTGACCAAGTGCCAAGTACCTTCATTCATGTCCATCTGAACCAGCACGTAGCCAGGGAAGAACTTGCGTTCGCTTTTGCGCTTCTGACCATTCCGCATTTCAACCACTTCTTCAGTGGGAACCAGAATTTCGCCGAAGCCATCTTCCATGCCTGCAAGCTTTACGCGCTCTAGCAAAGAGCGCATAACATGCTTCTCGTAACCCGAGTAAGCATGCACAACGTACCAACGCTTAGCCACGGGACACCCTTAGCCAACAATCAAGGAAACAAGCCAGCCGAGCAGGGAATCAAGCCCCCACAACAGCAACGCCATAACCAGAACAACAGCCACAACAATCAATGTGGTCTGCGTGGTTTCTTGGCGAGTCGGCCAAACGACTTTACGAATTTCGGTGCGAGCTTCCTTTACCAGGACCGCGAAAGACTTGCCTTTGGCAGTCTGCAGGCCTACAAAGGCAGCTACAGCAGCAAGAGCGAGCAAAGCGAGTACGCGGTACAGGATCGGCGAAGCAGAGTAGTACTGATTGCCAACAACGCCTACGACCACCAACGCGACCACAGCGAGCCACTTGACGAGATCGAAACGAGAGCTTTGAGCTTCAGCCTTAGGAGTCATCTATGAAGATCCTGTGAAAAGAAAGCCAGACACACCACGTGAATCTGGCAGGTCAGGAGGGAATCGAACCCCCAACCTACGGTTTTGGAGACCGTCGCTCTGCCAATTGAGCTACTGACCTAAAACAAAATCAGGCCGACCATTATGCAGGCCTGAAAAAGACTTTACAACAACCAACCCCACTAGACCTGAAATCACCTGGCAACAAAGCCAAATGCAACACCAACAAGCCGAGGCAGCTGTTAAAACAAAGGCAGATATTTTCATATCTGCCTTGTTATATGGAGCTCTTGAGCGGATTTGAACCGCTGACCTCACCCTTACCAAGGGTGTGCTCTACCAACTGAGCTACAAGAGCAAAACACATTGCACAACCTGCAAACTTGGAGCGGGTAGCGGGAATCGAACCCGCATCATCAGCTTGGAAGGCTGAGGTTCTACCACTAAACTATACCCGCGGAGCTTGCAGCTCACGCTAAAAATGGTGGAGGGGGAAGGATTCGAACCTTCGAAGTCGTAGACGTCAGATTTACAGTCTGATCCCTTTGGCCGCTCGGGAACCCCTCCTAAGCGAGCCGGCATTCTACATCACGCCGGCCTTCTGTCAAGCATTTTCTCATTAAAAATATGAGGTTAGCTGCGTTGACCTCCGCTTCACGCTGTAGACCGTAAAGGTCTTCACTGCGAAGCGGGCGCCATTCTATGCAAACTATTCGACAGTTGCAACGCCTTCGCACAACATTATTTTATGTTTTAACTCATTGAATTCCTTAGCAAGGTTTTCAAACGGCAGATCCTCAGCCAACCTCCTGCTTTCAGGGGCGACACGAAGCCAATAGCCGGAGGCATCAGGCGTATTGAGGAGAAGCACTTTGACCTTTATATCCAGGCTTATGAGGCGCTGCTCTACCGACTGGGCCTGGCGCTGATCAGCGAAACCACCGATGTATAGACACGTACTTTGTGCGTCAGGCGCTTTTGCCCGGTCGCGCCGAACCATGGGGTCAGAGGATTCACTCAATAGGCGAATATCCTGCTGAGAGCCCTTATAGAGACTCAGTGGCGTTACATCTTTAGCACGCAATGGGGCTTCCTGTTGATGCCAGATGTAATAGAAGGCATTGAGAACGAGCAAAAGCAAAAACAGCCAACGCATAAATACCTCAGGACAAAGGGCACGCCATCGCCAGACCAACAAAAACCAGATCAGGAACAAAACGAGCGTGAGGCACGGCATCGGAGACCAGGTCAGCATCCCCGCCAGTCAGAAAAACCGTGAAGTCATTCCCCCAATAGCTCCGAGCCAACTCAAGCTGTGTCAAAACAAACCCTCTGAGCATCAGCGTACAACCCCGCTCAACGGCTTCCACAGTCGTCCGCCCCGGCGAGAGGCGTGCCAGGGCCTGCTCTGCCGCAATATCGTCGTAGCGGATTTTGCGCGTGTGCGTTCGCAACTGGCTGCGCATGAGGGGCATTCCCGGGCAAATGAAGCCGCCAAGGTGCTCACCATCGGCAGCAATAAAGTCTGCAGTGGCTGCGGTACCGAAATCGAGTACCAGGCAGGCACCTGATGCCAGCTTGAAACCACCGAGCATTGCCAACCAACGATCCAGCCCAAGACGCTCAAACTCTTCGTAGCCGTTACGTACACCCGCCGCCTCCCTCGCTGAGACAGCACAAGACACAACAACCCCAAATGCCCCCTGCAATGCCTCAACCAACTGCCCGGTCTCTTCGGAGGCCCGAACACTTACCAGGCGGCAGCGCGTCAATGACAACCCCGGGATTGCCTTCAGGCCCTCGATCAACTCAAGGTCCGAGCCGACAACACCCTCAGCGGACGCCCTGGCCATAGGCGAATCGAGCACACGCCACTTGATAAAGCTATTCCCACAGTCGAGCTCAAGAATCATCACGCAACCTCAGGCTTAACTCACCGCCGCTGTATATTTTCTCGACACCCTCGACACTCAGCCGCAGCGCGCCCTGGTGATCAACACCCAGCACCACACCATCAATCTGGTTAACACCCGCGATAAGAGATACGGCCTTACCCTGCCACAAATGATTTCGCTCCCACTCTTCCTGAAGCGCAGCAAAACCGAAAGCCTTATGTCGCTCCAGGTGACTTTGCAACTGCAGTCCAAGGCGTGCGACCAAGTGATTTCGGTCGACAGGGGAGCCCGTCTCCAACTGCGCCGACGTCCACTGCTGATCGACCTCTGCCGCCTTCTGCATATTTACGTTGATCCCTATACCGAGCACAACATGGCAAACATCAGCGGGATCTCCAACCAATTCCAGCAAGATACCGGCAATTTTTTTCTGCCCAACCAGGACGTCATTCGGCCATTTCAAGGCGGCGCCCTGGACACCCAACTCACGCAGGGCCTGCATGACTGCCAATCCGACGACAAGGCTAAGCCCTTCCAACTGCCTCAGCCCGCCGTCAATGCGCAATACGAGGCTGTAATACAGGTTTTGAGCAAACGGACTGACCCACTTGCGGCCCCGCCTCCCTCTTCCCGCCGTTTGCTGCTCCGCAAGCACCAGAAATGGCGCCGCGCAACCTGTGCCGACGAGGCGCAAAGCCTCGGCATTGGTGGAGTCTATGGAGTCAGAGATGTAAACAGGCCACGCCAAAGCAGGAGCGCGCTCTTGAATTTCTTCAGCACTCAAGAACACCAATGGAGATGCTAGCTGGTACCCCCTGCCGCGAATTTTATGAATGGGCAGGTTCAATTCAGACTCCAGATGCTGGAGCTGCTTCCAAACAGCACTGCGGCTGACACCCAGGGCAGCACCGAGCGCCTCTCCGGAGTGGAATCGACCATCTTTGAGAAGTGTTAACAACGTCAGCATGCAAGCATCGCCTCACAATGAGGCACGCATGATAGCCATGCGCAAGGTCATTGCATAGAAAGGACAGGATTTAGCACTGGAGGCGGCTGCAAAGCAGGCTTACGTGGCATCTCAGCCTGAACGCGTTGTGATTAACGCCACTCGTGAGCGAGATTTACGCCTAAACGAGCGCCAAAAACAAAACCCCTGATTGCGTTAGCAATCAGGGGTTTCGGAATTTAATCTTGACGATGACCTACTCTCACATGGGGAAACCCCACACTACCATCGGCGATGCATCGTTTCACTACTGAGTTCGGGATGGGATCAGGTGGTTCCAATGCTCTATGGTCGTCAAGAAATTCGGGTACTGAGTCGTAGCCAAATGGCTTCGCTTCAGCAAATTGGGTATGTGACAGCTTTCGGTGTTTTGTGAGCGTCGAACTTTCGGTTCATCTCGTCTTCACACACCGCAATCTGATGCTCTTTCGAGTAGTCAAATTGCTTGGGTGTTATATGGTCAAGCCTCACGGGCAATTAGTATTGGTTAGCTCAACGCCTCACAGCGCTTACACACCCAACCTATCAACGTCGTAGTCTTCGACGGCCCTTCAGGGGACTCAAGGTCCCAGTGAGATCTCATCTTGAGGCTAGTTTCCCGCTTAGATGCTTTCAGCGGTTATCTATTCCGAACATAGCTACCCGGCAATGCCACTGGCGTGACAACCGGAACACCAGAGGTTCGTCCACTCCGGTCCTCTCGTACTAGGAGCAGCCCCTCTCAAATCTCAAACGTCCACGGCAGATAGGGACCGAACTGTCTCACGACGTTCTAAACCCAGCTCGCGTACCACTTTAAATGGCGAACAGCCATACCCTTGGGACCGGCTTCAGCCCCAGGATGTGATGAGCCGACATCGAGGTGCCAAACACCGCCGTCGATATGAACTCTTGGGCGGTATCAGCCTGTTATCCCCGGAGTACCTTTTATCCGTTGAGCGATGGCCCTTCCATACAGAACCACCGGATCACTAAGACCTACTTTCGTACCTGCTCGACGTGTCTGTCTCGCAGTCAAGCGCGCTTTTGCCTTTATACTCTACGACCGATTTCCGACCGGTCTGAGCGCACCTTCGTACTCCTCCGTTACTCTTTAGGAGGAGACCGCCCCAGTCAAACTACCCACCATACACTGTCCTCGATCCGGATAACGGACCTGAGTTAGAACCTCAAAGTTGCCAGGGTGGTATTTCAAGGTTGGCTCCACGCAGACTGGCGTCCACGCTTCAAAGCCTCCCACCTATCCTACACAAGCAAATTCAAAGTCCAGTGCAAAGCTATAGTAAAGGTTCACGGGGTCTTTCCGTCTAGCCGCGGATACACTGCATCTTCACAGCGATTTCAATTTCACTGAGTCTCGGGTGGAGACAGCGCCGCCATCGTTACGCCATTCGTGCAGGTCGGAACTTACCCGACAAGGAATTTCGCTACCTTAGGACCGTTATAGTTACGGCCGCCGTTTACCGGGGCTTCGATCAAGAGCTTCGCGTTAGCTAACCCCATCAATTAACCTTCCGGCACCGGGCAGGCGTCACACCCTATACGTCCACTTTCGTGTTTGCAGAGTGCTGTGTTTTTAATAAACAGTCGCAGCGGCCTGGTATCTTCGACCGGCATGAGCTTACGGAGCAAGTCCTTCACCCTCACCGGCGCACCTTCTCCCGAAGTTACGGTGCCATTTTGCCTAGTTCCTTCACCCGAGTTCTCTCAAGCGCCTTGGTATTCTCTACCCAACCACCTGTGTCGGTTTGGGGTACGGTTCCTGGTTACCTGAAGCTTAGAAGCTTTTCTTGGAAGCATGGCATCAACCACTTCGTTAACTAAAAGTTAACTCGTCATCAGCTCTCGGCCTTAGAATCCCGGATTTACCTAAGATTCCAGCCTACCACCTTAAACTTGGACAACCAACGCCAAGCTGGCCTAGCCTTCTCCGTCCCTCCATCGCAATAACCAGAAGTACAGGAATATTAACCTGTTTTCCATCGACTACGCTTTTCAGCCTCGCCTTAGGGACCGACTAACCCTGCGTCGATTAACGTTGCGCAGGAAACCTTGGTCTTTCGGCGTGGGTGTTTTTCACACCCATTGTCGTTACTCATGTCAGCATTCGCACTTCTGATACCTCCAGCAAGCTTCTCAACTCACCTTCACAGGCTTACAGAACGCTCCTCTACCGCATCACTTACGTGATACCCGTAGCTTCGGTGTATGGTTTGAGCCCCGTTACATCTTCCGCGCAGGCCGACTCGACTAGTGAGCTATTACGCTTTCTTTAAAGGGTGGCTGCTTCTAAGCCAACCTCCTAGCTGTCTAAGCCTTCCCACATCGTTTCCCACTTAACCATAACTTTGGGACCTTAGCTGACGGTCTGGGTTGTTTCCCTTTTCACGACGGACGTTAGCACCCGCCGTGTGTCTCCCATGCTCGGCACTTGTAGGTATTCGGAGTTTGCATCGGTTTGGTAAGTCGGGATGACCCCCTAGCCGAAACAGTGCTCTACCCCCTACAGTGATACATGAGGCGCTACCTAAATAGCTTTCGAGGAGAACCAGCTATCTCCGAGCTTGATTAGCCTTTCACTCCGATCCACAGGTCATCCGCTAACTTTTCAACGGTAGTCGGTTCGGTCCTCCAGTTAGTGTTACCCAACCTTCAACCTGCCCATGGATAGATCGCCCGGTTTCGGGTCTATTCCCAGCGACTAGACGCCCTATTAAGACTCGCTTTCGCTACGCCTCCCCTATTCGGTTAAGCTCGCCACTGAAAATAAGTCGCTGACCCATTATACAAAAGGTACGCAGTCACAGAACAAAGTCTGCTCCCACTGCTTGTACGCATACGGTTTCAGGATCTATTTCACTCCCCTCTCCGGGGTTCTTTTCGCCTTTCCCTCACGGTACTAGTTCACTATCGGTCAGTCAGTAGTATTTAGCCTTGGAGGATGGTCCCCCCATATTCAGACAAAGTTTCTCGTGCTCCGTCCTACTCGATTTCATGACTAAGAGATTTTCGCGTACAGGGCTATCACCCACTATGGCCGCACTTTCCAGAGCGTTCCGCTAATCTCAAAGCCACTTAAGGGCTAGTCCCCGTTCGCTCGCCACTACTAAGGGAATCTCGGTTGATTTCTTTTCCTCAGGGTACTTAGATGTTTCAGTTCCCCTGGTTCGCCTCTTACGCCTATGTATTCAGCGTAAGATAACCATCTTATGATGGCTGGGTTCCCCCATTCAGACATCTCCGGATCAAAGTCTGTTTGCCGACTCCCCGAAGCTTTTCGCAGGCTACCACGTCTTTCATCGCCTCTGACTGCCAAGGCATCCACCGTATGCGCTTCTTCACTTGACCATATAACCCCAAGCAATCTGGTTATACTGTGAAGACAACATTCGCCGAAAATTCGAATTTCTCAACTAAGAGAACTCACAAATTTTACCTTAGCCTGATCCGTTACCAGTGAAAGTAACGTTCAGTCTATCTTTCTATCACATACCCAAATTTTTAAAGAACGATCTAATCAAAGACTAGAAATCAACATTCATCATCAACCTGATGGAATGCTCATTTCTAAGCTTTCTTAACGTAGAAGCAGTAGTGGTGGAGCCAAACGGGATCGAACCGTTGACCTCCTGCGTGCAAGGCAGGCGCTCTCCCAGCTGAGCTATGGCCCCGTATTTCTACAGGCGTTTCCCACACAAAATTGGTGGGTCTGGGCAGATTCGAACTGCCGACCTCACCCTTATCAGGGGTGCGCTCTAACCAACTGAGCTACAGACCCAATTTCGGGCTGCTTCTTATCGTCTTCTTCAATGAATCAAGCAATTCGTGTGGGAACTTATGGAGCAGCTGATGTCGTCGATTAAGGAGGTGATCCAGCCGCAGGTTCCCCTACGGCTACCTTGTTACGACTTCACCCCAGTCATGAATCACACCGTGGTAACCGTCCTCCCGAAGGTTAGACTAGCTACTTCTGGTGCAACCCACTCCCATGGTGTGACGGGCGGTGTGTACAAGGCCCGGGAACGTATTCACCGCGACATTCTGATTCGCGATTACTAGCGATTCCGACTTCACGCAGTCGAGTTGCAGACTGCGATCCGGACTACGATCGGTTTTGTGGGATTAGCTCCACCTCGCGGCTTGGCAACCCTCTGTACCGACCATTGTAGCACGTGTGTAGCCCAGGCCGTAAGGGCCATGATGACTTGACGTCATCCCCACCTTCCTCCGGTTTGTCACCGGCAGTCTCCTTAGAGTGCCCACCATGACGTGCTGGTAACTAAGGACAAGGGTTGCGCTCGTTACGGGACTTAACCCAACATCTCACGACACGAGCTGACGACAGCCATGCAGCACCTGTCTCAATGTTCCCGAAGGCACCAATCTATCTCTAGAAAGTTCATTGGATGTCAAGGCCTGGTAAGGTTCTTCGCGTTGCTTCGAATTAAACCACATGCTCCACCGCTTGTGCGGGCCCCCGTCAATTCATTTGAGTTTTAACCTTGCGGCCGTACTCCCCAGGCGGTCAACTTAATGCGTTAGCTGCGCCACTAAAAGCTCAAGGCTTCCAACGGCTAGTTGACATCGTTTACGGCGTGGACTACCAGGGTATCTAATCCTGTTTGCTCCCCACGCTTTCGCACCTCAGTGTCAGTATTAGTCCAGGTGGTCGCCTTCGCCACTGGTGTTCCTTCCTATATCTACGCATTTCACCGCTACACAGGAAATTCCACCACCCTCTACCATACTCTAGTCAGTCAGTTTTGAATGCAGTTCCCAGGTTGAGCCCGGGGATTTCACATCCAACTTAACAAACCACCTACGCGCGCTTTACGCCCAGTAATTCCGATTAACGCTTGCACCCTCTGTATTACCGCGGCTGCTGGCACAGAGTTAGCCGGTGCTTATTCTGTCGGTAACGTCAAAACAGCAAAGTATTAATTTACTGCCCTTCCTCCCAACTTAAAGTGCTTTACAATCCGAAGACCTTCTTCACACACGCGGCATGGCTGGATCAGGCTTTCGCCCATTGTCCAATATTCCCCACTGCTGCCTCCCGTAGGAGTCTGGACCGTGTCTCAGTTCCAGTGTGACTGATCATCCTCTCAGACCAGTTACGGATCGTCGCCTTGGTGAGCCATTACCTCACCAACTAGCTAATCCGACCTAGGCTCATCTGATAGCGCAAGGCCCGAAGGTCCCCTGCTTTCTCCCGTAGGACGTATGCGGTATTAGCGTCCGTTTCCGAACGTTATCCCCCACTACCAGGCAGATTCCTAGGCATTACTCACCCGTCCGCCGCTCTCAAGAGGAGCAAGCTCCTCTCTACCGCTCGACTTGCATGTGTTAGGCCTGCCGCCAGCGTTCAATCTGAGCCATGATCAAACTCTTCAGTTCAAACATCTTTGGGTTTTTAAGAAACCCTAAACTTGGCTCAGCAATCGTTGGTTACATCTTTGATTTCTCGCGGAGTAACTTGTGATGCTGATAATCTTGTTGACTATCAGTCTGACTCCACAAGCACCCACACGAATTGCTTGATTCAGTTGTTAAAGAGCGGTTGGTTAAGACCTTTCGTCTCAACCGAGGCGCGCATTCTACAGCAGCCTCATTTGCTGTCAAGTGATTATTTTCAGAAGCTTTCGAAGAATTCTTCAACAACTTCAACCACTTGCGCTTACGATCTCTCGTTAGCGGGAGGCGAATTCTACAGCGTTACACGCTGCTGTCAACACCTCTTTTTCAACTTCCTTTTGGCTTCGATGAACTGAAGCAACTTGCTGCCGAAAACTTCGTAACTCGTTGTTTACCAAGGAGTTTTCCGTTTCGACTGCGCCGGAAGTGGGGCGAATTATAGACAGATATAAAACGCCGTCAATCCCTCATTTCAGTTTTATTCGGCTTTGAGCGTAATACGCGCAAATGCCTTCTTTCCAGCCTGACAAACGTGGGTAGCGCCCAGCTCGTAGATAAAGGTGCGATCGACAACCTCACCATCTATACGCACACCACCGGAACCCAACAGGTCGCGCGCGACCGCGGAGTTCTTAACCAGGCCCGCCTTATTAAGTACAGCAGCAATCGGCATCGCCTCAGCCGCAGCCAATTCGATCTCTGGCAGATCATCCGGCAGCTCGCCATCCTTCATGCGGTTACCAGCCGCGCGGTGAGCACTGGCCGCAGCCTCTTCACCATGGAAGCGCGCGACGATCTCTTCCGCCAACTTGATCTTCACGTCACGAGGGTTCGCACCCGCCTCGACTTCAGCGCGCAACGCATTGATCTCATCCATCGAGCGGAAGCTCAACAGCTCGAAATAACGCCACATCAGCGCATCAGGAATCGACACAAGCTTGCCGTACATCACACCCGGCGCTTCCTGGATACCGACGTAGTTACCCAGGGACTTGGACATCTTCTTGACGCCATCCAACCCTTCCAGCAACGGCATGGTCAGAATGCACTGAGCTTCTTGCCCATACGCACGCTGCAGCTCGCGCCCCATCAGCAGGTTGAACTTCTGGTCAGTGCCGCCCAGCTCGACGTCCGCGCGCAATGCCACCGAGTCATAGCCCTGCACCAGCGGGTAGAGGAACTCGTGAATCGCGATCGGCTGATTGGTGGAATAACGCTTATCGAAGTCATCACGCTCAAGCATGCGTGCCACGGTGTATTGGGAAGTCAGGCGAATGAAGTCGGCCGGCCCCATCTGATCCATCCAGGTGGAGTTGAACGCCACCTCGGTCTTGGCCGGATCAAGAATCTTGAACACTTGAGTCTTGTAGGTCTCGGCATTATCGAGAACCTGCTCACGGGTCAGCGGCGGACGCGTTGCGCTTTTGCCGCTCGGATCACCGATCATCCCGGTGAAGTCACCTATAAGGAAGATGACTTGATGCCCCAGCTCCTGGAACTGGCGCAGCTTATTAATAAGCACGGTATGACCCAGGTGCAGATCCGGCGCGGTCGGATCGAAGCCAGCCTTAATACGCAGGGGTTGGCCACGCTTGAGCTTTTCGATCAGCTCGGCCTCGACCAACAGTTCTTCCGCACCACGTTTTATCAGCGCTAGCTGCTCTTCAACCGACTTCATAACAGACCCGCAAGGCTCAGATTCAAAAGGGAACCAACCATACAAGATCAGGGACTAATTACAAGTTTTGTCCCGCGCACGGACACCGTTCAGCAAGCCCAGCGTTCGCGAGCTTGCGCCACAGATGATTTGGTTATATTTTATACAGTTATTTCATCTTCATCATGTCATTCATCTTTTCCATTTCATCTTCAAAGTCAAAATTACCTATGACCACAGAACCGTCTAAAGCGCCGCCGCTTTACCCGAAGACCCACCTGCTCGCCGCAAGTGGTATCGCCGCCCTTCTCAGCCTGGCACTCCTGGTATTCCCTTCCAGTGACGTAGAAGCCAAACGAACATCCCTGAGCCTTGACCTGGAAAGTCCAGTTGAACAACTGACACAAGATCAAGACGCTTCCGACGCACAACAAGCCACAAACGCACCGACACAATCTCCATTTGCACAGATAGAAACCACCCCGGAAGACACCCGGCAGGCGACTCAGGAGCCGCCTGCGCCAGTCACTCCAAAAAATCCGCTGCACCGCGAAGTGACCGTCGCTAAAGGCGACACCCTTTCAACGCTGTTTGAAAAGGTTGGTCTGCCCGCTGCTACGGTTAATGAGGTGTTGGCCAGCGATAAACAAGCCAAACAATTCACCCAGCTCAAACATGGCCAGAAGCTTGAATTCGAATTGGCTGCCGACGGTCAGCTCAAAAGCCTGCATAGCACTGTCAGCGACCTAGAAAGCATTGCCCTGACTAAAGGCACCAAAGGCTTTGCGTTCAACCGCATCACCACCAAGCCGGTGACGCGCTCCGCCTACGTGCATGGCGTCATCAACAGTTCGCTGTCACAGTCGGCTGCGCGTGCCGGCTTGTCCCACAGCATGACCATGGACATGGCCAGCGTGTTTGGCTACGACATCGACTTCGCCCAGGACATCCGTCAGGGTGACGAATTTGACGTGATTTACGAGCAGAAAGTCGCCAACGGCAAAGTCGTCGGGACCGGTGCGATTCTATCTGCGCGGTTTACCAACCGTGGCAAGACCTACACCGCAGTGCGCTACACCAACAAACAAGGCAACACCAGCTACTACACCGCCGATGGCAACAGCATGCGCAAAGCCTTCATCCGCACGCCGGTGGACTTTGCCCGCATCAGTTCGCGCTTCTCCATGGGCCGCAAGCACCCGATCCTCAACAAGATCCGCGCCCACAAAGGCGTCGACTATGCCGCCCCTCGTGGTACGCCGATCAAGGCCGCCGGTGATGGCAAAGTGTTGCTCGCCGGCCGCCGCGGTGGCTACGGCAATACCGTGATCATCCAGCACGGCAATACCTACCGTACCCTCTATGGCCACATGCAGGGGTTCGCCAAAGGCGTTTCGACCGGCAGCAACGTGAAGCAGGGCCAGGTTATCGGCTATATCGGCACCACCGGCCTGTCCACCGGCCCGCATTTGCACTATGAGTTCCAGGTGAACGGCGTCCACGTCGACCCACTGGGCCAAAAGCTGCCAATGGCCGACCCGATAGCCAAAGCCGAGCGCGCGCGCTTCCTGCAACAAAGCCAGCCATTGATGGCACGCATGGACCAGGAGCGCTCCACCCTGCTGGCCTCGGCGAAGCGCTAAGGTATGCCGCTCTATATAGGTGTGATGTCCGGGACCAGTCTTGATGGCCTGGATATCGCCCTGATCGAACAGAACCCGGCGATCAACTTGATCGGCACGCACTACATCCCCATGCCGGACGATCTGCGCACTGAGCTGTTAAGCCTGTGCGCCAGCGGCCCGGATGAGATCGCCCGTTCGGCGCTCGCCCAGCAACACTGGGTGACACTGGCGGCCAAAGGCATCCATGCCTTACTGGAACAACACGCCCTCAAGCCTCAGGACATACGCGCGATCGGCAGCCACGGCCAGACGATCCGCCATGAACCCGCTCGAGGCTTTACCGTTCAAATCGGCAACCCTGCCCTGCTCACAGAGCTGACGAGCATTACCGTCGTCAGTGATTTCCGCAGCCGCGATGTGGCCGCCGGCGGTCAAGGCGCCCCCTTGGTGCCCGCCTTTCATGAAGCCTTGTTCGGCGAACGTGCCGGCAACCGCGCCGTGCTGAATGTCGGCGGCTTCAGCAATCTCAGCCTGATCGAGACCGACAAGCCCGTAGCTGGCTTCGATTGCGGCCCGGGCAACGTGCTGCTGGATGCGTGGATCCACAATCAACGTGGCGAGCACTTTGATCGCGATGGCCAATGGGCGGCCGGTGGCCAGGTCGAGCCTGCACTACTCAACGCACTGCTCAGCGACCCGTTCTTCCTGACCAAAGGCCCGAAAAGCACTGGCCGCGAAGTATTCAACCTGGGATGGCTGCAACACCACCTGGCCAGATTGCCAGCGTTTCAGGCAGAGAATGTGCAAGCGACCCTGCTTGAACTGACCGCGCTGACCATCGTCGAGTCCCTGCAATCCGCACAAACCGACACCGAAACCCTGCTGGTCTGTGGCGGCGGCGCGCATAACGCCACGCTGATGAAGCGCTTGGCAGCGTTGTTGCCGTCCACTCAGGTCAGCAGCACCGCCACTTACGGCGTGGACCCTGATTGGGTTGAAGCCATGGCCTTCGCCTGGCTGGCCCATTGCTGCCTTGAGGGCATCGCCGCCAACCGCCCAAGTGTCACTGGCGCGCGCGGGCTTCGGGTATTAGGCGCGATCTACCCAGCCTAAACCTGCAGGCAGCAAAACGCCGCTTGGCCTATCAAAGCCAAGCGGCGTTTTTTTATTTGCTGAAGATCAGGCTGCTGATCAGATCGAGAAAGAAGACCCGCAACCACAGGTCGTGGTGGCATTAGGGTTCTTGATCACGAAACGCGACCCTTCCAGACCTTCCTGATAATCCACCTCGGCACCCGCCAGGTATTGGAAGCTCATCGGGTCCACGACCAGGCTGACGCCCTCGCGCTCGACGATGGTGTCATCGTCGGCCACATCTTCATCAAAGGTAAAACCGTACTGAAACCCTGAACAACCGCCGCCCGTAACGAATACGCGCAGCTTCAAGCGATCATTACCCTCTTCATCGACCAGGTTCTTCACCTTGTGCGCAGCACCGTGGGTGAATTGCAAAGCCGTGGGGGTGAAGGATTCAACGCTCATGCTGATAATCTCCCGGCGTAGCGCCGCCATATGCGTAATGGCGAGCATTATCCGCTTCTCCTAGAAAAGCGGTCAACTATTGTTACGGTATATCAATCTGCGCTGCCGCCATTAAAAACACAAAAGGCCCGATCAACGGGCCTTTTGCTTAACCGCTAAACCGCCTTAAGGCAGCATGCCCGCGTGGGACAGGCCCAGCTTCTCGTCCAGGCCGAAGAGGATGTTCAGGTTCTGCACCGCCTGGCCCGACGCGCCCTTGACCAGGTTATCGATTACCGACAACACCACCACCAAATCGCCATCCTGTGGACGGTGCACGGCAATGCGACATACGTTCGCACCGCGCACGCTACGGGTTTCCGGGTGGCTGCCGGCCGGCATCACATCGACGAACGGTTCATTGGCATAACGCTTTTCGAACAGCGCCTGCAGGTCTACCGAACGGTCGACAACCGTGGCGTAGAGCGTGGAGTGAATGCCACGAATCATCGGCGTCAGGTGCGGCACGAAGGTCAGGCCCACGTCTTTACCGGCCGCGCGGCGCAGCCCCTGGCGAATTTCCGGCAAGTGACGATGCCCTTTAACCGCGTAGGCCTTCATGCTTTCCGACGTCTCGGAGTACAGCGAACCTACAGCTGCACCACGGCCGGCGCCACTCACACCCGACTTGCAGTCGGCGATCAAGCGCGAAGTGTCGGCCAGACCCGCTTCCAGCAACGGCAGGAACCCCAGCTGCGTTGCGGTCGGATAGCAACCTGGCACGGCAATCAGGCGTGCTTGCTTGATTTGCTCACGATTGACTTCCGGCAGACCGTACACCGCCTCTTCCAGCAACTCAGGCGCGCCGTGTGGCTGGCCGTACCACTTGGCCCACTCATCGGCGTCCTGCAAGCGGAAGTCGGCTGACAGGTCGATGACCTTGGTACCCGCCGCCAGCAATTCGCCGGCCAGTGCATGCGCAACCCCGTGAGGCGTGGCGAAGAACACCACATCGCACGCGCCCAGGGTCTTGATGTCCGGCACGCTGAACGCCAGGCCGTCATAGTGGCCTCGCAGGTTCGGGTACATATCGGCCACGGCCAACCCGGCCTCGGATCGGGAAGTGATGACCACCACCTCAGCTTGCGGATGCTGAGCCAACAGACGCAGCAATTCGACACCGGTGTAACCCGTGCCGCCGACGATACCGACCTTGACCATAAACCTGCCCTCAACGAACCCACTGGAAAGCCGTCGATAATAGGGGCCGTATCGTCCTGCGACAACCGTCAACGTGACGTACAGGCGCATGAGCCACTACTATCTTCAGTTACCGTGAACCTGGGAATAACTAGAAATGCTCTATCTATGGATCAAAGCCTTCCATATCGTCAGTATCGTCTGCTGGTTTGCCGGGCTGTTTTACCTGCCACGCCTGTTCGTCTACCACGCGCAAAGTGAGGACACCGTCAGCAAAGAACGCTTCAGCGTCATGGAGCGCAAGCTGTACCGCGGCATCATGGGGCCGGCAATGATCGCTACCCTGATATTCGGCGGCTGGCTGATCTACCTGAACCCGGCCATTTTTCAATCCGGTGCCTGGATCCACGCCAAACTTACCCTGGTGGTGCTGCTGATCGGCTACCACCATATGTGCGGCGCCCAAGTAAAACGTTTCGCCCGTGGCGAAAATACCCGCAGCCATGTCTTTTATCGCTGGTTCAATGAAGTGCCGGTTCTGATATTGCTGGCTATCGTAATTTTGGTCGTGGTCAAACCGTTCTAATTTCAATTACTCGGGGAACCTCCAATGTCACTGCCCGCTTCGCTCGAACAACGTCTGCGCCTACCCGTGGTGGCTGCGCCGATGTTTCTGATTTCCAACCCGCAACTCGTGCTGGCGTGCTGTCGCAATGGCGTGGTTGGGAGTTTCCCGGCACTTAACCAGCGCGAAAGCAGCGGTTTCAAGGCCTGGCTGGAGGAAATCGAAGCGGGCCTGGCACAGCTGGACAACCCCGCGCCCTATGCCGTCAACCTGATCGTGCATAACAGCAACCCAAGGCTTGAGGCCGACCTGGCGATCTGCGTCGAGCACAAGGTGCCGATCGTCATCACCAGCCTGGGCGCGGTCAAGGAGCTGGTGGATGCGGTCCACAGCTACGGTGGCCTGGTGTTTCACGACGTCACCACCCGCCGACATGCCGAGAAAGCCGCAGAAGCCGGTGTTGACGGCCTGATCGCCGTGGCAGCGGGCGCCGGTGGCCATGCCGGTACCTGGAGCCCGTTCGCGCTGATCGCCGAGATTCGCCAGTTCTTTGATAAAACCCTGCTGTTGGCCGGCTGCCTCAACCATGGTCATGAGATACTCGCAGCCCAACTGCTGGGCGCAGACCTGGCGTATTTCGGCACGCGCTTTATCGGCACCACCGAAAGCCACGCCCCGGACGCTTATAAAGAGATGCTGCTCACATCGCGCGCCGCCGACATCGTGCACACTCCTGCGGTGTCCGGCGTACCCGCAAGCTTCATGCGCCAGAGTTTGGAAAACGCCGGTTTCGACCTCGCCGCCCTGCAGGGCAAAGGCGAAGTCAACTTCGGCTCCAAGCTCAAGCCGTTAAGCGATGAGGCCAAGGCCTGGAAAACCGTATGGTCAGCCGGCCAAGGTGTCGGCCAGATTGATGATTTGCCCAGCGTCGATGAACTGATTGCCCGCCTGGATGCCGAATACCGCAAGGCACGCGAGAAGGCAGCGCAGTTGCGCTGGCCCCGTTAAACTCAATAGCAGGCCTGCCCATGTGTGCAGGCCTGCAAACCCCCTCCCTGAACAAGTGACAAGGATGCCCGCATGAGCGACAGCCGTTTCAAGATTGTGTTTGACGGAGCCCTGCTCCCGGGTGTCGAAAGCACCACCGCCAAGCTGAACCTCGCCGAGCTGTTCAAAAGTGATGTGGCAGCCATCGAAAAGCTTTTCACCGGCCGCCCGGTCGCACTCAAGCGCGACCTTTCCCGTGCCGATGCCGAAACCTACCTTACAGCGCTGAAAAACGCCGGCATCGATGCACGTATCGAAGCCGAGCAGCCGGTAACCTTCAACCTGGCCGAAACCCACGAAACCGACGCCAGCACTGCAGACTTCTCGCGCCCTGCGGCTTCGCCCTATGCACCACCGCGTGCTGCCGTGGGTGAGTACACCGAGGAATACTCAACCCTTAAAGTGTTCACCATCCACGGTCGCATCGGCCGCTTGCGTTATCTGGCCTGGACGCTGGTATTGACCCTGGCGCTGTTGGTGGCCGGTGGCATCATCAGTACCGCGAGCTTCGCCGTGGCAACCGCCTCGCCGACTGCCGGCACCATCCTCGGGGTGCTGCTGGGCTTGGCCTTGTTTGTTGCACTGGTGTGGGTGAGCGTGCAAATCGGTGTGCAACGCCTGCACGACCTGGGCTGGTCCGGCTGGCTGTACTTCCTCAACCTTGTGCCAGTGGTCAACAGCATCTTCCCAATCTTGCTGCTGGTATTGCCGGGCAATGCAGGCGCCAACCAATATGGCCCGCCGCCGCCGCGCAACTCCACGGCAGTCAAAGTGTTGGCGACCCTGTGGCTGGCGTTTATTCCGGTGATGCTCGCCATTGTGGTGACGCTGGGCATGAACGGCTACCTGAACCAACTCGAAGCCAATATGGACAGCAGCTACGAAAGCAGCTCCATCACCGCCGATGACGCCACCGATCAAAGCGTCACCGTAGATGAAGAAGAAAGCGTGCAAAGTGCTGAGGACGCAGCCGAACCTGTAGACTCTCCAGAACAGTGAAGAAACGCCCCGCCGCCTGTGATGCCTCTGTCACAGGCTCGGCGGCGTTGCGATGGAGAAAGGCATGACCCGTTACGCTCTGATCACCGGCGCCTCCAGTGGCATCGGCCTGGCTTTGGCCGAAGCACTGGCCCGTCGCGGCCGTAGCTTGATTCTGGTGGCCCGCCAGCGTGATCAGTTGGAAAGCATTGCAATTGAATTGACTCAGCGTTTCGGCGTCGAGGTGCTGTTTCGTGCCTGCGACCTGGGCGAACCCCTGCGTTTGTCCGGGTTCCTGCTGGAACTTGAAGAAGGCGAGCGGCAGATCGACCTGCTGGTCAACTGCGCCGGCATGGGCACCAGCGGGCCGTTCCTTGCCCAGGACTGGATGACCGAGCAGGACCTGATCGAAGTCAACATCCTGGCCCTCACCCGCATGTGCCACGCCCTAGGCAACGCCATGGCGCTGCATGGCGGCGGGCAGATTCTCAACGTGGCCTCGGTCGCAGCCTTCCAGCCCGGCCCCTGGATGAGCAGCTATTACGCCAGCAAGGCGTATGTGCTGCACTTCTCCGAAGGCTTGCGCGAAGAGTTGAAGACCTGCGGTATCAAGGTCTCGGTGCTGTGTCCCGGCCCCACGCGCACGGCATTCTTCGGCACCGCGCAAATGGACACCGCCAAGCTCGACCGCAGTGGTCAACTGATGAGCCCGGAAGAAGTGGCGCTCTACACCGTGCGCGCGCTGGAAAAGAACAAAGCCATCATTATTCCCGGGCGACGCAACCGCTGGCTGGCCTTCAGCCCGCGCTTGAGCCCACGCTGGCTGACCCGCAAGATTGCCGGCGCCATCAACAAGGCCTATTGCCCGCGCTGACGGCCTCGGTACACTCGTTCTACACTTTCATAATGGAGAAACAGCTGTGGATACTCTGTTCACCAAGATCATCAACAGAGAAATACCTGCGAAGATCATCTATGAAGATGACCAAGTCCTCGCCTTCCACGATATTGCCCCAATGGCACCCGTGCATTTTCTGGTCATTCCGAAAAAGCCGATCCGTACCCTCAACGACCTCACCGAAGAAGACAAAGCCCTCGCTGGCCATATTCTGTTCACCGCTCAACGGCTGGCCGTAGAGCAAGGCTGCGAGAAGGGCTTTCGCGTGGTGATGAACTGCAACGAGGATGGCGGGCAGACTGTTTATCACATCCATATGCACGTGCTGGGTCAGCGCCAGATGAACTGGCCGCCGGGCTGATTGTTGCGGGGAGTTTGCGACGGCTACGCCGTCGGGCAGGAGCAAGCTCCCTCGCCACAGGGGCAAATTGACACAGCGCAAACGCATCGCCTTCTCTTGCGGTAAACTGGCCGCCGAGATTCTTCCCGGAGGTCAGCATGACTACCCAACGTCACTACTCGCCGATTGACCGTCTGTTGCTGCAAGCCGACATGGCCATGCGCACACTGCTGCCCTTCAGCGGCCAACCGTACCGGCCTTCGCCCGCCATCGTGCAGCCCGACGCGCAGATGAGCGAGACCGACACCCGCCACGTCGCCGGCCTGATGCGCATCAACCACACCGGTGAAGTCTGTGCCCAGGCGCTGTATCAAGGCCAGGCGCTGACCGCCAAGCTGCCGCAAGTACGCGCAGCGATGGAACATGCGGCCGAAGAAGAAATCGACCACCTGGCCTGGTGCGAGCAGCGCATTCGCCAGCTCGGTAGCCATCCCAGCGTGCTCAACCCACTGTTTTATGGTTTGTCGTTCGGTATCGGCGCCGCTGCCGGCCTGATCAGCGACAAGGTCAGCCTCGGTTTTGTGGCTGCGACCGAGCATCAGGTGTGCAAACACCTGGATGAACACCTGGAACAACTGCCGGCCGAAGACGAAAAGTCGCGGGCGATTCTTGAACAGATGCGCATTGATGAAGAACACCACGCAGAAAGCGCACTGGATGCAGGCGGCTTCCGCTTCCCGGCGCCCGTGAGGTTTGGCATGAGCGTACTGGCCAAGGTCATGACCAAAAGCACCTATCGAATTTAAACAATGCCGCACAAAAAAGGGCGCCCTCAACAGGCGCCCTTTTCTATTGTCGACTGGCAATCAACCCAGCTCGATAATCTCGTAATCATGGGTGATGGCCACGCCGGCCGCGCCAAGCATGATCGATGCAGAGCAATACTTCTCGGCCGACAGCTCGATGGCACGCTTGACCTGAGCTTCCTTCAACGCCCGGCCCTTGACCACGAAATGCATGTGGATCTTGGTAAACACCTTGGGGTCTTCAGTGGCCCGCTCCGCTTCCAGGAAGGCTTCGCAGCTTTCGACGGCCTGGCGGGACTTCTTCAAGATGCTGACCACGTCGAAATTGCTGCAACCGCCAACACCGAGCAGGAGCATTTCCATCGGGCGTACACCCAGGTTACGGCCACCGGCGTCCGGCGGGCCGTCCATAACTACCACATGGCCACTGCCCGACTCACCGAGGAACATGGCCTCACCCGCCCATTGGATGCGTGCCTTCATCGCCCAGACTCCACTGCTAAAAAAGGGTCGCCAGCTTAGCACAGGGTCTTGAACCCGCAGCGCCCGGTATGAAAACGATCAATGACAACGTTTGCCCGCTAAATTCCTTAATCGAGGCAGAATGTGTCTGTTAAGCTGGCGCCAATTCAATGGCGCATTGCCATCCTTTGTACAGCGTGTATCAATGCCATTACCGCTGGATAAAAATAATTCCAACCACACCGTGCAGTCTTTTCGGGATACAACCATGGTTGCTCTTGCTCCCACACCCAAGATCAAGAACCTCGACAAATTGTTGATGCATTGCCAGCGCCGGCGTTACCCGGCCAAGCACAACATCATTTGCGCTGGCGAACGCTCCGAGACGCTGTTCTTCATTATCAAGGGCTCGGTCACCATCCTGATTGAAGATGAAGACGGCCGCGAGATGATCATCGCGTACCTCAATACCGGGGATTTCTTCGGTGAGCTGGGGCTGTTTGAACAAGCGGGCAAAGAGCAGGAGCGCAGTGCCTGGGTGAGGGCCAAGGTTGAGTGTGAAGTCGCCGAGATCAGCTATGCCAAGTTTCGCGAACTGGCCCAACATGATCCCGACATTCTCTACGCCTTAAGCGGTCAGATTGCCCAGCGCTTGCGCGACACCACGCGCAAAGTGGGTGACCTGGCGTTCTTTGATGTCACCGGCCGCGTAGCCCGTTGCCTGCTGGAACTGTGCAAACAGCCCGACGCCATGACCCACCCTGACGGCATGCAGATCAAAGTCACGCGCCAGGAGATCGGACGCATTGTCGGGTGTTCACGGGAAATGGTCGGTCGTGTGCTCAAGGACTTGGAAGAGCGCAACCTGGTACACGTCAAAGGCAAGACGATGGTGGTGTTCGGTACGCGTTAAGCCGGCAGGAATCCGGCCAGCATCTGACGGTACAACACGTCCAGTCGGGTGATGGCATCCGGTGCGGGAAAGGCTTCGTGCAACGCGATATGGCTGTCGGCACGCACCCGCTGGTCGAGGCCGCAGGCCTCATTGAAACGATTGACCGCCGCAATCAGCTCATCGCGGTCGTTATCCAGCAACAATGCACCGTGCACCAAACCTACTGGGCGGCCGCCACTTTGTCGCCAGCGCTGGGCAGTGCCGACCATCTTGCGGCCGTTGAGGTTGACGTTATAGCGACCGTCGCAAAAGGCGCCGTCGATTTCGCCAACAGAAGCGTCACCGCCCAACTCAATCAGCAAATCACAGATCGGCTGGCACAAACGCTGATAACCGGTTTCGATGCGGCCTTGATCACCTTCGCTGCGTGGCGGCGCGTAAACCAGCGCGATATTGACCGTGGCGGCCGACTGCGGCACCGGCTCTCCGCCGGTCTCGCGCAGTAGCACCGGCCAACCGGCAGCAGCCGAAACCTGGCTGGCCGCGTCAAAAGCCGGCAAGCGGCTCAAACGGCGCGGCATCACCAAAGCCTGGTCATTTGGCTGCCAGAACAGTAGCCCGAATGCCTGTTCACCGGCGCAAACGGCCGCGAGCAAGTCTTGCTCGGCGGCAAGTCCTGCTTCAACTGTCATCGACACCGGCTCGATCATCGGACACCTATCATCTGAACAAACACAAAACCAAATGTGGGAGCTGGCTTGCCTGCGATAAAGGCACCGCGGTCTTCCAGAAACACCGAGGTGATGCTATCGCAGGCAAGCCAGCTCCCACACAAGCCAGCTCCCACATTTTTGACCGTATTTCAAATCAGTCGAGGGTGGAACCACTCACCGCCACGCCACGCTCCGGGAAGAACAGACGCTGCAATTCCGCACCTGGGTTCTCGGCGCGCATAAATGTCTCACCCACCAGGAACGAAAACACACCGCTGATTTCCATCAGCTCTACGTCGGCGCGGTTGACGATGCCGCTCTCGGTAATCACCAACCGATCACGCGGAATACGCGGCAACAGGTCGAGGGTATTTTCCAGGCTGACTTCAAAGGTGTGCAGGTTACGGTTATTAACCCCCACCAACGGCGTGTCGAGGGTTTTCAGCGCGCGCTCCAGCTCATCGCCATCGTGCACTTCTACCAGTACGTCCAGGCCTACGCTTTTGGCCACGGCCGCCAGCTCGGCCATCTTCACGTCGTCCAGCGCGGAGACGATCAGCAGCACGCAATCGGCGCCCAAGGCGCGGGCTTCGACGATCTGGTACGGGTCAACCATGAAGTCCTTGCGGATCACCGGCAACTTGCACGCGGCGCGGGCCTGTTGCAGGAACAGGTCGGAACCCTGGAAGAAGTCGATATCGGTCAACACGGACAGGCAGGTTGCGCCGCCCTTCTCATAGCTCTTGGCAATGTCTTCAGGAATGAAAACTTCGCGAATCACGCCTTTGCTGGGCGAAGCTTTTTTGATCTCGGCAATCACGGCAGGCTGCTTTTCCTTCGCCTGCTTGATCAGCGCAGCGGCAAAACCACGCGGCGCGTCGGCGCTTTTTGCCAAGCCCTCCAGCTCAGCCAGGCTCACACGGGCACGGCGCTCGGCCACCTCTTCAGCCTTGCGCGCGAGGATTTTTTCCAGAACGGTCGGGACACTCATCCTTCATTCTCCATTTTGAACACAGCGGTAAAGGCTCCCAGTTCTTCGAGCTTTTCGCGAGCCAGACCGGTGTGCAACGCATCGTGGGCCAAGGCGACACCTTCCTTAAGACTATAGGCGTGGTCCGCCGCGTAAAGTGCCGCGCCAGCATTCAGAACAATCATTTCTGCGGCTTTCTGGCCGTTTTCTGTCTTGCGGCGCCCCAAGGCATCACGGATCAACTCCAGCGAGGCCGCCGGGCTTTCCACCGACAGGCCATGCAAGCTTTGGCTTCTCATGCCGAGGTCTTCGGGCTCGACCCAATATTCGCTGACCTGGTCATTCTTCAGCTCCGCCACGAAGGTCGGTGCCGCCAGGCTGAATTCGTCCAGGCCATCCTTGGAATGCACCACCAGCACGTGCTTGCTGCCCAGACGCTGCAACACTTCGGCCAACGGCCGGCACAGCGCCTGGCTGAACACACCGACCACCTGATGTTTCACACCGGCCGGATTCGTAAGCGGGCCAAGCATGTTGAACAGGGTGCGCAGGCCAAGGTCCTTGCGCGGGCCGGCGGCGTGTTTCATGGCGCCGTGGTGGGACTGGGCAAACATGAAGCCAATGCCCACGCTGTCGATGCAGCGCGCCACTTGCACCGGCGTCAGGTTCAGATAAATACCAGCCGCCTCCAGCAAGTCGGCGCTGCCGCTTTTGCCCGACACCGCACGGTTACCGTGTTTGGCCACGGTGCAACCGGCTGCCGCCACCACAAAGGAGGAAGCCGTCGACACGTTGAAAATATTCGCACCGTCGCCGCCGGTACCGACCACATCGACCACGCCGTCGAGGGTCTTGAGCTCAACCTTGTCGGCCAGCTCACGCATCACTGACACGGCGCCGACGATTTCGTCGATACTCTCGCTCTTCATGCGCATCGCCATCATGAACGCGCCGATCTGCGCGTCAGTGCATTGGCCAGTCATGATCTCGCGCATCACATCGCTCATTTCAGCGGTGCTCAGGTCCAGATGGCCGACGATACGGCTCAGGGCAGTCTTGATATCCATGGAAAGTCCTTAGCGCGTGCCGCCGCTCTGCTTGAGAAAGTTGGCGAACAGCTCGTAGCCCTGCTCGGTCAGGATTGATTCGGGGTGAAATTGCACCCCTTCGATATTCAGTGTCTTGTGACGCAGGCCCATGATCTCGTCGACCGAGCCGTCTTCCAGCTGAGTCCAGGCGGTCAGCTCCAGGCACTCGGGCAGGGTTTCACGCTTGACCACCAGCGAGTGGTAGCGAGTGACTGTCACCGGCAGGTTGAGGCCGTGGAATACGCCGAGGTCTTTATGGAACACCGGGCTGGTTTTGCCATGCATCACTTGGCGCGCACGCACCACGTCACCACCAAACGCCTGGCCGATGGACTGGTGACCCAGGCACACGCCCAGGATCGGCAATTTACCGGCGAAATACTGGATGGCTTCGAGGGAGATGCCCGCTTCGGTCGGCGTGCACGGGCCAGGCGAAACCACGATGCGCTCCGGGTTCAGGGCAGCGATTTCGGCGACCGTCAGTTCGTCGTTGCGCACCACCTTGACCTCGGCGCCGAGTTCGCCCAGGTACTGCACAACGTTGTAGGTAAAGGAATCGTAGTTATCAATCATCAGCAACATGTGGGTTCAAACCTCTTGAATTCACTGATTTCGAATGACCGCCTTCCAAGAGAGTGTCCCGCTGCCAGACGCACGTTCCGGTTGCCAGGGTGAGCCGGCAAGGGGCGTCAAACAAAGGGTGAAGAAGGCAAATCGGTACAGGTCCGGCCGAGCCGGCAGAGAAAAATGTCAGGCGCGCCAACGCCAACGGGCGTGTGCCTTAACTACTCGCATCAAGAGTTTGCTGATGATCAACACGGGGAGGGTCTCATTCATACGTTCAGGCACAGTAACGTAGCCTCGCCAGCGGTGCAATATGGAGCAGCGATTCCGGGGGTCACCACCGAGTATTTGTAAGAAAAAACTGTTTTCTTCGAATAAAACCCTCACTACATTGCTAGTGTTTCGCTTCCGACACAAAAACAACTAAATGGAATTTCGCATGCTCAGACCACCGTTTTTTGCGCCCCTTGCCGGCTGCCTCCTGTCACTGGCCTGCGCGCAGGCGTTTGCAGCACCTTCACCTTACTCAACCATGGTCGTGTTCGGCGACAGCCTGGCCGACGCCGGCCAATTCCCCGATGGCTCGGCCGGCGCCACCTTGCGCTTTACCAACCGCACCGGGCCGACATTCCAGGGCGATTATGGCCTGGTGTCATCTACGCTTTTGGGCGGCAAGCTGGGCGTGGCACCCAACGACCTGAACGCCTCCACCTCGCCGGTACGTGCCGCCCAAGGTTTGCCGGATGGTAATAACTGGGCGGTCGGCGGCTACCGTACCGACAATATCCTCGATTCCATCACCTCGGTCTCCAATGCGGCGATCCCGCCCGGCAACGCCGGTGGTGGCACCGTACTGCGCAGCCGTCAGGGTTATCTGCCGGCCAACGGCGGGCGGGCTGACCCGAACGCGTTGTATTTCCTATCCGGTGGCGGTAATGACTTTCTGCAAGGGCGCGTCCTCAGCCCGGGCCAGGCCGTGGCCGCCGGCGGGCGCCTGGCCGACAGCGCCCAAGCCCTGCAACAGGCCGGCGCGCGCTACATCATGGTGTGGATGCTGCCCGACCTGGGCTTGACACCCGCCATCAACGGCACGCCCGCGCAAGGCGCCAGCTCGGCCCTGAGCAGCATTTTCAACCAGGCGCTGGTGCAGCGCCTGTCGCAGATCGACGCCCAGGTCATCCCGCTGAACATCCCGTTACTGCTCAATGAAACCTTCGCCAACCCTGCGCGCTTTGGCCTGGCCACCGGGCAAAACCTCACAGGCACCTGCTTCAGCGGCAACGGCTGCACCGCCAACCCGGTGTATGGCATTGGCGGCGCCACCCCGGACCCGACCAAGCTGATCTATAACGACTCGGTGCACCCCACCATCGCCGGGCAACAGTTGATCGCCGACTACGCCTACTCGCTGCTCGCCGCGCCGTGGGAAGTGACCTTGCTGCCGGAGATGGCCCAGGGCACCTTGCGCGCCCACCAGGATGAGCTGCGCAACCAGTGGCAAGCCGACAATGGCAACTGGCAGGCCGTCGGCCAATGGCGCGCGATTGTCGCCGGTGGTGGCCAGCATTTGGACTTTGATGATCAACGCAGTTCGGCCAGCGGCGACGGCAGTGGCTACAACGTGAACGTCGGCGGCAGCTATCGCCTCGACGAAAACTGGCGCGTCGGCGTGGCCGCCGGCTTGTATCGCCAGACACTCGAAGCCGGCGCCCGCGATTCGGACTACAAGCTCAACAGCTACATGGGCACCGCCTTCGCGCAATATCAGCAAAACCACTGGTGGGCCGATGCGGCGCTGACCGGCGGCAAGCTGGACTTCGACAGCCTCAAGCGCAAGTTCGCCCTGGGCGTCAGCGAAGGCGCCGAAAAAGGCGACACCGATGGCTGGCTCTGGGCCTTGAGCGGCCGTTTGGGTTATGACATTGCCGGCGCCGGCAGCGACTGGCATTTGTCACCGTTCATCAGCGCGGACTATTCGCGGGTCGAAGTCGATGGTTATTCGGAAAAGGACAACCGCTCCACCGCGCTGACCTTCGATGACCAGCAACGCGACTCCAAACGCCTGGGCGTCGGCCTGCAGGGCAGCTACCGGATTACGCCGCAAACCCAAGTGTTTGGCGAAGTGGCCCACGAGCATGAGTTCGAAAACGACACCCAGAAGGTAAAGATGTCGCTCAACAGCGTGCCCGGGATCGACTTCAAGCTGGACGGCTACACGCCGCGCAGCAATTCGGACCGATTGAGTCTGGGGGTCAGCCACAAGCTGACTCAGGAGCTGGCGCTACGGGCGGCGTATAACGTGAGGAAGGATGACAGTTTTACCCAGCAAGGCGTCAGTGTGGGGGTGAGTCTGGATTTCTAAGCGGATCTTAAACGCCCCACAAAACAACTGTGGGAGCTGGCTTGCCTGCTCCCACAGGTTGTCCAATGTCTGACTTTAGCTTTGCGGCGTTTGCTCTGCCAACGCCACAGCCCGGAACATCGCGCGGCGTTTGTTCAGGGTTTCTTCCCATTCCAGGGCCGGCACCGAGTCAGCCACAATCCCGCCACCCGCCTGCACATGCAGCTCGCCGTCCTTGATCACGGCGGTGCGGATCGCAATCGCAGTGTCCATATTGCCGTTCCAGGCGAAATACCCCACGGCGCCGCCATACACACCTCGTTTAACCGGCTCCAGTTCGTCGATGATCTCCATCGCGCGAATCTTCGGCGCGCCCGACAAAGTGCCCGCCGGCAGAATCGCCCGCAGTGCGTCCATCGCGGTCAACCCGGCTTTCAGCTCGCCGGTGACGTTGGACACAATGTGCATCACGTTGGAATACCGCTCGATGACCATCTTCTCGGTGAGCTTCACCGAACCGATTTCCGAAACCCGCCCGGTGTCGTTGCGGCCCAGGTCGATCAGCATCAAGTGTTCGGCAATTTCCTTGTCGTCACTCAGCAGGTCTTCTTCCAGCGCCAGGTCGGCCTCTTCGGTCGCGCCACGCGGGCGTGTGCCGGCTATCGGGCGCACGGTGATGAGGTTGTCTTCGACCCGCACCAGCACTTCCGGCGAACTGCCCACCACGTGGAAGTCTCCGAAGTTGAAGAAGTACATGTACGGCGTCGGGTTGAAGCACCGCAGCGCGCGGTACAGATCAATTGGCGCCGCCTTGAAGTCGATGGACATGCGTTGCGACGGCACCACCTGCATGCAGTCACCGGCAAGGATGTATTCCTTGATGGTGTCGACCGCGCGCTCGTAGTCATCCTGGGTAAAGCTTGAACGAAAGATCGGGTCGGCGGCCGGCGGACGGCTGAGGTCCAGGCCACGGCGTGGGGTGATCGGCTGACGCAGTTTCTCCAGCAATGCCTCAAGGCTAGCCTGGCCTTGCTCGAAGGCATCGGCCTGGGACGGGTCGGCGAGGACAATCGCGTGCATCTTGCCGGCGAGGTTGTCGAACACCACCACCGCGTCGGAGACCATCAGCAGAATGTCCGGCACGCCCAGCGGGTCCGGGTTCGGGCATTTGCCCAGGCGTTTTTCTACGTAGCGCACGCAGTCGTAGCCGAAATACCCCACCAGGCCACCGTTGAAACGCGGCAGACCGGGAATGGTCGGCACGTTGTAGCGCGCCTTGAAGGTTTCGACGAACGCCAGCGGGTCTTCCACGTCATGGCTTTCGATCTCGACGCCATCATGGGTGATGCTCACATGGTGGTCATGCACACGCAGCACGGTGCGGCACGGCAGGCCGATGATCGAGTAACGGCCCCACTTCTCGCCGCCCTGCACCGATTCAAGCAGGTAGGAATTGGGCTTGTCGGCCAGTTTGAGGTAGATCGACAGCGGCGTATCGAAGTCAGCCAGGGTTTCGCAGGCCATGGGGATACGGTTATAGCCGGCAGTGGCCAAACGCAGGAATTCTTCGCGGATCATGAGGTGCCTCGTGGCTTGAGGGTCAAACGGTCAGGTGTGCAAACGTGCCGCAACGCGGCCAGGATCAGTCAGGCGCGCCAACGCCAGCGGGCCAGGGCCTTGATGACTTTCATCCAGAGTTTGCGAGTGACCACCACGATGGAATTTCCAGAAGGGGTTGATTCGATGTCGGGCAACGTTATCTCAGCGCCCGCTCCCAAGCAACCGGGGATTAGCAGTCGCAGATCATCAATGACCAGCGCCGGCGATTCTTCGGCGATCGGCCGGCCATGGTTGTAGCCGTAGCTCAGCGCCACACACTGCACGCCAGCGGCTTTGGCGGCCAGCACATCACTGCGCGAATCGCCGACAAACAACGATTGCGAGGCCGGGATATTGGCCATTTTCATTACGAAGAACAGCGCCGCCGGGTCAGGCTTTTTCTGCGGCAAGGTGTCGCCGCCGATGATCCAGCGGAAATACCGGCCGATTTTCATCTGGTCCAACAACGGCGCGACAAAGCGCTCCGGCTTGTTGGTGATCAGCGCCATCTCCACGCCTTGCTTGTGCAGCCACTTGAGCGTGTCGCGCACGCCGGGGTAAACCACGGTGAGCTCATGGCTACTTTCATAGGCAACATTGAAGAGTTCCAGGGCGTGCTCGGCCTCAACCTCATCCACACCTTCGGCATCAATATGGTTGGCCAAGGCCCGACGCACCAGCATCTGCGCGCCGTTGCCGACCCACTCACGCACCGCCTCGATGCCCGCTGGCTTTCGCCCCAGCTTGAGCAGCATCTCGTCCACCGCCGCCGCCAGGTCTGGCACCGAATCGATCAATGTACCGTCCAGATCGAACATCACCAGTCGTGGCAGTTTGCCGGGGAACAACTGCTCAAAACCGCTCATGGACGCGCCAGCGCCAGTTCGGCCCGCATCTTGTCGATGACTTCCTGGTAGTTGGGGGCGTTGAAGATCGCCGAGCCAGCCACAAAGGTGTCAGCGCCAGCGGCGGCGATTTCGCGAATATTGTTGACGTTGACCCCACCGTCGATTTCCAGGCGGATATCACGGCCCGACGCATCGATCAGCGCACGGGCTTCGCGCAGCTTGTTCAGCGTGCCGGGGATGAACTTCTGCCCGCCGAAGCCTGGGTTGACGCTCATCAGCAAGACCATGTCGACCTTGTCCATCACGTACTCCAGCACGCTCAACGGCGTGGCCGGGTTGAACACCAGGCCGGCCTTGCAACCGCCTTCGCGGATCAGTTGCAGGGTGCGGTCGACGTGCAGCGTGGCTTCCGGGTGGAAGGTGATGTAGGTGGCACCGGCCTCGATGAAGTCACCGACGATGCGGTCCACCGGGCTGACCATCAGGTGCGCATCGATCGGCGCAGTAATGCCGTACTTGCGCAGTGCCGCGCAGACCATCGGGCCGATGGTCAGGTTGGGCACATAGTGGTTGTCCATGACATCGAAGTGCACGAAGTCGGCACCGGCGGCCAATACCTTGTCCACTTCCTCACCCAGGCGGGCGAAGTCGGCGGAGAGAATCGATGGAGCGATAACGAAGGGCTGCATGACGCACCTTTTTGAGCTAAATCACGATGGCGCGCATTGTATACCTCATGCTTTACCCAGCACACCGTGACCTAACTCAATGGTCAGTATGCCGCCCGGTAGATTTTCTCGATATCCGCCGCGCTGAGCTTGCGCGGGTTGTTGCGCATCAGGCGCTCGATACCCGCCGCTTCCGTCGCCATGGCGGGGATCGCGTCTTCCGGCACACCAAAGCTGCGCAGCCCTGCCGGGATTTCCACGGCGGCACATAGCCGCGTCATCGCCTCGACCGCCTGATCGGCGGCGTCGTTGACGCTGAGCCCGGCGGTATTCACGCCCATGGCTTGGGCAATGTCCTGCATGCGCTCCACGCAGGCCAGTTTGTTCCAGTGCATCACGTAGGGCAGCAACAGCGCATTGCTCACGCCGTGAGCAATATTGAATCGCCCGCCCAGCGGGTACGCCAAGGCATGCACTGCGCCGACGCCAGCATTGCCGAACGCCATGCCGGCCATCAGGCTGGCGGTGGCCATATCATCGCGGGCCTGCAGGTTGGCAGGGTTGGCGTAGGCCTTGGGCAGCGCATTGGCAATCAGTTTGATCGCGCCGATGGCCAGCGCGTCAGTGATCGGCGAGGCATTCAGCGACAGGTAGGACTCGATGGCATGCACCAGCGCATCCACGCCACTGGCGGCGGTGACACTGCGCGGGCACGTGAGGGTCATTTGCGGGCTGATCAGCGCAACATCCGGCAATAAGTAATCGCTTACGATGCCTTTTTTCAGTTGTGCGGCCTTGTCGGAGAGAATCGCCACATTGGTCACCTCCGAACCGGTGCCGGCCGTGGTCGGGATGGCGATCAGCGGCGGGCCTTTGCGCGGCACCTGGTCGACGCCGAACAAGTCCGCCAGCGCGCCGTGGTAACCGGCATAGGCCGCGACACTCTTGGCGATGTCGATGGCACTGCCACCGCCCACGCCGATCAGGCCGTCATGCCCGCCCTCGCGGTACACGCGCATGCAGTCCTCGACGATGGCGATTTCCGGGTCGGGCAGCACACGGTCGAAAATCTCATAAGTGCGCTCGCCCAGGTGCTCGAGCGCCAGCGCCACGGTGCCGGACTTGACCAGCGCGGCATCGGTAACGATCAACGGGTTATCCACATCAAGACGCGTGAGCTCGGCGGCCAGTTGTTCGATGGCGCCAGCACCGGTCAGCAGTTTGTGGGCGATCTTGAATGAGGAAGTACTCATGTGCGCGGCCTCTTATTAATGATGGGCTGGCACAAGAATAGCCGGGTATTTCAGGTTGCCCAGCATTCACGCACTGAATGGCTCGGTCGGTGTGGGAGCTGGCTTGCCTGCGATGCGACCGCCTCGGTTTTCCTGACATACCGAGTTGATGCTATCGCAGGCAAGCCAGCTCCCACATTTGATCCGGTTTCGGCCTTTAGACTTGCGCGGTGCGCAGTTTCTCGCTGCGGCCTCGCAGCCACTCAAGGGTCAGCAACAGCAGCACCGAGAACGCAATCAGCAAGGTTGCCGCTGCGGCAATCGTCGGGCTTAAATTTTCGCGGATGCCGCTGAACATCTGGCGCGGCAAAGTCGCTTGCTCGGGGCCGGCGAGAAACAGCGTCACTACCACTTCATCAAAGGACGTCGAGAAGGCAAACAATGCCCCGGAAATCACCCCCGGCGCGATCAACGGCAAGGTCACACGGCGAAACGCGGTCAGCGGCGAGGCGCCCAGGCTGGCCGCCGCCCGCACCAGGTTGTGGTTGAAGCCCTGCAACGTCGCCGACACGGTGATGATCACAAACGGCACACCCAGCACGGCATGTACCACGATCAGCGAGAGGAAGCTGTTGCCCAGCCCCAGTGGCGCAAAGAACAGATAGCTGGCCACGCCAATGATCACCACAGGCACCACCATCGGCGAAATCACCAAGGCCATGACCAACGCCTTGCCGGGGAAGTTGCCGCGCGTCAGGCCAATCGCCGCCAGCGTACCGAACACCATCGCCAGCACCGTGGCCGCCGGGGCCACAATGATGCTGTTCTTCAATGCACGCATCCACTCGGCCGAGGCGAAGAAGTCCTGATACCAGTGCAGCGAGAAGCCTTGCAGCGGGTACACCAGGAAACTGCCGCTGTTGAACGACAGCGGGATAATCACCAGCACCGGCAAGATCAGGAACAGCAGGATCAAGCCACACAGGATCCGCAAGCTGTAGAACCACACCCGCTCCACGGGTGACATATAAGGGCTCAGCATCGCCAACTCTCCTCAGCTCAGGCGCAGGCGACTGGCGCCGACCAGACGGTTGTAGATCAGGTACAGCACGACGGTCGCCAGCAGCAGTAAGCCGCCCAGCGCCGTGGCCATACCCCAATTGATGCTGGTGTTGGTGTAGAACGCGACGAAATAGCTGACCATCTGGTCGTTCGGGCTGCCGAGCAGCGCCGGGGTGATGTAGTAACCAATCGCCAGGATAAACACCAGCAGGCAACCGGCGCCGACACCGGCATAAGTCTGCGGGAAGTACACACGCCAGAAACTGGCAAACGGGTGGCAACCCAGGGAAATCGCTGCACGCATATACGTGGGCGAGATGCCTTTCATCACGCTGTAAATCGGCAAAATCATGAAGGGCAACAGGATGTGCACCATCGAGATGTAAACCCCGGTGCGGTTAAACACCAGCTCCATGGGTTTATCGATCAGCCCCATGCCCATCAATGCGCTGTTGATCAACCCACCGGACTGCAGCAGTACAATCCACGCCGCCACCCTTACCAGGATTGAGGTCCAGAACGGCAGCAATACCAGAATCATCAGCAGGTTACTTTTGCGTGCCGGCAGGTTGGCCAGCAAATAGGCCAACGGGTAGGCCAGCAGCAGGCAGATGAAGGTTATTACCAAGCCCATCCAGAACGTGCGGGCGAAGATGTCCAGGTAGATGGCCTGGTCAGGCGTGGCCGGGGCCACTTCGCCAAGGTCATTGATACGGTGATCGACAGCCGCCAGCAGGTAGTACGGCGTGAGGCTGCTGGTATTACGCCGGATCGCCTGCCAGTACGCCGGGTCGCCCCAGCGTTCGTCGAGGTTTTCCAACGCTTCCTTATAAGAGGCGGGCGCTTCGGTAAACGGCAGCGCCCGCGCGGTTTTGGTCAACAGGCTGCGGTAGCCGGCCAGTTCCATGTTCAAGCGTTTGGACAAGTCGCCCAGCGTCTGGTTTTTACGCGCTTCACCCAGGTCTTCGCTGAGCGCCTGATACACCGGCTCACCCGGCAGGCCGCGACCGTCCCAGGTCTTGACCGCCACCACGGTACGCGGCAAACCGCCCACCACTTCCGGGTTGCCGACGCTTTTGTAAAGCAGCGCAACAATCGGCACCAGGAACACCAGCAGCAAAAACAGCACCAGCGGCGCAATCAAGGCCTGGGCCTTCCAGCGGTTGAGCCGCTCGGCACGCGCCAGGCGCTGCTTGAGGGTGGGGCTGGGAATGGCGATAACCATGGCAAACTCCGGAAATCTTCTAAGAGTTCCCTGTAAGCGGTGCTTTTTTGTGGGAGCTGGCTTGCCTGCTCCCACACCAGCCTGCTTTCACAGAGGAATATGCGGTGTTACTTGGCCGCCCAGGAATTGAAGCGCTGCTCGAGCTGCTCGCCGTTATCCGCCCAGAAGCTCACATCGATCTGCACCTGGTTGGCGATGTTTTCCGGGGTGGTCGGCATGTCTTTCAACACATCCTTGGCCAGCAACGGTACAGCCTGGGTATTGGCCGGGCCGTAGGCGATGTTTTCCGAGTAGGTCTTCTGCTGTTGCGGCTGCACCGAGAAGGCGATGAATTTCTTCGCCGCTTCGGCACGGTCCTTGGCCAGGCCTTTAGGGATGGCCCAGGCGTCAAAGTCGTAGATGCCGCCGTTCCACACCACTTTCAGGTTGCTTTCTTTTTGCACGGCAGCGATGCGGCCGTTGTAGGCCGAGCTCATGACCACATCACCCGAGGCCAGGTACTGCGGCGGTTGTGCGCCGGCTTCCCACCACTGGATCGACGGTTTGAGTTCGTCGAGTTTCTTGAACGCGCGATCCTGGCCGTCTTTGCCAGCCAGCACTTTGTACACGTCTTTGGGGGCCACGCCGTCCGCCATCAAGGCGAATTCCAGGGTGTACTTGGCGCCTTTGCGCAAGCCGCGCTTGCCTGGGAATTTCTTGGTATCCCAAAAGTCCGCCCAACTGGTCGGTGCAGTGGCAAGCTTGTCGGCGTTGTACGCCAGCACGGTGGACCACACAAAGAAGCCCACGCCGCAGGGCTGAATCGCGCCTTTCACGTAATCGGCGCTATTGCCGAACAGTTTCGGGTCGAGCGGTTCGAACATGTCTTCGTCACAGCCACGGGACAGTTCCGGCGACTCCACTTCCACCAAGTCCCACGACACGCTCTTGGTATCGACCATGGCTTTGACCTTGGCCATTTCACCGTTGTACTCACCGGCGACGATCTTGCCATTACCCGCGCTTTCCCACGGTGCGTAAAAGGCTTTGACCTGAGCCGCCTTGTTCGCGCCACCGAAGGATACGACCGTCAGGTCCGGGCCTGCCATGGCCTGTGTCGCGCCCATCAAGCCGATGGCCAAGGCGGAATATTTAAGGGATCTCAACATTGTTGTTCTCTCCACGTGCAGGGTTGGTGAAGCCATGGGGCGATTAATTCGCCTCTAGAAGTGGGTCGAGTGCGCGAACGTGCTCGACTTGCCAGCCAATCGGTACCACGTCGCCGACCGCAAGCGCTGGGTCCAGCTCAGCGATCGGTTGTTTCACAAAAAAATCGGCCTTGCCGCAGACTTCCAGGCGCACACGCACGTGGTCGCCCAGGTAGATAAATTCCGCCACCCGCCCAGAGAAGCGGTTGACGCAGGACTCACTGGAGCCATTGAGGCTGACGCGCTCCGGGCGTACTGACAGGGTCACCGGGCCGCCGAGCTGGCCGACATTCACTGCCAGCGCCTCGACCTTTTCACCGCGCGCCAACTCCACCACACAGCGTTCGCCGGTGTGGCTGTGCAAGCGGCCATTGAGTCGGTTGTTCTCGCCGATGAAGTTGGCGACGAACGTGTTTTTTGGCTCTTCGTACAGCGTGCGCGGCGCGGCGATCTGCTGGATCTCGCCCTGGTGGAACACCGCCACGCGGTCGGACATGGTCAAGGCTTCGCCCTGGTCGTGGGTCACGTACACCACGGTCACGCCGAGGCGCTGGTGCAGGTGCTTGATCTCCATCTGCATGTGTTCGCGCAGTTGTTTATCGAGGGCGCCGAGGGGTTCGTCCATCAACACCAGCTGCGGTTCGAACACCAGCGCGCGGGCCAAGGCCACGCGCTGTTGCTGACCGCCGGAGAGTTGCGCCGGGTAACGCTGGGCGAAGGCATCCAGCTGGACCATGCTCAGCACGCGTTTGACCCGCTCGCTGATATCGGTCTTGCTCAAGCCGCGCACCGACAACGGGAACGCCAGGTTCTCTGCCACCGTCATGTGCGGGAACAGCGCGTAGTTCTGGAACACCATGCCGATGTCGCGCTTGTGCGGCGGCACGTTGTTGATAGCGCGCCCGGCGAGCAGGATTTCCCCGGCGGTCGGCGTCTCGAAACCGGCGAGCATCATCAGGCTGGTGGTCTTGCCCGAACCCGACGGCCCGAGCAGGGTGAGGAACTCGCCCTTGCGAATCTCCAGGTTGAGGTCTTTGACGATCAGGTTCTCGCCGTCGTAGCTCTTCTGCACGCCACGAAAGCTGACCAGCACATCATTTGAATCCACCTCGCTCATACCCGCACCTTTTGTTTTGGACTGCTGTGGCACAAAGCGTAGTCCAGGCGCGAGCCCCCGGAAATCGGGGGCGAGGAGAGAATCACATCAGCAGGATGGAAGATTGGGGGTAGGGATTGCCCTACACGGATGGCGGGCAGAGAACAGTGCGGCGGCAATCGTCAGCGTCTGCCGGCAAAGCCTATGTCGTAAACAGATACGCGCACCTGGAGGAGCCCGGCTTGATCGTTCCCTCGCTCCGCGTGGGAATGCAGCCCAGGACGCTCTGCGTCCTAAAGCGTGACGCAGAGCGTCACAAGAGGTGTTACCACGCGGAGCGTGGGAACGATCGAGGGGGTTACAAGAGTTTGTGTTCCATGGCGTACTTCACCAGTTCGGCCAGGGAGGTGATATGGAGCTTTTGCATCAACCGCGCCTTGTGGGTGCTGATGGTCTTGCTGCTCAGCGCCAGTTGCTGGGCGATGTCATTGACGTTGGCGCCCTGGGCCAGGCGCTCGAACACTGAGAACTCGCGCTCCGACAGTAACGAGTGCAATGGCCGCGTATCGGTGAGGCCGACCTCAAAGACCATGCGGTCCGCCAGGTCCGGGTCGATGTAACGCCCGCCCGCCGCCACCTTGCGAATCGCCGTCAGCAACAGCGCCGGGTCACTGTCCTTGGTGGCATACCCCGCCGCCCCGACTTTCAGGGCGCGGGCAGCCATTTGCGCTTCATCGTGCATCGACAGCACCAGAATCGCGGGCGGGTTACTCAATGCACGGATGCGCGCAATCGCTTCCAGGCCATTTACGCCCGGCATCGAGATATCCAGCAACACCACCTCACAGGCGATATGGCGCAAGGTCTCCAGCAACTGCTCGCCATTGCTGGCCTCGCCGACCACCAGCAGGTCTTTGGCCAGGCCAATCAATTGCTTGATGCCTTCACGAACAATGGTGTGGTCTTCGGCTACCAATACGCGAATCACAGGGGCTTGCTCCTATCGTTATGCATCCAACGGCACCGTGACACTCAAGGTGGTGCCCTCCCCAAGTTCGCTGTGCAGGCTCAATTGCCCGCCCATCATCAGCACCCGCTCACGCATGCCGACTACGCCAAAGGATACCGGGCGGCCGGGGTTCTCGACGAAACCGACGCCGTCATCGCTGATGGTCAGCCGCAAGTCGGCGCTTTCCACTGTCAGGGTCAGTTCGACAGTATGCGCCTGGGCATGACGCATCACATTGGTCAGCGCCTCCTGCAGGATGCGGAACAGGCCAATTGCCTTGGCATCGCTGAGGGCCGGCAGGTTATCCGGGACTTGTACCAGACAGGGAATGTGCGTGCGCGCTTCGAAGCGGCGGGCTTGCCATTCAATCGCCGAGGCGATGCCAGCGTCGAGAATCGGCGGGCGTAGCGCGGTCGCCACATCCCGGACAAGCTGGAACAGCTGGGCGATCAGGCGTTTCATGCTGTTCAGGCGCTCGGTCAAGCCCGGGTCCAATTGCGCATAGGCCAGCTCGCACATCGAGGTCTCCAGCTTGAGCACCGTGAGCATCTGACCCAACTCGTCATGCACTTCACGGGCGATACGCGCCTTTTCCTCTTCGCGCACGGTTTCAAGGTGGGCAGAGAGCTCGCGCAGCTGTGTTTCGCTTTGCTGCAAGGCGGCCACGTAACGACGGCGCTCGGTGACGTCGTTGAGATAAACCACCAGGTATTCGCCCTCGGCAAAGCGCAGGAAGCTCAACGACACATCCGCCGGCAGGATGCTGCCGTCAGCGCGCACGCAATCGGCGGCGAAGGTCTGCGGGCCTTCTTCGCTGGCACGCGCACGCTTCCATACGTCGAGCCAGCGGTCCATGTTCAAGGTCGGGTCAAAATCGATCAGCGGTCGCTCGATCAGCGCGCCCGCGGCGTAGCCCAGCATGGTTTCGGCGGCGCGGTTGGCGTAACGCACATGGCTGTCCCAATTGACCCAAAGAATGCCGACCGTACTTTGATCGATGGAGAACTGCGTCAGCCGCAACGCTTCGGCACCCGCCGCACGCGCGGCGCTTTCTTCTCGGGCGGCCAGTAAGCTGTGTTCCAGCACTCGCTGGTGGCGGCGCTGCCAAACCACCACGGCGAGGCTGGCGAGCAGGAACATCGCCAAGAGCAGGCTGAGGTTTTGCCACAGGCCCGGCGATTCCGTCAGCCGTGGGTATTTGGGTTGCAGCCAGCGGCTGTGCAATTGGTCGAGGTCGCGGGCGGGTATCGCGCGCAAGGCACTTTGCATGATGCTCGCCAGTTCCGGCCACTCACGGCGCGTGGCCACACGCAGCAATTGCGGCAGGCCGATATCGCCGACCACCGCCAGCCCGGCAAACTCCGCCTCGCCGGACAATCGGCTCAATTGCGCCTCATCCACCACGGCATAACGCGCCTGCTGGCTCACCAACAATTGCAAGGCCTGACGCTCCAAAGGGACGCCTTGCAGGTTGAGGTTGGGATAATTGCTGCGCAGGTAATCGGCGACAGCGCTGGGCATGCGCACGGCGACGCGGGACAGCTCGTCAAGCTTTTCCAGCTCCACCGCGCCGCCGCCCTCGCGAATGCCGACGATATGCTGAGGCACGCGCATGTAAGGGTCGCTGAATAACCACAAACGCAAACCGGCCGGGGTTTGCTGCAGGCCCGGGGCGATATCCACCTCGCCATCGCGCACGGCAGCTTCCAGTTGCTCCTGGCTGGGGAAATTGCGCCAGGTCAGGTCGATATTCAGCGCTTTGGCCAGCCATTGCATCAACTCGACATTCGCCCCGGACAAGCGCTGCAGGCGCCGATCGTATTGGGCGTACGGTGCCTGCAATACCAGGCCCACGCGCAACTGCGGGTGCTGCGCCAGCCATTCACGCTGCTGAGCATTGAGCTGCGCCTGCGGCGCGATAGGCGCAGGCGCGGCATTCGCCATCAAGGCAAAGCACACACAGCCGATAACCAGCAGACAGCGAAAACCCATGATCCACGTCTCACATCACTGACAAACACTGACCAACCCATTAGGCTGCTGGAATCACTTCTGGCCGGGAATTAACGATGCCCTTTACCCACCGTTCGGCACTGCCAGCATTGTGCCTATCGCTGCTATTTACCAGCGCCTTTTCTGTTCAAGCCGCCGACGCGCCTGCGCCCACCGCCGAAAAACCGGCTGAACGCCAAGCCCTGCCCGAGCGCAGCCAGGAAGAAGCCAACGCCCTTGAGCGACAACTTCCACGCCAGGAACAACAACAGTTGCAGGCCGGCACCGACTCATTTCTGGCGCTGTGGAAACCTGCCAACAGCGCCGAGCCCGAAGGGGTGGTGATTATCGTACCGGGCGCAGGGGAAAGTGCTGACTGGCCGCAAGCAATCGCGCCCTTACGGCGCAAGCTGCCCGATGCCAATTGGGGCACCCTCAGTTTGTCGCTGCCGGATGTGAACCTCGACACCTTGCCGCCACGGGTCATGGAGCCACCTAAAGCCGCCGTCGACACCAGCAGCAAAGACGGCAGCACGGCCGCCAAACCGATCGAACAAGCCGCCAGCGCCGAAGCCGAAGGCACTGACCCGGCGGTGGTGCCTGGTGCTGATGAACAAGACAAGACCGACGCCAAGCGCATCTTTGATCGCATTGACGCCGCCGTTGCCTTTGCCCAAACCCAGAGCGCCCGCAGTGTGGTACTGCTCGGCCACGGCACCGGCGCCTGGTGGGCTGCGCGCTACCTGAGCGAGAAACAGCCGTCCCAAGTGCAGAAGTTGGTGATGGTGGATGGCAAGACGCCAGCGGCCAGGCAGCCGGACCTGCAAAAACTGGCACCGGCGCTGAAGGTGCCGACGGCGGATGTGTATTACCAGGACGGCGCTCAAGAGCGCAAAAACGCCCTGGAACGCATGCAGGCCGCCAAGCGGGCGAAGAATGACAGCTATAAACAGGTGTCACTCAAGACCTTGCCGGGCAACAGTGCGGCTGAGCAAGAGCAGCTGTATCGGCGGGTTCGCGGGTGGTTGAGCCCGGAGCCGACCTCCAACTAATCCAGCCTGGCAAGCCAGCTCCCACACTGATTGGGTTGTCACTTCCAAATGGTGGTGGCTACCTGAAATCCCGCCGTTCGCGAATCAACGCATAAGCATTGTGCAGCTCGCGGGTGCGCTCGGTGGCCTCACGCACTTGCGCCAGGCTCGCGCCACTGCCGGCGATCTTGTCCGGGTGATGGCGGCTGAGCAGGCGGCGATAGGCACGTTTGATCGCCGCCGGTTCGCTGGTGGACGTCACCCCCAGAATCCGCAACGCCTCCTGATACGCCCCGCCACGACTGGCTAATGGCTTGCGTTCGGGGGCGTAATCAGACGCCAGCGCCTGCAGCTGTTGCGGCGTCCACCCCAGCCACTTGCCCCATAGGTCAATCAGGTCGCGCTCGGCGTCATCGGCCCTGCCGTCCGCCCAGGCCATGCGCCAGCATGCACGCAATACACCTTCTGCCGCATGGGGTTGGGCTTTGAGTACGCGCAGGTAATTGCGCACTCGGTCGGATCCCGACTTGCCACGATTGAACGCGGTAATCGCCCGACGCTGGGCCGGCTCGCTCATGTCCAGCGAGCGCATCTCCTGGCGCGCCTGCTGAATATGCCCCTCCACCACCCGGCCATTACTCTTGGCCAGGCGCCCCAACAAAACAAACAGCAATTCGTCGTTGCGCAACGCCGGGCGCCCGCCCAGGCGCTCGCGCAATTGCGCCCAGCTGTGCAACTGCAGGCGGCGATCCAGTGCCTGCCCCAGCAATGCGCCCAACAAGGCCCCCGGAATACTGGCAATGGCAAAGCCAGCCCCGGCACCGATCAGTGTCCCTGGCCACAACATCTTATTGCCCCGCAGTCAGCAGGGTTTCAACCTGCGCCAGACGCTCCAGCGTGCCGACATCAATCCAGCGTCCTGTCATGTGCTCTCCCGTTACCAGACCTTTGGCCATGGCCTCCCGCAACAGCGGCGCCAGTTTGAAGGCACCGGCGCTGCAACCCGCGAACAACTTCGGGTCGAGAACTGAAATGCCACTGAAGGTCAGGTTATCGGCACCGGGCGCGGCATCATGAAGCAGACCTTCGTCCAGGTAGAAATCGCCGCCAGAAGGGTGATGCGCCGGGTTATCGACCATCACCAGGTGAGCCAGGCCCTTGAGCGGTTGCTTGAGGAGATTGAAGTCGTAGTCGGTCCAGATATCACCATTGACCACCAGAAAAGGCTCGTCGCCCAACAACGGCAGCGCCTGGAAAATTCCGCCACCGGTTTCCAGCGGCTCGCCCTCGGCTGAATATTGAATGCGCAAGCCAAACTGCGCACCATCGCCCAGGTAGCTTTCAATCTGCTGGCCGAGCCAGGCATGGTTGATCACGATATCGGTGAAGCCGGCCTTGGCCAGCGCTTCAAGGTGATACTCGATCAAACGCTTGCCGCCCGCCTGCACCAGTGGTTTGGGCGTGTGCAACGTGAGCGGGCGCATCCGCTCACCTTTGCCTGCTGCCAGGATCATCGCCTTCATACGCCCGCCTCGGTTGGTTCACGCAGGCTGGCGAGCAGCTCGCCCAACTCGTCCAGCTCCGGCCGGTCGGCCAGTACCGCTTCTATATAAGCAAAGAAACGCGGCACATCGGCCAGGTAGCGTGGCTTGCCATCGCGATGGCAGATGCGCGCAAAAATGCCGATGACCTTGAGGTGACGCTGCACGCCCATCAGGTCACTGGCCCGCAGGAACTCGTTGAAATCCGCCTGCACCGGGATGCCCAACGCGGTGGCACGCTCCCAGTAGCCGCGTTGCCACGCCTGCACACGCGCCTTGGGCCAGCTGAGGAACGCATCCTTGAACAAGCAGGTGATGTCATAGGTGACCGGGCCGTAGACCGCGTCCTGGAAGTCCAGCACGCCGGGGTTCGGCGCGCTGATCATCAGGTTGCGCGGCATATAGTCGCGATGCACCAGCACTTTGGGCTGGGCCAGGGCACTGTCGATCAGGTGATCGCTGACGCGTTGCCATAAGGCCTGCTGCCGGGTGTCGAATTCGATACCCAAATGCCGGCGCACGTACCACTCCGGAAACAATTCCAGCTCACGGCGCAACAAGGCCACGTCATAGCTGGGCAGCGGCGCGTCCATCGGCAATTGCTGAAAAGCCAGCAACGCGTCGATGGCATCGGCAAACAATTGATCGGCGTTTTGCGCGTCAATCACGTCCAGATAGGTTTTTCTGCCCAGGTCATTGAGCAAAAGAAAGCCGCGCGGCAAATCTTCTGCATAAATTTTTGGCACATTTATTCCCGATTTCGCGAGTAAATCAGCGATATCGACGAAAGGTTTGCAGTTTTCCTGGGGCGGTGGAGCGTCCATGACGACGAACGTGCGACCGCCGCCCTCCCACCGGAAATAACGCCTGAAACTCGCGTCGCTGCTGGCCGCGGTCAATGTGGCCGGAGGTACGACACCCCAGTCCTGAGCGTTGAAAAGGATCGGCAACTGCTCATCCAGCCAAACTTTCAGCTGTTGTAAACGTAGATCTTGCTCGGGCATTACAAGGGTCTCCGACGGCGCTAGCCGTCAAGCGGGTCATGCTTTATTATCACGCATCTTTTTCAGACCATCGAGAGGCGTGCGGCCCAAACCGCGGGCAGATGGCACGCAGGAAGCCCGGACTAATAAGATGGCATTGAAATCCCCCGCGTTTCGTAGAAAATTTCCGTTGCTGGTAACCGGCAGTCTGCTGGCCATGCAACCTTTCGCCACCTCATTCGTGGTCGCCGCGGAACAGTATGACTGCTCAGTCTCTGCTTCGGGTGCCTGGGATTGCGCGCCAAAAACCGCCGCAGCCCCGTTACCACCGCGCCCGGTGCACGACGGTGCAGCCGTCAGCGCCGCTGGCAGCACGGCGCAAGCCGATGCTGGCGGCACCGCTGCGGCCGAGCCGAAGACCACCCTGGTCACCGAGTCCAAGGGCCGTGGCCTGCGTTCGCGCAGTGCCGACTACAGCCACCTGGACTGGGTGCCTCGCGACAAGCTGACCGCAGCCCAACTGGCTGAGACCGGCCCGTATTGCTCCGGCGCGTACATCGAGCCGACCCGTCCTGGCATGAACGACAAGACGGACAAAAGCGATTCGCCGACCTTCATCGGTGCCAAGGTGTCTCGTTACGAGCAGGAACAGCAGGTTGCGACCCTGGCCGGTGACGTCGTCATGCGCCAGGGCAGCATGCAGATGGAGGCTCAGGAAGCCAGCCTGTACCAAGCCGAGAACCGTGGCGAGCTGAACGGCGATGTGCGTCTGCGCGACAACGGCGCCCTGATCGTCGGCGACCACGCCGAGGTCCAGCTCGATACCGGCGCGGCCCAGATCGACAATGCCGAATACGTGCTGCACAAGTCGCGCATTCGCGGTAACGCCCTGTACGCCAAGCGTGCCGAAAACGCGATCATCCGTCTCAAGGACGGTACGTACACCACCTGCGAGCCGGACAGCAACGCCTGGCAGCTCAAGGGCAACAACATCACGTTGAACCCGGCCACCGGTTTCGGTACGGCCACCAACGCGACGTTGCGGATCAAGAACATCCCGATCCTCTACACCCCGTACATCTACTTCCCGATCGACGACCGTCGTCAATCCGGCTTCCTGCCGCCAAGCTTCAGCACCGGCAGCGAAACCGGCTTCACACTGGTCACGCCGTACTACTTCAACCTGGCGCCAAACTATGACGCCACGTTGTACCCGCAATACATGACCAAGCGCGGTTTGTTGATGGAAGGCGAATTCCGCTACCTCACCAAATCCAGCGAGGGCCAGTTCGGTGGCGCGTACCTGAACGACGACAGCGACGAGCGTAAGAAACAAACTGATTACGAAAAAACCCGTTACATGCTCAATTGGCAGCATAAAGGTGGGTTGGATTCGCGGGTGTCGACCCAGGTCGACTACACCAAGATCAGCGATCCTTTTTACTACCAAGACTTGAAGTCCTATCAGGAAGGTATCAAGACTCAGGACTTCGTCAACCAGCAGGGTTCAGTGGCCTATCGCGGTGACAGTTTCCAGGCTCGGCTGAACGTGCAGGCCTACCAACTGGCGACGATCTCCCAAATCACTCCGTATGACAGGCTGCCGCAGCTCACCTTCAACGGGACGCTGCCGTATCATCCGGGTGGGGTTAACTTTACCTACGAGACTGAAGCAGTTCGATTTGATCGCGATCTCAGAAGCGGCAACGTTCTAGACGAGAATGGCGGCCCAGTTAATCCGGATGGCACTCTAGGCGAGAAGCGCCTAGACGAATATGTCAATGGCCTAACCCGCGCCAACGGTACTCGCCTGAACGCAGCACCGGCCGTCGAATACCCGATGAACTGGACCTACGGCTTTATTAAGCCGAAACTCAAGTACGTCTACACCAAGTACGATCTTGACCTTGATGGCAAGGGCAAAAACGATATCGTTGTTGCACAAACGAACGCTACCGCAGCTAATCCCTACGCGGGCGGTGTCTTCAAAAGCTCCCAAGACCGCGCAGTCCCGATCGCCAGTATCGACAGCGGCTTGTATTTCGACCGCAATACCAACTGGTTCGGCAAAGACTATCGCCAGACTTTGGAACCGCGCGCGTTTTACCTCTATGTGCCTAACAAGGACCAGAGCGATATCCCGGTATTCGACACCAGTGAATACTCGTTCAGCTACTCCTCGCTGTTCCGCGACAACCGCTTCAGCGGCACTGACCGGATTGGCGATGAGAACAAGCTGTCCCTGGGCGTGACCAGCCGCTGGATTGAAGACAACGGCTTCGAACGTCAGCGCGTGTCCGTGGGTCAGGCGGTGTACTTCAAGGATCGCCAGGTTCAATTGCCGGGTGTCCTTGCTTCCGACCGCTCCGACGCACAGTCCGACGTGTCGCCTGTTGCCCTGGAATACGAATACCGCTACAACCGCGATTGGCGCGCGACAGCCGACTTCAACTGGGACACCGAAGAACATAGCACCCGCTCCGGCAGTGCAATGCTTCACTACCAGCCGGAAGACAACCCGAACAAGATCATCAACGTCGGTTATCGCTATCGTAACGACCAGGTTGTCTACAACCAGCTGACCGGCAAATGGCAGTTCGGTGGTGACTACGGGCAACCAGGCGATGCGAACTTCGTGAAGGATTACTACAAAATCCAGCAACACGACTTCTCGATGATGTGGCCGATCATTCCGCAGTGGAACCTGATCACCCGCTGGCAGTATGACTATGCCCGCAACCGTACCCTGGAAGCCTTCGGTGGTTTCGAGTACGACAACTGCTGCTGGAAACTGCGCGTCATCAACCGTTACTGGGTTTCCAACGACGAATACAGCCAGATCGCCCCGCTTAACGAAAAGGGTGACCACGGGCTCTTCTTCCAGATCGTCCTCAAAGGACTCGGCGGCCTGACCGGCGCCAAGGTAGAGAGCTTCCTCGACAAAGGCATTGAAGGTTATCGTGAACGTGAAGACCAAGCTTTCTGATTGCTTGCGCCCGCTAGTGCTGGGCGCGCTGTTCCTGGGGGCCGCATCGGCACACGCTGCGGTTCAACAGCTGGACAAGGTAGTGGCCATCGTCGATAACGACGTGATCATGCAGAGCCAACTCGACCAACGGGTCAAGGAAGTTCAGCAAACCATCGCCAAGCGTGGCGGCGGCGTACCGCCTACCAGCGTGCTGGACCCACAGGTACTTGAGCGCCTGATCGTCGAAAACCTGCAACTGCAGATCGGCGAGCGCTCCGGCATCCGTATTTCGGACGAAGAACTGAACCAGGCCGTCGGCACCATCGCTCAGCGCAATAACATGAGCATTGACCAGTTCAAGGCTGCCCTGGCCCACGATGGTTTGTCTTATGAAGACGCCCGTGACCAGATCAAGCGTGAAATGATCATCAGCCGTGTGCGTCAGCGCCGTGTAGCGGAGCGCGTTCAGGTGTCTGAGCAGGAAGTGAAGAACTTCCTGGCCTCGGACCTCGGCAAGATGCAGCTCTCCGAAGAACTGCACCTGGCCAATATCCTGGTTCCAACCCCAGACAGCGCCAGCTCCGAGCAGCTCAATGCCGCTGCGGCGAAAACCCAGGCTATCTATGATCGCCTGAAAGCCGGTGCTGACTTTGCCCAAACGGCCATTGCCATGTCCGGCAGCGACAACGCCTTGGACGGCGGTGACATGGGCTGGCGTAAAGCCGCGCAACTGCCACCTCCGTTCGACCGTGAGCTGAGCGCCATGAATGTGGGTGAAATCACCCAGCCAGCGCGTACGCCAGGCGGCTTCATCATCCTCAAGTTGCTCGGCAAACGCGGCGGCGAGACCTCGCTGAAAGACGAAGTGCATGTTCGTCACATCCTGGTCAAACCAAGCGAAATCCGTACCGAGGCGCAAACCAAGGAGCTGGCCCAGAAGATCTATGACCGCATCGAAGGCGGTGAAGACTTCGCCACCCTGGCCAAGAGCTTCTCGGAAGACCCGGGTTCCGCCCTCAACGGTGGCGACCTGAACTGGATCGATCCGAAAGCGCTGGTGCCGGAGTTCCAGGACGTCATGGCCAAGACCCCGCAAGGCGTTCTGTCCAAGCCGTTCAAGACCCAATATGGCTGGCACGTCCTGGAAGTCCTTGGCCGCCGCGCCACCGACAACACCACCCAGGCCCGCGAGCAACAAGCCCTGACCGTGCTGCGTAACCGCAAGTACGACGAAGAGCTGCAAACCTGGTTGCGTCAGATCCGTGACGAAGCCTACGTAGAGAACAAGCTGCCAGGCGCCGAGCAAACAGGCACCGACCAGGCAGCACAGTGAAACCCCAGCGTTTCGCGGTAACACCCGGCGAGCCGGCCGGCATTGGTCCAGACCTGTGCCTGCTGCTCGCCTCGCACCCTCAGCCACACCCCCTGATTGCCATTACCAGTCGCGACCTGCTCCTTGAGCGGGCCGCGCAGCTGGGTGTGGCTGTCACCTTGCTGGACGTGGCGCCGGGCAACTGGCCCGACCTGCCCGCCCCGGCCGGTAGCCTGTATGTGTGGGACACCCCGCTGGCAGCCAAGGTGGTTGCCGGGCGACTGAACAAGGCCAATGCCGCGTTTGTGCTGGAAACCCTGACACGCGCAGGCCAAGGCTGCATCGACGGCGACTTCGCCGGTATGATCACCGCCCCGGTGCACAAGGGCGTGATCAACGAGTCCGGCATTGCCTTTTCCGGCCATACCGAATTCCTCGCCGAACTAACCCATACCGAACAAGTGGTGATGATGCTGGCCACTCGCGGCCTTCGGGTAGCGCTGGTGACCACGCACTTGCCGTTGCGCGATATCGCCGACGCCATCACTGCCGAGCGTGTGGAGCGCGTTACACGCATCCTGCACACCGACCTGCAACAGAAATTCGGCATTGCCCAACCACGCATCCTGGTTTGTGGGCTCAACCCGCATGCCGGTGAAGGCGGTCATTTGGGCCATGAAGAAATCGACATCATTGAACCGACATTAGAGCGTCTGCGCCAAGAAGGCATGGACCTGCGCGGCCCATTGCCTGCAGACACTCTGTTTACCCCCAAATATCTGGAGCACTGCGACGCAGTGCTGGCGATGTACCACGACCAAGGGCTGCCCGTGCTGAAGTACAAAGGCTTCGGCGCCGCAGTCAACGTGACACTGGGCCTGCCGATCATCCGCACCTCCGTCGACCATGGCACTGCCCTGGACCTGGCGGGCAGCGGCAAGATCGATACCGGCAGCCTGCACGTGGCCCTGGAAACCGCCTATCAGATGGCCGAGACCCGTATATGACTGAGCATTACCAACACCGGGCGCGCAAGCGCTTCGGGCAAAACTTCCTGCACGACGCTGGCGTGATCGACCGTATTCTGCGTTCCATCCATGCCAAGCCAGAAGACCGCTTGCTGGAAATCGGCCCGGGCCAGGGCGCATTGACCCAAGGCCTGCTCAACAGTGGCGGCCAGTTGGACGTGGTGGAATTGGACAAGGACCTGATCCCGATCCTCAACCAGCAGTTCGCCGGTATGCCCAACTTCAACCTGCACCAGGGCGATGCGCTGAAGTTTGACTTCAACAGCCTCAACGCCGCGCCCAACAGCCTGCGGGTGGTCGGCAACCTGCCGTACAACATCTCTACGCCGCTGATTTTTCACCTGCTGAACAATGCCGGGATCATCCGCGACATGCACTTCATGCTGCAAAAAGAAGTGGTTGAGCGTTTGGCCGCAGGCCCAGGCGGTGGTGATTGGGGCCGTCTGTCGATCATGGTTCAGTACCATTGCCGCGTAGAGCACCTGTTCAACGTCGGCCCTGGCGCCTTCAACCCGCCGCCGAAGGTCGACTCGGCCATCGTGCGCCTGGTGCCGCACGCGGTGCTGCCGCATCCGGCCAAGGACCACAAGTTGCTGGAGCGCGTGGTACGCGAAGCGTTCAACCAACGCCGCAAGACCCTGCGCAACACGCTCAAGGCGCTGCTGAGCAACGCCGAGATCGAAGCCGCCGGTGTCGACGGTGGCCTGCGCCCCGAGCAACTGGACCTGGCCGCGTTTGTGCGTCTGGCTGATCAGCTTGCGATCCAGCCTGCGCCGACCGTGGAATAAGCTGTAACTCGATACAACTGTGGGAGCGGGCTTGCCCGCGATGGCGGTGCATCAGTGACACATTCAGTGACTGACACACTGCATTCGCGAGTAAGCCCGCCCCCACAGTTGCTCCGCGTTATACCGATAGCGCTTGCCGCCTGCCCGACACATGTCTGGCCTAGTGCCCCGCTCATGGCCTAGACTGATCCGCATCTGCTGTCCTCCGCTTTTGCTCTTAAGGCCTCTTGCATGTCCGATCCTCGCTACCAGATCGACGTCAGCGTCGTCACCCGCTTCCTCGCGGACCAATCGCAACCTGAACACGACCGTTATGCCTTCGCCTACACCATCACGGTGAAGAACAACGGGCAGGTGCCGGCCAAACTGCTGTCGCGCCACTGGGTAATTACCGATGGCGACGGCCAGGTCGAGGAAGTGCGTGGTGCCGGCGTGGTTGGTCAGCAGCCGTTGATCGACATCGGCGCCAGCCATACTTACAGCAGCGGCACGGTGATGACCTCCAAAGTCGGCACCATGCAGGGCTCGTATCAGATGAAAGCCACCGACGGAAAACTGTTCGACGCCATCATCGCGCCGTTTCGCCTCGCAGTGCCCGGAGCCCTGCACTGATGACGACGTACGCAGTCGGTGACCTGCAAGGCTGCCTGGAACCCCTCAAATGCCTGCTGGAGCGCGTAGCCTTCAACCCGGCGAGCGACCGCTTGTGGCTGGTCGGCGACCTGGTCAATCGCGGCCCCGAGTCCCTGGAGACCCTGCGCTTTCTTTATAAGATGCGCGATTCATTGGTGTGCGTGCTGGGCAACCATGACCTGCACCTGCTGGCGGCCGGCAATAACATCGAACGCCTGAAAAAAGGCGACACCCTGCGCGAGATCCTGGAAGCGCCGGACAGGACTGAATTACTGGACTGGCTGCGCCGCCAAAAGCTCATGCATTACGACGAAGGCCGCAACATGGCCTTGGTGCATGCCGGCATCCCGCCCCAATGGACGCTGAAGAAAGCCCTCAAGGGCGCCGCCGAAGTCGAAAGCGCCCTGGCCGATGACAACCTGTACACCGCCTACCTCGACGGCATGTACGGCAACGAGCCGGTCAAGTGGGACAATGACCTCACCGGCGTGGCCCGCCTGCGCGTGATCACCAACTACTTCACACGCATGCGCTTCTGCACCGCCGAAGGCAAGCTGGACCTCAAGAGCAAGGAAGGCGCCGACACTGCGCTGCCCGGTTATAAGCCATGGTTTGCCCACAAGGAACGCAAGACCCGTGACATGAAGATCATCTTCGGTCACTGGGCGGCCCTGGAAGGCAAATGCGAAGAACCTGGCGTGTTCGCCCTCGACACCGGTTGCGTGTGGGGCGGCGCCATGACCCTGATGAACATCGACACCGGCGAGCGCCTGAGCTGCCAGTGTGAACCTCCCCCTTCTGTAACACTGCCGGGCGCCAAGCCCTAGGAGCCCGCCATGAGCGAATTCAAACGTATCCCTCCCGAACAAGCCCAGGCCCTGCGCGAGCAAGGCGCCGTGGTGGTCGACATCCGCGACCAGCCGACCTATGCAGCAGGCCACATCAGCGGCGCGCAGCATCTGGACAACCACAACATCCAAGACTTCATCCGTGCCGCCGACCTCGATGCACCGGTGATCGTGGCCTGCTACCACGGCAATTCCAGCCAGAGCGCAGCGGCCTATCTGATCAGCCAGGGCTTCTCCGACGTCTATAGCCTGGACGGTGGCTTCGAGCTGTGGCGTACGACCTATCCTGCAGAAATTGCCTCCGACAATTCGCAATAATTTTTTTCACACCCCGCCACCCCGCGTGACGCTTGGGCTTGCGCCGTTTCTGACGAACGGCGCAGCCAAACTAATTGCGCATCGCGCCTTGACCTCCCGGATTCCGAACTATCCTTAAGCGCAGGCCATCCGAATCAGGGGAGAGCCGGTACACCGGCGTGCGGGTCATCGGTAGCGTTTCAGGGTGTTCTGGGGGGAAAACAGCCAGTGGCGATCGCCAATGGCTGCCAGCATCGACTGATTGATCCGGCGTCGGCTCCACGTATCGAGCGAGGTGACGACGTCATGAGTATCTTTAGCCACTTCCAACAACGCTTCGAGTCCACCCAGCAGGAAGAACTCACCCTGCAGGAGTATCTCGAGCTGTGCAAAAAGGACCGCAGCACCTACGCATCTGCCGCCGAACGCCTGCTGCTGGCGATTGGTGAGCCGGAGCTGGTAGACACCTCGAACAATTCGCGCCTGTCGCGAATATTCTCCAACAAGGTGATCCGGCGCTACCCGGCCTTTGAAGACTTCCACGGCATGGAAGAATGCATCGACCAGATCGTCTCCTACTTCCGCCACGCCGCCCAAGGCCTGGAAGAGAAGAAACAGATCCTCTACCTGCTCGGCCCGGTCGGCGGCGGTAAGTCGTCCCTGGCGGAAAAGCTCAAACAACTGATCGAGAAGGTGCCCTTCTACGCCATCAAGGGCTCGCCGGTGTTCGAGTCGCCTTTGGGGTTGTTCAACGCCACGGAAGATGGCGCGATCCTCGAAGAAGACTTCGGCATCCCACGCCGCTACCTCAATACCATCATGTCGCCGTGGGCCACCAAACGGCTGTCGGAGTTTGGCGGCGACATCAGCCAGTTCCGCGTGGTGAAACTCTACCCGTCGATCCTCAACCAGATCGGCGTGGCCAAGACCGAGCCAGGTGACGAGAACAACCAGGACATCTCGGCGCTGGTGGGCAAGGTCGATATCCGCAAACTCGAGGAGTTCCCACAGAACGACGCCGACGCCTACAGCTACTCGGGCGCACTGTGCCGGGCCAACCAGGGCCTGATGGAGTTCGTGGAAATGTTCAAGGCGCCGATCAAGGTGCTGCACCCACTGCTTACCGCCACCCAGGAAGGCAACTACAACAGTACCGAAGGTCTGGGCGCGATTCCGTTCACCGGGATCCTGCTGGCTCACTCCAACGAATCGGAATGGCATACCTTCCGCAACAACAAGAACAACGAAGCCTTCATCGACCGGATCTACATCGTCAAGGTGCCGTACTGCCTGCGGGTCAGTGATGAAATCAAGATTTACGACAAGCTGCTGTTCAACAGCTCCCTGGCCAAGGCCCATTGCGCGCCTGACACCCTGAAGATGCTTGCGCAATTCACCGTGCTCTCGCGCCTCAAGGAGCCGGAAAACTCGAACATCTACTCGAAAATGCGCGTGTACGACGGCGAAAACCTCAAGGACACCGACCCCAAAGCCAAGTCGATCCAGGAATATCGCGACACGGCGGGCGTGGATGAGGGCATGAACGGCCTTTCCACCCGTTTCGCGTTCAAGATCCTCTCCAAGGTCTTTAACTTCGACCCGCACGAGATCGCCGCCAACCCGGTGCATCTGCTCTATGTGCTGGAACAGCAGATCGAACAGGAGCAATTCCAGGCCGAAACCCGCGAACGTTACCTGCGCTTCCTCAAGGAATACCTGGCGCCGCGCTACATCGAGTTCATCGGCAAGGAAATCCAGACTGCATACCTGGAGTCCTACAGCGAGTACGGCCAGAACATCTTTGACCGCTACGTGCTGTACGCCGACTTCTGGATTCAGGACCAGGAATACCGCGACCCGGAAACCGGCGAGATCCTCAACCGCGTGGCCCTCAACGAGGAACTGGAGAAGATCGAAAAACCGGCCGGCATCAGCAATCCGAAGGATTTCCGCAACGAAATCGTCAACTTCGTGCTGCGCGCCCGTGCCAACAACAACGGCAAGAACCCTACCTGGCTCAGCTACGAGAAGCTGCGGGTGGTCATCGAGAAAAAAATGTTCTCCAACACCGAGGACCTGCTGCCGGTTATCAGCTTCAACGCCAAGGCCAGCAAGGAGGACCAGCAAAAACACAACGACTTTGTTACGCGCATGGTCGAACGCGGCTACACCGACAAACAGGTACGCCTGCTTTCCGAGTGGTACCTGCGGGTGCGTAAATCACAGTAAGGCAGCGACAGGCGCGTGCTGCCGGGCTTCTGGCCCGGCAGCCGACCGCTTGTCTCTAAGCTTCCAGCTCGCGGCTTGAAGCTTGTAACGTGAAGCTGCCCGGAGGGCTCCCCATGAGCTATGTGATCGACCGACGCCTCAATGGCAAGAACAAGAGCACGGTAAACCGTCAGCGTTTCCTGCGGCGTTACCGTGACCACATCAAAAAGGCCGTTGAAGAGGCCGTCAGCCGCCGCTCCATTACTGACATGGAGCATGGCGAGCAAATCAGCATTCCTGGACGCGACATCGACGAACCGGTGCTGCACCACGGCCGGGGCGGCAAACAGACCGTCGTGCACCCCGGCAACAAGGAGTTCACCACCGGCGAGCATATCCAGCGCCCCCAAGGCGGTGGTGGCGGTAAAGGCCCCGGCAAAGCCGGCAATTCCGGCGAGGGCATGGACGAGTTCGTGTTCCAGATCACCCAGGAAGAATTCCTGGAATTCATGTTTGAAGACCTGGAATTGCCTAACCTGGTCAAACGCAACCTGACCGGCACCGACACCTTCAAGACCGTGCGCGCAGGGATCAGTAACGAGGGCAACCCGTCCCGCATCAATATCATTCGCACGCTGCGCTCGGCCCATGCACGCCGTATCGCACTGTCCGGTAGCAGCCGCGCCAAACTGAAGGAAGCCAAGGAAGAACTGGCGCGCTTAAAGCGCGAAGAGCCGGATAACTTCGGCGATATCCAGCAAATCGAGGCGGAAATCGAGAAACTCAGCGCGCGTATTCACCGCGTGCCGTTCCTCGACACCTTCGACCTCAAATACAACTTGCTGGTGAAACAACCCAACCCCAGCTCCAAGGCGGTGATGTTCTGCCTGATGGACGTGTCCGGCTCCATGACCCAGGCCACCAAGGACATTGCCAAGCGCTTTTTCATCCTGCTGTACCTGTTCCTGAAGCGTAACTACGACAAGATCGACGTGGTGTTCATCCGCCATCACACCAGCGCCCGGGAAGTGGACGAAGAAGAGTTCTTCTACTCGCGGGAAACCGGCGGCACCATTGTGTCCAGCGCCTTGAAGCTGATGCAGGAGATCATGGCCGAGCGCTACCCTGCCAATGAGTGGAACATCTACGCCGCGCAAGCCTCCGACGGCGATAACTGGAACGATGACTCGCCGATCTGCCGCGATATCCTGATCAACCAGATCATGCCGTTCGTGCAGTACTACACCTACGTTGAAATTACCCCTCGTGAGCACCAGGCACTGTGGTTCGAATACGAGCGCATCGGCGAAGCCTTTGCCGATACGTTCGCCCAGCAGCAACTGGTCTCGGCCGGCGATATCTACCCGGTCTTCCGTGAACTCTTCCAGCGCAGGTTAGTGACATGACCGCCAAAAAAGAGCATAAGCGCCAACCCATTTCCACCGGCTCCGAGTGGACCTTTGAACTGATCCAGGCCTATGACCGGGAAATCAGCCGCATCGCGGCGGGTTATGCCCTGGACACTTACCCCAACCAGATCGAAGTGATCACCGCCGAGCAGATGATGGATGCCTACGCCTCGGTCGGCATGCCCTTGGGCTACCACCATTGGTCCTATGGCAAACACTTCCTCAGCACCGAGAAGTCCTACACCCGTGGGCAGATGGGCCTGGCCTACGAGATCGTGATCAACTCCGACCCGTGCATCGCCTACCTGATGGAAGAAAACACCATCTGCATGCAGGCGCTGGTGGTGGCCCACGCGTGCTACGGGCATAACAGTTTTTTCAAGGGCAACTACCTGTTCCGCACCTGGACCGATGCCAGCTCGATCATCGATTACCTGGTGTTCGCCAAGCAGTACATCATGCAATGCGAGGAACGCCATGGCATCGATGCGGTAGAGGACTTGCTCGACTCTTGCCACGCGCTGATGAACTACGGCGTCGACCGTTACAAACGCCCGTATCCGATTTCCGCCGAGGAAGAACGCCTGCGCCAGAAGGAGCGTGAGGAGCACCTGCAAAAGCAGATCAACGACCTGTGGCGCACGATTCCTAAAAAGGCCGGCAAAAACAGCGACAAGGACAATGCTCGCTTCCCCGCCGAACCTCAGGAAAACATCCTGTATTTCCTGGAAAAACACGCGCCGTTGCTGGAGCCGTGGCAGCGAGAAATCGTGCGCATTGTGCGCAAGATCGCCCAGTATTTTTATCCACAGCGCCAAACCCAGGTGATGAACGAAGGCTGGGCAACGTTCTGGCACTACACCTTGATGAATGACCTGTACGACGAAGGCCTGGTCACCGACGGTTTCATGATGGAGTTCCTCACCTCCCATACCAGCGTGGTGTTCCAGCCCGGTTTTGACAGCCCGTATTACAGCGGCATCAACCCCTACGCGCTGGGCTTTGCCATGTACCGGGACATCCGGCGCATGTGTGAACACCCCACCGAAGAAGACCGCCGCTGGTTCCCGGAAATCGCCGGCAGCGACTGGTTGTCGACCATCAAGTTCGCCATGAGCAGCTTCAAGGATGAGAGTTTCATCCTGCAGTACCTGTCACCTCAGGTGATTCGCGACCTGAAGCTGTTCAGCATTCTCGATGACGACCTCAAGGATGATCTGGTGGTGCCTGCCATCCACGATGAGCCCGGCTACCGCACCATCCGTGAAACCCTGGCAGCGCAGTACAACCTGGGCAACCGTGAGCCAAACGTGCAGATCTACAGCATTGATGTGCGCGGCGACCGTTCGCTGACCTTGCGTCACCAGCAGCACGACCGCAAACCTTTGGGCGAGTCCACCGAGGAAGTGCTCAAACACCTGCACCGGCTGTGGGGCTTCGACATTCACCTGGAAACCCTGCAGGGCGATCAGGTGATGAAAACCCACCACGTGCCGCCACGCACCGACCACAACGATAACGACTACGGCCGCCTGGACCTGGCCGTCGTACATCTCTGAAACAGCAAAGCCTCCATTGGTCCGGCTCAGGCGGTATCCTGTGCCGCTAATGGAGGCTTTTTCATGAAAATCTACACAGTCGGCGGTGCGGTGCGTGATCGCCTGCTCGGCCTCAAGGTCACCGACATCGACCGCGTCGTGGTCGGTGCGACCACTGAAGAAATGCTCGCTAAAGGCTACAAGCCAGTCGGTGCTGACTTCCCGGTATTCCTGGACCCAAAGAACGGCGACGAATACGCCCTCGCCCGCACCGAACGCAAGAGTGGCCGGGGTTATGGCGGCTTTGTGTTTCACGCAAGCCCCGAGGTCACGCTGGAAGAAGACCTGATTCGCCGTGACCTGACCATCAACGCCATGGCCGAGGATGATGACGGCAACCTGACCGATCCCTATGGTGGCCAGAGCGACCTTGAAGCACGGATTCTGCGTCACGTTTCTCCCGCGTTCGCCGAAGATCCCCTGCGAGTGCTGCGTGTTGCACGCTTTGCTGCGCGTTACGCTCGCTTGAATTTTACCGTCGCCCCGCAAACCCTGGAACTGATGCGCCAACTCAGCGAGTCTGGCGAACTGCAAGCCTTGACCCCGGAGCGCAGTTGGAAAGAAATTTCCAGGGCGCTGATGGAGGATCAGCCGCAGGTGTTTATTCAGGTACTGCGCGACTGCAACGCGCTGAAAACCCTGATGCCCGAAGTGAATGCACTGTTTGGCGTGCCACAACCCGAGGCTCATCACCCGGAAATCGACACCGGCATCCATACCCTTAGCGTGCTCGAGCAAGCCGCCTTGCATCAGCAGCCGCTGACCGTGCGCTGGGCCTGCCTGCTGCACGACCTGGGCAAAGGCCTGACGCCTGTGGATAAGTTGCCGCAGCATATTGCCCACGAACACACGGGCTTGAAGCTGATCAAGGCGGTCAATGAACGCTTCAAGGTGCCGAAGGATTGCCAGGAACTGGCCCTGCTGGTCGGCCAATACCACACCCACGGCCACCGTGCGCTGGAGCTGAAAGCCTCGACGCTGCTGGAGTTGCTGCAAAGTTTTGACGTGTATCGCCGGCCGCAGCGCTTTGAAGAGTTTGTGGTGAGTTGCGAAATGGACGCCCGGGGCCGCAAGGGCCTGGAGCAGAGAAGTTATCCACAGGCGGATTATTTACGCGGCGCAGCCAAGGCCGCTCGCGAAGTACCGGTGGCGCCCTTGCTGGAGAAAGGTTTCAAAGGCCCGGAGCTGGGCGAGGCGCTCAAGCGTGAGCGACTCAAGGTGCTCAAAGCCTACAAAGAGCAATACAACCTGTAGTCGTTACTCTTTGTGGCAGACGGGTTTGCATCAATGCCGTTCAGTTAAACGCAAAACGTGTGGGAGCGGGCTCGCCCGCGAAGACATCGGCACAGTAAACATTGATGCTGACTGACCCACCGCTTTCGCGGGCAAGCCCGCTCCCATAGTTGAATCCGGTCAAGCCAGGCGCATCGGCGGCTACAGTAGATCCGCCGGGGTCAACTGCTGGCCCCGCCATTCAAACGCAACTGGCGCCAGCACCTGGTCGATCTGGGCATCGCGCCATAACTCGGCCATTGTCTTATCGACTTCAGGGTGCACGCGATCCGGCGCCATCAACGACAACGGCCACAGCACAAAAGCATTCTTCAGGATCTCTGCGCGGGGCAGGATCAAACCATCGAAATTCCCCACCAGGTCACCGTACAGCAGCACGTCGATATCCAACGGCAGCCCTTTGCGGTCCGGGGCATAACGACCATTGTCAGCCTCGATGAATTTCAACCGACGATCCAGCTCCATCAACGGCAGGTCGGTATACGCCGACACAACAAGGTTGAAGAATGGCCCGCTCTTGATGCCCACCGGCTGGCTTTCAAACACCGCGGAGCAGCGTACATCGGTCAAGAAACTCGCCAACGCGTCCAAGCCGGCACACAGGTGCGGCTCGCGCTCGATATTGCTGCCAAGGCCAAGGTAAACCTGAGTTAGCGACATCCGCGCTCGATCTCCACGCCCACGCCTTTGGCAGCCGGTACGGCGCCGGGCTTGGTCAATTTGAGGTGCAGCCAGGGAATCTGGAATTCGTTCATCAGCACTTCGGCCAACCGCTCGGCAAAGGTTTCCACCAACTGGTATTGGGATTGCTCGGCAAAGGCCTGGATACGCGTGGACACACTGGCGTAATCCAGCGCCAGGGTCAGGTCGTCACCGGCGGCCGCCGGGCGATTGTCCCAGGCGAAGCTAAGGTCCAGGCGCAGGCATTGCTTGATGCCGCGCTCCCAGTCGTAGGCCCCGATTACGGTGTCGACTTCCAGGCCTTCGATAAACACTCTGTCCAAGCTCTTCTCCGCAGCACGACAAGGGCGCATTGCCCCGGTTAGAATCAGGGCGTCCTCGCCCGGAATAGTTAGCATGTTTTGGTTACTGGCGATTCTCGCCTACCTGCTCGGCTCGCTGTCCTTCGCCATTTTGCTCAGCCGCCTGACGGGAAATCCCGACCCGCGAATGAGTGGCTCAGGCAATGCCGGCGCCACCAATATGTTGCGCCTGGCCGGCAAGAAACTCGCCGTACTGACGCTGCTGGGTGACGTCTGCAAGGGCTTGTTGCCCGTACTGATCGCCAGCTTCGCCGGTCTTACCTTGCAACAGCAGGCCTGGGTGGGCGTGTGCGCCGTCCTGGGCCATCTGTTTCCGCTGTACTTCCGTTTTCGCGGCGGCAAAGGCGTCGCGACCGCGGCCGGCATGCTGCTGGGGGTTTACCCTCCGGCAGCGCTGCTGGCCGTGCTGGCCTGGCTGCTGACGTTCTACCTGACCCGCACCAGCTCGCTGGCCGCACTGATCGCCACGCCACTCACCCTGCCGCTGCTCGCCTGGCAGGCACCGGCGGCGTTGCTGCCGATGAGCGTACTGACACTGCTGATCGTGTGGCGCCACCGCGGCAATTTACGCGACCTGTTTGCCGGGCGCGAACGGCATTTTTAAATACCGTTGATGAGCCCCGCGCAAGCCAAGCCACTTAAAGCGGTGAAAGCTGCTCCATCGGCCAGCGTGCCTGCACGCTGATCGCCAGGCTTTCGTGCTGCCCGGCCTGCAAGCGCTGGCAACCGGCGTAGGCAATCATTGCGCCGTTGTCGGTGCAAAACTCAGGGCGCGCGTAGAACACGTCACCCTTCATGTCGCCGAGCATTTTTTCCAGCGAGGTACGCAGCGCCTTGTTGGCGCTGACGCCGCCTGCGATCACCAGACGCTGCATGCCTGCCTGTTTGAGGGCGCGCTTGCACTTGATGGTCAAAGTCTCCACCACGGCCTGCTGGAACGCCAGCGCGATGTCGCAACGGGCTTGTTCACTGTCGTCCCCGGCGCTGACGCTTTGCTGCCAGGTGTTCAGTGCGGAGGTTTTCAAGCCGCTGAAACTGAACATCAGGCCTGGGCGGTCGCACATCGGGCGCGGGAAGGTGTAGCGGCCCGGCACACCTTTTTCGGCCAGCCGCGCGATTTCCGGGCCACCGGGATAATTGAGGCCCATCATCTTCGCGGTTTTGTCGAAAGCTTCGCCGGCGGCGTCGTCCAGCGACTCACCCAAAAGCGTGTATTGGCCGATTCCATCCACCTGAACCAACTGCGTGTGGCCACCGGAAACCAACAAAGCGACGAACGGGAACTGCGGCGGTGTTTTTTCCAGCATCGGTGCCAGTAAATGGCCTTCCATATGGTGCACGCCGAGGGCTGGAATACCCCAGGCAAATGCCAGCGCCTGGGCGCAAGAGGCCCCAACCAGAAGGGCTCCAACCAATCCGGGGCCTGCGGTATAGGCGATCGCGTCGATCTCGGTCGGCACGCAGCCGGCCTCGTCCAACACCTGGCGAATCAAGGGCAGCATGCGCTTGACGTGATCTCGGCTGGCCAGCTCCGGCACCACCCCGCCATAGGCGCGGTGCAGGTCGATCTGACTGAACAGTGCATCGGCCAAAAGCCCGCGTTCACTGTCGTAAAGTGCGACACCGGTTTCGTCGCAGGAGGTTTCAAGTCCCAGTACTAGCATGGGTTTGCGCCTTGTAGAGGCTGAATTCGAAGGCGCGCATAATAGTCGCCACTCCCCCTCCCGACTAGCGGTTTTCGATCAGAGGCTTTGCATTCCGGTCAATGAGGGGTTAACATCCGCAACCCTTAAAAACCGACGACCTCAGCCGCGAATTTTTTGCGACGAGAACGTTGATTCCCGGTAATGAAAGAAGGTAGCTCTGGATGCCAGCCGTCAAAGTAAAAGAGAACGAACCCTTCGACGTAGCTCTGCGTCGTTTCAAGCGCTCCTGCGAAAAAGCCGGTGTTCTGGCTGAAGTTCGTAGCCGCGAATTTTATGAGAAGCCAACTTCTGAGCGTAAGCGTAAAGCAGCAGCCGCTGTTAAGCGTCACGCCAAGAAAGTTCAGCGCGAACAGCGCCGCGCCGTTCGTCTGTACTAATACACAGACTTACGTAGCAAGCTTCTGCCAAGCCCGGCCCTCAGCCGGGCTGTTGGCATTTGCGGATATCGCTTGATGCTTCACCGTCGACGCCGCACACGCGACCGAGACACTGCTTCACACGTCAGGACTGGCTCTTCTGCCAGCGGTGCGCGTCTCTTCTGACGAGCCTAACAAGGCTACTGACGAGCACACCCCTTTTTCTTGCAACACAGATTCTACAAACAGACGATCGACTGTGTCGGCTGTGCCCATCAAGGCTTTTCCGAGGCTGCTATTGGCCAACACCGGACGTCAGGGCAACATTTCCAAGCCGAAGACTGATACAAACTAACGTCAGTGAATGCTCGGCAGATACACTCCCCATGCAAACGATAGATGTTCGAGCACTCGATACGTGCGCTTGATCACTTCACGGGCCCTCATTTACACGCAGTGATGACGAGAACGCCATGGCCGGGCTGATTCCCCAGAGTTTTATTGACGACCTTCTTAACCGCACCGACATCGTCGATGTTGTCAGCTCGCGCGTGCAAATGAAGAAGGCCGGCAAGAACTACACCGCCTGCTGCCCGTTCCACAAAGAAAAAACCCCGTCATTCAGCGTCAGCCCCGACAAGCAGTTCTACTACTGCTTCGGTTGCGGCGCGGGCGGCAATGCCCTCGGCTTTATCATGGACCACGACAACCTGGACTTCCCCCAGGCTGTCGAGGAACTGGCCAAAGCCGCCGGCATGGAAATCCCCCGCGAAGAAAGTGGCCGCTCGCACAAACCGCGTCAACCCACTGATTCGCCGCTGTACCCGCTGCTGACGGCCGCTGCCGACTTCTACCGTCAGGCGCTTAAAAGCCATCCGCAGCGCAAGGCCGCCGTCGAGTACCTCAAGGGTCGCGGCCTCACCGGTGAGATCGCCCGGGATTTTGGCCTGGGCTTCGCCCCGCCGGGCTGGGACAACCTGTACAAGCATCTGAGCAGCGATACGCTGCAGCAGAAGGCCATGATCGATGCCGGTCTACTCGTGGAAAACGCCGAGACCGGCAAGCGCTATGACCGCTTCCGCGACCGCGTGATGTTTCCGATCCGCGACAGCCGTGGCCGCATCATCGCTTTTGGTGGCCGCGTGCTCGGGGACGACAAGCCTAAATACCTGAACTCCCCGGAAACGCCGGTATTTCACAAGGGCCAGGAACTCTACGGCCTGTTTGAAGCGCGCAAAAACAATCGCAACCTCGATGAAATCATCGTGGTGGAAGGCTACATGGACGTCATTGCCCTGGCGCAGCAAGGCCTGCGCAATGCCGTCGCTACCCTGGGCACCGCCACCAGCGAAGAGCACATGAAGCGCCTCTTTCGCGTGGTGCCCAGCGTGCTGTTCTGTTTTGACGGCGACCAGGCCGGCCGTAACGCCGCCTGGCGTGCGCTCGAAGCCACGCTGTCGAGCCTGCAGGACGGGCGCCGCGCGCGCTTTCTGTTCCTGCCCGAAGGCGAAGACCCGGACACCCTGGTGCGCTCCGAAGGCACCGACGCCTTCCGCGCCCGCATCAATCAACACGCACAGCCGCTGGCGGACTATTTCTTCCAGCAGTTAACCGAAGAAGCCGACCCGCGCTCCCTCGAAGGCAAGGCCCACATGGCCACCCTCGCAGCGCCGCTGATCGACAAAGTGCCAGGCGCCAACCTGAAGTCACTGATGCGCATGCGCCTGCTGGAAATCACCGGCCTGAGTGGCGAGGCCGTCAGCCAGCTGGTGCATAGCGCACCGCAGGAAGCCCCACCGGCCTACGACCCAGGCATGGATTACGACGCCATGCCGGACTATTCCGACTTCCACCAACCGCAGGAGGCCTATGCGCCCCAGCAGGAGTGGACACCGAAGAAACCCGGCGCCGGCGGTAAAAAATGGGACAAGAAACCCTGGAACAAGAACGGCAAACGCGGTGACCGCGACGAGGCATACGCGCCGCGAACTCCTGTCGCCGTCGAAGCTCCAACGCTCATTGCGCTGCGAACACTTATTCACCACCCGCAATTGGCAAAAAAAGTTGAGAGCGCCGATCACTTTGCCAACGAGAGCAACACGTATGCTCAGGTACTGATCGCCTTGATTGAGGCGGTACAGAAAAATCCTAAGCTAAACTCAATTCAATTGATGGCTCGTTGGCACGGCACCGAACAAGGACGCTTGCTTAAAGCACTGGCGGAAAAGGAGTGGCTAATTGACGGCGACAACCTTGAACAACAGTTTTTAGACACCATTACTAGGTTATCCGCAGGTCAGCACACGCAGACCCTGGATGAGCTGATCAAGCGTGCAAGGCAGCCGGGATTGTCGGCTGAAGAGCAAATTCAGATAGCAAAACAGATGCGCGACCTCTTAAAACAGAATGTTTGTACATCTAACCCGACCTCAGCTGGCGTGTGAGGTCATAGCTCGGGTATAATCCTCGGCTTGTTTTTTGCCCGCCAAGACCTTCAGTGGATAGGGTGTTATGTCCGGAAAAGCGCAACAACAGTCTCGTATTAAAGAGTTGATCACCCTTGGTCGTGAGCAGAAATATCTGACTTACGCAGAGGTCAACGATCACCTGCCTGAGGATATTTCAGATCCTGAGCAGGTGGAAGACATCATCCGCATGATTAATGACATGGGGATCCCCGTACACGAGAGTGCTCCGGATGCGGACGCCCTTATGTTGGCCGACTCCGATACCGACGAGGCAGCTGCTGAAGAAGCGGCTGCTGCGCTGGCAGCGGTGGAGACCGACATCGGTCGTACGACTGACCCTGTGCGCATGTATATGCGTGAAATGGGTACCGTCGAGCTGCTGACACGTGAAGGCGAAATCGAAATCGCCAAACGTATTGAAGAGGGTATCCGTGAAGTGATGGGCGCAATCGCGCACTTCCCAGGCACGGTTGACCACATTCTCTCCGAGTACACTCGCGTCACCACCGAAGGTGGCCGCCTGTCTGACGTTCTGAGCGGCTACATCGACCCGGACGACGGCATTGCGCCGCCTGCCGCCGAAGTACCGCCGCCCGTCGATGCGAAAGCCGCGAAGGCTGACGACGACACCGAAGACGACGATGCTGAAGCCAGCAGCGACGACGAAGATGAAGTTGAAAGCGGCCCGGACCCGATCATCGCAGCCCAGCGTTTCGGTGCGGTTTCCGATCAAATGGAAATCACCCGCAAGGCCCTGAAAAAGCACGGTCGCTCCAACAAGCTGGCGATTGCCGAGCTGGTGGCCCTGGCTGAGCTGTTCATGCCGATCAAGCTGGTACCGAAGCAATTCGAAGGCTTGGTTGAGCGTGTTCGCAGTGCCCTTGAACGTCTGCGTGCGCAAGAACGCGCAATCATGCAGCTGTGTGTACGTGATGCACGTATGCCGCGGGCTGACTTCCTGCGCCAGTTCCCGGGCAACGAAGTAGACGAAAGCTGGACCGACGCACTGGCCAAAGGCAAGGCGAAATACGCCGAAGCCATTGGTCGCCTGCAGCCGGACATCATCCGTTGCCAGCAGAAGCTGACCGCGCTTGAGACCGAAACCGGTCTGACGATTGCTGAAATCAAAGACATCAACCGTCGCATGTCGATCGGTGAGGCCAAGGCCCGCCGCGCGAAGAAAGAGATGGTTGAAGCGAACTTGCGTCTGGTGATCTCGATCGCCAAGAAGTACACCAACCGTGGTCTGCAATTCCTCGATCTGATCCAGGAAGGCAACATCGGCTTGATGAAGGCGGTGGACAAGTTCGAATACCGTCGCGGCTACAAGTTCTCGACTTATGCCACCTGGTGGATCCGTCAGGCGATCACTCGCTCGATCGCCGACCAGGCTCGCACCATCCGTATTCCGGTGCACATGATCGAGACGATCAACAAGCTCAACCGTATTTCCCGGCAGATGTTGCAGGAAATGGGTCGCGAACCGACCCCGGAAGAGCTGGGCGAACGCATGGAAATGCCTGAGGATAAAATCCGCAAGGTATTGAAGATCGCTAAAGAGCCGATCTCCATGGAAACGCCGATTGGTGATGACGAAGACTCCCACCTGGGTGACTTCATCGAAGACTCGACCATGCAGTCGCCAATCGATGTCGCCACTGTTGAGAGCCTTAAAGAAGCGACTCGCGACGTACTGTCCGGCCTCACTGCCCGTGAAGCCAAGGTACTGCGCATGCGTTTCGGCATCGACATGAATACCGACCACACCCTTGAGGAAGTCGGTAAGCAGTTTGACGTGACCCGCGAGCGGATCCGTCAGATCGAAGCCAAGGCACTGCGCAAGTTGCGCCACCCGACGCGAAGCGAGCATCTGCGCTCCTTCCTCGACGAGTGATACCAGAACCCCCGGCCCAGGCCGGGGGTTTTGTTTTCCATAGATTACTTTCTATGGATTAACTTCCCCCGCAACACCCCCTCCCCCGCAATGCCCGTCTACACTCGAAACATTCCCCGTGCCATAACGAGACCGTTATGCCCAGACTGCCGACCGTGATACTGCTGTCGCTGCTCGCCTGGACCGCAACGGCTGGCGCGTTGACTCTTACTGATGATGAGCGTGGCTGGCTGGCGGACCATCAGGAGCTGCGCCTGGGGGTGGACGCTTCTTGGCCGCCCTTCGAATACCGTGATGAAAATGGCCGTTATCAAGGCCTCGCAGCCGACTATGTACGCCTGATCCAGGACCGCCTGGGCGTGCGGATCAAGCTCATCGAGCCGGAAAACTGGACCGCCGTGCTCGAACAGGCGAAAAACAACCAGCTCGACCTGTTGCCCGGCATCATGTCGACGCCCGAACGCCAGAATTACCTGGCCTTTACACGTCCGTACCTGGATTTCCCGATCGTCATCCTCGCCCATGAGGGCGGCGCGAAACCTCGCAACCTTAAAGACCTGTACGGCCTGAAGATCGCCGTGGTGGAAAACTACGCGCCGCACGAATTACTGCGCACCCACCATCCCGACCTCAACCTGGTGGCCATGCCGAACGTCAGCTCGACGCTGCAAGCCCTGGCCACCGATGAAGTGGATGCGGTTGTCGGCGACCTCGCCTCCAGCGTCTGGAGCCTGCGCCAGCTCAAGCTGGATGGTTTATACGTCAGCGGCGAAACGCCCTATCGGTACCAGTTGGCGATGGGCGTGCCGCGCGACCAGAAAATACTGGTGGGCATCCTGGACAAAGTCCTCGCTGACCTCAGCTCCGACGAAACCGACGCGATCCAGCAACACTGGGTCGGCAGCTTCACCGATCACCGCACCTTCTGGGCCGACTTGCTGATGTACGGCCTGCCGGCGGTGCTGCTGCTGAGCACCGTGTTGGCCATCGTGATTCGCATCAACCGCCGGCTCAGCTCGGAAATTGCCCGGCGAGTCGCCCTTGAGCAAGAGTTGCGCAGCAGCGAATACCACTATCGCGGCCTGGTCGAGAGCCTGTCCGCGATTGCCTGGGAAGCCAGCATCACCGACTTCACCTACAGCTACGTTTCGCCCCACGCCGAAGACCTGCTGGGCTATCCCCGCGCCCATTGGCTGATTCCAGGCTTCTGGCGCAACATCATCCACCCTGCCGACCTGACCCGAGCGGAGGCATTCTGCTTCCAGGAAACCCGCGCCAACCGCGATCACAGCCTCGATTATCGAGTGATTACCGCCGACGGCCGTTGCTTGTGGGTGCGCGATATCGTCAGCCTGATCGAGCACGGCCATGAGCCGGTGTTGCGCGGTTTGATGATCGATATCAGCGAAGCCAAGCGCACAGAGGAGGCTTTGCAGCTTTCCGAAGAGAAGTTTGCCTCGGTGTTTCAGCAATGCCCGGACATCCTGGTCATCGCCCGCCTCTCTGATGGCTGCCTGCTGGAGGTGAACAAGGCATTCGAGGACCAGATTGGGCTAAGCGCCGAACAAGTCGTGGGCAAAACCGCCACCGAGCTGAACATCTGGGGCATTCAAGGCGTCGGCCCCGACCTGCTGCAACGTGTGCAGACCACCAGCATCCGCAACCTGGAAATGCCATTTCTGCGCAGCAATGGCCAGGCGTTTACCGGGCTGATCTCCGCCGAACCGTTCCAACTCGACACCACAGAAGCCTTGGTGGTGGTGGTGCGTGACATCACCCAACTCAAGGAAACCCAGCAACTGCTGCAAACCTCCGAAGAGAAATTCGCCAAGGCCTTCCACGCCTCACCCGACGGTTTGCTGCTCAGCCGCCAACGCGATGGGCTTTTGATTGAAGTGAACGAAGGCTTCACCCGCCTGACGGGCTTTAGCAGTGCGAACTCGCTCGACCAGTCGACCCTGGACCTGGGCATCTGGGTCGACCTCAACGAACGCAAGCACATGCTGGAACTGATGCAACGCGACGGTTTTGTGCGTGACTTCGTCTGCCATATCCGCCGCGCCGACGGCTTGATTCGCCTGTGCGAAGTGTCCAGCCGGCCGCTGCCCATCGGCGAGGATGACTGCATGCTGACCATCGCCCGTGACATCACCGAACGCCAAGTGATGCAGGAAAAACTGCAACAGGCCGCCACGGTGTTCGAGAGCACGGCCGAAGGGGTATTGATCACCGACACCCGGCAGAACATCAGCGCCGTCAACCGTGCTTTCAGCGAAATCACCGGCTACAGCGAAGCCGAAGCCCTTGGTAGCACGCCGCGCCTGCTCGCTTCCGGCCTGCATGACAGCGCGTTCTATGCGGCGATGTGGCATCAATTGACGGCTCACGGCCACTGGCAGGGCGAGATTTCCAACCGCCGCAAAAACGGCGAGCTATACCCCAGCTGGCTGACCATCAGCGCCGTGCGTAACCGCGACCAGTTGATCACACACTTTGTTGCCGTGTTTGCCGACATCTCCAGTCTCAAGCACGCCCAGGCTCGCCTCGATTATCAGGCACACCACGACCCACTGACCGGCCTGCCCAACCGCACCCTGTTTGAAAGCCGACTGCAAGCCGCCCTCACCAGCCAGGAAGAAACCGGTCACCAAGGCGCCGTGCTGTTCCTCGACCTGGACCGGTTCAAGCATATCAACGACAGCCTCGGCCACCCCGTCGGCGACCTGCTGCTCAAGGACATCGCCGTGCGCCTCAAGGAGCAACTGCGCGACATCGACACCGTGGCACGCCTGGGCGGCGACGAATTCATCATCCTGCTGCCCGGCCTGCAACAAGCCAGCGATGCCGAACACCTGGCCAATAAACTGCTCGCCTGCTTCACCCCGCCGTTCCAGGCCGGCGAGCATGAGTTCTTTATCAGCGCCAGCATCGGCACCAGCCTCTATCCACAGGACGGTACCGACGTCGCTACCCTGGTCAAAAACGCCGATGCCGCGATGTACCGCTCCAAGGCCAAAGGCCGCAACCGTGTCGAGAGCTACACTCGCGACCTCACCGCCCAGGCCAACGAACGCGTGGCCCTCGAGCACGAACTGCGCCGTGCCATCGAGCGTGAAGAGCTGTTTCTGTACTACCAACCGAAGCTCAGCCTGGTCACCCAGGAACTGATCGGCGCCGAAGCATTGATTCGCTGGCACCACCCGACCTTTGGCGACGTGCCGCCGGAACACTTCATCGCCCTGGCCGAGGAGAACGGCACGATCCTGCAGATTGGCGACTGGGTACTGGAACAGGCCTGCCGTCAGATGCACACCTGGAAACGCGCCTTCAACGATTTCGGCCCGCTGTCAGTCAACCTCGCCGGCGCACAACTGCGTCACCCCAACCTGCTCGCGCGCATCGAACAACTGTTGCACGACTACCACTTGGAGCCCGGTTGCCTGCAACTGGAGATCACCGAAAACTTCATCATGAGCCAGGCCGAAGAAGCCCTCGAAGTGCTGCACCAACTCAAGCACCTGGGCGTGCAACTGGCCATCGATGACTTCGGCACCGGCTATTCTTCACTCAGTTACCTCAAGCGCCTGCCACTGGACTTCCTCAAGATCGACCAGTCTTTCGTGCGCGGCCTGCCCGACGACCCCCACGACGCCGCCATCGTGCGCGCCATCATCGCCCTGGGCCACAGCATGCAATTCACCATCATCGCCGAAGGCGTGGAAAACCCCGCACAACAAGCCTTCCTGGCCGCCGAAGGCTGCGAACAGATGCAAGGCTACATCGTCAGCCTGCCGCTGCCGCCGGAGCTTTTTGCCGAGACTTTTCTTCATATGCGGGTTTCAGACTTTTCGGATGGCACAGCACGGAAACCGTCGCTATAATCCGCGTCCTACTGAGGGCCTATAGCTCAGTTGGTTAGAGCAGAGGACTCATAATCCTTTGGTCGTAGGTTCGAGTCCTACTGGGCCCACCAAACAAGAAAGCCGCGCATTGCGCGGCTTTCGTCGTTTTTGGCACTGTACTATTGATGCGTTTTCTCAACCTCATAATCCGAAAGTGTCCAAAAAGTGTCCACCGTCGTTCTCTTAGGGACTCACTCTCTGCACCGTTGTGCCTAATTTATTGGGGAATCCATGCGTGCCGTAATCAATGCGAGAGCCTTCATAGCCACCTAGGTGAAAAATAATTTCGTAGAAAAGCTTCAGATTGTTGAAAGTCAAATCCAACTGGCGCTGCTGGGCTGTGTACCCCTCACCCGCACGTACCCCATGCGCAGAATCGTTACGTAATTTCGTCCATTTACTTGGAAGCCCCTTGGAAACCGCGCCATTTTTCTCCAAGAGGTGCAACGCAGTCTTAGCCTTGAATTGCCCCGCATTGCGAATACTCCCCTTGAGCAACTCAATAACACGGCTATCAATCTTTAACTTGGAAACCTCAGATAACGAATCTTCAGCCAACTTATGAAATTCAGCATCCTGCCCTTGCGGGCCAAAATACTCTCTGAGCATCCCCTCAATAAATATGCATATAGATAAACTTGCTGCTTGAAAACCTCCTTGCCAAGCCCTATTCAACTGATACCAATAATCATAAAGCTTTTCACCCTCCATCAGAAAAAAACCATAAAATTTTGAAAAAAAATCTTCTAAGCTTTTTCCAGGCTGAAGCGCTGACAGTTCTATTGGTGGATGCAGCTGTCTATTGGAAAGATCTGAATTTATAGAGCGCAATTCCATCCAGCAAGCTCCAGAATAATGAAACTCAACTGCCCTGACTTGGAACAGGCAACCCGAAACCATCTCAAGTACTTTTAGTATTGCACTACTGGATACTTCAGTTACTTGTGAACCTGAGATTGATAGCTCACATCCGTACTCATCGATACTGGCGCAGACGTTTATATCTTGGACGGTAAAATCCAAGCGCCCCTCCGGCATTGCTCCCCGCCGAGGAAAAAAGCCATTGACTGCAATAAGATAATTAACGTAGTTCTCTTCTATAGGTGCAGATTTTTTTTCGGTGCGTAGACACTGCAATTCACCTATCACAACCGCCCCATTCCGACCTAAGACCCCTCGATGAGTATCTGTCTCTAAAGCGTCCCACTTCCGCCCATGTACATCTACCCCAGAAAATCTAAACGACTGTTCGGCGGTTATAACTTGCCCTGCCTCACCATAAAGGCCGGTTTGCAACGTTCTATCATTCGCCTCATCAGTCAACGCATGGTGAAGAATATACTCTAGCCTTCCATCCTTTACGGACACTGTTCCCGGACCACTATACTGTTTCGGATTGACTTCCGTATTCTGAATAATATCAATTTTACGAAAATGAACTTCTAGTTCCTCCCTTATAAACAGGTCTAACTCCCACTGAGCAAGGCTCATGCATAACTCCCTTTATTCATCTCTGTTCAATTTCGCTAATGGGTTGAGCCTCACGACTTCAACCATATGCCTAGGACTAAAATGCGCATATTTCTGAGTCATAGCTAACGTCGCGTGCCCCAACGCTTTTTGCAGCGTGAGAATATCTCCACCATTCATCATGTAATGCGTCGCAAAAGTATGCCGCAATACGTGCGTTAACTGCCCTGCCGGCAACTCAAGCCCAACAACATCCACAGCACGGCGAAATGACTCGTACCCAGGTCGAAACGGAAGTGCCTTACGCAATCGCTTATACAAGTCGTCAGCAATCGGAACAGACCGATTCTTGCTGGACTTAGTCCTGGAGAAGTGAATAAGCCTGTCGCGAACCTGCCGCACTTGCAGCCCCTCCGATTCGCCCCACCTCGCTCCAGTAGCAAGGCAAACCTCAGAAATGAGCAGAGTGTCATCCTCCAGCGTTGCCAGATGGCTCAGCAGCACATCCATCTGCAAATCCGACAGATAAGCCATTTCTGCTTCGTCAAATTTCAGCCCCCGCACATTGCTCAGAGGATTCGGCAGACTCCACTCATCCAACCGTATCAGCTCGTTAAACACCGCCCGCATATAAGCCAGTTCGTGATTCAACATGTTCGCGCTAATCGGCCGGCCAGGCTCATCCTCCTTCATATACCGCGAGTGCTTACCCTCAGCCCGTTCCGCCCGGTACTGGGCAAAGTGAGATGAGCTGAAATTCACAGCCTTCGGGTTCCCCATCCGCTCCACCATCAGCAGCAGTTGCGCCTTACGCGCCTCACCCGTTTTCAGAGTTTGCCCGTGCAGCGTGTGCCAACGCTCAACCAAATCGCTCAGGTGCCGATTGTCGGCTTTGGGCTTTTTCTGATACTCGCCCTTAACCCCCTCTCCCATGATTCGCCGCTCAAAAGCCAGCGCTTCATTTTTTGTGCGAAACGTCTTCCGCACCCTGCCCCCCTCCGATCCCTCAGGTCGGCAATCCACCTTGTAACGCCCATCCCCCAACTGTTTTATCGTCATCGCTACTCCGCACTGATTTGCCCACATGCCGGGGCGGTCTCATCGGTCATTAGCCAAAGCGTGTATTTCTTGAAGCTGGGATGCATGGCGATTTTCTGCATCGCGATGTAACTGACCTCGACGCGCAGTCCCAATTCGTACTTCTTGTAACTGCTCAGACTCAGCCCCGTCGCCTCGCAAAGCTGCGATTGGGTCATGCCCTCCTTGCGCCGCATCGCCTTCAACTTCTCGCCCAGCTCCATTTCATACTCCCCTTGACAAGGTTCCGTATGGGTACTTATTGTAGTACCCATATGTGCACTTTTACTACCAATATTGCTGGAGAGACTATCAGAATGCAGATCTGCATCGACACGCCATACGTAACCATCAGCGAATTCGCACGCAGGTCGGGCCAATCCAATTCATCCATTCGCAGGGAAATTACCCAAGGCCGCTATGTCATCCGCCCAAAACAGCAAAGCTCCAAAGCCGCCGTGTTGATCAACATGGTCCACATCACCGTCGAAGCGGCCGAGCAGGCCGAACGCATCCGCTCAAGCGATAAGAAAGAAACCGGAGCGCGCTAATGACCACGCGCAAAAAAACCACCCAACAGGCCTACGACGACATCTACCTAAAAGAAGTCGTCGACGCCCTCAAACACGACGCCGACCTCGACTTCAAAACCATCGACGCCAAGTACATGCAAAACGGCGTCTGCCCCAACCCTAAATGCGGCGAGCGCACCGTCTACATCGCCATCAACCAGCCCTACCAACTCAAATGCAACCGCCTCACCAACTGCCAATACGAGGAAAAAACCCGCGAACGCTACAGCCACTTATTCGAAAACCTCAGCGAACGCTTCCCCAAAACCGAGACCAACCCCAACGCCACCGCCGACGCCTACCTGCAGCGCAACCGCGGCTTCGACATCAGTCAGTTAAAAGGCTGGTACCAGCAAGGCCGGCGCAAACTCAAAGACGGCCAGTGGGCAGACACCGTTCGCTTCCCGCTTTGCGACGGGCATTGGGAACGCCTGATAGACGCCACAGCCGTCTCCGCCAATGGCGGCGTCAAAGCGGGCATCAAGAAGGGCATGACCTACCTCGGCAACGGCTGGATGCCGCCGGGCATCACCATAAACAAGAGCGATCGCGTCTACATCGTCGAGGGCATTTTCCACGCCATCGCGTTGCACCTGGCGGGCTTCAAAGTGATTGCCTCGATATCAGCCAACAACTTCCCCTGGCTGATCATCGAGGCCAACAAGGGCAAATCCATCACCTGGGTCATCGCCCTGGATGACGACCCGGCCGGGCACTTGATGATCCCCAAATACCTGCGGCAACTGCGGGAGATACACGAAATTGCCTGGGTAGCGCTCGCCGGCGAGCGTGATTGGGACGACGTGCACCGCGACGGCCAGCTCGACGCCGCCTTCATGGCCGAAGCCGAATATCAAGGCCGTCTTTTCAGCGCCGAAAGCACCAGCAAACTGGCCTACCTGCTCTACTTACGTCGGCCGATTGCGTTCTACCTGATGGAGTTTTGCAACCGTCTGTACTCGGCCAAGGTGGCGCAAAAAGACCTGCACGATGACCTGGGCGAAGAAAAGGTCGAGGGTAATCGTGAGCTGTTCAACAAGCACGTCAAAATCAAACAAGTCGCCAACTGCATCCCCAACCTGGAATACCTGGAAAAAGACATCATCACCAGCGAGCAGCGCTACTTTTTCGACTTCCGCTTCCCGGACAAGTCCCGCAGTTGCAAGGCGCCGCTCGCCCCAAATGCCATCGCCGACCCACGGGGCTTCGCTCGCTCCCTGCTCGAGCAAACACCCGGCGGCAACTTCGAAGGCGGCGAGCCGGTGCTGGCCATCCTGCGGGACAAATGGCTCAACGACGAACGCCGACCGGTGCGTACCGTGCGCAGTCTGCCGTTCGTGGGGTACGACGACACCACCGGGCTCTATTGCTACCCCACCTTCGGTTTTCACCAAGGTAAAGAGCTGCCCGTGAACAGCCACGGCTTTATCGACATCGCCGGCAACGGCATCAAAACCAACCTGGCCAACTTCAAAATCGACAAGTCCCAAGACTTCGACCCCGAATGGTTTGAAGACTTCCTGGCGGTAAACGGGCTGAACGGCTTGGGCATATTAGCTTGGTGGACCGCTGCCTACTTCGTGCAACAGATCGGCGTAAAACAGGCGTCCTTTCCCTTCATGGAATTCACCGGCCAACCGGGCGCCGGCAAGTCCACGCTGCTGCGCTTCCTGTGGCGACTTACCGGCCGTGAAAACTTTGAAGGCATTCAGCCCAGCGGCGCAGGCGCCAGCATGATCGGCCTATCGCGCAGCTTCGCTGAAGTCAGCAACCTGCCCGTAATTTTGATCGAGTCCGACAAAGAACACAGCGACAGCCAGGGCCGCAAAGTGGTGGTGCAGTTCCACTTCGACGAGTTCAAACGGCTCTACGACTACCACGCCACCCTGCGTGTTACAGGCGTCAACACGGGCGGCAACGAGACCCGAACCACCTACTGGCGCGGTGCCCTGGGCATTTCGCAAAACAACAGCGTGGACGGCTCCGAGGCCACGCTGTCACGCATCGTGGAATTCCACGCCACCAAAGACCACCACAGCTTGGCCCTTAAGCCCCGCGCCGATCGTTTGAAAAGCATGAGCGCCAAAGACCTTGGCGGCTACCTGCGCCGATGCCTGGCCGTCGAGCAGCAATGGCTGGCCCGCTACTTCGACGCCTTCCCACGCTGCGAACAGCGCCTGCAGAGCCATGCCGCCATTAACGAGGCGCGTATCGTGCTGTGCCACGCGCAAGTCCTGGCCGCTGCCTACGCCACCCAGGCGCTGTTCCCCGCGTGGACCGACGACCACCTGGACAGCTTGGCCAAACACCTGGAACAACGCGCCATTGCCCGCCAGCAGCGCTGCCGATCGGAACACCCCGACGCCGCCACCTTCTGGCAGATCTACCACTACCTCAACGAACGTGTGGTGACCATAACCGACAGCAACGGCACCCGCGAAGAAACCCACGAAACCCTCAACCACAGCGGCGAACGCGGCGTGGTGGCCATCAACATCGAGCACTTCCAGGAAACCTGCCGCAAAGCAGGCCAGGAAGTATTGACCCGCGCGCAACTGCAACGCGCTCTGCCCCAAAGCACCACCTACACCTTCGTGGCGGCCCGCAAGGCCTACTCCCGGCTTGAACGGCGAACCATCAACTGCTGGATCTTTAAAAAGCCCTGACCGGCGCTGATTAACCGGGCGTTTTCGCTCAGGGGGAAGTGTTGCCCGCGTTTTGGCAATGAGCTTGTGAGTAAGCCCGATGCCCGTCCGTAATTTTTGAACTATTTAGGTATTTATAAATGAATTCAGTTACTTATAAAAAACCATCACTGGAATGTCACCGGAAGGCACTGCACTACTTTTCATTCCAGCCACATACCGTTCATACCTCCCTCACCCAAACCCGCCGAACGCCTCTAACCACGCGGCCTACAGCCTATTACCCACACCCGCCTAGTTCAGCGCATTCCATTTGCACCGGACTACTTTCTCGGCCACTTGCACCCAGCAGATACATGGCTTCCAGCCCTGTAACCACGCCAACAGTTCAAACATTCCAGCCCTACCCGACCCTCGCGCAAAAACCACTGCGCGGGCAATTTCCTGCCCACTGAAAAAGGAGCTTCACCATGCCTGTACACGTCATCACCGGCCCCCGCGACTCCGGCAAAACCCGCCGACTGCGCGCCCTGCAGACCGAGCTGCAAACCCAGGGCGCCGACATCGCGATTATCACCGGCAACGCCTGCACCACCACCTACCTGCTCGCACGCATCCGGCAGCAAGCCGAGGCCGGCGCAGGCCACTTTCTGGCAGACGACTGCACCCGCGACCAGATCAAGGCCGTGCAGAAGATCGATCTGCCCGAGCAGTTCACCCTCTACCTGGCGCGCCAGGCTTAAACCCCAACAAGGAGCAACACCATGAGCGATGCACTGATAAACGCACTGTCGGACTTTTGGGCTTACCAACAGCGCCGCCCCATCATCATCAAAACCGGCGTCCAGGCGCTGCACCGTTTGATCCCCATTGCCCTCAGTCGCACAGCAACCGGCAAGGCCGTCGGCCGATTTCTGCTGGGGTTGTATGACGGGGTGACCTACCGATTCGACCTGAAACAGCTACATCGCTTGGCCCCACGGGAGTTTGAAGACTGCTTGCAGGTGCTGGAGATGGACTACATGCCAGAGGTAGAGGTGCATGAGCGCGTAGAAGAGGGCGAAAACCTGTGGCGCGAACTGATCGAGTTATGGCGCAGCCAACCGCTGGTGCCTGTTCACCCTCGTTCGGCGCCCCTGAACAACGTAGCGCTTCACGCCAAGCACCGAGCGCCAATCGAAGCCAAAGGCATAGAAGCATTCGACCACCTGCTACAAGTCGCAGAGCGCGGTACCCATCAGAGCCGTATTGTGGGGATGTTTTTGATGAGCCTGATTTACCGCAACCACTACCGCTTCAACCTCAGCGACCTGCGTGGGCTCGACATCAAGCTGTTCGAACACTGCATCAGCGTGTTGCGCATGGACTACTTCCTCTACACGCAGGCGGGCAAACCATGAACCTCCACTACCGCGCCAATGCCCTGATAGGGCGCCTAAGCCTGCCCAGCTCATACGTCGAGAACCGCACCGCCGAAGACCTGGCTGAACTCGCCGCCGCCGACCACTGGCGCGCCCACCCGCAAAGCCGCCCGACGTTCGTCACCGTCGTGCATCTGCACAACGTAGAAGGCCGCGACCTGGGCCTGTTTGAAGTGCGCTGCGAACGGCGGCCGGTATTCACGGCCAACCCATTGCTGCAAGGCTGAAAAAGACGGTGCCGAGGAGTTCGTACCTCCCCGACACCTGCCACCACACAAGGAGCAACACCATGCAAGCACAGCACCCCCGCAGCAGCAGGCACAAGGCTACCACGGGCAACTTGGATCGAGGACGTCACCATGGATGACCGGCGAATCGCGCACTTCCCCACGCGGAATCGCCAAGGCAGTTACTGCCTGTGCATCGATGGCGAACTGGTGTTTGTGCCAGATGAGCAGATCAAACAAGCCCGGCGACAACTGGGCCTGCGTTCTGATGCGCAACTGCTGGGCGCCACGCGCTTACTGGAATTCAACAGTGGCGACCGAGTGGTGCGCATTCCACTGCCTGGCACACAACTGGTCGCCGCCTTTGAAGGGCGAGACGGTCAACGCTTCTATGGCGTCGTCACACTCGATGCGTTGAATTACTACCTCAGCCCGAGTTAAGGCGCTCGCCGTTTTGAAACAAGGGCGCTTCGAGCGCTCTTGTTTTGTAATCAGATGAGACGACGACCAAACGCTTTCAACCCGCCCGCAACGTTTTTCATCTCTGCCGACCCCACCAAAAAGCCCATGCTAGAGCCTTATACCTGCGCACACACGAAACAAAACTTTTCAGCTAAACACAATTTGAATCACTGACAACATAGGTAAAAACGCTAACTACGATGCGTTTTTTCGGCGGTTGGCTGGGGATATTACCTACTTACATTTGCCTGAAAAAACGCACTCGCACGGAAAAATCTGGCCCTTAAACTACTGGCCAACTACACCGAAAAAGGAGAAATCGTTGTGTTGAATTCCAAAGTCTGCACTTCGAAATTGCGCGAAGAATTCGAAGAATGCGGCCACAGCTTCGCCCTACTGGTCTACCTGCTGGGAGGTGACCTGCAGCTGCCGCAGCGGGCGAAATTGGCGCTGTTTGAGTATGGCGTTGCTTAGCTGGAACGCTTTGAACGAGCTGAGGCAAGGTTGCGTGATTACGTGGATGACGCCATGCCCAACTGATCAAACAGGTCGCGTTGCTGGACCTTGGACAAGCTGCGCAGGCGGTCGAACAGTAAGCGGTCGACTGCCTGGGCGGAGGGGCTCAGGGTATGGGAGAAGGTGAGGTTGGCTACCCAGGTGTGACCGCAGTGGGGGGAGCTGCATTGGCAGTAGAGGCGGGCGAATTCGAGTGATAGCTCGTCGCGGGAGACAATTCGCCCTTTCTGGCCGCATATCTTGCAGTGCACCCTCATAAACTCCGAACCTTTAACTTAACCAACCTGCATCTTAACATGAGCGTTAACAACGCTCATCTCGTGTCACGACATTGGAAAATAACGATTCATTTTTTCGCTTTGCTTTCTCCACTGGATTGGCTAGCGATAGCGGTTACTCTGTCTACTTGGCCTTCAGTATTGCTATCCAGCGTTACGTTCTCCACAACGGCCTTGACAAGGGCTAAGTATTCCAGCTCTGCCTGAGTCTTTGTAATACTTTTGTTCGCTTTTTTCTCATCTATTAGTTTGAAAGCATTGACAATTGATGGATCTACATCCTTCCTTGTCAAATATGCAGGCAAATTCATTACAACTGCACCCAACCCCATCAAGTGCCATATTTTTATGGCCGATATGCTCGCCCATTCAATAGTTTTCAAAACGGGAGTAAAAAACCCTATAACTCCGTCCAAAACTACTCCGAGCAAAATCCCAATACTTGTTCCTTTCGGATTCGCCACAAAAAGAATATTTATGGCTCTACGCGCGAACTCTGACGAGGCATCACTATTCATACATTCACCTTCCTACCAGAGAAAATCAAATCAGAAGCCTCATCAAACGAAGGAGCTGGAATGACCTTTTTCAACCCCCCCTGATCATTAAAATCATTCTTATCTGCATGAGCAAGCACAAATCGAATTATTTCACGACTTTCAAACTCGTTCTTACCATACCAGCCCTTGTTAATTCGATATTCAATTAACTTATGATCAATGAATATTGCTGAAAGCCCAACAAACACAACAAATATTACAAAAGTATTCATTTCAGCCCCATTAACAAAGGCCGCCAGGGCATTTACAACTAGTACAAGAAACAAGATCCCCTGTATTTTAGTGGCCTGCTTAAGCTTTTCTCCCAGCATCAGACCAACAATAGTCTTTGATTTTCTCGCGTCTTTTTTGCCTGACGCAGCTTGCTCTGCAATTCTGGCCATTGACAAAGCCAAACTCGAATTAAGTATTATGGTTATAGTCCTTATTATTCTTAGCTTCGGAAACCCTTCTATATCAAATATATATTCAAGCATCCTCACATATGCTTTTGCGACCCCGCGGACATCATGAGCCTTCATAATATTCAAGAGCGCGTCACGTAACTCCCGATCCCTCATCGAGATAAAAAAGCTCAACGCAGCGCCCGCTATGGATAGCGCGACCCCACCATATGTTAAATAATCGAAAAGCTCAGACATGCTCATTATATTCCCTATAACTTTGAGGACTGATTTATTGAAAACTTAAAATACTTAATCTGACCAGCATCAAGCAAGAAAAATTTTACAACCAATGATATCAAAATGATATCCCCACGTCTACTTCATAGGCTTCTACATTTAACTTAGAACTCAAATAATTCTTCAACCAATCCAGACATACGAACCTTCTAAATCACCACCCAAGCCTTAGCTTATACGCTATGCCTTGCCCATACGCTAATAGGCGTAATTGAACGGGTAATTCGTCGTGACCCGGCTATAAAACTTCTTGAGCCGTAAGACATGGAATGATCGCGTAGTACAGGTACTCCAAATTAATGAAGTTGAAACTGGATCGCATAAACGGTACTTGACCACAGGGATGCCTGTTTTCAAAACCTCCGTATCTCACTCTGAAATATCTTTCGTACTCCGAGAGTTGCAGCCTAGAGGTGATCACGATAACCTTTCAATGTCGCTGCTCATCAGCGACCGGGCCTGGAAACCCGTCACCGAGACGCACGCAGCGTCGTCAAGCAATCAGCAGGCGCTTTTTTTGTGCCTGCGGTTTGTGCTTTTTGGCGGCCGTGTGCGGGAGACATTCGTGTCTGCCGAGTTGTCTCTGTCTCGGTTTCCAGCCTGCGCACGGCTGCCACCCATCGCCTGGAATCGATGTGTGGTCGCCTCAGTTGGTCATCAGAGAGGTTTCACACCATGCTTGATTACCGTAGTGCCTTACGTACCAATGCCGCCCCCCATCGTGTGGGAGGTCAGCAATGAGCAACCCCACCTCAGCAAAAACCATTGGCGCCCAAACCTTCGCAGATTGCGGCGAAGAAAAAGCCCATTTGAAGCTGTTCCGCGTCAACGCGGGCGTGCCGATTCAGGAAGCCCTGGAACACGCAGCGCACGTTCTCTACTACGCAAAAATGCTCTCGCTTGAAGCCGCCATGGACCCCAGGGCGGAGAAGTTCGCGTTCGCCTCGCACTACCTGTGTGACATGGGCAAGGCGATCATTGATGACCTGGTCCTGGCCTTGCAGCCAGACAGCCCAACCCCGCAGTAAATAGCGTTGCTTGGCGCCCGGCATGACCGATCGGGCGTCTGTTCATCATTGCGCTTCCCACCTGTCCCCCGTCCGACGCCGATCTGTTTCAACAGTTCTCTAAATCCAGCTTCCAAGCCTCGAAAATCAAAGGGGCTTCAGCGTATTTAAACACTTTTGAAATAACGGGCAATACGCCTGAAAGTTAGCGCTGGCTAACGATTGTTACTCTCTACTTCCTCATCGATAGGGACGCAGCTAGGCGGCTCAACCAGCTCAGGACGATAGCCATACGTTTGATTCAACGGAATGACCGTGAGCACCTAGGAATACGGTTTAGCCAAGTCAAATCGCCCTTTTTACTGCATCCCGTCTGAGGTGCGCTTTTATGAGCGCTTCATTTTTTCTCATGCACGGCCTGCACAGGTGCCATCCCTCCATGAGAGATGATAGCATTCCGCCACTCTATGGAAGGTGGTGTCGGCGATGGATGATGAGGGTGATTTCAAGAAAGCGCGTGGGTTCCTGCTGACTTATTCAGCATTGGTCCTTGCTTTGTGGTATTTCGGGGCAGACCTGACCCAATTTAAGTTAATGGGCAATGAGATAAAGCTGCAGCACCGTACCGAAAGTGCTTGGCTGGTATTAGCTATCATTAACCTCTATTTTTGGTTTCGATGCTATCAGAGAGTACCCCCTCTGGGGCTCTACTTCGACGAGCCGATGAATAGTCTCTACGATTCGGCGCTGATTTGGAGCGCATCATGGCGGAAGCGCTTAGAACTCAACAAGAAAGTGCAGAAGAGTTTTGCTGACGAATACCAGTCAGAGGGAACCATTCAAATACATAGTCCCACAGGTGAAATTACAGCAAGCGATGCTATCAAACGGGATCGAAGGCGAGAACGGGATTGGGAGAAGGAACAGAAACGCCTCCCCACAAACGAACAAAAACAGTTTGAATACAGAAAAACAGCTCCCGAGCTGTACCGGCTCTCCCGCGTTGTTCGGACGGAAATAGTTCTCCGTCGGTCGTACTCGCATATAGGAAAAGAGGGAAGCAGAAAGGAAAACGCAGGTGGCGCATATGTTGAATACCATCCACATGTATTATTCACTTGGCTGGTGAAAGCCTTCACCATTGTACGAGGAATTTTTGTTACCCCGTGGTTCACCGATCACATCGCTCCCTTGGTGCTTGGCGGTATCAGTACCATCCTTGCACTTTGTAAGTGGTACTCCATTAACTTCTGCACCGCTGATCACCCTTATGCTGCAATGTTGTGCGGCCTGTAGCCCTAAGCATCTGTGCGCCCCGTTGTAAATAACCTGCGCCCGGTTCCTGCCACCGGGCTTCAGGTAGATCACCATCAACCGTCTGCCCACCCTACATGCCTGTCCCTACGCAATCGACCATTCAGCTGCAAAAACAACTGCCTGATCGGCCTTATCTCGTTGTTGGTGTACACCCGGTCAATCTTCTCCACATCCCCAAACCCCGCCGCATTCTCAGGCATACACCCCGCCAGCGCCGGGTTCATCCGCCATGCTGCAATCACATCATTACGCGTGATGTTCTTGATCCGCTCAAACTCATCTTTAGTCGCGATATCCCCCACCGGAATGATCTGAATAGCCTTATCCCCTCCCCCCGGTATATTCACAAACAACGACCGAAAATTCCCCACGCCCTTGCTCGCCCCTATCTGGTTTTGCATGCGTTCCTCATCCGCTTCCGACAGGTTCGGGTCATTGGTGTAGAAAATGAATCCGGCATGCGCGCCGTTGTTGTAATACCGGCGCCGAAACAAGGTGGCCGATTCGTTGAGCAGCAGCGCGTGCATCCCGCCCAAGTAATCCGGCACGCCGTAGATGTTCTGTTCCACGTCGTAGTCCATCACATGCTCCACCTGGTCCTCTTCAAAGTGCAGTTGCTTGCCACCTGGCAACAGCAGCACAAACCCGCCCCCGACCTTTCTGCGCATGTTCAACGCAGGTAGATGCTCCAGTTCCAGCACCTGCCCCAGCACGTTGGTTTTACGCTGAAAGTACGCCTCCCCGAACACCATAAAATCCAGCGCCGCACGGCCCATGGTCTGCGTACTGCACCCGGCTGAGGACACGAAGTCACGCAGCAGCAGGTTGCGCTTGAAGCGCGGAATGGTGCCGTGGTGGGCATTGGCGCGCAGCAGTTTGGCAAGGCCGGTGCGGGACACGGGCGGCGTGTAAAGCTGGCCGTCGTCGCTGGCGAAGACGCCCATGTATTCGCCCAGGTTGCCGGTCAGCACCGACTCGGGCGCGCCGAAGCTGAACGTCTTTACCTTGTGTCGCGCGGGAATGGCCGGTGGCGTGGGATCGTTCATGGCTGCCTTCGAGGGTTGACCAGCGGCTGCGCCGCTTCTTGTTGACGTTGAGGGGTTCATGGGCCAGCGCGTGCATCACCGCCCAGGCGATGTCGGCGTGGCCGGTGGCGTCGGTTCGTGATGCGCTGTAGGTGATCTGGCCGCTGGTGGTGGCGCCGCGTTTGATGGTCAGGAAGGCGGCGGCGATGTCGTTCCAGCCGGCGTCCCATTCGATACGGCGGCCTTGGATCGTGTCCTGAGCTTTAAGTACCAGCGTGTTTTTGGTTTCCAGGCTGTAGTGGATCGGCGTGGCGCGCGGGAAGAAGTCGCGCACCAGATCGAACACGCCATAGCCGACACCCGTTATGTCGATCCCGATGTACTGCACGTTGAAACGGTCGCAAAGCTTTTTGACTTGGCTGGCCTGATAGGTGAACGAGTGGCCGCGCCAGGAATGCTTTTCCAGGATGCGGAATTTGCCGCCCTGCTCCAGCGGCGGCGCCACCACCACGCAGGTCGCATCGTCGCGGGTGCGGCTGGGGTCATAGCCAATCCACACCGGGGCATTGCCGAAGGGGCGTTCGGCTTTCGGGTCGGCGTCATAGTCGGTCCATAGCGATTGGTCGGAGTAGCAGCGTTCCAGGTCCGCCAGGCTGAACGCGCTTTGCGTGCTGTCGATGAATTGGCACAGGTAGATCTGCTCGAACACCTCATCGGAGTTTTCCAGCCGCAGTTGCTCGAGGTCGAACAGGTCGCCGCCACCGGCGATGGCATCGTGAATGTTGATGATCTTGCGCCACTGGCCATCCGGGCACAGCGCGCCCTGGCGTAGCTCGGCCTCGCCGGGGAACGGCTTGCTGGCGAGCTTGTGTTTGCCGCGGCGGAAGTCGTCGCCGGTCCAGAACGGGTAGGCCTGGTGGCTGGTCGCGCTGGGCGTCGAAAAGTAGGTTTTGCGCCACTTCTTGTGGGTGGCCATCGCCCCGGCCAGGGTGTTGAGCTTGGCGAAGTCGCGAATCCAGAAGTATTCATCCACATACACATGGCCGTGATACCCCTGTGCCGTGCTGCTGTTGGTGCTCAAAAAGCGCAACTCGGCGCCGTTGCTCAAGATGATCGGGTTACCGGTCAGCTCCAGGCCGAACCATTCACGGGCAAAGCCAATGATGTAATTGCGGAATATCTCCGACTGCGCGCGGCTGGCAGACAGAAACATCTGGTTATCGCCGGTCAGTACCGCGTCCATGAACGCTTCGCCGGCGAAGTAGTAGGTCAGGCCGGATTGCCGACATTTGAGGACATTGCGAATGCGCCGGGTCAGCGGGTTCTGTTTGGCGGCAAACAGTTCTTTCTGATAGCCGAACAGCCTGCTGGTGAATTTCTCCACGAAATCCAATTCGGTGAGGGTGGAGATATCGTTTTTGACGGTCCTGGGTTTGCGCTTTGGCCGGTCACTTTTGTCCCTGCTCGGTTCAGTCGGCGCTGCGTGTTTGCTGCATTGCTTAAGCAGCCGCTCGCGCAGCGTGGTCAGGCGGTCCAGCTCATCCAGCTCGGCTTTGCACAGGGCGCCAGGCCTTTCCAGCATCAAGGTTATGCGCCGGCTCACCGCCGTCAGGGGTTCCTCATCCGTCAGCAGCTCGTCCCAGCCGCCTTTGGCGATCCAGTAGTAAACGATGCGCACGTTGGCCAACTTGAGTTCGGCCTGAATTTCACGCGGTTTGCAGCGGCGCAAGTAAAGGCGTCTGGCCGCGTCTTTGACTTCAATCGAGTAGGGCATGAGCCGCAGTCTATGCAGCCAAATCCGCGCAAACCCGCGTTGAAAAACCTCAGCATTCCTACCTGTTCAATGTAGGAATAGCGCGCAGCCGAACCGTTTGTTCGGGAGGTTCTGGCTGCCTATCGTGACGGCCATTACCACCAACGCCGAGCGATAAGCCCATGCCCCGCACCCTTGTTTCTGATTGGAAACGTGTCGCCACCAGCGGCAAAACCGCCGACGGCCGCACGATCAATCCGCAGGACCTGCGGGACATGGCCAACGCTTACGACCCGGCGGTCTACACCGCTGTGATTTGGTTCGAACACATCCGCTACATGGGCAATTTTGGCAGTGTGGTCGAGGTTAAAGCCGAAGACGTGGACGGCGGCAAAGTCGCCCTGTTCGCCAAGCTCTCACCTAACGACAGGCTGCTGCAGCTCAACAAAGAAGCGCAGAAGTTGTTCACCAGCATCGAAATCCAGCCCGAGTTCGCCGACACCGGCAAGCCCTACCTGCGCGGCCTTGCCATCACCGATGACCCGGCCAGCCTGGGCACCGAGCCGCTGCATTTTTCCCGGCGCGCTGACACAGGCAATTACTTCGCTTCCGTCGAACCGTTGGGCGACTTGCTCCCGCCAGACCTGGGCGATGAATCAGCCCTCAACTTTGTTACCCGCTTGTTTCACCAGTTGAGCGGCAAACACACTCCCAAACCCGAGACGCCCGCCATGGACCCAAAAACCGCCGAAGCCTTCGCCGCCGCCGTGGACAAACTCGACAGCGTGGCCACGCGCCTAGAACAGGTCGCACCGGCCCCAGCAGAACCGCAAGCACCCGAAGTTACCGCTGAGCAGTTCAACAGCCTGAAAACCTCGCTGGAAAAGCTCCACACCACCTTTAACGCCGCGCTCAACCAGGGCAGCGGCCAAGTCATCCCCCACAGCACCGGCCCTGTCACCGAAGAACTGGAGCCCGTTTACTGATGAGCCAACTCAGCCCCATCGGCCGCCAGCGCTACCACGCGTTGCAAACCCGCATCGCGCAGACCTATGGCGTGAAAACGTCCCGCGAAGAGTTCAACGTCGAGCCCAGCCTGGCGCAAACCCTCAACGACCAGATCACCCTCAGCTCGGCGTTTTTACAGCGCATCAACGTCATCGGCGTGAACGAGATCAAGGGCGAGAAAGTCATGATGGGCGTCAACGGCACCGTGACCGGGCGCACCGACACCGACAAAAAAGACCGCGAGCCGCGCAATGTGTTGGGGCTGGATGGCAAGGGCTACGAGCTGCACGACACCCACAGCGACGTAACCCTCAAGTTCGCCACCATCGACGCCTGGGCCAAGTTCAAGGACTTTGCCCAACGCTACACGGCCGCCGTGCGCCGCCAGATCGCCCTCGACCGCATCATGGTCGGTTGGCATGGCGTCAAGGTCGCGCCCGACACCGACCGCGAAGCCTTCCCGCTCTTGCAGGATGTGAACATCGGCTGGTTGCAGATCGTGCGCGAACAAGCCGCCCAGCAGATCCTGGTGGAAGGCGCGACCAAGGGCAAAATCCGCCTGGGCATCGGCGGCGACTATGTGAACCTCGACAGCCTGGTGCACGACGTGTCGCTAATGATTGACGAGGAATTCCGCGACGGCGGCGACCTGGTGGCGATCGTCGGCCGTGACCTGTTGGCCCACGACAAGGGCAAGCTGTACGCCAAGCAAGGCCACACCCCCAGCGAAAAAACCAAAATCGAGCTGGCCCAGGTGATCGACACCTACGGCGGCCTGCCCTCCTATACCTGTCCGCATTTTCCGGCCAAGGGCGTAGTGGTGACTTCGTTCGATAACCTGTCGATCTACTTTCAAGACAGCTCATGGCGCCGTCACCTACTGGAAAACCCCAAGCGCTCTCGTGCAGAGGACTACAACAGCCGCAACGAAGGCTATGTGGTCGAGCAGTTGGGCAAGTTCGCCGGCATCGAGGCGGGCAACGTCGAGTTCGTGGAGCCAGAGGCATGAGCCTGGCCCTCAAACACAAACAGCGCGTGCTGGAGCAAGGCCCCGTCGTGTACGCCGAGGTCTACACCCCCGGCACGGCCTTGGCAGGACCTGCCAACGCCCAAAAGCACTTGGCGCTGATGACCACCGCCCTGGCCGAAGACTGCGCGCGCCTGTCCGACCTCAACAACATGGGCGAGCGCCAACGCCTCAAGCGCGACGAGCTGCTGCCCAAGTACCTGGACTACGTGCAGCGCTACCGCGAATCCGGTTTGAACCACCCTAACCCGGTGCTGATGCAGGTGCTGGTGTGGCTGTTCGACACCGAGCTATTCGAGGCGGGGTTAGAGTTGGCCGACTTCGCCCTGCAACAACGCCAAGTCATGCCCGAGCGCTTCAAGCGCGATATCCCCACCTTTATCGCCGACGCGATGATCGATTGGGCCGAAGCCGAGTACGAAGCCAAACGCAGCCCCGAGCCCTACCTGTCGCAACTGCTGCCCCGCGTAGACGGTGAATGGCAGCTGTTCGAGCGCATCCCGGCGCGCTACCACAAGTTGCTCGGCATCCTGGCCATGGACCAGAAGCAATGGGCACAGGCCATCACCCACTTTGAGCGCGCCGTCGCGCTGTACCCCGGCATCGGCGTGAAAACCCGACACGAAGACGCCACCAAAGCCCTGCGCCGACAGACCGTCTGAAACCGACTTACCCCCCCAGCGGGGGCCTGCCGAGGCCATGGTCCTGTACCAATGACCACAAGCAGCCACCCCCGCGTTTTATTTTGAGCGAGCCGCCACCCATGAGTTTTTCCGGTAGACCCACCACCTTGATCGCCCAGCCGATCACCAATGACGGCTTCTGGCCCGACCTGGACGTGGCTGAGTTTCAGCGCGGTTACCGGCTGCCGGCGGAATACCTGGTGGAACTGCTGGTGGACGGCATCGCCCTGGCCATGGGCGAAGTCAACCACGACCTGGCCCGACGCAAAGCTCAATGGCAAAAAAACGGCATCCAGCACGTTGCGAGCGCCGACCCAATGATTTTGCCTGAGCGCACCTTCATGGCCGCCAGCTACAAACGCGCCGTGTACTGCCGAGCCAAGGCCTACCTGTTAAGCCAATTCGCGAGCTTTATCCGCCGCGAGTCGGCCGAGAATTTGGCGAAGGAAGCACCGGAAACCGAGGAGCGGTTCCTGGCGTTCAGCCAACAGGCCGTGCGACTGATCCAAGGCCGCAGCCGCGTCACGGCGGAGTTGATCTGATGGACAAGCTGCGCGCCCTCACCCGCTACTTGGTGGACCGCTTTATGGTCGCACCCGAGCAGTTCGACAGCTGGGCCGAGCAGGTCACGCTAACGCTGAACTGGAAGCCCACCGAGCAAGGTTTGCACATGGGCGACATGCGTTACCGCGCGGTCATCGTGATTGCACGTTTTGCCGACAACCCTGCGCGCTTGATGGCGTTGCTGGGCTCATGGCTTGAAGCAAACGACCCCGGCCGCGAAGACGACCCGTTGCCCGCGCCAGTGATTGAGATCGATCAGCTGACGCCCGATGTCGCCGACGTTGAAGTGCAACTGGACTTTATCGAGCCGCTGCATCTGGCCGAAGCCGCCAACGGCGAGATCGAGGCGTTCGGCAAACGCTGGGCATTTGTGCCGTATGACCTGTGGATCGCAGAACAAGGAGCCGTCAGCCATGACCGCCCCGCTGCTTAGTTTCGACATTCGCGGCCTGATCGAGGCCGAGCAGTGCCTGCAGCTGCTGGCCCTGCCGCCGGCTAAACGTCGGCGATTGCTGAACAACGCCAGCAAGCGCCTGCGCACACGCAACACGCGGCGGATTAGCGCACAGCGCAATCTGGATGGTTCGCCCTTCGCGCCACGCAAACACAAGAGCCGTCGCAAGATGCTGCGCCGTCTGAGCACGCGCCTGCAGGTGACCAGACTTTCACCCGACGCCGCCACCCTGGGTTGGCGCCAACGCCGAAATGCACGCATTGCCCGCGAACACCAGTTGGGGCTGCCTACCGAAGTGACCGCCCGTAACAAACGGCGCAGTTGGAAGATCGAGCTTCCAGCCCGTGAAACCCTCGGCGCCGACCCGCAAGACATACGCGAAATCGTCAGCACCGTGTTGCAACAGACCCTTCAATCGCCCAGGTAAAGAGGCCGTCCCATGGCTCAAGGTCAAGTCAGCGTTAACAATCTCAACCTGGGCCAAGGCCCGGTGACGGCGATTGAACGGCACTTTCTGTTTATCGGCCCGGCGACCAAAAACGTCGGCAAGCTCTTGGCACTCAACACCCAAAGCGATTTGGACGCCGAGCTGGGTACGGCGGCCAGCGATTTGAAAACCCAGATCACCGCCGCCCGTAACAACGGCGGCGACCGCTGGGCTTGCGCCGCCGTGCCGCTCGCCGCCGATGGCGACTGGAAAGCCGCGCTGGACATGGCCCAGGACACAGGTGCATCCGTTGAAGCCGTGGTGATCACCAAGCCCATCACCCAAAGCAGCGACGTGCGCGACATGCACGCCGCAGCGGTGAACCTGATCAACGGCTTTGGCCGGCGCGTATTCTTCATCGCCGCCAGCCACGGCATCAAGCCCGCGCAGGAATGGGCGGATTACCGCCTGGAACAGCGCGCGCTGGTGGCCGATGTATTGGCCAACCGCGTTATCGTGGTACCACAACTGCACGGCAATAACTTGGGCGTGCTGGCCGGGCGTCTGGCGAATGCCGAGGTCAGCATCGCCGACAGCCCGATGCGCGTGGCCACGGGTGCTTTGGTTGGCCTGGGCGCGGTGCCTGTGGATAAAACTGGCCAACCGTTGCCGTCATCCACACTCATCGAGCTGGACAAAATGCGCCTGTCTGTCCCTCAAACCTACCCGGACTACCCCGGTGAGTATTGGGGTGACGCCAACCTGCTGGACGCGCCGGGCAGTGATTACACCGTGGTGGAAAACCTGCGTATCGCCGATAGGGCTGCACGCCGCGTGCGTATTTTGCTGATCCAGATGGTGGCCGATCGTAAGGTCAACAACACGCCCACCAGCATGGCGACCACCAAGCTGAAATTGATGCGCCCGCTGCGCGAAATGTCGCGAAGCGTGACCTTTGCCGGCCAACAGTTTCCCGGCGATATCCAGCCGCCCAAAGACGGCGCCATCACGCTGGTGTGGAAGAACCGAACCACCATCGAAGCCTATCTGCTCATCCGCCCCTACAACTGCCCCAAGGACCTGACGGCAAACATCGCCCTGGACCTTTCCCTGGACGACGAGAAATAACCCATGGCCCGAATCAGCGGTATGAACTTTGATGTGAGCCTGGGCGACCTGCAGGTGCATATCGAGAAAGCCACCCTCGACATCACCGACAACAGCGCCGTGGCGCAGACCAAAGGCGTGCCCGACGGGTATGTGGACGGTGATGTTGCGGCCAGTGGCGAATTCGAACTGGATAGCGCCAACCTGGGGCTGCTGATCCAGGCAGCGAACCGCGCCGGTTCATTCCGCAAGCTGGAACCCTTCGACACGCTATTTTTTGCCAAGACCGCCACCGATGAACTGCGCGTCGAAGCCTTCGGCTGTCGGCTGAAAATTTCCAGCCTGTTGGATATCGACCCCAAGGGCGGGCAGAAATCGATGCACAAGGTGCCGTTCGACGTCACCAGCCCGGACTTTATCCGTATCAATGGCGTGCCGTACCTGGACGCCACCGAGATCGAGGGCCTGCGCTGATATGCCGTTTAAAAGTCATCTTGAGTTACGCCATCGGCCTGGGGATGCGCGCTGGGAAGTGATCCAGCCGTTGCTGTACTGCACCCGTGATGGCCGGCCGATCCGGGTCCCCGCCGGGTATTTGTCAGACCTGGCCAGCGTACCGCGCATCGCCCGTCGGTGGGTGGACACCCAAGCTCCGACAGTCCGCCGCCCCGCTGTCGTACACGACTACCTATACGGCGATCAGGCCCACCGTTTCACCAAGCGCGAGGCCGACCGGATTTTCTACGAGGCGCTGCTGGAAGAAGGCACGCGCCCAGTGGTGGCCTGGCTGATGTGGCAGGCCGTGCGCTTGGGCGGGCGCGGTGCATGGGGCAAACCCTGATGGAAATATCCCCGCTGCATATCAGCATCATGTTGCTGCTCACCGAGTTGGTACTGACCTGGGTAGCCGGCTTCCAGATTTACCTGTTCCGCCAGGTCAATGCTGCCCGCCGCGAGAACCTGGAATTGCGCATCGAGATGGCCACCCATAACGGCCGCCTGGAAGCCTTCGACAAGGCATTAGACAAGCTCGAACACCGCTTCGAAAAACGCCTCGAGCAGTGCCTGGACACCTACTTTTCCAACCTCAACCAAAGGACCACGCCATGAGCGACCGCCGCGACATCACCCTGGAAATCGGTGATCAGGAATTCACCTTTACCCTGGCGCCCCAGGACGTGACCAAGTACTTCAACGCCATCACAGCCAACAACAAAGTGGCGCCGTCCAACAACCTGCTCACAACCACGGTGTTACCCGCCCAAAAAGACGCTCTGCGCCCACTGCTGGCTAACCCGGTGTTCGTGATGCAACTGGCCGGCACGCTGCTGGATGAGTACGCGCCGGATGTCGAAGTCGTCGTAAAAAAGCCCTCGGCCGTGCTGACCGCTTAGGCGACGACAGCCTGGGCCAGCTCATGGCCCTGACCGAACGCTGGCTACCTGGCGCCGCGCCCACGGCAGACAACCTGGGCACGGCCATGTGGCTGGAAAGCGAGTATTGGAAACGCATGGAAATCGCCGTGGCAAACGGGATTGCTGTGGCATTGAAAGGCTAATAAAAACCCCGCACTGGGCGGGGTTCGGGGGCTACGTGATCAGCATGGTTGCTCAAGCATCAAGCACGCTTCAATTGTGGATGCTCTCTCAGATGCTCCCAGCCCAGGCAAGCCAGCGCCAACGTGCGGGGCACCGCTTCACGACCGTTGCTGTAACGGGTGATGCTTCGTGTGCCGACGCCCAGCGCCTCGGCAGCTTGCGTCAGGTTGAGACCGTTACGCGCGCGCCAGCCAATGAAAATGCGCGTGTTTTCGTCCGGCGCAGCTTGAGCCAGGGCGTCCAGATAGAGCGTGTCCGCACCAATCTGGATATCCAGTTCAGGCCATTCGACCGTCCATCCGCCGTCGCCCACAGTCGCACCTTTGAACACAGTGGCCGATTGCAACGGTTTGAGCCCTGGGTAGGTAGCCACGTCCTTGCTCATATCCAGCAAAAATTGTTGGCCATCTATAAATGTCAGCTCCAGCACATGGCCGGAACGCGCCTGCACAGCCCGCAGGCGGGGGCGTTTCATGGATGCCATTTATGCCATTCCTCCAGTAATTCGTCTTGGTGCGCTCGCACCCAGGCCAAAGCCTCTTTCAGCACCACCGTTGGAGCGCGGCCCAGCATCGCCTCACATGTTTCAAGGCTTATCAAGACATCGACGCCGCCGCCCGTCAAGTGCACGTGGGGCGGCAGGTGGTCCTTTTCCCGCAGCTCTATGCGGTACTTGTCGCGAAATCGGTGTTTGGTAGACATGCCCTTACCATATCGCCAATTTGGCGATACATCAAGTGCCTGGACGTGGTCATGAGCGCATCCGCCACCAGCAAACTCGACTTCATCCTGCGCCTGGTAGACCGCGTAAGTCAGCCCCTGGGCAAGGTCAAAACCAGCTTCAGCGACATGGCGAGTCAAGGCCAAAAAGGGATCATCCAGATGGGCGTGGGCCTGGCCGGCATGGTCGGCGCGGCGCATGCGCTCAAAACTGCGATGGCGCCCGCGCTGGGCCAGAACGCGGCACTGGGCGAGGTCGAGAGCCTGGGCGTAGCAGCGGATGCGCTGGAGCTGCTTAACACCAAATCGCTGCAGTTCAGTATTGGCTACGGCGAGAGCGCCACCGCGTTCGTGCGCTCGGCCTATGACATTCAAAGCGCAATCGCCGGGCTGACGGGCAATCAATTGGCGGTGTTTACCAACGCTTCCAACGTGCTGGCCAAGGGCACCAAGGCTGATGCGGCGACCATCACCAATTACGTCGGCACGATGTACGGCATCTTTCAGAAGCAAGCCGACGCCATGGGCAAAACCGCCTGGGTGGAGCAACTGACTGGGCAAACCGCGACGGCGGTGCAAATGTTCAAGACCACCGGCCAAGGCATGAGCAGTGCCTTTACCGCACTCGGCGCCAGTGCGACCTCGGCGGGTGTTCAAGCTGCCGAACAGATGGCCATTCTTGGCACGCTGCAGGCGACCATGAGCGGCGGTGAAGCCGGGACCAAGTACCGCGCGTTTCTCGCCGGGGCCTACGGCGCGCAGGCCAAGCTGGGGTTGTCGTTCACCGACAGCCAGGGGCGACTGCTGCCCATGCTCGACATCCTCGGCAAGCTGAACGCCAAATTTGGCGAACTGGATGCAGCCGAAACTGACTTGATCAGCAAAGCTTTCGGCGGCAAACAGGCCATGGGGCTGATTACGCAACTGCTACCAAAAACCGGCGACCTGGCCAACAGCATCGACCAACTGGGTAAGGTCAAAGGCATGGAACAGGCTGAGAAGATGGCCAAAACCATAGCCGACCCGTGGGAGCGTTTTGAACACGCGATTCTGGCGGTGCGCATTGCCTTCGGCCAGAAGCTGCTGCCAACCCTTAACCCAATCATCGAGCGGCTGGCCGAAGGCGGCGCTGCTGTCGTGCGTTGGACCACGCTGTTTCCCAATCTGACGCGGGTCATAGGCCTGACCGCTCTGGGCGTCATCGGCCTAACCGCCATCGTCGCCCTGCTGACCTTTACCTTTGGCGTGTGGCGCACGGTTGCCATCCCGGTAATCGCGCTGTGGAAACTGCTTAGCCTGGTGGCGTGGCGCAACGTGGGCGCCTTCCTGATGCAGATTCTGCTGGTGACGTTGTACGTGGCGGGCCTGGCTTCGCTGGTGTTGTGGTTTGGTCTGGTCAAAGGCGCGATGCTGTTGTGGCAGGCGGCTATCTGGCTGACTAACGCAGCGCTCTGGGCCAACCCGGTGACGTGGATCGTGCTGGGCATCGTCGCTTTGGTGGCGGTCATCGTTGCCGCTGTGTACTTCTGGGACGAGTGGACCAGCGCGCTGATGGAGACAGCCGCGTTCGAGTGGGTCAGCGAACAGCTGACAGCACTGTCTGCATGGTTCGACGCCATGGGCGGTTGGTCAGGCATGGCCAAAGCCGCGTGGGACGGAATCGTGGCGGTCTTTCATGGCGCCATCAACCGCCTGATCGCCCTGCTCAACACCATCCCTGGCGTTGATATCAAAGCCCAGTTTGGCGACCTGCCGGCCGGACCCAACCTGGAAAGCCTCGACGCGGCGCAACGTGCCCAGCAAACCATCAACGCGGCAATCCCTTCGCTATCACCCACCCGCGCCACTTCAGTTCCACCGGGCGGGTTGCTCACGAATATTCAGAACACCGCCACCCAGAACCGGGGCACCCATGTGGAAAAAATCGAGATCCACACCAACAAACCGATGACCGCCCACGAACTCGAAGGGCTGATGGGGATGGCCGGATGAGCGAGTACGTCGACCTGCTGATTGCCAATAATGACCTGGTGCTGGATCCGTCCAACCAGCCGCTGCTGATTGATGACCGCGCCAGCATTGCCCAGGACATTGCACACATGATCCGTGAAAGTGGTTTGCTGGTGACCTTAGTCGCCGAACGCGACCCACTGCGCCAGCGCGATTGCCTGCAACAGCTGGAATTGCGAATAGAGGCCGATGAGCGCTTGGTGCCGGGCACTGCGCGGGTGCTGCCGCAATCACCGGGCGACTACCTGGTAACGGCCACCACGTTGAAGTTCGGTGATGTAAAGGTGACGGTGTGAGCGCGGATTTTAAACAAGCGCTGCGCGATGCCGGCATCCCAACCACCGAGGCCGAACTGAAAAAAGCCTGGGAAAAGGAAGCGGCCGAACACGGCAGCAAGATCAGCAACACCAGCGCCTATTCGCCTTTTTGGCGAATCATCACCGCCTTGGTGACCAAGCCGGTGCTATGGCTGCTCCACTTCATCACCGACAGGGTGCTACCTAACTTTTTCGTGCAAACCGCGGTGGACGCCTGGCTGGACATGCTCGCCTGGTCGGTGAACATAGAGCGTAAGCCGTCGACCAAAGCCAAGGGCGAAGTGTTGTTCATCCGCGCCACATCGGCCGGAACATTGGAAGTGCCCGCTGGCACGCGGGTACATTCGGCGGCGATCAACGGGCACGTCTACGAGCTGATTACCACCTTGCCGGGTACTTTTGCCGACGGCGAATCGCAGCTGGCTATCCCGGTCGACGCGGCGGAAGCCGGCAGCGGCCATAACCTGGCGCCGGGTTATTACGCGATTCTGCCGGTGCCGGTGCCGGGCATTGTGCAGGTGGTGAATACCGACGGTTGGCTGACCCAACCGGGTGCCGATTCCGAGCCCAACGATCAATTACGCCTGCGTGTGCGCAACCAGTTTTCAGCGGTAAACCAGTACCACACCGACGCCGTGTACCGAGCCATTATCACGAGCTTTCCCGGCGTGCACCCAGATGGCGTGTACTTCAAACACGGGGCACCCCGCGGCCCAGGCAGCGCCAATGCCTATGTGCTGTTTGAAGCAGGAGTGCCGGCGGACGAGTACCTGCAGCAAATCAACGCCTATATTCGCGAGCTGGGTAACCATGGCCATGGCGATGACCTGATGGTGCTGGTGATGCCGGTAGTTGAACACGCGGTCCATCTAACGCTCTGGCCCAAGGCGAACCTGACGGCCAAACAGCGCCCGCAACTGCACGAACAGGTGGAGCAATTCATCCGCGCCGCCTTCCGCGAAAGCACGGCGCATGACTTTCAACCGACCCTGACCTACCCGCAATCACGCTTTTCCATCAGCCGTTTGGGCGAAGAGTTGCACGAGCAATTTCCCACTATCGATTCACTGGAGTTCACCACGCGGGACATTCTTTCTGAGCTGAATATTCCAAGGCTCAAAAGCCTGACGGTGGTGATGGGTGCTTAAGCTCAACTTGCCCTTTTGGCTCAATGCCGGCGAGCTGGCCAAGCTCAAGGCCACCGCCCAAGCATGGTGGGAAACCGTCGAAGGCTGGATACAGTGGCCCCTGCTGCAAATGGACCCCAAACACTGCCACCTGACCATTCTTGACCTGCTCGCCTGGCAACGGGACATCACGCGCTTTAGGGGCGAACCGGAAAGCCTGTATCGCCTGCGTGTGCGGTTCGCCTTTATCAACTCGGTCGATGCCGGTTCGACGGCCGGGCTGATGCGCATCCTCAACCGCTTGGGCGTGGGTTACGTCGAGATCGAGGAACGCCTGCCCGACCGGGACTGGGATGTGGTGCTGCTCAAATTCTCGGACTCCCAGCTCTCGGACAACCCCGAATTACTGCGAGTTATCGTGCAGCAATACGGCCGCACCTGCCGACGCTATGACTTTGTGACCATCACCCCAGTGACGCTGCTGGTGGCCATGGCCGACTTCAACGACGACCAGCAGACGCTGGTTGCCACGCTGTAGGAACCCGCATGCCCGCACGTATTACAAAAGCCGGCGAACGGCTGATTGCCCAGAAACAGGCCGCCGATGAATCGTTGCTGGTAACCCGGTTTGTGCTGGCCCTGGTGCCTGATCTGGACCCTGAACAACCGGTAGATCGAGACGCTCCAAAACCGCCACCCGAACAAATCGTACATACCCAGACCTTTACCCAGAAAGGCTTCGTGAACCCCAATCAGGTGGTGTACAGCCTGATGATGGGCAGTGACATCGGCGACTTTGATTGGAACTGGATCGGCCTGGAGGCCGCCGACGAGGTGCTGTTGTCGGTCGCGTATGTACCGTTGCAGCAAAAGCGCCGGAACATCCCGCCGCACCAAATCGGCAACAACGTTACCCGCAACATGCTGCTGATGTTTGACGGGGCACAGGCACTGACCGGTGTGACCATCGACGCCAGCACCTGGCAGCACGACTTCACCGTGCGCCTGCGAGACATCGATGAGCGCGAACGACTGTCGAACCGGGACGTGTTTGGGCGGGCGTGCTTTTTGGGAGCAGGCTTGCAGTTGGTGAGTGTCGAGGATGGTTATCAGCTCATGCCCGGTTTGGCGCTTGTGGAAGGTTTACGCATCGAGCTGGGCGAAACCCGGCCGGTGATACCTCCCAAGTATCCGAACAATGCCTATTTGGACGTTGCTTTGGTGCGCCATGAAAATAGCGTTGCCGTGCAGTGGTCCGTCGCTTGGGGAGAAACCCTTTCCGACTTTCAAGACCCTGCGGGTATTGCGCACTACCTGATTCCTCTGGCGCGCCTACCAGACTCCTCGACAGTCACGGACCTTCGGGCTGTTGAACCGATCAGAGGGGCATTGGTGCAGCACTTCGCTGCGCGCAGTGGTGACTATGAAGGTCTGCGCGCACGGGCCACGACCAAGAAAGACGTGGGCCTGGATCAACTGCCCAACGCCAAAAGCGATGATCCAGCCAGCGACAGCAGCGACATCCTGGCGACGACCAAGGCGCTGAATAAGCTGAACCAGCAAATCGTCGATCCGCTGGTGGGTATGGTGGCGAGCTTTGCCATGAGCACGGCGCCGACCGGTTGGCTCAAATGCAACGGCGAGGCTGTGTCCCGCAAAGCGTTTGCCAAACTCTTCGCGGTAATCGGCACCGATTACGGCGCAGGTGACGGTGCAACTACCTTTACCCTGCCGGACATGCGCGGCCTGTTCCCTCGCGCCTGGAGTGACGACGCCGAGACTGATCCACAACGGGCATTGGGCAGCGTGCAACAAGGCCAGAACGCCGCGCACGCTCACAGGGCCACTGCCGACAAGTCGGGCGAACACAGCCACCCAGTCGCGATTGGCGAAAATGGTGAGCACCTGCACACGGCTTCAAGCGAAGCGGCCGGGGCTCACCAGCATGGCCTTCTGAAGGCGGTTGCGGGCAATAACACTGCGGGCCCCTATGTGAGCCCCGCCAATGCGGGCAACTCCCTGGCGTACACCGAGTCGGCGGGCTCGCATGTTCACACCATCGCTGTTGGAGCGGCCGGCAACCACACCCATGCGGCATCGATTGGCGCACAAGCCGCCCACACCCACGGCATCACCGTCGCAACCTCGGGCGGTACCGAAGCCAGGCCTATCAACATGGCCCTGCTGTTTTGCATCAAGTATTGAGGCTTGGTATGACCTGGACACCCGTGGCCATGCGATGGCCTGCGCAGGCAACACAGTGGCTGGATGATTTGGAGCCTGCAAAAAACCTGGCCGGTTCTGAAGCGTTGGCGACAGCCAAGCGCCTGGCCGGTTTGGATGGGCTGGCGACGACCAGCCCCGGCCCTGTGGGCCCGATTGCAAAAGCCGCCGTCGCAGCCGGACGCGCGGCCATGGCTGGGCAGATGGGCCAGGCGCCCGCGTGCCTTGTGGTGACACCGTTTGAGAGCGGCCAGGGCCGTGGGTATCAGCGGTACTTGTCTGCCCCTAACCTGGTGCAACTGATGGCCGACAAGCTGCTGGACGGCGCCAGTGGGTTTGCGTTGGCGGTGATGTTCTTGTCCACGCGCTACGACCAGTTGGCAAACGCGCTGTCGCGCTTCAATGCGCTAATGCCGATCCCCGCGCTGCTGCGCTCGGAGAACCGTGCCCGACAGCTTTCACGACTGGAGAATGAAAAGTGGGAGTTGCCGAGCGCTGCGCCGCTTCCCGGCTGGGGCACGTTGCCGCTGGAGCGATGCACCGTAACTAGAGCAGCCAAGCGGTCGCTGTCAGGCCAACTGTCCGCGCTCGAGAGCTATATGGCCGATAGCTCGCCATTGGCGGACTTGTCAGCGTTGGCCGGGCGCAAACTTGCTCAGGCTGACGCCCGCAACCAGCAATTGAAAGCGGTGCAGGACAAGTTGGCCAACCCGAGCCCGGATGCGGCCATGGTCACGCGCCTGGTCGGCCCCGGGGACGGTGGCGAACTGCGCCGGTTGTTGCTGTCGGGGTCTGCGCCGGGACATGAATGGGTGCTGTGTGCCGGGTTGTTGCTGGTCGGGTCGAAAGAGAGTTTGAGCTTTGTACAGGAACTGGTAGGCCTATGACATTGCTGCTCGATGGTCAGAGGGTGCGGGGCAAAACACTGAAGGTTACGGCCAATCTGCGTATTGAAAGTGACGATCTGTCGGGCCAGACCAGCAATACCGACAGCGCGCACAAGGGCTTCAAACCCAAGGCATTGACGGTTTCATTGTTGATCCCCTATCGCGATCAGCTCCACCTGGTGGACATCATGCGCCTGGCGGAAGCCACGGTGGCCGGCGGGCAGCTCAAGACCTATCGCGTGGTCAACAACACGGCCGAGGCCTTCGGCGTGCGTCAGGTGATATTCAGCGACACCCTCACCGCACGAGAAGACGACAGCCTGTCGGCTTGGCGGGTGCAATTTACGTTGACTGAAAAGCTGTCGAACCCAGAGCGGGTAGAGACACGCCGCCCGGCAAGTGACGTGCAACAACAAGGTGGAACCGGGGAGAGTGTGTCGGCGCCGTCCACTGAACCCGATGCACCCGAGCTCAATGGCTTTGAGCGCATCTTGAAGCGCGTGGATGACTACGTGGGGCCAGCGGTTTGAAGGCCCATATAGTGGTAGACATCAACGGCCAGCCTTTTGACCTGGTACAGCACGATGTGCGACTGGAGCTGCGAACGCCTGGCCGCGCGAGCTTAACCATTAAATCCCCTACGCCCCAACGCGGGCTGGTGACACTGGATCTGGGCTACAACGACAAACCTCTGCATAGGCACTTTGTCGGCTATGTCGAGCGTTGCACCACGGCTAACAGCCAGGAACAGGTGTTGTTCTGCCGAGAGGTGGCTGCCGTTCTCGACTATCCGTTGCCCATGGCATTGCGTCATGTCGATTTAACCGCTGTGCTGATTGAGATCAGCCGCCTCACCGGCCTGCGCTTTCGCGTGCCAAACGGGCCTTACGCCAAAGTCCGGGTGCCCTGCTTCTACTCCCTGGGCAATGGTATCCAGGCTATGGATAGCTTGGCCCGCGTGTTCAACATTCCAGACTTTATCTGGCACCAACAAGGTGACGGCGAGGTGTACGCCGGCAGTTGGGCAGACAGCTACTGGGGCGCCCGGCCCGCGCTGCAGCTGCCGGTCGAGCTGTTCGACAACTACCAAGGCAACCACAGTGCCCAAATAGCCGCCCTGCCTGGCTTACGACCTGGCGCGATGATCAACCAAGGGCAGCGCATCACCGCTGTGACGCTTACCGGTACGCAAATGGTGCTCAAGTGGAAGAAGCCGTAACCCGAATCGTCGAACGGCGCTTTCCGGAGCTGGCCGGCGCCTACCATCTGCCGCGCTTTGCGCGTGTGCTGGCGGTGGCCGATCCGCCTTTGAGCGCCGGGCTGTGCGACGACTTCCGTCCACGCTATGCCGTCGATCTGGAGGTGCTGGGTGCTGACGGTGAGCCTGATTCCTCGTTGCCTCACTTGCTGGGCGTAGCGCTGCCTGTTCCCGGCGGCGGTAGCGAGATGGGGTTTTATGCGTTCCCCGAGGAAGGCGCCGTAGTGGTGGTCAGCTTTGCGTATGGGCTGCCGAACAAGCCATTTATTGTGCAGATCCTGCCCCACGGATTGAGCCTGCCACGGGTGCCGAAGGGTGATCTGTTGTGGCAGCACAGTGAAGCCGTGCAACAACGGGCGGATGCCGAGGGCAATTGGTTGAGGGTGACCGATGCCCGAATTGTGGATCAGGCGAGCGAGCGACAGGTGCAGGCGCTGGATAACGCCGAGCGGTATCAGGTCAGCACCGTAGAAGTCGACGACCACAGCACGGAGTCGGTGGGCGGGATAAAGACCGTCGAGGCGTTGGGGGCGTTGAAACTGCTGTCAGGCGGATCGGCCAGCTTGGCGGCCGTCGATGATCTGCATCTGGCCACAGGCCGAGACTTGAACCTGGTGGTGGGGCAAACACACAACGCGACCGTAGGTGGCGACATGCGGGAGCAGATCCAGGGCATGCGCGAAAGCGTGGCCGCGATTGGGCAACGCTTGGTCGCCGGCAAAACGTGGCTAGGGTCTGAAGGCGTCAACGTGCTGCATGTGCTGTGTGACGTGATTGAGCTGCTGGAACAGATGAACACCGGCATCGCCGCCCACAAACACGGCCCCACGCCCCCGCCCGATAACGCCGTTGAATTCACCACCCACGCCGCGTCAGCCATGGCGTTGGCCACCCAATTGAAAACCATCACCGAGTAAATGAATGCAGCAACCCACCATTGGCAGCCTGTTCGCAGGCATCGGAGGCTTTGATGTCGGATTTGAAAACGCTGGATACCGCACCGCCTGGCAAGTCGAGCTCAACCCCATCAACCGGGCTGTGCTTGCCGATCGATTTCCCCATGCACGCCAATTTGAAGACGTGCGCGAATGCGGCGCTCACAACTTGTCTGCCGTCGATGTCATCACCGCCGGGTTCCCCTGCCAGGACATCAGCATCGCCGGATGCCGAGAAACCAATCGCGCCACCCGAGGCCTGCAAGGCGAGCGCAGCGGATTGTTTTGGGAAGTCATACGAATCCTCAAAGAAACACAACCTCGCTGGGTGGTCCTTGAGAACGTCGTTAACCTGCTCGCTGTCAACGATAGCCGCGACTTTGAGACTGTCATCCGGGCCCTTGCGGACTGCGGGTATGTGGGATTTTGGCGAGTGCTTAATGCTCAATATTTCGGAGTCCCCCAGCAACGTCGTCGCGTATTCCTGGTCGCCGGTTATCGACGCATGCCCCCCATCCAGCTCCTGGCTGACGCCGCGCCAGTGGACGCAATATCTCCAGCGTCTCAATCGCAGCACTGGCCACGGCCCGCGGATGCCTGGGCTGCCAATACTTTATTGGCAAACAAAGCCGGGTCTCAGATCGCTATGGGCTGTACCACTCTCGTCGCTCATCCGCACGGATGGGATCAGATGGTTGAGCGGCAGCGAGAGGCTGAAAATGATGGGCTTTGCCTCGGACTGGATGCGGCCAACCTTGCGGAGGCTTTAGGTGCCGGAAATGCCGTTGTTACGCAGGTGGCGGAGTGGGTTGGGCGGGGGTTGATGGGGGGTACAGGTTAAATTCGACGAAAAAAAACGCCCCAGCAAAGGCTGAGGCGTTGTTTGCAGCACTATTTAGGAAACGTCGTCTAAACAATCTCGAATAAAACGGTACACGCTGTGAGCGCGAAACACGTTCAATACGAGAGCCCATAGAAGCTGCCAAAATCGGGGCATGAAGCCTCCAAGTTTGTACTTGCCTCAATGCGCTTACCGGAACACGTGCATTTTAGGGAATTGTTGAAGACTCCCAACGAGGCAAGGTATTTTCAGGCCCTAGCTTGATGCGCTTCCGGCACGGTTCCTACACCGTGTGCGAGGGGCCCTCATAGGATAAATCCTTATGATGGCCCGGATGTTAACCGCCGAAGCACGGTCTAAAAAGGACTAAGAGCATTTTTTGAAGTTTATTTTTGCATTGGCGAAATAGCCATTGACAAGCGCGAACAAATAATATTCAAAGTTTACCGAAAACGGTAATATTTACGGCTTTTTCGGCGTAAATACGCTGATTTCACGGCACTTTCCGGCAAACGACAACACTCGTAAACAGAATGGATTTATCGTTTTGGAATGCCGAATACGTTCGGTGGCATTCATATGCGGTTTGCCCAAGCCGCTTTCGTTCGTCGTTTGCATTCGATTTAACGAATATCGTAGTGGCGCCGTTATTTACTCTCTTATAGACTCAGCCCCGTTGAAGACTCCCAGCGAGAAGGCGAAATCGGACCTACCGAATTCGCGACGAAAAAACCGCCCTCCTAAGGCGGTTTTTTTTTGCCGAATTTTAGCCGCTAAATTTGCACAGTTTTTTCGATCAGCTCTCGAACCCCAATTGGGGTAGCCAAACACCTTATTGATGGGCGGCAAAGATTTCGCATGCAGAATCTTTCAGCAGCCTTGCTTTAAAGCAGTTTTGTAAGGCGCTGGCACGATAGCAAACGTTGAGCCCTACGCTCACCAGTTTCGCGGACGCGAAACTGGCAAAAGTACCAAGGTGGAAATTTAGCAAATCACGAAGCGTCACGCCGACTCACAATTAGATGCTAAATCCTAACAAATCGTGAACCTTAGGCGAATTTCGAAGAAGTTATCTACCGCCAGGTTAGAGTTTATCGCTGTCGCTTACGGGCATCATGCCAAGCGCCATCATCCTTCCATGTAGACAATCAGCCTAACGACCTAAGTTTCGCAGGATTCACCCCGTCAGCATGCCGGATGCCCCACCTAAGGTAGCCGCTTCGTTGACAAAGATTGCAACGTCCCGGTGCTCCAGAACCTTGACTTCATCCCTGGCCAAACGGTTGAGCCAAACGCTCAAGCGGATGGTGCAAGACGGGATCTGATGAGCGATGGCATTTGCGTGATCAAATAGCACTCGCTCCAGGTCCTCGGACTCAAGTAACTGCCGCTCAGGCTTCATGGCCGCAGCAATCCTGGCAGTTAGTTTTGCGACACGCGGAGATTTGTGCCGAAGCTCGCCAAGGCGAGCTATATAGGTAGGGGTTGAAGGCATGGCCATACGAAAACTCCAAAAATCTGTGAGAACGACGGTAACGAGCTGCATTGCCCACTTATGCCTACACGGGAGAACGGAAGCAACATTTTGTTGACGAGTGGACAGGTTGACAGGTTGACACGCGCGTCAACCGAGGCGTACGCTTTGGTCACTTGCTCAAATACGAGCAACGAAAGGAGAACCTATGAACACCGCAACGATTGAGAGATCCCAAAGCGCCGTCAAGTCACTTGACGAAGCTAAAGCCTCGCTCGTGCAAAAATTCATAGCCCGGATGAACAAAGTATCCGAATCCGAGGTTATCAATGCTGCGAATCTCGATGACGACAAGGCTTTAGCTGTCATTATTAAAAAGACAAGCAAAAGCAGTGAGAAGCCGTTAAGCATCAAAGCTCGTAATGAAATTGCCTTCGCTCAGATGAAGTCGAAAGCATTTGAGGCGGTTAAATCGTCGTACGATCTTCTAGATGCGGGCGATGCATGCCAGATACTTGGAATATCAAAGCAGGCGTTGAGCAAGAAAACTAAATCAGGACAACTCATTGCTTACACCAATAATCGACGCAAGTATTACCCTGACTTTCAGTTCGAGAACAATAAAGCTACCACTTCAATAACCAAGCTGCTTAAGGCGCTGGAGATTGACCCAGAAGATGAGCCAAAGGTAAATCTTCTGATTGTTTTTCTGGCCAACACTATGGATTATTCCAATCCTGGCGAGCCCGAAAACGTGCAGCCTCGCTACAAGCTTCTGGACATCGACCCTGCATTCCAGATAATTGTGCGAGACTTCAAGAACCGTTTGGAAATGGGCAAGTAAAGCTGAGCTTCCCGTAAGGAAGCTCAACTCTTCACTCTACGATCACGTCTAAATCCGCTAAGAATTCAATCGCTGTCTGACCGTTCGCAAGCTCGACCTCTGTCAAAGGTTTGGAGCTTACTGGTACTAACTGTTTTTTTCTCCCCTCAAACAACACGACGTTGCAACCGTCATTTGAGGCTGCAGGGAATACCGTGGAGGTATAGAGGAAACCATCGATTTCCTTGCTATACCTCATGCATGCGGCACTTACAGTCTGGGTAAGTAAATACCCTTCACTACCCTGACCCTTCGCCTCGACAAGATGCCTGAGCTTGTGGCCCCCTACATATGCGCTCATCCTCGCAACGTCTACCAAGCGGAGATCCCTATCCGCAGCTAGCTCGTGCACCGACAGCCCCTGAATCTCTGACATCAAGACAGGCGAGCCTGGCCCCTCACCGCCATGCTGAAGCGTCTCAGCAATAGCAACTGCACTGTTGGCAGCCACATAACAAACCCCGATCTCCTTATTCAAATCCCCATATCTACTATCAGAGTTTTTGTTGTAGAAGACAGGATCCTTATGCCGGGTTGGTTGAACGCGAAAAAACGGTGTTCCCTTCTTAAAATCGACAATTACTTCCGGATGTTTCAGAAGCGCCGATTGAATTTTCTGCTCAACATCTTGACTTTGTTTCTTTTCCTCGTCTACCAAACCGCGCACTCCTATAAAAATCAAACAACTTGCTCATGAGCTAATCCCATTTGCGTTTTAAATGCCCGTCGACATCCGACGGGCGCCAGTGCAAGCACCTGCTTGCCAGAGAATTACAACCGACTTCTGATAAAAACACCACTATTTTTTAAACTTTTTTGACAGGACACCAGGGCACCGTAACTACGTAGTTACGTAGTTACGTAGTTACGTAGTTAAAACGTTAAAGCGTTAAAGCGTTAAAGCGTTAAAGCGTTAAAGCGTTAAAGCGTTAAAACGTTAAAACGTTAAAACGTTAAAACGTTAAAACGTTAATTCGTTACGGCGCTAATCTGCTAATCCGCAGGATTGCCTGGCATAAGCTGCATCGAACTTCTTCAGCTGGATAGAACTCATACGATATCGACCTGGGGAGCCACATCTCCCCAGCTCTGAATTTATTCCACCCGACACCACCAAGACTGGGCGTAAGCACAGCCTTCCACATACTCAATACCGCTCAACACAAAACCGTTTGGCGCCATTCCTGCCAGCGTTGCGTCTAGTAGTTGAGGTAACGGTGACGGCTCCAATGGCCAGCCTGAACTCACGGTTGCAACATTTGCACTACGCCCAAGCTCAGTAGATACCTCAGATGCTACTCGCACATCTCCTCGAATGGCCTTGTAATTCCGCCTTTCGATCGGACTCAAAGCAATGCCCTTGCGGCGCATCGGGGTTATCAACATATGCATCAGCTTCAACCTCCTTGCCATTCATCCAGCAGCGCTTCAACGGCGTAAGCCAGGGCACCATCAGCTTGTTCAAGAAGATCACTGAGATCATCACTATCAATTATTCGAGCTCTGTGTAGCGCGTGCGCACCAGTTATCAAAGCCTTGTGATGAGTAGCAGGATGCTTAAGCAGTTCCTGCTGATCCGCCAGTAGCGCCTGCCAAGCATCCCTGGACGAACTAGCCGATGCGCTTTCTTCAATATCATTCATGAGCAACCAAACCCGAGCCTAAATACTGTACATAAAAACAGTACATCAGGACCTAGGTCCCAGGCCGTACAACCCGATGAAATGCTCAACGAACATAGCGATGAAAAATCAGCACAAAAGAAAAATGAGGCGAAGAAAGCACTTTTCCCCCTCCCGCCGACGCACTCCGTATGATTTTTTTATGCAAACTCTCACGCTGTGATTTGCGCGCTCCAGGGCACATTTGCCGTGGCCCGTCGGCGCAGTTGGCCAATTTCAGAATGTGAAATGTCGGGAAAGTTTAGGAGAATTAGAACGCTGAAAGCTCAGAAGGCACGACACCAGAGCAACAAGGGGAATACCGCGTATCACACGGCCTCCGATGACAAGACGCGATTTTTTAACCGTCTTAGGACGACGCACGGAGGCTACTCCAATGGAGAGTAGCTCCGCGCCATCAAACACCGGTGGCCATATCAGTCGAGAGACCAAACCGCCCCACTCTGGAAGCACTCGGCTGAAAGTGTCCAAAAAGTGTCCATTCCAAGTAGATATATTGGTGAACATCGCCCCTCTAATCAGGCCTTATCCACTGTGAACATTGACCGTACCCAGCAAAAACACGCCCATAATGTGGACTCATAATCCTTTGGTCGTAGGTTCGAGTCCTACTGGGCCCACCAAACAAGAAAGCCGCGCATTGCGCGGCTTTTTCGTGTCTGGCATTCGACTCAAACGGCCAGTTCACGCAGCGCTGCCGTCGCCAAAAACCCTGACCGCGATGCATAGCGATGATCCTTCTGCACTCGCTCATCAATGCGGTGCAACAACTGCTCCGGCAAAGAAGCGTTGAACCGCACCGACTTACCCAAGTACGGAGTCAGGTCAAAGTCGACAATCGCCCATACGCCACCGGCGTAATCCGGATTGTCCAGATGAACATCCACCTCTTGGGCCTGAGGAAGCTTTTCTTCGTCGGCGACCAACCCTTCGAGATGCAGCGCCAGCGCTTCCCGAACATTATCCAACGCCTCGGAAAACGAAGCGCCTGCCGAGAAGCAGCCTGGTACGTCCGGAACGGTCACGCTGTAGTCCGAGTCGGCGTCTTTGTGTACTACCACTGGGAATTTCATTGGTCATCCTCTGAACGAACTCCACCGAGCCCATCCAATTCCTCAGTCAAGCTCTACAGTTGAGGCCTGCTGATTTAAAAATACTGTGCAAGGTGCCCTTGGCAATCTCTGACTTGGGATGAGGCACGGTTACACGTCCTCGCTTCTCAGGGTGTTTGAACTGGTGATGGCTGCCCTTTACCGCCACCTCAAACCATCCATCCTCAACCAAAAGCTCGATCACCTCTCTGCTTCTCATCGCCCACCCTTCAGTGTGTATATTACACACCACCGAGCAGCGGCGCGTTTTTTTGTACACACAAGACACACCTATGAAAAAGTCTTCTCAGCCTTCAAGCAGACCTGTGTGATGAGATGATGGCGACGTATTAGCCCTTTTAACCAGCGAACTTCTGTCAGTTTTTGTGCCCACTCCCAATCACACTCATCGCAGCACCGTTCACCTCCTTGCCAACACAAGCCTGTAATATATCCGCGCACTGCCCCTACACACCGGAGCCCCACCCTTGCCCGCCCTCGACGAAATCGATCGCCAACTGATCGCCGCCTTGCAGATTAACGCCCGCGAAAGCGTGGCCATGCTTGCCCGGCAGTTGGGCATTGCGCGCACCACGGTGACCTCGCGCCTGGCGCGCCTGGAGAAAACCCAGGTGATCACCGGTTATGGCGTGCGCCTCGGGCAGCGTGTGGTCGACGGGGGTTTGCAGGCGTATGTCGGCATCACCGTTCAAGCGCGCTCGGGCAAGGAAGTGCTGCGCCGGTTGAGCGCCATGGCGCAGGTGCAGCAATTGTGTGCGGTGAGTGGCGAGTTTGATTACGTGGCCTGGCTGCGCACTGATTCGCCGGAACAGCTGGACCAGTTGCTGGACCAGATCGGCAGCGTCGAGGGCGTGGAAAAAACCACCACGTCGATCATCCTCAGTAACAAATTGGACCGTGGTCAGCCAGTTTGACCAGCCACTTCGTCATTCTGACTAAAAACAATTCAATCCGACGACACATTGCGTCTTAATAACGAACGCTACGCTCCCTAAACTGGCTGCCATCTTTTCCTATACTCAACGGGCCGAATCCCGCCGAGTCGTCAGTAAGGTCAGCCATGAGCATTCCGTCCAGCACCATCAGCAAGACCAATCGCCATCCCGCCGACGGTAAAAAACCTATCACCATCTTTGGCCCGGATTTTCCGTTTGCCTTTGATGACTGGATCGAACACCCGGCTGGCCTGGGCAGTATTCCCGCGGCCAACCATGGCGCGGAAGTGGCGATTGTGGGAGCCGGGATCGCAGGGCTGGTGGCGGCTTACGAGCTGATGAAGCTGGGCCTCAAGCCGGTGGTATACGAGGCCTCGAAGATGGGCGGGCGTTTGCGCTCCCAGGCCTTTGAAGGCGCCGAAGGCATCATCGCCGAGCTGGGCGGCATGCGTTTTCCGGTGTCGTCCACCGCGTTCTACCACTATGTGGACAAGCTGGGCCTGGAGACCAAACCTTTTCCTAACCCGCTGACACCGGCTTCCGGCAGCACCGTGGTCGACCTCGAAGGCCAGACCCACTACGCACAAAAACTCTCGGACCTGCCGGTGCTGTTCCAGGAAGTTGCCGATGCCTGGGCGGATGCGCTGGAGGCCGGCTCGCAGTTCGGTGATATCCAGCAAGCCATTCGCGACCGTGACGTACCGCGCCTCAAGGCGCTGTGGAACAAGCTGGTACCGCTGTGGGACGACCGCACCTTCTATGACTTCGTCGCCACGTCCAAGGCGTTCGCCAAACTGTCGTTCGCGCACCGTGAAGTGTTTGGCCAGGTGGGTTTCGGCACTGGCGGCTGGGACTCGGATTTCCCCAACTCGATGCTGGAAATCTTCCGCGTGGTGATGACCAACTGCGACGATCACCAACACCTGGTGGTTGGCGGCGTAGCGCAAGTGCCCATGGGCATATGGCGCCATGTGCCGGAGCGTTGCGCCCATTGGCCCGCCGGCACCAGCCTCAGCTCGCTGCATCGCGGCGCGCCACGGGCGGGGGTAAAACGCATTGCCCACGCTGCCGATGGCCGCTTTGCGGTCACCGACAACTACGGTGACACCCGCGAATACGCCGCCGTGTTGACCACCTGTCAAAGCTGGCTGCTGACCACCCAGATCGAATGCGACGAAACCCTGTTTTCGCAAAAAATGTGGATGGCGCTGGACCGCACGCGCTACATGCAGTCGTCGAAAACCTTCGTGATGGTCGACCGCCCGTTCTGGAAAGACAAGGACCCGGAGACCGGCCGCGACCTGATGAGCATGACCCTCACCGATCGCCTTACCCGTGGCACCTATCTGTTCGACAACGGTGACGACAAGCCAGGCGTGATTTGCCTGTCGTATTCGTGGATGAGCGACGCGCTGAAAATGCTCCCGCAGCCCATCGACAAGCGGGTGAAACTGGCCCTCGACGCGCTGAAAAAGATCTACCCGAAAGTCGATATCAAGGCGCGCATCATCGGCGACCCGATCACCGTGTCCTGGGAAGCCGACCCGCATTTCCTCGGCGCCTTCAAAGGCGCGTTGCCCGGCCACTATCGCTACAACCAGCGCATGTATGCGCACTTTATGCAGAAGGACATGCCCGCCGAACAGCGTGGGATCTTTATCGCCGGTGACGACGTATCCTGGACGCCTGCGTGGGTCGAGGGCGCGGTGCAAACCTCGCTGAATGCGGTGTGGGGCATCATGACCCACTTCGGCGGCAGCACTCACCCCGAAAACCCGGGCCCAGGTGATGTCTTTGACGAAATCGGCCCGATCGCCCTGGCCGATTAAGGAGTTAAGCATGCGTGTCGCCCTGTACCAATGCCCACCGCTGCCGCTGGATGTGGCCGGCAACCTCAAGCGCCTGCATCAATTGGCGCATGAGGCGACCGGTGCCGACGTGCTGGTGCTGCCGGAGATGTTCCTCAGCGGCTACAACATCGGTGCCGAAGCGGTGGGCGCGCTGGCCGAAGCCCAGGATGGGCCGTCGGCTCAGGCGATTGCCGAGCTGGCCAAAAGCGCCGGACTGGCCATTCTCTACGGTTACCCGGAGCGGGCTGAGGACGGGCAGATCTACAACGCCGTGCAGTTGATCGATGCCCACGGCCAGCGCCTGTGCAACTACCGCAAGACTCATCTGTTTGGCGACCTGGACCACTCGATGTTCAGCGCCGGGGAAGATGATTTCCCGCTGGTGGAGCTTAACGGCTGGAAGCTCGGGTTTTTGATTTGCTACGACCTGGAGTTCCCGGAAAACACCCGCCGCCTGGCCCTGGCCGGCGCCGAGGTGATCCTGGTGCCGACGGCCAATATGGTGCCGTTCGACTTTGTTGCCGACGTGACCGTGCGGGCGCGGGCCTTTGAAAACCAGTGCTATGTGGCCTACGCCAACTACTGCGGGCACGAAGGCGAGATTCAGTACTGCGGGCAAAGCAGTATTGCTGCGCCCAATGGCCAGCGAATCGCCCAGGCGGGGCTGGATGAATCGTTGATCGTCGGTACGCTGGATCGCCAGTCGATCCTGGATGCCCGCGCGGCCAATCATTACCTGCAAGACCGTCGCCCGGAACTGTACGGCGCGCTGCACAAGCCCTGAGCCAGACGGTTTGTTAGCATAGGCACATTCTACGTTTCGGAAGTGCCCATGCCTGCGCCGGCCCACCCTCATCACCTTGACTTGACCCTGGCCAACGGCCTGCGGGTTTCCTTGCGCCATGCGCCACGCTTGAAGCGTTGCGCCGCGATGTTGCGCGTGGCCGCCGGCAGCCATGACGTGCCACTCGCGTGGCCGGGCTTGGCGCATTTTCTTGAGCATTTGCTGTTTCTCGGCACTGCGCGTTTTCCCACAAGCGAAGGCTTGATGGCCTACGTGCAGCGCCAGGGTGGGCAGGTCAACGCCAGCACCCGCGAGCGCACCACGGACTTTTTCTTTGAATTGCCGGTGCCAACCTTTGCCGATGGGCTGGAGCGGCTGGCGGATATGCTCACCCATCCGCGCCTGACGATTGAAGACCAACTGCGTGAGCGCGAAGTGCTGCAAGCGGAGTTTGTGGCCTGGTCCCAGGATGCCAAGGCGCAGCAGCAGGTTGCGCTGCTGGAAGGCTTGGCGGCGGACCATCCGCTGCGCGGTTTTCATGCCGGTAATCGGGATAGCCTGCCGGTTGAGCGTGAGGCGTTTCAGCAGGCATTGAAGGAATTCCATACCAGGTTCTATCAGAGCGGGCAGATGACGTTACACCTTGCCGGCCCGCAACCATTGGAAGAACTGCAAGCGTTGGCCCAGCGTTTCAGCGACGAATTGGCCACTGGCCCTCAGCACCCACAGGCTGCGCCGCCTGCGCTGATGCTCGGCCACGCCCAGGGCTTTCAATACATCGACGATAACCACCTGCACCATGTCATCACCTGTGACGCGCCTCGCCAAGCCCTGGCGTTTCTCTGCACCTGGCTCAATGCTACGGCGCCGGGTGGTTTACTGGCTGAGCTGAAAGCGCGAAAACTGGCCAATGCCATACAGGCGACCGTGCTTTATGCGTTTGCCGGGCAAGCCGTATTGGATATCGACTTTACCCTCGATACTCAAGACGATTCGGCTACGCAAATCGAAGCGTTGCTGCACGACTGGCTGAGCTTTTTCGCACACAGCGATTGGACACCTTTACGCGAAGAGTTCGCCTTGCTGAACGCTCGCCAGCAACAGACCCAAAGTGCCTTGGCATGGGTGCGAAACGAAAGTGAAGACCTGTCGGAACAGGGCGTCGTCGCACTCAAAAAACTGCTGGATTCACTGCACCTCAAACCGGCCAGACAGGCTTGGCAGTTGCCGCCGAACAACCCATTCCTGCTTCCGCCGGCCAAAGAACAACGCGCCGGGCTGATCCGTGGCCAGACCAGCGCCCATCGTGGTTTGCGCACCTTCGCGCAAGACCGCTCCCGGGGCCGTCGTGAGGTGTCGGCGCTGACATTCAGCCAGGCATTGGCGGATGACACCGATGAAGGCGCGCTGTATCTGCAATGGCAGTTTGATAACGCCGCGCCCGTGGGGTTGGAAAATACATTACAGCCATTGCGCGAGAATGCCCGGCAGGCCGGAGTTGAGTTGTCTTTCGAAACGATCGGCAATGATTTCCTGGTGAAAATGGTCGGTCTTCATCAGCCCATGCCGGCTGTTCTGGACGTATTGGCACAAAGCTTAAGCCTGCCACAAGACGCCGCACCCGCCGCGACACCAATGATCGCCATCCGAGAGTTGCTCAAGGCGCTGCCCGTTTGCTGCACCGACACTCACTCCGGGCCAGCTTCATGGGCGACGGCTCGATGGCATGGGCTCGGCTTTGGATTACCGGCCGCTTGTGAAGCCGCGATCAAAATCGCCGCAGCGCGGCTGCCTGGGCAGGCGGCAAGCATTGAACACACACCGCCAACCCTCGACGGCCGGAAGCTCTGGCACACGATAAAAACAGACTCCAATGAAGCCGCTTTACTGCTGTTTTGCCCAGCACCGACGCCAGCCTTGACCGACGAAGCCGCCTGGCGACTGCTTGGGCATCTGCTGCACGGGCCGTTTTACCAGCGCCTGCGGGCTGATCTGCAAATCGGCTACGCGGTCTTCAGCGGCATCCGACAGGTCAACGGGCAAACCGGGCTGCTGTTTGGTGTGCAGTCCCCCAGCGTTTCACTGAGCGGGATCATTGATCACCTGCAGACCTTTCTGAAGCAATTACCGTCGTTAATCGACAGCAGCCCATACCTGGGCAACCAGACCCTGGCGCAGCAATTCAGTGCCCAGCAACTGCCGCTCAACCAAGCCGCCGAACTGCTGTGGCAGGCTTACTTGGCGGGCCATCCGTCGGGTTACCTGGACCTGCTACAACAGTTGATACAAAACCGCACACGCGAGGATCTGCAGCGCGCCGCCCAGCAACTCAACGATGCCTCAGGCGGCTGGCGCTGTGTGGCCAACGGCCCGCGCATCAACGACGCCTGGCAACCGGCAGGCTGATCATTGCCAACCCTGCAACAGGCTTTTTCCGTCAAGACAGCGCTAACTTGAAAAGAATTGCGTAATATTCATACGCAATATCTGAACATCTCCAATAGGAGGTGGACTATATGTATTACTTGGTAGTGAACGTCCCATCCCTTGGTAGGAGTATGAATATGACCTGGTCCAAACCCGCTTACACTGATCTGCGTATCGGTTTCGAAGTCACCATGTACTTCGCCAGCCGTTGATTGGCTGAGTAATACAACGCCTCGGTTCGCCCGGGGCGTTTTTGTTTTGAGCTTTGCATGATGGAGCAATCATGTTTGTCCAGATTCTAGGTTCCGCCGCCGGCGGTGGCTTCCCGCAGTGGAACTGCAACTGCGTGAACTGCGCAGGCTTTCGCGACGGCAGCCTGCGCGCCCAGGCGCGTACCCAGTCGTCCATCGCGATCTCCGACGATGGCGTGAACTGGGTGCTGTGCAATGCTTCGCCGGATATCCGTGCGCAACTGCAAGGCTTTGCGCCAATGCAACCCGGCCGCGCGCTGCGCGACACCGGCATCAGCGCGATCATCCTGATGGACAGCCAGATCGATCACACCACCGGCCTGTTGAGCTTGCGCGAAGGTTGCCCGCATCAGGTGTGGTGCACCGACATGGTCCATGAAGACCTCAGCACCGGTTTCCCGCTGTTCACCATGTTGACCCACTGGAACGGCGGCCTGGCTTGGAACCGTATCGAGCTGGACGCCAGCTTCACGATCCCGGCCTGCCCGAATTTGCGCTTCACCCCGCTGCCACTACGCAGCGCTGCACCGCCCTACTCGCCGCACCGCTTCGACCCGCACCCAGGCGACAACATCGGCCTGATCGTCGAAGACCTGCGCACCGGCGGCAAGCTGTTCTATGCGCCGGGCCTGGGCAAAGTCGACGCGCCGCTGCTGGAAATCATGGCGGGCAGCGACTGCCTGCTGGTGGACGGCACGATGTGGGACGACGATGAAATGCAGCGCCGCGGCGTCGGCACCCGCACCGGCCGCGAGATGGGCCACCTGGCGCAGAACGGCCCTGGCGGCATGCTCGAAGTACTGGAGCAGCTACCCAAGCAGCGCAAGGTGCTTATCCACATCAACAACACCAACCCGATCCTCGACGAAGACTCCCCCGAGCGCGCCGAGCTGGTGCGGCGCAATGTCGAAGTGGCTTACGACGGCATGAGCATTGAATTGTAGGAGCAGACGAAGTGACTGACACACCGTTGACCACCGCCGAATTCGAAGCAGCCCTGCGGGCCAAGGGCGCGTTCTACCATATCCATCACCCGTATCACGTGGCGATGTATGAAGGCCGCGCCACCCGCGAGCAGATTCAGGGCTGGGTCGCCAACCGTTTCTACTATCAGGTGAACATCCCGCTCAAAGACGCCGCGATCCTGGCCAACTGCCCGGACCGCGAGATCCGCCGTGAGTGGATCCAGCGTCTGCTCGACCACGACGGCGCGCCCGGTGAAGACGGCGGTATTGAAGCCTGGCTGCGCCTGGGCCAGGCCGTCGGCCTCGACCCCGACCAGTTGCGCTCCCAGGAGCTGGTACTGCCCGGCGTACGGTTTGCGGTGGATGCCTACGTCAACTTTGCCCGCCGCGCCAGCTGGCAGGAAGCTGCCAGCAGCTCGCTGACCGAACTGTTTGCGCCGCAGATCCACCAGTCGCGCCTCGACAGCTGGCCGCAGCACTATCCGTGGATCGACCCGGCCGGTTATGAGTATTTCCGCACCCGCCTCGGCCAGGCCCGTCGCGACGTAGAGCATGGTTTGGCGATCACGCTGCAGCACTACACCACTCGCGAAGGCCAGGAACGCATGCTGGAAATCCTGCAGTTCAAACTCGACATTCTGTGGAGCATGCTGGATGCCATGAGCATGGCCTACGAACTCAAACGCCCGCCGTATCACAGCGTGACCGAGCAGCGGGTCTGGCATAAAGGGATCACCCTATGAGCTTTGATCGCAGCAAAACACCAACCTGGCGCCAGGGCTATCGTTTCCAGTACGAGCCCGCGCAAAAAGGCCACGTGTTGCTCTACCCCGAAGGCATGATCAAGCTCAACGACAGCGCCGCCTTGATCGGCGGGCTGATCGACGGCGAGCGCGACGTGGCCGCCATCATCGCCGAGCTGGATAAACAATTCCCCGGCGTGCCTGAACTCGGTAAAGACATTGAGGATTTCATGGAGGTCGCCCGTGCTGAGCACTGGATCGAACTTGCCTGAAAAGCCACCGATCGGCCTGCCACTGTGGCTGCTCGCCGAGCTGACTTATCGCTGCCCGTTGCAGTGCCCGTATTGCTCCAACCCGCTGGATTTTGCCGAGCAGGGTAAAGAGCTGAGCACTGAGCAGTGGATCAAGGTGTTTCGCGAAGCGCGGGAAATGGGCGCCGCGCAACTGGGGTTTTCCGGCGGTGAACCGCTGGTGCGCCAGGACCTTGCCGAACTGATCGCCGAGGCGCGCAAGCTGGGTTTCTACACTAACCTGATCACCTCGGGCATCGGTCTCACCGAGCAGAAGATCAGCGACTTCAAGAAGGCGGGCCTGGACCACATCCAGATCAGCTTCCAGGCCAGCGATGAACAGGTGAACAACCTGCTCGCCGGCTCGAAAAAAGCCTTCGCGCAAAAGCTGGAAATGGCCCGCGCGGTGAAGGCCCACGGCTATCCGATGGTGCTGAATTTCGTTACCCATCGGCACAATATCGACAAGATCGACCGCATTATCGAGCTGTGCATCGCACTGGAGGCAGATTTCGTCGAGCTTGCCACCTGCCAGTTCTACGGCTGGGCGCAACTCAACCGTGTGGGCTTGCTGCCGACCCAGGAACAACTGGTACGCGCCGAACGCATCACCAACGAATACCGCGCCAAGCTCGAAGCCGAAGGCCACCCGTGCAAGCTGATATTCGTGACACCGGATTACTACGAGGAACGCCCGAAAGCCTGCATGAACGGCTGGGGCAGCATCTTTCTGACAGTGACGCCGGACGGCACCGCCCTGCCTTGCCACGGCGCCCGACAGATGCCGGTGCAATTTCCCAATGTGCGCGACCACAGCATGCAGCACATCTGGTACGACTCGTTTGGCTTCAACCGCTTTCGCGGCTACGACTGGATGCCCGAGCCGTGCCGTTCATGCGATGAAAAGGAAAAGGACTTCGGCGGCTGCCGTTGCCAGGCGTTCATGCTCACGGGCGATGCGAGCAATGCCGACCCGGTGTGCAGCAAGTCCGAGCAGCACGGCATCATCCTCAAGGCGCGGGAAGAAGCCGAGCATGCCACCCAGACCATCGAGCAGTTGGCCTTTCGCAACGAGCGCAATTCACGGCTCATCGCAAAAGGCTGACGGCCTCAGCGCTTGGCGATGATGTACACCGCGTGGATGATACCGGGGAAGTAACCGCACAGGGTCAGCAGGATGTTCAGCCAGAACGCGCCGCCGAAACCCACTTGCAGGAACACACCCAATGGCGGCAGCAGGATAGCGATGATGATACGAATGATGTCCATGGGTAAGCTCCAAAAAATCGGCTCGTGTGAGCCGTGTAGCTAATCGACCTTGGGCGTTCGTGAGGGTTCAGTGGGATCTGGCATTGGGCCATCTTCAGGCCAGAATCTCCAGGCCGTGTTTCTGTACGATGCTCAGTAACTTGAGCGCCATGCCGCTGGGTTGTTTTTCGCCGGACTCCCACTTTTTCACGGTGGAGGCGCTGGTGTTGAGGTAGCGAGCGAAAACGGGCTGACTGACATGACTGCTTTCACGCAGCTGCTTGATCTGCTCGGCCGGAATTTGTTCAGGGACGGCCGATAAGCACGCTTCGTCATATTCTCGGAGGGTGGTTTTGCTGATTGCTCCAATTGAATGAAGTGCTACGGCAGATTTATGAATCGACTCCAGCGCTTCACTTTCATATTTTTTGATCATGATGAATCTCCACAAACTCCCTTAAATCCAGTAATTGCTGGACTTGTGTGTCGTTTAAGCTTTCATAAGTTTTTGCCATCGCCCGAAACCAAATCAAATCTTTTTGACTGATAAAGCCATTGTTTTCACGGATGCTCAATCAACGTTTTCAATCCAAAAATTTCACGAACAAAAAAACGCCCCCAGCCAAAAGAATCAGGCTGGAGGCGCCGCGTATGCCGCGAGACGGTTCAGGAATAAGAGGTTAAACGGCGATGCCCTTGCGACATTGCAGTTGGGCGGTGCGCACGCGGGAGAACGCGCGCGCCAGGCGCAGGAGCATTTCGTCGATGTGGCTTTTGCTGATGTTCAAGGCTGGAGTAAAACGCAAACAGTCGGGTTTCGGCGTGGTCAGGAGCAAGTGTTCGTGCAATGCAGCCTTTACCACCGCATCCGCAGAATCATCTGACAGCGTCAGGCCCCACAGGAGTCCGTTGCCGCGTAGTTGCCCATGGCCGTATCGATAGGCCAGCCGGGCAAGGCCTTCTCCCAGGTACAGGCCGGATTCGCGTACCTGTTCAAGAAAACCGCTTTCCAGCACGGTGTCGAGTACGGCAACACCGGCAGACGCCATCAATGCATTGCCGTGATGCGTACCCTCCAGTTCCCCCGCTTCGAAACAACAAGCCTTGCCGCGCGCCAGCAACGCCGCCAACGGCACACCGCCGCCCAAGCCTTTGCCGAGGGTGATGATGTCGGCACGCACGCCGTACTGTTGTTCAGCCAGCAGGCTGCCGCAACGGCCAATGCCGGTTTGCACTTCATCGAGGATCAGCAGGATCCCCAGTTCGCGGCACAGGCGCTCGACGCCCTTCAAATAGTGCTCGGTAGCAGGAATAACGCCAGCTTCACTCTGGATCGGCTCTAACATGATGGCAACTGTTTGGGCATCGACGGCTGCATGCAGCGCCGGCAAATCGTTGAAGGGCACATGGCTGAAGCCCGATAGTTGCGGCTCAAAACGGTTGCCGCCAGCATTAGCCGAGGCTGCCAATGCCGCAAAGCTTCGACCATGACAACCGCTGCTGGCGCTGATGATGTGATAGGCACCACCGCGATACAGCTGGCCCCATTTACGCGCCAGTTTGATCGCGGCTTCACAGGCTTCCGAGCCGCTGTTGAGCAGGTAACCCTGGTCGCTGCCGGTGTGATCGCACAGCCGATCGACGAGGTTCAGTTGGGCGCGGTTGTGCAGGCCGTTGCCAGGGTTGATCAGCATATGAGTCTGATCGGCCAGGGCTTTGATCAATACCTGCGGGCTATGACCGAGGCTGTTGGCGGCGCTGCCCTGGCTGAAATCCAGATAGGCGCGCTCGTCGCTGTCCCAGAGCCAGGAGCCCTGGCCACGCACAAACACCTGCGCGGGCCTTGCCACAGTCGGCATCAGGGATTTACTGAAGCCGTCATGGCGCGCGTTCACGATCAAATCGTCCAGGCTCGGCGCAGGGCGACGAAACAGATTCACAGCTCACCCCCAATAGCAACCGGGCCTTGGTCGACGCCCCGTACAAACACACCCTTGAGGTTTTTTGCCTTGCCTATGTAAATGCTATCAACATAAACGCTGTTCATTGCCCGATCCGGCCCTGTAAGCCCTGCGAATAGGCGCTAGACTAGGCGTCCGAGGGGCCATCGGCCATTTCGATTTTCCAGCTTTTTCGATAAGTAAGTCTTATGGATTTCAAGCAACTGCGTTATTTCGTCGCGGTGTATGAGGAAGGCCACGTGGGCCGTGCCGCCGAGCGTTTGTCGATCTCGCAACCGGCCTTGTCGCAACAGATTCGCCAGCTGGAGCAGAACCTGGATGTCAGCCTGTTCGAGCGCAGCAGCAAGCGCCTGTTGCCGACACTGGCGGCACACACCTTGTACAACCACGCCTTGCCGCTGATCGACGGCATGCAGCAAGCCGTCGAGGCCTTGCGCAACTTCAAGGGCCAGGCGATGCGCACCTTGGCCATTGGCGTGCTGCAAACCGTGCACACCAGCCTGGTCCCGCAGATGCTCGAGCGCGTGCGCAAAGCCCAACCGCATCTGGTGGTGCAGATCTATGAGTTGACCGGGATTGAAATTGAGCGGCGTTTGCTCAACGGTTCGCTGGATATCGGCATCAGCTACTTGCCTCCCCGTCAGCCGGGGTTAACCGGCGTGTTGCTGTACGAAGATGAACTGAAGGTCGTCATCCCCGAAGACCACCCATTGCGGGAATTCAAGAAAGTCTCGCTGAAACAGGCGGCGGAGTTGCCGATGCTGCTGTTGGGGGAAGAGTTTCAGGTGCGCCAGATCTGGCAAGGCCAGTTATCCAATTTAGGACGACGGCCACAAGTGCAGGCGGAGTTGAATACGATGGCAGGGATTCTCGATAGCCTGCCTCATACCCAGCTCGCCACCGTATTGCCGGGGCGCTCCCAGGATGAACACAACAGCAAGGCACTGCTGTGGAAGCCCTTGAGTGAACCCAGGGTGCCGCTGAAAGTGGGGTTGGTGTGCCGCGATGTGCAGCGCCAACAAGCGACGGTGGCGTTATTGCGCACCCTGCTCGAAGACGTAATGAATGCCCCACAGGCAGGCGCCTGACTTTTTCGCGGGCAAAAGAAAACCCCGCCGAAGCGGGGCTTTGCAGACTGTTTCCCTGACATCCATTTCACTCCGCCATCCTGGCAGAATCCTACGTGTCCGTGTTGTTGCTTTGCGCTTCCTGCGCGACGTCCATGTGAAGTAGATTATCCGTGGATCCAATTTGGCGATAGAGGACGAATAGCAGCACGTCATGTAAGAGAATGCTTACACGCCCTCCAAGCCCTTAGAACAGTGCTTCATCCAGCAAAAACAATGATTCACTACCGGCTTTTACCGACGCACTCAGTGAATGAATGCGCGGCAGCAGGCGGGCAAAGTAGAAGCGCGCGGTACCCAGCTTGCTGGCGTAGAAGTCTTCCTCAGCCTCTTTGCCCAGCGCGGCCTTGGCCATGCGCGCCCACATATAGGCATAGGCCATGTAGCCAAAGGCGTGCAGGTACTCAACCGAAGCCGCGCCGATTTCATTCGGGTTGGTCTTGGCGCGGTCCAGCACCCAGGCGGTCAACTCATCCAGGTTATCCACGGCAGCGCTGAGCGGTTGGGTGAACTCGCTCAACTCGGCGCCTGAAGCCGCGATGAACTGGCGGATCTCGTCAGCGAACAAGGTGTAGAACGCCCCGCCACTGCCAACGATCTTGCGCCCCATCAAGTCCAGCGCTTGAATGCCGTTGGTGCCTTCGTAGATCTGCGTGATGCGCACATCCCGCACCAACTGCTCCTGGCCCCACTCGCGGATGTAGCCGTGGCCGCCAAAGATCTGCTGGCCGAGCACGGTGGTTTCCAGGCCAAGGTCGCTGAGGAAGGCCTTGGCAACAGGTGTCAGCAGCGCCACCAGGTTGTCTGCACGTTCGCGAGCGGCGGCATCTTCACTGAACTTGGCGATGTCCAATTGCGTGGCCACATAGGTGGAGAACGCACGACCGCCTTCGTTCGAGGCTTTCATGGTCAGCAACATGCGGCGCACATCCGGGTGCACGATGATCGGGTCGGCCACTTTGTCCTTGGCCTGGGCGCCGGTCGGCGAGCGGCTTTGCAGACGGTCGCGCGCGTATTCAATCGCGTTTTGATAAGAGCGCTCACCCGACGCCAGGCCCTGGATACCCACACCCAAACGCTCGTAGTTCATCATGGTGAACATCGCCGCCAACCCACGGTTCGGCTCGCCCACCAGGTAACCCACGGCTGCATCGAAGTTCATCACGCAGGTCGCGGATGCCTGGATGCCCATCTTGTGTTCGATGGAGCCGCAACTCACCGGGTTGCGCGCGCCCAGGCTGCCGTCGGCATTGACCATGAACTTCGGCACCAGAAACAGCGAAATGCCCTTTGGCCCGGCCGGTGCATCCGGCAGTTTGGCCAGCACCAGGTGGATGATGTTGTCGGTGAGGTCATGCTCGCCGCCGGTGATAAAGATCTTGGTGCCACTGATGGTGTAGGACCCGTCCGCCTGAGGCTCAGCCTTGGTGCGGATAATGCCCAGGTCAGTCCCGGCGTGCGCTTCCGTCAGGCACATGGAACCTGCCCACTCACCCGAATACATTTTCGGCAGGTAGGTAGCCTTGAGCGCTTCGCTGGCGTGGGTGTTGATGGAGACGCAGGCGCCGGAGGTCAGCATCGGGTAAAGGCCAAACGCCAGGCTCGATGAGTTGATCATCTCTTCAACTTGCGCCGAGACGGCCTTGGGCATGCCCATGCCGCCGAAGATCGGGTCGCCGCCGACGCCCACCCAGCCACCTTCGGCGTAGGTCTTATAAGCCTGTGGGAAACCATCCGGCGTGCTGACGGCAGTGTCCGCCCAACGGCAACCTTGCTCGTCGCCATTACGGCTGAGCGGCGCGATGGATTTGGCCGTGACCTTGCCGGCTTCTTCAAGGATTGCCTCAACGGTTTCGGCATCTACGGTGTCTGCCAATGCCGGCAATTGGGCCCAGGTGTTGGCGACCTCAAAAACTTCGTTGAGGACGAAGCGCATATCACGCAGCGGCGCTTTGTAATCAGCCATGGCAAACCTCGTGAGAACAGGAAAAGTGATTCGATAGGATCGGTTTTACAGGCTTCGAGTGTAACCGAACAACATTTGAGACACATAGGGTCCGTTAGTGACCATTAGGTATTTAATGGTCACATCACGAATCCAATATGGACTTCTGTGGGAGCTGGCTTGCCTGCGATGCGGGCACCTCGGTTGATCAGTTACACCGAGTTGATGCCATCGCAGGCAAGCCAGCCCCACATTTTGACCGCAGTGAATCAATCGCACCTAAAGCGCAAACAACTGCGCAGGCAAGCTCATCAAGCACTCACTGCCCGCCTCCACAGCGGCGCGGTGCGTTGCAGTACGCGGCAACAAGCGCTTGAAGTAGAAATCGCAGGTGGCCAATTTGGCTTGGGCGAACGCTGCGTCGTCATGCGATTGGGCCGCAATGGCCATGCGCAACCACAGGTACGCCAGAATGATGTAACCGCTGTACATCAAGTAATCCACCGCCGCCGCGCCCACTTCATCCGGGTTTTTCATGGCAGCCATGCCGACCTTCATCGTCAGCTCGCCCCATTGCTGGTTCAGTTGGTTGAGCTGCTCAACCTGGGCCTTGAGCTGCGGGTGCTCGGCATTCGCTGCGCAGAACTTATGCACAAGTTTGGTAAACCCGCGCAGCAACTTGCCCTGGCTGCCCAGTACCTTACGGCCCAGCAAGTCGAGCGCCTGAATGCCATTGGTGCCTTCATAGATCGGCGCAATCCGCGCATCACGCGCCAGTTGCTCCATGCCCCATTCGCGAATGTAGCCATGGCCACCGAACACCTGCATACCGTGGTTGGTCACCTCCAGCCCGGTTTCGGTCATAAAGGCTTTGCAGATAGGTGTGAGGAACGCCAACAGATCTTCGGCCTCCTGGCGTTGGGCGGCGTCACTGCTCAAGTGCGCGGTGTCGAGCAGTTGCGCGGTGAAGTAGGTCAGCGCCCGATTGCCTTCATTGAAGGCCTTCATGGTCAGCAACATGCGCCGCACGTCGGCGTGCACGATGATCGGGTCAGCGGCTTTATCCGGGGCCTTGGCGCCGGTCAGCGAGCGCATTTGCAGGCGGTCGTTGGCGTATTTGATCGCGCCCTGGAAACTCGCCTCACCATTGCACAAACCCTGCATGCCAGTGCCCAGGCGCGCGTGGTTCATCATGGTGAACATGCAATTGAGGCCTTTGTTCGCCTCGCCAATCAAAAAGCCCTTGGCACCGTCGAAGTTCAGCACGCAGGTGGCCGAGGCCTTGATGCCCATCTTGTGCTCGATGGAACCACAGTGCACCGCGTTGCGCTCGCCTGAATCGGCATGGAACTTGGGCACGATAAACAACGAGATACCTTTGGTGCCCGCCGGGGCGTCCGGCAGTTTGGCCAGCACCAAGTGAATGATATTGGCACTCATGTCGTGCTCGCCGGCCGAGATAAAGATCTTGCTGCCGGTGACCGCGTAACTGCCGTCCGCCTGGGGCACGGCGCGGGTCTTGATCAGGCCCAGGTCGGTGCCACAGTGGGCTTCGGTGAGGCACATGGTGCCGGTCCATTCGCCGGCGGTGAGTTTGGTCAGGTAGGTGGCTTTCTGTTCTTCAGTGCCGTGGGCGTGAATCGCCGACATTGCACCGTGGGTGAGACCCGGGTACATACCCCAGGAGGTGTTGCTGGAGCCGATCATTTCGCTGAGCACCAGGCCCAGGGACAGCGGCAAGCCCTGGCCACCGTAGACCGGGTCCGCCGCCACGCCATGCCAGCCGCCTTCCACGTAGTGGGCGAAAGCTTCCTTGAAGCCCTTGGGCGTGGTGACCACGCCATTGTCGAAGTGGCAGCCTTCTTCATCGCCACTGCGATTGAGCGGCGACAGCACGTTTTCGCAGAATTTGGCGCCTTCTTCGAGAATCGCGCTGACCATATCCGGGCTCGCGTCGGTGGCGCCCAAGGCGGCGTAGTGGCCGTGAAAATCAAACACGTTGTCGATCAGAAAGCGCATGTCGCGCAGGGGAGCTTTGTACTCAGGCATGGCAATGTCTCCGGCAGCAGATACTTTCAACCTACTGCCGGTCATCGCCTCGAACAATTACTGTAGAACCGCTGAATACACCGCCATCACTCAACCGGCAGCGCTCTCCATGCGCACCGCGCCGCGCCGGGTTTGCCCGGCAGCGACCACGCAGTTACGCCCCGCGCCCTTGGCCGCGTAGAGCGCCTGATCGGCGGACTTGAGCACTTCTTCAGGCGTGCGCTGCTCGACCTGGCGCTCGGCCACGCCGATGCTGACCGTCACCGACACACTCGAGGCGCCACTGCCCACCCGGCGTTGGCGGCCCTGCTGGTCGTCGTGGGGACGGTCCGGGTTGCGCAGCTTGATGGCGTAGTTGGCGATGATCTCGCGAATCTCTTCCAGGTGCGGCATGCACTCGTCCAACGTCTTGCCGGCGAACACCACGGCAAACTCTTCCCCGCCATAACGATAGGCACGCCCACCGCCATTGACCTTCGACAATTTGCTGGCCACCAGCCGCAGCACTTGGTCACCGACATCGTGGCCGTGGGTGTCGTTAAAGCGCTTGAAGTGATCGACGTCGCTCATTGCCAACACATAATTGCGCCCCAACCGTTGCATGCGCTCATTGAGCGCGCGCCGCCCCGGCAAGCCGGTGAGTTCATCGCGAAAGGCCATCTGATAAGCCTCGTGCGCCACGCCGGCGGCAATCATCAGCATTACCTGGCTGCACATGATGTTCAGCGTGAACGGCAGGATAAAGGTTTGCGGCAACATCCAGAACAGCCCCAGCAAACCCACCAGTTGCGCCGCGTGCAAGGGCCGCGGCTGATACCAGTACTGCGCCGCCAGGGTGACAAAACCAATCAGGAACATCGGGTACGACAGCTGGATCAGGCTCATCCAACTGCCATGCAGCGCCGGCCAGCGAATCTCCGCCAGCCAGTTCAGCAAGGCTTGGGGGAAACTCTGCTCAAGCGCCAGGGCTACGCTGCCAAACGCAAAAAGCACGGCGCAGCGCGCCACAAAGTCGCGGAACAGGTGGGTTTTCTCCTGCCACAGCGCGTAAATGCTGAACAGCAACGGCAACAGCAAGCAACACAGATGGAACACCACCGCGGCGTCTTCACGGACGCGGCCGTTATCGCGGTAATAATCGGTCTGGGTGTCAAGCAGGAAGTAAACGACGTACACCGTGATCATCAGAAACAGCTCACGCTGGCGCCGATACACCGCGCAGTACGCGCCGCCGAGCAACAGCACCAAGGTCGGCAGCACATTGAACAGCGAGGTGAAGAACACGCTGAGGTCTTTGACATACGCAGCCGAGAGCCCGGCCATCAATAGCAGTAACGAAGGAAGAAAATGACTGAACCGTACAGCGGACACGCGCGACAAGGGTAAAGCTCCGACCCGCCCAGAAAGATGGCACAGTGCCTTCACTGAGCACAGTTAAGCACATTCAATGTGACCTGTATCACATTGCCATCACTGTAACGGCAGCCAGGCGCAATCCCTGAGTGCTGTGCTGTGTTTTTTATCGCCGCACATAAAAAAACCGCCGCTTCCAAAAGAAGCGGCGGTTTTCAGGAGACCGGCAGGGCTTAGTAAGCCAGGCCGAAGTCTTCTTCTTTCATGTCCATCAGGTTGTTGGCGCCCGACAGCATGGTGACCTTATGGGTCTGGGTACGCGGCAGGATGCGCTGGAAGTAGAAGCGCGCCGTCTGCAGCTTGGCGGTGTAGAACGCCTCTTCGGTGGTGCCGGCAGCCAGTTTTTCAGCAGCCAGGCGTGCCATGTCGGCCCAGAAGTAAGCCAGGCACGCATAGCCGGAGTACATCAGGTAGTCCACCGAGGCGGCACCGACTTCTTCACGGTCTTTCATCGCGGCCATACCGACCTTCATGGTCAACTCGCCCCACTCTTTGTTCAGTGCCGCCAGCGGTGCAACGAATTCCTTAACGGCTTCGTTGCCTTCGTTGGCCTGGCAGAACTTGTGCACGATCTTGGTGAAGCCCTTGAGCGCTTCGCCTTGAGTCATCAGCACTTTACGGCCCAGCAAGTCGAGTGCCTGGATGCCGGTGGTGCCTTCGTACAGCATCGAAATGCGGCTGTCACGAACGTTCTGCTCCATGCCCCACTCGGCGATAAAGCCGTGGCCGCCGTAGATCTGCACGCCGTGGTTGGCCGATTCAAAACCGACTTCGGTCATGAACGCCTTGGCGATTGGGGTCATGAACGCCAGCAGGCCGTCGGCTTGCTTCTTGGCTTCGTCGTCGGTGCCGTACTTGACGATGTCCACTTGCTTGGCGGTGAAGTACACCATCGCACGGTTGCCTTCAGCGAAGGCTTTCATGGTCAGCAGCATGCGGCGCACGTCAGGGTGCACGATGATTGGGTCAGCGGCTTTGTCCGGCGCTTTCGGGCCAGTCAGCGAGCGCATTTGCAGGCGGTCGCGAGCGTATTTCAGGCCGCCCTGGAAGCCGATCTCGGCGTGGGACAAGCCTTGCAGCGCGGTGCCCAGGCGAGCGGTGTTCATAAAGGTGAACATGCAGTTCAGGCCTTTGTTCGCCGGGCCGATCAGGAAACCGGTGGCCGCGTCGAAGTTCATCACGCAGGTGGCGTTACCGTGGATGCCCATCTTGTGTTCCAGGGAACCACAGGTCACCGCATTGCGCTCGCCGATCGAGCCGTCTGCGTTCGGCAGGAATTTAGGCACGATGAACAGCGAAATACCCTTGGTGCCGGCCGGTGCGTCCGGCAGGCGAGCCAGTACGATATGGACGATGTTGTCGGCCATGTCGTGTTCACCGGCCGAGATGAAGATCTTGGTGCCGGAGACTTTGTAGGAACCATCAGCCTGAGGTTCGGCCTTGGTGCGCAGCATGCCCAGGTCGGTGCCGCAGTGCGGCTCGGTCAGGCACATGGTGCCGGTCCACTCACCCGAAACCAGCTTGGTCAGGTAAGCGTCTTGCTGTTGCGGGGTGCCGTGCTCGGAGATGGTGTTCATCGCACCGTGGGACAGGCCAGGGTACATGCCCCACGACCAGTTGGCGGCGCCGACCATCTCGCTCACGGCCAGGCCCAGGGATTCCGGCAGGCCTTGGCCACCGTGCTCCACGTCGTGGGCCAGGCTTGGCCAGCCGCCTTCGACGAACTGCTTGTAGGCTTCTTTGAAACCAGTAGGGGTTTTTACGCCTGACTCGCTCCAGGTACACCCTTCGATGTCACCCACGCGGTTCAACGGTGCCAGCACTTGCTCACAGAACTTGGCGCCTTCCTCAAGAATGGCGTCAACCATGTCCGGGGTAGCGTCCTGGCAAGCCGGCAGGCTCTGATAGTGCGCTTCATAACCGAGCAGTTCGTCACGAACGAAGCGAATATCACGCAAGGGGGCCTTGTAGTCAGGCATAGCGATAAACCTCTGCTGATGTATCTGGGATGAACAACCGCGTGGATTTGTTATGGCGGTCAAACAGGTGTTTGAAACATACGTTTACGACCTGGGGTTGTCAAGCATCGCGCCGAAGCCGTTTGTCATGACGCGCATCAATGCCACGCACGGCAAGGCCTGCGGCGGGATGCCACGCTTAAAAGGAGTTTAGAAGTTCAACGAGATGACACAGGACAATGTGGGAGCTGGCTTGTGTGGGAGCTGGCTTGCCTGCGATACAGGCGCCGCGGTATATCAGGAAGATTGAGTCGATGCTATCGCAGGCAAGCCAGCTCCCACAGAAGAGCCGGCGTGTGCCGATAGAAAGTTAAGCGTAGGTATCGATCAACGTGCCAAGCATTTCATCCGAAGCCTTGGCAACTTTCGCGCCCAGCTCCACTTGAAACTTGCCTTGGGCCATTTCGACCATGTTGCTCGCCGAGTTGGACGGCTGGGCGCGATCGTTGGCTTGTAGACGATCACTTTGTGCGTCCGAGGGCTGGGTCGTCGCGGCGCCGGCAATTTTGCCGGCGGCCTGGTCGACGCGGTTCTGCCCGGCCTGAATAGTGCTCAGCCCCGAATAAAACGCGCTGCTTCCAGAGATTTCCATGGCGTAAGCCTGCCTTTAGAGAATCGTGAACTTGAATTGAAGCAGACATCCTGGCAAAACGCCCGTCAAAAACACTAATGGCATAATGCCTTAGCGATAGCCAAAATCAGTCAAGCAGGTCCAACTCCAGGTACTCGGCCACCACTTTCGCGCTGGCCTGCTTGAGCTTTGGCACCCGCCCCAGGCACGGCGCAGGCAACCGCTCAGCCAGGGTGGCGAGGTTCTCTTCCAGACGAGAGGTCTTGGGGTCGATGATATTTGCCACCCAACCCGCCAACGGCAAACCGTCCCGCGCGATGGCTTCGGCGGTGAGCAGCGCATGGCTGATACAGCCCAGACGCACGCCCACCACCAGGATCACCGGCAGCTTGAGCGCCATGGCCAGGTCCGACAGGTTGTCCTGATCGGCCAACGGCACCCGCCAGCCGCCTGCGCCTTCGATCAAGGTGAAATCCGCGTGTTGCGCGAGTATGTGCTGCATCGGCTTCAACAGTGATTGCACCGTGAGCGCCACACCCGCCTCCCGCGCGGCCAGGTGCGGCGCAATCGCGGGTTCAAAGGCCACCGGGTTGACCTCGGCATAGGTCAACGGCAGCGAACATTCGGCCAGCAGTGCCAAGGCGTCGGCGTTGCGCAAACCTTTTGGGGTGAGCTGGCAGCCTGAGGCCACCGGTTTTCCGGCGGCGGTGCTTTTACCCGCCAGCCGCGCGGCATGCAGCAGCCCGGCGGCGATGGTGGTTTTGCCCACATCGGTATCGGTGCCGGTGATGAAATAAGCGGCGCTCATAACGGTTTCTCCAGTACGGCGTACACCACTTGGTACGTGGCGGGCAGGCCCTGGGCCTGGCGGAACTGCTCGTAAGCGTGCACCAGTGCAACAATCCGCGCGCGCCCCGTCAACCCTCCCGGGCGACCGGGGTTGAGGTTATGCGCGCCCAACGCCTTGAGTTCGTGGGTCAGGCTGCGCACATCCGGGTAATGCAACACGTGAGGCTGGCGCTCCAGGCTCAGCACCCGCAAACCGCTGGCAGCACACAGCTGTTGGTAAGCCTCGAAGGTGCGAAAGCGGTTGACGTGAACCAGGCCATCCGCCGCACGCCAGCTTTGGCGCAACTCGTCCAGGGTGCCCACGCACAGGCTCGCAAATGCGAAGACGCCCCCGGGTTGCAGCACACGACAGGCCTCACTGAGCACCGCGTCGAAATTCGCGCACCACTGCACCGCCAGGCTGGAGAACAGCAGTTGGAAGCTCTCAGTTGCAAGCGGCAAGCGTTCTGCATCCCCCGCAATAAAGTGCTGCGCGCCCCCTAAAGGCCGCGCATGGTTGAGCATGCCCTCGGCAATATCCAGCGCTACGCCTTGGCTTGCTGGCAACAGTTCGCCCAGTGCACGGCTGAAATAACCCGTGCCGCAGCCCACATCCAGCCAGCGTCTGGCCGCGATGGCAGCTGGCAGGCGAGACAACAGCTCATGCCCGACTGCGCGCTGCAACTCGGCGACGCTGTCGTAGCTGGCTGCTGCGCGGGAAAACGAGGCCGCCACCTGGCGCTTGTCCGGCAAACCGCCCGGCAGTGGGGGCTGGGATAAATCAGTCATCAACACACTCATGCAAAAAAGCCTGGATGGCCCCCGCTACACCGTGAGGGTCTTCCAGAAGAAAAGCGTGACCGGCCTGTTCAATCAGGCCGATTTCTACATCGGGCAGCAGGGCCAATAGATCACCCGCGGCTTCAGCGGGCACTAAACCGTCCAACCCCGCAAACAGGTGCAGTTGCGGGCCACGAAACGCTTGCAAAGCGGCGCGGGTATCCAGTTGAGCAAGCAGTTCCAGGCCCGGCATCAACACACTCGACAACGTATTCGGCGCCCCGCTGACCAACAGGCGCGACAGCCCTCGCGGGTCTGCAGCGCCCTTGGCACACAGCAGGCCAAAGCGTTTGAGCGTGACCTGAGAATCGGCATGGCAACCCGCGAGGAACGCATCGAACGTCTCGGCAGGCATCGCACTGGGCCAGCCTTGATGGGCGACAAAACACGGGTTGCTCGCCAATGTCAGCAGCCCGCAGCAGCGCTCGCCGCGCCGCGCCGCCAACTCGGAAGCGAGCATGCCGCCCAGGGACCAGCCGCCCAACCAGGCGTTGTCCGGCAGTGTGGCGTCGAGTTCGTCGAGCCATTCATCCAGATCGCTGGAAGCCAGCACCGGCAACGGTTCGATATGCACTTGCAGGTGTTCGTCCAAACCCTGCAAGGCGCCAGCCAAAGGCTCCAGCGGTGAAACGCCGAGCCCCCAACCGGGCAGTAATACCAGTCGATCACGCATGGTCGGGCTCCGTAATACTTAACAACCGGAAACACGCTTCCAATGCGTTTAACAATAGCTGCACCTGGGCCGCGCTGTGGGCCGCTGTCAGTGTCACGCGCAAACGCGCACTGCCGGCCGGCACAGTCGGTGGGCGGATGGCTGTCACCATCAGGCCGCGCTCGCGCAGCATCTGCGACAGGCGCATGGCGGTGGCGCTGTCGCCAATCAGGATCGGCTGGATCGGCGTGAAGCTGTCCATCAACCGCAGGCCAAGCTGCTCGGCGCCCTGGCGGAACTGGCGGATCAGACCATTGAGGTGCTCACGCCGCCAGTGCTCGGTACGCAGCAGCTCCAGGCTTTTCAAAGTGGCGCAGGCCAATGCCGGTGGCTGGCTGGTGGTGTAGATGTAGGGCCGGGCGAACTGGATCAGGCTTTCGATCAGCTCTTCACTGCCCGCCACAAACGCTCCGGCGGTGCCGAACGCTTTACCGAGGGTGCCGACCAATACCGGCACGTCTTCCTGGCTCAAGCCGAAATGCTCGACAATTCCACCGCCCGTAGCACCTAACGGCCCGAAGCCATGGGCGTCATCGACCATCAACCAGGCGCCTTTGGCGCGTGCCTCACGGGCCAGCGCAGGCAGGTCGGCCAGATTGCCGTCCATGCTGAACACACCATCGGTGACCACCAGCGTATTGCCGGTCGCCTTCTCCAGGCGTTTGGCCAGGCTGCTGGCGTCGTTATGCAGATAGCGGTTGAAACGCGCCCCGGACAACAGCCCGGCGTCCAGCAGCGAGGCGTGGTTGAGCCGGTCCTCCAGCACCGTATCGCCCTGCCCCACCAACGCGGTGACCGCGCCCAGGTTGGCCATATAGCCGGTGGTAAACAGCAGTGCACGCGGGCGTCCGGTGAGGTCGGCCAGTGCTTCTTCCAGCTCATGGTGCGGCGTGGCATGGCCGATCACCAGGTGCGAAGCGCCACCGCCCACGCCCCATCGGGAGGCCCCGGCGCGCCAGGCTTCGATCACTTGCGGGTGATTGGCCAGGCCCAGGTAGTCGTTGTTGCAGAATGCCAGCAGCGGCTGGCCATCCACCACCACTTGCGGGCCTTGCGGGCTCTCAAGCAAAGGGCGTTGGCGATAAAGGTGTTCGGCCCGGCGGGCAGCGAGGCGCGCGGCGAGATCAAAAGACATGCAGGCCTCGGCAGTTCAGGTTGAACCCGATCCAATGTGGGAGCTGGCTTGCCTGCGATGACGGCAGCACATTCAGTATCAATATGTCTGGAAGACCGCTATCGCAGGCAAGCCAGCTCCCACAGTTGGATTGCGTTTCAAATGTGGAGAGAGGCGTTAAACCACCGCGTTATAGAACTGCTCGCTGCTCTTCTGCTCCACCAACGCCTGCTCAATCGCTGCCTGATGCACTTCATCGGCGTGCTCTTCACGCGCCTCCGGCAAGATTCCCAGGCGCGAGAACAGTTGCATGTCCTTGTCGGCCTGCGGGTTGGCGGTGGTCAGCAACTTGTCGCCGTAGAAGATCGAGTTGGCACCGGCGAAAAACGCCAGGGCCTGCATCTGCTCGTTCATCGCTTCACGGCCGGCCGACAAGCGCACATGGGATTGCGGCATCAGGATGCGCGCCACGGCGAGCATGCGGATAAAGTCAAACGGGTCGATGTCTTCGGCGTTTTCCAGCGGCGTACCGGCGACTTTCACCAGCATGTTGATCGGCACCGACTCCGGATGCTCCGGCAGGTTGGCCAGTTGGATCAGCAGGTTGGCGCGGTCGTCGAGGGACTCGCCCATGCCGAGGATGCCGCCCGAGCAGATCTTCATCCCCGAATCACGCACGTACGCCAGGGTTTGCAGGCGCTCGCCGTAAGTGCGGGTGGTGATGATGCTGCCGTAGAACTCAGGCGAGGTGTCGAGGTTGTGGTTGTAGTAGTCCAGGCCGGCCTGGGCCAGGGCTTCGGTCTGGTCCTGGTCGAGACGGCCGAGGGTCATGCAGGTTTCCAGGCCCATGGCCTTCACGCCTTTGACCATCTGCAGCACGTAGGGCATGTCTTTGGCCGACGGGTGCTTCCAGGCGGCGCCCATGCAGAAGCGCGTCGAACCGATGGCTTTGGCGCGAGCGGCCTCTTCGAGGACCTTCTGCACCTCCATCAGCTTTTCTTTTTCCAGACCGGTGTTGTAGTGGCCCGACTGCGGACAATATTTGCAATCTTCCGGGCAGGCGCCGGTTTTGATCGACAGCAAGGTCGAGACCTGCACGCGGTTGGCGTCGAAATGCGCGCGGTGCACGGTCTGCGCCTGGAACAACAGGTCGTTGAAGGGTTGCACAAACAGCGCTTTGACTTCGGCTAAAGACCAATCGTGACGCAGGGTGGCAGAGGTGCTGGCGCTCATGGGCGATTCCTTGATTATGCTTGGGCTTACGCTGTGGGAAGGGCAATACCGGCAATACCCGCAATACCCACAGTCAGTCACGACACGGATGCTCGGCATATTTAAGGAAGATTCATGCACTGTCAACTCAGATACAAACATCAGGTTTACATCTGGTTAGAAAACAACCAGACCTGTTTAATTTGCGATGAAGCAACAAACTCCAACCACACTGTGTGCAACGCCTGCGAAACCGAGCTGCCCTGGCTGCTGGAGCATTGCGAGGTGTGCGCCCTGCCCCTGCCGATGGAGGGTTTGATTTGCGGCCCCTGTCAAAAAAAGCCGCCTGCCTATAAACAGGTGATCGCACCCTGGACCTACGGTTTCCCCGTCGACACCCTTATCAGCCGCTTCAAACACCAGTCGCGCTGGCCACTGGGTCATCTGCTCGCACACTTGCTGGGCCAGTATCTGCAACACCGTTTCGACAACACCGCACTCACCCGCCCCGACTGCCTGCTGCCGGTGCCCATGGCGCGCAAGCGTCTGCGTGAGCGCGGCTTCAACCAATCGTTGATGTTGGCCCGCTGGCTCAGCGAAGACCTCGACCTCCCACACGATGAACACCTGTTGTTACGCCCCCATGAAACCGTCGCGCAACAAGCCCTCGACGCCAAGACCCGCCAACGCAACCTGCTCACCGCGTTTGCGCTGGCACCCGGCGCCCAGGTGCAGGGCCGCCACTTTGCGCTGGTGGACGACGTACTCACCACCGGCGCCACCGCCCACAGCCTGGCCCGCCTATTGATGGACGCTGGCGCTCGTCAGGTCGATGTGTACTGTCTGGCCCGCACGCCAAAACCAGGCTCATGACTTGACTCGCGTGCGCCGCGCCTGCAACGTCCGCTGACCTTATCGAAGCGTATCCACATGTCTCTGCCGACCTCCCTCAGCCAACACATCATCCGCCGCCCCCAGCGCATCGCCCTGTTGGCGCATATTGCCGAGCAGGGCTCGATTACCCGCGCGGCCAAGAGCGCTGGCCTGAGTTACAAGGCCGCGTGGGATGCGATCGACGAGTTGAACAACCTGGCGCAAAAGCCGCTGGTGGAGCGCAGCGTCGGCGGCAAAGGCGGCGGCGGCGCCAAGCTGACGGCCGAAGGTGAGCGCGTGCTGCGCCTGTACCAACGCCTGCAAGTGTTGCAGGCCGAGGTGCTGGGTTCGGATGAGGACGCGAGCGACTTCAACCTGCTCGGTCGCCTGATGTTGCGCACCAGCGCGCGCAACCAACTGCACGGCCAGGTCAGCGCCATCGAACACCAGGGCCGCAATGACTTGATTCGCCTGCAACTCTCGGGCGGCTTGAGCCTGAGTGCGCAGATCACTCACGACAGCACGCAGCGGCTGGAGCTGGAGACCGGCGTTGAAGTGGTCGCCTTGATCAAGGCCGGATGGCTGGAATTGCTCGCCATCGGGCAGGCTGCAACACCTGGACACAATTGCGTGAGCGGTGTGATCGAGACGATTCTCGACGCCGATGACGGCCCCAGCGAAGTGCGCATCACACTGCCCAACGGCCAGGTTTTATGCGCCCTGGCGCAGCCCGCCGCGCTCCAGGCAATGGGTGTCGTCGAAGGCGGCCAAGTCCAGGTGCAATTCTCACCCAGCAATGTGCTGCTCGGCACACCGGTTTAGGCGCCCGCCATCTTTAAGCTGCAACAAATTCGTCACGAGCGCTCCTTAAGGTGTCTGCAAAAACCGCAGGGAGCCTGAAATGAGCCTATTAGAAGAAAACCAAGCCACCGACCTTGAACAGATGGTCGGCCTCACCCGCCGCCGTTTTATCGGCGCCGGCGCCCTGTGCGGTGCCGCGATGTTCCTGGGTGGCAACCTGCTCACCCGCAGCGCAATGGCCGTGAACGCTGCCACCGCCAGCCCCTTGCTGGGCTTTGCCAGCATCGCTGCGGCCACCAGCGACGCCATCACCTTGCCGCCGGGTTACTCCGCCTCGGTACTGATCAGTTGGGGCCAGCCGCTGCACAAGAACGCGCCAGCCTTCGACCCGTCCGGCAATGGCACTGCCAAGGCCCAGGAACAGCAGTTCGGTGACAACAACGACGGCATGAGCCTGTTCGCCTTCCCCGGTGACAACAACCGTGCGCTGATGGCCATCAACAACGAATACACCAACTACCGCTACCTCTACGCCCATGGCGGCGCGCCGCAATCGGCTGAAGACGTGCGCAAGGCCCAGGCCAGCGAAGGTGTGTCGGTGATAGAGGTGCGGCGCAAGGGCGACACCTGGCAGTTCGTGCAGGACTCGCGCTACAACCGCCGCATCCACGGTAACTCGCCGATCCGCCTGGGTGGCCCCGCTGCCGGCCATGCCTGGCTGAAAACCAGCGCCGACAAAACCGGCAAAAAAGCCCTCGGCACCTTCCAGAACTGCGCCAACGGCAAGACGCCATGGGGCACTTACCTGACCTGCGAAGAGAACTTCACCGACTGCTTTGGCAGCAGCAACCCGCAACAAAGCTTCGACGCCGGGCAAAAACGCTACGGCGTGGTGGCCGCCAGCCGCGAGATCAATTGGCACCTGCACGACCCGCGCTTCGACATGGCCAAGAACCCCAACGAACTCAATCGCCACGGCTGGGTGGTGGAAATCGACCCGTTCGACCCGCAATCCACACCGGTCAAGCGCACTGCCCTGGGCCGCTTCAAACACGAAAACGCCGCACTGGCAGAAACCCGTGATGGCCGCGCCGTGGTGTACATGGGCGACGACGAGCGTGGCGAGTTCATCTACAAGTTCGTCAGCCGCGATCCGATCAACCACCACAACCCCAAAGCCAACAAGAACCTGCTCGACCACGGCACCCTGTACGTGGCGATTTTCGATGCCGGCGACGGCAATGCCGACCACCCCAAGGGCAAAGGCGAATGGGTCGAACTCACCCACGGCAAAAACGGCATCGACGCCAGCTCGGGGTTTGCCAGCCAGGCCGAAGTGCTGATCCACGCGCGCCTGGCCGCCAGTGTGGTGAAAGCCACACGCATGGACCGCCCCGAATGGATCGTGGTCAGCCCCACCGACGGCCAGGTGTATTGCACGCTCACCAACAACGCCAAACGCGGTGAAGACGGCCAGCCGGTGGGCGGGCCGAATCCGCGTGAGAAAAACGTGTATGGCCAGATCCTGCGCTGGAAAGCCGACGCGGATAACCACGGCGCCAACACCTTCACCTGGGATTTGTTTGTGGTGGCCGGCAACCCCGGTGTGCATGCCGGCACGCCAAAAGGCGGCTCGTCCAACATCAACCCGCAAAACATGTTCAACAGCCCCGACGGCCTGGGGTTCGACAAGGCAGGGCGCCTGTGGATCCTCACCGACGGCGACTACAGCAACAAGGGCGACTTCGCCGGCATGGGCAATAACCAGATGCTGTGCGCCGACCCCAACACCGGGGAAATCCGCCGTTTCATGGTTGGGCCGGTGGCGTGCGAGGTCACGGGCATCAGCTTTTCGCCGGACCAGAAGACCCTGTTTGTGGGGATTCAGCATCCGGGGGAAACCGGGGGTTCGACCTGGCCGGAGCATCTGCCCAACGGCAAGCCGCGCTCGTCGGTGATGGCGATTCGGCGGGATGATGGTGGGATAGTCGGCGCCTGACAGGGCCTCATCGCAGGCAAGCCAGCTCCCACCTTTGAGCGCATTCCACGCTCAAGTGTGGGAGCTGGCTTGCCTGCGATGGCAATGGCACAGTCGCCACCTATCTCAGCGTTGGTGCGTTACCATACCCGGCCGGACGCGGCGCCCTGCTGCGCGCAGGAGTTCGCATGGCCCACCCGTTTGAAACACTCACCCCCGATTTAGTACTCGACGCCGTCGAAAGCATCGGCTTTCTCAGCGACGCGCGCGTGTTGGCGCTTAACAGCTACGAAAACCGCGTGTATCAGGTGGGCATCGAAGACTCCGAGCCGCTGATCGCCAAATTCTACCGCCCGCAGCGCTGGACCAACGAAGCGATCCTGGAAGAACACCGCTTCACCTTCGAACTGGCCGAGTGCGAAGTGCCGGTGGTTGCACCGCTGGTGCATAACGGCGAAAGCCTGTTCGAACACGCGGGCTTTCGCTTCACCCTGTTCCCACGCCGTGGCGGGCGTGCGCCGGAGCCGGGCAACCTGGATCAGCTGTATCGCCTCGGGCAATTGCTTGGCCGTTTGCACGCCGTGGGGTCCACCCGCCCGTTTGAACACCGCGAAGCCTTGGGGGTGAAGAACTTCGGTCACGATTCCCTCAACACCTTGCTTGAAGGCAATTTCATTCCCAAGAGCCTGCTGCCCGCTTACGAGTCTGTCGCGCGCGACCTGCTCAAGCGCGTGGAAGAGGTGTACAAGGCCACACCGCACAAGAACATCCGCATGCACGGTGACTGCCACCCCGGCAACATGATGTGCCGCGACGAGATGTTCCACATCGTCGACCTGGACGACTGCCGCATGGGCCCGGCCGTGCAGGACCTGTGGATGATGCTCGCGGGCGACCGTCAGGAATGCCTGGGCCAGCTGTCGGAATTGATGGACGGCTACCAGGAGTTCCACGACTTCGACCCACGCGAACTGGCCTTGATCGAACCCCTGCGCGCCTTGCGCCTGATGCACTACAGCGCCTGGCTGGCCCGGCGCTGGGATGACCCGGCATTCCCCCACAGCTTTCCGTGGTTTGGCAGCGAGCGGTATTGGGGCGACCAGGTGTTGGCGTTGCGTGAGCAACTGTCGGCGCTCAATGAAGAACCCCTCAAACTCTTCTAAAGAGCAGTACACCACCGGTGTGGGAGCTGGCTTGCCTGCGATTCAGACAACTCGGTGTATCAGTGGTACTAAGGTGATTTCATCGCAGGCAAGACAGCTCCCACAGAAAAGCCCCTGCCTTGCCTGACAAAAATCCTTACAATCGCGCTTTGTAAGCTGCCTGAGCAAGGATTCTGCAATGCACGCCGCCAACCCCCGCAAAGGGTACATCCTGGGCCTGAGTGCCTATGTCATCTGGGGTCTTTTCCCACTTTATTTCAAAGCCATCGCCAGTGTTCCCGCCGCCGAAATCATCGTGCACCGCGTCTTGTGGTCGGCGCTGTTCGGCGGTTTGCTGTTGATGGTATGGAAGCACCCCGGCTGGTTCCGTGAACTGCGCGACAACCCCAAGCGCCTGGCGATTCTGGCACTCAGCGGTTCGTTGATTGCGGCCAACTGGCTGACCTATGTGTGGTCGGTGAACAGCGGGCGCATGCTGGAAGCGAGCCTGGGTTACTACATCAACCCGTTGGTGAATGTGCTGCTGGGCATGCTGATCCTGGGCGAGCGCCTGCGCCGCCTGCAATGGATCGCCGTCGGGCTGGCGGCGGTGGGTGTGGCGCAGCAAGTGTGGCAAGTCGGCAGTCTGCCGTGGGTGTCGCTGGTGCTGGCGTTGACCTTCGGCTTTTACGGTTTGATCCGCAAACAGGCGCCGGTCAAGGCGCTGCCAGGGCTGGTGGTGGAAACCTGGATGCTGGTGCCGATCGCCGTCGCCTGGTTGTTGTTCAACCCGTCGGCCCATAGTGCGCAGCTTGAATTTTGGAGCACCTCCGAAGCCTGGTGGCTGGTGGCCGCAGGCCCGGTTACGCTGATTCCGCTGGTGTGTTTCAACGCCGCCGCACGGCATTTGCCCTACACCGCACTGGGCTTTTTGCAATACGTGGCGCCGACGCTGGTGCTGTTGGAAGCGGTGCTGCTGTTCGGTGAACACCTGGCGACCAGCACGCTGATTGCTTTCGCATTTATCTGGGCGGGCCTGGTGGTTTACAGCCTGGATGCATGGCTGACGGTGCGCAAACGCTGATCAAATAACGTACAAACCTCTGCAAGCCACAGTGCACGTGGCTTGCAGGCATTCACCCCAAGGTTATCCACACCCTGATCCCCGCCATTTGTGCACAAGCCATTGAAACTGCTCGTTTTTTGCTCAATCGACGAAGAAGCCCGGCCGGCATGGCCTGGCGCCGGGTCTCTACAGGTTATCCACAGGCCCATGCAAGATTTCCATGCATAACCTTGTGGACCGATTATTCCTCGTGGTGCAGTTCCACCATCAAATCATCGGCCAAGGTTTCCAGGGACAGCTGCAAGGTATCCAGGGACAACGCGGCCGGCACCTGCAACAACGCTTCGGCGCTAAACAAGGGATCACCGCTCATGGGCGCCGGACGCACATCCGTGCTCAGGCTCGCCAGGTTCACGCCTTGTTTGCTCAATAGCGCCGTGATTTCGCGCACGATGCCTGCGCGGTCATTGCCCACCAACGTCATCATGATCGATTTGGACGCCGAGGCCTGCCCGCTGCTGCCCTCGCCCACCAGCACACGAATGCCATGTGTGGATAAGTCCTCCAGCGCGCCGACCAGGGCTTGACGCTGTTCCGTCGGCACGCTGACCCGCAAAATCCCGGCAAACTGCCCGGCCATGTGCGCCATGCGGCTTTCCAGCCAGTTACCGCCGTGGGCGGCAATGTTCTGCGCAATGCGTTCAACCAGGCCGGGTTTGTCGGCGGCGATAATAGTGAGTACAAGATGGTCCATGGCGAAGCCCTCGGTGGGTTGATCATCGATTATAGGCACACACCCTGTGGGAGCGGGCTTGCCCGCGATGGGCGTATGTTGCAAGTGGGCTGTTGTGGCGAGCAGGCTTGTCCTGCGTTGGGCTGCGAAGCGGCCCCAGTAAAGGCACTGCAATTTTCCTGTTGGAACTCAGCGTCTGAGTTTGGGGCTGCTTCGCAGCCCAACGCAGGACAAGCCTGCTCGCCACAGGAGAAATTGGCTGCCTTCAAAAGTTGTGTCGATATTTATGCCGCGTTGGGGCCTGTCAGTTACACATCGGTTGGCTGAGCTATCGCTATCGCGGGCAAGCCCGCTCCCACATGAAGCCATTGCCTACGGAAGCGGCCAGGAACAAATCGTGTACCATTTTTATATTTATCTGGAACAATCCAATAGTTTTTTGAGAACATCCGATTCTCCGCTGTGACCGTACGACCAAAATGAGTCGCTAAACGACGTATTTAGTCTAATTTTCACAACCGCAAGTCATCATGTAGTATGCCCAACCGTGCACTACATAATGAAAATCTGAAACAGCGCATAAGCTCCGCAGAGTGAGGCAAGCAATGACTGAACACGTTCAAGTCGGTGGCCTGCAGGTCGCCAAAGTCCTGTTCGACTTCGTGAACAACGAAGCCATTCCCGGCACCGGCATCACTGCCGACCAGTTCTGGGCCGGCGCCGACAAGGTCATCCACGACCTGGCACCGAAGAACAAAGCCCTACTCGCCAAACGCGATGATTTCCAGGCGCGGATCGACACCTGGCACCAGACCCACGCAGGCAAAGCCCACGACCCAGTGGCCTACAAAGCCTTCCTGCAAGATATCGGTTACCTGCTGCCAGAAGCTGCAGATTTCCAGGCCTCGACCCAAAATGTCGATGACGAAATTGCCCGCATGGCCGGCCCGCAGCTGGTGGTGCCGGTCATGAATGCCCGCTTCGCCCTCAACGCCTCCAATGCACGCTGGGGCTCGCTGTACGACGCGCTGTATGGCACCGATGCCATCAGCGAAGCCGACGGCGCCGAGAAGGGCAAGGGTTACAACAAAGTGCGTGGCGACAAGGTAATTGCCTTCGCCCGTGCTTTCCTCGACGAAGCCGCGCCGCTCACCGCCGGCAGCCACGTCGATTCCACCGGTTACAAGATGGTGGATGGCAAGCTCATCGTCAGCCTCAAGGGCGGCAGCAACAGTGGCCTGCGCGACGACGCACAACTGATCGGTTTCCAGGGCCCTGCGGCCGAGCCGATTGCGATCCTGCTTAAACACAACGGCCTGCACTTCGAAATCCAGATCGACGCCAGCACCCCGGTCGGCCAGACCGACGCCGCCGGCGTCAAAGACGTGCTGATGGAAGCCGCGCTGACCACCATCATGGACTGCGAAGACTCCGTCGCCGCCGTCGATGCCGATGACAAAGTGGTGATCTACCGCAACTGGCTCGGCCTGATGAAAGGCGACCTGGCCGAAGAAGTGGCCAAGGGCGGCAAGACCTTCACCCGCACCATGAACGCCGACCGCGTCTACACCGGCGTGGATGGCCAGGACGTGACCCTGCACGGCCGTTCGCTGCTGTTCGTGCGTAACGTTGGCCACTTGATGACCATCGACGCGATCCTGGATAAAGACGGCAACGAAGTACCGGAAGGTATCCTCGACGGCCTGCTCACCAGCCTGTCGGCGATCCACAGCCTCAACGGCAACAGCAGCCGCAAGAACAGCCGCACCGGTTCCGTCTATATCGTAAAACCGAAGATGCACGGCCCCGAAGAAGCAGCGTTTACCAATGAGCTGTTCGGCCGCATCGAAGACGTGTTGAACCTGCCGCGTAATACGCTGAAAGTCGGGATCATGGACGAGGAGCGCCGCACCACGGTCAACCTCAAGGCCTGCATCAAGGCGGCCAGCGAGCGCGTGGTGTTTATCAACACTGGCTTCCTCGACCGCACCGGCGATGAAATCCACACCTCCATGGAAGCTGGCGCGATGGTGCGCAAGGCCGCCATGAAGGCGGAAAAATGGATCGGTGCCTACGAAAACTGGAACGTCGATATCGGCTTGAGCACCGGCCTGCAAGGTCGTGCACAGATCGGTAAAGGCATGTGGGCCATGCCCGACCTGATGGCGGCGATGCTCGAACAGAAAATCGCTCACCCACTGGCCGGCGCCAACACCGCCTGGGTGCCATCGCCGACGGCGGCTGCGCTGCATGCGCTGCACTACCACAAGGTTGATGTGTTCGCCCGCCAGGCCGAACTGGCCAAGCGCGAGCGCGCCTCGGTAGACGATATCCTGACCATTCCTCTGGCCAGCAACACCGATTGGTCTGACGAAGAAATCCGCAACGAACTGGATAATAACGCCCAGGGCATCCTCGGTTATGTAGTGCGCTGGATCGACCAGGGCGTCGGTTGCTCGAAAGTGCCGGACATCAACGATGTGGGCCTGATGGAAGACCGCGCCACCCTGCGCATCTCCAGCCAGCACATCGCCAACTGGCTGCGCCACGGCATCGTCAACGAAGCCCAGGTGATGGAAAGCCTCAAGCGCATGGCGCCGGTGGTGGACCGTCAGAATGCCGGTGACGCGTTGTATCGCCCGCTGGCACCGGATTTCGACAGCAACATCGCGTTCCAGGCGGCGGTGGAGTTGGTGATTGAAGGGACTAAGCAGCCGAATGGGTATACGGAGCCGGTGTTGCATCGCAGGCGTCGTGAGTTCAAGGCTAAAAACGGCCTGTAAATGAAAAAAGCCCTGATCGCAAGATCAGGGCTTTACTGTTTTAGCCATTGCACTTCATGCAATGAGTTAAACGATGGGACTGCCGTTCGAAAAAACATAACTGTCTGACATCTATCTTCATCAAGGCTCATTAATCAATCGCCACAATGAGCCCCCTCTCGCGCACTTACAAAGTGCTGTATATCGCAGTAAAACCGCAGATACCTGCATTCCAAAAAACCTGGAATATTTACAGAACAACTCAATCAATTACAAATCATCATTCCACTCAGCAGTGCCTACAACTTTATATTCGACCCCACCCTTATCTGCAAACATCCCATTCAGCTCATACAACCGTTTGCTCGGGGAGTGGGTGACAGTTTCCTTCAAAGTACCGCTCATAAAAAAATATTTATTGCTAATACCGTCCTTCAAGGTCCAAATAAATTTTTCATCCTTGCTTTCAAATTTATAAGTAGCGACCCCATCCTCAGTTTGAGGCTTAAAAAACACAGAGAAGGTATCAGCCCCCCGATAGCTGTAGAGCCCGGAGTCTTCGCCCGCAATTTCAACATTAACATCGTGAGAATCAAAACTTTTATAAAAGCTGCCTTTCTTGGTGATTTCCAGCTTCATAAAATTGGCAGTGGTGTAACTTCCATTTGTGCTCATGACTGGCCTCTGTTCTCTAGTAAGTTGAGGCGGTGATTCCGACCGCCCTCAAACCAAGTGAACAGCGATGCTCATACCACCGCTACTGTCAAAGTTGACAGTTCTTACAGAAGTCCGACCAGCGGTAGCTACTGCGCCATCCCCAATTCCCGCTTGACCATCTTCGCCAACTTCACGCTATCGATCGGTTTGAGCAAAAAATCCACCACGCTCAAATGCATCGCATCAATCACATCCGGCGCTTCCGCGTCTCCCGACATGATGATGATCGGCAACGCCGCACGGGTTGACTCGCGCACTTTGCGAATCAATTGCAGGCCGTTGCTCGGCGCCATGCGCAAATCGGTGATCAGCAAACCGATGGAACTGCTGGAGCTCAACAAATCCCACGCTGTCTCGCCGCTGTCGGCGGTCATGCAGCGAATGCCGTCCAGACCCAGGATCTCCGCAAGCAATTCACGAGCGTCCTTGTCGTCGTCGACAATCAACACCCGCTGTGGCGGCAAATCGGGCTCCAGCATCACGGCGCTCAGCGCCTCGCGCTCGGCATCACTCAAAATATCGTGGTCGGACATACGTTTCTCAGCAGTTCTATTCAATCTCCCAGCACACTCGTCAGACATCTGCGGAAGGGCGAACAATGTGCACTTCGTCGGAAAGTTTGCCTAGTGGGCGTTCTACGGGGTTTGGACGATAGTCATGTAAGGTTTTTCCCTAGTCGTGAATGGTTTTTCCCAGACCTAGACTTACGTCCAATGGGCACCCGCCGCGCGGGAGTCGACCATGCAGGACGATAACGACAAAAAAACTGCGGTCACTGTTATGAGTAAAGCTGATGCTTTCACGCACGCGGGAAAAACCGCCGTGTTGCAGAACATCCACGGCACCCTGCAATTCCTGCAACGCTTCCCACCGTTCAACCAGATGGAAAACGCCCACCTGGCGTTCTTGGTCGAACAGTGCCAGCTGCGTTTCTACGGCCCCGGCGACAGCATTCTCAAACCGTCCGGCGGGCCGGTGGAGCACTTCTATATCGTCAAGCAGGGCCGCGTAGTCGGCGAGCGGCCGGACTCGACGCAAGCCACCTTCGAGATCACCACCGGCGAGTGCTTCCCTCTTGCCGCGTTGCTGGGTGAGCGTGCGACACGCACCGAGCACAAAGCCGCCGAAGACACCTTCTGCCTGCAACTGAACAAGCCGGCGTTTATCAAGCTGTTCGCCCTTTCCAGCCCGTTTCGCGATTTTGCCCTGCGCGGAGTCAGCAGCCTGTTGGATCAGGTCAACCAGCAGGTGCAGCAAAAGGCCGTGGAAACCCTGGGCACCCAGTATTCACTGAACACCCGCCTGGGTGAATTGGCCATGCGCCACCCGGTCACCTGCAGCCCGACCACGCCGCTGCGCGAGGCAGTGACACTGATGCATGAGCAACAAGTGGGCAGCATCGTGATCGTCGACGAGCACAAGGCGCCGCTGGGGATTTTCACCTTGCGCGACCTGCGCCAGGTGGTCGCCGATGGCACCGGCGATTTCAATCAAGCCATCGCCGGCCATATGACCCAGGCGCCGTTCTTTTTAAGCCCGGACCACAGCGCTTTCGATGCCGCCATCGCCATGACCGAGCGACACATCGCCCATGTGTGCCTGGTAAAAGACCAGCGCCTGTGTGGCGTGGTGTCCGAGCGCGACCTGTTTTCCCTGCAACGGGTCGACCTGGTGCACTTGGCCCGCACCATTCGAAACGCACCCCGGGTGGAAAACCTGGTGGCGATTCGCGGTGAAATCGGCCAACTGGTCGAACGCATGCTGGCCCATGGTGCCTCCTCGACTCAGATCACCCACATTATTACCCTGCTCAACGACCACACCGTGTGCCGGGTGATCGAACTGACCCTGGCCGACAAAGGCGACCCTGGCGTGCCCTTCAGCTGGCTGTGTTTCGGCAGCGAAGGGCGCCGCGAACAAACCCTGTTTACCGACCAGGACAACGGCATCCTGTTTGAAGCCAAGGACGCCGCCGAAGCCGCCGAGATCCGCGGCCGCCTGCTGCCCCTGGCGCAGCAGATCAACCAAAGCCTGGCGTTGTGCGGCTTCAGCCTGTGCAAGGGCAATATCATGGCCGGCAACCCCGAGCTGTGCCTGTCACGGGCCGAATGGGCGCGACGCTTCGGTGCATTTATTCGCGAGGCCACGCCGGAGAACCTGCTCGGGTCGAGCATCTATTTCGATATGCGCGTGGTGTGGGGTGACGAGCGCGGTTGCGAGCAACTGCGCCAGGGCATTCTGGATCAGGTGGCCGATAACCGCTTATTCCAACGCATGCTGGCCGAGAACGCCTTGCGCCAGCGCCCGCCGGTCGGGCGTTTCCGCGACTTTGTGCTGACGCGCAAAGGCGCCGAAAAGGCCACGCTCGACCTCAAGGTGCAGGGCCTTACGCCCTTTGTCGATGGCGCGCGCCTGTTGGCCCTGGCCAACGGTATCCACGCCAACAATACCTTGGAGCGCCTGCGCCAACTGGTGGTCAAGGAGGTCATTGAGCCGCTGGATGGCGCTGCCTATGAGGAGGCCTATCACTTTATCCAGCAAACCCGCATGCAGCAGCATCAGCTGCAAACCCGCGAGAACCTGCCGTATTCCAACCGCGTCGACCCCGACAGCCTCAACCACCTGGACCGGCGCATCCTGCGTGAATCCCTGCGCCAGGCCCAACGCCTGCAAAGCAGCCTGACGCTACGGTATCAGCTGTGAGCCTGTTCAGTTGGCTGCGCAAGAACAAGCCCGGGCTCGACGCGGCTCAGCAGCAGCGGCTGGCACAATTGCCCAAGCCCGCATTGCTGGGCGAAGGGTCGTTACGCAGCCAACGTTGGGTGGTGGTCGACCTGGAAACCAGCGGCCTGAACCTCAACCGCGACCAAGTGCTGTCCATCGGCGCGGTGGTGATCGAGGATGGCGCGGTGGATTTTTCGCAGATGTTCGAGCGCACCCTGCTACGGGCCAACACCAAGGTTGGCCCCAGCGTGTTGATCCACGGCCTCGGCCCCAGCGCGATTGCCGCCGGCAGCGACCCGGCCGAAGCCTTGCTGGACTTTATGGCCTTTGTCGGCGACAGCCCGTTGCTGGCGTTCCATGCGCCGTTCGACCAACACATGCTGTGCCGGGCGCTCAAGGACAGCCTGGGTTATCGGTTGGCCCATCCGTTCCTCGATGTCGCCGACATCGCCCCGCTGTTGTGCCCCGACGCGAATATCCGTGAAGCCGGGCTCGATGACTGGATCAACCACTTCAAGCTGCACGTGGGCGAACGCCATCACGCCAGCGCCGATGCATTGGCCACGGCAGAGCTGATGCTCATCCTTTTCAGCCGTGCGCGCCAACAGGGAATCGACAGCCCACAGGTGCTGCAAGAGCGCTTGAGCCAATGGACACGGCGCAAACAAACACCATCTTTCTAGCGAGACGCGGAGCGTCCCAGGAGGCATTCCCACGCAGAGCGTGGGAACGATCGTCCGACAGACGCCAATTGCGCGCATTCCCGGCCTCTGACACAATCGCGAATAATTCTCGTTAGTTTAAACCCCTTGTTTATTCGGTGATGCCTTGTCGTCGGTCCAAACCCCACACAGTGAGCTTGTTGGCGCGTTGTATCGCGACCATCGTGGCTGGTTGTTGGCGTGGCTGCGACGCAATGTGGCCTGCCCGAGCCGCGCCGAAGACTTGAGCCAGGACACCTTCATACGCCTGCTGGGCCGGGACGAGCTGCGCGAACCGCGCGAGCCACGTGCGTTCCTGGTGGCCATCGCCAAAGGCTTGCTGTTCGACTACTTCCGCCGCGCGGCGCTGGAGCAGGCGTACCTCAGCGAGCTGATGCTGATCCCGGAAAGCGAACACCCCTCGCCCGAAGCACAGCAACTGATCCTCGAAGACCTCAAGGCCATCGACCGCCTGCTCGGCAAGCTGTCGAGCAAGGCCCGCGCTGCCTTCCTCTATAACCGCCTCGACGGCCTGGGCCACGCCGAAATCGCCCAGCGCCTGGGTGTGTCGGTGCCACGTGTGCGCCAGTACCTGGCCCAAGGCATTCGCCAGTGCTACATCGCACTGTATGGCGAGCCGCTGTGACAGGCTCCAAACCGGTCACGGCCCGTGTGCTGGATGCGGCGATTGCCTGGCAACTCTCGCTGGGCTCAGGCGACGGCAGCCTGGTTGCACAGGAAGAGTTCGCCAAATGGCTGGCCAGTGATGAAGAACACGCACGCGCCTGGCGTCAGTTGGGCATGCTCGACCAGCGCTTCAGCGTAGCTTCTGGCCCGGCGCGGGCGGCGCTGTTGCAGTCACGCCAAGGCATTCGCCAGCGCGTGCGCAAGTTGGGCGGCGGTTTGGCCAGCATCGCGCTGGTGATCGGCCTGGCGCTGTTTGCCGGCGAGCGTTACGTGCCGATCCACTATTGGCTGGCCGACCAGCGCACCGCTACCGGCGAGCAACGCACGCTGAAGCTGGCCGACGGCACGCTGATCAACCTCAACACCCACAGCGCCATTGACGTGCGCTTCGATGAAAAACGCCGGCTGATCGTGTTGCAGGAAGGCGAAATCCTGGTCGAAACCGGCCACAACGATGCCCGACCGTTCTATGTGAAAACCCGTGATGGCAGCCTGCGAGCCCTGGGTACGCGGTTTATCGTCAAGCGCGAAGACGACGCCACGCGCCTGAGCGTGCTGCAGTCTGCCGTGGCCGCCCAGCCTGAGGCGCTGCATCAGGAGCAGATTTTCAAGCAAGGCCAGCAAGTGCTGATGCGCAGCGACGGCCTCGGCCCTGCGCGGGTGGTCGAACCCGCCGCAGACGCCTGGACACGCGGCATGCTGGTGGTCGACAACGCCCGCCTGGGCGATGTGGTTGCAGAGCTGAGTCGTTACCGCACCGGCTACCTGGGCGTGGATAAAACCGTGGCCGACCTGCGCATCACCGGCAGCTTCCCGCTGCACGACACCACCCTGGCGCTGAATGCCCTGCTGCCGACCTTGCCGGTGCAGATCGAGCAGCACACGCCGTGGTGGGTGACCGTGAAGGCTAAGCCTTAGGTTTTTCAGTGCCTGGCCGATCGCCTTCGCAGGCAAGCCAGCTACCACCTTTGGAATTGTGAACACCGTTAAAGGTGGGAGCTGGCTTGCCTGCGATGAGGCCCTCAAAGCCACCTCAAAAAAATATTTTCACCCAGCCCTATCACTTTCTGATTCTCATCCGGCACCTAGGCAATTGAGAAATATTTTCATTCAGGAGCCGCCCCATGTCCCGCACGCTAGACACCTTGTTGCGCCCCAGCCTGTTAGCCATGGCCATTGCCCTCAGCGCCCCGCTGACGAGCACCGCGCTGATCGCCGCCGAACAGGCTAGCAACGTGCGCGCCTACAACCTGCCGGCTGCGCCATTGGCGAGCACCCTGAACCAGATCGCCAGCCAGTCGGGCCTGGCCCTGACGCTGAACCCTTCGCTGGCAGCGGGCAAGACCTCAGCACCGGTCAAAGGCCAATTCGATGCCCAGGCCGCGTTGCGCGAGGCGTTGCGTGGCACCGGGTTGCAATTGGAGCAAAGCAGTGCCGGGACGTTTACGCTGGTGCCTGTCCCGGAAGGTGTCGTGGCGTTGCCAGAGACCAGCATCATTGGCGCAGGCAGCTATGAAAGTGCGTGGGGACCGGTGGATGGCTATGTCGCGACTCGCACCGCGGCAGGCACCAAAACGGATACGCCGATCATTGAGGCACCGCGCTCCATGTCTGTGGTTACCCGTGCTCAGATGGAAGACCGTGGCGTGCAGAACCTGGATGACGCCGTACGCTACATGCCCGGTGTGATCGCAAGCAGTTATGGCAGCGACTCCCGTGCCGACTGGCTGCGGGTACGTGGTTTCGAACCCACTCAGTTCCTGGACGGCCTGCCACTGCCAAAAGGCTCCTATGCCAACCCAAAACAGGAAACCTGGAACCTGGACCGCATTACTCTACTGCGCGGCCCTGCTTCTTCGGTATATGGTCAAACGCCACCGGGCGGGATGCTAGACATGGTCAGCCGCCGCCCACGAGCGGAAAGCAGCAACGCTGTACGCGCCGAAGTCGGCAGCAACAACCGTAAGCAAATCAGCTTCGACAGCACCGGCAAGATCGATGATCAAGGCCAATTTCTGTACCGCGTCGACGGTGTGGTGCGTGATAGCGGCACGCCCATCGACCATATCGAAGACAAGCGCTATAACATCGCGCCGAGCCTGACCTGGAATATCAACGACGACACCCACCTTACCCTGCTCTCGCAATTTACCCGCGACGATACCGGTATCAGTGGCCAGTTCCTGCCGTTGCAAGGCACTAAACTGGGGTCGCCAGCAGGCAAGATTTCGCATCACAAAAACCTTGGCGAGCCGGATCAGGACTACTACGACCGCACCTACTACGCCCTCGGTTATGCCTTCGACCATCGTTTCAACGATACCTGGCAGTTCAAGCAAAACCTGCGTTACACCAAAAGCGAACTAGCCTTCAACACTACCTACTCCAGCTACGGCGACACTGCCGTAGGTGCAGATGGCATGCTGAAACGTATCTACGACAAAGTGGATGAAGACATCGCCCAACTGGCCGTAGACAACAACTTCCAAGCCGATTTCCAAACCGGGGCCCTAAGCCACACACTGCTGCTGGGCCTGGACCACCAGCGCTCCAACACCGACTACCACTGGGTCGAAGGTAGTGCGGCGAGCATTAATCCGAACCGCCCGATCTATAACCAGCCACGCCCGGCTGGCGCTCCGTTCACGTTCTACGATTACAACCAGAAAACCGTGCAGACAGGGCTCTACGTACAGGACCAGATCGCTTTGGAAAAATGGCGCCTGACCTTGGGCGGCCGTGAAGACTGGATTCACACCGGCACCACTTTCTTCAACCTGAATGACGCCACCAACACGCAACGCGACAAGGCCTTCAGTGGCAACGCAGGTCTGAGCTATGTGTTCGACTCAGGCATCACGCCCTATATCTCCTATACCGAGTCGTTCCAGCCCACTGCTGGCGCCAGTGCGAGCGCTACGGAATCGTTCAAGCCGACCCAGGGCAAACAGACTGAAGTGGGTGTGAAGTACCAGCCAGTAGGCAGCAAAACCCTGCTGACCGCAGCCGTGTTTGACCTGCGCCAGCAAAACGTTTCGGTGACACAAAACAACATCACCAGCCAGATCGGCGAAATCAGCGTGCGTGGCCTGGAGCTGGAGGCCACATCTGAAGTAACCGACAACCTGAAACTGGTGGGCTCGTACACGTACACCGACACCGAAATCCTCAAGGGGGACGACAAGGGCAACCGCATGAAGTTGGTGCCACGTAATCAGGCGTCGCTGTGGTCTGATTACACTTGGCATTCGGGTGTATTGGATGGTTTCGGCGTTGGTGCTGGCGTGCGCTATGTGGGCGACACCTACGGCAACACTGCGAACACAGCCAACGGCCACGTAGGTTCGTACACCGTGTATGACGCTGCAGTGCATTACGACTTGAGCCGCCTTAACCCAGTACTTGCTGGTGTCTCGGTGGATGTCACCGCCAAGAACATCTTCAACAAGGACTACTTGTCGACCTGCGACGGCGCTTGGTGCTACTACGGTGATGAACGCAATGTCGTGGCGGCTGTGAACTACAAGTGGTAAACCACTGACACGGTCACCCAAGGGTCACGGCAACGCCGTGGCCCTTTTGCATTTGGATGAACCATGAAAAGCAAAACCATCCGCCGCTGGTCCTTCATCCACACCTGGACCAGCCTGATCTGCACGGTATTTCTGCTGCTGCTCGCCCTCACCGGCCTGCCGTTGGTGTTTCACCACGAGATCGACCACCTGCTGGGCAACGAGCCGGAACTGGCACAGATGCCCGCCGACACGCCGCAGCTGAACCTTGAGCAGTTGGTGGCCAAAGCCCAGGCTCATCGCCCCGGCGAGGCCATGCAGTACCTGGCGTGGGACGAAGACGACAAAAACGGTGTGATCGCGATCATGGCTGCCACGGCCGGCACCGAGCCCAACTCGTCCCACACCTTCATGCTGGATGCGCGCACCGGTGAGGCCGTGGAAACCCCGGCGGCCAATGGCGGGTTGACCCTGTTCCTGTTGCGCTTGCACGTGGATATGTTCGCCGGGCTGCCAGGTAAGTTGCTGCTGGCGTTCATGGGCATTCTGTTTGTGGTGGCAATTGTCTCGGGTACGGTGCTGTACCTGCCGTTTATGCGCCGGTTGAAGTTCGCCACCGTGCGTAAAGACAAATCCACCCGTCTGCGCTGGCTCGACCTGCACAACCTGATCGGCGTGGTCACGCTGACCTGGGCGCTGGTGGTGGGTGTCACCGGCGTGATCAGCGCCTGCGCCGATTTGATCATCGCCGCCTGGCGCCAGGACAGCCTCAGCGCCATGATCGAGCCGTACAAAAACGCGCCGCCGCTGACCCAACGCGCACCGGCCACCGAACTGCTGAGCATCGCCGCCAAGGCCGCGCCCGGCATGGAGCCGGACTTTATCGCCTTCCCCGGTACGCGCTTTTCCAGCGAACACCACTACGCGGTGTTCATGAAGGGCAGCACGCATCTGACCTCACACCTGCTCACGCCGGTGCTGATCGACGCCAGCACCCTGGCCGTCACCGCCATCGCCGAACGGCCGTGGTACATGGACGCCATGGGCATGTCCCAGCCGCTGCACTTTGGCGACTATGGCGGCATGCCGATGAAGATCCTCTGGGCGGTGCTGGATGTACTGACCATCATCGTGTTGGGCAGCGGTGTTTACCTGTGGATTGTGCGGCGTAAGGCGGCCAAGTCATGAAGCCGCGCCAATCGAGTTTCTGGAAGGTATTCGGCATTCCGCTGGGGATTGGCCTGCTCAGCGCTGCCGGGTTGTTTGCGGCGCTGTTGGGTGACGGGCTGTGGGATTCGTTGAGTTGGGTGGGGTTGGGTATTCCTGCTGCCATTGGGGCTTGGGCCTTGCTTAAGCGGCGTGGCTGAAGGCCTCATCGCAGGCAAGCCAGCTCCCACAGGTTGATGTGTGTACGCAGTCAAGTGTGGGAGCTGGCTTGTCGAGTCGTCGCACCGCTGCGATAGGGCCTTCAAAAACAACCACAATCCTACTAGGCTAGCCCTGCCATTTCCGAGGAATGCCCATGTCCGCGCCCAGCATGACCTTGTTTCACAACCCCGCGTCACCCTTTGTTCGCAAAGTCCGCGTGCTGCTGATCGAGACCGGCCAGCAGCACCGCGTGGCCTTGCATGGCTGCATGCCGACGCCGGTCAACCCCGACGCACAGGTGGTGCAGGACAACCCCGTGGGCAAGATCCCGGCCCTGCGCCTGGCCGATGGTTCGGTGCTGCACGACAGCCGGGTGATCCTCGATTACTTCGACCACCAGCACGTCGGCAACCCGCTGATCCCGCGTGACGGCTCGGCCCGCTGGCGCCGCCTCACCCTCGCCTCGATGGCCGATGGCATCATGGATGCCGCCGTGCTGGTGCGTTACGAGACCGCCATGCGCCCGGCAGAAAAACACTGGGACCAATGGCTGGAGGAGCAGCGCAACAAGATCCACCGCACCCTCGCCGAGCTGGAAAGCGATGCGATTGCCGAACTGGCCAGCCACTTCGACATCGCCGCCATCAGCGTGGCCTGCGCCCTGGGTTACCTGGACTTTCGCCACCCCGACCTGCAATGGCGCGCCAGCAACCCCAAGCTTGCCGACTGGTATGCCGAGGTCAGCCAACGGGCTTCCATGCTGGAGACTCAGCCACCGCTCTAACGGGGTGAACCACGCTCCCTTGTGGCGAGCGGGCTTGCCCCGCGTTGGGCCGCGAAGCGGCCCCAGTCAAGCAAAACGCGGTGTACCAGAAACGCCCCTGTGGCAGGTTATGGGGCTGCTGCGCAGCCCAGCGCGGGGCAAGCCCGCTTGCCACACACAGCCCATTTGCCGCATAAAATAACGCATTGATTTTTCCGACCAATTGCGCGCACACCTGCTGATCTTCACGCAACCCAATCATTGCGCCACCTCCCGACCTTTGCGCTTGCCCACGCCATACCAATCCAGTTTGCGCGTCAGCACCATCACCGTACCCAGCAGCCCGAACAGCAGCAGCGAGCCCATCAGCAGCGCGTAATCTTCAGCGCTCAGCAGCCCGTACAACAAGCCATACAACGCCGCCAACCCCACCGAAAAGCCCAGGCCATGCACAACACTGCGCAGCACATGGCACACATAAAAGCCGATCAACAATACACAGGCACTCGCCGAGATCAGGTAGGCCAACGCAAAGCCCAGGTGTTCGGACAACGACAACAGCAGCAGGTAAAAGAACGCCAACGCGAAGCCCACCAACGCGTACTGAATCGGGTGTACCGCGAGGTTCTTCAGTACTTCGAAGAGGAAGAAACCGGCAAACGTCAGGGCGATAAACAGCAGCGCGTATTTGATCGCGCGGTCGCTCTTGAGGTACTGGTCAACCGGGTCGATGAAGTTCACGCCAAAGCTACGGTTGCTGAAGTCTTCACAGCCCTGGCGATCCAGGCAGGTTTGCAAGGCTTGTTCGAGGTTGGTGGAGAAAAACGAAGTCTGCCAATTGGCGCTGAAGCCCTTGTCAGTGACCTCTCGCTGCGCCGGCAGGAAGTTGCCGATAAAACTGGGGTGCGGCCAGTTGGACGCGAGTGACACCTGGCTGGTCTTGCCCACCGGCACCACTTGCAACTGTTCGGTGCCTTGCAGGCGCAGGTCAAAAGCGAAGTCCACCACGCCCGGTTGTTTGCTGTCCTGCTCGGGCAGCGTCACATGCACGCCCTCGCCCAACCAGTCCACTTGCGAGCCTGGCGAGAACGCCAGCCGTTGGCTGCCCAGCTCAAGCTTCAGGGCGTTTTCGATGCCACGAATATCGCTGATACCCACCGCCAGAAACGCAGGCTCAAAACGGTAATCGGCAAAGTTTTCTGTAATGCCCAACTGCGCTGGCAACTCGAAACGCCCACTGATGCGGTTGTCTGCATGGAACAGTCGCGCCTGGTAGATGCCACGCGATCGCAGTTCGGTTTGCACCTTGCCGTCGAGTTCAAAGCGGTCCGGCAAAAAATACAGACGGCCGCGCTCTTCACGGGTTTCCTCGTAGCGTTTGTTGAGCTTTTCATTGAGTTTCCACTCGCGCACGGTCTTGCGATAGGGCACTACCATGACCGGGCCGGTAATGCGCTGGCTGTAGCTGGAGCTGCGGGCGATGTCCATCAATACGCCGTCTCGCAGTTGCTGGCGGTCGCTGATGATGCCGTTGATCATCAGCAGCGGAATCAGCAACAGCAGCATCAGCAGCGCAATGGCGCCAAGTTTGAACAGCAGGCTTCGGTTCATGGGGCTCTCCCTGTTTGGATGGGCAGAGCGTGAACCGCGCCTGTGGGAGATTTATGTGGGCACTGTGGAGACTGTGTGGAGATGCAGCACCACCTGCACGCCGCCTTGCACATTGCCGATCTGCAATGCGCCGCCGTGCAGCTTCATCACTTCTTCGACAAAATTGAGGCCCAGGCCGGTGCTTTTGCGCCCACTGACCGGGCGCGGCAACGAGTAGAAACGCTCGCTCAAGCGCGGCAAAGCGTAGTCGGGAATCGGCGCAGCCTGATTGAACAGGCTGACCTGGACGTCGTTATGCTGCGCCTGTGCGCTGAATCGCAAGGTGCCGCCGGGCGGTGTGAAGTCCAAGGCGTTATCGAGCAGGTTGCCCAGCGCCTGGCGCAACAGGAAAGGCTCACCGAACACCTTCACGTCCGCCGCTATCGTCTGTTCGACCTGCAGGCCGGCGCCTTCGATTCGTGCACATTGAGCCTTGAGTACCTCGTCGACCAGGGCCGCCAACGGCATGCGGGTCTGTTCTTCCAAACCCTGGCGCTGCTCCACCTGGGCAAGGTTGAGCAGCCGCTCGATCAACTGCTGCAAGCGCGCACTTTCGCTGTCGATATTGCCGATAAAACGCTGCTGCTGCTCGCGGCTCATATCGCCCTGCAACAATTCCGCCGCGCCGCGAATGGCGGCCAGCGGGCTTTTCAATTCGTGGGTCAGGGTGTGCACGTAATGCTCGACGTAGGCTTTGCCTTCCAGCTGCGTGCGCATGTGCTCCACAGCGGTGGACAGCTGTTTGAGTTCGCCGCCACGGTAATGTGGCAACTCGGCCCGTCGACCTTCGCTCACCGCCTGCGCATAGGCCGTGAGCCGATGCAGCGCCACACTCAGCCACCACGACAGCAATGCGCCCAACAGCAGGCCCAAAACCACCAACCCGGCGCCGTACCAGAGCAAGCGGTTCTCGGTGCGATCCACATAAGGCTGCAACGAGCTGTTGGGCTTGGCCACCGTTACCACGCCGATGATTTGCCCTTTGTCGCGGATCGGCGCGCCCACGTGCATCACCGACGAAGTGGGATCGTCCAGCTCGCTGCGGGTGGACCGGGCGCCGTACTCACCCCGCAAGGTGAGGTACACGTCGTTCCACCGTGAATAGTCCTGCCCCACCGCTTCGCCCGTGGAATCGAGCAGCACGATGCCGTTGGCGTCGGTCACGTAGATGCGGTGGTTAACCTGGTTTTTCGGCAGGCCCCAGATGGTCGCGCCGGGCTGGCGATTGCCGTAGGCCTTGAGCAACTCAGGCCAGTGGCTTTGGCCGAGGGTATGATTTTTTACGTCATCGCGCAGGATCTCAGCCAGCAGGTTCGCCGTGTCCACCAAAGTTTCTTCGGTGGACTGGCGCACGCCGGGGCGGATTTCCTTCATCACCGTGTTGAGCACAAAGTAACCGGTGAGGCCGATAAACAGCGCATACACCAGGAAGATCCGCAGCCCCAGGCGCATCAGCTGTGGCTCGGGCTGTAGCTGTAGCCGAGGCCACGATGGGTCTGGATCGGCTCGGCATCCGCCGCAATGCCCCGCAGTTTGCTGCGCAGGCTTTTGATATGGCTGTCGATATTGCGCTCGTAGCCGGCATCGGCCGGCACGCCCACCGCGTCGAGCAATTGCTCGCGGCTGAACACCCGCTCGGGCTGCTCCAGCAAGCTTTGCAGCAGGCGGAATTCATGCCGCGTAAGGCTCAAAGCCTGGCCGCGATAACTGATCTGCATGCGCTCCAGGTCGACCTGAAACACGGCCGGCGCGGCACCTGGGCTGACGCGTTTGAGAATCGCCCGAACCCGCGCCGCCACTTCCCGTGGGCTGAACGGCTTGACCACATAATCGTCGGCGCCGATCTCCAGGCCCACCACCCGGTCAATCTCGCCGTCGCGCGCACTGAGGAACATCACCGGCACTTCACTGAAGCGGCGAAGTTGCTTGCACGTCTCAAAGCCGGTGATGTCCGGCAGGCCGATGTCGAGGATGATCAGGTCGGCAGGCGTCTGGCGTTGATGCGCCAGCGCCTCCTGGCCAAGGCTCAGCCAGGTAGTGGTGAACCCCTCGCCTTGCAGGGCAAAGATCAGCGTGTCGGCTATCGCCGCTTCGTCTTCGACAATCAGGATGTGCGGCATAGGCTCGATCAGCAGTCCGGTTTGTCGGCAGTGTAACGACGGGCCGGGTTAACCGCCGCGCCGAACTCACGCAGGGCCTTGGCGCCGATCAGCAACGGGTAGTTGAAACTGCTGCGGTCAGTGAGGTTGACCTCGACGGTGCGCTTGACGTTGCCCAGGCACATTTCCAGGTCGATCACCGGGCGCTTGGCCACGGTGGCTTCGTCCTTGTCCTCGTCTTCATCGGCGCGGCTTTTGATTTTGCTGATGCGCGAGACTTTGTGTTCGTAGACCTTGTCGCTGGCGTCCTTGCCGCCGAGGCGGAAGCGCACCCAGTCGTCGCCATCGCGCTGGAAGGTTTCGATATCGCGGGCCGACAGCGAAGCGGTCAGCGCGCCGGTGTCCATCTTGGCCTTGAAGGTTTGGCCGATCTCCGGCAGTTGGATGTATTCGTAGCGACCGTAGAGGGTCGGTTCGGCGGCCATGACAGGCACGGCAGCCAGGGCGAGTAAGGCAAGGAGCAGTTTCACGAAGTGATTTCCTTGGAAAGAAGTAGGCGGATTCTAGACCGCAAAAGCGTTGTTTAGTTAGATCGTTCCCACGCTCTGCGTGGGAATGCAGCTCTGGACGCTCCGCGTCAGCTCACATTCGTGCAGCAATTTGCGATTTGGCCTCTAGACTCAGCTTGCTTATCATGGCCCGTCCACCCGACTCCAAGAGTTACTTATGCGCCGCCTGCTCACCGGCTGTTTTGTCACACTGCTGTTATTGCTCAACACCCTGGTGCTGTTCGGCCCGTTGATGGTGTTTGCCCTGCTCAAGCTGGTAGCGCCCGGCCGCTTTCGCGACTACGCCTCTTGGGCCGTGATGTGGATCGCCGAGACCTGGGCCGAGATCGACAAACTGATTTTCGCGCTGTGCATCCCCACCCAATGGGACATTCGTGGCGGCGACGAACTGCGCGGCGATACGTCTTACCTGGTGATCAGCAATCACCAATCCTGGGTCGACATTCCCGCGCTGATCCAGGCGCTCAACCGGCGTACGCCGTTCTTCAAATTCTTCCTGAAAAAAGAGCTGATCTGGGTGCCCTTCCTCGGCCTGGCCTGGTGGGCGCTGGATTACCCGTTCATGAAGCGCTACACCAAGGCCTTTCTGGCCAAACACCCGGAACTGGCGGGCCAGGATTTGAAGATCACCAAGCAGGCGTGCGAGCTGTTCAAGCGCCAACCGGTGACGGTGGTCAATTATCTGGAGGGCACACGGTTCAGCGAGGCCAAGCGCAAGCAGCAGGATTCGCCATTTGCCCGCTTACTCAAGCCCAAGGCGGGTGGCGTGGCGTTTGTGCTGGCGGCCATGGGTGAGCAATTGGACGCGGTCCTCGACGTGACGGTGGTCTACCCGCAGCAGAAGATCCCGGGGTTCTGGGACTTGATCTGCGGCACAGTGCCCAAGGTGATCATTGATATCCGCACCCGTGAGCTGGACCCGGCGTTGTGGCAAGGGGATTACGAGAATGACCCGGCGTTTCGCCAGACCGTCCAGAACTGGGTGAACCAGCTCTGGATGGAGAAGGATGCGCGCATCGCACAACTGCGCGCAGAGTCGCTTTAGCTGCCAGTACCCCAGGCCGAGGCCAGCTTGCCCAGTACCGATTCGCTGGCGCCCTGGCCGCCCAGGTACTTGAGGATCACCGGGGCAAATTGGCTGACCATGCCGCTGTCCATGCCCAACGCGCTGAAGGCGGTGTTCAGGTCGTTGGTGCTCTTCACGTTACCCAACAACCCGTCCAGGCCGCTGGTCTTGCTGCCGCCGCTCTGGCCGAGCATCCCGCTCAACGCGCCGAGGCTGCCCAGGGAGTTGCTGCCCGAGAGTTGATCCAGGCCCGGCACACTCTTGCCCAGTTGCGAGTAGTCGGTACCGCTCAGTTTGTTCTTGGCCAGGCCCAGCATGGCGCCGGTACCGCCCACGGCTTGTTCGGGGGTGATGTTCAGTTGCGAGGTCAAGGCGCTCAGCAGGCCGGCGGTCTCAGAGCTAGGCGCCGCAGCCGCCGCCTTGTTGTTGCTGCCCTGGGCACCGGAGACGGCATTGGCCACGTCACCGAGGCTGAAACCTGCGGCAAACACCGGGCTGGCGGCCACGGTCAACAGGCAGGACAGGGCAAAACCGCGTGAAATCTTCATCAAGACAACCTCTGAATGTAGGAGCTAAAAGCAGGCGTTTGACTGACAGTCCCGAAGGAATGTTCCCACCTGCAGATTAGTTCAGAAAAATCTGCATCCAAATGTTCCCCGCACGCGTATATCCCACAAGCGCCGCCCGGAGTCGGATGGAATGAATGCTCAAGCTGGACTACCCTCTGCCTACCGTGCGCAGTCCCGTCGCCCTCGAACGAGAGCCTGGAGAAGCCCTATTTCCATTCATGATGCTGACCCGTTGCAGCCCTTGCTGGCCCAATGTGCCCTGGGCAACCGACAGGCGTTCGAGACCCTTTACCGCAGTGTTTCGCCACGGCTGCACGGTGTCGCGTTTCGTTTCATGGGGCGCGCAGACCTGGCCGAAGAAGTGCTGCAGGAGGCCTTTGTGCGTATCTGGTACAACGCTTCGCGCTACGAGGCCCATTTGGCCGCGCCGATGACCTGGATGGTCAACATCACCCGCAACCTGGCCATCGACCAATTGCGCAAACACCGCGAACAGCCATTAGCTGAGGGCCAGCAAGACGCCATGCTCGACGACAGCCCCAGCGCCTACGAACAGCTCGACAGTGAGCGCGAAGCCCGCGCCCTCAACCGCTGCCTCGACACCCTCGACGGCATGCAACGCCAATCGATTACCGTGGCTTACTTCCAGGGCCTGTCGTGCTCGGAACTGGCCGACCACTTGGCGGCGCCCCTGGGCTCGGTCAAATCCTGGATTCGCCGCGGCATGGAGCGCCTGCGCAGGTGCCTTGAATCATGAACTACCAAACCACCACCCTGCGCCGCGCCCTCGCTGCCGATTACGCCATCGGGCTGATGCCCGCCACTGCCCGTCGGCGCTTTGAAAACCTGCTGCTGGACGATGCCGCGCTGCGCGTCGAACTCGGCCATTGGCAGGATGCCCTCGCCAGCCTGACTGGCGCCGTGCCCGAGCGGCCGGTGCCGGATCATGTGTGGGCAGGCATCAAGGCACGCATTGAGCCGCAAGTGCTGCACGTGCCGGCGAAGAAACCGTTCTGGATGAGTTTTCGCCTGCTGGCCGCTGCCTGTGCGGTAGTTGTCGCAGTGCTGGTGGGCGTGCTGTATCAGCGTGATATCGGCGCCGAATACAACGCCACGCTGGTCGCGGCCAACCAGCAACCGGCGTTGCAGGTCCAGGCGTTTGGCGATCATCTGCAAGTGGAGCCGCTGACGTTGGCGGCTGTAGAGCCGACGCGCGCCCTGGAACTGTGGGTCATTGCGGCCGGTGGCAAACCCGTCTCCCTGGGCCTGGTGCCGAGCTCGGGTAAAGGCCGAATCCAGCTGAGCAAGGAACAGCAGGCGCTGTTGACTGCACCCGCGACCCTCGCCGTCAGCCTGGAGCCACAAGGCGGCTCACCCACCGGACAACCCACCGGCCCCGTGCTGTACCAAGGCGCCCTGGCCACTCGCTGACACAACTCAATACCTGTGGGAGCTGGCTTGCCTGCGATGGCGGTGGGTCAGCCAAGGATAAGTTGACTGGCCCGCCGCCATCGCAGGCAAGCCAGCTCCCACATTTGAGCTTCATTGGCCGAGCGACTTGCTCCCGGCGGAGGATGGCGCTTATAGTTCGGCGGTCGTCCATATGGCGACACGGGTTTGGCGACTCGATTGAAATAATGCATGCAAAAGCACCTGCTCCTTTGCTGGTGCTTTTGCACGCGTAAGGCTGCTTTATGGCGGCTGTGCGCGGGAGACCTTCGGGTCTGCCGGCCTTTGCTTTATTTCACCGGTTCGCCAACCTGCGTACAGCTGCCACCCATTCGTTTGGCGACGTGTGAGTGGTAGCCTCACTCTCTGAAATAAAGGTTAAAACATGAACCGATACATGCCGCTCACCGGCCACGACGCCACCACGCCCTCCCTGCTCATCGACACCCAAGTCCCGCTCGACGTGCTCCACGACGCCGCCGTCTACCGCATTCGCGCCGTCACCCAAGTCATGGAAAACCTGGCGTTTCGCGAAGGCCTGAACACCGACAACCTCGTGCTCCAGGACTTCGCCCTGCTCTGCGCCATTCCGTTGCGTGATGGCTGTGATTTGCTGGATGTGATCAGCCGACGCCTACAGGCCTAAACACCAGACGCAAAAAGGGCGACCCACAGGTCGCCCTTTTATTTGCCCCAAGCCTTACGCTGCGCTAAACATCTTATGCGGATCAATCACAAACTTCTTCGGCACACCCGCATCAAACTCGCCATACCCACGTGGCGCGTCATCCAGGCTGATCACCTGCACACCGACGATTTCCGCAATGTTGATGCGATCCCACATGATCGCCTGCATCAGTGCGCGGTTGTACTTCATCACCGGCGTTTGCCCGGTGTGGAAGCTGTGGGATTTGGCCCAGCCCAAACCAAAGCGAATGCTCAGGCTGCCCATTTTCGCGGCAGCATCAACAGCACCTGGGTCTTCGGTAACGTACAGCCCAGGGATACCGATTTTGCCCGCCACACGCACCACGCCCATCAGCGAGTTGAGCACGGTGGCCGGTGCTTCGGCCTTGGCGCCTTCATGGCCGTGGCCACGGGCTTCGAAGCCTACGGCGTCTACCGCGCAGTCCACTTCCGGCTCGCCCAGCAAGGCGGCGATTTGTTCGTGCAGTGGGGTGTCTTTGGACAGGTCGGCAATTTCAAAACCCTGGGCCTTGGCGTGGGCCAGGCGGATCGGGTTGACGTCGCCGATGATCACTACCGCTGCGCCGAGCAGGCGGGCGGAGGCGGCAGCGGCCAGGCCAACAGGGCCGGCGCCTGCGATGTAGACGGTGCTGCCTGGGCCAACGCCGGCAGTGACGGCGCCGTGGTAGCCGGTCGGCAGGATGTCGGAGAGGCAGGTCAGGTCACGGATTTTCTCCATGGCCTTGTCGCGGTCCGGCAGTTTCAGCAGGTTGAAGTCGGCATACGGCACCAGCACGTATTCGGCCTGGCCGCCGGTCCAGTCGCCCATGTCGACATAGCCGTAGGCGCCACCGGCACGGGCCGGGTTGACGGTGAGGCACACGCCGGTGTGTTGTTCTTTGCACGAGCGGCAGCGGCCGCACGCCACGTTGAATGGCACCGACACCAGGTCACCGATCTTCAGGTTCTCGACGTCGCTGCCCTTCTCGATCACTTCGCCGGTGATTTCATGCCCCAGTACCAGGCCGGTCTGGGCAGTGGTGCGGCCGCGCACCATGTGTTGGTCGGAGCCGCAGATGTTGGTGGAGACCACGCGCAGGATGACGCCGTGCTCAATCTTCCTGCCACGGGGGTCCTGCATTTTGGGATAGTCGATTTTCTGTACTTCGACCTTGCCGTTGCCGAGATACACGACACCACGATTACCAGACATGCTTTCACCTCGCTGTTGTTTTTATGGAACCGCGTCGCCCAGGCAGGCGGCGCGTTTAAGTGCTCGGGTACAGATGCTGTTTCCTTGTGTTGTTGCTGATGGCCTCATCGCAGGCAAGCCAGCTCCCACATTCAAAGGTATTCACACATCAAATGTGGGAGCGGGCTTGCCCGCGATAGCAATCTAAAGAACGACAGTTCGATTGGCGTTCAAAAACACCCGCCGCTCAATGTGATACCCCACTGCACGCGCCAACGTCAGCCCTTCAATATCACGCCCCTTGGCAATCAAGTCCTCGGGATAGTGGCTGTGATCCACCACCTCCACGCCCTGGGCGATGATCGGGCCTTCATCCAGATCGTTGTTGATGTAATGCGCCGTGGCGCCCACCAGTTTCACGCCCTTGTTGTAGGCCTGGTGATACGGCTTGGCGCCTTTGAAACCGGGCAGCAACGAGTGGTGAATGTTGATGGCCTTGCCATCGAGCTTGCGGCACAGCTCCGGCGACAGCACTTGCATATAGCGCGCAAGAATCACCAGTTCGGCGCCGGTCTCTTCAATCACTTGCCACACCTGACGCTCCTGGGACGGTTTGTCGTTGGGGTCGAGGGGGAAATGGTAGTAGGGAATCTGGTGCCAGTCGGCCAAAGGTTTTAAATCAGGGTGGTTGGACACCACCGCGACCACGTCCATCGACAGCTGGCCGATGCGTTGGCGGTAGAGCAAATCGTTCAGGCAGTGATCGGCCTTGGACACCATGATCACCACTTTTGGCCGGTAGTTCGGCGCCGTCAGCTCGAAGATCATGCCAAAGGCTTCACCGCGCGTGGCCAAGCCATCGCGGAAGGCTTGCTCGTCAAAACCCTCAGGTTGACGAAATTCCACGCGGATAAAAAACCGGCCCGAGAGACGGTCATCGAACGAATGGTGCTCGGTGACGTAGCAGCCCTGCTCAAACAGGTAGCGGGTGACCGCGTCCACCGTGCCGAGCACGCTGGGGCAGTCGGCGGTCAAAATCCATGTGTCGGGTGCGCGGCTCATTGTGCGTGACTCCTTGATCGTTCCCACGCTCTGCGTGGGAATGCCGCCATGGACGCTCTGCGTCCCCTCTTGGGACGCGGAGCGTCCCGGGATGCATTCCCACGCAGAGCGTGGGAACGATCGTTATGCAACGACATTCAGGCCAAATTCGGCGGACGCATCCTGCAGCCACAGCCACCAGTAATCCGAGAAGCTGCGACGAATCAGCAGCTCCCAGGTGTCTTCAGCCGTGTGGCGGATCACCAGCTGCGACTTGGCGAACACCGTGCCCACCGCCTTGCCCACCGGGAAGTTATTAGGGTGCACGTCGTAGCTGGTGGACTTCATCAGCACGTCGCGCACGTTCGGGCCGCTGAGTTCGAGGATCTGCTGGCCGCCGCTGACGTTGACGATCTGGATATGCAGCTCACCAAGGGCAGCGCGCAGGTTTTGTTCGGCGGCAAACTCTTCACCGCTTGGCACGATCAACAGCCACTCATCCGGGCCGAGCCATTGCAGGCTGGTTTCGCCTTTGACGATCACTTGCAAGGCGCCAGGCAGTTCGATGCCGAGGGCTTTGTGCACACCGGCGGCGAACGCGGCGTCATGGCCATCGCCACGAATCGTCAGGTGGCCGAGGAGTTTCTTTTCACGCACGGTCACGCCGGCGTTCTTGCGGCCCTTGCCGACCAGGCTGGCGAGGTCGGCATGGTGCAGCGACGACTCGGCCTTGGCGCCGGTGGTGGGGCGTTGTTGGTAAACATTGGCTGCTGTCATAAAGCACCTGTTCTGAATTCTGTGGTGACTGCTCTGGCCTCATCGCGGGCAAGCCCGGCTCCCACAGGGGAACGCATTCCAAATGTGGGAGCTGGCTTGCCTGCGATGCAGGCGACTCGGTCTATCAGATGTTCTGCCGCTCGCCTTTCGGGTCGAAGAACACCGAGGACACAATCTCTGCCTCGATCACGCTGCCATCCGCCTGCGGTGAGAACACTCGCTCACCCATACGCTTCAAGCCGCCCTTGACCACCGCCATCGCAAACGAATAACCCAGCGAGTTATGCGCGTAGCTTGAGGTCACGTGGCCGACCATCTTCATCGGGATCGACTGTTTAGGGTCGAACACCAACTGCGCGCCTTCCGGCAGCCATACATTCGGGTCAATCGGCTTCAAGCCCACCAACTGCTTACGTTCTTCACGCACGCAGTCTTCACGGTTCATCCCACGCCAGCCGATCCACGAGAACGGTTTGGTACGGCCTACGCACCAGCCCATGTTCAGGTCGTCCGGGGTCATCGAGCCGTCGGTGTCTTGCCCGACGATGATGAAACCCTTCTCGGCGCGCAGTACGTGCATGGTCTCGGTGCCATACGGGGTCAGGTTGTACTTCTTGCCTGCAGCGACGATCTGTTCGAGCACGCCCATGGCGTAGTCGGCCTGCACGTTGACTTCGTACGACAGCTCGCCGGTAAACGAGATACGGAACACCCGCGCCGGTACGCCGCCAACCAGGCCTTCCTTCCAGGTCATGAACGGGAAACCGTCCTTATCCAGGTCGATGTCGGTGACTTCGGCCAGCAGTTTGCGGCTGTTGGGGCCGGACAAGGTCATGGTCGCCCAGTGGTCGGTGACCGAGGTGAAGTACACCTTGAGGTCTGGCCACTCGGTCTGCTGGTAGATTTCCAGCCACTGCAGCACGCGGGCGGCGCCGCCGGTGGTGGTGGTCATCAGGAAGTGGTTGTCGGCGAGACAGGCGGTGACGCCGTCGTCGAAGACCATACCGTCTTCCTTGCACATCAGGCCGTAGCGGGCCTTGCCCACGTCGAGCTTGGTCCAGGCGTTGCTGTAGATGCGGTTGAGGAACTCGCGGGCATCCGGGCCTTGAATGTCGATTTTGCCGAGGGTGGATGCATCCAGCAGGCCGACGCTGTCGCGTACCGCCAGGCATTCGCGCTTCACGGCGGCGTGCAGGTCTTCACCGTTACGCGGGAAGTACCAAGGGCGTTTCCATTGGCCGACATCTTCAAACTCGGCGCCGTTTTTAACGTGCCAGGCTTGCAGCGCGGTGTAGCGCACCGGCTCGAAAATGTGCCCACAGTGACGGCCCGCCACGGCGCCGAAGGTCACCGGCGTGTAGTTGGGGCGGAACATCGTGGTGCCCATCTGCGGGATGGTCACGTTCAGCGAGCGGGCCGCAATGGCCAGGCCGTTGACGTTGCCGAGCTTGCCCTGATCAGTGCCGAAGCCCAGCGCGGTGTAGCGCTTGACGTGCTCGACCGACTCGAACCCTTCGCGGGTCGCCAGCTCAATCGCAGCGGCGGTGACGTCGTTTTGCAGGTCGACAAATTGCTTCGGCGCCCGTGCGGTCGGCTTGTCATGGGGCACCTGGTAAATGCCCAGGGTTGGCTCTTCCAGACGGCTCAAAGCTTTTGGCAGCGTGCCTTCCACCGGTGCAAACCCGGCTTCGCTGGCTGCGCGCACGCCGCCTTCAAAACCATCGGCCAGGGAATCGCCGAGGCCGTAGACGCCATTGATACCGCCGACGCACACACGTTTTTGCGGGGCTTCGCCTGGCACAAAACCGAGGATGTCTTCACGCCAGGTCGGCTTGCCGCCCAGGTGCGAAGCCAGGTGAACCACTGGGCTGTAGCCGCCGGAGCTGGCCACCAGGTCGCAGTCCAGCCACTCGCCGGGGCTGGTGACTTTGTGTGCTTTGACGTCAATCGCCGCCACGCGTGCAGCGGTCACGTGCTTGCTGCCACGGGCTTCGATCACGGCGCTGCCGGTGAGGATGCGAATACCTTTGGCGCGGGCTTCTTCCACCAGGGCGCCGCGTGGGTTGTGACGCACATCAGCCACGGCGACCACTTGCAGGCCCGCATCAAGCCAGTCCAGCGCGACGCGGTAGGCGTGGTCGTTGTTGGTCGACAGCACCAGTTTTTTGCCCGGTGCCACGCCGTAGCGGCGCACGTAGGTAGAGACTGCACCGGCGAGCATATTGCCCGGCACGTCGTTGTTGCCGTACACCAACGGACGCTCGCACGCACCGGTCGCCAGCACCACACGCTTGGCACGCACACGGTGGATGCGCTGGCGCACCTGGCCAATCGGCGCACGGTCACCGAGGTGGTCGGTGAGGCGTTCGTGAATGGTCAGGAAGTTGTGGTCGTGGTAGCCGTTGACGGTGGCACGCGGCAGCAACACCACGTCCGGCAGGGCTTTGAGTTCCGCGATCACGCTGGCAACCCATTCGGTCGCCGGCTTGCCGTCGAGGCTTTCGCGTGAGTCCAGCAAGGAGCCGCCGAATTCTTCCTGTTCGTCAGCAATAATCACGCGGGCACCGCTGCGCGCAGCGGCCAATGCCGCGGCCAGGCCAGCAGGGCCGGCACCGACAATCAGCACGTCGCAATGACGGTTGAAGTTGTCGTAGGTGTCCGGGTCATTCTCGGTCGGCGAGCGGCCAAGGCCCGCAGCCTTACGAATGTACTTCTCGTAAGTCATCCAGAACGATTGCGGGTACATGAAGGTTTTGTAGTAGAAACCCGGCGGCATCAGCTTGCCGCCGACTTTGCCAAGAATGCCCATCACGTCATTGTTAACGTTCGGCCAGCCGTTGGTGCTGGTGGCGACCAAACCTTGGTACAGCGCCTGTTGCGTGGCGCGCACGTTGGGAATCTGGGTGGCTTCGGTGGCGCCGATCTGCAGCACCGCGTTCGGTTCTTCGGCGCCCGCTGCAAAGATGCCGCGCGGGCGCGAGTACTTGAAGCTGCGGCCGATGATGTCGACGCCGTTGGCCAGCAGGGCTGCGGCCAGGGTGTCGCCCTCAAAGCCCTTGTAGCTCTGGCCGTTGAAGGTAAACGTCAGGGCTTTGTTGCGGTCGATGCGGCCACCGTTGGACAGGCGATTGATCTGGCTCATACCTTCTCTCCAGCAGCCTTGGCGGTGAATTGCGGCTTGGTGCCGATCTTGTAGGTTTCAAGAATTTCGTAGGTCAGGGTGTCGCGGGTGGCGTTGAAGTACTGACGGCAACCGGCGGCATGGATCCACAGCTCGTGATGCAGCCCGCGTGGGTTGTCACGGAAGAACATGTAGTCGCCCCACTCTTCATCGGTGCAGGCGTTCGGGTCCAGCGGGCGCGGGATGTGCGCTTGGCCGGACGCGTGGAATTCCTCTTCGGAGCGCAGTTCGCCACAGTGAGGACAGAAGATATGCAACATAGGGAATTTCTCCTGTTAGTGGGCGACGGCCGCAGCGCCGTGTTCGTCGATCAACGCACCGTTGTGGAAACGGTCGATGGAGAATGGCGCTGCCAATGGGTGCATTTCACCCTTGGCGAGGCTGGCGGCAAACACGTTGCCTGAGCCTGGAGTGGCTTTAAAACCGCCGGTGCCCCAGCCGCAGTTGAAGAACATGTTCGGCACCGGGGTTTTGGAGATGATCGGGCAGGCGTCCGGCGTGGTGTCGACGATGCCGCCCCACTGGCGGTTCATGCGCACCCGCGACAGCACCGGGAACATCTCGACGATGGCCTGGATGGTGTGTTCGATTACCGGGTACGAGCCGCGCTGGCCGTAGCCGTTGTAGCCGTCGATACCGGCGCCGATCACCAGGTCGCCCTTGTCGGACTGGCTGATGTAACCGTGCACGGCGTTGGACATGATCACGCTGTCGATAATCGGCTTGATCGGCTCGGACACCAGCGCTTGCAGCGGGTGGGATTCGATTGGCAGGCGGAAGCCGGCGAGCGAGGCCATGTGCCCGGAGTTACCGGCAGTGACCACACCCACGCGCTTGGCGCCAATAAAACCCTTGTTGGTTTCGACGCCGATGCACACGCCGTTTTCCTTGCGAAAGCCGATCACTTCGGTCTGCTGGATCAGGTCCACGCCGAGTGCGTCAGCGGCGCGCGCGAAGCCCCAGGCCACGGCATCGTGGCGGGCTACGCCGCCGCGCCGTTGCACGGTGGCGCCGAGTACCGGGTAGCGGGTGTTTTTTGAGCAGTCGAGGTACGGGATCTCGTCGGCCACTTGTTTGGCGTTGAGCAACTCGCCGTCCACGCCGTTGAGGCGGTTGGCGCTCACGCGACGCTCGGAGTCCCGGATGTCTTGCAGGGTGTGGCACAGGTTGTAGACGCCACGCTGGGAGAACATCACGTTGTAGTTCAGGTCCTGGGACAGGCCTTCCCACAGTTTCATCGCGTGTTCGTACAGGTGCGCCGACTCGTCCCACAGGTAGTTGGAACGCACGATGGTGGTGTTGCGAGCGGTGTTACCGCCGCCCAGCCAGCCTTTCTCGACCACGGCCACGTTGGTGATGCCGTGCTCTTTGGCCAAATAGTAAGCCGTCGCCAGACCATGCCCGCCGCCGCCGACGATAACCACGTCGTAGACCTTTTTCGGTGTGGGCGTGCGCCACATCTTCTGCCAGTTTTCGTGGTGGCTGAGTGAGTGCTTGAAGAGGCCGAAGCCCGAGTAGCGTTGCATAGTCATTACTCCAAAACCGCGCTCAGCGATAAACCGGGAAATCAGCGCACAGGGCAGACACGTGCTTGGCCACGTTGGCCTCGACATCGGCGTCGCCGAGGTTGTCGAGGATGTCGCAGATCCAGCCGGCCAGCTCGATGCATTGCGGCACCTTGAAACCCCGCGTGGTCACCGCCGGGGTGCCGATGCGCAGGCCCGAGGTCACGAACGGCGACTGCGGGTCATTCGGCACGGCGTTCTTGTTGACGGTGATGTGGGCGCGGCCGAGGGCAGCGTCCGCGTCTTTGCCGGTAAGGCCCTGGCGGATCAGGCTGACCAGGAACAGGTGGTTATCGGTACCGCCGGACACCACGTCGTAGCCGCGCTTGATAAACACGTCTGCCATGGCCTGGGCGTTGTCGATCACCTGTTGTTGGTAAGCCTTGAAACCGGGCTCCAGCGCTTCCTTGAAGCACACGGCCTTGCCGGCGATAACGTGCATCAGCGGGCCGCCCTGGGCGCCGGGGAACACAGCAGCGTTGAGTTTCTTCTCGATGGCTTCGTTGGCCTTGGCCAGGATCAAACCGCCACGTGGGCCGCGCAGGGTTTTGTGGGTGGTGGTGGTGACCACATCGGCGTAAGGCAGCGGGTTCGGGTACAGGCCCGCGGCAACCAGGCCGGCGACGTGGGCCATGTCGACGAACAGCAGTGCGCCAACCTTGTCGGCGATCTGACGGAAGCGCGGAAAATCGAGGGTCTTGGAGTAAGCGGAGAAACCGGCCACGATCATTTTCGGCTGGCATTCGACGGCCAGGCGCTCAACTTCGTCGTAGTCGATCAGGCCGGTGTCGGTGTTGATGCCGTACTGCACGGCGTTGTAGAGCTTGCCCGAGGACGACACTTTGGCGCCGTGGGTCAAGTGGCCGCCGTGGGCCAGGCTCATGCCCAGGATGGTGTCACCGGCATTGATCAGCGCCAGGTACACCGCGCTGTTGGCGGACGAACCGGAGTGTGGCTGCACGTTGGCGTAATCAGCGCCGAACAGTTGTTTGGCGCGCTCGATGGCCAGGGCTTCAACCTTGTCCACATGCTCGCAGCCGCCGTAGTAGCGCTTGCCTGGGTAGCCTTCGGCGTATTTGTTGGTCAGGCCGCTGCCCTGGGCTTCCATGACGCGTTTGCTGGTGTAGTTCTCTGACGCGATCAGCTCGATATGGTCTTCCTGACGCTGCTCCTCGGCATTCATCGCCGCCAGCAATGCGTCGTCATACCCTTGGATCTGGTCTTTTTTGCTGAACATCGCGTCTCTCCCAGCCTTTCGTATTGTTGAGGCCCTCGCAGGGCCCTTTGATGCGATGGTAGGGCTGGCGCAGCGAGGTCAAATGCCTACGCACGCCACGCAAAGGTGCGTTTACGACATGGCTTCGCGGGTGGGCGATAAAACACGCAGATGGCTCGGGCCGCCTGAAGATTTAGAAACAGAAACCTGACACTTTAAGCCTCACACGCCTGAAAACTTGGCTACGCTTGCCACTCAAACAGCGCCAGCTCATGTATTCGACGCTTTCACTGCTCAGTCCAACAGATTGAACGCCCTACACCGTTGAGGAACGCGGGCATGGCGCTCGACTCTTCGCCCAACCTGGCCACGCCGCTGACGCAAAGCGTTACACCTGCACGGTGCGCGTGGTGCCTTCCCCGATGCGAGCGCAGGGATATTCGCGCCAGGCTGGGATGTTGGCCTTGTGACGACTGACCCCGAATTGGGCAGCGTGGCGCACCTGGCAGCGTACAGGCTGGGCAGCCCATTCCCCGAGGATGCCAAGCTCTGCGCAGCGTTGAGTTCATTCTGGCCTGCAGTTGCATCAGACTCAGCACAAGCCTATCCACCAAACGTCGGGGCGGGTCCGACCGTAAAACCAATGCTGGATCAGGAGATCGGCAAAAGTGCCGGTTTCCCGTGGGATGGCGTACCCGCTCCGAAAAAATACGTCGCCAATTACGCGCCCCATAGAGCGTACGAAACTTACTTCTATACCGACTACACAGAGAACGCGCTGAACGGGAAGTTCTCATTGGCACTCACAGGCAAAGTCGACTCGCAGGAATATCAACGGCGAATCGATGCTTTCCGGCGCGTCAAACTGTCATTGAGCACCACACCTGGAAATTGGTTTATCGACACATTCAGCATGGCAACGCCCGACAGCGCAGGCCGCTATGACGTGATCATAATAGGTGCCGGCCCGGCGGGTTGCGCGGCGGCCATTTGCTGCGCTCAACAGGGCTTGAAAGTGGCACTGATTGAGCGCCTGTCTTTTCCGCGCCACCGCCCGGGTGAAACCCTGCACCCCGGCTTAGAGCCTCTGCTTCAGCAACTGGGTGTGGCTGAAAAAATCCGCGGCGACGCCTTCGTCCGGCCTGCGGGTACTTGGGTGAGGTGGGACACTGAACGACACTTTGTGCCTTTCGGGCAAGACCAAAACGGACCTTGGCGGGGGTTTCAGACTCCCCGAGCAATGCTGGACGGGTTGCTGCTGGATCGAGCAGCCGCGTCAGGTGTCCACGTCCTGCAACCCTGCCAGGCAAAGACCGTGTTGCAGATAAGAGATCGAGTGGTGGGCCTCCAGACCCAGGCCGGGCAACTGTTTTGCAGGCACCTTATTGATGCCAGTGGCGCTCACGGCTGGCTTGCACGCCAATTAAGGCTGACATCGCGTCGCTGCTCGCCCCCGCTGACTGCCGTGTATGGCTATAAGCGAGGAACAGTCCAGGAAAATGCGCTCGGCATCTTCGCAGACCCATCGGGCTGGTATTGGACGGCTCACATCGGCCAGCAGCTTTATCACTGGACGAGACTGCACTTTGTGCAAGATAAATCACCGAAGATGGCGGCTGTTCCAGCCTGTTTTGAACACTTACCGTGTGAAGGAACGATCCGGGGGGCAGATGTCACTTGGTCAATCTGTGATCAGGCAGCGGGTAACGGCTATTTCATCATCGGAGACGCAGCCAGCAGGTTGGACCCGGGCGCCTCTCATGGCGTACTCAAGGCGCTGATGTCAGGAATGATGGCCGCGCAATGTATTGCCGACGAAAGCCTCAACCCAATGCACAGGCAGGCTATTTCACTTCAATATTGCCAGTGGCTGCGAGATTGGTTCGAGCGCGACGTACAAAAAATGCGCGATTTCTACGCGGCTCATCCGTTCCCACCTTGTTGGCTCGAGTCGATGTCAGCCAATGGCCTTTCGAACCCCCAACAAAAGTAAAAAATGTAACGGATAAAGCGCGTAAGCCCAGCGGCGCATCGCCGGTGGCGAGACGTTTTTGGCGTGTCGCAACAAGACCAAACCCGCCAAGGGCGCAATCAGGCAAGCGGCCAACCCCATAAGCGCCACAGGCGTGCCGCTATTGAGCAGAATCTGCCATTGATTGGCGGCCACGCAGACCAAACCCGGCAACACGCTGAAATACCATGGCCGGTTAAACACCAGCAGCATCGCCAGCGGCAGTAACACACCGAAAAACCCGAACATCAGCTGGGCAGAAAACAGCGCCGCGATGACTAGGGCAATCAGCGCCAATCCTCGATCAAAAAGCACCTTCTGCTGCCATCCTCGGGCAACCAGCAACCCCAGCGCCAACGTCGGCAAGACGTTCAATGTATCGGCATCCTCGATAAACATCCGGTAGGGCACTTCACTGATCACACTGAACAGCAACAGCCAGCCCAGGTAGCGCCACTGGCCCGTGACGGGAGCATTGGCGACCCGGTGCAAATTGGCTGCAATCGCCAGGCAAAACCACGGAAACGCCAGGCGCCCCGGCACGTACAGGCCGTCCAGGCTCAAACCGACATAACGCAAGTGGTCGAGCACCATGCTCAGCAGCGCCAGCCACTTGAGCAGATCCAGTGCGCCATCGCGGACGCGTCCGACAGCCAACGTGTGTGTACCGTGCATAATTCCCCAGTGACTTTGCATTTACAGTGCGTGCGCACCCGCGACAATCTTGGTTACAGTGCGCACCAACATCGACCACAGGAATGGGCCATGACCGACAATAGCCAACAATTCGCCAGCGACAACTATTCCGGCATCTGCCCGGAAGCCTGGGCCGCCATGGAACAAGCCAACCAGGGCCATCAACGCGCCTACGGCGACGATGAGTGGACCCACCGTGCCGCCGACGGTTTCCGCAATTTGTTCGAAACCGACTGTGAAGTGTTCTTCGCCTTCAACGGCACCGCGGCCAACTCCCTGGCGCTGTCTTCGCTGTGCCAGAGCTACCATAGCGTGATTTGCTCGGAAACCGCCCACGTCGAAACCGACGAATGTGGTGCGCCGGAGTTCTTCTCCAACGGCTCCAAGCTGCTCACCGCCCGCACCGAAAACGGCAAGCTGACGCCCGAATCGATCCGCGAGATCGCCCTCAAGCGCCAGGACATCCACTACCCCAAACCGCGCGTGGTCACCCTCACCCAAGCCACGGAAGTGGGCAGCGTGTATACCCCGGAAGAAATCCGCGCCATCAGCGTCACCTGCAAAGAGCTGGGCCTGAACCTGCACATGGACGGCGCGCGCTTCTCCAACGCCTGCGCGTTCCTGGGCTGCTCGCCGGCCGACCTGACCTGGAAAGCCGGTGTGGATGTACTGTGTTTCGGCGGCACCAAAAACGGCATGGCAGTAGGCGAAGCCATCCTGTTCTTCAACCACAAACTGGCTGAAGACTTCGATTACCGCTGCAAACAGGCCGGCCAGCTGGCCTCGAAAATGCGCTTCCTCTCCGCCCCATGGGTGGGCCTGCTGGAAAACGATGCCTGGCTCAAACACGCCCGCCACGCCAACCAATGCGCCCAATTGCTCAGCAGCCTGGTGGCGGACATTCCCGGCGTGGAACTGATGTTCCCGGTACAGGCCAACGGCGTGTTCCTGCAACTCTCGGAACCGGCCATCGCAGCGCTGACGGCCAAGGGCTGGCGCTTCTACACCTTCATTGGCAAAGGTGGCGCACGGTTCATGTGTGCGTGGGATACCGAAGAAGAACGCGTAAGAGAATTAGCCGCAGACATTAGGGAAGTGATGAACGCTTAAGCCTCACGAATACTGGCGCATTGCCGAGACTGTTATTTGGTATTTCCGACAGCATCACAGTCCACTTTCATCGTCTAGCCTCTTGGAACCCGAAAGGAAAACGCCGCTGCAGCGGCCACCTTTCGGGCACAACTGCCTGCCGAATAATCGGTCGGAAACGGAAATCCAGCAGAGGGTTAGACCATGGAAGTTCAATGCTACAACACTAAAGCGTTGCAGGAAGGCAGTCTCAGCACCACGTTTGTGAGCTGGGATGAGTTCAGGAAACTGGCGAAAGTCGGTGACACCATCAGGGAGCCTTCAAGAACCCTGGTCATCACCGAAAAAACCTTTGAACTGACAGCATCAGGTGAGCAGTTCGCCATACAGATATACGCACGCTAACCAAGCTGACCCGATCGCTCCCACGCTCGCGCGGGCGCGATTAACTGAATGTACATGATCGTTCCCACGCTCTGCGTGGGAATGCATCCCCGGACGCTCTGCGTCCAAGCCGCACCCAGATTCAAGGACGAATCCATGGGCAGAAGCCGCTACGTCATCACCGAACCCGAAAAGCCGCACTTCCTCACCTGCACCGTCATGGAGTGGCTACCGCTGTTCACCCGTGACTACATCGTTGGTCATCTTTTGGACTGCTGGCGATATCAACAAAACCACCACGCCCTGAATCTCTTCGGCTACGTCGTTCTCGAAAACCACTTGCACTTCGTCGCTCAGGCTCCCGACCTTGGCAAATGCGTGAGCCAATTCAAATCCTTTACCGCCCGTACCATCATTGATGATTTGCAGCGCCGAGGCGCAGAGCGTTTATTACAACGCCTGCGGTTCAGCAAACGGGCGCACAAGGTAGACCGGGCTTATCAACTTTGGCAGGAAGGCGCACACGCTGAGTTGGTGTACAGCGAGGGGGTGATGCACCAGAAACTTGATTACATTCACCACAACCCGGTGAAACGAGGATATGTGGACCTAGCCGAACACTGGCGGTATTCCAGTGCGCGCAATTACGCAGGGCAGGAAGGGCTCATCGAAATTCAACAGTGGCACTAGTGCCCGCCGCCCCCTCTCTGCGTGGGAATGCCTCCTGGGGCGCTCCGCGTCCCGCTCTATGCGCATGGCTTGAATACTGGGCACTTTGTGACGCGGAGCTTCACGGGCTGCATTCCCACGCGGAGCGTGGGAATGATCGGGGGCACTCAAACAGCTCGTTCCCACGCTCTGCGTGGGAATGCCTCCTGGGGCGCTCCGCGTCCCGCTCTATGCGCATGGCTTGAATACTGGGCACTTTGTGACGCGGAGCTTCACGGGCTGCATTCCCACGCGGAGCGTGGGAACGATCCGGGACACTCAACCAGCTCGTTCCCACGCTCTGCGTGAGAATGCCTCCTGGGGCGCTCCGCGTCCCGCTCTATGCGCATGACTTGAATACTGGGCACTGTGTGACGCGGAGCGTCACGGGCTGCATTCCCACGCGGAGCGTGGGAACGATCGGGGAAACATGTTTACCGGACACTAGTGACGCTCTGCGTGGGAATGCCTCCTGGGGCGCTCCGCGTCCCGCCCTATTAGAACTCGATGCGCACGTCGCCCTTCGGCACGCTGCAGCACGACAGGATGTAGCCTTCGGCTTCGTCTTCCTCGGTGATCCCGCCGTTGTGGTCCATCTCGACCTCCCCGCCCAGCTTCATCACCTTGCATGTTCCACAAATGCCCATGCCGCACGCTTTAGGGATCAGCAGGCCAAGCTTGGCCGCGGCTGCGTGCACGGTTTCGCCCGGTGCCACGCGGATGCTTTTGCCGGAGGCGATAAATTCCACTTGATGCAGGTCTGCCAGGTCGATCTCTGGCGCGTCCGCTGCTTGCTCGGCTTGTTCCACCGCATCGGCGCGGGCTTCCGGCGGCGTGGCGCCGAAGGACTCCTCGTGATAGCGCGTCATGTCGAAGCCGGCGGCCTCCAGCAGGCGTTTCACTGCGCTCATGTACGGCGTAGGGCCGCAGCAGAACACTTCGCGCTCAAGGAAGTCCGGCACCATCAATTCCAGCATCTTGTGGTTCAAGTAACCGCGATAACCCGCCCAAGGCTCGCCCAGCCCGTGTTTTTCGCAGATCAGGTGCAGGCTGAAGTTGTCGATCCGCGACGCCATGTGCTCCAGCTCGCGGTGGTAAATGATGTCTTTGGGCGAACGGGCGCTGTGGACAAACGTCATGTCGACATTCGCGTTGGTGTCGTAGAACCAGCGCGCCATGGACATAACCGGCGTGATGCCGACACCGCCACTGAGGTACAGCACTTTCGGGCTTGGGAAGTCGATGGCATTAAACAGCCCGACCGGCCCGTGCACCGCCAGCTCTTGCCCTTCATGCAGGGTGTCGTGCAGCCAGTTGGAAACCCGCCCACCCGGCACGCGCTTGATGGTCACCGAGAAGCTGTACGGCACCGACGGCGAACTGGAAATGGTGTACGAGCGCATGATCGGCTGGCCTTCGATCTCAAGCTCCAGGGTCACAAACTGCCCCGGCTTGAAAAAGAACAGGATCGGCTGGTCGGCCATGAAGCAAAAGGTGCGCACGTCCCAGGTTTCCTGGATGACTTTGACGCAACGGACGATGTGCCGACCATTGGCCCAGGTCTGGGTGGTTACCGGGTTCAGGAAATTGTTGGACATGCTTGCTCTCCACTGCCGATGCTCGGCTTTATGGTGGCGATTCTGCGTAACGCCGGAACCGCCCATTTACCTATCTGCGACATTCACATACTTATCGCGACCAGCCCCCATACCACGGGGCTTGCGCGTCGGGATCAGAGTGGGCCATGTCGTTAATGGACAAGGTTCGGCGCATCGGCGGCCCCACACTCGCTGCCAACAACTACGCTTTCTTTACGCCTTGCTGCAAAACCTGATCAGCCACTTTCGCCGGCCACACAGAATGGCCATGAGGACACACACGATGGACGTCACCGCAACCTTAAGCTTGGGCGATCCGCTGGAACCCGCACGCAAGGCCACCGCGCAAATGCTGCAAGAGCGCGAGCGCACTTTTTCGCTGCCGCAGCCGTTCTACTCTGATGAGCGGTTGTTTGATATCGACATGCAGGAGATCTTCCAGAAAGAGTGGTTGATCGCCGGCATGACCTGCGAGATCCCCACCAAGGGCAACTACATCACCCTGCAAATCGGCAAGAACCCGATCATCGTGATCCGTGGTGCCGACGGCGTGGTGCATGCCTTCCATAACGTGTGCCGCCACCGGGGCTCGCGCCTGTGCACCAGCGACAAGGGCAAGGTCGCCAAGCTCGTTTGCCACTACCACCAGTGGACCTACGAACTGGACGGCCGCCTGTTGTTCGCCGGCACCGAGATGGGCGCCGACTTCGACATGAAGCAGTACGGCCTGAAGCCTGTGAACGTGAAAACGGCTGGCGGCTACATCTTCATCAGCCTGGCCGAAAACCCGCCGGCCATCGATGACTTCCTGTCGACGCTGAACCACTACATGGAACCCTACGACATGGAGAACACCAAGGTGGCGATTCAAACCACCTTGTTCGAAAAGGCCAACTGGAAGCTGGTGCTGGAAAACAACCGCGAGTGCTACCACTGCAACGCGTCGCACCCGGAACTGCTGAAAACCCTGCTGGAATGGGACGACGTCACCGACCCGCGTGCCGACCAGGCCTTCAAGGACCACGTTGCCGCCTCCGCCGCTGCGTGGGACGCCGAAAAGATCCCTTACGCCCACGCCAGCTTCGGCCTGCGCAACCGCATCGTACGCATGCCGTTGCTCAAAGGCACCGTGTCGATGACCCTGGACGGCAAGCAAGGCTGCGCCAAGCTCATGGGCCGCATCAAGAACCCGGACCTGGGCTCGATGCGCATCCTGCACCTGCCGCATTCGTGGAACCACTGCATGGGCGACCACATCATTGTGTTCACCGTGTGGCCGATCAGCGCCCAGGAAACCATGGTCACCACCAAGTGGATCGTGCACAAGGACGCCGTCGAAGGTGTGGACTACGACGTGGAGCGTATGCGCCAGGTCTGGGACGCCACCAATGACCAGGACCGCCGCCTCGCCGAAGAAAACCAGCGCGGGATCAACTCCACCGCGTACCAGCCAGGGCCGTACTCCAAGACCTATGAGTTTGGTGTGGTGAACTTTGTCGATTGGTACAGCGAGCGTTTGTTGAACAACCTGGGCGCGGCGCCAGCGCCTTACCTTAAGGGTGTAGCGGCGCACGAATAGCTGACACACCAAAGATCAAACTGTGGGAGCTGGCTTGCCTGCTCCCACATGTATATTGGTCACTGTTCAAATAATGATCACCCCCCTTACAGCCCTTTGCCGATCTACCCTCCAGCCTTCGCCCAACAACTTATCCACAAAGCCACCCACAGCAATTGTGGGCAAGTGTGCCCGGCCCTCTAAATTAACTGAAGAAAATCCGTGACTTATTCAAGTCGTGCGGTTTTAGCCACACCTGATCACTTATTGATCAACCCCTTGAAAGCCTCTTAATACGTGGCCTGCAGCAGTACGCGAACACCTTATCCACAGAAGCACCAACAGACTTTGGGGGCAACTTCGCCGGCGTTGTGGAAAACCGCGTCAAACCTTCACAAATCGGGGCATCCAGGGGTTTCAGCGAGCCAATAAGCCAAATTGATCATATTTTGACCATACCACTGAAAGCCTTTATTTATAAGGCTCACAGCCAGTAGCGAACATCTTATCCACAGAAGCGCCAACAGACTTTGGGGGCAAGTTTGTGCAGGGTTTCAAACTTATCCAGGAAAAAACCCAAGCAAAACCGTCAGTTAGCCTGGTTGTTTTTCGTACAGAGGGCTGCAGGGCTTGATTAGCCGGGGGTGTGGACAACCGCGAACAGGTTATCCACAGGCGGATCAACAGGGATTGTGGGTAATCCAACGATGCATCGTAAAGACAGTGTGGCGGGCGAGCTTTCTGTGGGAGCTGGCTTGCCTGCGATACAGGCACCTCGGTCCATCAGTCAGACCGAGGTGATGCTATCGCAGGCAAGCCAGCTCCCACACAAGCCAGCTCCCACAGGTAATCAGCGCACCACGCCTTCTTCAATGAGTAGCTTCAGAATCGCTTCCGCGCCCGCCTCGGGGCTAAGACCTTTGAGCACTTGCCCACCGCCGCCGCTGGCCTTGGCGGTCGCCGCCTTCATCCGGTCCGCGCCGCTCTTGGCCTTAATCACCTTGAGGCGCTTGGGCCGGGGCTTGGCCGGTTGCAACACTGCGTCTGCGAGTAACTCGTCCGTCTCGATTTCGACCTCATGGGCCGCCAGTTCACCGCGTTGCGCCGGGCCATAGGCGCTTTGCCGTGGTTTGGGCGCGGCGTTATCCACAGTCGCCAGAAACGGCAGGCGCACCTTCAGGCGCCGCCGCTGCCCGCGCGGCAAGGCTTGCAGCACATGGGCAATGCCGCCATCGATAGATTCCACTTGCGCCAGCCCGACTATCAATGGCCAACCCAATTGCTCGGCCAAAAGAAACGGCAACATGCCTGAGCCTTCGCCGGTTTCCGCCTGGCTGCCGGTGAGCACTACGTGGGCGCCAGTCTCGCGCAGATAATCACTGAGCACCGGCAAGGCGTCGCTGCCCGCCGGTTGTTCCAGCACATGCAATTGCGGCAGGCCCATGCCCAGGTAGCTGCGCAACGTCGGCTCGTTAACGTCACCGGCATGCAACACCTGCAACTTATCCCCAGCCAGCTGCAGGCCCAGCTCGACGGCGCGTGCATCCTGCTCCGCACGGCGTGGGCGGCCGGAGGTCGGGTGGGCGCCGATTGACACCAGGCTGATTACATTCGTGGTCATGGTCATGTCCCTAGGCTGCGTCGCGCTTGGCGCCGTTGCGGTACACCTGCACCGCCTCGATCAAGGCTTGCAGAATCGCGGCGCTTTCGCCGATCACCGACAAGTCGGCACGCTTGATCATGTCGCAGCCAGGGTCGAGGTTGATTGCCACCACCTTGTCGCAGGCACCGATGCCTTGCAGGTGCTGGATCGCCCCGGAAATACCCACAGCCACATACACCCGTGCCGTCACCCAAGTACCGCTGGCACCGACCTGACGATCACGCGCCATAAAGCCATCATCCACTGCCACCCGTGACGCACCTTCGGTGGCGCCCAAGGCGGCGGCGGTCTGGTGGAACAGTGCCCAATCTTTTACGCCATTGCCGCCAGAGAAAATAAACTCCGCCTCGGCCATCGGAATCGCCCCTGGGTCCACCGCCACTGCGCCGAGATCCTCGATGCGCGGCAGGCTGCGCGCCAAGGCTGTGGATAACTCCACGGGCAAGACTTCGTGACGGGTTTCGCTGACCGGCTCGGCGCATTCCACCGCTGCCAGAATCAGGCGCGGCAGTGGCCGGGCCAAATCCTCCTGGCCCGCACCGGCGCGACCGATGCACTCCTCGCCCTTGATCTGCCAGACGCGTGTGGCCGGGCGCTCCTTGAGGCTCGCGGCAAAACGCCGGCCCAATTCACCGCCGCCACTGCGGCTGTCGGGCAGCAACCAATGGCGCGGGTTGAACTGGTTATCCACAGCCCGCAGGCCCTGGACGCGTTGCTCCGGTGAATAACCCTCGAATTCGTGGCCTTCCAGCACCAGCAGGCGATCGACGCCCGCCGTGGCAAAAGCACTTTCTTTGTGCTCGCCAAACACCACCGCCAGCACTGCACCGTCGCTGCCGGCCAGTTGCCGGGCAAGGCCGAGCAAATCGCGGTCGTGGCTGCTCAGGCGCCCACCAACCATGTCCGGCACCACGTTGATGTAGAACGCCGGCGCTGGCACCTGGTGCAACGGCAACTGCACTTGCACCGCCGCCGTGCGCTTGGCCGCGCCGCCCTGCTGGGCGCCGCTGCGGTCGATACGCTTGATGCCGTTGGGGCCGATAAAACCCACGCCATGTACATTTTTGCGGATGACGCCGTTCGGCCCCATCCAACTGTGTTGCAGCGGCTGCATGGCGGCGTGCAACGGGTGCAGGCGGTTGCGGGCGATCCATTCGGCCCGTGGGTCGCGGCGGATAATGTCGCTCATCAGTGCACCTCCGCAGGTTGACGCTTGATGGGTGCCTTGCCAGGTGCGGCGTCTTCAAGCAACGCGTCGGCGACCAGTTCGGCGATGTCCTTGATCAGGGGTCGTGGCTCGACCACGCCCTCAAGCATCGCCGTGCATTGTGGACAACCCACGGCCACCAGCTCGGCGCCGGTTTCGCGGATGTCATCCATGCGCATATCCGGGATCCGCTGCTTGCCGGGAATATCGGTGATCGGCGCGCCGCCGCCGCCGCCGCAGCAGCGCGAACGGAAACCCGAGCGTTGCATCTCCTTGACCTCAATGCCCAACGCCCGCAGCACTTGGCGAGGCGCCTCGTATTCGCCGTTGTAACGGCCCAGGTAACAAGGGTCGTGGTAGGTCACGCTGTTGCCCTTGTGCTGGCCCAGGTTCAGCGCGCCTTCACCGATCAGCTCGGCCATGAAAGTGCTGTGGTGCTGCACGACATAATTACCGTTGAAGGCGCCGTATTCGTTTTTCAGCACGTGAAAGCTGTGCGGGTCGCAGGTGACGATACGCTTGAAGCTGTACTTGGCCAGGGTCTGGATGTTGCGTGTGGCGAGCAATTGGAACGTGGCCTCATCACCCAGGCGGCGAGCGACGTCACCGCTGTCGCGCTCCTCCAGGCCCAGTACTGCAAAATCGACCTTGGCCGCTTTCAGCACTTTGACGAAGGCGCGCAAGGTGCGTTGGTTGCGCATGTCGAAAGCGCCGTCGCCGACCCAGAACAGCACGTCGCTGCTGCCTTTTTCGCTGAGCAACGGCAAGTTCAGGTCCGCTGCCCAGTTGAGGCGACCGCCCGGTGCGAAGCCGCCGGGGTTGTCGGTGGCGATCAGGTTTTCCAGGACTTCGGCGCCCTTGTTCGGCGTGGCACCTTTTTCCAGGGTGAGGTGGCGGCGCATGTCGACGATGGCGTCGACGTGCTCGATCATCATCGGGCACTCTTCCACGCAGGCGCGGCAGGTGGTGCACGACCACAGGGTTTCGGCATCAACCAAGCCGTTGACGATCGGCTGGTGCGGGTTGCCGCCGTGCTCGCCAATCGGTTTACCTGGATAAGGGCTGCCGGCGAACTTGGCATCGGTGCCACCGGCCAGGCCGACGACCATGTCCTGAATGAGTTTTTTCGGGTTCAGCGGCTGGCCGGCGGCGAACGCCGGGCACGCCGCTTCGCACTTGCCGCACTGCACGCAGGCGTCGAAGCCGAGCAGTTGGTTCCAGGTGAAATCCTTGGGTTTTTCCACGCCCAATGGCGCGGTTTTATCGCTGAGGTCGAGCGGCTTCAAACCTGTAGAGCGGCCGCCACCAAAACGCTCGGCGCGGCGGTGCCAGGCCAAGTGCAGGGCACCGGCGAAGGCGTGCTTCATCGGCCCGCCCCAGGTCATGCCGAAGAACATTTCGCTTACGCCCCACAGCACGCCCAGGCTCAAGAGCGCGGCGAGCAGCCAGCCGCCGAAGTCGGCGGGCAGAATCCCGGCCACCGGCAAGGTCACCAGGAAGAAGCTGACCGAGAACGCCATCAGGCTTTTCGGCAGGCGCATCCACGGGCCTTTCGACAGGCGTGATGGCGGGTTGCGCCGACGTAAATAGACGAAGGTGGCGCCGACAAACATCAGCACCGAGGCCAGCAGCAAGGCATAGCCGAGGATACGGTTATGCAGGCCAAAACCGTGCACCAAAATGGCCAGCAACGCCGACAGCACAAAGCCCAGGGCTGTGGCGACGTGGGTGTTGGCGATGTATTTGTCGCGGGCGACCACGTGGTGCAGGTCGACCATGTAGCGCTTGGGCATGGCCAGCAGGCCGCCCAGCAAGTCAACCTTGGAAGCACGCCCACGGCGCCACATGTTCACCCGGCGCAGGGCGCCTAGGGCGGCGAGGCCGATGGCTGCAAACAAGAGAATAGGAAGCAAGGTGTTCAACATGGTGAAGCTCCCAAAGACCACACAGGTCTTGCATGGGAACCGGATAAAGGTGGGAGCTGGCTTGCCTGCGATGGCATCGCCTCGGTGTCACTCAAGACCGAGTCGCCTGCATCGCGGGCAAGCCCGGCTCCCACATTGACCGGTTCCCACAGTGGTTCGGTGGTTGCCTAGAAATCCTTGCACAAGCGCAGGGCGTCATAGATAGCGGCGTGGGTATTACGCTGCGCCACACAGTCACCAATGCGGAACAGCAAGTAGCCGTCACCCGCTTCGCTCAAGCACGGCTGCGGCTTGATCGCGAACAAGGCTTCGACGTCAATCTGGCCCTTGTTGCGCGAACCTTCCTTGAGCCCGTAGTAGATAGCTTCGTCCGGGCGCACGCCGTTCTCGACCACCACCTGGTCAACCACGCGTTCTTCCTTGGCGCCGGTGTACTCGTTCTCCAGCACCGCCACCAGCTTGTCGCCCTCGCGGTAAACCTTTTCCAGCATCATGTCGCCGGTCATGATCACTTCTTTGGGGTACATGCTGCGGTAGTAAGTCGGGAACGACGTACCGCCAATCGCCACGCCTGGCTTGATGTCGTCGGTGACGATTTCCACCTGGCTGCCTTTGTCGGCCAGGAAGTCGGCCACCGACATGCCGGTGAACTCGCAGATGGTGTCGTACACCAGCACGTTCTTGCCTGGCGCGACTTTGCCGTCGAGCACGTCCCAACTGCTCACCACCAGGCCTTCAGCGGCGCCCCAATGTTCGTTCTGCTCGATAAACGGATGCCCGCCGACGGCCAGCACCACGATGTCAGGCCGCAGGTCCAGGATGGTCTCGGCATCCGCCGCCACGCCCAGGCGCAGGTCGACTTTCAAGCGCGCCAACTCCAGCTGGAACCAGCGGGTGATACCGGCAATCTGGTCACGCTGCGGGGCTTTGGAGGCGGTGGTGATTTGCCCGCCGATAAACTCTTTCTTCTCGAACAGGGTCACGTCGTGGCCACGTTCGGCCGCGACCCGCGCCGCTTCCATCCCGGCCGGACCGGCACCGACCACCACGACTTTGCGTTTGGCCCCGGTGGATTTCTCGATGATGTGCGGCACGCCCATGTATTCACGGGAGGTCGCGGCGTTCTGGATGCACAGCACATCCAGGCCCTGGTATTGGCGGTCGATGCAGTAGTTGGCGCCGACGCATTGTTTGATCTGGTCGATCTGGCCCATCTTGATCTTGGCGATCAGGTGCGGGTCGGCGATGTGCGCACGGGTCATGCCGACCATGTCCACATAGCCGCCTTCCAGAATGCGCGTGGCCTGGTTCGGGTCCTTGATGTTCTGCGCGTGCAGCACCGGAACCTTGACCACTTCCTTGATACCGGCCGCCAGGTGCAGGAACGGCTCCGGCGGGTAGCTCATGTTGGGGATCACGTTGGCCAGGGTGTTGTGGGTGTCGCAACCCGAGCCCACCACGCCGATAAAATCGAGCATGCCGGTGTCGTCGTAATACTTGGCGATCTGCTTCATGTCCTCATGGGACAAGCCGTCCGGGTGGAACTCGTCGCCACACAGGCGCATGCCCACGCAGAAGTCGTCACCGACCTCGGCGCGCACGGCCTTGAGTACTTCCAGGCCGAACTTCATGCGGCCCTCGAAAGTGCCGCCCCATTCGTCGGTACGCTTGTTGACCCGTGGGCTCCAGAACTGGTCGATCATGTGCTGGTGCACCGCGGACAGTTCCACACCATCCAGGCCACCGGCCTTGGCGCGCTTGGCGGCGCTGGCGTAGTTGCCGATCACGCGCCAGATTTCTTCCGGCTCGATGGTCTTGCAGGTAGCACGGTGCACCGGCTCACGCACGCCGGACGGCGACATCAGGGTTGGCCAGTTAAAGCCGTCCCAGCGCGAGCGACGGCCCATGTGGGTAATCTGGATCATGATCTTGGCGCCATGCTTGTGCATGGCATCGGCCAGGTTCTGGAAGTGCGGGATGATGCGGTCGGTGGACAGGTTCACCGAACTCCACCATTCCTGCGGGCTGTCGATGGCCACCACCGAGGAGCCGCCACAGATCGCCAGGCCGATACCGCCCTTGGCTTTCTCTTCGTAGTACTTCACATAGCGGTCGGTGGTCATGCCGCCGTCGGTGGCATACACCTCGGCGTGGGCGGTACTGAGCACGCGGTTGCGGATGGTCAGTTTGCCGATCTGGATCGGCGCAAACATTGCTTCGAAAGCCATGGCACGGTTCCTCGACTTACAACGGCTTGACGGTGAACAGGCCGTCGTCATGGCCCTCTTCGGAGCCTCCGTAAACTTGCTCGGCTACGGTGCGAATCTTGCTGCCACGCGCCTGCAGAATCTGGTCCATGGCACCGGCAAACCAACCGGTGAACATGTAGTCCACTTTGCGCCCGACCTTGCCGTACACGTAGACAAACGCCGAGTGTTCCAACTTGACGCTGGCGGTGCCTTTGTCGAGGTCGATGTCCTGGATCTTGAACAGGCCCCAGCCGCGTTGCGACAGGCGCTTCATGTAGTGCTCGAACACCGCAACGCCTTCCAGGCCGTGGCACTCAGCTTCTTTTTCACACCAGTGCCAGGCGGATTTGTAGCCGGCCTTGTAGAGGATCTCGGCGTAGGCATCGCTGCCCAGCACTTCTTCGATGCCCATGTGGTTGTTGACGAAGAAATGCCGTGGCACATATAGCATCGGCAGGGCGTCGGAGGTCCAGACACCGGTTTCGCTGTCGACTTCGATAGGCAATTGCGGGGCGATTTTGGCCATGGAAACTTAACTCCAGAAAATTCTCAGGTATGCCCCGACGCGAACGGTCGGGGAGAAATGCGGTGGCTTATTCGCCCCAGACGTCTTTCAAGACATTGACCCAGTTCTCGCCCATGATCTTGCGCACCACGCGCTCGCTGTGGCCGCGTTTGAGCAAGGTCTCGGTGAGGTTGGGGAACTCGCCCACGGTGCGGATGCCCAGCGGGTTGATGATCTTGCCGAAGCTGGTCAGACGGCGGGCGTAGCCTTTGTCATGAGTCAGCATTTCAAAGAAATCCTGGCCATGGCCCTGGGTGAAGTCGGTGCCAATGCCAATGGCGTCTTCGCCGACGATGTTCATGGTGTATTCGATGGCTTCGGCGTAGTCGTCGATGGTCGAATCGATGCCCTTGGCCAGGAACGGCGCGAACATGGTCACGCCGACAAAACCGCCATGGTCGGCGATGAACTTGAGTTCTTCATCGGACTTGTTGCGCGGGTGCTCTTTAAGGCCCGACGGCAGGCAGTGGGAGTAGCACACTGGCTTTTTCGATTCGAGGATGACTTCTTCGCTGGTTTTGGAACCGACGTGGGACAGGTCGCACATGATGCCGACACGGTTCATCTCACCGACGATCTCACGACCAAAGCCCGACAGCCCGCCGTCACGCTCGTAGCAACCGGTGCCGACCAGGTTCTGGGTGTTGTAGCACATCTGCACCACACCCACGCCGAGCTGCTTGAAGATCTCGACGTAGCCGAGTTGGTCCTCAAACGCATGGGCGTTCTGGAAGCCGAAGATGATGCCGGTCTTGCCCTGCTCTTTTGCACGGCGAATGTCGGCGGTAGTTTTCACCGGGATCACCAGGTCGCTGTTTTCACGGATCAGGGTCTGGCTGGCAACGATGTTGTTGATCGTGGCCTGGAAGCCTTCCCACACCGACACCGTGCAATTAGCGGCGGTGAGGCCACCTTTGCGCATGTCTTCGAACAGGTCGCGGTTCCACTTGGCAATAATCAGACCGTCGATAACGATGCTGTCGGCGTGCAACTCGGCTGGGCTCATCAGGCGTCCCCTTATTGGCGATTCATGCGCCGAATCGTCTGCCGGCGCTTTGGGGCCAGCATATGCTCAGGGGCCGACGGAGCCGGGTGCAAAAACGACAGGGGAATTGCCGAAAGCGTCAATCAGCGACAAAGGCCTACATGACATAGCTGACAGGTGGCTGTTCTTTGTCCCACGCTTGAGCCAGAATTTGCTCATCACCTGATATGAGACGGCGCAATGAAATCGATTTTCCTGGCTTTGGCACTCATCGCAACCGGCGTACACGCCGCTGAAGACACCGACAGCACGCCCTGCGATGGCATCGAAAACGACAAACAAACCCTGGAATGCGCCACCTATAACAAAACCACCGCCGAGCAATTGCTCAAGGATAACTACCAGGGCTTGCTGGAACGCATGGGTTCGACCTATGGCAGCAACAAATCGCAACTGGCCGACATTACCGCTCGTCTGAAGGATGCCCAGCAGAAATGGGAAAAGCTGCGCGATGCCGATTGCGCGGTGGACACCTTCCCGGCGGTGAATGGCAGCAAGGACTACGCGATTCAACAGAATGACTGCCTGGCGCGAATGAGTGATGAGCGGTCGGAGTTTTTGGAGTCGATCGGGCAGGAATAAGCGACAATCCCGTCACTTTTTCTCTGAAACCAGGCTATCCATGACTATCTGCGGCATCGAAATCAAAGGCAGCGAAGCCATCATCGCCGTCGCCTCCCTGGACAACCAGGCGCTGACCCACGTGGCGCTGGCCATCAAGAAAATCGCCCTCGATGACGACGATGAGGCAGCCAACGTCAAAGCCTTCGCCGCCCAGGTGAAGGCGTTTGTGCAAGAAAACGCCATCACCCGCATCGCGATCAAAAAACGCAGCAAGAAAGGCGAATTCGCCGGTGGCCCGACCACGTTCAAGATTGAAGGGGTGTTTCAGTTGCTGGACGGGGTTGAGGTGACATTGCTGTCGCCGCAGACCATCAATGCGCAGAACAAAAAGTACGATTTTGCCCTGCCGGCGACGCTGAACAAGTATCAGCATGAGGCCTTCAAGGCGGCGTGTTCGGCGCTGGTAAAAAAGTAAGCCACACCACCAATCCCCTGTGGGAGCTGGCTTGCCTGCGATGGCGGTTTGTCAGATAACGCTGTACTGCCTGATCTACCGCTATCGCAGGCAAGCCAGCTCCCACATTTGATTTATGGTGTCTTTGAATTCGCTGTACGGCTTATGTGCAGCAGCCAATCGCCAAAGGATTTGTCTTCCAGGGCATACCCGCCGCGACTCGACTTCCACACTAGCTCTTTGTCACGCAAGGCATCGATACAGGCCTGAATGGTCTGGGTGCCCGGCACCACGTCGCTGCCCATGTCCTCCAGTGCCTTGCTGACCGCCGTGAGTGTACTGTCGGTAAACGGCGCAAAAGGCTCGTTGTTCTGCGAACGCACCACCATCACCTCCAACACAGCACGCTGGGGAATGGTGAGGTTGTTCCACGCGCTTTCAAATTCGGTCCACACGCCGGCACGCAACAGTTCGGCGCGGCTGTGCAGCAGTTGGCCCAGGTTGCTCGCCTCGCCCAACTCCAGCGCCACTTCGCCGATGATGGTACGCAGCATCTCCGGGCGCCGGCCGACCAGTTCAAAGGCTTCGTCGATGTCCGCCGCGTTGAACTGATTGGTTTTGGCCAAATGCGCGTTGAGGTGCAGGGTGTAGGCCTGGGTAAACTCTTTGCCGAGCAAAGGGAACGGGGTAATGCTGGAGCCGAAGAATGGCTGGCTTTTACCGAGGACCAAATGCGCAAGCTTGTCGCGATTGGAGCCGGTGAACACCAGGCGCAAGCCACTGCCCTCCTCGTCACGGCCCTGGTTGAGCTGATCTCGGGCAGCTTTCAACGCGAACATCGCGTTGATACCAGGCTCGGTGGTCAGTGCGTGCTGCGCTTCATCAATCACCAGCACGACGGGCTTTTCGGCTGCGCTGTGGAGCAACTCCAAGGCTTGGGTCAGCGTCGCGCCAACCGGCAATTGTGGCTTGCTGAAGTCCCAGGAAAGGGTACGCAGGAAGCTTAGTTTCTCGATTCCAATGTTCTTGGCCAGCTTGCGAATGCCCTTTTCATAGGGCACCAGCGCCGCAGCAATCGCGCTGGCAATCAACTCCGCGGGGTCTTTTTCTTTGTCAGCCCAGAGATCGACATACACCGTCAGCCAACCCCGCAACTGGCACTCCGGGATCAAGTCTTCGCGCAAAAAGGTGCTTTTGCCGGTGCGTCGAGGTGCTGCGAGGAACAGGCCTGAAGTGAAATCCTGAATCCCGGCGCCCACCAAGCCATCAGCAATGCTGCGAGCCAGCGTCGGGCGGCGAAACACAAAGCCGCTGTGCTTGGACATGGTTTTATACTCAATTATTGGAAGCACTATAAATTATAGTCGTGAGTATAATTGACTATAATTGCCGGTCAAACCACCTCCCGTCGCCGATCCTCTCTCGGGCACTTGGCAAACCGCGCCCTGTAGCTGCGGGTGAAGTACGACGGCGACTCAAACCCGCACGCAATGCTCACTTCCAGCACGCTCATGTCGCTCTGGCGCAACAACTGCCGGGCTTTTTCCAGGCGCAGGCCGAGGTAGAAGTTACTTGGCGTGTCGTTCAGGTGCAGGCGGAATAGCCGTTCCAGCTGACGCCGGGTGACTTTAATTGCATCGGCCAACGCCAAGGTGCTCAGCGGCGGCTCGGTGTGTTGCTCCATTTCACCGATCACCTGCACCAACTTCTTGTTGTTGATGCCGTAGCGCGTGGCGATCTGCATGCGCTGGTGGTCTTTGCGCGGGCGGATGCGCCCGAGTACGAATTGCTCGGACACCTGGATGGCCAGGTCCGGGCCGTGGGCCTGGGCGATCAGGTCGAGCATCAGGTCGATGGAGGCGGTGCCACCGGCGCAGGTGATGCGCCGGCGGTCAATCTCGAACAGTTCCTGGGTCACGGTGAGCTGTGGATAAGATTCCTTGAACGCGTCGATGGCTTCCCAGTGCAAGGTCAAGCGGTGGCCGTCGAGCAAGCCTGCTTCGGCGAGCACGCAGGCGCCGGTGTCGATGGCGCCGAGGGTGACGCCGTCGAGGTCGAGGCGGCGCAGCCAGTGTTCAAGTGCGGGCGTGGTGAACTTCAAGGGTTCGAAGCCTGCGACCACCATCAGCGTCGCGCCTTTTTTCAGCGGCTCCAATGCGGCGTCGGCGTTCACCGACATGCCATTGCTCGCCAACACCGCGCCGCCATCGGCACTCAACACGTGCCAACGGTACAACTCGCCGCGAAAGCGGTTGGCCACGCGCAGCGGTTCCAGCGCGGAGATAAAGCCGATGGCCGAGAAACCCGGCATCAGCAGAAAGTAGAAATCCTGGGACATGGTGGCGCTCTCGTAGGACGGGCAGCGTGCTCACTGTGATACGCCAGTTCAACGGGCCATTCAAGAGCACAGGTCGCTGCAGTGCAAGAGCTGGTCGCCGCCGTGCGCTTTGCCTCCCCTCAAGCTGCGTAACTTGATCCCACGGCGCACAAAGACGCCGGCACCCACAATAACGACCTGCCGAGGGATCCACCATGAACCGACTGATCAGCCGCTGCGTGCTTGCACTCAGCGCCAGCGCCATCTTAAGCACCAGCGTATTCGCGGCCGACGCAGAGTCTTGCCGGAACGTGCGCATGGGCGTGGTGAACTGGACCGACGTAATCGCCACCAGCGCCATGACCCAAGTGTTGCTCGACGGCCTCGGCTACAAGACCAAACAAACCAGCGCTTCCCAGCAAATCATCTTCGCCGGTATCCGCGACCAGCGCCTGGATATGTTCCTGGGCTACTGGAACCCGCTGATGACCCAGACCATCACGCCGTTTGTGGACGCCAAGCAAGTCAAAGTCCTCGACAAACCCAGCCTGGAAGATGCGCGCGCCACCCTCGCGGTGCCGACTTATCTGGCGGATAAAGGCCTGAAAACCTTCGCCGATATCGCCAAGTTTGAAAAAGAACTGGGCGGCAAGATCTACGGCATCGAGCCAGGCTCGGGCGCCAATACCCAGATCAAGGCGATGATCGCCAAGAACCAGTTCGGCCTCGGCAAGTTCCAGTTGGTGGAGTCCAGCGAAGCGGGGATGCTCGCCGCCGTCGACCGCGCCGTGCGCCGCAAGGAGGCCGTGGTGTTCTTCGGCTGGGCGCCGCACCCGATGAACGTCAACGTCGCCATGACTTACCTCACCGGCAGCGACGACGCCCTTGGCCCGAACGAAGGCATGGCCACGGTGTGGAGCGTCACTTCGCCGACCTACGCCGAGCAGTGCCCCAACGTGCACAAACTGCTGACCAACCTGACGTTCACCGCCGCCGACGAGAGCCGAATGATGCAGCCGTTGCTGGATCACAAAGATGCCCTCGAGTCGGCCAAGCAGTGGCTCAAGGACCACCCGCAAGACCAGCAGCGCTGGCTCGAAGGCGTGACCACCTTCGACGGCAAACCGGCTGCGGCCAACCTGCAACTGACCAGCAAATAACCTGCTTCGCATCACCGTATCGCAGTCGCTGTTGGCTGCGAACGGCATCACTACGCCCGCCTGTAAGGAACCGCCTCATGAACCACGACGTCATCATCACCTGCGCACTCACCGGTGCTGGCGACACGACCAGCCGCAGCCCGCACGTGCCGGTCACTCCCAAACAAATCGCCGCAGCCGCGGTGGAAGCCGCCAAGGCCGGCGCCACCGTGGTGCACTGCCATGTGCGCGACCCGCAAACCGGCAAGTTCAGCCGCGACGTGGCGCTGTATCGCGAAGTGATGGAGCGCATCCGCGAGGCCGACATCGACATCATCGTCAACCTCACCGCCGGTATGGGCGGCGACCTGGAAATCGGCGGCGGCGAGAACCCGATGGAGTTCGGCCCCAACACCGACCTGGTCGGCCCGCTGACGCGCCTGGCCCATGTTGAGGAGTTGCTGCCGGAGATCTGCACCCTGGACTGCGGCACGCTCAACTTCGGCGATGGCGACACCATTTACGTCTCTACCCCGGCGCAACTGCGGGCGGGCGCCAAGCGTATTCAAGAGCTGGGCGTTAAGGCCGAGTTGGAAATTTTCGACACCGGCCACCTGTGGTTTGCCAAGCAGATGATCAAGGAAGGTTTGCTCGACAACCCGCTGTTCCAGCTGTGCCTGGGCATCCCATGGGGCGCACCGGCCGACACCACCACCATGAAAGCCATGGTCGACAACCTGCCTGCCGACGCCGTGTGGGCCGGCTTCGGTATCGGCCGCATGCAAATGCCCATGGCGGCGCAAGCGGTGCTGCTGGGCGGCAACGTGCGGGTCGGCCTGGAAGACAACCTGTGGCTGGACAAAGGCGTGCTCGCCACCAATGGCCAGCTTGTGGAACGCGCGAGTGAAATCCTCAGCCGCCTGGGCGCGCGGGTTATGACCCCGGCGGAGGGCCGAATCAAGATGGGCCTGACCAAGCGCGGCTAACTCAGACACCACAAAACCCTGTGGGAGCCGGGCTTGCCCGCGATAGCGGTACACCTGCACCGAATGCACCAACTGATACACCGATATCGCAGCGGTGCGACGATTCGACAAGCCAGCTCCCACCTTGATCACCGAATTATTCAGGGATTGTCGACATGAGCTTTATCACCGAAATCAAAACCTTCGCCGCCCTCGGCAGCGGTGTTATCGGCAGCGGCTGGGTGTCCCGCGCCCTGGCCCACGGCCTGGATGTAGTGGCCTGGGACCCGGCGCCTGGCGCTGAAGCAGCGCTGCGCAAACGTGTTGCCAACGCCTGGGGCGCCTTGGAGAAACAAGGCCTGGCGCCGGGCGCCTCTCAGGATCGCCTGCGCTTTGTAACCACCATTGAGGAATGCGTAAAAGACGCCGACTTCATCCAGGAAAGCGCCCCGGAACGCCTGGAGCTGAAACTCGAACTGCACAGCAAGATCAGCGCAGCGGCCAAGCCGAATGCGCTGATTGGCTCGAGCACTTCAGGTCTGTTGCCGAGCGAGTTCTACGAAGGTTCCACCCACCCGGAACGCTGCGTGGTCGGTCACCCCTTCAACCCGGTTTACCTGTTGCCGCTGGTGGAAGTGGTGGGCGGAAAGAACACCGCGCCGCAGGCAATTCAGGCAGCGATCAAGGTGTATGAATCCCTCGGCATGCGCCCGTTGCATGTGCGTAAGGAAGTGCCGGGGTTTATCGCTGACCGCTTGCTCGAAGCGCTGTGGCGTGAGGCGCTGCACCTGGTCAATGATGGCGTGGCAACCACGGGCGAGATCGACGATGCGATCCGTTTTGGCGCCGGTTTGCGCTGGTCGTTCATGGGCACATTCCTGACTTACACCCTCGCGGGCGGTGATGCCGGAATGCGCCACTTCATGGCCCAGTTCGGCCCGGCGTTGCAGTTGCCGTGGACGTATTTACCGGCGCCGGAGCTGACCGACAAGTTGATTGACGATGTGGTCGACGGCACCAGCGATCAGCTGGGTAAGCACAGCATTTCGGCGCTGGAGCGCTATCGTGATGATTGCTTGCTGGCGGTATTGGAAGCGGTGAAAACCACCAAAGCCAAACACGGCATGAGCTTCGCTGAATAACCGCTGTTGATCTGTGTGGGAGCTGGCTTGCCTGCGATAGCGATGCAAAATTCACCATCGCCATCGCAGGCAAGCCAGCTCCCACATTTTGACTGCATACATTCTGGAATATATGTGATGCCTGCACTGACCACCTACACCACCCACATCCAGCCCGACTGGGTGGATTACAACGGCCACCTGCGTGATGCGTTTTACCTGCTGATCTTCAGCTACGCCACGGACGCGCTGATGGACACCCTCGGGCTGGACAGCGAAAACCGCGAAGCCAGCGGCCACTCGCTGTTCACCCTGGAACTGCACCTGAACTACCTGCACGAAGTAAAACTCGGCGCCGAGGTGGAGGTGCACACCCAACTGATCGCCCACGACGCCAAGCGGTTGCACCTCTATCACAGCCTGCACCTTGTGGGCGACGCGAAGGAGTTGGCCGGCAACGAGCAGATGCTGCTGCACGTCGATCTGGCGGGGCCGCATTCAGCGCCGTTTACCGAGGCCACGCTGGAGAAACTGGCAACCATCAGTGCCGAACAGGCCGATCTGCCGCGCCCTGCCTTGCTGGGCCGAGTGATCGGATTACCACCCAAAAAACAATAAGGAATCACCATGCAAACCGCCGCCGCTGTTGCCGATTTCCGTACTTACCCGAAGATCTGCGACCTTGCCGAGGCGCAGGTACTGGACAACCAGATTCGCGTGCAGTGGGCCGATGGGCGGGTCAGCCCGTTCCATCATCAGTGGCTGCGGGACAACTGCCCCTGTGCCCAATGCGTGTACAGCGTGACCCGCGAGCAGGTGCTGGAAATTGTCGATGTGGACGAGCATCTGCGCGCAGTCAGCGCGCGCATCGATCAAGGTTTTCTGTGCGTGGAATGGTACGGCGGCCATCGCAGCCAGTACGATCCAGGCTGGTTGCGCGCCCATGCCTATGACGATCAATCACGCGCCGAACGCCGCGCTGCCAAACCCCAGTCGCAACTGTGGGGCAGCACCTTCGAACTGCCCATATTTGAATACTCAGCGGTGATGGAAGACCCCAACGCCCTGTTGCAATGGCTGCTGGCCTTGCGTGACGGCGGCCTTACGCAAATCCGTGGCGTGCCCACCGAACCAGGCTCGCTGGCACTGATCGCCAAGCGTATTTCGTTTATCCGCGAGAGCAACTTCGGCGTGCTGTTCAACGTGCAGTCCAAGGCCGATGCCGACAGCAATGCTTACACCGCTTTCAACCTGCCGCTGCACAGCGATTTGCCGACGCGGGAGTTGCAGCCGGGGCTGCAGTTTCTGCATTGCCTGGTGAACGAAGCTACCGGCGGCGAGAGCATTTTTGTCGATGGGTTTGCGATCGCCCATGCGCTGCGCAGCGAAGACCCCGAGGCGTTTCGCGCCCTGTGTGAAATCCCGGTGGAGTTTCGCAATAAAGACCGGCACAGCGACTACCGCCGCCTGGCCCCGATCATTGCGCTGGATGCCTTGGGCGATGTGGCGGAGATCCGCATGGCCAACTTTTTGCGCGGGCCGTTTGAGGCAAGCGTGGAGCAGATGCCGTTGTTGTACCGGGCGTATCGGCGTTTTATTGCGATGACGCGGGAAGACCGTTTTCGACTGGTCAAACGCCTGAATCCGGGTGAGTTGTGGTGCTTTGATAACCGCCGCACCTTGCATGCGCGCAATGCGTTTGATCCGGCTTCGGGGGCGCGGCATTTTCAGGGTTGTTACATTGATCGGGATGAGTTGTTGTCCCGGATATTGGTGTTGCAGAGGTAGACCGGGGTGCGGCCATCGCAGGCAAGCCAGCTCCCACAAACCCCGGCAAAAAAAAGCCCCGGGCCAGCCGTGACTGGATCGGGGCAGAGTGCTTGGTGTGAGCGTGACATCCCGAGGGTGACCAAACCTTCAAGGTGCGTGCCTGGCCTCCAGTGTGCCTATTGTTGGTGTCGGTAAATGACCCGAAAACGACCTGTTCATAGCCATCTGAGCCATTCGCCGATTCTGCCCTTGCCGACCGGCCGAGGGCCTACCAGAATCCCATTCAATCCCGTTCCCTACACCAGGATAAACGTCATGATGCACGCGGACTTGATTGACCAGGATGACCTGCTGAGCCAGCTGCGCTCGCTGGGTTTCGAGGTATCCAGCGGCGCCAGCGCCGAGCAGGCTTGCGAGTGTGCGGTGCGCGGTTTGAGTGCCGCACGGGCCAAGGCACTCAAGGGCATGGTGGAGCAGATGTACACCGGCAGCGCGACGATTTTGCCGGCGGTGCGCCAGGCGATCGACAAGCAGTTGTTGCCGGCTTTGGTGCAGTTCAAGCAGAGCTCGGGCGCCTGATAGACCGCTATCGCAGGCAAGCCAGCTCCCACATTTGACTGGGTTCACAATTCAAATGTGGGAGCTGGCTTGTCGGGTCGCCGCATCGCTGCGATAAAGCCACCTCGGTCTAAAGCCTTACACTGGCAAACGTCGACTCATTACGCGCCTGGCTCAACGCCGACATCGGCCCCGACAACGGTGACAGCACCAACGCCTGCGGAATCGGCATCATCGCCACTTGCTGGGTCGTGTTGGAACCTACGCGCTCATCGCGTGGCGGAATGCCAAAGTATTCGCGGTAGCACTTGGAGAAGTGCGGCGTGGACACAAACCCGCACACCGACGCTACTTCGATGATCGACATCGGCGTTTGCTTGAGCAACTGCCGCGCGCGAATCAGGCGCAATTTGAGGTAGTAGCGCGATGGCGAGCAGTGCAGGTATTTCTGGAACAACCGCTCCAGTTGGCGGCGCGACACGGCGACGTACACCGCCAGTTCGTCCAGGTCGATCGGCTCTTCAAGGTTGGCTTCCATCAGCGCGACGATTTCCTGCAGTTTCGGCTGGTTGGTGCCGAGCATGTGCTTGAGCGGCACGCGCTGGTGATCCTGTTCATTGCGGATGCGCTCGTACACAAACATCTCGGAGATGGCCGCCGACAATTCACGGCCGTGGTCGCGGCTGATCAGGTGCAGCATCATGTCCAGCGGCGCGGTGCCGCCCGAGCTGGTAAAGCGGTTACGGTCGAGGGTGAACAGGCGCGTGCTCATGGCCACGCGCGGGAAGGCTTCCTGCATCGACGCCAGGCATTCCCAGTGCACGCTGCAATCGAAACCGTCGAGCAAACCGGCGCAGGCCAGGGCCCAACTGCCAGTGCACACGGCGCCGAGGCGACGCGACTGGCGCGCCTGGCTTTGCAGCCACGACACGTGCTCACGGGTAACGGTACGCTGGATTCCCACGCCCCCGCACACAATCACAGTGTCCAGGGCCGGGGCTTTATGCATGGAGGCATCGGGGGTGATTTGCAGACCGTCGCTGGCCCACACTTGGTTGCCGTCGACACTCAGGGTTGTCCAGCGATACAGCTCGCGGCCGGACAGCTGGTTGGCCATGCGCAGCGGTTCCACTGCCGAAGCCAGGGAAATCAGCGTGAAATTGTCCAGCAGCAAAAAGCCGATGGATTGAGGCGCACGGTTCTGGGGTTGGGCCCCGGAGTTGAACGACGTCATCGCGGTATCTCCTCACACAAAGCGGGTGATGGCCTCAGGCGAGGCTCTTGTTATTGCGTTCGTCTCCAGCAAGGAGCGAGGCTTTGAATGGGTAGAGCAAATGCCATGCCTAAAATTGAATGGCCATCCAATAACTCCTAAAAACGACCTGATGACGCGTCTATATAAGCCCGCGCGGGGAGTGCGGAATATGGCCAGAAATGGACGTCAGACCGGCCCTGCTCTGGGGTGTGAGCAGATCGGTAGCACTTGTGGGAAGGCGCTTTGCGGGCGTGGGAAAAGTCTGTCACCGCACGCACGGGTGACGAGTGGTGAGGCACGGAATCGTTCGCAAGCTACTTATCTATTTGCGACGCGCTAAAAGGTGGCGCTTTTGGGTTCGGGTGTTCACTTTATGAGCAGTGGTGCTGCAACTACCGCTATCGCAGGCAAGCCAGCTCCCACAGGAGAATGCATTCCAAATGTGGGCGCTGGCTTGCCTGCGATGGCGGCATTAGTGAATCAACACTCTACTGCGCTGACGGCCAAACCACCCCGCGAAGTCTCTTTGTACTTGTCATGCATATCCGCGCCGGTATCGCGCATGGTGCGGATCACCCGGTCAAGGGAAATAAAGTGCTGACCATCACCGCGCAGCGCCATCTGCGCGGCGTTGATCGCCTTCACCGCCGCAATCGCGTTGCGCTCGATGCACGGCACTTGCACCAGCCCGCCGACCGGGTCGCAGGTCAGGCCGAGGTTATGTTCCAGGCCAATTTCGGCGGCGTTGCACAGTTGCTCCGGCGTGGCGCCGAGGATCTCGGCAAGTCCCGCAGCGGCCATGGCACAGGCTGAACCGACTTCACCCTGGCAGCCGACTTCGGCGCCGGAAATCGAGGCGTTTTTCTTGCACAGAATCCCGACGGCCGCAGCGCTCAGCAAATAGTCGACCACGTTGGCTTCGGTGACTTCTTCGCTGAACTTCATAAAGTAGTGCAGCACCGCAGGAATAATCCCCGCCGCGCCATTGGTGGGGGCGGTGACCATGCGCCCACCGGCGGCGTTTTCTTCATTGACCGCCAGGGCGAAGAGGTTGACCCACTCCATGGCGCTCAAGGTCGAGCCAATCACGTTCGGTTTGCCCAGCTCCTGCAAACTGCGGTGCAACTTGGCGGCGCGGCGACGCACATTCAGGCCACCGGGCAGGATGCCTTCGTGCTTGAGGCCCTGCTCCACGCAGTCTTGCATGGCGCGCCAGAGCTTCATCAGGCCACTGCGGATTTCGTCTTCGCTGCGCCAGGTTTTTTCGTTGGCCAACATTAGTTCGGCGACGCGCAGGTTGTGGGTCTTGCACAACTGCAACAGCTCCACAGCACTGGAAAAATCATACGGCAGTTCGGTACGGTCCATATCGGCCACGCCGCTCTGCGCCTGGGCCTCGTCCACCACAAAACCACCACCGACTGAATAGTAGGTGCCGCGGTGCAGCTCGCCGTCATCATCGAACACCACCAGGGTCATGGCGTTGGGGTGGAACGGCAGGTTTTCGTCGAGCAGGCGCATGTCGCGTGCCCAGACGAAGGGCACCGGCAGGCGGCCGTCGAGCAAGAGCGTGTCGGTCTCGCGCAGGGTGTGAATACGCAGGCCGATTTGCGCCGGGTCGATTGCGTCCGGCCACTCGCCCATCAGGCCCATGATGGTCGCCGTGTCGCTGCCATGGCCGATGCCGGTGGCCGACAACGAGCCATATAGCTGAACTTCAACGCGACGTACTTGTTCCAACACTCCACGTTCACGCAAGTGCTGAACGAACAACGCTGCGGCGCGCATGGGGCCGACGGTGTGAGAACTAGAAGGCCCGATGCCGATCTTGAACAGGTCGAAAACACTGATAGCCATTGCGGTAGAACTCCTCGATAAGCACGGCCAGGCTTGAACGAGGTGCTACGCTCAGATCGCCCAGATGGCGGCATCATCAAGCTTTTGCTTGCCTTCACGGCGTCTCACACCGACGTAACCATGCTCAACAACGCCGCTCTCGTGCGATCGGGCATTTTGGCCGTTTTTAGCGGTTCAGATCGGTAAAAACTGCGGTTTTGCCATTGGAAAAATCTGTAAGCGACGTCACCGACACTGGATACGACCATCCCTGTACTGGATACGACGCCCCCTGTAGGCGTCAGATTTTCACTGGTACATGATCAGTCTCGACTCGTTTGCAAGGCACCGTGCCGTCGCCTCGATGCACGCCCCAACCGCAACACTTATAAAGCGCGGCGAATGCCGCCAGAAAAGACACAGGAGTCTACCCCGATGAAAGGTTCACCCTCGTTGTTGTTGGCCGCCATGCTGAGTCTGCCAGTCCTGGCACACGCTGCAGAACCGGAACAGTGCAAGACCGTTAACTTCTCCGATGTCGGCTGGACCGACATCACTGTCACCACCGCGACCACCAGCGAAGTCCTCAAGGGCCTTGGCTATAAACCGCGCACCACGATGATTTCGGTACCGGTGACCTACAAGTCCCTGGCCGACGGCAAGAACATGGACATCTTCCTCGGCAACTGGATGCCGACCATGGAAAACGACATCAAGCAATACCGTGATGCCGGCACCGTGGAAACCGTGCGTGCCAACCTGGAAAACGCCAAGTACACCCTGGCGGTCCCGGAGGCGCTGTACAACAAGGGCCTCAAAGACTTCGCCGACATCGCCAAATTCAAGGATGAGCTGGGCGGCAAGATCTACGGCATCGAGCCGGGTAACGACGGCAACCGCACTATCCAGACCCTCATCGACAAAGACGCCTTCGGCCTGAAAACCGCGGGTTTCAAAGTGGTTGAGTCCAGCGAAGCCGGGATGCTCTCGCAGGTGGAACGCGCCTCCAAGCGTGACCAGGCCATCGTGTTCCTGGGCTGGGAACCGCACCCGATGAACACCCGCTTCAAGATGAAGTACCTGACCGGCGGAGACGACTCGTTCGGCCCCAACTACGGCCAGGCCACCATCTACACCAACGTTCGCAAGGGCTACACCCAGGAATGCAGCAACGTCGGCCAGTTGCTGAAAAACCTGTCGTTCACCTTGAACATGGAAAGCACCCTGATGGGTAACGTCCTCGACGACAAGATGAAGCCCGACGCCGCAGCCAAAGCCTGGCTGAAGAAGAACCCGCAAGTGCTCGACACCTGGCTCGCCGGTGTGACCACGGTTGATGGCAAACCCGGTCTGGAGGCCGTCAAGGAATACCTCGCCAAGTAAGTGCTGACCCCGGGGCGGTGCGCTGCCCCGGGATGTTTTCCCCTTCGCATGTGGACATTCACTACCATGCTGACTGAACAGAAAATCCCACTAGGCCAGTACATCGCTGCCTTCGTCGAATGGTTGACCAAACATGGTGCCAACTACTTCGACGCCATCGCATCGACCCTGGAAACGATGATCCACGGCGTGACGTTCGCGCTGACCTGGTTCAATCCGCTGGCATTGATCGGTCTGATTGCGCTGCTGGCTCACTTTATTCAACGTAAATGGGGCCTGACCGTTTTTGTCATCGCCTCCTTCCTGCTGATCCTCAACCTGGGGTACTGGCAGGAAACCATGGAAACCCTCGCGCAGGTGTTGTTCGCCACCCTGGTCTGCGTGGTCATCGGTGTGCCGCTGGGCATTGTTGCCGCACACAAACCGCTGTTCTACACCATGATGCGGCCGGTGCTCGATCTGATGCAGACCGTACCGACCTTCGTCTACCTCATCCCTACCCTGACCCTCTTCGGGCTGGGTGTGGTGCCTGGCTTGATCTCCACGGTGGTGTTCGCGATTGCCGCGCCTATCCGCCTGACCTACCTGGGTATCCGCGATGTACCGCAAGAGTTGATGGACGCCGGCAAGGCCTTTGGCTGCTCGCGCCGTCAGTTGCTCTCACGCATTGAACTGCCCCACGCCATGCCGAGCATTGCCGCCGGCATTACCCAATGCATCATGCTGTCGTTGTCGATGGTGGTGATCGCGGCCCTGGTGGGCGCCGACGGCCTCGGCAAGCCGGTGGTCAACGCACTCAACACCGCCGACATTGCCCTGGGCTTTGAAGCCGGCCTGGCAATCGTATTGCTGGCCATCATGCTCGACCGCATCTGCAAACAACCCGACGCTAAAGTAGGGGGTGATGCATGAGCATTATCCGATTCGACAATGTCGACGTGATCTTCTCCAAAGACCCACGCGAAGCGCTCAAGCTGCTGGACCAGGGCATGAGCCGTAACGAGATCCTGAAAAAGACCGGGCAGATCGTCGGCGTTGAAAAAGCCAGCCTGGACATTGAGAAGGGCGAGATCTGCGTGCTGATGGGCCTGTCCGGCTCCGGCAAGTCGAGCCTGCTGCGCTGCATCAACGGCCTCAACACCGTAAGCCGCGGCCAGCTGTTTGTGGAGCACGAAGGCCGCCAGATCGACATTGCGTCCTGCACGCCCGCCGAGCTGAAAATGATGCGCACCAAGCGCATCGCCATGGTGTTCCAGAAGTTCGCGTTGATGCCGTGGCTGACGGTGCGCGAGAACATCAGCTTTGGCCTTGAGATGCAGGGCCGCCCGGAGAAAGAACGGCGCGCGCTGGTGGATGAAAAACTCGAACTGGTGGGCCTGGCCCAGTGGCGTAACAAGAAGCCCGACGAGCTGTCCGGCGGCATGCAGCAGCGCGTCGGCCTGGCCCGCGCCTTGGCGATGGATGCCGATATCCTGCTGATGGACGAACCCTTCTCGGCCCTCGACCCGCTGATCCGCCAAGGCCTGCAAGATGAACTGCTGGAACTGCAACGCAAGCTGAGCAAGACCATCGTGTTCGTGAGCCACGACCTGGATGAGGCGCTGAAACTCGGCAGCCGCATCGCGATCATGAAAGACGGCAAGATCATCCAGTACAGCGTGCCGGAAGAGATTGTGCTGAACCCGGCGGACGACTATGTGCGCACCTTCGTCGCCCATACCAACCCGCTGAACGTGCTGTGCGGGCGCAGCCTGATGCGTACCGTAGAGAACTGCACCCACGTCAACGGCTCCATCAGCCTGGACCCGGGCGGCGATTCGTGGCTGGACCTGGCCGAAGGCAATGTGATCAAGGGCGCACGCCAGAACGGCACGCCGTTGAACCTGCAGAACTGGGCGCCGGGGCAACCGGTGGAAGGTTTGGGCCGGGTACCGACGCTGGTGGATTCCAATATCGGCATGCGCGATGCGTTGCAGATCCGGTATCACACGGGGAACAAGCTGGTGTTGCATAACAACAACCAGGTGGTGGGGATTCTGGGGGATAGCGAGCTGTACCATGCCCTGCTGGGCAAGAACCTGGGCTAGTCGGTACCGCAAAACCAACTGAAGAAACTGGGTCAATGTGGGAGCTGGCTTGCCTGCGATAGCTTTAGTGAATTCACCACCGCTATCGCAGGCAAGCCAGCTCCCACATTTGACCTCATTCCAAGCCTGGAACAGCGGCGCCAGTGACGGCGCCGCTCGGCTCAACTATCAGCTATAGACACGGCCAAGGAGCTGCCGATGGCTTTCAAACTGATCGAGCACGTCCCGGGTGATCTGTTCCTGGGCGAAGCCCATCAGGTCATATTCCTGAGGTCCGTTGTGCAGGTAGACCTCGGCCCGGTAGTAACGGGTGCGCTCTTCTTCGGGCAGGTCGCTCGGTGCCGAGGAGTAAGCATCCAGGCTCACTTCATAGACAAACGGGTTGCCCTCTTCCATCTCGATGCGCACACCGATGCAGCGCTTGGATTTACCCAACAAGGTCTGCACTTCCAGCCCTTGGTCACGCAGCGCACTCGCCGCTTCTTCCAACGCCGGCGTAACGTGTTTGTCCATAAAGCGCTGCACGGTGCCCTGGCTCGGTTGCAGGTCCAGCGCAGTCAAACGTTCGCTGAAACCACGACGGCCGCGCTCGGCCAATTGCGCTTGCTCCTGTTCGATGGCCACATCCTGGCGCATCGCCTTGTGCAAACCGAACATAAAGAAAATCAGCACCACCGAGAACGGCAGCCCCGCCAGCACCACCATGGTTTGCATGGCTTCGAAGTTACCCGCAAACAGCAGGCCGATGGTCACCAGGGTGATCACCGCCGACCAGAAGATCCGCAGCCAGTGCGGCGCATCTTCATCCACATTGCCGCCCTTGCACGAAAGGTTGGCCATCATCACCGCGCCGGAATCCGCCGGGGTCAGGAACAGCACAAAGCCCACGAAGATCGACACGCCGATCACGATATTCGACGCAGGGTAATGCTCAAGCAGTTGGTAGATGGCCATCGACGGTTGCTCCAGCGCCGTCTTGCCCAACTCCACTGCGCCGTGGTTCAGCACCAGGTCCAACGCCGAGTTACCGAAGATCGACAACCACGCCAGAGTGAAGCCCAGCGGGATCAGCAGCACGCCGGCCACCAGCTCACGCACCGTACGACCACGGGAAATACGCGCGATGAACATGCCTACAAATGGCGCCCAGGAAATCCACCAGGCCCAGTAGAACAGGGTCCACAGGCCCATCCAGCGCTCGGTCTTGTCGGCGTCGCCTTCGTACACATACAGGTCGAAGGTTTTCAGCACGATACCGTTGAGGTAGTCACCGGTGTTCTGCACCAGGCCATTGAGCAGGTGCAAGGTCGGGCCAAACAACAGCACAAAGATCAGCAAGCCACTGAACAGCACAATGTTGAGGTTGGACAGGCGGCGAATGCCGTTTTCCACACCCGACACGGCAGCGATGGTCGCCACGGTGCTCATCACAATGATCACGATCAGCAGGTTGGTGTTGCTGTGCTGCATGCCGAACAGGTTTTCAAGCCCCGACGACACTTGCATCGAACCAATCCCCAGGTTCGTCACCAGGCCCAGCAGGGTCACGAACATGCCGAAGCCGTCCACCGCGTGGCCGGCCGCGCCTTTGACCCAACGCTCGCCCACCAGCGGGTACAGCGCCGAACGCAAGGCCAACGGCTGGTTATGACGGTACGCGAAGTACGCCACGGCCAGGCCGACCAGCGCATAAATCGCCCAGCCGTGCAGGCCCCAGTGCAGGAACGTCAACTGCAACGCCTGGCGGGCTGCGCCATTGCTGGCGGCGGCGCCTTCGGGCGGGTTGAAGTAGTGATCCAACGGCTCGGAAGCCCCGAAATACAGCAGCGAGATGCCGATGCCCGACGAGAACAACATGCCGGCCCAGGCGCCGTAGCTGAAGTCCGGGGTGTCGTCCTTGCTGCCCAGTTTCAATTTACCGTAGGACGAAAACGCCAGGCCGACCACAAACACCAGGTAGGCCGCGATGACCACCATGTAGTACCAACCGAAGCTTTTCGACAGCCACGCCTGGGCTACGCCGAGCATGCGCCCGGCCTCCTGCGGGGCGATGATCAGAATGGCGGTCAACAACAGAATGAGCGCGGTGGAGGTGTAAAACACCCAACCGTTGACCCTGACCTTTTCCGGCGGGGTCTTTATAAGAGAGGCAGAACTCATGGCGCAGATGCTCCGGGCAGTGCGAGAGAGAAACACAAGGCAACGGTTATCCCGGGACATCGATTTTTCGGCAGTCGACGGACGGGTGTTATAAAGACACCCCGAAAATTCTTGAGCCGCGCCTAGGCAGTGGCCAGGCCCTGATACGGCCTGTTTCAAGGGTTTTTGCAGGTGTCAGAGGACGTTGCTCACAGGTAGGAAAAATCTGTAGGCAGCGACCATTTGTCGCAGATCTTATTCTTTGTTGATTGAACGTTCAATCAAAACAAAATAGACTGGCCATCAAGCCGACGGACGTTTAACGCCCAACGGCAGGCCTAAGGAGAGGTGCTACATGCCCAAGGTCGGTATGCAACCCATACGCCGCCAGCAGTTGATCGAAGCCACCTTGACGGCCATCGATCAGGTTGGAATGGGAGATGCCAGCATTGCGCTGATCGCCCGTTTGGCCGGCGTCTCGAACGGCATCATCAGTCACTACTTTCAGGACAAGAACGGCCTGATCGCCGCAACGATGCGGTACTTGATGAATGTGCTGATCGAGAACGTCCACGAACGCAGGCTTGCGCTGAAGGACGACAGCCCACGGGCGCACCTTCGGGTGATCATCGAGGGCAACTTCGACGCCAGCCAGGTCAACGGACCGGCAATGAAAACCTGGCTGGCCTTCTGGGCCACCAGCATGCACCACCCGTCATTGCACAGGTTGCAGCGGATCAACGATCAACGTCTGTATTCCAACCTGTGCTGCCAGTTCCGCCGAGTGCTACCGCTGCCGCACGCACGCAAAGCAGCCAGAGGCCTGGCGGCCCTGATCGACGGTTTGTGGTTGCGCGGCGCCCTGTCGGGAGACGCTTTCGACACGGAGCAGGCGCAACGGATCGCTTACGAATACATGGATTTCCAATTGGCCAAGCAGGTGAGTTAGAGCACACATAAACGCTCAACCCCTGAACGTCTGCCGCTCAGTGTTGCCACAACCCCATGGCCCACTGGCGGCAGGTAACGCCAACCACTTATGCACTTGCGAGGACTTTATGGCCCGTTTCGAACTGCAAAAACTCTACATTGACGGCGGCTACAGCGACGCTGGCAGCGATGCCACCTTCGAAGCCATCAACCCGGCTAACGGTGAAGTTCTCGCCCAAGTGCAACGCGCCACCAAGGAAGACGTGGAACGCGCCGTGGTCAGCGCCGAAAAAGGCCAGAAAATCTGGGCTGCCATGACCGCCATGGAGCGTTCGCGCATCCTGCGCCGTGCCGTCGACATCCTGCGCGAGCGCAACGATGAGCTGGCCGCCCTGGAAACCCTGGACACCGGTAAAGCCTTCTCCGAAACCCAATACGTCGACATCGTCACCGGCGCCGACGTGCTGGAATACTACGCAGGCCTGGTGCCAGCCATCGAAGGCGAGCAGATCCCGTTGCGCGACACTTCGTTCGTCTACACCCGCCGCGAGCCGCTGGGCGTAGTAGCCGGTATCGGCGCGTGGAACTACCCGATCCAGATCGCCCTGTGGAAATCCGCACCGGCCCTGGCGGCGGGTAACGCGATGATCTTCAAGCCAAGCGAAGTCACTTCGCTGACCACCCTGAAACTGGCCGAGATCTACACCGAAGCCGGCGTTCCGGCAGGCGTGTTCAACGTGTTGACCGGCAGCGGCCGTGAAGTCGGCACCTGGCTGACCGAGCACCCGCGCATCGAGAAAGTCTCGTTCACCGGCGGCACCGACACCGGCAAAAAAGTTATGGCAAGCGCTTCGAGCTCCTCGCTCAAAGAAGTGACCATGGAACTGGGCGGCAAGTCGCCGCTGATCGTGTTCGAAGATGCCGACCTGGATCGCGCCGCCGACATCGCCATGATGGCCAACTTCTACAGCTCCGGTCAGGTCTGCACCAACGGCACTCGCGTGTTCGTGCCGAAACACCTGCAAGCGGCGTTCGAAGCCAAGATCGTTGAGCGTGTTGCGCGCATTCGTGTTGGCAACCCACAAGACGAAAACACCAACTTCGGCCCGCTGGTCAGCTTCGCCCACATGGAAAGCGTGCTCGGCTACATCGCCAAAGGCAAGGAAGAAGGCGCCCGCGTCCTGTGCGGCGGCGACCGCCTGACCGACGGCGAATTCGCCAAAGGCGCCTATGTGGCCCCGACTGTGTTCACCGACTGCACCGACGAAATGACCATCGTCCGTGAAGAAATCTTCGGCCCAGTGATGAGCATCCTCACTTACGAGACCGAAGAAGAAGTGATCCGCCGCGCCAACGACACCGATTTCGGCCTGGCCGCTGGCCTTGTGACCAAGGACCTGAACCGCGCCCACCGCGTGATTCATCAGCTGGAAGCGGGTATCTGCTGGATCAACGCCTGGGGCGAATCCGACGCCAAGATGCCGGTCGGTGGTTACAAGCAATCCGGTGTTGGCCGTGAGAACGGCATCAGCTCGCTGAACAACTTCACCCGCATCAAATCGGTACAGGTTGAGCTGGGCGACTACGCCTCGGTGTTCTAAATCCGAGCGCTGTACTGCCCGCGAGGCCGCCATCGCGGGCAAGCCCGGCTCCCACATTTTGTGCTGTGTTAACCCAATAAAATGTGGGAGCTGGCTTGCCTGCGATGAGGCCCGACCTGACCATCTCAAAAGAGGGTGCATCCAATGTCCCAAGAATACGATTACATCATTGTGGGTGCCGGCTCCGCCGGTAACACCCTGGCGACCCGTCTGACCGAAGACGAAGGCGTCACCGTCCTGCTGCTGGAAGCCGGCGGCCCGGACTACCGTTTTGACTTCCGTACCCAAATGCCTGCCGCGCTGGCGTTCCCGCTTCAAGGCCGTCGCTACAACTGGGCCTACGAAACCGACCCTGAGCCACACATGGACGGCCGCCGGATGGAATGCGGTCGCGGCAAGGGCCTGGGCGGTTCTTCGCTGATCAACGGCATGTGCTACATCCGTGGCAACGCCATGGACTACGACAACTGGGCAAAACTGCCAGGTCTGGAAAACTGGACCTACCTCGACTGCCTGCCGTACTTCCGTAAAGCCGAAACCCGCGACATCGGCCCCAACGACTACCACGGTGGCGACGGCCCGGTCAGCGTGACCACGCCTAAAGCCGGCAACAACCCGCTGTTCCACGCGATGGTTGAAGCCGGCGTACAGGCCGGTTACCCGCGTACCGACGACCTGAACGGCTACCAGCAAGAAGGCTTCGGCCCGATGGACCGTACCGTCACGCCTAAAGGCCGTCGCGCCAGCACCGCACGCGGTTACCTGGACACGGCCAAGAAGCGCTCGACGCTGACCATCGTCACCCACGCCCTCACCGACAAAGTATTGTTTGAAGGCAAGCGTGCCGTAGGCGTGCGTTACCTGATCGGCGCGGCTGAAGAACGTGTTGAAGCCCGTGCGCGTAAAGAAGTACTGGTGTGCAGCGGTGCAATCGCTTCGCCGCAACTGCTGCAACGCTCCGGTGTGGGCCCGGCCAAACTGCTGGAAAGCCTCGACATCCCGGTGGTCCACGACCTGCCCGGCGTCGGCGAAAACCTGCAGGACCACCTTGAGCTGTACCTGCAATACGCCTGCACTCAGCCAGTGTCGCTGTACCCATCGCTGCTCTGGTACAACCAGCCGGCCATTGGTGCCGAATGGCTGTTCAACGGCACCGGTATCGGCGCCAGCAACCAGTTCGAAGCGGGCGGTTTTATCCGCACCCGTGAAGACTTCGATTGGCCGAACATCCAGTACCACTTCCTGCCGGTCGCGATTAACTACAACGGCAGCAACGGTGTGAAAGAGCACGGTTTCCAGGCGCACATGGGTTCCATGCGTTCGCCGAGCCGTGGCCGCGTGCAATTGAAGTCGAAGAACCCTCGGGACTACCCGAGCATCCTCTTCAACTACATGGCCACCGAGCAGGACTGGCAGGAATTCCGTGACGGCATCCGCCTGACCCGCGAAATCATGCAGCAGCCGGCACTGGACCAATACCGTGGCCGTGAAATCAGCCCGGGTATTGACGTGCAAACCGATGAGCAGTTGGACAAGTTCATCCGCGAGCACGCCGAAACTGCGTTCCACCCGTCCTGCTCGTGCAAAATGGGCACCGACGAGATGGCTGTAGTGGATGCCGAAGGCCGCGTGCATGGCATGCAGGGGCTGCGTGTTGTGGATGCGTCGATCATGCCGATCATCACCACCGGCAACCTCAACGCGCCGACGATCATGATCGCCGAGAAAATCGCCGACAAGATCCGTGGCCGCAAGCCACTGCCGCGCAGCACTGCCGACTACTACGTCGCAGGCGATGCGCCGGTGCGTGGCAAGCCGATGCGTGAAGTCGGCCCTACTGCGCAGTAACCCGTTGATCGTTCCCACGCTCTGCGTGGGAATGCATCCTGTGACGCTCTGCGTCACGACCTTCAAAAGCGGACGCAGAGCGTCCAAGGCGGCATTCCCACGCAGAGCGTGGGAACGATCACCTATGCTAGCCTCTGGGACTGCGCTGCCCTCAAGGAGGTCCCGATGTTCGACGCCCACCCCACCCTCAAACAACACTTCAGTGCCCTGCGCACCCGCGCCGAATTCTTCTCGTTGCGTTATGTGCGCGAATCCGGCCAGTACCTGTCGGTACGCAAGAACGTCGCCGAGCCGCCACACCTTAGCCACGACGAGGGCGCCATGCTCACCGTGCGCCTCAACGGCGTGGAAGCTTATGCAGCAACCAACGACATTTCCCTCGCCGGCCTGCAAGCAGCCCTTGAGCGCGCCGAACAGCAAGCCCGGCAGATTTCGCCCCATGCCCTGCTCGACTTGCACACACAACAGGTCTCCAGTGACGTGGCCGACTACCTGTCGCCCGACCTCGACCAGCCCTTCCCATCCCTGAGCGACTGCTACCAACTGCTCGGCGATGAATCCGCCAGCGTGCCCAAGGATGAGCGCCTGGTCAGTTGGGAAGTCAGCCTGGGCACCACGCGGGTTGAACAGATCTACCTCAACAGCGCCGGTGCCGAGCTGCGCCAGGCTCAGCGTTTCGTCTTTCCGGGCCTGAGCGTCACCGCCTTCGACGGCAACGACAGCCAGACCCGCACCCTGGGCGGCACCAACTTCGGCCAGCAAGGCAGTGCGAACGTGATTCGCCGCTTCGGCCTGGCCGGCGCCGCCCGCACAGTCGCCGATGAAGCCCTGCAACTGCTGCTCGCGCCGAACACGCCCCATGGCCCGCGTGACCTGCTGCTGATGCCCGACCAGATGATCCTGCAGATCCACGAGTCCATCGGCCACCCGCTGGAACTGGACCGCATCCTGGGCGATGAGCGTAACTACGCCGGCACCAGTTTTGTGAAGGCCAGCGACTTCGGCCACCTGCAATACGGCTCGCCCTTGCTCAACGTGACCTTCGACCCGGACATCCCCGAACAGCTCGCCAGCTATGGGCATGACGACGACGGCACGGCCGCCAGCAAGCAGTTCCTGATTCGCGATGGCCTGCTGCTCAAGCCCTTGGGTGGCGCGCTGTCGCAATTTCGCGCGAACTTGCCAGGCGTGGCCAACAGCCGCGCGTGCGGCTGGAATCGGCCGCCCATCGACCGCATGGCCAACCTCAATATCGAGGCCGGCGACAAGACCCAGGCTGAGCTGGTCAGCGGCATCGAGCACGGCATTCTGATGAGCACCAACCGCTCCTGGTCCATCGATGACGCACGCAATAAATTCCAGTTCGGCTGCGAGTGGGGCCAACTGATCGAAAACGGCGAACTCAAGGGCGTGGTCAAAAACCCCAACTACCGCGCCATCTCCGCGCAGTTCTGGCGCAACCTCAGCGCCGTCGGCGACGCCAGCACCTTCCAGGTGTTGGGCACGCCCAACTGCGGCAAAGGCGAACCCAACCAGGTGATCCGCGTGGGCCACGCTTCACCGGCGTGTGTGTTCAGTGATATCGACGTGTTCGGGGGAGATGCCTGATGAATAACTTCAAGGCACTGGTGGGTTGGCTCAAGCAAGCCGTCACCGACAAGGAACAGTTTCACCTGGGCTACGCTGACGAGTCGTCCGAGTTCGTGCGCTTCAACCACGCCAAGGTGCGTCAAGCGGGCCAGGTGCAACAGGCCAGCCTCAACCTCAAGCTGATCAACGATGGCCGTCACGCCGACCTCGGTATCACCCTTGCCGGTGAGCCGGCGCTGGATCGCCAGCGCCTGGTCGACGGCCTGCAACAACTGCGCGAAACCTTGCCATTGTTGCCGCAGGATCCGTACCTGCTGCTGAACCACAACGCCTGGCAAAACCACAACGAACAACTGCGACCGCTGCCGGAACTGGCCCAGGTGCTGGCAGATATCAGTCAGGCCGCTGAAGGTGTGGACCTGGTGGGCTTCTACGCTGCCGGCCCCATCAGCCGTGGCTTTGCCAGTTCCGACGGCGCGTTCGGCTGGCATCAGGCCAATAGCTTCAACTTCGATTTCAGCCTGTTCCACGCCAACGGCGAAGCGGTGAAAGCCAGCTACGCCGGGCACACCTGGGACAGCGCCGAGTTCACTGAGCGTTTCCAGCGGGCGCGTGAGCAGCTGGAGTTTCTTGGCCGCCCGCTGCACAAGCTGCCTCCCGGCCAATACCGCGCCTACCTGGCCCCGGCGGCGTTGGAAGAAATCTTCAGCATTGTCACGTGGGGCGGATTTTCCGCCCAGGCCATCGCCAGCAAAGGCAGTTGCTTGCAAAAGCTCTACACGGGTGAGCAGTCGCTGAGCCCACTGGTGAAGGTCGATGAGCAGATCAGCGGCTCCCTGAGCCAGGCGTTTTCCACCGAAGGTTACCCACGCGGCGACGTCACCCTGATCAACGCCGGCAAAGCCGAAGGCCAACTGATCAACTCGCGCAGCGCGGCCGAATATGGCCTGAGCACCAACGGCGCCAGCAGCGACGAGTCGCCCAGCGCCTTGCAGATGGCCGCAGGTAACCTGCCCCAGGCCGATATCCTCAAGCAATTGGGCACTGGCTTGTACATCAGCAACCTGTGGTATCTGAACTACTCGGACTTGCCGGCGGCACGCCTGACCGGCATGACGCGCTTTGCCACGTTCTGGGTCGAAGACGGTGAGATCAAGGCGCCGGTGAGCACCATGCGGTTTGATGACAGTGTCTACAGCCTGCTCGGTTCGCAGCTTGAAGCGCTGACCTCGGAACGGGAACTGCTGCTGTCGGCGAGTACGTACAGCCAGCGCAATACCTCCTCCAACCTGCTGCCGGGGGCGCTGGTCAAGCGCCTGACGCTAACGCTGTAAATACAATTGCCCCTGTGGGAGCGGGCTTGTGTGGGAGCTGGCTTGCCTGCGATGCAGTCACCTCGGTGTGTCAGTCACACCGCAGTGATGCCATCGCAGGCAAGCCAGCTCCCACATAGGCTTGTATTGATTTCAGACACCTCGTTTCATCCCTTCCTACCGCAAAATCCCATCTAACACTTCTCCCCGTGCGGCCTGTTGTCGCCCGCAAAAAACCTCGTTATAACGGTTAGTGGCATCCCGCCACCCACCCCACGAGAGCATGACCTTGCCCGGGAAGGGCAAGCTGGAGCGTTGACATGAACCATGGAAGTTTTGTCATAGAGAAGCTGTTCAAGCACTACAACGTTCATGTTGAGCAGCTAGGAAACGATTCGGAAAAAAAGACTGTCTTGATGGTCAACGGCGCGCTGTCCACCACACGCTCTTTCGCACGAACCAGTAAATGCCTGGCGGAGCATTTCAATGTGCTGCTGTTCGACCTGCCGTTCTCCGGCTATTCGCGCGAGCACAACACCGACCTCGAGCTTGTGACCAAGGACGACGAGGTGCAAATCCTGCGCGCCCTGGTGGAGCGCTTCGAGGTCAACCATCTGGTGTCGGCCTCCTGGGGCGGCATCTCCACCTTGCTGACCCTGGCCCACAACCCACCCTCCATCCAAAGCTCGGTAGTGATGGCCCTGGCGCCCAACCTCAACCAGGCGATGCTCGACTACGTGGAGCGCGTGCGCGTGTTGATCGAGGCCGATGACAAATCCGCCGTCGGCCACTTGCTCAATGAGACCGTCGGCAAATACCTGTCGCCGCGCCTCAAGCGCAACAACCATCGGCACCTGTCGAGCATGGCCACCACCGAGTACCGCCAGGCGCGTTTCCATATCCATCAGGTGCTGGCCTTGGGCGATGGTAATTACCTGCCGGCGCTGACCCGGATCGAAACCCCGGTGCACTTCCTCAATGGCGCACTGGATGAATACACGCCGGCGGCCGAGGCCCGGTTGTTCAAGCGCTATGTCGGCCGCAGCAGCTTTGCGGTCGCCGAACACACCGGCCATCTGCTCGACCTGGAGTCGCGCGAAGCGGCCATGTCGGTGCACCGTGCGCTGTTGGATTTCCTGGTGGGAGAGCATGCAACACTGTCGGAATTAGACGAACCGCCAGTGGGAAAAGGGGCGACGGATGGCGCATAATCGCCAACACATAGCCTGCTAATAAAAGGGTTCACATGCCGAATCGCGCCCCTCTCGATGCCAAGACCGCCCGCTGGCTACCCTGGGTGGTAGCGATTGCCTTCTTCATGCAGTCGCTGGACGGGACGATTCTCAACACCGCCCTGCCGGCCATGGCGCGGGACTTGGCGGAAAACCCGCTGCGCATGCAAGGGGTGGTGATCGCCTACATGCTCACCGTCGCCTTGCTGATCCCGGCTTCGGGCTGGGTGGCCGACCGCTTCGGTACCAAAAAAATCTTCTTCGGCGCGATCATGCTGTTCAGCATTGGCTCCTTGCTGTGCGCCTTGTCGAGCACCTTGACCATGCTGGTGGGCGCGCGGGTCATCCAGGGTTTGGGCGGCGCGCTGATGCTGCCGGTCGGGCGGCTGGTGGTCTTGCGTGCTTATCCGCGCTCCGAACTCGTACGTATCATGGGCTTCATCACCATTCCCGGCCTGCTCGGCCCCTTGCTCGGCCCGACCATGGGCGGCTGGATGGTGCAATACCTGACCTGGCACTGGATCTTCCTGATCAACCTGCCTGTGGGTATGGTCGGTTGCTACGCCGTGTGGAAACTCATCCCCGACTTGCGCGGCAGCGAACGCACGCGCTTTGACAGTGTAGGGTTTGTGCTGTTTGGCGCGGCGATGGTGCTGATTACCATCGCCATGGAAGGCCTGGGCGAACTGCACCTGCCGCACCTGCGGGTGATGTTGCTGCTGTTCGGCGGGCTCGCCTGCCTGGCCGCGTACTGGCTGCGTGCTGGGCATATCGATAACCCACTGTTCTCGCCGGTACTGTTCAAGACCCGCACCTTTGCCGTGGGCATCCTCGGCAACCTGTTCGCCCGGCTGGGCAGCGGCGCACTGCCGTTTCTGGTGCCGTTGCTGCTGCAGGTGGCACTGGGTTATTCGCCCTCCGAAGCCGGGATGAGCATGCTGCCCCTGGCGGCGGCGGCGATGTTTGCCAAGTCCATCGCCCGGCCACTGATCGAGCGGCTGGGCTATCGCATTGTGCTCACCGGAAACACGCTGGCGCTGGGCATCATGCTGGCCAGCATGGGCCTGGTCAGCGAACACACGCCCTACCCGCTGCTGCTGTGCATGCTGGCGGTGCTGGGCGCGATCAACTCGCTGCAATTTACCGCGATGAACACCGTCACCCTGATCGACCTCGACGACGCCCAGGCCAGCAGCGGCAACAGTTTGCTCTCGGTGGTGGCGCAATTGTCCTTGAGCCTGGGCGTAGCCTGTGCCGGCGCCCTGCTCGGCGGCTTTACTGCCGAAGCGGGCAATGACGGCGTGGAAAGCGTGCTGGGCGCGTTCCAACTGACCTTCCTCACCGTGGGCATCATGGCCATGCTGGCGGCGGCGATCTTCCTGCAACTGTCGCCAAAAGACGGCAAACGGGTGGTCAGCCGCGAGCACGACCTTGAGCATTAACAGGCTTCTCGTCTAGAACTTGCAGGGAAAATCCCACAGGGCTGGTACACTGCGCGACATTTTGTTTTGCAGAGCCAGTCCCGTGACTACCATCGCCACCGCTTTTAATACTTTGCCCCTGTCCGCCGCCATGCTGGCTAACCTCGACTCGCTGGGTTACGTCGAGATGACGCAGATCCAGGCGCAAAGCTTGCCGGTGATCCTCAAGGGGCTGGACCTGATCGCCCAAGCCAAGACCGGCAGCGGCAAGACCGCCGCCTTCGGCATCGGCCTGTTGAACCCGATCAACCCGCGTTACTTCGGCTGCCAGGCACTGGTGATGTGCCCGACGCGTGAGCTGGCCGACCAGGTCGCCAAGGAAATCCGTCGCCTGGCGCGTGCCGAAGACAACATCAAGGTACTGACCCTGTGCGGTGGCGTGTCCCTCGGCCCGCAGATCGCCTCGCTGGAACACGGCGCCCACGTCATCGTCGGCACACCGGGCCGTATCCAGCAGCACCTGCGCAAAGGTTCGCTGGTGCTGGACGGCTTGAACACGCTGATCCTCGACGAAGCCGACCGCATGCTCGACATGGGCTTCTACGACGCCATCGAAGACATCATCAGCAAGACCCCGCCACGCCGCCAAACCCTGCTGTTCTCGGCCACCTACCCGGTGAGCATCAAGCAGTTGGCCTCCAAATTCATGCGTGCGCCGCAGCAGGTGAAGGCCGAAGCCTTCCACTCCGACGACCAGATCGAACAGCGTTTCTACGAGATCTCGCCGGAAGAGCGCATGGACGCGGTGACCAAGGTGCTGGCGCACTTCCGCCCGGCGTCTTGCGTGGCGTTCTGCTTTACCAAGCAGCAAGTGCAGGAAACTGTGGATCACCTGACCGCCAAAGGTATCTCCGCCGTCGGCCTGCATGGCGACCTGGAGCAGCGCGACCGTGACCAGGTACTGGCGATGTTCGCCAACCGCAGCACTTCGGTGCTGGTGGCGACCGACGTCGCCGCCCGTGGCCTGGACATTGACTCCCTGGACATGGTGATCAACGTCGAACTGGCCCGCGACTCGGAAATCCACATCCACCGCGTAGGCCGTACCGGTCGCGCCGGTGAGACCGGTATTGCGATCAGCCTGGTGGCGCCGTCCGAAGCCCACCGTGCCCAGGCCATCGAGCAACTACAAAAGTCGCCGCTGAACTGGGACCAACTGGACAACCTCAAGCCGCAAAGCGGTGGCCCGTTGCTGCCGCAGATGAGCACGTTGTGCATCGCCGCCGGCCGTAAAGACAAGGTGCGCCCAGGCGACATCCTTGGCGCACTGACCGGTGACGCCGGGATTCCGGGAGCCCAGGTCGGCAAGATCGCGATCTTTGATTTCCAGGCGTTCGTGGCTGTTGAGCGCGGGATCGCCAAGCAGGCGTTGCAGCGTTTGAATGACGGCAAGATCAAAGGCCGCTCGTTGCGCGTGCGGATCCTCTGACCTGATCGTTCCCACGCTCCGCGTGGGAATGCCGCCATGGACGCTCTGCGTCCGCTTTGTGACGCAGAGCGTCACGGGATGCGTTCCCACGCAGAGCGTGGGAACGATCTGATCTGATGAACATGAGGAAACTGTTTTGCGCTCGACCGAAGTTGTGATCATTGGCGCCGGCGCCGCAGGCTTGATGTGCGCGCTGACCGCCGCCGGGCGTGGGCGCAAGGTGATGCTGATCGACCACGCCAACAAGGCCGGCAAAAAGATCCTGATGTCCGGCGGTGGCCGCTGCAATTTCACCAACATGTACACCGAGCCGGCCAACTTCCTCTCGCACAACGCGCATTTCTGCAAGTCGGCCCTGGCCCGCTACACCCAGTGGGATTTCATCGGGCTGGTGGCCAAGCACGGCGTGCCGTACCACGAGAAAAAACTCGGCCAGCTGTTCTGCGATAACAAGTCCAGCGACATCCTCGGCATGCTGCTCGATGAGTGCATCCAGACCGGCGTGAGCCTGCACCTGGACACCTCCATCGAGGAAATTGCCAAAGTCGACGGCGGCTATCAACTGCAAACCACCTTGGGCGAACTGCGCTGCGAATCCCTGGTGATCGCCACCGGCGGCCTGTCAATCCCGACCCTGGGCGCCACCGGTTTTGGTTACCAGGTGGCCAAGCAGTTTGGCCACGAACTGCTGCCGACCCGCGCAGGCTTGGTGCCGTTCACCATCACCGACCAGCTCAAGGAGTTGTGCGGCGAGTTGTCCGGTACGTCCGTGGATTGCCTGGTGAGCTGCAACGACCAGAGCTTTCGCGAGAACATCTTGTTTACCCACCGTGGCCTCAGTGGCCCGGCGATTTTGCAGATCTCTTCCTACTGGGAGACCGGTGACACGGTTGAAATCAACCTGCTGCCCGACCACGACGCGCACACCTGGCTGCAACAGCAACAGGTCGAGCACCCCAACAGCGAGCTGAAAACCCTGCTGGGTGAGATCTTCACCAAGAAGATGGCCAACCTGTTGGCGCAGATCTGGTTTGTGTCCAAGCCGATGAAGCAATACACCCACGCCGAAGTGGCCGACATTGCGCAAAAGCTGTCGAGCTGGCAGTTAGTGCCGGCAGGCACCGAAGGCTATCGCACGGCCGAGGTGACGCTGGGTGGCGTGGACACGCGGGAAGTGTCGTCCAAGACCATGGAATCGCTGAAAAGCCCAGGTTTGTACTTCATTGGTGAAGTGTTGGATGTGACCGGTCACCTCGGTGGGTTCAACTTCCAGTGGGCATGGGCTTCCGGTTACGCAGCCGCCCAATACGCCTGAAGGTTGTACGCGGTCAACAGGTGGGAGCTGGCTCGTCGAATCGTCGCACCGCTGCGATAGCGGTGTTGGATTCACCGCCGTTATCGCAGGCAAGCCAGCTCCCACAGTAGTTTCGTGGTGTTCTTAGGATGTTGGCTGGAATAAATTTTGCTGTTACATGTGATCGCCACGCTTGCCGTGGCGTCATTACTGGCTCAATTTAGCGGCATCGTCCCGGAAGACTCCAGACTTCATGTCATCGACCTCGTTCAAGCAGTCCATGCGGCGCCTGTGGGCGCTGGATAAATTCAGTTACAGCGTTCGGGTATTCATCGCCCTCACCGGCAGCATGGCGCTGTGCTGGTATCAAAACGAAATGACCCTGCTGATCCCGCTGTTCCTGGGGATTATCGCCAGCGCCCTGGCCGAGACCGATGACAGTTGGCAGGGCCGCCTGAATGCGTTGGCGGTAACGCTGGTGTGTTTCAGTGTTGCCGCGCTGTCGGTTGAACTGCTGTTCCCTTATCCGTGGATCTTCGCCATCGCCCTGGCCCTGGCCAGCTTCTGCCTGACCATGCTCGGCGCGTTGGGCGAACGGTATGGCGCGATTGCTTCAGCGACGTTGATTCTGTCGGTGTACACCATGATCGGAGTGGACCAGCGCGGTGGCGCCGTCACCGACTTCTGGCACGAGCCGTTGCTGCTGGTGGCCGGCGCCGCGTGGTATGGCGCGCTGTCGGTGCTGTGGCAGGCGCTGTTTTCCAACCAGCCGGTGCAGCAAAGCCTGGCGCGGTTGTTTCGGGAGCTGGGGCGTTACCTCAAGCTTAAATCGTCGCTGTTCGAGCCGATCCGCCAACTGGATGTGGAAGCGCGCCGCCTGGAACTGGCCCAGCAAAACGGCCGGGTGGTGGCGGCGCTGAATGCCGCGAAAGAAATCATCCTGCACCGCGTAGGCAATGGCCGCCCCGGCTCAAAAGTCAGCCGTTACCTGAAGCTGTACTTTCTGGCCCAGGATATCCACGAACGCGCCAGCTCGTCCCACTACCCTTACAACGCCCTGGCTGAAGCCTTCTTCCACAGCGACGTGCTGTTCCGCTGCCAGCGCCTGTTGCGCCAGCAAGGCAAGGCCTGCCAGGCCCTGGCCGAATCGATCCAGCTGCGCCAGCCGTTCATTTATGACGACAGCTTCGCTGAAGCCCTGGGCGACCTGAACGCCTCCCTGGAACACCTGCGCATCCAGAGCAACCCGGCCTGGCGTGGCCTGTTGCGCTCGTTGCGTGCGTTGGCCGCCAACCTGTCCACCCTCGACCGCCTGCTCGGCGATGCCAGCAACCCCGACTCCCTGGCCGACGCCACCGACAGCAGCCTGCTGGACCGTGCCCCGCGCAACCTCAAGGAAATGTGGACGCGCTTGCGCACGCAACTGACGCCGACGTCACTGCTGTTCCGTCACGCCCTGCGCCTGCCGCTGGCACTGAGTATCGGCTATTGGATGGTGCACTTGATCCACCCGTCCCAAGGCTACTGGATCATCCTCACCACACTGTTCGTGTGCCAACCCAACTACGGCGCCACGCGGCGCAAGCTGGGCCAGCGGATCATCGGCACCGCCATCGGCCTGACCGTGGCCTGGGCGCTGTTTGATCTGTTCCCAAACCCGTTGGTGCAGTCGATGTTCGCCATCGCCGCAGGCCTGGTGTTCTTTATCAACCGCACCACCCGCTACACGTTGGCCACCGCGGCGATCACCCTGATGGTGCTGTTCTGCTTCAACCAGGTGGGCGACGGTTACGGGCTGTTCCTGCCACGCCTGTTCGATACCTTGCTGGGCAGCTTGATTGCAGGCCTGGCGGTCTTCCTGTTCCTGCCGGACTGGCAAGGCCGGCGCCTGAACAAAGTGCTGGCCAACACCCTGACCTGCAACAGCATTTACCTGCGCCAGATCATGCAGCAATACGCCGCCGGCAAGCGCGACGACCTGGCCTACCGGCTGGCGCGGCGCAATGCGCACAACGCCGATGCGGCGCTGTCGACCACGCTGGCGAATATGCTCATGGAACCTGGGCATTTCCGTAAGGAAGCCGATGTGGGCTTCCGCTTTCTGGTGCTGTCGCACACCTTGCTCAGTTACCTTTCCGGGCTGGGTGCGCATCGGGAGACTCAATTACCGGCCGACGTGCGTGAACATCTGATCGACGGCGCCGGTAACAGCCTGGCGGCGAGTATCGACGAAATCGCCACGGGGCTGGCCAACAAGCAGCCCATCGCGATCCAGAGTGATGCCGAGGAAGCGTTGGCGGCGGACCTGGAGCAGATGCCCGATGAGATCGATGAAGGGCAGCGGCTGGTGCAGACGCAACTGGCGTTGATTTGCCGGCAGTTGGGGCCGTTGCGCACGTTGGCGGCGCATTTGATCAAAGATACCAGCGCAGCGTAGACCGCCATCGCAGGCAAGCCAGCTCCCACCTTTGAAGGTGTTCGCCATTCAAAATGTGGGAGCTGGCTTGCCTGCGATGGGGCCAGCAGAAACACTACATCCCATGCTCCTTCATCAACTGCGCATAACTGCCATCTGCCTTCATCCGCGCAATCTCCCGATCAAAGCTGGCCACGATCTGTTCATGCTCCGGGTTCTTCAGGCTCACCAGAATATGCAGGCTGTTCTCGCTCAACGGCTTGGGTAAAAACTCCACCGCGTTGCGCACCCGTGGCGACTCCCGCGCCAGGTAATAGCGGGCCACAAACTCATCTTCCAGCGTCAGCTTGACGCGTTTGGCCGCGAGCATACGCACCGCCATGGCGAAGTTATGCACCGGCACTTTCTGCAACTGCGCATCCTGGTCGAACGCCGCCGAATAGGCGTAGCCGCGCACCACGGCGATGGGATCGTCGTGCAGTTGCTCCAGGTTCTGATAATCGATGGGGTCGTCGCGGCGCTTGATAAACCGCACGCGATTCATCAGGTATTCGCCGGAAAACTGGCCCAGCTTGGTGCGGGCATCGTCGTACCAGGCGTTGATCAACACGTCATAACGGCCATCGCCCACGCCCATCAGCGCCCGCGCCCATGGCACTTGTTCGAAATCACTGGCATAGCCTGCTCGGGCCAGCGCCGTACTGACAATATCAGTGGCCAGGCCGCCGTTGATCAAGGTCGAATCGGTAAACGGTGGCCATACATCCGCTACCAGTCGCAGGCGCTGCGCCACCGCCGGCTGAGCCAGCAGCAACACTCCTATTAAAGCAACGGCACGAGAAAATCGCGGCATGCTCAAAGTCCTTGGCGGGCAGGCATTGGCCTGATAACAGTAGCTCATCAATGAGCCTGTATTGCAGATTACACAAAGAAGCCTGTGGCGATCGGACTGAATGATGGCAAATTGACGCCATTCACAAAAATGCTCAATTTAGACAGGACGGGCGGCGGCGCTTACTATCGGCCACAGACATTAATAAGGGAAAACGCCATGACGGTTGAATGGGTCTGCAAACATCACGAAGACCTCGGCAAAGAGCAGCTGTACACCATTATGCGTCTGCGCAATGAGGTGTTTGTCGTCGAGCAAAAATGCGTTTATCAAGACCTCGACGAGCAGGATCTTTCGGGCGATACCCACCACTTGATGGCCTGGCAAGATGACGTGCTGGTGGCCTACCTGCGCCTGCTGGACCCGGAATCCCAGGGCGGTGATGTGGTGATTGGCCGGGTGATCGTCGCGCCGGTGGCACGCGGTACCGGCCTGGGGCACCAGATGATGGAAGAAGCCCTCAAGCGCATTGAAGACATCTGGCCGCAGACGCCGATCTATCTGTCAGCCCAGGCGCATTTGCAGGGGTATTACGGCAAGTATGGGTTTGAAGTGGCGGGTGAGGAATACCTGGAGGATGACATTCCCCATATTGGTATGCGGCGCCAGTAAGGACGCCATCGCAGGCAAGCCAGCTCCCACACGTTGAATTGCGAATACTTCAAGTGTGGGAGCTGGCTTGCCTGCGATGAGGCCAGAGCTGCAAGCACCCGGTTCAGGGATAACCCAACACCTGCTTGACCGCCGCAAGGTTCGCCTCGATCCAGCGCCGATCAATCGCGCCCCAGCTACGAATCCGATAACGCCCGGCATGATTGCGCGCACCATCCTCCTGCTCAAACTCACACACAATATCCAGATCAGCCAACGCCGCAATCGTGTCCTGCGCCGTGCGCCGTGGCATCCCGGTGGCGTCGGTGAGTGCCGGCACGCTGCTGGCCTGGCCGCTGTCGATCAGGTAGGCCACATACAGGCGGCGGTAGAAACTGCTTTTGGTCTTGCTCACATCCATGCTCGACGCCTTTTGAAGTTAGGGCTTGCCCTGCAAGTCGCGATACGTGAGGTACACCCGCAGGTCGAACTCCACCTGATGGTAGCCCGGCATCATGTACTCACAGAGTTTATAAAACGCCTTGTTGTGGTCCGATTCCTTGAAGTGCGCCAGCTCGTGCACCACGATCATGCGCAGAAACTCCGGTGCGGCTTCCTTGAACAGCGCCGCAATGCGGATTTCTTTCTTGGCTTTGAGGTTGCCGCCCTGCACCCGTGAAATCGTGGTGTGCAGGCCCAGGGCGCGGTGGGTGAGGTCCAGGCGGTTGTCGAACAGCACTTTGTCGATGGCCGGCGCGTTGCGCAAGTGTTCCTGCTTCAACGCCAGGGCATAGCTGTATAACGCCTTGTCGCTCTGCACGCCGTGGCGCTCGGGGTAGCGTTGCTCCAGGTAGGCGCCCAATTGGTCCTTGGCGATCAATTGGCGCACTTGCTCCTGGAGCGCTGCGGGGTAGGCCTGGAGGTATTTCAGCGCGGTCATGGGGTTCTGCAACAGGGTTTGAAGGCCGCCAGTGTAGCGAATTCACAGCAGACGAGGGTGGGACCAGGCAGCCACTTCCTCCGCCACCAACGGTTGGGCAGCCAACGGCCCCTGAATAAATGCGCAGCCATTGGCCTTGAGCCACGTTGACTGCTCGAGGGTTTCCACACCCTCGGCGATCACCAACACCTCAAAATGTGCGCATAACTGGATGATACTGCGCGCCATTGCCGCGTCCCTTACCGAGCCTGGCAGGCGCGCCACCAGTTGCGGGTCGAGCTTGAGCGTATCGAACTCCAGGTCCCGCAGGTGGGCCAGGGAGCATTGGCCCAGGCCGAAGTCATCCAAGGCAATGCGCACGCCGATCTGGCGCAATAACTTAAGCTGCTTATGGGTCTCTTCCAGGTTACTCATCAGGCTGTCTTCGCTGATTTCCACCTCCAGCTGGCGCCCCTGTAACCCATGCCGCTCGAGTACCTGCTGCAGTTGGCTGGCGAGGTTGGGCATATTGAACTGGCTGGCACTCAAGCTCACGCTCAGCACCAACTCTTGATCGAAGGTGGCTTGCCAGGCTTGGCGCTGGGCAGCGACTTGCTGGTAGATCCAGGCGCTCAACTGGCTGATCAGCCGCGCCTCTTCAAGCAGCGGCAAGAATAAGCCCGGCGGCACATCGCCGACGCTGGGGTGCTGCCAGCGCAGCAGCGCCTCGACACCGCGCAAGCGCCCGTCTTCCAACGAGACCTGGGGCTGGTAGACCAGGGTGAAGTCCTTGTTTTGAATCGCGGTGCGCACGCTGTCTTCCAGCATCAACCGCGAACGGGCGCGGCCGTTCATTTCCTGATCGTAATAGCGATATTGCTGACGGCCCGCGCGCTTGGCTTCGTACATGGCGATATCCGCCGCACGCAACAGGCCGCTCAGGTCGGAGCCGCAGTCCGGGAACGTCGCGATGCCGATGCTGACGCCAAGCATCACCTCCAAACCGTCCACTTGCTGGCACACAGACACTCTTTCGATCAGTTTTTCCGAAATCTTGGCGGCCTGCTCCGGGCACTCCAACTCCAGCAATGCGGTGAACTCATCCCCGCCCATACGCCCGAGAATGTCGCAGGAGCGCAAGCAGGCCTGCATCTGCTCCGAGACCCAGCGCAGCACGCGGTCACCCGCGTCGTGGCCCAACGAGTCATTGACCCGCTTGAAACCGTCCAGGTCCAGATACAGCAACACCAGCGACTGCTCGTTACGCTCGCTGCGCAGCAAGATGTTCTCCACCGCCTGGTGAAAGCCACGCCGGTTCAACAGCCCCGTCAACGGATCGGTCACGGCCTGGAACTCCAACTGCTGGTGCAGATGGCGTACCTCGGACATGTCCAGCACGGTCACCACCATGGCCTTCTGCTCGGCGGGCAGCGGTGCACAGGACAACGCCACGGGCACCTGCTGACCACGGCCGGTGCGCAAAATCGCGTCGTGCTGACGCCACGTTTCACCCCGGCGGTATGCCTCGTACATCGGGAAACTCAACCACGCGGGCACATGGGGCTTTTGCAGGAAACTCAAGAAGCTCTCGCCCTGCAACTCGGCCATGGTGGCGTTCAGCAAGCGTGAAATAGCCGGGTTGGCGTACTCGATCACACTGCCCTCGCCCACCACCAACAGGCCTTCGGCGGCGTTGTCGAGCACCGAGGCGTTGAAGGCACGCGCCAACTCCAGGTCGTGGCTCAGGCGCTGCAAGGCGCGGCGGTTGCGCTGCTGCTCCAGCAGGGCCTGGACCTTGGGCTTGAGGACATGCGGGTCAAAGGGTTTGAACAGATAGTCGATCGCGCCGCTGGCATAGCCTTCCTGCACAGCGGCGGACGATTGGGCGTGGGCCGTGAGAAAGATAATCGGCGTCATGCGTGTGCGCTGGCTGCCACGCATCAGGCGTGCGACTTCAAAGCCATCCATGCCGGGCATGCGTACATCCAGCAAGACCAGGTCGACCTCGTGGGCAAGCAGCAACTCCAAGGCTTCCAGCCCGGAAGCGGCCGTGATCACGTGCCAGTCTTCACGCTGCAAAAGCGCACGCATGCTGATGAGGTTTTCCGGGTAGTCATCGACGACCAAAAGAACCGAACTGCCATCGCCGGGGTGTGGAGCGCAATCCATGCTACGTCTCTTCCTTGAGGGGCTGCACCGGTCACTTCTGCTACAAAAACCGGACAAACACTGAGGGCTCACTCTAGCCCCGCTTTAAAAAAAGCAGAAGTGACGTGGATGCCATCATTGCGCCAAAGCTCAGGAAGCCGACTAACGGTCAAGCCCTACAGCCCACGGCCTGTGGGAAACATGGCTTTTTGGCATTTAGCTGACGCCAATAATTTGCCACAAACTGTTTAACAACCGGACAACCACCGCCTATAAAGAACCTGTACAGCCCTCGGGCTAAAGCCTTCACCCTCTGTAAAAGGCCAACACCATGATCGACCTTTCCACCTGGAACCTCAGCATCCCGGTCGGCTCCCCGCCCACGACCATCGACACCCCCAAGCTGCTGAGCGGCTTCAAGGACCAGTACTTCCAGGCCGAAGGCAGCAACGTGCAATTCTGGACACCCGTGACCGGCACCCGCACCGAAAACGCCATCTACCCACGCAGCGAGTTACGCGAAACCTACGCCGATGGGCGCCTGCGCAACTGGACTTACAACGAAGCCAACAACTTCCTGCGCGCCACCGTGGCCGTCAACCAGGTGCCCTCCAGCGGCAAAGTGGTCATCGGCCAGATCCACGCGTATGACAGCCAGAAACCGCTGATCAAACTGGAGTATCAATTCAAGGAAAAAACCCAGACCGGCAACATCGTCGCCAAGGTGCGCATGCGCCCGGATGATGGTGAGGGGCGCGTGGTCACCGTCGCCTCCAATGTGCCACTCAACAAGAGCTTTACCTACGTGATCAACCTCAATAAAGCCGGGCTGCTCAATGTGTATGCCGCAGATGGCGAATGGAACGAGCGCATAGGCGCCGCGTGGGGTGCGAAACCGCTGTACTTCAAGGCAGGGGTGTATGTGCAGGACAACAGCGGCGACAGCAAGGAAGGCGCACGGGTGACGTTTGCCAAGTTGGATATTGATCACGAGTAGAGCGTGAAAGAAGCCCCGTTAGTAACGGGGCCTCTTAGTGGGTTTAATCAACGCACATCAGCATAAAGCCCATTGAAGAATCGCCGGCGGGTTTGTTATCACCCACCATGAGTGTCAATACATTAATGTAATTGATCGCCGGCAGCCCACCCAACTTGGCGTGACCATAGAAGATACGTTCATTAGAGTACACTTCCGTCACCGACACCGTACAGAAGCTCGGCACCTCTTTAAAAACACCGGGCACGAATCTAACTTTATACTCTGAAAAGTAGTCAGGTTGCGCAGTCAATTTTACTTCTTTAATCCACGTGGGCGATTGCGCATAGACCGTTCCCTTATCGTCAACAGACGCTGTATATACCCTGCCTTTCCCATAGACCGACGCAGCAGAGCCCACTGCCGTCAACGCTATGAAAATGCCAGCAACTTTAATAAAGTTCATTACCAATTCTCTCTCATCGAATACATTTTAAAGCCCAACCTTAAATGATTCGAAGGCGATAAAAAGGCACTTTCAATGGTGTACAAATAAAACAGAAAAACCATCAAGACACTGTGCGTTCTACTGACCGGCTTTAGGATGCTTCCGATCGCAAACAACTGTTGAGTCGCCACTATTCGTAGGCAAACTCCGACAAACACAAAGACTATTCCCTGATTACTACGACCTCTTAAACACACCACCGAACCCTGTGGGAGCCGGGCTTGCCCGCGATGGCGGTGTATCAGCCACCATCAGCAGTGCCTGACACACCGCCATCGCGGGCAAGCCCGGCTCCCACATTGGATCTCCATCGGTTCGGGGATCGAGGTTGGTCCTACACGACCGTTGCGGGCGGACAGATCGCCGCTTATAGTTCGCCCCGTCGCTGAGAACAGCGATAGGGTTTCGCAGCCCTACCGAGTTAATACTGCACCCGTCACAAACGGCCCCGGCGCTCCGCCGACGGCCGTCCTTGTTATGGCGGCTGTGCGTGGGAGACCTTCGGGTCTGCCGGGTCTTAACTCCTCGGTCTGCGAACCCGCGTACAGCTGCCACCTAATTTGTTTCGCAGCAAACGGTGGTCATTCTTCTTTTGAGTTAAGGATTCACCATGACCGACCCATTACCGCCCCGCCGCTTCTACCCCTGCACCGAATCCGCCACCGATTCACCGGTGCTCTTGATCGACAGCGCCGCCCCACTGCCCGACCTCCACGCCTGCCTGCGCGAACGCCTCAACGCCGCCCTCGAACACCTCAACCTGATGGCCTGCTCCAGCCTCCCGGACTTCGCCGAGCGCGACCTGAATAACGTGGCCAATACCGCACGTATTCTGGTGCAGGACGTGAGCGACGTGTTCCGCGTCATTGAGCACCGAGGTTTCGATACCGCTGCCTGATCAAATCCCGGCCACAAAAAAGCCCGCATCGCTGCGGGCTTCTTTTTAAACGCTTAAGGCTCAGTTCACCTTGGCGTTCAACTCACCTTTCAGGTAACGCTGGTACATCGCTTCCAACGAGATCGGCTTGATCTTCGAAGCATTACCGGCAGTACCAAACGCTTCGTAGCGAGCGATACATACATCACGCATGGCCGTTACGGTAGCGCCGAAGAATTTACGTGGGTCAAATTCGCTCGGGTTGGTAGCCATCAGGCGACGCATTGCGCCGGTGGACGCCAGGCGCAGGTCGGTGTCGATGTTGACCTTGCGCACGCCGTACTTGATGCCTTCGACGATTTCTTCAACCGGCACGCCGTAGGTTTCTTTGATGTCGCCGCCGTACTGGTTGATGATCGCCAACCATTCTTGCGGGACCGAGGAAGAGCCGTGCATCACCAGGTGGGTGTTAGGGATGCGTTTGTGGATTTCCTTGATGCGGTCGATAGCCAGCACGTCACCAGTAGGTGGCTTGGTGAACTTGTAGGCGCCGTGGCTGGTGCCGATGGCGATGGCCAGGGCATCAACTTGGGTTTTCTTCACGAAGTCAGCGGCTTCTTCCGGGTCGGTCAGCATCTGGCTGTGATCCAGCACGCCTTCGGCGCCGATGCCGTCTTCTTCGCCGGCCATACCGGTTTCCAGGGAACCCAGGCAGCCCAGCTCGCCTTCAACCGAAACCCCACAGGCGTGAGCCATGGCCACGGTTTGCTGGGTTACGCGCACGTTGTACTCGTAGTCGGTTGGGGTCTTGCCGTCTTCGCCCAGGGAGCCGTCCATCATTACCGAGCTGAAACCCAGTTGGATGGAGCGCTGGCACACGTCAGGGCTGGTGCCGTGGTCCTGGTGCATGCACACCGGGATGTGCGGGAATTCTTCGATAGCGGCGAGGATCAGGTGACGCAGGAACGGGGCGCCGGCGTATTTGCGCGCACCGGCCGAAGCCTGGACGATCACGGGGGAGTCGGTCTTGTCAGCGGCTTCCATGATGGCGCGCATCTGCTCAAGGTTGTTGACGTTAAAGGCTGGGACGCCGTAGCCGAACTCGGCTGCGTGGTCCAGCATTTGACGCATGCTGATAAGTGCCATTGTGTTGTCTCTCCCGGTCGAGGGTCGTTAATCGTGCAAGCCTGCCGTAGCGGCGGCTGCTATTCAAGTTATTGCAGATCAAGGGGTTAAGCTTGAGCTGCTGAATCGTTATTGCAGTGTCCGGTTTACACATAAGTGACTTTGGAACCGGATCAATGTGGGAGCTGGCTTGCCTGCGATGGGGGCAGATCAGACAACATTTGTTTTGCTGACCCACCGCAATCGCAGGCAAGCCAGCTCCCACATTTTGATCTCATCTATTTTGAGACCGTGTTCTTACTGGGCCTTACAGCCACGCCCAATCAAATCATCGGTGGCGACCCAGTAAACCAGGCCTTCCTCACCTTTTGTGTGAAACGCCAGCTGGCCGTCGCTGTACAGCACGCCCGAGGCGGCAACCTCTTGTTTAAGGCGATAAACCTGGTCCGAACCACCGAGGCGTACATCCACTTCGGAACGTGCCGCATTGGTAAAGCGCCAGTTGACCTCGGCCTTGCTGTCGCAGGTCCAGGTGGTCCATTTGTCTGCCGGTTCTGCGGCCTTGTTGAACATGTTCATGCTGCTGCAACCGGCCAACAAGGCCAGGGCTGCGAGGGCGAAAACGCCTTTCATTGCCACTCCTCGAACGACGACCCCAAGGGCCGCCACTGCTGTCGGTTAGTTGATCAGACCCGTCATGGGCAACCCTGTTCCTGACCGTTGGGCGCGGCGTCGTATTGTTCCAGCCGTTCATTGCCGATGCGCTTGTTGATCACCGGCATGGTTTCGGCCTGCCAGTCGGCCTGGTAGCAGCTTTTTTTCGGCGCAGCCCCAGGCTTTTCAGCCTCGGGCACAGCGCTTGGCGTGCTGCCGCAGCCGGCCAACAGGCCCGCTGCGATCACCAGTGCCAACGACTTGATCATGGGAATGCTCCTTTTCCGGATCACGAGCCTTAACCTTTGGCTCGGGTTTCCAGCACTTCAACGGCCGGCAACACTTTGCCTTCGACGAATTCGAGGAATGCGCCGCCACCGGTAGAAATGTAGGAGATCTGGTCAGCAACGCCATATTTATCGATGGCGGCCAGGGTGTCACCACCACCGGCGATGGAGAATGCCGAGCTTTCGGCAATCGCCTTGGCCAGCACTTTGGTGCCGTTGCCGAACTGGTCGAACTCAAACACGCCAACCGGGCCGTTCCACAGAATGGTCTGGGAGGTTTTCAGCAGTTGCGCAAAGTTAGCCGCCGTTTGCGGGCCGATATCCAGGATCATGTCGTCAGCCGCCACGTCAGCAATCAGCTTGACGGTGGCTTCGGCGCTTTCCGCGAATTCCTTGGCAACCACCACGTCCACCGGCAGCGGCACGCTGACTTTGGCGGCGATGGCGCGGGCAGTGTCGAGCAGGTCTGGCTCATACAGCGATTTGCCCACCGGGTGCCCGGCTGCGGCCAGGAAGGTGTTGGCGATGCCGCCGCCGACGATCAGCTGGTTGCAGATCTGGCTGAGGCTGTTGAGCACGTCCAGCTTGGTCGACACTTTGGAGCCGGCCACGATGGCAGCCATCGGTTGTGCCGGAGCACCCAGCGCCTTGCCCAATGCATCCAGCTCAGCAGCCAGCAATGGGCCAGCCGCTGCAACTTTAGCGAACTTGGCCACGCCGTGGGTCGAGCCTTCGGCGCGGTGCGCGGTGCCGAAAGCGTCCATCACAAACACGTCGCACAGGGCCGCGTATTGCTGGGCCAGTTCGTCGCTGTTCTTTTTCTCGCCTTTGTTAAAGCGCACGTTTTCGAACAGCACGATATCGCCAGGCGCAACAGAAACGCCGCCCAGGTAGTCGGCTACCAGCGGCACGTCGCGGCCCAGGGCCTTGCTCAGGTAGTCGGCTACAGGCTTGAGGCTGTTTTCGGCGCTGAACTCACCTTCGGTCGGGCGACCCAGGTGGGAGCAGACCATCACGGCCGCGCCTTTTTCCAGGGCCAGCTTGATGGTCGGCAGCGAGGCCAGGATTCGCGCATCGCTGGTGACAACACCGTCCTTGACTGGGACGTTGAGGTCTTCGCGAATCAGTACGCGCTTACCTTGCAGATCGAGGTCGGTCATCTTCAACACGGTCATGGGTCGCAGTTCCTGAATTACTGTTGAGGTTGTTTAGAAGCGATGTGCAGATAGTGCTCTGCCACATCCAGCATGCGGTTGGCAAAACCCCATTCGTTGTCGAACCACGCCAGGATGTTCACCAGCCTGGGGCCGGAAACACGGGTCTGGCTGGCATCGACAATCGCCGAATGCGGGTCATGGTTGAAATCACAACTGGCGTGCGGCAACTCGGTGTAGGCCAGCAGGCCTTTGAGCGGGCCGCTGGTGGCGGCGTCGCGCAAGATCCGGTTGACCTCCGTCGCGTCAGTGTCGCTGACGGTTTGCATGGTGATGTCCAGACAGGACACATTCACCGTCGGCACCCGTACGGCTTTGGCCTGGATTCGCCCGGCAAGTTCCGGCAACAGTCGCTCGATGCCACGGGCCAGGCCGGTAGACACCGGAATCACCGACTGGAACGCCGAGCGCGTGCGGCGCAGGTCTTCATGATGATAGGCGTCGATCACCGGCTGGTCGTTCATCGCCGAGTGAATCGTGGTGATCGACACATAATCGATGCCGATCGCCTGATCCAGCAGGCGCAACAGCGGCACGCTGCAGTTGGTGGTGCAGGAGGCGTTGGACACCAGCAGTTCATCGCCGGTCAGGCAATCCTGGTTGATACCGTAGACGATGGTGGCGTCCACATCCGCCTCGCTGGCCATCGGCTGGGAAAACAGCACACGCGGTGCGCCGGCGTCGAGAAAACGCTGGCCATCGGCACGGGTGTGGTAGACACCGGAACATTCCAGCACCAGGTCAACGCCCAGTGCTTTCCAGTCGATGCCTTCGGGGGTGGCACTGCGCAAGACCTTCACGCAGGTGCCATTAATATGCAGACAATCGCCCTCGACCCGCACTTCGCCGGGGAAGCGGCCGTGGGTGGAGTCAAAGCGTGTCAGGTATTCGATGCTGGCCATGTCAGCCAAATCGTTGATCGCCACAATTTCAAACCCGGCCGCCGCCCCTCGCTCGAACAGAGCACGCAAGACGCAACGACCAATGCGGCCGTAGCCGTTGAGTGCAACTTTGTAGGGACGCGGTTGAGGCATGGGGTTCTCGATCAAGGTGAGTTCGGTGCTGAATGTTCTGACGCCATCGCGGGCAAGCCCGCTCCCACATTAGACCGTGATCCAAATGTGGGAGCGGGCTTGCCCGCGATGGCGCCAGTACAGACAACGCAGACTGACTTAGTCTTCCAGCAGCTCTTCAGCCTGACCCAGGATGTTTTCCAGGGTGAAACCGAATTCTTCGAACAACGCTGGCGCCGGCGCCGACTCACCGTAGGTGGTCATGCCGATCACGCGGCCTTCCAGGCCCACGTACTTGTACCAGTAGTCGGCGTGAGCCGCTTCGATGGCGATACGTGCGCTGACCTGCAACGGCAATACCGATTGCTTGTAGTCGGCATCCTGGGCTTCGAACAGGCTGGTGCACGGCATGGACACAACGCGAACATTGCGGCCCTGGGCGGTCAGCTTGTCGTAGGCCTGAACAGTCAGGCCGACTTCGGAGCCTGTGGAGATCAGGATCAGTTCCGGCTCGCCGATGCAGTCTTTGAGCACATAACCGCCACGGCTGATGTTGGCGATCTGCGCGTCGGTACGCACTTGGTGTTGCAGGTTCTGACGCGAGAAGATCAGCGCCGAAGGGCCGTCCTTACGCTCGATAGCGTGCTTCCAGGCCACGGCCGATTCCACGGCGTCGGCTGGGCGCCAGCAATCCAGGTTCGGCGTGGTACGCAGGCTGGTCAGTTGCTCGACCGGCTGGTGCGTCGGGCCGTCTTCGCCCAGGCCGATGGAGTCGTGGGTGTACACATGGATCACCCGCTTCTTCATCAGCGCGGCCATACGTACGGCGTTACGCGCGTATTCCATGAACATCAGGAAGGTCGCGCCGTAAGGCACCAGGCCGCCGTGCAGGGACACGCCGTTCATGATGGCGCTCATGCCGAACTCGCGCACGCCGTAGTACATGTAGTTGCCGCTGGCGTCTTCGGCCGAGACACCTTTGCAACCTTTCCACAGGGTCAGGTTGGAACCGGCCAGGTCAGCCGAACCGCCGAGGATCTCAGGCAGCAATGGGCCAAAGGCGTTCAGGGTGTTCTGGCTGGCTTTACGGCTGGCGATGGTCTCGCCCTTGGCCGCGACTTCAGCGATGTAGGCCGAGGCTTTTTCCGAGAAGTCGGCAGGCAGGTCACCGGCCAGGCGGCGCACCAGCTCGTTGGCCAATTCCGGGAATTCGGCGGAGTAGGCAGCAAAACGCTGGTCCCACTCGGCTTCGGCGGCCAGGCCTTTTTCCTTGGCGCTCCACTCGGCGTAGATGTCAGCCGGGATTTCGAACGGGCCATGGTTCCACTTCAGCGCTTCGCGAGCCAAGGCAATTTCCGCGTCACCCAGTGGGGCGCCGTGGCAGTCTTCTTTACCTTGCTTGTTCGGCGAGCCGAAACCGATGATGGTCTTGCAGCAGATCAGGGTCGGCTGCTCGCTCTTGCGCGCGGTGTCGATGGCGGTCTTGATCTCTTCCGGATCGTGACCGTCAACGTTGCGGATCACCTGCCAGTTGTAGGCTTCGAAACGCTTTGGCGTGTCGTCGGTGAACCAGCCTTCGACTTCGCCGTCGATGGAGATGCCGTTGTCATCGTAGAAGGCAATCAGCTTGCCCAGGCCCAGGGTGCCGGCCAGGGAAGCGACTTCGTGGGAAATGCCTTCCATCATGCAGCCATCACCCAGGAACACGTAGGTGTGGTGGTCGACAATGTTGTGGCCAGGGCGGTTGAACTGCGCGCCCAATACTTTTTCCGCCAGCGCAAAACCCACGGCGTTGGCCAGGCCCTGGCCCAGCGGGCCAGTGGTGGTCTCGACGCCTGGGGTGTAGCCGAATTCCGGGTGGCCCGGGGTACGGCTGTGCAGCTGGCGGAAGCTCTTGAGGTCATCGATGGTGACGTCGTAGCCGGTCAGGTGCAGCAGCGAGTAGATCAGCATCGAGCCGTGGCCGTTGGACAGCACGAACCGGTCACGGTCAGCGAACGACGGGTTGCTCGGGTTGTGCTTCAGGTAGTCACGCCAAAGTACCTCGGCGATATCCGCCATGCCCATCGGGGCACCGGGATGGCCGCTGTTGGCTTTTTGCACGGCATCCATGCTGAGGGCACGAATGGCGTTGGCACGCTCACGACGGCTGGGCATCGCTGATCTCCTGGAGTTTGAGTAGAAGAAACGGAAAAAAGGACCGGCATTTTCCCTCAGCCACCGCCTGCGGGCAATGACAGATAGTCACTTGTAGGTGTTTTTCCTGCGGTTTACCCGGCATTGGCTTGCAGAAACAGCCCACCGGTTCGTCTAAAGGTTATAGCGGCTGCTTATAACTACCGATTATCGACCAATATCAAAACTTTTTGATATTGGCCTTGCGGGGATTTCCACCCGTCACTAGACTGCTGGCCTTATGAACCTACCCGTGCCCTCCCTGCGTCCCGACGACGGCGATGAGCTGGCTGCCTTATGCAAGGCCGCTGGTGATCCGTTGCGCCTGAACGTGTTGCGCGCACTGGCCAACGACTCTTTTGGGGTGCTGGAGCTGGCGCAGATCTTCGCCATCGGCCAATCCGGCATGAGCCACCACCTCAAGGTGCTGGCCCAGGCCGAGCTGGTGGCTACGCGCCGCGAAGGCAATGCGATTTTCTATCGCCGCGCCCTGCCCCACACCGAGCTGCTCGGCGGCAAGCTGCACGCTGCCCTGCTCGAAGAGGTAGACAGTTTGGGCCTGCCCAGCGACGTGCAGTCGCGCATCAGCCAGGTCCACGGGCAACGCGCCGCCGCCAGCCAGGACTTTTTCTCACGGGTAGCCGAGAAGTTTCGCGCCCAACAGGACTTGATCGCCGGTTTGCCCCAATACCGCGAAAGCGTACTGGCGCTGTTGGACAAGCTGAGCTTCAGTGATGAGGCGACGGCGTTGGAAGTTGGCCCCGGCGACGGTGGCTTCCTGCCGGAACTGGCACGTCGCTTCAAGCAGGTGACCGCGCTGGACAACAGCCCGGCGATGCTTGAACTGGCGCGCCAGCTGTGCGAGCGCGAAGCGCTGGGCAACGTCAGCCTGCAGTTGGCCGACGCGTTGAATGACACCAGCCTGCTGGCCGATTGTGTGGTGCTGAACATGGTCTTGCACCATTTTGCGGCCCCCGCCGAAGCCCTCAAGCAGATGGCGAATTTGCTGCAACCGGGCGGCAGCCTGCTGGTCACAGATTTATGCAGCCACAACCAGAATTGGGCCAAGGAGGCCTGCGGTGATCTCTGGTTGGGTTTTGAACAGGACGATCTGGCCCGTTGGGCCACCGCTGCGGGACTCGTTCCCGGGGAAAGCCTCTATGTAGGTTTACGTAATGGTTTCCAGATCCAGGTCCGCCACTTTCAGCGACCGACTGGCGACACTCACCATCGGTAAATATCAGGAAAACATCGAGATGAGCGAATACTCCCTTTTCACCTCCGAGTCCGTGTCTGAAGGGCATCCGGACAAAATCGCCGACCAGATTTCTGACGCGGTGCTGGACGCCATCATTGCTGAAGACAAGTTCGCCCGCGTGGCGTGCGAGACTCTGGTGAAAACGGGCGTGGCGATCATCGCCGGTGAAGTCACCACCACGGCCTGGGTCGACCTGGAGCAGATCGTTCGTGACGTGATCACCGACATTGGCTACAACAGCTCCGACGTCGGCTTCGACGGCGCGACCTGCGGCGTGATGAACATCATCGGCAAGCAGTCCCCCGACATCAACCAGGGTGTGGACCGCGCCAAGCCTGAAGATCAGGGCGCCGGCGACCAGGGCCTGATGTTCGGCTACGCCAGCAACGAAACCGACGTGCTGATGCCGGCACCAATCACCTTCTCGCACCAGCTGGTACAGCGCCAGGCGCAAGCACGTAAATCCGGTGTGCTGCCATGGCTGCGTCCAGACGCCAAGTCCCAGGTCACCTGCCGTTACGAAGGCGGCAAAGTGGTGGGCATCGACGCCGTTGTACTGTCGACCCAACACAACCCGGACGTGTCCTACGCCGACCTGCGTGAAGGCGTGATGGAGCTGATCGTCAAGCACGTGCTGCCTGCCGAACTGCTGACCAAAGACACCCAGTTCCACATCAACCCGACCGGCCAGTTCATCATCGGCGGCCCAGTGGGTGACTGCGGCCTGACCGGTCGCAAGATCATCGTCGACAGCTACGGCGGCATGGCCCGTCATGGCGGTGGTGCGTTCTCGGGTAAAGACCCCTCCAAGGTTGACCGCTCGGCGGCCTACGCCGGTCGTTACGTGGCCAAGAACATCGTCGCGGCCGGCCTGGCCGAGCGTTGCGAAATCCAGGTTTCCTACGCGATCGGCGTAGCCCAGCCTACGTCGATCTCGCTGAATACCTTCGGCACCGGCAAGATCAGCGATGACAAGATCGTCAAGCTGGTGCGTGAGATCTTCGACCTGCGCCCTTACGCAATCACCACCATGCTCGACCTGCTGCACCCGATGTACCAGGACACTGCAGCCTATGGCCACTTCGGCCGTACCCCTGCGCAGAAGACTGTCGGCGACGACACCTTCACCACCTTCACCTGGGAAAAAACCGACCGCGCCAACGACCTGCGCACTGCCGCCGGCCTGTAAGCACGCGTTGCACCAAAAGCCCCGCCGGGTTCGCCCGACGGGGCTTTTTATTGTCTGCGTGATGACTTTCGTATTTTTTGGATCCAATGCTTGCAGGCCAAATAATGGCCCTCTAGAATCCGCGCCCTCTCGGGCCTCTCACCTTATTTGGATATTGCCTTGCGCCAGCCCGGGATAGACCAGCGCGCAAGCAATCGAACATTGAGGTTTTTCATGCGCATTTCCACGCTCGCTCCTGCCGCCCTGCTGTTGTGCCTGTTTGCCCTGCCGGCCCATGCCGCCGACCTGAGTGCATTGGGTGGCGCCTTGAGCACTCAGCTAGGCGGCAAAACCGGCGACTGTCAGCAGCAAGCCAAAGACCTGCAAGCCAAGATCGATGCGGCGCAAGCCAAGAACGACCTGCTGAGCGTCCAGGCGTTTAAAGCGGCTCAGGAGCAGCTCAACAAAGGTTGTAACAAACTGGCAGAATCCCAGGCCAAGGTCGATGCCAAGCAACAAACACAGGAAGCCAAGATGGAAAAGAACGATGCCGTGAAGGCGTTGGGCGGCCTGTTCAAGTAACTGGTAACACCCGGTAAAAAGCCCCGCACTGCCGGGGCTTTTTTGTGGCTGCCTGGATCACTTAGGCTGAGCGTCCCTTCCGAGCAAGGATGCTCATGATGCATTTACTGATTGCCCTTCTACTCAGCGCCCTGGCGTTTCCAGCCTGGGCCGAAGACTGCCCCGAAGAGGCACGCTCACAGGTCGGCACCCTGGCTGAACAGCTCAAGCTCTGGGATGACAGTTACCACCGGCTCGGTCAGTCCCCGGTCAGCGACGAGCTGTACGACCAGGCCCGACAGCGCCTGGCGCGGTGGCAGGCCTGTTTTGCGCAAACGCAGTCGACGGCTGATAACCCGCTGGCAGGTGCACGCGGTACGCAGCCTCATCCAGTCGCTCATACCGGCCTGGAAAAGCTGGTGGATGAAGGGGCCGTGGGTGAGTGGCTCAAGACACGCCAGGACGTCTGGATCCAGCCCAAGGTCGACGGCGTTGCGGTGACGCTGGTGTATCGCAAAGGCCGCCTGAGCCAGCTCATCAGCCGTGGCGACGGCCTGCTCGGTCAGGACTGGACAGCCGCCGCGCGCAAGATCCAGGGCATTGTCCAGCAACTGCCAGAGCCCATCGACCTGGTGCTGCAAGGCGAACTCTATTGGCGTCTTGACGATCATGTGCAGTCCGAACACGGCGGGCTCAGTGCCCGCAGCAAAGTGGCGGGGCTGATGAATCGCCGACAGTTAAGCGATGCCGAGGCCTCCAGGATCGGGCTATTCGTCTGGGCCTGGCCCGACGGCCCGACAGACTTCAGCACGCGCCTGGCCACCCTGGCGCGCTGGGGGTTCACCGATAGCCGCCGCTACAGCCATCCCGTGCAAAACCTCACTGAAGCCGCGCATTGGCGCAGGTACTGGTACAACCATCCGCTGCCCTTTGCCAGCGATGGCGTGGTGCTGCACCAGGCCCGGCACGCACCTGCCAAGCGCTGGCAGGTCAGCGCGCCGTATTGGGCGGTCGCCTGGAAATACCCGATAACCAGGGCTTTGGCGCTGGTACGCAAGGTGCAGTTCAAGATCGGCCGCACGGGGCGTATCACGCCCATTCTGGAACTGGAGTCGGTGCGACTGGACGACCGGCAAATCCGCCGCGTCAGCGTCGGCTCCTTGAAACACTGGCATGCACTGGATATCCGCCCCGGCGATCAGGTCTCCATCAGCCTTGCCGGCCAAGTGATTCCTCGGTTGGAGCAAGTGATCCTGCGCAACGAGACCAGGGTGGCGGTGCAAGTACCGGATGCGCGCAACTTCCACGCCTTGAGTTGTTGGCAACTGGACCCTGGCTGCGAAGAGCAATTGCTCGCGCGCCTGACCTGGCTGAGCAGCAACCAGGGACTGGCCCTGCCTTATATGGGCCGCGAGACCTGGAACGCATTGATCCAGGCCGGTCTAATCGCAGGCATTCTCGATTGGTTAACCCTGGATGCGGCAGAGCTTGCTAACATTGACGGCTTCGGTGATCGCCGCCGTGCCCGGGTGCTCGACAGCCTGAAAAGCGCGCGGCAACGGCCCTTTGCACAATGGCTAAAAGCCCTGGGCGTACCGCCTTCGGCGCGCAACGATCTGGAGGGTGGCTGGCAGGCCCTGGCAGCCAAAGACACGCAAGCCTGGCTGGCCACCGACGGCATTGGCCCGGGCCGCGCGGCGCAATTGAGCGCTTTTTTTCGCGACCCGCAAGTACAAGCGTTAGCTGAAACATTACGCGTGGCTGGAATTGACGGGTTTTAAGCCCAACCCGGCCACTTTTACTCCCGGCAGAATTCACCCTGCCATCCGATTGCGACCTTGGAGCCTCACATGAAATTTCTAGCCCCACTTGCCTTGTTGGCCACCGTAAGCCTGGCGAGCATGCCGCTGCTGGCCGCCGAAGAAGTGCCAGAACTCACCGGCTGCGCCGCCAAGCGCCAGGCCATCAGCGCACAAATCGAACAAGCCAAGACCCATGGCAACAGCGAACAACAAGCCGGCCTGGAAAAAGCCCTGAGCGAAGTCACCGCCCACTGCACCGATGCGTCCTTGCGCAAAGAACGCGAGAACAAAGTGCTCGACGCCAAGCACGAAGTCACCCGCCGTCAGGCCGACCTCGACAAGGCGATGAAAAAAGGCGATGCCGACAAGATCAACAAACGCAAAGACAAGCTGGCTCAGTCGCGCAAAGAACTGCAGGAGGCTGTCGACGAACTCGACAAATAAAACCGGTCAGTGGTCGCGAAACTGTTTATGGCAGGCCGTGCAGGCATCTTCGACTTTCTGCACCGCAGGCCCCAGGTTGCTGGCCTTGTAGGGCTGCACCTGGCTTGCGATTACCAATTCACCGGTAGCCGTTTCAAGGTTTCGGGCCAGCTCCTGGAAGCGTGCCTGCTGTTGCCACACAGTATCCTTGGCGCTGGTGTGATCTTCCTCACGCACACTCGGGAAATGCTTCCACGGTTCGTGGGACAACGCATCGAGCTTGACCGCGCCTTCGGCGAACTTCGCGCCGTCGAACGGGATACGCCCACGCAGCATGCCGCCCAGGTCTTCGCCGGTCTTGAGCATCTGCTTGAAGATGGCCTTGCGTTGGCCCAGCGGCGAATTAGGATCGACACCGCCGCAGGCGGACAAGGTCAGGCAGGCCAGCAATACCACGGTCAGTTTTTTAAAAGTCATGATGGCTTCAGGGTCACGGGAAACGGCGGCCAGTATCCTCGCCCCGCCCGCAAAGACCAATAGCCCTATTAATAATAAGGGTTGCCTGAATGCGCTGCGGCGCAGGCAACCGCTTCAGGAATTACGTGTATGAATGTCACCTTGAAACGCTGGAGCCGCCGAATGGTGTGGGCTCTGCCGATGGTTGCGCTGCTGGCCGGTTGCGATGGCGGCAAAGACACCGGCAAAAAAGATGAAGCGGCCAAGCCCCATGCCGTCGCCACCTATGTCAGTGCACCGTGGGAAGCGCTGCCGGCGGTTTCCGACAGCGACCTGCTGGCCGGGTTTGAATCCTGGCGCAGTGCCTGCCAGCGCCTCAAGGCTGATCCGGTGTGGGGCGCAACCTGTGCCGCCGCCGCCACCGTACCGGGCGATGCCGTAGCCGTGCGCGGTTTTCTCAAGGAGCGCCTGGATGTGTTCGGCCTGCGCTCGGCCGACAACACACCCAATGGCCTGATCACCGGCTACTACGAGCCGGTCTACCCCGGCAGCCTGACCGAAACCGCCACCGCCCATGTGCCGGTGTACGGCGTGCCGGACGACCTGATCATCGTCAACCTGGAAAGCATCTACCCGGAACTCAAGGGCAAGCGCCTGCGCGGCCGCCTCGAGGGCCGTGTACTCAAGCCGTATGACGACGCCAGCACCATCAACGGCCAAGGCTCCACTGCCAAGCCGATTGCCTGGCTGACCAACCCGATGGACCTGCAATTCCTGCAGATTCAAGGCTCGGGGCGTATTCAACTGGCCGGTGGGCGCCAATTGCGCGTGGGCTATGGCGACCAGAATGGTTACCCGTACCGCCCGATCGGCCGCTGGCTGGTGGAGCAAGGCGAACTGAAAAAAGAAGACGTGACCATGGGCGCCATCAGCGCCTGGGCCAAGGCCAACCCGCAGCGCATTCCGCAATTGTTGGCGAGCAACCCCAGCTACGTGTTTTTCAGCGCCCGCCCGGACAGCAACGAAGGCCCGCGCGGCTCACTGAATGTGCCGCTGACGGCGGGTTACAGCGTGGCGGTGGACCGCAAGGTGATTCCGCTGGGCAGCCTGTTGTGGCTGTCGACCACCAAACCCGATGGCTCGCCCATCGCACGGCCCGTCGCCGCGCAGGACACCGGCGGCGCGATCACCGGCGAAGTGCGCGCAGACTTGTTCTGGGGCACCGGTGACGCGGCGGGTGAGCTGGCGGGGAATATGAAGCAGCAGGGGCAGATCTGGATGCTGTGGCCCAAGGGCGCGGCGTTGCCCCACGTGCCGGATGCGCCAGCTGGCACCTGAATAACGCTGAAGAACCCATGTGTGCGGGCTTGTGTGGGAGCTGGCTTGCCTGCGATAGCATCACCGCGGTGTAACTGACATACCGAGGTGCCCGAATCGCAGGCAAGCCAGCTCCCACACAAGCCAGCTCCCACAGGGGATTACGTCAAACCTCTAGATCGACACAAAAAAGAAACTCGCAATCAACGCCATCCCCACCGCCCACACCAGCGAACGCAGCATCGCCCAGTCGGCCAGGTAGCAAATGATGTACAGCAGGCGACTGGTGATAAACAGCACCGCCAGCACATTGATGGTCACCAGCGACGCCGTACCGGCCAGGTGCGCGATGATTACCGCCGCTGCAAACGCAGGCGTCACTTCAAAGCTGTTGAGCTGGGCATTGTGGGCGCGCTTGGCGACGCCTTCGACGGTATCCAGGAAGGCACGCGGGTCGTGGTTCTGCCGCGGGCCGAACTTGCCACCGCTGAACTTGGCCACCCCCGTGCACAGGTAAGGCAGGAATATTGCGATCAACACACACCAGAAAGCGGCCGTCATGATGGATTCCTTTTTTTGTTTTAAATAGAAATTAGAGTTTTAGCACTATCACTGCAAAATCGCACTCACCGGCTATGAACCGAGGCGCGCCGAAAGGTTCTATCAGGCTTTTAGCCCGTGCCTTGAAACATCCCGCAGCTGGTGCGGTCCATCCCAGCAATAACGACCTTCCCTCACTTCCAAGGACCTCGGATGCTTGAACTTGTCGCCGCCTTTATTTGCCTTACCACCCTGCTCACCTATGTGAACTACCGATTTATCGGGCTGCCGCCCACTATCGGTGTGATGGTCACGGCCCTGGTGTTCTCCCTGATTTTGCAAGGCCTGAGCCTTATCGGCTACCCAGGCCTCGAAGAACGTATCCAGCAGTTAATCGGCCAGATCGACTTCGGCGACTTGCTGATGAACTGGATGCTGTCGTTCCTGCTGTTCGCCGGCGCCTTGCACGTCAACCTCAACGACCTGCGCAGCTATCGCTGGCCCATCGGCTTGCTGGCGACCTTCGGCGTATTGATCGCCACCGTGGTCATCGGCAGCCTGGCGTACTACATCTTTGCCCTGTTCGGCTGGCACGTCAGCTTCCTCTACTGCCTGCTTTTCGGTGCACTGATTTCGCCCACCGACCCGATTGCGGTGTTGGGCGTGCTGCGAACCGCCAACGCCTCCAAACCACTGAAAACCACCATCGTCGGCGAATCGCTGTTCAACGACGGCACCGCAGTGGTGGTGTTTACCGTACTGCTGGGCATCGCACAGCTGGGCGAAACACCGACCGTCGGCGCCACGGCCATGCTGTTCGCCCATGAAGCGATTGGCGGCGTGGTGTTCGGCGGGCTGATCGGCTACTTGGTGTACCTGATGATCAAGAGCATCGAGCAGCATCAGATCGAAGTGATGCTGACTCTGGCGCTGGTGATCGGCGGTTCGGCAATGGCGACCGAACTGCACGTTTCGGCGCCAATTGCGATGGTGGTGGCCGGGCTGATCATCGGCAACCTGGGGCGCAAGCTGGCCATGAACGACATGACCCGCCGCTACCTCGACGGCTTCTGGGAGTTGCTCGATGACATGCTCAACGCCCTGCTGTTTGCACTGATCGGCATGGAGCTGCTGCTGTTGCCGTTCAACTGGCTGCACGTACTGGCCGCCAGCTTGCTGGCCGTGGCGATCCTGGCCTCACGCCTGCTGACCGTGGCCCCGGCGATCCTGTTGCTGCGCCGCTGGCGCACGGTGCCACGCGGCACTATCCGCATTCTCACCTGGGGTGGTTTGCGCGGTGGCGTCTCGGTAGCACTGGCGCTGGCCCTGCCGCTTGGCCCGGAACGCGACTTGCTGCTGAGCATCACCTACATCGTGGTGCTGTCGTCGATCCTGTTGCAGGGTTTGAGCATCGGCAAGCTGGTCAAGCATGTGACCAAAGATGAGCCTGCACCGCCAACCGAGGCTCACTGATTGAGGCCGGCGGCGGATTCATTTCGCCGCCGGCGCCTGCGATCAATGGGCCTGCACGATGATCTGGCTCTTGAGGTCATTGAACATCGCCTCGATCATCGGCTGCATACTCTTGAACCACTCAGGGCTGCACACCGCTTCGGGGTGGTTAAAGGCAAGCGTGCGGGAAACAAGCACGGTATTGCCGCTGCGCTCATAACTGGCGTCGTAGGTTACATCCGCGCCCTTGAGCGAAACGGTCTTGGGCAGCGCCAGAATAGTCAACGACGCGGGGAACTCGAAGCGGGCCTTTTCAACGCTCTCGCCGGCAAAGCAGGTGAAGTTCTGCACCCGCTTCTTTTCTACCGACAGGGCCTGCACATCCTGGGCGATATAGCTTCCCAGGCGACTGAGTGCCGGTACACCGATCGGCCCAGGCACGTTGACGAAGTTTTCCGTGCGCCCGGCCAACGTGGTGTTGAAGCCGGACGCATCACCGTCCAGCGCATCTGTTTGCAGGGTGCCGTTGCCCGCCTGGCCTGAGCTGCGCAGCATTTTCTGGATCATCTGATCACGCTCCGCCGGCTGCTGAGACCTGATCCAAAAACGCGTCGCTTCGGTACGCCAACCCTCGGCGAGGGACGTTTGCGTAAAGTCTGCCGCGCCCTTGTCATCGACCTTGAACACCAATTCACTCGACAGCTTGCTCGGTTGAGTGGCCGGGGTACGTGCCAACTCGCCAGTACGCGTCAACAACACCGGCTTGTCCAAGTCCTGCAGTGGCAAGTAACCGGCAGCGATGAAACTGGCGGTGGAGTCCAGGTAGAGGTCCAGGCTTGGCACATAGGTGATCGCATGGTTGAGCACGCGTAACGCCGCCACCTTGGGCAAAACATAGGCATTGCCGGCGTTGATCAACACCGGTGAGCTGTCGATGCCAACGGCCTTGAGCATGGCTTCCAGCAGGGCCACATGGTCCTTGCAGTCGCCGTAACGGTTGTCCAGCACCGATTGCGCCGGGTGCGGCACCACGCCGCCGGCGTCGATGTACACCGCCACATAACGGATGTTCTTGCGCACCCAATCGCTGAGCACCAGGGCCTTGGCCCGAGGCGTTGGCTGGTCGGCGGTGAGCCTGTGCGCCAATTCGGTGATTTGCGGTGTGACCTCAACCTTGGCACGTGCCTCGTAAGCCCTGGCCAGGTCTTTGTAGGTTGCAAAGGTCGAAACAGCGAGGAGTTGGCCATAGTCGGTGTAGGCCACCGCGCCTTGTTCGGGCCGGGTTTTGTCGGCCGGCACGTAGTCCCATCGGTACACCTTACGCCCAACCGCTGCGGCCGAAGTGGAGGCTTTGAAACCCCGGGCCTCGGCGTACAAAGGCTTGTCGGCCGGCAAGTCGTAGATCAGGGAGTAATCCAGCGTGGGGCTCAAGCTCGCCGTGGAGAAGTCGGTAAACTCGCCAGGAAACAGCGCCGTGTGGCGTATTCGCTTGTAACGCAAGCTCAGACGATCACCCACTGCCACCTCAGGAAAAATCACCACCTTGACCCGCGAATCCTGAAACATCGGAGCATTGGCCGAGGCCTGCTCCTGTTGTTCCCTGATCTGTGGCGCGGTGACCATTACCCTGCGCCCATCGGGCTTGAGCGTGAACGCCTCGATAATCTCCAGGCTATCCAATGAGCGGTTGTAACTGACCGCTTGCTGGGCACTGGACCTGATGGCCCGCTCTTCGTTGATCAGCACGACCTTATCGGCATCCACCACATAGCTGCCGTCGGTATTGATCACGTAGCGCTGAGTTTGCTTTTCGATGGTCACGGAGCGATCCGCAGCATCATCCTTGGCCTGTGCCACGCCGAAAACGCCCACCGCCAATACCAGCGCGCACCAACTGCGCCCCCGCAAAAAAGGGAAAGTCCGCATAAAGATCCTTCTTTCATGAATGGAAAACCGCGCAGCGACTTTGCCATTCATTTATGACGAATCAGCTTACTCGTCCTTGTTCACCCGCTGGGGATGGCGCGGGTCTGCGGGCTTGCCCGGCAAGCTGCTCTCACTGCGAATCTGCGCATGGCTGATCAGCGCAAAAATGAAACTGCCGCCGATGATATTGCCTGCCAGGGTCGGCCCGGCGAACACCAGCCAGAAGTCCTTCCACGGCAGTTCGCCGGCAAACACCAGGTACGACACTTCCGCCGAACCGACGACGATGTGGGTGAAGTCTCCCAGCGCCATCAGGTAAGTGATCAGGATGATGATGAACATCTTCGCGCTTTCCATGGACGGGATCATCCACACCATGGTGGCGATCATCCAGCCGGAAATAATGCCCTTGGCGAACATCTGGCCGGGGTCGTTTTCCATGACCTTGCGGCCGATTTCGAGAAAGGCCATGTCGGTCTTGGTGTCGAAGATCGGCAGGTGCAGCATCACGTAGGCCACCAGCAAGGTGCCGCACAGGTTGCCCACCAGCACCACCGTCCACAACCGCAACAGGCGGCCGGCATTGGCCAGCGTCGGCTTGCTCATCACCGGCAGCACGGCGGTCAGGGTGTTTTCGGTGAACAGTTGCTGGCGCGCGAGGATGACCGCGAGAAAGCCCGCGCAATAGCCAAAGCTGGCGATCACCTTGAAAGCTTCGCCATCCGGCAGGCGCGAGTTGAGCAACCCCATGCCCATCAGCGACAGGCCCATGGTCAGGCCGGCCGCCAACGCCGACCACCACAACGCAGCCACATTGCGTTCCAGTTCCTGATCGCCCTGGGTGCGGATGATTTCGTGCAGCACCGCCGCGCGGGGCGGCTGGTTGTTGTCGACGTCCTGTTGCTCTTCCTGCGACAGGTTGGGGGTTTTGCCGTCTGCTTGAGTCGCCATGGGTGTACCTGAACAGGTGGGTGTTGTTCAGGTACGACCTGTCGCCAGCCGCCAGCGTTCAATGCCCGCCGCCGCTGGGTTCGCAGTTACTCGGTTTCGTCTTTGAACTGGTCTTTGACGTACCTGATTTCTGTACGCCCGTGCGGTGCCGGCAAACCATCTTCGCCCAGGTTGACGAACACCATTTTCTCTACGGTGAGGATACTTTTGCGGGTGATCTTGTTGCGCACTTCACAGGTCAGGGTGATCGAGGTGCGGCCGAACTCGGTGGCGGTGATGCCCAGTTCGATGATGTCACCCTGGCGCGAGGCACTGACGAAGTTGATTTCGGAGATGTACTTGGTCACCACGCGTTGGTTGCCCAGTTGAACAATCGCGTAGATCGCCGCTTCTTCGTCGATCCAGCGCAGCAGGCTGCCGCCGAACAGGGTGCCGTTGGGGTTGAGGTCTTCGGGTTTTACCCATTTGCGGGTGTGAAAGTTCATGGTCACTCCAAAGCGTCTTGCCGAATGATGGGCAACATCATGGCAGAGCCCGCGCCCAAGCTCTATGCACCATTGCCTATCATGCCCATGCACGATCTGCATGTGGCCGACAGAAAGGCTTGGGAAGTGCCGCGCACACGGCTATAATCGCCACCGCTTCAAAACGGTCATCTTCGATTGATACCGTTCTCCCGCCACCTGTCCGAGGGGCGCTGCAGCAGGTTCAACCTGTCAGGCTCGGATGGGGCGTTGTTCGGCCTGGTTAGCCAGCTGGATACTAAACGCACAACGGCGCCCATTCGCACACTACGAATGGAGGCTCTTCATGAGCGCTGTAATCACGCCTGCAGGTTTTACCGACTACAAAGTCGCCGACATGTCCCTCGCTGCCTGGGGCCGTCGCGAAACCTTTATCGCCGAATCCGAAATGCCAGCCCTGATGGGCCTGCGCCGCAAGTACGCCGCTGAGCAGCCGCTCAAAGGCGCGAAGATCCTCGGCTGCATCCACATGACCATTCAGACTGCTGTGCTGATCGAAACCCTGGTTGCCCTGGGCGCCGAAGTACGCTGGTCGTCCTGCAACATTTTCTCGACTCAGGACCAGGCCGCTGCTGCTATCGCTGCTGCCGGTATCGCGGTTTACGCCTGGAAAGGCGAGACCGAAGAAGAGTACGAGTGGTGCCTGGAGCAAACCATCCTCAAAGATGGCGCGCCATGGGATGCCAACATGATCCTCGACGACGGCGGTGACCTGACCGAGCTGCTGCACAAGAAATACCCGCAGATTCTGGACCGCGTTCACGGTGTGACCGAAGAAACCACCACTGGCGTACACCGCCTGCTGGACATGCTGGCCAAGGGCGAGCTGAAAATCCCGGCCATCAACGTCAACGACTCGGTGACCAAGAGCAAGAACGACAACAAGTACGGCTGCCGTCACAGCCTCAACGATGCCATCAAGCGCGGCACCGACCACCTGCTGTCGGGCAAGCAAGCCCTGGTAATCGGCTACGGCGACGTGGGCAAGGGTTCGTCCCAGTCTCTGCGTCAGGAAGGCATGATCGTTAAAGTCTCCGAAGTTGACCCGATCTGCGCCATGCAAGCGTGCATGGACGGTTTCGAAGTGGTTTCGCCGTTCATCAACGGCCAGAACGACGGCACCGAAGCGAGCATCGACAAAGCCCTGCTGGGCAAGATCGACCTGATCGTGACCACCACCGGTAACGTGAATGTTTGCGACGCAAACATGCTCAAAGCCCTGAAGAAGCGCGCTGTAGTCTGCAACATCGGCCACTTCGACAACGAAATCGACACCGCTTTCATGCGCAAGAACTGGGCATGGGAAGAAGTGAAGCCGCAGGTACACAAGGTTCACCGTACCGGCGCTGGCGATTTCGACCCGCAGAATGACGACTACCTGATCCTGCTGGCTGAAGGCCGCCTGGTTAACCTGGGCAACGCCACCGGCCACCCAAGCCGCATCATGGATGGCTCGTTCGCCAACCAGGTACTGGCGCAGATCTTCCTGTTCGGCCAGAAGTACGCCGACCTGTCGCCGGCCCAGAAAGCCGAGCGTCTGACCGTGGAAGTACTGCCGAAGAAACTCGACGAAGAAGTGGCCCTGGAAATGGTCCGCGGCTTCGGCGGCGTGGTGACTCAACTGACCAAGACCCAGGCCGACTACATCGGCGTGACCGTCGAAGGTCCGTTCAAGCCGCACGCTTACCGTTACTGATCGGCCCAGTGCCAGCTGCCATAGGGGAGCTGGCTTTTGTAGGAGCTGGCTTGTCGGATCGCCGCACCGCTGCGATAGCATAGCCTCGGTATTGCTGAAAAACCGAGGTGCCTGCATCGCGGGCAAGCCCGCTCCCACACCGGTATTCTGAGTTTCCATAGGTACGACCATGTCCCAAGACCGTCGCTACAGCTTCGAGTTTTTCCCGACCAAGACCGATGCTGGGCATGAAAAACTGATGGCGACTGCCAAGCAGTTGGCCAGCTACAACCCCGACTTCTTCTCCTGTACCTACGGCGCCGGCGGCTCGACCCGTGACCGCACGATCAACACCGTGCTGCAGCTCGAAAGCGAAGTCAAAGTTCCCGCCGCTCCGCACTTATCGTGCGTGGGCGACAGCAAGGCCGACCTGCGCAGCCTGCTGACCCAATACAAACAAGCCGGCATCAAGCGCATCGTCGCCCTGCGTGGCGACCTGCCGTCCGGCATGGGCATGGCCAGCGGCGAGCTGCGCTACGCCAATGACCTGGTGAGCTTCATCCGTGAAGAAAGCGGCGATCACTTCCATATCGAAGTGGCGGCTTACCCGGAGATGCACCCACAGGCGCGTAATTTCGAAGACGATTTGCAGAACTTCGTGCGCAAGGCCAATGCCGGTGCCGACAGTGCGATCACCCAGTACTTCTTCAACGCCGACAGCTACTTCTACTTTGTCGAGCGCGTACGGGCCATGGGTGTGAATATCCCTATCGTGCCGGGCATCATGCCGATCACCAACTACAGCAAGCTGGCGCGTTTCTCCGACGCCTGCGGTGCTGAAATCCCACGCTGGGTGCGCAAGCAACTGGAAGCTTATCGCGATGACGTCAAGAGCATCCAGGCGTTCGGCGAGCAGGTGATCACACAGATGTGTGAACAATTGCTGCAAGGTGGCGCACCAGGGTTGCACTTCTACACCCTGAACCAGACTGAACCCAGCCTGGCCATCTGGAACAACCTCAAGCTGCCACGCTAAGGCTTGTTTGGTAATGCCAAGGCCCTCGTTTATACGAGGGCCTTTTGCTTTTAATGCGCCACATCAACTTGCCCGCGAATGCGTGTGCCAGAGCTTCTCTTTAGCGCAGGAGCATCGTAACCTCAGGGGATGCCCGTCATTCTCAAGCTGTTGACCGCTGTGCTTTTTGCTTGCCTGAGCTTCACCGCTTACGGCGAGAAATTGCGCGTTGTCACCGAGCCTTGGGCACCTTATGTGTACGACGACAACGGCAGCATGCGCGGCCTGGATTACGAAACCACGATGATCGTGTTCCAACGCCTGGGGGTGGAGGTGGAGTGGCAATTCCTGCCCTGGAAACGTTGCCTGGCCATGCTGGACCAGGGCCACGCCGATGGCGCACTGGATATTTTCCACAGCCATGAGCGCGATGCTTTGCTGCTTTACCCCAGCGAACCGTTGTCGGCTGTCGAGTTCGTGCTGTTCTATGCCAACGACCGCCCTCATCCGGCCCAGACCCTGGATGACCTGCGCGGGCTGACGGTCGGCACGTCACCAGGCTATCTGTATGGCGAGGCCTTCAGCGAATCCAGCCTGTTCGACCGCGAGCCGGCGCCCAGCCATGAGGCCAACTTCGGCAAACTGTCGCTGGGCCGCATTGACCTGGTGATTACGGACCGTCGAGTCGGCCAGCATGTGATCAAGGCCATGGGCCTGGAAGGCAAGGTCAGCCAGGCGCCGCTGGTGGTCAGCCGCCAGCCGCAATTTTTAGCCGTGCGCCGTGGCGCCGGCATGGACCTGCTGGTGCAACGCTTTGCCGCCGAGCTCAAGCGCTTCAAGCAAGAGCCTGCCTACGCAGCCTTAAGCGCCAAATATGGCGGAATCCAAGCCAATACAGCCCCTGAACACACCGTTGAGCAGCAGGAAAGCGGCGCGCCGTGATTGCTCTGTTATACTCCGGCCTTTCCGCCAGGCTCACGCCCGGCCGCTGAGGTCTTGAAAAAGGCACCTAACCCAGCTACTGCGCAGCTTTCAGCCCGCGCGAGCCGGTGGAGTGCCCGCCAGACGCAGCAGGACCGGACGGGGTTGCGCTCCCCTAAGCGCCATTCACGCCCGGCAAGATTATCCCTTTGGGCCAAGCCCTAACTAAAACAGGATTACTCATGTCCTTTGCTTCCCTCGGTCTCTCCGAGGCTTTAGTCCGCGCCATCGAGGCAGCGGGCTATACCGAGCCTACTCCGGTGCAACAGCGGGCCATTCCCGCCGTGTTGCAAGGTCGCGACCTGATGGTTGCGGCGCAGACAGGTACTGGTAAAACCGGTGGTTTCGCCCTCCCGATTCTGGAGCGGTTGTTCCCCAACGGTCACCCGGACAAATCCCAGCGTCACGGCCCGCGCCAACCGCGCGTACTGGTCCTGACCCCAACCCGCGAACTCGCCGCCCAAGTGCACGACAGCTTCAAGCTGTACGCCCGCGACTTGAAGTTCGTCAGCGCCTGCATCTTCGGCGGCGTCGGCATGAACCCACAGGTTCAGGCCATGTCCCGTGGTGTTGACGTGCTGGTAGCCTGCCCGGGTCGTTTGCTCGACCTGTGCGGCCAAGGCAGCGTCGATTTGTCCCACGTGGAAATCCTCGTGCTGGACGAAGCCGACCGCATGCTCGACATGGGCTTTGTCCATGACGTGAAAAAGGTCCTCGCCCGCCTGCCGGCCAAACGTCAGAACCTGCTGTTCTCGGCAACGTTCTCCCAAGACATCACCGCCCTGGCCGGCAAGCTGCTGCACAACCCGGAACGCATCGAAGTCACGCCGCCGAACACCACGGTCGAGCGTATCGAGCAACGCGTATTCCGCCTGGCAGCCAGCCACAAGCGTTCGCTGCTGGCGCACCTGATCACCCACGGCGCGTGGGAGCAGGTGCTGGTGTTTACCCGCACCAAGCACGGCGCCAACCGCCTGGCCGAGTACCTGGACAAGCACGGCCTCACCGCCGTCGCCATCCACGGTAACAAGAGCCAGAACGCGCGCACCAAAGCCCTGGCCGATTTCAAGGCCGGCACTGTGCGCATCCTGGTCGCCACCGATATCGCCGCGCGCGGCCTGGATATCGACCAATTGCCACACGTGGTCAACTTCGAGCTGCCGAACGTCGATGAAGATTACGTGCACCGTATCGGCCGTACCGGCCGTGCCGGTCGTTCGGGCGAGGCCATTTCCCTGGTCGCTCCGGACGAAGAAAAGCTGCTGAAAAGCATCGAGCGCATGACCAAGCAGAAAATCGCCGACGGCGACCTGATGGGCTTCGACTCCAGCGCCGTGGAGGCCGAAAAGCCTGAAGCGCGCGAGCGTCCGGACGTGCGTAACCCACGCAACCCACGCGGTCCGAAGGGCGATGGCCCGAACGGCGGCGGTGGTGGCGGTGGCCGTCGCGACAAGGGCAAAGACAAAGGCGGCAAGGAAAAAGCGCCTACCAACGGCCGTGGCGAACGCCCAGCCCGTGAGCAGAAGCCCCGTGAAGGCACCCCGGCCCGCGAACAGCGCCAGCCGAGCCAGCCGCCACGTGCCGCTGCCGACCGCGCCCCGGACGAGTTCCTCGACGACGATGTGGATAACTTCGGTAACCGCGTTGACTACGTGCCTCAGGCCAAGCCGGCCCAGGGCCGTGGCCGCCGTCCTGGTGCCCCGGCACAAGGTGCGGGCGCAGGCACGGGTGCTCCACGTGGCGGCCAGCCACAGGGCGGTCGTCAAAATGGCCCGCGCAACAGCAGCGGCGGTACCACCGGTACGCCACCTGCCAAGCGCAACGGCCCGCGTAATGGCGCCCCCCGTGACGGCCAGGCCCGTCGTGAAGACTCGCGCAGCAACAACCGCCGTCCGGCCCGTGACGACCAGCCACGCTTGTCGGAACCCGCCGTGCAGAACCCGCGCGGTGGTCCGGCGCCGAAGATCATCCACAAGGAGTCGAAAGCGGATCGCTTCCCGACACCTGAGCAGCTGGATCAACTGCCAGGCCGCCCTCGTGGTGAAAAACCAGCGCTGCTGACCCGCAACCGCTGAGTTTTCGACGCTAACAAAAACGCCCCGATTAATCGGGGCGTTTTTGCATCCAGGCGTTAGCTTATTGATCAGCCACTTCACCGGCCTTATGAAAAAGCTTGGCAAAGATCATCCAGCGACCGTCAACTTTCATCAGGTTCAAATAATCAACCATCACGTTATTGAACAAGCGCAAGCGCACTTTGACGATGGCCATTTCCGGCGACATCACGTCAATCATCAATACCTCATCAAGCTGCGGAAAACCGCCTTCCTGCGGCGACTTTCGGCCTTGAACCATGGTCCGGTACTCATCGAACGGCCGCACGACCACGGTCGAGTTCTGTGCGCTGTATAACACGCAGCCACGATGAAAGACTTGATCGAACGTATTCAAATCCTGAGTTTGCAACACACTAAAGTAATCGTTCAGAAACGCTTGAATCTCATCAATCATGGCGCACAACTCCCGACAGTTTCAACACGGTGTTATTTGAATAAATAACTTGCCGCCATTATTGATAGTCCACTCATTTCACGTATAGCGGCTATTATTAGGCTTTTCTGTGAAAGGAATTCACACTTTGAAACTGCCTCCCCTTGCCGCGCTGCGTGCTTTCGAGGCCTTGGCCCGACTGGGCAAAGTGAACCTGGCCGCCCTCGAACTGCACGTGACCCACAGTGCCGTCAGCCATCAGATTCGCGCCCTTGAAGAGTACCTGGGCCTCGCTTTGGTCATGCGCAACAAGCGCACGCTGATGCTGACGGATGAAGGCCGCGTGTATGCCTACCAGATCAGGCAGGGGCTGGGCGAAATCGCCGGGATCACCGAAAAACTGATGGCAAAAACCAGGCACCCACAGCTGACCGCTTCGGTGCTGCCTTCCTACGCCATGCATTGGTTGTTGCCGCGCCTGCATGATTTCAGGGCGGCTCACCCCGAGCTGCACTTGCGGCTGGAGTCGAGCATGGAGTTCGCCAGCTTCGAGCAAGGCCCGCTTGATTGCGCGATTCGCTTCGGTCATGGCCAGTGGCCGGATGTGCATTGCGAAACGCTGATGGGTGACTCATTGCTGGTGGTCGCCGCGCGCGACTTCAACCACGGCGTGCTGCCGGACACGGCGCAAGCCGTCCTTGAGCAGCCGTTGCTGCACGCCAGTGAGAGCTGGCCGATCTGGCTGGGCGCCGCAGGTATCGAGGGGCAACGTCCGCAAGCGCCGCTGGAGTTCACCGATTCCACGTTGATGCTCGAAGCCGTGCGGCTCGGGCACGGCGTCGCGCTGACACGCCGCTCGATTGCCCATGCACTGATTCAACGCGGGGAGCTGGTCCGGCTCACCGACATTGAACCGGCGCACACCTCACGCTATTACATAGTCTGGCCTGCGGGCAGCAAACCGTCGGCGCAGTTGACCTTGTTGCACACTTGGCTCAAGGGCCAAGTGACGATGTATCAAGAAAGCCTTTGAACAGCGCACAGCAAAACGCCGACCCTGAGGTCGGCGCTTGGCGTTTGAAACAGCGAAATAATTACTTCGCTTTTACGCCTTCAAAAGTCACGTACAGCTCAACAGTGTTGGACGCTGGGCCCAGGTCCATCTGCTTGCCGAAGTCCTGACGGTTGAAGCTGGTGGTGCCTTCAAAGCCGGCACGGTAGCCGCCCCATGGATCCTTGCCTTCGCCCAGGAACGTGGCCTTGACCACGATCGGCTTGGTCACGCCGTGGAAGGTCAGGTCGCCGGTCACGTCGGCAGTGACTTGGCCTGCAGCATTTTTACCGGTGGTTTTGACACTGGTGGAGACGAACTTGGCATCGGCAAACTTGCCAACGTCCAGGAAGTCTTTGCTGGCGATGTGCTTGTCACGTTCGGCGTGGTTGGTGAATACGCTGGCGGTACGGACGTTGAACTCGATTTTGCTGTCTTCAGGCTTGGCGGCGTCAAAGCTGAACTTGCCGTCCAGATCCTTGAAAGTACCGGTGATGAAGCTATAGCCCAAGTGGCTGATCTTGAAGTCAACGAAGGCGTGCTGGCCTTCCTTGTCGACAACATAATCAGCGGCCATCGCCGAACCTGCGGACAGCAGTGCGGAACCGATTGCCAGAGCGGCGAGAGTCTTTTTCAACATGCTTTCTATTCCTTGTGAGTCGAGGTTGAACATCAGGCTTTGCGTCCCAGCATTCGTGTCAGGGTCGCATCACGATCGATAAAGTGGTGTTTAAACGCGGCCACGCCATGCAAACCGGCGAAGACCACCAACACCCAGGCCAGGTACAAATGCACCAAGCCGGCGTTGTCTGCCTGGTCCGGTAGCCCGGAAACCACAGCAGGAATCTCAAACAGGCCAAACACCGGGATACCGATACCGTCTGCGGTGGAAATCAGGTAACCGGCGATCATCACGGCAAACAGCCCGAGATACAGGAACGCGTGGCCAAACGCAGCGCCAATACGCGTCATTCGGCTGTAGCTGGCCAACGGTGGTGGCGGCGGGCTGACAATGCGCCAGACGATACGCACCAGCATGATGGCGAACAGCGTGATGCCAATGCTCTTGTGCAGGTCGGGCGCGTCTTTGCGCCAGGCGCTGTAGTAGTCGAGGCCGACCATCCACAGGCCCAGCGCGAACAAACCGAACACCACCAGGGCTACGCCCCAGTGCAAAACAATGCTGACCCAGCCATAACGGGCCGATGAATTACGTAGCTGCATGTCCCAAATCCCGTAAGAACTGTGCCCAAGACTAGCGATTTACCTATCGAATTAAAGCGGAAAATTTCGCTTTGAAATATCGAGAAATACGATCAAGAGAGTATGCACAGTACGTTAACAATGGATTAAGGACTATTCCTGATAAACGTGACAGATCGTCCTGCCTTTACTGCCAATTCATCCGTAATGGGTTGTGACGCCGCCTGGCATTGCATAGGCTTGCGCGATTGTTTCGCCTGCGCCGGGCGCAGGGCCGCTTCGAGGAGATAACCGATGGGCTTGAATAACCAGTGGATGCAACGCGACCTCGCGGTGCTGTGGCATCCCTGCACCCAGATGAAAGACCACCAGCAACTGCCGCTGATCCCGATCAAACGTGGCGAAGGCGTATGGCTGGAAGACTTCGAAGGCAAGCGCTACCTCGATGCCGTCAGTTCCTGGTGGGTCAATGTGTTCGGCCACGCCAACCCGCGCATCAACCAGCGCATCAAGGACCAGGTGGATCAGCTGGAACACGTGATCCTCGCCGGTTTCAGCCACCAGCCGGTGATCGAATTGTCCGAACGCCTGGTGGCGATGACGCCTGAAGGTTTGACCCGCTGTTTCTATGCCGACAACGGCTCGTCGTGCATCGAAGTCGCGCTGAAGATGAGCTTTCACTACTGGCTCAACCATGGCCTGCCGAACAAGAAGCGCTTCGTCACCCTGACCAACAGCTACCACGGCGAAACCATTGCCGCGATGTCCGTGGGCGATGTGCCATTATTTACCGAAACCTATAAAGCCTTGCTGCTCGACACCATCAAGGTGCCAAGCCCGGATTGCTACCTGCGCCCCGAGGGCATGAGCTGGGAAGAGCACTCACGCAACATGTTCCTGGCCATGGAACAGACCCTGGCCGAAAACCACGACAGCGTCGCCGCCGTGATCGTCGAGCCGCTGATCCAGGGCGCCGGCGGCATGCGCATGTACCACCCGGTGTACCTCAAGCTGCTGCGTGAAGCCTGCGACAAATATGGCGTGCACCTGATTCACGACGAAATCGCCGTCGGCTTCGGCCGCACCGGCAGCATGTTCGCTTGTGAGCAAGCCGGCATCCGCCCGGACTTTTTGTGCTTGTCCAAAGCCCTCACCGGCGGTTACCTGCCATTGGCGGCGGTCGTCACCACCGACGATGTGTACGACGCCTTCTACGACGACTACCCGACGTTGCGCGCCTTCCTGCATTCCCACAGCTACACCGGCAACCCGCTGGCGTGCGCGGCAGCCTTGGCGACTTTGGATATTTTCGAAGAAGATAACGTCATCGAAAACAACAAGGCCCTGGCCCAGCGCATGGCCACCGCCACCGCGCACCTGGTGGACCACCCGCACGTGTCGGAAGTGCGCCAGACCGGCATGGTGCTGGCCATCGAGATGGTTCAGGACAAAGCCACCAAAACCGCCTACCCGTGGCAGGAACGCCGTGGCTTGAAGGTGTTCGAGCATGCCCTGGAGCGCGGTGCGCTGCTGCGGCCGCTGGGCAGCGTGGTGTATTTCCTGCCGCCGTATGTGATAACGCCGGAACAGATCGACTTCCTGGCTGAAGTCGCCAGCGAAGGGATTGATATCGCCACCAACAGCACTGTCAGTGTTGCGGTGCCAAAAGATTTTCACCCAGGCTTTCGGGATCCGGGTTAATTGAGTTCACTCAACTGATCGGGCGTCGGGTCCACCGCCATCGCGGGCAAGCCCGGCTCCCACAGGTTTTGTATGATCGTTCCCACGCTCCGCGTCCGCTCTGCACACCACTTCCAGAGAACAGAAATGAGACTGTCCCGCTTTTTCACCGACACCCCGCTCAGCATCGGCGACCATGAATTGCCCGAAGCCCAGGCGCATTACATCAGCCGCGTATTGCGCATGGGTGAAGGCGACGCCGTACAACTGTTCGACGGCTCCGGCCAGGAATTCCTCGGCACCTTGCTGGAAGTCGGGAAAAAACGCGTTACCGTGCAACTCACGGAACGCTTTGCGGGCCAGACCGAATCACCGCTGCACATCCACCTCGGCCAAGGGCTGTCCCGGGGCGAGCGCATGGATTGGGCGATCCAGAAAGCCACCGAACTGGGTGTGAATGAAATCACGCCGATCTTCAGCGACCGCTGCGAAGTACGCCTCAAGGACGAACGCGCCGACAAACGCCTGCTGCACTGGCGCCAAGTGGCGATCAGCGCCTGCGAGCAATGTGGGCGTTCGACAGTGCCGATGATTCACCCGCCGCTGTTACTGGCCGACTGGTTGAAGCAAGCCGAGGCGGATTTGAAGCTGGTGCTGCACCCGGTGGCCGAGCCGATGGTCAGCCACGCCAAGCCATCGAGCCTGGCGTTCCTGATCGGGCCCGAAGGTGGGTTGACCGACGCAGAAGTCGCAACCGCCCAAGCTGCCGGCTTCCACGCCGCCCGCCTCGGCCCGCGGGTGCTGCGCACCGAAACCGCGCCGGTCGTGGCATTGAGCGTGGCCCAGCAACTCTGGGGCGACTTCTAACCTCGCCCGATCGTTCCCACGCTCTGCGTGGGAAAGCCTCCTGTGACGCTCTGCGTCACGACCTCAAATTGGGACGCAGAGCGTCCAAGGCTGCATTCCCACGCGGAGCGTGGGAACGATCATTGCGGCTATCACTCCACCGGGTCACTCACCGGCTTGGCAATAATCGCTTTCAACTCGCTGGTCATCGGAAACTCCAGGTTCAGGCCCTTGGGCGGAATCGGCTGTTCAAACCAACGCTGGTAAATCCCGTTGATCTCCCCGGAGCGGTACAGGTCGGCGAGCGTTTCGTTGACCACCGCTAGAAACTGCGGGTCGTCCTTGCGCAGCATGCAGCTGTAAATCTCCCGCGACTGTTCCTTGCCCACCACCACCCAGTGGTGCGGGTCTCGGGCCTTGGCGCGCTCACCGTAGAGCAACGCATCGTCCATGTAGAACGCCACTGCGCGGCCGGTCTCGAGCATTTTGAACGCTTCGCCATGGTCCTTGGCGCTGATCACAAACATATTGGCTTTGTGGTCGGCGTTGTAGCGCTTGAGAAAGCGTTCATTGGTGGTGCCGGCCGTGGTCACCACATTCTTGCCCTTGAGGTCTTCAAAACCCTGGATGCCACTGTCCTTGGCGGTCAGCAGTTGGCCCTTCACATAGATAAACCCGTAGGAAAACGCCACCTGCCTCTGCCGCTCGGCGGTGACACCGGTGGAACCGCATTCCAGGTCGACGGTGCCGTTTTGCACCAGCGGAATACGGGTCTGAGAGGTCACCAGGTTGTACTTAACATTCAGCTTGGCCACCCCGATTTTCTGCTGGATGCGCTCAACGATCTTGCTCGCCAACTCCACCGAATAGCCCATGGGCTTGCCACTGTTGTCGCCCACATAGGAAAACGGCACCGAGGCATCGCGATAACCCAAGGTGATCGACTTGGCATTCGCGATCTTGCTCAAGGTGCCGTCCAGCGGGGCTTCATTGGCCTGAACCTGTGCGCCAAACAGCAGCCCCAGAGTGCAGCCGGTCAACAGGATTTTTTTCATTGTTATTCTCCGTTGCTGGTGATGAATCCAATTATGCAGCGCGGGGCGTGAGGCCCTGCATATCAATGGAAGGCGCGTGCTCGCTGATCAGTTCGGCCAGCAATTGCCCGCTGCCGCAGGCCAGGGTAAAACCCAGGGCACCGTGGCCCAGGTTCAACCACAGGTTTCGATAGGCGCTGGCGCCGATCAGCGGCACGCCGGTGGGCGTTGCCGGGCGCATGCCGGCCCATTCGACCGCGTGGGTGTAATCGCCGGCCGTTGGGAATGTCTCCATGGCCTGGCGTTTCATCAGCGCCAGGCGCTTGGGCTCAAGGCCTGCATCAAAGCCGACGATATCCACCATGGCCGCGACCCGCAGTTGCTCGCCGATGCGCGCATACACGATCTTGCGGTCATAGTCGGTGACACTCACGTTCGGCGCCTGGTGATGCGCTCCAATCGGCACGTTCAGGCTGTAGCCCTTGAGCGGATACAGTGGCAATGACAACCCTGGCAAACCCAATTGCGCGCTGCGATGCCCGGCCGCCAGCACCAGTTGATCCACCGCCATCACCTCGTCACCCAACTCGATGGCCTGCACCGAGCCGTCGGCGTGGCGTATGCGAGTGACCTTGCGGCCCAGCAAAAACCTGCAGCGCCCCGAGGCTTCAAGCCAGGCCGCCAGCCGTTGGCAGAAGGCGTGACAGTCAGCCACCTCCTCGTTCGGCGTGTAGATGCCACCGAGAAAGTCGGCGCCCATTAACGCTGGCTCCAAGTGCGCACAATCGGCCACGGACAACACTTGCTGCTGCACGTTATTGCTGACCTTGCTGCGCGCATGCTCAAAGGAGGCAGCGTTACGAAACGTCACCAGTTTGCCGTTGCGGCGCCAGTCGAAACCTTCCAGGCGATCGCCTTCGCGCCATTGCTCCAGCGTGGCCTGGCTCAAGGACGCCAGGCGCAGCAGGTGCGCGGCATTGCGCGTGTTCACCGAGCCACGGCAGGCGCAGATAAAGGCCGCCATCCAGCGCCATTGCTGCGGGTCGAGACGCGGGCGCAGCTTCAGCGGCGAATCACCGCGCAGCAACCAGCCGATGGCTTGCAGCGGCACACCTTTGTCGGCCAACGGCGCGACATAGCGGTAGGACAGTTGCCCGCCATTGGCGAAACTGGTCTCGCTGCCGAGGCTGTCCCGCGTGTCGATCACTGTCACCTCATGGCCTGCACGCACCAGGGCATAGGCGCTTGCCAAGCCGATAACGCCACCACCGATGATGCAAACCCGCTTGGCCATTGCTGCCACCCGCTATTGAATTGACTGGCACCAAGCCTAGGGCCAGGTGACAGGTCGCCGACAATGAATAAAGATAGGTCATCTATAAACAAAGGTTATGGACTTGCCATGCGCCTGCGTCATATCGAAATCTTCCAGGCCATCCGCCAGACCGGCTCCGTCAGCGCCGCCGCGCAGCTGTTGCACGTCTCGCAACCGGCGGTGACCAAGGTGCTGCAGCACGCCGAGTTGCAGTTGGGCTTTGCGCTGTTTTTACGGGTGCGCGGCAAACTGCAGCCCACACCGGAAGCGCTGGCGCTGGAAAGCGAAGTCGAGAAAGTCACCGAAAGCCTGCAAGGCGTGCGGCGCCTGGCCAAGAGCCTGCGCCGTGAGCCGGGCCAAAGTGTGCGTATTGGTGCGATTCCGGCACTGGCCCTGTCGCTGCTGCCGCCGGCGATTCTGGAATGGAAGCGCGACTACCCGGACATTGCCTGTGAGCTGTCCAGCGACCACAGCCGCGAGCTGGTGCAGAAGCTGTTGATGCGTGAGATTGACCTGGCGCTGACGCTGAACTTCTCCGGCCATCCGGGGCTGACCACGCAGGTGCTGGCCAATGGCGTGTTGGTGGCGCTGGCGTCAAAGGGTTATTGGTCGGATGCCGAGCTGAGCAAGCCCCTGCCATTGGCGGACCTGGCGGGTGCGCCGTTGATTGGCCTGTCGAGTGCCGACCCGTTGGCCGCCAAGCTCGACAGCTACCTGGAAAACGTCGACCCACCGCCACGGGTGAGCATTGCCGTACAGACCTATTCCCTGGCCCGGGCGATGGTAGAGTCAGGTGCCGGGTTGACGGTCATCGACCCGTTTACCGCCCTCGGCGCGTCAACGGCGACCACCTGCATTCGCCCGCTCACGCCGCCGTTGCCGATCACCCTGTACGCCCTGACCCGCGCTGATGAGCCACCGCCACATATGTTGGCGAACCTGTTGGACATTTTCGGCAACCGAGCGCGAGAGCTGCTGGAACGCTTGTAATGTCGGAGCTGGCTTGCCTGCGATAGCGGTATTGAATGTGCCGACGCTATCGCAGGCAAGCCAGCTCCCACACAAGCCAGCTCCCAAAAATACCAGCTCCCACAGGTCAGAGCACGTAGTGCATGATCGCCACAAAGTGCAGCAAACTGCCGCCGATCACAAACAAATGCCAGATCCCATGGGAATGCCGCAGGCGATCCTCCAGGGCAAAAAAGATGATGCCGACGGTGTACAACACCCCGCCCGACGCCAGCCAGATAAACCCCGCCGTGCCCAGCGCGGCAATCAGTGGCTTGACCGCCACCAGCACAATCCAGCCCATCACCGCGTAGATCACAATCGACAGAATCCGCGCCTCGGAACGCGGCTTGATCTCCTGCAAAATGCCGATCACCGCCAGCCCCCACACGATTCCAAACAGCGTCCAGCCCCACGGCCCGCGCAGCGTCACCAGGCAAAAGGGGGTGTAGCTGCCGGCAATCAGCAGGTAGATCGAAAAGTGATCAACCTTCTGCATGATCTCTTTTCGCCGCCCCTGCACGCTGTGGTACACGGTGGACGCGCTGTACAGCACCAGCAGGGTAAAACCATAAATCGCCACGCTGACGATCTTCCAGGGGCTGCCGTCCAGGCTCGCCACCACCAACATCCACACTGCGCCGACAAACGCGGCGACCGCCCCGGCCAAATGGCTCCAGGCGTTGAATCGTTCCCCGTGATACATGTGTCACTCACCTCGAATAACCGTTACCACATGGTTGTGCCAGGACCATTGTGACGCTACCGGCACTGTTACAGGTAACACGCATTTCTGCCTTTGCCCAACGACCCCGTGCCGATGGATCACTCACTGAGTCCTGTGGGAGCTGGCTTGCCTGCGATAGCGGTGTGTCAGCCCATCATTCAATAATTGACAGACCTCATCGCAGGCAAGCCAGCTCCCACATACGGCAATCTCCATGGCCCGGCCCCAATATCGCCACCTGCATGGCTTGCCGGGTGCGATTGTGACCGTGCGCGGGCTGTACCTGTTCCCTTCGGTACACCCGCCTGGTGCTGGGCCTGTGCAGCGCATCGCTGGGAGTGAACGGGTTTTAGGGGCACAATCGACAGCATTCGAACCCGAGCCACGGCCATGCTGATCGACGAAGAGTTCACCCTCAAGAAACTGGAAATCTTCCTGGCGTTCATGCGCACCGGCAACCTGGCCCGCGCCGCTGCCGAGCTGCAAACCAGCAACGTCAGCGTGCACCGCGCTATTCACTCGCTGGAAAATGCGCTGCGCTGCCCGTTGTTCAAACACGAAGGGCGCAACCTCACGCCGCTGGAAAGTGCCTACGTGCTCGAAGAACGCGCGCAGAAACTGGTCGCCGATGTGGTCGACAGCGTGCGCCTGACCCGCGAAGCCGCCGGGTTTTCCGCCGAGCGCTTCAAGCTGGGCTCGCTGTATTCGCTGACGGTCAAAACCGTGCCGCAATTGATCATGGGCCTTAAAATCAGGCGCAGCGAACTCAATATCGACCTGATCCTGGGTTCCAACTTTGACTTGCTCTACAAACTCAAGAACATGGAAGTCGACGCGATCCTCATCTCCCTCGATGACCACGCCAACGACCCCGACTGCGAACAGATCGCGCTGTTTTCCGACGACATCTTCCTCGCCACTCCAGCCGATTCACCCTTCGACCGTGAGCAGCAAATCGACTTGGCGGATGTGCGCGACGCTACTTTCATTACCCTCACCCAAGGCTTCGCCACCCATCAGGACGGCAATCGGGTGTTCAAGCAGGCGGGCTTTGAGCCGAAGGTGGCGATGCAGGTCAATGACATTTTCACGCTGCTGAGCATGGTCAGTTCAGGCGTGGGTTATGCGTTGCTGCCAGGGCGGATTGCAGCGGTGTATGAGAACCGCGTGAAGCTCATACCGCTGCAACCGCGGTATCGGTTGCAGCAGCATATTGGCGTGGTGTTTTTGAAGGCCAAGGAGCGTGATCCGAACTTGCTGGCGTTGCTGGCGGAGTGTCGGATGTATGCCAACCGCCAAACCTGACACCGATCGTTCCCACGCTCTGCGTGGTAATGCAGCCCTGGACGCTCCGCGTCTGCTCTTAAAGGCGTGACGCGGAGCGTCACATGAGGCATTCCCACGCGGAGCGTGGGAACGATCATTGATGAGGCCGGCTCAGGTCAGCCCACCAACCCGCGCATCAGCAAAAACAGCAACGACGGTCCCAGCAGACAGCCCAGCGCCGTGTAAAACGCCGCCGTCAGGCAACCATATGGCACCAGCTTCGGATCGGTCGCTGCCAAACCACCGGCCACGCCGCTGGACGTGCCCATCAGCCCGCCGAAAATCACCGCACTGCGTGGGTTATTCAGCCCGATTAACGGCGCTACAAACGGCGTCATCACCATCACCAGAATGGCCTTGATCAACCCTGCGGCAATCGACAGCGCCATGACCTCGGAGCTGGCACCAATCGCCGCGCCCGTCACCGGGCCAACGATGTAGGTCACGGCGCCCGCACCAATAGTGGTGAGGCTTACGGCATCGGTATAACCAAACGCCAGCGCCACTCCAACGCCAGCCACGAACGAGGAACCCACGCCGACAAACAGCGCCAGCACGCCCACATAACCGGCGCGCTTGAGTTCATCCACACTCACGCCAAACGCCGTGGCAACAATGGCAAAGTCCCGCAGCATCGCGCCGCCCAGCAAGCCGATGCCCGACAGCAACGGAATATCCACAACACCCTTGGCGCCGCCGGTAAACGCGCCGCCCACATACGACAGCACCAGCCCGAGCAAAATGGCGATGGCCGAACCGTGCAGCCGGCCTTTGGTGAAGGTGTCGGAGATCCAATAGGACACCCACATGGTCAAGCCGATCACGGCAAAACCACTGATCAGGCCGTAGCCGGTGATCACTTTCATCATGGATTCGTACATGGCGATCACCCGGCTTCTTTAGTGGGAACAACCGCAACAGGCTTGCGGTTGCCGATGCGCACTAACACCGGTACCAGGGCAAAACCCAGCACTACAGCGAGCGTGCCGGCCAGAATCGCCATCGGCCCGCCCTTGATTGCGCCGTACACGTTTTGTTGGGCCGCCATCGCTACCACAATAGGGATATACACCGCCGCCCAGAAGCTCACGCCCTGCTCCGACTTGCCGGTAAACAGCCCACGTTTACTGAGGTAACTGCCCAGGCCGATCAACAGCAACATGGCGATACCCACCCCGCCGACGTTGGCCGGAATACCCATCCACTTGCCCAGCAACTCACCGATAAACAGGCCGATCAACGTACACAGCGCCAGAAACGCCACACCGTAAATAATCATTGTTGTTGTCCTCGAAGTGCTTCATCGAAATTGTTGTTTTTGTGCTTCGAAAGCCTTGGGTGGTGCTTTATCGGTGGCGGCGCTCCTCCTCTTGCAGCAGGGCCTGCAAGGTGTCCAGGCGTGCGCCTTCATAGGCGATTACGCTGCCTTGCTCGAAGACACGGCGGGACAGGCCGGTGAGTACCGCGCCAGGCGGCAATTCGATTTGCAGGCGCACACCACGCTCGTAGGCGCTTTGCACGGTGCCGCGCCAGTCGACGATGCGGCACATGTTGAAAGCCAGGTCGTCGCGCAGTTGCTCGGGGTTGTGGATCGGCCGCGCGCGGGTGCTGCTCAGGTAGGTGATGCGCGGCGCCTTAAGCGTTACAAACGCCTGCGCCAATGCCTCGGCGGGTTCGTTCAGCAGCACGCAATGGGATGGCACGCTCACGGCCAGGCGCTTGGCCACGCCGTTGCCTTTGATCCGTTGCGCGACACGCTGCATGGCTTCGTCACTGCCGGCGATGACGGTCTGGTTGTCGGCGTTGATGTTGGCCAGGTACACCGGGGTTTGCGGGCTGTGGATTTCAGCCAGCAGCGTTTCGACTGTGGATAACTGCGGGCCGATGATCGCGGTCATGCCAAAGCCTTGTGGATAAGCGTTTTGCATCAGTTCGCCGCGCAGGCTCACCAGCTTAACCGCGTCAGCAAACTCCAGCGCACCAGCGATGACGGCTGCAGGGTAGGCGCCGATGGACAGGCCCGCCACGTAATCAGGCGTGCGTTGCAATTGGCGGGCGTGGGCCACACCGGTGATCAACAGGCAGAGTTGCACAGCGCGAGTGTTGGCCAGGGCTTGGACTGAATCGAGCTGGCTTACGTCTTCGCCCAATGCATCACTGGCTTCTTCCAGGACGTGATCAGGCAACGCTTGAAGCATGCCCGCGCGTTGGGCACCCTGCCCCGGAAATACCAGAAGGCTGCTCATGCCACGGCCTGCCAAGGGTCAAGTACCAGGTGCGCGCCGTGGGTGGTTTTAAGCAGAACCCGGTGTGATTCGCCAGCCCATTCACGCAAGGCGACAGCGCCAAACGGGGTTTGCAGTTGCAGGTCGACAGCGCATTCGGCCGAGTCCAACAACGCCAACAGATTGCGTGCGGCGTTGCGCTCAAATGGCTCGGGTGTGCACAGCATCAAATCCAGATCGCTTTGGGCATGCAGTGCTTCAATGCCGCTGGCCAGCTCGAACCCTGCACTGCCGGTGACGCCCCAGTCCTGCTGCGCCAGCACTGGGCGCAGTTGATCAAGCGCGCGCAATGCCGGTAGATCCCGCGACGAGACCACACCGCGCAAATCTTGCGGCGTCACGCGTCGTTGCACTGCCACAAGGGGCATCAGCGCCGCAAAGCGCTGCTCACGCAAGCGCCCGCGCACACCCACAGCCACGTCACCCGGCTCGACCGTGGCGCGACGCACCACCACCGGGTGACCGGCGCTGATCACCTCCAGCACCCAGGCCGGCGCATCAGCGGGCAGATGCGCCGGGGTCATGCCCCAGAGCAAGTCGTGGGCGTTCACCATTGCTCCCGCAGCAGTTGGCGTACGTGGCTTGAGGCGGCGCGATTGCTCGCACCGAGGCGCCCTTTCAGATCCGGGCTGTGGATATCTTCAATGGCGCGCAGCAGGCAATCGCTGACCCGCGTCACGTCGTCCGCGGTGGGCTGTTCAATCTGGCTGACCGACAGGGTTTCCCAGAGCAAACCCAGGCTGGCATAGCTGTCAATGTCATAGGCCATGGGCGGCACGCTGGCGGCCAGGGCCTCGAGTTCTTCAACACTGCGCAAGGTCACCCGCGCCGCCGAGGCCTTGCCCATGGCGTGCACCATCACGCCAGGGTCACGCAGGGCGATCATGCGGTTGGCCTGATAACCGTGAGCAAGGAATGCACCGGACATGGCTTTGCCCACCAGCAGCGCAATCACCGGGTGCCCGGCCAAGCGAGCGCGGGCATAGCTGTCGGCGGCGGCGGCCAGGGCCTGATGGATGCCGAGGGCTTCTTCGCGACGGCCGTAGGCTTGGCTGGGTACATCGACGATAGCGATGATGGGGCGTTTGTCGCCCTTCTCGATGGCTTCGTCGACAGCCTTGGCAAGACCCCAGCCCTCCAGTAAACCGACTTCGCCGTTGCGCGCACGCGGGAAACGATTTTGCGCATCGGTGACCACGGCAATAAAGCGCACGGCCTGTTCACCCACTACGCCGTCTGCAACCTTCAATGAGTCGGGCAACCCTTCGACAGGCGTTGCGCCGACGCTCAATGCGTTGAACCACTGCAAGCCTCTCATGGACGTTCTCCTTGATACAGGTCGCGCACCGTCGCGGGGTCTATTTGCGGCGTTGCGTCCAGCTCGGTAAGGCGCGCCAGGTAGAAGTCGATCTGACGGCTGCGCTGCTGCTCGGGCAAACCCTGTTGCAACAAGGCGCTGACGGTCTGTTGGATGTGCGCCACATCGTCCGCCACATAACGGTCGGCCAGGCCGCTGTTGAAGCGTTGCTCGCCGCCGGTAAGGCTCCAGATAAACGGCCGGTCGCGGGAGTCGTACTCTTCCAACCCCGCTTCCTGCTCGATCACTTGTGGGCCATTCAAGCCCAGGCGTGCTTCGCGGGTGACCACCAGATAACTGCACAACCCGGCGGCGATGGACATGCCACCAAAGCAACCGACGCTGCCCGCCACCACACCAATCACCGGCTGGTACTGGCGCAGGTCGACAATCGCCGCATGGATATCGGCAATCGCCGCCAGCCCAAGGTTGGCTTCCTGCAAGCGCACGCCGCCGGTTTCCAGCAACAGCACGGCACGGGTGGCAACACCGTTGCGGTTATCTTCGGCAGCCAGTTCAAGGGCACCGGCGATTTTGGCGCCGCCCACTTCACCGAGGCTGCCGCCCTGGAAATTGCCTTCAATTGCGGCCACTACCACTGGCAACCCGGCAATACTGCCCTTGGCAATCACCACGCCGTCATCCGCTTGCGGCACCACGCCTTGGCGGCTGAGCCACGGCGACATCACGCGTTGGAACGGGTCGATCAGTTCGCGGTAAGTGCCGCTGTCCAGCAACGCCTTGGCTCGCTGCCGCGCACCGAGTTCGACGAAGCTGTGCTTGTTGAGTAAATCAGTCATGGCCGATCTCCTCGAAACCCTGTTCCAGGCGCAAACGCACCACGCCGGGCGTGGCGCCGAAGTCGTGGATGTCAATCTTCAAGGCCGGTGGCGTCTGCTCCTGGAAGATCCGTTCGAACAGATGCTGCCAGCGTTGCTCGGCGCCATTCACCGAAGTCTGCACTTGAATGGTCAGCGTGCCGGGCGTGCCCGGTTCCAGCAGCACTTCCAGGTCGCCGGAGCCGACGCAACCCACCAGCGCACGGCCTTTGGGCGGCTGCCCGGCGGGGAATTCAAAGGATAAGGTTTCCATCACAACGCTCCGTCGAGGCGGTCGATAAACAGGCAGGCGGCCAACAGGTCGGCGGCGCCGCCGGGGGAGGCATTCAGGGCCAGGAGTTGCTGGTCAAGGTCGTGCAGTTGGCGGCGCCCGGCGAGGCTTGCGCTACCGCCAGCGTCCAGCACCGCCTGGGCGCCGCGTTGCATGGCGCGCAGGCCTTCGGTGCCGGCTCGGTAGAGCACGCAGGTGTCGGCCAGGTCGGTCATGATCGCGAGCAAGGCGTCCAGGCGCGCATTCTGTTCACCGGCGTTTTGCCGGCGGCTTTTGTGCAACTGCGGCAGGCCGCGTTGCACCACGGCAGGGAAGCCCAATTGCGCTTCTTCACGGGCACCGCGTGCGCCGTAGCGTTGCGCGACTTGCGCGCCATGGCTTAGCGGTTGCGGGGCGAAACGGTCGTTGAGCAAGGCCAGTTTGGCGGCGGTGAGCGTGACAGCGCGTGGCTCCAGAGCCGCTGCGGCAGTGAGCAAACCGAGGGCCCAGATCGCGCCGCGATGGGTATTCACGCCTTGGGTGGTGGCGAGCATGGCTTGCTCACCTTCGCGCCCGATACGCCCGAGGGCTTCGCGCAAGGGCAAACCCACTTCACCGAACTCAAGCGCCGCTTCGGCCATTTCCTTGAACATCGGCCACAACGACAGCGCCGAGGCGTGCATCAGGCCCAGGTGCAAATCGCTATGGGCGCCATTGCCGCGACGGTCTACCAATGCGGGTTTGGGTGACAGGTCAGCCTCATCAATCAAGGCATCCACAGCCATATCCGCCAGGCGATCGGCGAGGCTCAGTTCATGCAGTTTGAGGGCGCGCATTTACCAGCTCCTGAACTTGGCGGGCGGGTTATACAGGCCACCGGACCAGTCCACCAAATCGGCCACGCTCTTGGCGGCGAGCAGCTCGCGGGTGGCGTCGGTGCGGCGGATGCCGAGGTCTTCGGGCAAGGCGATCAAGCCTTCGCGGCGCATGCGCGCAGTGTCCTTGGGGTTGTGGCGCATGCCGATGGCGGTGACGCCTGCAACGGCGGCGATCATCGCCTGGCGCTCTTCCAGCGAGCGTGCCTTATACAAATAGGCGATGCCTTCTTCGGTGAGCAGGTGAGTGACGTCGTCGCCGTAGATCATGATCGGCGCCAGCGGCATGCCGCTTTTGCGCGCGACTTCCACGGCGTCGAGGGTTTCGACGAAGGTGGGTTTGCCACCTTCCTGGAAGGTCTCGACCATTTGCACCACGAGCTTTTTGCCGCGTTCCAGCAAGGCCTCCGGCGCGTCGTCGTGGCGCATATCGAGCCAGGCAGGCGTACCGTGACGGCGGCCGCGTGGGTCGTGGCCCATGTTCGGCGCGCCACCAAAACCAGCGAGACGGCCACGGGTCACGGTGCTGGAATGCCCGTCGCCATCCACTTGCAGCGTGGCGCCGATAAACAGGTCCACCGCGTATTGGCCAGCCAGTTGGCAGAACATCCGGTTGGAGCGCATCGAGCCGTCGCGGCCGGTGAAGAACACATCCGGGCGGGCGGCGATGTAGTTTTCCATGCCCAGTTCGGTGCCGAAGCAATGCACGCTTTCCACCCAGCCGCTTTCAATCGCGGGGATCAGGGTTGGGTGCGGGTTGAGGGTCCAGTTGCGGCAGATCTTGCCCTTGAGGCCCAGGGACTCGCCGTAGGTCGGCAGGATCAACTCAATGGCGGCGGTGTTGAAACCAATGCCGTGGTTGAGCGACTGCACATTGTGTTTTTCGTAGATGCCACGGATCGCCATCATCGCCATCAGCACATGCACCGGCTTGATATGACGCGGGTCGCGGGTAAACAGCGGTTCGATGTAGAACGGCTTGTCGGCCACCACCACAAAATCCACCCAGCTCGCCGGGATGTCGACACGGGGCAAGTCGGTGACATCGTCGACCAACTGGTTGACCTGCACGATGACGATGCCATCGCTGAACGCAGCGGGTTCGATCAGCGCCGGAGTGTCTTCGGTACTGGCGCCGGTGTAGATATTGCCGGCGCGGTCGGCCATGAAACCGGCCGAAAGCACCACGTTGGGGATCAGGTCAACCACCAGCCGTGCGTAGAGTTCGATGTAGGTGTGGATCGCGCCGATTTCCAGCAGGCCATCTTCGAGCAACTGGCTGATGCGCAGGGATTGGGTGCCGGCGAAGGAGAAATCCAGCTTGCGCGCGATGCCCTTTTCAAACAGGTCCAGGTGCTCGGAACGGCCGACACTGGGCATGATCATGTGCAAATCGTGGAGCTTGGTCGGGTCGGCCTTGGCCAGTGAGCGCGAGAGAAAATCGGCTTGCTTCTGGTTATTGCCCTCCAGCACCACCCGGTCGCCGGGGAGGATCAGCGCTTCCAACGCCTCGACGATTTTGTCACTGGGCAACACCGCCCCGTCTGCGTACTGCTTGACCAGCCCGAGCCGCCGCTGCTTCTCGTCGCGCCGCCGCGTCCAGCGCGAATCGGGGGTGATGGTTGTTGTCATGGTCGCTCCACGGGGTTTGCTGTCGTGGGCTGTACCTTAGGAGTGAATGTGGGGGGCATCAATCAAGCCCGGCGGTGGATCGTTACGGTTGGAGTAACGGAACATCAGTGAATGCTGGATTCAAGCCAAATGAAAATCAAAGGTGGGAGCTGGCTTGCCTGCGATGGCGGTGGGTCAGCTATGAAGGTGTCGGCTGACAGTCCGCTATCGCAGGCAAGCCAGCTCCCACATGTGTTCGGTGGTGTGTGTTAGATAGCGGTTCCAATCAGGGACCGCTTAAGCAGGGCTGACTTGTTCCAGTGCTCTATCGACCAACAGTTGACTCAGCTCTGCCATTTGCTGAATCGCCAACATGCTCGCGCGCTGGGCGGGGTCCAGGTCGAAGGCCAAGTTGCAGGTCAGTGCGTTGAGGGAGCACAGGGTTTCGCTGGCGTTGGTCAGCAAAGCTTCGGTGTTTTGGTGGGGATTTACGGTGAAGAGGGGCGGATTAGGGGTAGGTTTGATCATGATGAAGCTCCTAAACAGTTAGTAAGGAGCGCCACCGTTCGCTTGCACGCGAATGAGGGTGGCGACCGTGCGCAGGTGTGCAAGACCGGGCCTGTTTAGGACACCCAGCAGGTCCGAAGACCTCCTGCGCGCAGCCGCCATAAAGCAGCGAGCACAAAAAACGCCCGTGGTTGGCTGGGCGTTTGTACGCCTAAACAGTTTCGTCGGACTTGCACGTCCGTGTCATCGTTTTTCGATGACGAGACGAAGACTAGCCGCCAAGACTACCCACAACAAGTTCATGCACAGCTCGAAATCTTGCAGGAAAATTCCGAAGGCTGGCCCATCAAAGCGCCATCACCACCTTGACCGACCCCAAGCCTTCCAGTGCAAAGCTGTGGTACTCGTAGACCTCTCCTTGAATATGAAGAAGTAGAGCGCTTCCCTCATCACTCACCTGAACTTCAGGTTTTTTTGTTTTCAGAAAAGGATGAGCAGACACCAATGCGGCGAGTATTTCCTGATCACTCCCCAAATCCTCATGGACGTAGTACCTATAGGAAAAACCCACCGTCGCTCCACCCTGACCGTCTCGAGCACCGTAGATGGAGGTGCCGTTGCCCAAGGAATGCTTCAACACCACTTCATCCAGATCCGGTGCTCCGGCAGACATGATCCAACTGGCGCCGATATAGAGAAGGCAGACGATGAGCAGGCAATTGCGCAGTAACGGTCCGAGGCGTTTAGTGGCCTTGGGAAATTGCATATTCAATCCCTCTTCTTATCCAATATTGGTCCCGTGGATCATCACCAAAAGGCTCACCGCCCCACCATGTACCGAAATCCGGGAGTGTCGTTTTTGCAACAGTTTGCGCCACGCCGGCAGCTCGCAGTAATACGTGCTCGGGAATGCCCAACACTGTCCCCGTAGCGCCGTAATTGAAGTTACCAAACGCTTCGTACTCGCTCCCTCTCTTCTTGTAGTTCCAAGGTCCGGCTGCCCGAACCTGGGAGTAAAACCAGGAATAGGCGAATGCCGAGCCGGGTTTGAGGTGGGTGCGTTTACATCGAGAAATCGCCATGTTTTCAAAAATTGAAACACCCGGCGGCATTAGCGGAACAGCCATTTGCGGATCCTTGCAGGCAGTGAGGAGCGCAGAAACTAGCCACTCCACTCAGGCCTGAAAACCCGCTTAATCCAAATGCAGAACCGACCTACAGCAACTACAGCCCATTCCGACATGTGAGCGGTCAATCCGCATCATTAGCAGATCCAAAACGGCGGAAAGATACGGTCATCAAAAACAATTTTTAGTCAAGCCAGCTCCCACATTGGATTGACGGTGCTGCGAGGACTCGCGTCATTCCCACCGATGAATAGCCAACACTTCTTCCACTTTGCCCAGCAGCATCGTCGCGCCGTCCATCAACTGCCCAAGCAACGCCTCATCCTCATCCATATATCCTTCATATTCCGCCAGGTTGCGGCGCTCATGACACAGCGCCAATAACCTCACCTGCACCTTGTTCGCGTCGACGGTGTGGATCAGGCATTGAAAAACCAAATAGCGTTTGTCCGAGCGATAACCGCGCAGGCGCAGCGCTGTGAGCGCGATAGCGTGGGCGGCGTTGTATGCCAAGTCGAAACGACTGGCGAAGGCTAATTGCGGGTTACCTGCATCCCTCAACCGATCTCGCGCCGAGCGCATCAGCCCATCACACTCTTTGCGATCCGGCGGCTCAGCCTTCAAGCCACCGCTACGTTGCAGGTTCTCCAGGTTTGCCTTGCTGTCCATCCATGGACTCCTGAGGGTTGCCCCCCATCAGATTGATCTTGTCCTGCTGCACGACCCGCTGCACAAAACTGTTCCCGGCATTCCATTTGCTGGTCCAGTCGTCAGGGGTGTAAAGCGTCGGGTTGATGGTGCGGCCCAGTTGCTCTTCCAGCGGCATGAGTTGCTCCATGACTTCACTGTAGTTGAGGCTTTGGCCGATCAGCATCAGATCTATGTCACTGGATGAGTGCGCCTCGCCCTTGGCGATGGAGCCGTAGATAAAGGCCCAGGTTATCTGCTCCGCGAACGGTGCCAATGCATTGCGCAAGGGTTCGTCCAGACTGAGGGTCTTGCGCACGATGGCCAACAACTCCGAGTAAATCGGGCATTGGGGATTAGCCTGGTAGTGGGTCTGATTGCCTTGGCGCGTCATGCTCAAGATGCCCGCCAACTGCAAACGCTCCAGCTCGCGGGTGAGGCTGCCTTTGCCCACTTGAGCCGAGCGTGCGATTTCATTGGTGTAGAAACTTTGACCAGGCTTGCCGAACAGCAGGCCCAGCACTTTTTGCTGGGTGTTGGTGAAGAGTGCGGTGCTAAGCGGCAAGGTTTGCATGGCAGCGGCCAAAGAGTCCCAAAAAGGGAACGATAGGTCCCTTTTTGGGAACGATCAAGTCATCCCCGACCTGCGGCTACTTTCAGGCTGCCGCACAGAGCCCCTGTGGGAGCTGGCTTGCCTGCGATGGCGGTGGGTCAGCTACGAAGGTGTCGGCTGACAGTCTGCTATCGCAGGCAAGCCAGCTCCCACATGTGTTCGGTGATGCTAGTTAGATAGCGGTCCCCTTTTGGGACTACTCAGGCAGGGCTGATGTGTTCCAGTGCTCTGTCGACCAACAGCTGACTCAGCTCTGCCATTTGGATCGTTCCAACGCTCCGCGTGGGAATGCCGCCTGGGACGCTCCGCGTCCCGCCAGGCAGCACAAGACTCAAGACCAGCGCAAGGGTGACGCGGAGCGTCACGGGATGCATGCCCACGCGGAGCGTGGGAACGATCATCTCAAGTAATCCGCGACCTGCGGCTACTTTCAGGCTGCCGCACAGAGCCCCCTGTGGGAGCTGGCTTGCCTGTGATGGCGGTGGGTCAGCAATGAAGTTGTGGGCTGACAGTCTGCTATCGCAGGCAAGCCAGCTCCCACATGTGTTCGGTGATGCTAGTTAGATAGCAGTCCCCTTTTGGGACTACTCAGGCAGGGCTGACGTGTTCCAGTGCTCTGTCGACCAACAGCTGACTCAGCTCTGCCATTTGGATCGTTCCCACGCTCCGCGTGGGTATGCCGCCTGGGACGCTCCGCGTCCCGCCAGGCAGCACAAGACTCAAGACCAGCACAAGGGTGACGCGGAGCGTGGGAACGATCATCGCCGTCAGGCCAGGCCGGACTCGACCAACAACGCTTCCACCCCCATCAAATCCGGCACCTTCGCCACGTGCTCGCCCACCTGCACGGCCGCGAGTTCCAGCGGGCAGAGTGGCACGTCCACGTAGCTCAATTCGCTGTCGAGCTTGTACGAGCGGGGAATGCCCTGGATCACCAGCGCAATAAACTTCAACGTCGGCCGCCCGCCCAGCGCATTCAGCACCACGATGCGCGAGCGCTCGGCGGTCAAGATCGCCTCGCCGCACACCGCTTCAAAGCTGATCAGGGGTATTTGCCGGTCACGCCAGGTCACTTGCCGCAGGTACCACGGCGGCGCATCGCTGGCCGGTTCGCCGCGCTGGAAGTCGATCAGCTCGGCCACGGCCACATTGGGCAGCAGCAGATGGCGGTCAGCCAAGGGCAACAACAGGCCAGTGAGTTGGCTGGTGCGGTGGTCAAGCATGGGACTTGCTCCAGTAGGCGATGCTTTCCAACAGCACCGACTCTTGGTACGGCTTGCCGAGGTAGTCGTTGACGCCGATGGCCATGGCGCGGTCGCGGTGTTTCTGGCCGGTGCGCGAGGTGATCATGATGATCGGCAGGCGCATCAGGCGCGGGTCGTTGCGCACCTGAATCGCCACCTCGAAGCCGTCCATGCGCGGCATTTCGATGTCGAGCAGCATCAAGTCCGGGGTGTGTTCTTCGAGTACGGCGATGGCGTCGATGCCGTCTTTGGCGGTGAGTACGTTCATGCCGTTGCGCTCCAACAGTCGGCTGGTAACTTTGCGCACGGTGACCGAATCGTCCACCACCAGCACCAGCAGCGGGCGCTTTTTCAGCGGGTCGTTGAGGATCAGCGGCGCGTCAACCGCCTGGGCCGGCGACACGGGTTGACGTGCCCGGATGTGCGCAAGCAGGTCGATGATCAGCACCACGCGGCCATCACCCAGGATGGTCGCGCCGGACAGCCCCTGCACGCCCGCGAACGGCGGCCCCAGGCCCTTCACTACAATCTCCCGAGTACCGGCCATGGCATCCACATGCACCGCCACGCGCCGCTCGTTGCATTGCACCAGCAGCACCGGCACGGGCTGGTATTGGCCGAGCAATTTCGGGCGGCTGACGGTATGCAGCAGGTCGCCAAGGTAGAACAACTCATAACGCTGGCCGCCATATTCATAACGCGGCGGGTCTTGCTGATAGTGCCCAGCCAACTCGTGGGGCAGCACACGCACCACGCCTTCAATGGTGTTGAGCGGGATCGCATATTGATCGTCCGCGCACTGCACCATCAGCGCCCGGTTAACCGACACGGTAAACGGCAGGCGAATGCGAAAGTGCACGCCCGCACCGGGCGTGGAGTCAATCACCATCGAGCCGCCAAGCTGGCGCACTTCTTCGTGCACCACGTCCATGCCCACGCCGCGTCCGGATATCTGGGTGATCTTTTCCGCCGTCGAAAAACCCGGCTGCAGGATAAACTGCAACACGTCGCGGTCGCTGATCTCTTGATGGGGGTCGAGCAGGCCGCGCTTGATCGCCTTGCGCCGCACTGCGTCCAGCGGCACGCCGGCGCCGTCGTCGCGCATATCGAACACGATATCGCCGCCTTCGTGGGTCAGGTCCAGGGTGATACGACCCTTTTCCGGTTTGCCCGCCAGCACACGTGCTTCGCGCGACTCCAGGCCATGGTCGACGGCGTTGCGCAGCATGTGTTCCAGCGGCGCGACCATGCGTTCGAGCACGTTGCGGTCCATCTCGCCTTCGGCATTGCCAACCACGAACTCCACGTCCTTGCCCAATTCCTCTGCCACCTGCCGCACGATGCGCTTGAGGCGCGGCAGCATGCGCTCAAACGGCACCATGCGCGTGCGCATCAGGCCTTCTTGCAACTCGGTGTTGATGCGCGCCTGTTGCTGCAACAGGTTGTGCGCATCCTGGTTGCGGCGGTCGAGGGTTTCCTTGAGGTCCAGCAGGTCGGAAGCGGACTCGGACAGCGCACGGGACAGTTGCTGCAACTGCGAATGGCGGTCCATTTCCAGCGGGTCAAACTCTTCATAACCCAGGCGCTCGGCCTCGGCTTGCTGGCGGCTGAGGATACGACCCTGGGTTTCGCTGTCGAGGCGGCGCAGTTGGTCGCGCATGCGCTCGATAGTGGTTTCGACCTCGCTGAGGGCCGTGCGCGCATCGTTGACCTGCTGCTCGATGCGCCCCCGGAAAATCGAGGTTTCACCGGCCAGGTTGACCAGGTCATCGAGCAAGTCGGCGGAGATTTTCACCATGTCCGCAGCCGGGTCCATAGCCGCTTCGGCCTTACCGGCGGGCAGTGCAACCGGCGCCAGCGGCTCATCGCTCGGGTGTACCAGGCTCTTGATCCGCTCGATCAGCTTGTCCACCGAGCCCACCGGTAAACCGTCTGCCACCGCGTCGATCATCTGCGCCAAGCGGTCGTGGCAACCTTGCAGCAGCGAAAACAGTTCCGGCGACGGCGCGAGCAAACCAGCGGACAGCCCTTCGTAGAGAAACTCCAGCTCATGGGCCAGATCGCCAATCGGCCCGATCTCGACCATGCGTGCACCGCCCTTGAGGGTGTGCAGGTCGCGCAGCAGGGTTTCCACTTCCTGGCGATTGTTCGGCTCGGCCTGCCAACGCACCAGCGCGCTGCCGGAGCTGTCGAGAATATCGGCGGCTTCTTCGAGGAAAATTTCCAGCAACTCGGGGTCGGCGGTCGCCACTTCGGGTGCTGTGGCCGCGGCTGCGGGCGTGCTGCTGTGGCGCAACTCGCGCAGTTGCGCGATCAAGTCGCTGGAGTCACTCAGCGGTTGCTGGTCTTGCAGTTGATCCAGTTGCAAGGCCAGCCGCTCGTGACTGGCCATCAACACTTGGGACAACTCGGTGGAGTAGCTGTAACGGCGGTCTACCAGGCCTTCGTAGAGGCCTTCCAGCTCATGGGCCAGGTCGCCAATCAGGCCGATTTCGGCCATGCGCGCGCCACCCTTGAGGGTGTGCAAGTCGCGCTGCAACGAAGACAACGGCGCTGCGCTGTCGGGCTCCAGCAGCCAACGTTTGAGCGACTGGCCGGCGCTGTCGAGGATGTCCACGGCTTCTTCGAGGAAAATCTCGACGATCTCATCGTCCATTGCCGTGTCCTGGTTCAACTGCGCCGTGGCCGCGCCCAATTCAGCGATGCTGAGGGCACGGCTGCCGTCGCTTTTGATCAGGCCGGTGGCCGACGGGTCGAGGGCTTCATCGAGCAATTCGCGCAGGGCCTGCACCCGCGCCGGCGCCGGGCTGATTTCCTGCCCCGCAGCCAACTGGTCGAGCATGTTGATCAGCGCGTCATGGGCCTGTTCGGCTTCTTGGAAAAACCGCTCGCTGACCGCCAGGCTGCTCTCCTCCACCGCCCCGTACAGGTCAAGCAAAGCTTCACAGAGTTCGTCGATGCTGTGCAGGTCGGCGATATGCGCGCCCTCGCCCAAGGTGGTCAACTCGTCCAGCAGTGCGGTGAGTTCCTGACGCTCACCGGGGTGCTGCTGCCAGCGGCGCAACAGGCTTTCGGCGTCGAGCAGAATGTCCATGCCTTGGGCCAGGAAGTTGGCGATCAACTGCGGGTCGCGTTTGATACGCAGGCCCGTGTTCGGCGCGTCGAGCAAGGCTTGCAGTTGTTGGTCGAGCAGGCTTTGAGTGCGGCTGATCAGGTCCGGCGCGCCCTTGATTGGCACCAGCGGGTCACTGTCCAGTTGGTGCAGGCCGCGCTGGAACAAGCCTTCGGCTTCCAGCAACAGCTCCACTTCGTCCAGGTCCAGCGGCAGGCGGTGGGCCTTGTATTCGCGGGTCAGGTGATCCAGCGGCCGCGCCAGTTCGGCAATCGGCAGCACACCGGCCATGTAGGCACTGCCTTTGAGGGTGTGCAGGGCACGTTGCAGCTCATCGCTGACTTGCAGCGGCACATGCTCGGCGGCCTGTTGCAGGAAGCGGTTGATGCTCTCCAGGTGGCTCTGGGCTTCGTTGCGGAAGATCTCCAGCAGCATTGGGTCGTGCGGCTCGGCGGTGGCTGTTGCAGTGCCACTGGCTAGGGCATGGGCACGGGCGGCCAGGGCGTCGACTTCATCGCGCTGGTGTTGGTCGTCGGTGGCGAAGTCGGCGATCAATTCGGGCAGCAGGGCCACCGCTTCATCCAGTACGTGTTGCACATCGGAGCTGAGGGCCACGCTGCGTTCGAGCACGCGATTGAGCAGGTTTTCCACCGCCCAGGCCAGTTCGGCCAGCACCAGGGCACGGACCATGCGGCCGCTGCCTTTGAGCGTGTGAAAAGCCCGGCGCATTTCGCCTTGAGCAGTTTTGTCGGCGCTGTTGGGCAGATGGCGGTGTAGCACGTCGAGGACTTCGTCGGTTTCTTCGAGGAAGACTTCGCGCAGCTCATCGTCGATGGGTTCTTCATCGGCCGGCGGCGGCAGCAAACTGCCGGGGCGATGCAGCGCCGGCGGATTCAGGCGCGTGATCGGGCTGGCCAAGGCATCGAACTGGGACTGGCTCGGCGTGCTGTCGGCCGACAATGCGCCATCCGGCGCAACCAGCGCCTGACGCCAGGGCTTTTCGGCGGGCAGGTAACCGAGCGCGGCCAAGCCTTGGGTGGCCAGTTCCAGCACGCGTTCGCCAGCGGCGTCAGGGTCCTGGAGCATGCGTTCCAGGTAATACTCAAGGCTGCTGATCACGTCGGCGAAATGCGCCAACTGCGCCTGGGTCGGCGGCGCGTCGTTGACCATCAACTGTTCGTCGACGTAATCGGTGCAACCCCGCATAAGGCTCGCTGCGCGGGGCAGTGGAATCATCGCCAAGGCGCCGCGCACCTGGCTGAGCAGCTCCGGCAGGGATTCCAGGCGTTGGCGGTCCCAGTCGGCTTCAATGCAGTCGATCACCAACTCTTTGGCTTGGCGCAGGCATTGGCAGGACTCGCGGATCACCAGTTGATGAATCTGCGTCAGGTCGGTGGTGGGCAGGCGGCTTTCTTCGCGGCTTTCCGGTTCGACGGTGCCGACCATGCCGGCCAGCGTGGCCTCGACATAGAGCAAGGCGCCGGCGACGTCCATCAGTACGGCGTCGTTGGGTTCGCGGTGACCTTGCACCAGGCTCAACACCACGGCGAGCTGGTCGATGATCACCTTGCGCGGCTGGCCGAAACCCAGCACGGCCAAGGTATCGGCGATCTGCCGCAATGGCGCCAGCAGCGCATCCAGGTCGTCGGTGTGTTGGCGGTCGCTGCGCACGAACAAGTCGAGGCGCTCCTTGACCCGCACCAGTTCCTCACACAATGCGCCAAGCACCGACCCCATGGCATTGCGATCCGGTCCCGCCAGCCGCGCCCGTTCGGCATCGACCACGGCACTGTCGGGCAAGGCCTCATCCAGGCCGTAGCGTTCCTTGAGACTTTGCATGCGCGGCGTCGGACGAGTGACCTTGGCCACATAAAACAGCAGGCTCTTGAGCAGTTCGTCGGGCGCCGGCTGGTTGATACCGCCGATGCCCTGGGCCAGCAGGCGCTTGAGTTGCTTGTCGCTGGCCTTGAGCAGGCTGCGCAGCGCCGGGCTGTTGGCGATCACGCCGGTGAGCATGCCTTCGACCAGCGCCGAGGTGACTTGCCACAACGGCAACAGCGGCGCGCCCTGGCACAGCGCTTCGAGGCGCGCAAACACCCGCGCCATGTCTTCCAGGTTGCTCGGGCCATGGTCTTCGCGCAGCAGGCCAGCCAAGGCTTGTTGGAGCAATTTGTGCCACTGGTGCAATTGTTCGTGCAGTTCTGGCACTGCGCGCTGGGCCAGGGCTTCGTCGGGCAGCGGTGCAATCGACAAGAGCTGTGGGCTGAACAGACTGGTTTCCGACAACAGGCTTTCGCCGCGGGCGCTGCGCAGGTCGTTGAGCAGCGGCAACACCACCAGCGGCAGGTCGCGGCGGGCGCTGTGTACGCGGTCCAGATACAAGGGCAATTGGCTGAGGGCTTGTTGCAGCAGGCGGATGCTTTCATCGCGCTGGCCGACGCGCTCGGCTTGCAGGGCCAGGGTCAATTCTTCGATTTCTTCGGCGAGCAACGCCGCACCGTAGAACTCGACCATTTGCAGCGCGCCATGCACTTGGTGGATGGCGGCCAGGCACTCGGCGATGGCGTCGCTGTCGTGGGTTTCGACAAACGCATCCAGCGCCGAACGGGCCTGCTTCAGGGTTTCGGCAATGTCGCCCTTGACCCATTCAAGGGCCACGTAGTCGTGCCGATCAACCATAACTGCTCCGCTTAAAATTTATGAGTTGCTGGTGTTGCCAAGAACAATCGAGATCACCTGTGGGAGCTGGCTTGCCTGCGCTGGCGGACTGTCAGGTGATACCTGTGCAACTGACCCACCGCTATCGCAGGCAAGCCAGCTCCCACATCAGATAGCATTTCAATCATCGGCCTGTTTAGGCGGCGGCAGGGTGAAACCCGACACCGACCGGCGCAACTGACTGGCCATCTTTGCCAAATTGCCGATGCTCTCCGCCGTGGCCGTAGAACCCGACGACGTCTGCGTGGTGATCTGCTGAATCACATTCATCGTCAGCGAGATCTGCCCCGCCGATGAGGTCTGTTGCTGCGCCGCATTGGAGATGCTCTGAATCAACGCCGCCAGGGTTTTCGACACGCCTTCGATCTCTTCCAACGCCACCCCGGCGTCCTGGGCCAGCCGTGCGCCACGCACCACTTCGGTGGTGGTTTGTTCCATGGAGATAACCGCTTCGTTGGTGTCGGCCTGAATCGCCCGCACCAGGGTTTCGATTTGCCGGGTGGCGGCGGATGAGCGCTCGGCCAGCCGCTGTACTTCGTCGGCCACCACCGCAAAACCGCGCCCGGCGTCACCGGCCATGCTCGCCTGGATGGCGGCGTTGAGGGCGAGGATGTTGGTCTGGTCGGCAATGTCGTCGATCAGGCTGACGATATCGCCAATCTCCTGGGAAGATTCGCCCAGGCGTTTGATGCGCTTGGCGGTGTCCTGGATCTGTTCGCGGATGTTGTCCATGCCATGGATGGTGTTGTGCACCACCTCGTTGCCCTTGTTGGCGATTTCCACCGAGCGCTCCGCCACGGCCGAAGATTCGGCGGCGTTGGCCGACACTTGATCGATGGACTGGGCCATCTGGTTGATCGCCGTGGAGGCTTCGGCGATCTGCTGGGCTTGATGCTCCGAAGCCTGGGCCAGGTGCATGGCGGTGGCCTGGGTGTCCTGCACCGCACCGGCCACTTGCCCGGCGGTGAGGTTGATGGTCGCGACCAGATCGCGCAGTTGGTCGACGGAGTAGTTGATGGAGTCGGCGATGGTGCCGGTGAAGTCCTCGGTGACCGAGGCGGTCACGGTGAGGTCGCCATCGGCCAGGTCTTCGATTTCATCGAGCAGGCGCATGATCGCGTTCTGATTGCGCTCGTTCTTCTCGGCGGTTTCATGCAGTTGGCGGTTGGTTTCGCGCACCATCACCAGGCCGATCAGAATGATCGAGGCCAGTGCCAGCAAACCCAGCACGTAGCCACCAATGGTGTCGAAACTTCGCCCGCTGGCGAGGTTTTCAAAACCGGTGGCCAGGTGCGAGGCCTCATCGAGCAGGGTTTGCGACAGGTTGAAGATATTGCTCGCCGAGGCCCGCACCTGGAACAGCTGCGGCGAGGTTTCGAGGATTTCATCCACGGAGCCGGAGACAAACTCGAACAGCTCCGAAATTTCCGCCAGCCGCGCGCGCGCGTCATGGTCTTCGACCTGGGTAATGCGCAAGCCCGGGTTGCCATTGAGCATGCCGTTGAGCACCACACCGAAGCGGCTGGCATCGCGGCCAAAGGCATCGGCGGCTTGCACGGCGGTTTCGTCGCCCGCCAGCACGGTGTTGACCGCGCCGAGAATACGTTCGGCCAACAGCGATTGGCGTTGAGCCAACGCTACCTGGCTGGCCGGTGCGCCACGTTGCAGCAGGATATCGACGACCTTTTCCGATTCCATCTGCAATTGCGGCACGGTTTCGGCGAGGGTCGCGGCCACTTGATGCAGGGACAACACGGTTTGTTCGCTAGCCAGAATCGCGTCGGTGTTTTTCAGCAGCGCTTCCCAGTCGGTCTGCACCGCGCGCATTTCCGCACGAACCGCACTGGGCGCGGCGGGCAGGCCGGTTTCGGTATCACCTTTTTTCAGGTAGCCCCAGCGCTGGGCAAAGTCGTTGCGCGCATCGCCCAGCAATTTGAACGCGGCGGCCTTGCCGGCAGCGGCCTCGGTGGCGTTTTTGGCGATGCGTTGGGACAGCACACGCAGCTCACCGGCGTGGCCGATGTACTGCTTGTCATAGGTGGACTGAGTGTTGAGGTACGCGAAGTTGGCGAACAACAGCATGATGAACACGATCAGCGCAATAAACAGCACGATGATCTGTGAGCGGCTGCGCGATGCGGCCTGGGGTTTGGGCGTGGTGACGGTGGTCATGCGGCAACATCCATGAAGCCTGGGGCCTGGGCCAGAGCGAAGGGGCTGAAGACCTGCCACAGCGGGTCGCCGTCGAACTGGCCGAGGATAAACGGCGCGCCGGGTGCGGCGCTGGTCAACAAAGCGTCTTGTGCGAAATGCTGCATGCCCACCACCTCGTCTACCAGCAGCCCGACAAACAGGTCGTTGTACTCGACCACCAGCACCCGCCGTTGCTTGCGTGCCTTGGACAATTCAAGGCCAAGAAAGCCGCCCAAGTCCATTACCGGCAGCAAACGCCCACGCAGGTTGGCCACGCCCTTGACCCACGGTTTGACACCGGGCATCAAGGTGCAACGCGGCTCATGCAGCACTTCGGCGACTTCGCCCATCGGCGCCACGTACCAGTGTGGCCCCAGGCGAAAGCCGATCCCGCTCCAGCGTTGCAGGCGAGCTTCCTGGGACGGCAGGTCGGCGGCCAGCAGGCGGCAGCGGCGGTCGATGTCCAGCAGCAGCTCGAAGGCGGTTTGCGACTCGGTCATGATCGCGAGCCTTTAGCCGGCCAGTACCTTGTTCAAGGTGGCGATCAGGGTGTCTTCGTCCACAGGCTTGGTCAGGTAATCCTTGGCACCCTGGCGCGCGCCCCAGATTTTGTCGGTTTCCTGATCCTTGGTGGTGATGATGATGATCGGAATGCCGTTGGTTTCCGGCTCCTTGGACAGTTGGCGGGTAGCCTGGAAGCCGTTGAGGCCCGGCATCACGATGTCCATCAGCACGGCGTCGGGTTTTTCCTGGCGGGCCAGGGCCACGCCGTCCGCGCCGTTTTCGGCCTTGAGCACCACGTGGCCGTGCTTTTCCAGCATGCCGGTGAGTTTGTACATTTCAGTCGGCGAATCGTCGACGATCAGAACGCGTGCCATGGTTTTCCCCACTACATTGGTCGGCGCCAGCCCTTGTGAGGCGGCGTCAGTGTGCTTGTTCTACTGCGGCAAACCCAGGCACGTAAGCCTTGATTGCGCCCAGCAGTTCTTCCTTGCTGAAAGGCTTGGTCAAAAACTGATCGACACCAACGATGCGCCCCTTGGCCTTGTCGAACAGGCCGTCTTTAGAAGACAGCATGATCACCGGGATCGACTTGAACGCCGGGTTGTTCTTCACCAGGGCGCAGGTCTGATAGCCATCCAGGCGCGGCATCATGATGTCGACAAAGATAATGTGCGGGTGATGATCAACAATCCGGGCCAGGGCATCGAAACCGTCGATAGCCGTGATCACATCGCAGCCCACGTTCTTCAACAGCGTCTCGGCGGTGCGGCGGATCGTTTTTGAATCATCGATCACCATCACTCTCAAGGCGTTGGAATGCTGTTCCATATCTGCTCTACCATCGCCACAGCGAATCGGTTTTCGGTGTGTACTGCCTGATGTTGCACAGGATGAGCGCCGCAAGCCTTGGAATTCAAGGGCTGCTGCGCCGTGGCAGTCTTTTTAGCACAGTCTCCGGGCGCAATCTATCGAGCAACCGGCCAGGTGGTTTTTCCTTGACCCACAACAGCCGCAGCGCCACTCTGACGCCACTTTTATGCGCCCTAATTTGCTAGAGGAAATCCCCCATGAGCGTTCGCGTCGGCATTGTCATGGACCCTATCGCCAGCATTTCCTATAAAAAGGACAGCTCGCTGGCCATGCTCCTGGCCGCCCAGGCCCGCGGCTGGACCCTGTTTTATATGGAGCAGCGCGATCTTTACCAGGGCGACGGCGAGGCCCGCGCGCGCATGCGCCCGCTGCAGGTGTTTGCCAACCCTGAGAAGTGGTTCGAACTGGCGGACGAGATCGACAGCCCGCTAAGCGATCTGGACGTGATCCTGATGCGCAAAGACCCGCCGTTCGACATGGAGTTCGTCTACTCCACCTACCTGCTGGAGCAGGCCGAGCGCGCCGGTGTGCTGATCGTCAACAAGCCGCAAAGCCTGCGCGACTGCAATGAAAAGCTGTTCGCCACGCTGTTCCCGCAGTGCACGCCGCCGACCGTGGTCAGCCGCCGCGCCGACGTGCTGCGTGAATTCGCCGCCAAACACGGTGATGTGATCCTCAAACCGCTGGACGGCATGGGCGGCACGTCGATCTTCCGTCACCGCGCCGGCGACCCCAACCTGTCGGTGATCCTGGAAACCCTGACCGCGCTGGGCACCCAGCAGATCATGGGCCAGGCTTATATTCCGGCGATCAAGGATGGCGACAAACGCATCCTGATGATCGACGGCGAACCGGTGGATTACTGCCTGGCGCGTATTCCGGCAGCCGGCGAGACCCGTGGCAACCTGGCGGCCGGTGGTCGCGGTGAAGCACGCCCGTTGTCGGACAAAGACCGTTGGATCGCCTCTCAGGTTGGCCCAACCCTGCGGGAAAAAGGCCTGCTATTTGTAGGACTAGACGTAATTGGTGAGAACCTCACCGAAATCAACGTCACCAGCCCGACCTGTATTCGCGAGATCGACAATGCATTTGGCACGAACATCGGCGAAATGCTGATGGCGGCCATTGAGCGCAAGCTACAAGCCAAGTGACATAGAACAGCCGGACATAAACCAACATTGCGTTATCATGCGCCACCTGTGAAACGCGCGATGTTGGTTTTTTTGTCATGACACTCCCGTCCGATCTGCCCTACGAACTCTCCCACAGCGGCGTGCGCCCGGCTGATCGGCTCGGATTTACCCTGTTCCTGGCCGCCTTGATCCACCTCGCCCTACTGCTCGGCCTGGGCTTCACCTACGTCGAGCCCAAGCAGATCAGCAAAACCCTGGAAATCACCCTCGCCACGTTCAAGAGCGAAAAAAAGCCCGAAAAGGCCGATTTTCTTGCCCAGGACAACCAGCAAGGCAGCGGCACCCTCGACAAGAAGGCCGTGCCCAAGACCACCGAAGTGGCGCCTTTCCAGGACAACAAGGTCAATAAAGTCACGCCCCCACCCGCCCCCAAGCCCGAGGTCAAGCAGGCCGCGCCCAAGGCCGCCGTGACCACCGTTGCGCCCAAACCGCAAAAAGCTGCGACCCAGCGCGAGAAAGCCAAGACCGAACCTACGCCTGAGCCGGTGAAGCCTGCGCCGACGTTCGACAGTTCGCAGCTCTCTGACCAGATCTCCAGCCTCGAAGCGGAACTGGCCAATGAGCAACAGCTGTATGCCAAGCGCCCGCGCATCTACCGCCTGAATGCCGCGTCAACCATGCGCGACAAAGGCGCCTGGTATAAAGACGAGTGGCGCAAGAAGGTCGAGCGCATCGGCAACCTCAACTACCCGGATGAAGCGCGGCGTCAGCAGATTTACGGCAATTTGCGTCTTCTGGTGTCGATCAACCGCGACGGCTCGCTTTATGAAGTGCAGGTGCTGGAGTCCTCCGGCCAGCCACTGCTGGACCAGGCCGCCCAGCGCATCGTGCGCCTGGCTGCGCCTTTCGCGCCGTTTACCGGTGACTTGAACGACATCGACCGCCTGGAAATCATCCGCACCTGGAAGTTTGCCAGGGGCGATCGGCTGTCGAGCAACTGAGGATCGTTCCCCCTCGCCACAGGTACGAAGTACATCCTTTAATGATGGATAAGGATCGTTCCCACGCTCTGCGTGGGAATGCATCTCAGGACGCTCCGCGTCCACTTTTAAGAGCGCGACGCGGAGCGATCACTAACTCCAGCTTGTCAGTTCGCCCCTCCAACGCCACACTAGTGGGCATGAAAAATGTCAGCCCGACCTACCTCAAGCACCAATTCCTGATCGCCATGCCCCATATGGCCGACCCGAACTTTGCGCAGACCTTGACCTACATCGTCGAGCACACGGCCAATGGTGCAATGGGGTTGGTGGTCAACCGCCCGCAAGAGCTGAACCTGGCCGATATCCTTGAGCAACTGCGCCCCGAGATCGACCCACCGGCGCGTTGCCAGGGCGTGCCGATCTACATCGGCGGGCCGGTGCAGACCGATCGTGGCTTTGTGCTGCACCCCACCGGGCCGAAGTTTCAGGCCACGGTAGACCTTGAAGGCGTGTCGCTGTCGACCTCCCAGGACGTGTTGTTTGCCATCGCCGACGGCGTCGGCCCCGAGCAAAGCGTGATCACCCTCGGCTATGCCGGTTGGGAAGCCGGGCAACTGGAAGCCGAACTGGCCAGCAATGCCTGGCTGACCTGCCCGTTTGACGCCGACATCCTGTTCAACACCGCCAGTGAGCTGCGCCTGGAAGCAGCTGCCGCCAAGCTTCGGGTCAACCTCAGCCTGCTGACCAGCCAGGCGGGGCACGCCTGATGGCTTTGCGCTTGATCCTCGGTTTTGACTACGGCACCAAACAGATCGGCGTAGCGGTCGGCCAGGTGATTACCGGCCAGGCCCGCGAGCTGTGTACCTTGAAAGCCCAGAACGGCGTGCCGGACTGGAACCAGGTCGAAGCCCTCATTAAAGAGTGGAAGCCCGACGCCGTCGTGGTCGGCCTGCCGTTGAACATGGACGGCACCCCCAGCGACATGTGCCTGCGCGCGGAAAAATTCGCCCGCCGCCTCAATGGCCGCTACAACCTGCCCTTCTATACCCACGATGAACGCCTGACCACCTTTGAAGCCAAGGGTGAGCGCCGCGACCGTGGCGGGCAAAAAGGCAGCTACCGCGACAACCCCGTGGACGCCATTGCCGCCGCCCTGTTGCTGCAGGGCTGGCTGGATGAAAACACCGCTTTATTTGAATCCTGACTGACGCGGCTTGCCGCGTCTTTTTACGTTTGAGTCCGGACCTTGCTGCGCCCACGCCGCGCAAGGCCTTGAAGGAGCCACCATGAGCCTGCCCAATCCCGCCGAACTGATCAGCCAGATGGCGATTCGCCTTAAGGCCCACTTGGAACACCGCGCCATCAGCGAGCCGCGTTTTATCGGCATCCGCACTGGTGGTGTGTGGGTGGCCCAGGCGCTACTGGAAGAGCTGGGCAGCGATTCGCCGCTGGGCACCCTGGACGTGTCCTTTTACCGCGACGACTTCAGCCAGAATGGCCTGCACCCGCAAGTGCAGCCCTCGGCGCTGCCGTTTGAGGTCGAAGGCCAGCATCTGGTGCTGATCGACGACGTGCTGATGAGCGGCCGCACCATCCGCGCCGCCCTTAACGAGCTGTTCGACTACGGCCGCCCGGCCAGTGTGACCCTCGTATGCCTGCTGGACCTGGACGCCGGCGAATTGCCGATCAGCCCGGACGTGGTTGGCGCAACGCTGTCGCTGCAAGCCCATCAACGGGTAAAATTGTCCGGTCCCACGCCGCTCGAACTCGAACTGCAAGACCTTGCCCTTTAAACCGCCTTGTACAGAGTCCCCGCGATGACGCCTCTAGATGCCAAGCGCCCGCTGCAGCTCAATGCTCAGGGCCAGTTGCAACACTTCTTGTCCCTCGACGGTTTGCCCCGCGAACTGCTCACTGAAATCCTCGACACCGCCGACTCGTTCCTCGAAGTCGGTGGCCGGGCGGTGAAGAAAGTCCCGCTGCTGCGTGGCAAAACCATCTGCAATGTGTTCTTCGAAAACTCCACGCGCACCCGCACCACCTTTGAACTGGCGGCCCAGCGGCTGTCGGCCGACGTGATCACGCTGAACGTGTCCACCTCGTCGGCGAGCAAGGGCGAAACCCTGCTCGACACCCTGCGCAACCTGGAAGCCATGGCCGCCGACATGTTCGTGGTACGCCACGGCGACTCCGGCGCCGCGCATTTCATCGCCGAGCATGTGTGCCCGCAGGTGGCAATCATCAACGGCGGCGACGGCCGCCACGCCCACCCGACCCAGGGCATGCTGGACATGCTCACTATTCGTCGGCACAAGGGCAGCTTTGAAAACCTCTCGGTGGCCATCGTCGGCGACATCCTGCACTCGCGGGTGGCGCGCTCGAACATGCTGGCCCTGAAAACCCTCGGCTGCCCGGACATTCGCGTGATCGCGCCGAAAACCCTGCTGCCGATCGGCATCGAACAATACGGCGTGAAGGTCTACACCGACATGACCGAAGGCCTCAAGGATGTGGACGTGGTGATCATGCTGCGCCTGCAACGTGAGCGCATGTCCGGTGGCCTGCTGCCGAGCGAAGGCGAGTTCTACCGCCTGTTCGGGCTGACTACCGCGCGTTTGGCCGGCGCCAAGCCGGATGCCATCGTGATGCACCCAGGCCCGATCAACCGTGGCGTGGAGATTGAATCGGCGGTGGCCGATGGCCCGCAGTCGGTGATCCTCAACCAGGTGACTTATGGCATCGCCATCCGCATGGCCGTGTTGTCCATGGCCATGAGCGGGCAAACCGCGCAACGTCAATTCGAGCAGGAGAACGCCCAGTGAAGCTCAGCATTCTAGGCGCTCGCGTTATCGATCCAGCCAGCGGGCTGGATCAAGTCACCGACCTTCACCTGGAAGCCGGCAAGCTCATCGCCATTGGCGCCGCGCCCGCCGGCTTCAGCGCCAGCCAGAGTATCGATGCCAACGGCCTGGTGGCCGCGCCTGGCCTGGTGGACCTGAACGTCGCCCTGCGCGAGCCGGGTTACAGCCGCAAAGGCAGCATCGCCAGCGAAACCCGTGCCGCTGCGGCCGGTGGCGTCACCAGCCTGTGCTGCCCGCCACACACCAAGCCGATCCTGGACACTTCGGCGGTGACCGAGTTGATCCTCGACCGCGCCCGTGAAGCCGGTAATTGCAAGGTGTTCCCCATCGGCGCCCTGAGCAAAGGCCTGGAAGGCGAACAACTTGCCGAGCTGATCGCCCTGCGTGACGCCGGTTGCGTGGCGTTCGGCAATGGCCTGGAGAGTTTTCGCAGCACCCGCACGCTGTGCCGTGCGCTGGAATATGCGGCCACGTTCGATCTGACCGTGATCTTCCACTCCCAGGACCGCGACCTGGCCGAAGGCGGCCTGGCCCATGAGGGCGCCGTGGCCAGCTTCCTCGGCCTACCGGGTATTCCGGAAACTGCCGAGACCGTGGCCCTGGCCCGTGACCTGTTGTTGGTGGAACAAAGCGGTGTGCGTGCGCACTTCAGCCAACTCACCAGCGCACGCGGTGTGGCCTTGATCGCCCAGGCCCAGGCGCGCGGCTTGCCGGTGACGGCGGATGTGGCGCTGTATCAGCTGATTTTGACCGATGAGGCGCTGATCGACTTCTCCAGCCTGTATCACGTGCAGCCGCCGCTGCGCACCCTGGCCGACCGTGAAGGTTTGCGGGCGGCGGTGAAGTCGGGTGTGGTGTCGGCCATCTCCAGCCATCACCAGCCCCACGAACGGGATGCCAAGCTGGCACCGTTTGGCGCTACCGAGCCGGGAATCAGCAGCGTAGAGCTGTTGCTGCCCCTGGCGATGACGTTGGTGGAGGACGGTTTGCTGGACTTGCCGACGCTGCTGGCGCGCCTGAGCGCTGGCCCGGCCGAGGCATTGCGCCTGCCGGCGGGCAAGTTGGCGGTGGGTTCGGCGGCGGATCTGGTGCTGTTTGACCCGGCCAGTTCCACGGTCGCCGGGGAGCACTGGCTGTCCAAGGGCGAGAACTGCCCGTTCATCGGCCATAGCCTGCCGGCGACGGTGCGTTACACCTTGGTGGATGGGCGGATTACTTACCAGGCCTGATAGATCACACAGCTAGTGTAGGCACGGTCAATGTGGGAGCTGGCTTGCCTGCGATGCGGACACCTCGGTTTTTCATCCCTACCGAGGTGATGCTATCGCAGGCAAGCCAGCTCCCACATTTGCATCTCTGCATGACTTAAGTGCTTTATCGTCCAGCATTGCGCTCGGCATTGCGGATCGAAATCTGCGTATTCAACGTCCAGAAGTCATACAGCACCCCGATCAGGAACAAACCGCCGGTCAGCAGGTAGATCAAGCCGGTGATCCATTTGCCCTGGTACATGCGGTGCAAGCCGAACACACCCAGGAACGCCAACAGTATCCAGGCCACGTTGTATTCGATCGGCCCGGCGGTAAAACGCAGGTCTGCTTCACGGTCCATGGCCGGGATCAGGAACAAGTCGATCAGCCAGCCGATACCGAACAGGCCGAAGGTGAAAAACCAGATCGTGCCGGTCACCGGTTTGCCGTAATAGAAGCGATGTGCCCCAGTAAAACCAAAAATCCACAGCAGGTAACCGATCACCTTGCTGTGGGTGTCTTGCTGCGTAACATCCTGTCGATAGGTGTTCATGGAGTACCTCTTTTGCCTCGATAGATAAATTTTTTCATTTTCTTTGTGACTTTTTTACGGGCGCCCGACGCACGGCAAATGGTATCTTCCCTCCCGCAAAGCCTTATGCCACCTGACTTCTGTAGGACAATAGCGGCAATTCGTCGCGTTTTTCCTGTATTTGACCCCAGGGTTCAGTCGACAAACGGCCTTAGAACGACACAAAAAGCTGTTATAAAGTTGCGCGCAAACCATAAAGAGCCACGCCTAATGCGACCATTTTTCAAGACATGGCTAACCATCTGCCTATTAATGCCACTGGCCGCCCACGCCACCAATCGTGAGCAACGTCTTCCTAACGTTAACGGTTTCACCCCTAAAGTTCACAGCACACCCAGCACTGCCAAGTCGGTAAAGCTGACCGTCAACCGCCCGACTCAAGTGAGCAAGGCCCACGGTAAAGCGATCCACACCCAACTGGCCGTCAACACCAAACAAAGCAGCAATGTCCTCAGCCGTGCCGTTAACGTGCTCGGTACTCCTTATCGTTGGGGCGGCAGCAGCCCAAGTAAAGGGTTCGACTGCAGCGGTTTGGTGAAATATGCGTTTAATGATGTAAAAGCGGTGGATTTGCCCCGCACCTCCAACGCCATGGCTGCCGGCCACGGCTTGAAGGTTGATCGCAAGGACTTGAAACCGGGCGACCTGTTGTTCTTCAAACTCAAGAGCCGCCAGGTCAACCACGTTGCCATCTACCTGGGCAACGACCGCTTTATCCACGCACCGCGCCGTGGCAAGTCGGTGAGCATCGACACACTGAAAAAGCCGTTCTGGGACAAGAACTACGTGATTGCCAAGCGTGTTCTGCCTAAAGAGCAGAATAACCTGCGGGTTGTTCAGCGCTGATCCCAGGCTGAATGCACTACAAAATGTGGGAGCTGGCTTGCCTGCGATAGCGAACTGCCAGGCGACATCTCTGTCGACTGGCACACCGTCATCGCAGGCAAGCCAGCTCCCACACTGATTTCATCGGCGTTCAGATATCTGTCGGCACCCGCGCCAGCCCCCGCGCATCCTCCCGGCTGATCAGCCCTGCGCTGACCAACGCCTTCAAGCTCATGTCCAGCGTTTTCATCCCCAACGCCCCGCCGGTTTGAATCGCCGAGACCATCTGCGCCACCTTGTCCTCGCGGATCAGGTTACGGATAGCTGGCGTGCCCAGCATGATCTCGTGCGCCGCCACCCGGCCGCCGCCGATTTTCTTAACCAGCACCTGGGACACCACCGCCTGCAGCGACTCCGACAGCATGGCGCGCACCATGGCTTTTTCCCCCGCAGGGAACACATCCACCAGCCGATCCACGCTCTTTGCCGCTGAAGTGGTGTGCAGCGTGCCCAATACCAAGTGCCCGGTCTCTGCCGCCGTCAGTGCCAGGCGGATGGTTTCCAGGTCACGCAGCTCGCCCACCAGAATCACATCCGGGTCTTCACGCAGGGCCGAGCGCAGCGCCGCCGAAAAACTATGAGTGTCGCGGTGTACCTGGCGCTGGTTGATCAGGGCCATTTTCGGCCTGTGGATAAATTCGATCGGGTCTTCCAGCGTGAGAATGTGCTGGCGCCGGTGCTGGTTGAGGTGGTCAATCATCGCCGCCAGGGTCGTCGACTTGCCGGAGCCGGTTGCCCCAGTCACCAGTACCAGGCCGCGCGGCAACTGCGCGATACGGCGGAAGACCTCGCCTAATCCGAGGTCTTCCAGGCTTTGCACTTCGGTCGGGATAGTGCGAAACACTGCGCCCATGCCGCGATCCTGGCGGAACACATTTGCGCGGAACCGCGCCAGGCCCGGCAGCGCGAACGCAAAATCCGTTTCAAGAGATGTTTCGAAATCCTTTTGTTGGTACTGGTTGAGCAAAGGGCTTAATAAGTCCGCAACTTGCGTAGGCGAAAGCACCGGCCCCTCCAATGGCCAGATTTCGCCATCGACACGCAGCATTGGCGCCAGGCCAGCCGATAAATGCAGGTCGGAGGCGCCACGGCGCACGCTGGCCGTCAGCAGTTCAGTGATATCCATAGGGCTTTCCATTTCCAGTAGAATGCCGCGGACTCCATATCCACGGGTGCATCTTGAATGTCGACGATAGCAGACAACATTGGCCAGGTTAGCCAGCGCATCCGCGCCGCGGCCCACGCCGTGCAACGTGACGAAAGCAGCATCCACCTGCTGGCCGTGAGCAAGACCAAACCGGCCCAGGCCGTGCGCGAAGCCTATGCCGCCGGGATGAGAGATTTTGGCGAGAACTACCTGCAAGAAGCCTTGGGCAAACAGGCTGAATTAACCGACCTGCCCTTGAGTTGGCACTTCATCGGCCCCATTCAATCGAACAAGACTCGTGCGATCGCCGAGCACTTCGCCTGGGTGCATTCCGTGGACCGCCTGAAAATCGCGCAACGCCTGTCTGAACAACGCCCGACTGACCTGCCGCCGCTGAATATCTGCATTCAGGTCAACGTGAGTGGCGAAGCCAGCAAGTCCGGCTGTACACCCGCCGACCTGCCGGCCCTGGCCGCTGCAATCAGCGCCCTGCCGCGTTTGAAGCTGCGTGGCTTGATGGCGATCCCCGAGCCGACTGAAGATCGCGCTGCACAAGATGCAGCCTTCGCTGCGGTAAAAGACCTGCAAGCCAGCCTGAACCTGCCGCTGGACACACTTTCCATGGGCATGAGCCACGACCTTGAGTCGGCCATCGCCCAAGGGGCCACCTGGGTGCGGATCGGTACCGCCCTGTTTGGCGCCCGCGACTACGGCCAGCCGTAAAATGGCTGACATCCCTCTAAGTAAGGACCTGTCATGAGCAACACGCGTATAGCCTTTATCGGCGCCGGCAACATGGCGGCCAGCCTGATCGGCGGCCTGCGGGCCAAGGGCCTGGAAACCACGCAGATCCGCGCCAGCGACCCCGGCGCCGAGACCCGCACCCGCGTCAGCGCCGAGCACGGTATCGAAACCTTTGCCGATAACGCCGAGGCCATCCAGGGCGTCGACGTGATCGTGCTGGCGGTAAAACCGCAAGCCATGAAGGCCGTGTGCGAAAGCCTGCGCCCGAGCCTGCAACCGCACCAACTGGTGGTGTCGATCGCCGCCGGCATCACCTGCGCCAGCATGAACACCTGGCTCGGTGCCCAGCCGATCGTGCGTTGCATGCCCAATACGCCGGCACTGCTGCGCAAGGGCGTCAGCGGCTTGTACGCCACCTCCGAGGTGACTGCCGAGCAGCGCGACCAGGCTCAGGAACTGCTGTCTGCCGTGGGCCTGGCCGTGTGGCTGGAACAGGAGCAGCAGTTGGACGCGGTCACCGCCGTGTCCGGCAGCGGCCCGGCTTACTTCTTCCTGCTGATCGAAGCCATGACCGCCGCCGGCGTCAAACTCGGCCTGCCCCATGAAGTCGCCGAGCAACTGGCCGAGCAAACTGCTTTGGGCGCCGCGAACATGGCGGTAGAAAGCGCTGTGGACGCCGCCGAGTTGCGCCGTCGCGTGACCTCGCCAGGCGGTACCACGCAGGCCGCCATCGAATCCTTCCAGGCCGGGGGCTTTGAAGCCCTGGTGGAAAAAGCACTGGGTGCCGCAGCACACCGTTCAGCCGAGATGGCTGAGCAACTGGGCAAATAGTCATCCCTTACCAAGGTAATCAAACATGCTCGGAATCAATGACGCTGCCATTTTCATCATCCAGACCTTGGGCAGCCTGTACCTGCTGATCGTGCTGATGCGTTTTATCCTGCAACTGGTGCGGGCGAACTTCTACAACCCGCTGTGCCAATTCGTGGTCAAGGCCACCCAACCGCTGCTCAAGCCACTGCGCCGGGTAGTGCCGAGCATGTTCGGCCTGGACATGTCCTCGCTGGTGCTGGCACTGCTGCTGCAAATCCTGTTGTTTGTGGTGATCCTGATGCTCAACGGCTACCAGGCGTTCACCGTGCTGCTGTTGCCATGGGGCTTGATCGGAATCTTCTCGCTGTTTTTGAAGATCATTTTCTGGTCAATGATCATCAGCGTGATTCTGTCGTGGGTCGCACCCGGCAGCCGCAGCCCGGGTGCTGAGTTGGTAGCCCAGATCACCGAACCGGTGCTGGCACCGTTCCGTCGCCTGATCCCGAACCTGGGCGGCCTGGATATCTCGCCAATCTTCGCGTTTATCGCGATCCAGCTGCTGCAAAGCTGGGTGATTCCGCGCTTGGCCTACTATGCGTTCATGCCTAAAGAGCTGTTCGGCCTGATCTGATAGGTGGGAGCTGGCTTGCCTGCGATGCAGGCTCCTCGGTGTATCAGTCTCACCTTGGTGATGCAATCGCAGGCAAGCCAGCTCCCACACAAGCCAGTGCTGATATCTGTATCTGCGTACTGGTGCAGGCCTTTGCTTGCCGCTGGGGTCACCGCTCTTTAGACTTACGCCTCATTTAAACGAGAGCAGGGTCGATGCCAGCTGCCTTCCCCCCCGATTCTGTTGGACTGGTCGTGCCCCAAGTGGCGCACTTCAGCGAACCGCTGGCCCTGGCCTGCGGCCGTTCGCTGCCTGCCTACGACCTGATCTATGAAACCTACGGCCAGTTGAACGCCACCGCGAGCAACGCCGTGCTGATCTGCCACGCCCTGTCCGGCCATCATCACGCCGCTGGCTTTCACAGTGCCGACGAGCGCAAGCCCGGCTGGTGGGACAGCTGCATCGGCCCCGGCAAGCCCATCGACACCAACAAATTCTTTGTGGTCAGCCTGAACAACCTCGGCGGCTGCAATGGTTCCACCGGCCCGAGCAGCCTCAACCCGGAAACCGGCAAGCCGTTCGGCGCCGACTTCCCGGTGCTGACCGTGGAAGACTGGGTGCACAGCCAGGCGCGCCTTGCCGACTTGCTGGGCATCAACCAATGGGCCGCCGTGATCGGCGGCAGCCTGGGCGGCATGCAGGCGCTGCAATGGACCATCTCTTATCCGGATCGCGTGCGCCATTGCCTGGCCATCGCCTCGGCCCCAAAACTGTCGGCGCAGAACATCGCGTTCAACGAAGTGGCACGCCAGGCCATCCTCACCGACCCCGAATTCCACGGCGGTTCGTTCCAGGAAGCCGGTGTGATCCCCAAGCGCGGCTTGATGCTGGCGCGGATGGTCGGGCATATCACCTACCTGTCCGATGACTCCATGGGCGAAAAATTCGGCCGTGGGCTCAAGAGCGAAAAGCTCAACTACGACTTCCACAGTGTCGAGTTCCAGGTCGAAAGCTACCTGCGTTACCAGGGCGAGGAGTTCTCGGGGCGCTTCGACGCCAACACTTACTTGCTGATGACCAAGGCGCTGGACTACTTCGACCCGGCCGCCAACCACGACGACGACCTGGCGAAAACCTTCGAGCACGCCACGGCCAAGTTCTGCGTGATGTCATTCACCACCGATTGGCGCTTCTCGCCAGCGCGTTCGCGTGAACTGGTGGACGCCTTGATGGCCGCACGCAAAGACGTCTGCTACCTCGAGATCGATGCTCCGCAAGGCCATGACGCCTTCCTGATTCCGATCCCACGCTACCTGCAGGCTTTCAGCAACTACATGAACCGCATTACTTTGTGAGAACGCCATGAGAGCCGACCTGGAAATCATCCAAGACTGGATCCCCGCCGGCAGCCGCGTGCTCGACCTGGGCTGCGGTGATGGCGAACTGCTCAGCTGGCTGCGCGACAACAAGCAAGTCACCGGGTATGGCCTGGAAAACGACCCGGACAACATCGCCCAGTGCGTGGCCAAGGGCATCAACGTGATCGAGCAGGACCTGGACAAGGGCCTGGGCAACTTTGCCAGCAACAGTTTCGATATCGTGGTGATGACCCAGGCCCTGCAAGCGGTGCATTACCCGGACCGCATCCTCGACGAGATGCTGCGCGTGGGCCGTCAGTGCATCATTACCTTCCCCAACTTCGGCCACTGGCGCTGCCGCTGGTACCTGGCGACCAAGGGCCGCATGCCGGTCTCGGACTTCCTGCCATACACCTGGTACAACACGCCGAACATCCACTTCTGTACGTTTGAAGACTTCGAAGCCCTGTGCGGCGAGCGTGAAGCCAAGGTGATCAACCGCCTTGCCGTCGATCAACAGCACCGCCATGGGTGGGCGAGTAAGCTATGGCCTAATCTGTTGGGCGAAATTGGTATCTACCGGGTCAGCAGCCCTGGCCTGACCGACCACAAGATTGCCGTCTAATTATTTCAAGAGGGACGCTTATGAGTCGTTTGGCTATTTTTTTATTGACTGCACTGCTGGGCGCCAACGCCATGGCCGCCGATGTTATCGACCCTAATCGCACCAAAGAATTTGGTGATATCACCGTGCGTTACAACACCTTTACCTCCAGCTTCCTGCAACCCGAAACCGCTCAAGCGGTGGGCGTGGTACGCAGCAAGAACAAAGGCTTGATCAATGTGTCGGTGTTCAAAGGCGTGACGCCTGTGGTGGCGCAAGTCACCGGCACCATCAAGGACTTGAGCGGTAAGAGTGAAGTGCTGACGTTTAAGCAAATCACCGAAAAAGGCGTGACCAATTACCTGGCCCCTTACTCAGTGCCGCAACAAGAATTCAAGACCTTCACTATCAATGTTGAAACTGGCGGCAAGGCCCACGGTTTCAGTTTTGTCCAAGAACTTTTCCCGGCCGAATAATGAACCTCACCCAACTCGTACTGGCCAGCCATAACGCCGGCAAACTCAAAGAACTCCAGGCCATGCTCGGCGACTCCGTGCAACTGCGCTCGATCGGAGAGTTCAGCCAGGTAGAGCCGGAAGAGACCGGCCTGTCGTTTGTTGAAAACGCCATCCTCAAGGCCCGCAATGCCGCACGCATCTCCGGCCTGCCGGCACTCGCGGACGACTCGGGCCTGGCCGTGGACTTCCTCGGCGGCGCACCGGGCATCTACTCGGCGCGGTATGCCGATGGCAAAGGCGACGCGGCCAACAACGCCAAACTGCTGGACGCCCTCAAGGACGTGCCGGACGCGATGCGCGGCGCACAGTTTGTCTGCGTGCTGGCGCTGGTTCGCCACGCTGATGACCCGTTGCCGATTCTGTGCGAAGGCCTGTGGCACGGGCGCATCCTGCATGCCGCCAGTGGCGAGCATGGCTTTGGCTATGACCCGCTGTTCTGGGTGCCGGAGCGCAATGTCTCCAGCGCCGAACTGAGCCCGGCCGACAAGAACCAGATCAGCCACCGCGCCCGCGCAATGGATTTGCTGCGCCAACGCCTGAGCCTGAAATGACCCAAAACACCTCTGCGCAGCCGCTGATCCACGGCGGCGCGCAAACGCCTCGGGCGGCCTTGTCGGTGCTGCCGCCCCTGGCGCTGTACATCCACATCCCGTGGTGCGTGCGCAAATGCCCGTATTGCGACTTCAACTCCCACACCGCCAGCAAAGTGCTGCCGGAAGAAGAGTACGTAGACGCATTGCTGGCCGACCTTGATCAAGACCTGCATGCGGTTTACGGCCGTGAACTAAGCTCGATTTTCTTCGGTGGCGGCACGCCCAGCCTGTTCAGCGCCGCCGCGCTGGGGCGCCTGCTCAAAGGCGTGCAAGCCCGTATCCCGTTTGCCAACGACATCGAAATCACCCTGGAAGCCAACCCTGGCACCTTCGAGCAAGAGAAGTTCGTGGCGTACCGCAAGCTGGGGATCAATCGCCTGTCCATCGGCATCCAGAGCTTTCAGCAGGAAAAGCTTGAAGCCCTGGGCCGTATCCACAATGGCGATGAAGCCGTACGCGCCGCCGGCATGGCACGCCAGGCCGGGTTCGATAACTTCAACCTGGACTTGATGCACGGCTTGCCCGATCAGTCACTGGACGATGCCCTGAGCGACTTGCGCCAGGCCATCGCATTGAAGCCAACGCACTTGTCCTGGTATCAGCTGACGCTGGAACCCAACACCGTATTTTGGAACCAGCCGCCCGCGCTGCCGGAAGACGACACGCTGTGGGACATTCAGGAAGCTGGCCAGGCACTGCTGGCCGAACACGGTTACGCGCAATATGAAGTGTCGGCCTATGCCCAACCGGGCCGCCCGGCACGGCATAACCTGAATTACTGGAGCTTCGGCGACTTTATCGGCATCGGCGCGGGCGCCCACGGCAAGCTCAGCCATCCGGACGGGCGCATCGTGCGCACCTGGAAAACCCGGGCGCCAAAGGACTACCTCAACCCGGCAAAAAGTTTCCAGGCCGGGGCGAAAGAACTGACCAATGAGGAGCTGCCGTTCGAGTTCCTGATGAACGCTTTGCGCCTCACCGAAGGCGTTGAATCCAAGCTGTACGCCGAACGCACCGGCCTCGACCTGGCCAGCCTCGACGAAGGCCGCCAGGAGGCAGAACAAAGTGGCTTAATGCAGGTCGAACCGTCACGCCTGGCGGCCACCGACCGTGGGCAACTCTTTCTCAATGACCTGTTGCAGAAGTTTTTGAGCTGACGCTCTAAGGAAATCACATGGATTTGGTACTCGACCTGCTCGCCACCGTGTCCCGCTGGAGCCGTAGCAACCTGTCGGAAATCTCCCTGGCCCTTGTCGGTTGTTTGCTGGTGTTGTTTGGCGCGGATATCAAAGGCTGGATCGAAGGCCGCTTGGGCAGCATCGCCGGAGCATTGCGCGTACCGTTGATGGCGCTGGTATGCATGATCGGCAGCGGCGCAGCCTTGCTGTATGCCACGCCTTGGATTGTGCGGGGGCTGAGCCAGTTTAATAACTACAGTTTGGCGCCAGTGTTGGTGGTGGTGCTGGTGTTGATTGGCGTAGTCGCCGACCGCCGCTGATTCCAAAGCCCAACACAAAACAACTGTGGGAGCTGGCTTGCCTGCGATGCAGGCACCTCGGTGTATCTGTGATACTGAGGTGATGCTATCGCAGGCAAGCCAGCTCCCACAGTTGATTGCACTCCAAGCCGGCTATTGGCTTGTCAGTCAACCTTCTCGAACTTCAAATCCCAAACCCCATGCCCCAGTCGCTCGCCGCGGCGTTCGAACTTGGTGATCGGGCGCTCGGCCGGGCGCGGCACGCATTTGCCGTCTTCGGCCAGGTTGCGGTAGCCAGGCGCTACGTCCATCACTTCCAGCATGTATTCGGCATACGGCTCCCAGTCTGTGGCCATGTGCAGAATGCCACCCACTTTCAGCTTGCTGCGCACCAGCTCCGCGAAGGAAGCCTGGACGATACGGCGTTTGTGGTGACGCGATTTGTGCCATGGGTCCGGGAAGAACAGCATCAGGCGGTCGAGGCTGTTGTCGGCGATGCAGCGGTTGAGTACTTCAATCGCGTCGCAGTCGTAGACTCGCAGGTTGGTCAGGCCTTGGGTCAGTACGCCGTTAAGCAGCGCGCCGACACCTGGGCGGTGCACTTCCACCCCGATAAAGTCCTGGTCCGGCGCGGCCGCGGCCATTTCCAGCAGGGAGTGGCCCATGCCGAAACCGATTTCCAGGGAACGCGGGGCCGAACGGCCGAACACCTGGTCGTAGTCCACCGGCGCGTCGGCCAATGCCAACACGAACAGCGGCGTACCTTGCTCCAGGCCCTTTTGCTGGCCTTCGGTCATGCGGCCGGCGCGCATCACAAAACTCTTGATGCGGCGGTGCTTGGACTCGTCGCCTTCTTCCACGGTGTTCGGCGTTTCGTTTGATTCAGTCATCAATGGCTCTTACTTGATCAGACCATCCAGCGGCGAGGAGGCGCTGGCGTACAGTTTTTTCGGCATGCGACCGGCGAGGTAGGCCAAGCGGCCCGCGACGATTGCGTGTTGCATGGCTTGGGCCATCATGACCGGCTGCTGGGCATGGGCGATGGCCGAGTTCATCAGCACCGCGTCGCAACCCAGCTCCATGGCGATGGTAGCGTCGGAGGCAGTGCCCACGCCCGCGTCCACCAGCACCGGAATCCTGGCTTCTTCGAGGATGATTTGCAGGTTGTACGGGTTGCAGATGCCCAGGCCAGAACCGATCAGGCCGGCCAGCGGCATCACGGCGATGCAGCCGATTTCGGCCAATTGGCGAGCGATGATCGGGTCATCACTGGTGTAGACCATCACGTCGAAGCCTTCCTTGACCAGGGTTTCGGCAGCCTTGAGGGTTTCGATCACGTTGGGGAACAGGGTTTTCTGGTCGGCCAGCACTTCCAGTTTCACCAGGTTGTGGCCGTCGAGCAGCTCACGGGCCAGGCGGCAGGTGCGCACGGCTTCGATGGCATCGTAGCAACCGGCAGTGTTCGGCAGGAAGGTGTAGCGATCCGGCGACAACACTTCGAGCAGGTTCGGCTCGCCTTCGATCTGGCCGAGGTTGGTGCGGCGCACGGCAAACGTCACGATCTCGGCACCCGAGGCTTCGATGGCCAGACGGGTTTCTTCCATGTCGCGGTACTTGCCGGTGCCAACCAGCAGGCGGGACTGGTAGGTACGACCGGCCAGGACGAAGGGCTTGTCGCTACGAACGATGCTCATGGGAAATCCTCGAATTGGGGTGAGGTTCTGCAGAATGCGGGTTGACGCCCTTGAGCGCCGGGCGGCTAGCCGCCGCCGATGGCGTGGACCACTTCGACCTGATCACCTTCGGTGAGCGCGGTTTCGGCATGCTGGCTACGCGGGACGATATCCAGGTTGAGCTCCACTGCGACTCGGCGTCCGGTCAGGTCCAGACGGGTCAGCAGGGCCGCAACGGTTTCACCGTCGGGCAGTTCAAAGGATTCGCCGTTCAACTGAATGCGCATGCCACGGGCCGCCATCGTTTTTAGGGGCCAGCATTCTAGCCCGATCAGCGTGGCTGACCCAAGTCCCTTGGTCAGGCTACCTGTAGACGCCACGCAGTCAAACCGAGGAAGAACCAGCCGAGCAAGAAGGCCAGACCACCAAACGGCGTGATGATGCCGAGCTTGCTGATGCCGGTCAGGGTCAGCGCATACAGACTGCCCGAGAACAGCAGGATGCCGACGGTAAAGGAGATGCCCGCCCAGCTGACCAATCGGCCAGGAATATGCGCGGCCAGCAACGCTACGCCGAACAGCGCCAGGGCGTGCACCAACTGGTAGGTGACGCCCGTATGGAAGATCGCCAGGTACTCGGCGCTCAGGCGGTTTTTCAGGCCGTGGGCGGCAAAGGCGCCCAGGGCGACGCCGGTAAAGCCGAAAAAGGCAGCCAGCATCAGAAAGCTACGCAGCATGAGGAACTCCAGTCAGACTCGAGGGGCAGGGTCTGTATAATGGCCCGCTCAACGGGTTCGGCCAAGCCATCTCTATGCTGCGTCTCCTCTTCAAGCGCTTTCTTAAAGTCATTAAATGGTTTGCCATCGGCAGTGTGCTGCTGGTGCTGCTGTTTCGTGTGGTGCCGCCGCCGTTCACCGCGTTGATGGTGGAGCGCAAGATCGAATCCTGGATCGACGGCGAGCCGATCGATGTGCAGCGCACCTGGGTGCCGTGGGATGAGATATCCGACGAACTGAAAGTGGCGGTAATGGCGGGTGAAGACCAGCGTTTCCCGCAGCATTGGGGTTTTGACTTCGGCGCGATCCAGGCGGCGCTGCTGCACAACGAGCGCGGCGGTTCGATTCGCGGCGCCAGCACTCTGAGCCAGCAAGTGTCAAAGAACCTGTTTTTGTGGACCGGTCGCAGTTATCTGCGCAAAGGCCTGGAAGCCTGGTTTACCGCACTGATCGAAGTGTTGTGGCCCAAGCAGCGGATTCTTGAGGTGTACCTCAATAGCGTGGAGTGGGATGAAGGCGTGTTTGGCGCAGAGGCCGCCGCGCGGCATCACTTTGGCGTGAGTGCCAAAGCGCTTTCCCGTCAGCAGGCCAGCTATCTGGCGGCGGTTTTGCCCAACCCTCGAGTGTGGAGTGCCAGCCATCCAACAGCCTATGTGGCACGGCGAGCGGCATGGATTCGGCAGCAGATGAGCCAGTTGGGTGGGGATGGTTACTTGGTGGAATTGAATAACTCCCGCAAAGCCCCCTGGTCCGATTGACACACTGCACTACCCATGTGGGAGCTGGCTTGCCTGCGATAGCGGTGGGTCAAACTACCCATGTGTTAGCTGATACTGCCTCATCGCAGGCAAGCCTGCTCCCACAGTGGACCGAGTTGAACTTGAGATTTTCGACTGCAAACAAAAATGCCCCAATCTTTCGATCGGGGCATTTTTTTGTCTTATCGCAGCGTCTTAAGCGGCGATCGACAACTTCAGCTTGTTCATCGCGCTTTTCTCAAGCTGACGAATCCGCTCGGCCGACACGTTGTACTTCTGTGCCAGGTCGTGCAGCGTGGCTTTTTCTTCAGCCAGCCAGCGCTGATAGAGGATGTCACGGCTACGGTCGTCCAGCACTTCCAGCGCTTCGTGCAGGTTCTGGTTGGAGTTGTCGCTCCAGTCGGCGTCTTCCAGTTGACGCGCCGGGTCGTACCGGTGGTCTTCCAGGTAGTTGGCCGGCGATTGGAAGGCGCTGTCGTCGTCCGCTTCAGCGGCCGGGTCGAAGGCCATATCATGGCCGGTCAGGCGACTTTCCATCTCGCGCACCTCACGCGGCTCCACGCCGAGGCTTTCGGCCACGCGGTGGACTTCCTCGTTATTCAGCCACGCCAGGCGTTTTTTCTGGCTGCGCAGGTTGAAGAACAGCTTGCGCTGGGCCTTGGTGGTCGCGACTTTCACGATGCGCCAGTTGCGCAGGATGAACTCGTGGATTTCCGCCTTGATCCAGTGCACGGCAAACGATACCAGGCGCACGCCCATCTCAGGGTTGAAGCGCTTTACAGCCTTCATCAGGCCGACGTTGCCTTCCTGGATCAGGTCAGCCTGGGCCAACCCGTAGCCGCTATAGCTACGGGCGATATGTACGACAAAACGCAGGTGGGCGAGCACCATCTGCCGAGCCGCCCCCAAATCCTGCTCATAGTAGAGACTCTCGGCCAGTTCACGCTCCTGCTCGGGCGTCAGCAATGGAATGCTGTTGACCGTGTGCACATAGGCCTCCAGGTTCGCACCCGGGACCAGAGCATAAGCAGGTTGCAAAGAAGTGGTCATACGAAAAAACCTCCGACTCACATAACTCGTGCAGTTCAGCACTGCGAAAATTGACCGGGAACCGTAGGACAAGTTCCCTAAACCACCAATACGGTCAATACAAACGAAACCACATTAATCTGACATTAACTACTTCGGTGCCAGCTCACGTAAATGACGAGCGACCGCAATCCAGGCACCGATATACCCCAACAAGACGGCACCAAGCAAGAGACTCAGACCGTCGGCGACCGGCACGCCGGCCAGGGCAAAATCGCTGCCGTACAAACCGGCCAGCCCTACTACCGCGTCGTTGAGCCAGTTCAAGCCAAAAGCCAAAACGCCCCAGGACAAAATCCCGGCACCGAAGCCATAAAGCGCGCCCATGTACAGAAAAGGCCTACGCACATAGCTGTCTGTGCCGCCGACCAGTTTAATCACTTCTATCTCGGTGCGGCGGTTTTCAATATGAAGACGAATGGTATTACCTATCACCAAAAGTAATGCAGACACCAACAACACCGTGAGACCGAACACAAAGCGGTCGCCCAGCTTGAGAATGGCCGCCAGACGCTCTACCCAGACTAGATCAAGTTGTGCCTGTTGTACCTTGGGCATCTCTGCGAGTTTTTGTCGCAGGGCCTCAAGCGCTGGCTTGTCGACTTCGTTCGGCGTCACCAGCACCACGCCCGGCAGCGGGTTCTGCGGCAGCTCTTTAAGCGCCTCACCCAGGCCTGATTGCTGCTGGAACTCTTCAAGGGCCTGATCGCGGCTGATGTATTCGGCATCCGCCACGCCCGGCAGGTTCTTGATGTCGTTGCGCAGGTTCTCGCCATCTTTGGCGCTGGTGTCGAGGTCCAGGTACAGCGAAATCTGCGCCGCGCGCTGCCAGGAACCGCCCAGGCGCTCCACATTATTAAGCAGCAGCGACAAACCCATCGGCAGGCTCAGTGCCACGGCCATTACCAGGCAGGTGAAAAAGCTGCCGATCGGCTGCTTGCCCAGGCGGCGCAGGCTGTCGACCAAGCTGGCACGATGGCTTTCGATCCAGGCGCGCAGCAGCGTGGCGAAATCCGGGCCATCATCTTCGTCGCGTTTTTTCTTCGGCGGTTGCGGGTCGGCGGCTTTTGGCGCCACACGCTCGGAAACCTTGGGGCTGCGAGTCGCACTCATACGCCAGCCTCCCCGTCGCCGATCAGGCGGCCGCGTTGCAGGGTCAGCATGCGGTGGCGCATACGGGCGATCAGTGCCAGGTCGTGACTGGCGATCAATACGCTGGTGCCCAGGCGGTTGATGTCTTCGAACACGCCCATGATCTCAGCCGCCAGACGCGGGTCGAGGTTACCGGTAGGTTCGTCCGCCAGCAACAAGGCCGGGCGGTGGACAATGGCGCGGGCGATGCCGACGCGCTGTTGTTGGCCGGTGGACAGGTCGCCCGGGTAAAGGTCGGTCTTGTCCGACAGTGCCACGCGCTCCAGGGCCGAATCCACACGCTTGACGACTTCAGCCTTGGACAAGCCGAGAATCTGCAGCGGCAAAGCAATGTTGTTGAACACCGTACGATCGAACAGCAACTGGTGGTTCTGGAACACCACGCCGATCTGGCGGCGCAGGAACGGGATCTGTGCATTGCTGATGGTGGCCAGATCCTGGCCGGCCAGCAGCAGCTTGCCGGTGGTCGGGCGCTCCATCGCCAGCAACAGCCGCAACAGCGTACTTTTACCGGCGCCCGAGTGGCCGGTTACAAACAGAAACTCGCCACGCCGTACTCGAAAGCTCAGCTCATGCAAGCCCACATGCCCATTGGCGTAGCGTTTACCGACCTGTTCGAATCGAATCATGAACGCTCCCGCTCGGCGAAAAGTGCCTGTACAAAGGGTTCGGCTTCAAAGGTGCGCAGGTCGTCGATACCTTCACCGACACCGATATAACGAATCGGCAACCCGAACTGTTTGGCCAGGGCGAAGATCACACCACCCTTGGCCGTGCCGTCGAGCTTAGTCAATGCCAGGCCGGTCAGTTGCACCGTCTGGTTGAATTGTTTGGCCTGGCTGATGGCGTTCTGGCCAGTGCCGGCGTCGAGCACCAGAAGCACTTCGTGCGGGGCGTCGGCGTCGAGCTTGCCAATTACGCGGCGCACTTTCTTCAGCTCTTCCATCAGGTTGTCTTTGGTGTGCAGGCGACCGGCGGTATCAGCGATCAACACATCGATGTTACGGGCCTTGGCAGCCTGCACGGCATCGAAAATCACCGAGGCGGAATCGGCGCCGGTGTGCTGGGCGATGACCGGGATCTTGTTGCGCTCACCCCAGACCTGCAACTGCTCCACGGCAGCGGCGCGGAAGGTGTCACCGGCGGCGAGCATGACTTTTTTGCCTTCCGACTGCAGCTTCTTGGCCAACTTGCCGATGGTGGTGGTTTTGCCGGCGCCGTTGACGCCGACGACCAGGATCACGAACGGCTTGTTCGGCGTGATCACCAGCGGCGCTTCCACCGGCTTGAGCATCGCAGCCAGTTCGGCCTGAAGGGATTTGTAGAGCGCATCGGCGTCAGTCAACTGCTTGCGCGCAACCTTCTGGGTCAGGCTCTGGATGATCACGGCAGTGGCTTCGACGCCCACGTCGGCGGTCAACAGACGGGTTTCGATGTCTTCCAGCAGCTCGTCATCAATAACCTTCTTGCCCAGGAACAGGCTGGCCATGCCTTCGCCGATACTGGCGCTGGTTTTGCTCAGGCCTTGCTTGAGGCGGGCGAAGAAGCCGGTTTTGCTGGTTTCAGCGGGAGCAACAACGGGCTCCGGGGCGACCGGCGGCTCGATAATGGCGGGGGCGGCAACGACAACAGGCTCTGGCTCTGGCTCTGGCTCTGGCTCTGGCTCTGGCTCTGGCTCAACAGTGACGGGCGCAGGCGCTTCGACTACCACTGAAACCGGCTCAATGACCACAGGAATCGGCGGCGTGACGTGCTCGGCTTGTACATCTTCAACCAGTGCCACAGGCTCTTCAGCCACCGGCAGTTCCAACCACGGTTTGTGCTCTGGCTCTGGCGCAGGCGCAGGCTCAACCAACGGTTGCAACACCGGCTCGGCCATCGGCAACACCACTGGCGCGGGCGGCTCAGCGTCTATAATGGGCTCTGGAATCGGCTCAGGCTGAACCTGTGGCTGTTCGACGACGGTTTCCTGCGGCTTTTTGCGCAGCCATCCGAACAGGCCTTTTTTCTCGCCAGCCGCAGCTGGACTCTTCTTGTCGTCGTTGGAACCAAACATGGAGGACGGCTATCTCAAAGTAGCGATGCGCCAGGGCGCCTCGGTAAATAAATTCGATGCAGAACAGACTGCTTTAACGCTCGCTTGTTCATGCGCAACATTTTGTAAGGCGTAAATAAAGGCCTCAACAAATCGTTTCAATAAAGGACTGAAGCGACAAAATCGGCGAAAAGTAGAAGATCGTCGGGGAAACCCAGCGCCAATTCCTACATTCCTACGACTGAAACCGGGACAAGATGACTGCCACAGTGGCCCTGTCCAAACCGGATCAGTATCCTAGCACCTCCTCGCCCGCCGACGCTAAGACCAAGCGGGTAGCCCAACAGGTTAAAACACGAATGATTGCTCTAGCCCGCCGCGCCGCAGGCCTGCTGCTCAGCACAGTTTGTCTGCCTCTTTCAGCCTTGGCTGCCGACCCACAACCCACCCATGAATTCACCCTCGATAACGGCCTTAAAGTGGTCGTGCGCGAAGACCATCGCGCGCCGGTGGTGGTTTCCCAGGTCTGGTACAAGGTCGGTTCGAGCTACGAAACCCCGGGCCAGACCGGTTTGTCCCATGCCCTGGAACACATGATGTTCAAGGGCAGCGCCAAAGTCGGTCCCGGCGAAGCCTCGCTGATCCTGCGTGACCTGGGCGCTGAAGAAAACGCCTTCACCAGCGACGACTACACCGCGTATTACCAGGTACTGGCGCGTGACCGCCTGGGCGTCGCTTTCGAGCTGGAAGCCGACCGCATGGCCAGCCTGCGCCTGCCGGCCGATGAGTTCAGCCGCGAAATCGAGGTGATCAAGGAAGAACGCCGCCTGCGCACCGACGACAACCCGATGTCCAAGGCCTACGAGCGCTTCAAGGCGATGGCCTACCCGGCCAGCGGCTATCACACGCCCACCATCGGCTGGATGGCCGACCTTGAGCGCATGAAGGTTGAAGAACTGCGCCACTGGTACCAGTCCTGGTATGTGCCGAACAACGCCACACTGGTGGTGGTCGGCGACGTGACGCCGGACGAGGTCAAGAAACTCGCCGAACGTTACTTCGGCCCAATCCCCAAGCGTGATGTGCCACCCGCCAAGATCCCGCTGGAACTGGCCGAACCTGGCGAGCGCTTGCTGACCCTGCACGTGCAGACCCAACTGCCGAGCGTGATCCTCGGTTTCAACGTGCCGGGCCTGGCGACTGCCGAAGACAAGCGCTCGGTGCAAGCCCTGCGCCTGCTCTCGGCCCTGCTCGATGGCGGCTACAGCGCGCGTATCTCGGAACAGCTGGAGCGCGGTGAAGAACTCGTCTCCGGCGCGTCCACCAGCTACGACGCCTATACCCGTGGTGACAGCCTGTTCACATTGAGCGCCACGCCGAATCAGCAGAAGAAAAAGACCATTGCCCAGGCCGAAGCCGGCCTGTGGCGCCTGCTGGACGAGTTGAAAGCCAAGCCGCCGACCACCGAAGAACTGGAGCGTATCCGCGCCCAAGTGATTGCCGGCGTGGTTTACCAACGTGATTCCATCACCAGCCAGGCCACGGCCATCGGCTCGCTGGAAACCGTCGGCCTGTCCTGGAAACTCATGGACACCGAGCTTGCCGACCTGCAAAGCGTGACCCCGGAAGATATCCAGAAAGCCGCGCGCACCTACTTCACCCGCGAACGTTTGAGCGTCGCCCATGTTTTGCCCGAGGAGACCGCTCATGAGTAATCGCAAAAGCAGCCGCCTGATCTTCCCCGGCCTGGTCGTCGTCACCCTGATCGCCGCCAGCGCCGTGTACTTCCTGCGCCCGAGTGAATCGGTGGCCAGCCAGGCGCTGGACAAGGCGCAATCGGCCAACAAACTGCAATCTTTGGCAGAACTGGACGGCAAGGCGCCGACCAACCGCAAGCTCGACGTGCAAACCTGGACCACCGCCGAGGGCGCCAAGGTGCTGTTCGTCGAAGCCCACGAACTGCCAATGTTCGACATGCGCATCCTGTTCGCCGCCGGCAGCAGCCAGGACGGCAATACCCCAGGCGTTGCGTTGCTGACCAACGCCATGCTCAACGAAGGCATACCGGGCAAGGATGTCAGCCAGATCGCCAGCGGCTTTGAAGGCCTGGGTGCCGACTTCGGCAACGGCGCTTATCGCGACATGGCGTTGGTGTCCCTGCGCAGCCTGAGCGACAGCGGCAAGCGCGACGCGGCCCTGACGCTGTTTGACCAAGTGATCGGCAAGCCGACTTTCCCGGCCGACTCCCTGGCGCGCATCAAAAACCAGATTCTTGCCGGTTTTGAGTACCAGAAACAGAACCCAGGCAAGCTGGCCAGCCTTGAGTTGTTCAAGCGGTTGTACGGCGACCACCCTTACGCGCACCCGAGCGAAGGCACGCCTGAGAGCATTCCGGCGATTACCCTGGCGCAGTTGCAGGCCTTCCACGCCAAAGCATACGCAGCAGGCAATGCGGTGATTGCCGTGGTGGGCGATCTGACTCGCGCCGACGCTGAGGCCATGACGGCCAAGGTCTCCGCATCGCTGCCCAAAGGCCCGGCCCTGGCCAAGATCGCCCAGCCGACCGAGCCGAAAGCTGGCCTGAGCCATATCGAGTTCCCGTCCAAGCAAACCCATTTACTGTTCGCGCAACTGGGCATCGACCGCGCCGACCCGGACTACGCCGCCTTGTCCCTGGGCAACCAGATCCTCGGCGGTGGTGGTTTCGGCACCCGCTTGATGAGCGAAGTGCGTGAGAAGCGCGGCCTGACCTACGGCGTTTACTCCGGTTTCTCGCCGATGCAGGTACGTGGTCCGTTCATGATCAACCTGCAGACCCGCGCCGAAATGAGCGGCGGCACCCTGCGCCTGGTTGAAGACGTGCTGGCCGACTACCTCAAGACCGGCCCGACGCAAAAGGAACTGGACGACGCCAAGCGTGAGCTGGCCGGTAGCTTCCCACTGTCTACCGCAAGCAACGCCGATATCGTCGGGCAGCTGGGCGCCATGGGTTTCTATAACCTGCCGCTGAGCTATCTTGAGGATTTCATGAAACAATCCCAGGCCCTGACCGTAGAGCAGGTCAAGGCTGCAATGAATAAACACTTGAGCGCCGACAAGATGGTCATCGTGACCGCCGGCCCGACGATTGCGCAAAAGCCACTACCGCCCCCCACTGATAAACCCGCCGAGCAGCCGCTCGGGGTTCCGGAGCATTAATGGCCAGTTCATCTCGCCCGAAAAAACCTGTCCACAACGTGCATAACGGTGTGGGCCAACTGCGCATCATTGGCGGTGAATGGGGCAGCCGCAAGCTGAGTTTCCCTGACGTCGTGGGCCTGCGCCCAACGCCGGATCGCGTGCGTGAAACCCTGTTCAACTGGCTCGCGCCGTATATCGGCGGCGCCAAGGTACTGGACCCGTTCGCCGGCAGCGGCGCGCTGTTCCTCGAAGCGCTGTCCCGTGGCGCCGCACAGGGCCAGGCGCTGGATGCCAGCAATGTGGCGGTGTCCAGCCTCAAGGAACACCTGGGCACACTGCGCTGCACCACCGGCCAGGTGCAGACAGCCGATGCGCTGCGCTACCTGGAAACCCAGGCGGCCAGCGAATACGACGTGGTGTTCCTCGACCCGCCGTTCAACCAGAACCTGTTGCCGACGGTGTGTGCGCTGCTGGAAGAGCGCCAGTGGCTGGCACCCGATGCGTGGATCTACACTGAAAGCGAGACCGCGCCGTCTACCCTCGGCCTGCCGGGCAGCTGGCGCCTGCACCGAGAGCAGAAGTCCGGTCGCGTGTATTACGCGTTGTGGCATCGGTTGGTTGAAAGCGCCGCTTAACCTTAGGTAAATCTTGTAGTGAGCGGGCTTGTCGTGGCGGCCAGGATGGTTGTGGCGAGCAGGCTTGCCCTGCGTTGGGCTGCGAAGCAGCCCCTTTTACAGGCACCGCGATCTGAAAAATAGAATGCGGCGACTTTACTGGGGCCGCTTCGCAGCCCAACGCAGGGCAAGCCTGCTCGCCACAACAAGCTCGCATGCCACAGTAAGCTCGCTTGCTACCGAGAGTTTCATGATCCCGTCCTCTGAGCTGTTCAAACCCGCCTTCGGCCTCGGCAACCCCCACTTGCAAACCCTGTGGGGGCCGCTGTGGCGCCCTACCACCCATATCGAACGCCAACGCGAACGCCTGTGGCTGGACGACGGCGACTTTCTCGACCTCGACTGGCATGGGCCCCATGACGCGCAAGCGCCATTGGTGCTGGTGCTGCACGGGCTGACCGGCTCGTCCAACTCGCCTTATGTGGCCGGGCTGCAAAAAGCCCTCGCAGCTCAAGGCTGGGCCAGCGCCGCCTTGAATTGGCGTGGGTGCTCGGGCGAGCCAAACCTGTTGGCACGCAGCTATCACTCCGGTGCCAGTGAAGACCTGGCGGCGGCGATTGCACATCTGCATGCCAAACGACCCTTGGCGCCGCTGTATGCGGTGGGTTATTCGTTGGGCGCAAATGTGCTGCTCAAGCACCTGGGCGAAACCGGCGAGACGTCCGGGCTGCAAGGCGCAGCGGCGGTGTCGGTGCCGTTTCGACTGGACCAGTGCGCTGACCGTATCGGGCTGGGCTTTTCGCGGGTGTACCAGAAGCACTTCATGCGCGAGATGTTGGCGTATATCCGCGTCAAGCAAAGCCGCTTTGTGAAGGATGGCCGGGCCGAAGGGCTGAAAACCCTGGAAGCCCTGGGCTCATTGGAGAAAATGCGCACGTTCTGGGACTTCGACGGCCGGGTGACCGCACCGTTGCACGGGTTCCTCAGTGCCGAGGACTATTATCGTCGCGCCTCGAGCCGTTACTACTTGGGCGAAATCCGCACGCCAACCCTGATTATCCAGGCCGCCGATGACCCGTTCGTGTTTGCTCACAGCCTGCCCGAGGCCAATGAACTGTCGGATTGCACCGAGTTTGAGTTATTGGCCAAGGGTGGACATGTGGGGTTTGTGGATGGGACGTTGAAACGCCCCAGTTACTATCTGGAGCGCCGTATTCCGCAGTGGTTACTGACACAACACAGTTAAAAAATGTGGGAGCTGGTTTGTGTGGGAGCTGGCTTGCCTGCGATAGCGGTGTGTCAGCCAATAATTAGCTGACTGACACTCCCTCATCGCAGGCAAGCCAGCTCCCACACAAGCCCACACACACATTTTGATTGGGTTTGCAGGCCTGGCGGCTTAGTCGCCGGTTGCAATCTGCCGTGTGGGGTCGGTAATCCACTCACTCCACGACCCCGCATACAGTTTGCCCAACGGGTAGCCCGCCAGACTCAAGGCAAACAGGTTGTGGCACGCCGTCACGCCCGAACCGCAGTACGCCACCAGTTCATCCGGTGACCGGCCCTGCAACTGTGCGGCGAAGCGCTGCTTGAGCTGATCGGCCGGTAGAAAGCGGCCATCACTGCCCAGGTTTTCGGTGAACGCTGCACATTGCGCACCGGGAATGTGCCCGGCAATCGGATCAATCGGCTCTACCTCGCCGCGAAAACGCACCGCTGCACGGGCGTCGATCAAGGTGAGGCCCGGCTCACCCAGGCGTTTTTGCAAATGCTCGGCGTCCAGCAGCAGGCGGTTGTCCGGCTTACCGGCAAACGCTCCCGGCTCCACCACCGGTGCATCGAGGCTCAACGGGAAACCGGCGGCGTGCCAGGCCTTGAGACCACCGTCCAGGATAAACACCCCGTCACGCTTGCCCAGCCAGGCCAGCAACCACCACGCGCGGGCGGCATAGGCGCCAGGGCCGTCGTCGTACAGGACGATGTCGGTGTTGGCATGGATGCCCCAGGCCCGCAGTTGCGCAACCAAAGTGTCCGCCGCCGGTAACGGGTGGCGGCCGGTCACGCCTTTGGTCACCGGCCCACTGAGATGACGCTCCAAGTCGGCATATTGCGCGCCTTCGATATGCCCTTCGGCATAGCTGCACAGCCCGTAGTCCGGGTCTTCGAGGGCAAAACGACAATCCAGGATCACCAGCCCCGCGGCCTTTTGGCGTTCGGCCAATTGCTGGGGGCTGATCAGTTGGGCAAGCGACATGACGGGCTCCTGTGAACAGATTCGGGAAAGGTCCTACTTCACTTCTTCCAGTGCCTGGTTCAACGGCACGTAAAACTCTTTGAACAAGGCATCCACCGCCTCTTTCGCCTGGGGCGTGACAAACCCCGCCTCCAGCACCAGCACCTGATACACACCGCGCTTGATCGCTTCGGCGCTCAAGTGCGCGGAGTTCTCATTGGTGGTGCACAGGAACCGCACCCACGAGGTGAGGATGATCCAGGCATTAAGGGTCAGTGCCTCGGTTTGCACCGGGTCCATACTGAGGATGCCAGCGTCGACAAACCCTTGGTAAATGGCCCCGCCCTGGATCAGGCAGCGCTGGGAAAACCGCCGGTAGCCGGTGGCCAGTTCCGGGTCGCTTTCCAGCAGGTGTTCGAGGTCTCGGTGCAGGAAACGGTAGCGCCACATGCCGGCCAGCACGGCCTGCAGGTAAAAGCGCTTGTCTTCGACAGTCACCGCGCGGCCCTGTGGCGGGCGCAGGAAACTGTCCACCAGCGCTTCGTACTCACGAAACAGCACGGCGATGATCGCCTGCTTGTTGGGGAAGTGGTAGTACAGGTTGCCCGGGGAAATTTCCATATGGGCGGCGATATGGTTGGTACTGACGCTGCGCTCACCCTGCTGGTTAAAAAGCTCCAGGCTGGTTTGCACAATGCGCTCGCTGGTCTTTACTCGTGGTGCCATAGGGGATCAGCTTCTGAACACGGGATGGGGCATCTTACGGCCTATCCTTGTCAGGATAAATCCGCATGTTGCTGCAATGACATTTGACAATTTAGAGCAATGACTCTAAAAATCCAGGCAGACCTATAACAATCGGGAACTGCGCCATGTCTGCCAACGTTGCCTACCTGCAAGATTCCCAGGCGCTGGATCAACTCCAGGACCTGTTCGACGCCCAACGTCGCGCCTATGCGGCCAACCCGATGCCGCCAGCTGCACAGCGCCAGCAGTGGCTAAAGGCTTTACGCGACGTGCTCAGCGACGAACGCCAGGCGCTGATCACCGCGATCAGCCAGGACTTCAGCCACCGCAGCGCAGACGAAACCCTGTTCGCCGAGTTGATGCCCAGCCTGCATGGCATTCACTACGCCAGCAAACACCTCAAAGGCTGGATGAAACCTTCCCGGCGTGCGGTAGGCATTGCCTTCCAACCAGCGTCAGCCAAAGTCATCTACCAGCCGCTGGGTGTGGTCGGGGTGATTGTCCCCTGGAACTACCCGTTGTACCTGGCCATTGGGCCGCTGGTCGGGGCTTTGGCGGCGGGAAACCGGGTGATGCTCAAACTCAGCGAGTCCACGCCCGCCACGGGCGAACTGCTGAAGGCGCTGCTGGCCAAAATCTTCCCCGAAGACCTGGTGTGCGTGGTGCTGGGCGAGGCCGAAGTGGGCATGGCATTTTCCAAATTGCGCTTCGATCACCTGCTGTTCACCGGCGCCACCAGCATCGGCAAGCACGTGATGCGCGCAGCGGCCGAGCACCTGACACCGGTTACCCTGGAGCTCGGTGGCAAGTCGCCAGCCATTGTTTCCGCGGACGTGCCACTCAAAGACGCCGCCGAGCGCATTGCCTTCGGTAAATGCCTGAATGCCGGGCAAACCTGCGTGGCACCGGATTACGTGTTGGTGCCGGAAGACCGCGTTGAAGGTTTCGTCGAGGCCTACAGCAACGCCGTTCGCGGGTTTTATCCGACCCTGGCCGACAACCCGGACTACACCGCCATCATCAATGAGCGGCAACAGGCCCGGCTCAATGCCTACGTCAAAGACGCCACCGACAAGGGCGCCACCCTGATACCGCTGTATGACCAGGGCCAGGCACGGCGTATGGCCCATAGCCTGTTGCTGAATGTCAGCGACGAGATGACGGTGATGCAGGACGAAATCTTCGGCCCGGTGCTGCCGATCGTGCCTTATCGCGGCCTCGACCAAGCGTTTGCCTACATCAACCAGCGCCCTCGCCCACTGGCCCTGTATTACTTCGGCTACAACAAGGGCGAACAGAACCGCGTGCTCCACGAAACCCATTCCGGCGGTGTTTGCCTCAACGACACGCTGCTGCATGTGGCCCAGGACGATATGCCCTTTGGCGGCATCGGCCCGTCGGGCATGGGCCATTACCACGGCCATGAAGGCTTCCTCACGTTCAGCAAGGCCAAAGGGGTGCTGGTCAAACAGCGCCTGAACGCGGCGAAACTGATCTACCCGCCTTACGGCAAAGCCATCCAGAAGTTGATCCAGAAGCTGTTTATCCGCTGATTCCGCCACCCTCGGGATAACAATAACAATGAACCCTAGCCTGACTGAAACACCCGCGCTGTCACGGCGCGGCGTTCTGAAAATCGGCCTGTGCGCCAGCGCATTCCTGGCCACCGCCGGCTTGGGGGCCAGCCTCAGCGGCTGCTCCAGCAGCACCCCGGCCAGTGGCTTTGCCATGCTGCGCAGCAGCGACTTGCCGTTTTTGCGCGCAATCATCCCGGTGTTGCTCGAAGGCGCGGCCAGCGCCCAGGACGTGGTCGCCGGTATCGAAGACACCCTGAAAAAACTCGACTACAGCCTGCAAAACCTGTCGCCGGAGATGTTCAAGCTCACCCAGCAACTGTTCGACGTGCTGAGCATGGGCATCACCCGTGGCCCGTTGACCGGCATTTGGGGCAGTTGGGAAAACGCCAGCAGCGATCAGATCCGCAACTTCCTGCACCGCTGGGAGAACAGCTACCTGAACCTGCTGCGCATGGGCCAGGGCTCGCTGCTCAAGCTGGTGATCATGGCCTGGTACTTCCGGCCACAATCCTGGGCGCATTGCGGCTACCCCGGCCCACCGAAGATCTAGCCCTGGCAACCCAATCAAACATGTGGGAGCTGGCTCGCCTGCGATAGCGGTGTATCAGCCAGAAATGAAAGGCAGGCAGACCGCCATCGCAGGCAAGCCAGCTCCCACACTGAATGCAACTTCGTATAAAAATAAGAGTGCACTTCTATGCCCGTACCCGATCTGTTCCGCGATGGCCTGGCCCGTGACTGGAAAACCCACAATGGCGCCGCCCTCAGCAATGACCTGACCCTGGAAGCCGATGTGGCCATTATCGGCAGTGGCGCGGGTGGCGGCACCACTGCCGAGATCCTCAGTGCTGCGGGCTACAAAGTGCTGCTGATCGAAGAAGGCCCGCTCAAGACCAGCAGCGACTTCAAGCTGCTCGAAGACGAAGCCTATGCCAGCCTCTACCAGGAAGGCATCGGCCGCATGAGCAAGGACGGCGCGATTACTATCCTGCAGGGCCGTGCCGTCGGTGGCACCACGCTGATCAACTGGACCTCGAGCTTTCGCACACCCGATGCCACCCTCGCCCACTGGGCCAGTGAATATGCAGTCAAGGGCCACAGCAGCGCAGAAATGGCGCCGTGGTTCGAAAAAATGGAACAGCGCCTGGGCATCGCCCCTTGGGCCATTCCACCGAATGCCAACAATGATGTGATCCGCAAAGGCTGCGAAAAGCTCGGCTATAGCTGGCACGTGATCCCGCGCAACGTGCGCGGCTGCTTCAACCTGGGTTACTGCGGCATGGGGTGCCCGGTCAACGCCAAGCAATCGATGTTGGTGACCACCATTCCCTCCACCCTGGAAAAGGGCGGCGAACTGCTCTACCTCGCCCGCGCCGAACACCTGAAATACAGCGGCGACACCATCAGCAGCCTTGAATGCGTGGCCATGGATGAGCGTTGCGTGGCGCCTACCGGGCGCAAGATCACGGTCAAGGCCAAGCATTACGTGCTCGCGGGCGGTGGCATCAACAGCCCGGCCCTGCTGATGCGTTCAGATGCGCCCGACCCGCATTCGCGGCTGGGCAAGCGTACCTTCCTACACCTGGTGAATTTCTCCGCGGGGCAGTTCGACGAGGTGATCAATCCGTTCTATGGCGCTCCGCAGTCGATCTATTCCGACCACTTCCAGTGGCAGGACGGCACCACCGGCAAAATGTCTTACAAATTGGAGGCGCCTCCGCTGCATCCAGGCCTGGCCAGCACGCTGTTCGGCGGCTACGGCACCGGGAACGCGCTGGACATGAGTCAGTTGCCCCACACCCACGCCATGCTCGCCCTGCTGCGCGACGGCTTTCACCCCGACAGCCCCGGCGGCACGGTGGAATTACGTGGCGACGGCACACCGGTGCTCGACTACCAGGTCTCGGACTACGCCTGGGACGGCCTGCGCCGTGCGTTTCATACCATGGCCGAGATTCAGTTCGCGGCGGGCGCCAAGTCGGTCAAGCCGCTGCATCATGATGCACGCTACGTAAATACCCTGGCCGAAGCACGCAGCCTGATCGACGGGCTGAGCCTGGAACTGCACCGCACCACGCTGGGCAGCGCCCATGTGATGGGCGGTTGCGCCATGGGCGAGGACCCGAAAAACGCGGTGGCCGACAGCCTCGGCCGTCATCATCAATTGCGTAACCTGTCGATCCACGACGGCTCGCTGTTCCCCACCAGCATTGGCGCCAACCCACAATTATCGGTGTACGGGTTGACCGCGCAACTGGCGACAGCATTGGCCGAACGTCTGAAAACAGCATGAAAAAACCGGGTATTCACGGTATCTATCTACATAAGTCGACTTGGCCCACCGGGAATGCTGCGATACCATCCGGTTCCCCAACGGACTCCGCCAGGACGACGCGATGAACCGAGTGTTGTACCCAGGTACCTTCGACCCGATTACCAAAGGCCATGGCGATCTGGTCGAACGTGCGTCTCGCTTGTTCGACCATGTGATCATCGCGGTCGCCGCCAGCCCCAAGAAAAACCCACTGTTCCCCTTGGAACAGCGCGTAGAGCTGGCGCGTGAGGTCACCAAGCACCTGCCCAACGTGGAAGTGGTGGGCTTTTCGACGTTGCTGGCGCACTTTGCCAAAGAGCAGAACGCCAATGTGTTCCTGCGTGGCCTGCGCGCTGTGTCGGACTTCGAATACGAATTCCAGCTGGCCAACATGAACCGCCAACTGGCGCCGGACGTGGAAAGCCTGTTTCTTACGCCGTCGGAACGTTACTCGTTCATTTCCTCGACGTTGGTGCGTGAAATTGCCGCTTTGGGCGGAGATATCACCAAGTTCGTGCATCCGGCCGTAGCCGATGCGCTGACCCTGCGCTTCAAGAAGTAAGGCTCTTTGTGGCGAGGGAGCTTGCTCCCGCTGGACTGCGCAGCAGTCCCAATCGTTTCCAGCACAGCGGGGCCGCTGCGCGGCCCTACGGGAGCAAGCTCCCTCGCCACAGAGACAGCGACCGATATTCGGGCTTGCCACACGCTCGCACTGCGGGCGCCAATGCGGCACAATTGCACGCATTAGTTTTCAGATGCCCTGGCTGACAGCCCTGGCAGGAGTTTCCATGTCCCTGATCATCACCGACGATTGCATCAACTGCGACGTCTGCGAACCCGAGTGCCCGAACGCTGCGATTTCCCAGGGCGAAGAGATCTACGTGATCGACCCCAACCTGTGCACCCAGTGCGTCGGTCACTACGACGAGCCTCAGTGCCAGCAAGTGTGCCCGGTGGATTGCATTCCGCTGGATGAAGCCCATCCGGAAACGGAAGAGCAGTTGATGGCCAAGTACCGGTTGATTACCGGCAAGGCCTGAAGTTATTTATTGCCTGTAAAGGCCTCATCGCAGGCAAGCCAGCTCCCACATTTAGAGTGGTGAATACATCCAAATGTGGGAGCTGGCTTGCCTGCGATGGCGACATCAGCCATCACCCGACACTCAGCTCTGGCACTTGGGGCAAAACACACTCGCCCGCTGCCCCAGCACCACATTGCGCAACTCGCTCCCGCAGACCTTGCACGCCTCACCGCCCCGGCCGTAGACGTACAGCTCCTGCTGGAAATACCCCGGTTGCCCATCACCGCCGATAAAGTCCCGCAACGTGGTGCCACCACGCTCGATAGCTGCCGCCAGCACGCGCTTGATCTCGATCGCCAGCTTCAAATAACGCCCGCGCGAGATACCACCCGCAGCCCGGCGCGGATCTATCCCTGCCGCAAACAAAGCTTCGGTCGCGTAGATATTGCCCACGCCCACCACCACCGCGTTGTCCATGATGAACGGCTTCACCGCTATCGACTTGCCACGCGACAGCTGGAACAGACGCTCGCCATCAAACAGGTCGGTCAACGGCTCCGGCCCCAGGCGCAGCAACAGTTCGTGGTTGTGCGGGTCCTGGCTCCAGAGCATCGCGCCAAAACGCCGCGGGTCGGTATAGCGCAGCGCCAGGCCCGACTCCAGCTCAATGTCCACATGCTCATGCTTGAGCGCTGGCAAGCCGACTTCCACCAGGCGCAAATTGCCCGACATACCCAAATGGCTGATCAACGTGCCCACTTCGGCATTGATCAACAGGTACTTAGCCCGCCGCTCCACCAGCACGATGCGCTGCCCGGACAGGCGCACATCCAGGTCTTCCGGGATCGGCCAGCGCAGGCGCCGTTCACGCACCACCACACGGCTGACGCGTTGGCCTTCCAAATGCGGCGCAATCCCGCGCCGGGTGGTTTCGACTTCGGGTAACTCGGGCATGTGTACCTCTTGATTAAAGGGTCAGTGCGCGCCCAGTTCGCGGATCGATAGCTTCAGGCTTTCAAAGTCGTAGTCCGACAGGCCCACGTAATCCAGCACCAGATGCCCGATGGCATCCCACTCATGGTCCGCCGATTGGTTGCCCAGCACGCGGTGGGACGAGCAGATGTGCTCGGCCATCTTGAGGATCGCCAACAGGTTTTTAAGTTGCGGGTTGCGCGACGACTCATCGCTGAAAATCGCCAGGGCGTTGTGGTGGTTGGCGATGGCGTCGGTCACATGCTCCGGCAGGCGCCAGGATTTGGCGGTGTAGTAACCCACCACGGCATGGTTGGTGTTGAACGCGTTGTTCTCGGTGTCGACCACCCGGCAATCCGGGCCGGCATTGGCGTAAGCCTGCTCCAGCACCGCCATGTAATTGGGGAAGCGCTTGAGCATCAGCGGCACGCCGCAGTCGTGGAACAGGCCCAAGGCATAGGCCTCGTCGACCGTTTGCGAGCCGGTGCGCTTGGCCAGGGTCAGGCAGGTCATGGCCACGTCCTGGGCGGTGTCCCAGAAGCGGTTGAGGGTGACGATGGTGTCGTCGCTCATCTCGCCCTTGATCGACTGCGCGTTGATCAGGTTGATGATCGAGCGGCTGCCCAGCAGGTTCACCGCGCGCTGGATCGAGGCGATCTTGTTGCTCAGGCCGTAATACGGCGAGTTGACGATCTTCAGCAGCGCACCAGACAGGCCTGGATCCTGGGAGATCAGCCGCGCGATCACTTCCAGGTCCGGGTCGGGCATGTATTGCTCCATCTGCAAATCCACCATGATTTGCGGTTGAGGCGGCACGCTGATGCCTTGCAGGGCCTGCTGGATCTGCTCGGCGGAAAGCTCTGGGGACATAAATACACACTCTGGACTAGGCGCGAATTCTAACCTCTATGGGAACCTGACCGACACCTCAAAAACCGGATTGAATGTGGGCTCTGGGCTTGTGTGGGAGCTGGCTTGCCTGCGATTGCATCACCACCGTACGTCAGATACACCGAATCGCCTGCATCGCAGGCAAGCCAGCTCCCACATGAATAACGGCGCAACAGGGTATACTCCCGCTCTTTTTTCCGGAGCGACGTCATGTCCCTGCCTAGCCTGCGTCTCAAAGCCAACGCCGATCGTCGTTTGCGCAACGGCCACCTGTGGGTCTACAGCAACGAAATCGATGTGGCCGCCACACCTCTTCACGGCTTCCAGGCAGGCGACCAGGCTATCCTGGAAGCGGCTGGCGGCAAGACCCTGGGCATCGTGGCCATGAGCCCGAACAACCTGATCTGCGCCCGCCTGCTGTCACGCGACATCAAGTTGCCGCTGGACAAATCGCTGCTGGTGCACCGCATCAACGTCGCCCTGTCCCTGCGTGATCGCCTGTTCGACAAGCCGTTCTACCGCCTGGTCTACGGTGATTCCGACCTGTTGCCGGGCCTGGTCGTCGACCGTTTCGGTGACATCCTTGTAGTACAAATCGCCTCGGCGACCATGGAAGCGCACAAAGAAGACGTGATCGCTGCCCTGACCCAAGTGCTCAAGCCAAGCGGCATCCTGTTCAAGAACGACTCCGCCGCGCGTGACGCCGAAGGCCTCAACCGCTACGTCGAAACCGTGTTCGGCCTGGTGCCGGAGTGGGTGGCGCTGGAAGAAAACGGCGTGAAATTCGAAGCCCCGGTGATCCAGGGCCAGAAAACCGGCTGGTTCTACGACCACCGCATGAACCGCGCCCGCCTGGCCCCGTACGCCAAAGGCAAACGCGTACTCGACCTGTACAGCTACATTGGCGGCTGGGGCGTGCAAGCTGCAGCGTTCGGCGCCAGTGAAGTGTTCTGCGTCGACGCCTCCGCCTTCGCCCTCGACGGCGTAGAGCGCAACGCCGCACTGAACGGTGTTGCCGAGAAAATGACCTGCATCGAAGGCGACGTATTCGAAGCCCTCAAAGAGCTGAAAGCCAGCGAAGAACGTTTCGACGTGATCGTCGCCGACCCACCGGCCTTCATCAAACGCAAAAAAGACATGAAAAACGGCGAAGGCGCCTACCGCCGCCTGAACGAGCAAGCCATGCGCCTGCTCAGCAAGGACGGCATTCTGGTCAGCGCATCGTGCTCCATGCACCTGCCGGAAGACGACCTGCAGAACATCCTGCTGACCAGCGCCCGTCACCTGGACCGCAACATCCAGATGCTCGAACGCGGCGGCCAGGGCCCGGATCACCCGGTGCACCCGGCGATTGCCGAAACGCGCTACATCAAGAGCATTACCTGCCGGTTGTTGCCTAATAGCTAAGTAACACGCAGATCAAATGTGGGAGCTGGCTTGCCTGCGATAGCGGTGGACCTGTTGACGAGTTTGTTGACTGACACTCAGCCATCGCGGGCAAGCCCGCTCCCACATTTTCCGACACAAACCGTCCTTCAACGGTTTTGATTGAATTCCACATTTCGCAGACTAGTATCGGTTTCTGGAATTACTCCGGAAAACAAAAACAATGTCTGGGCCCTACCTCTCCCGCTTCATCCTCATCACCTGCATTTCCCTGATCAGTTTCTTCCCGATTAACATTCTGCTGCCCTCTTTTCCTGCGCTGGCTGCCAGGTTCGACACACCTACCGCAGAAATCGCACTGTCGATCAGTCTGTTCACGCTGGTGTTTTCAATTTCCCAATTGATTGCAGGCCCGCTGTCGGATAAATGGGGCCGCAAGGAAGTGCTGAGCGGCTGCATTACGCTGTCGATCCTCGGCGCGATGGGTTGCGCGTTCGCGTCCGACTACCTGACCTTCCTGCTGTTTCGCTGCGTGCAGGCCATGGGCTGCGTTTTTTTCGTACTGGGCCATGCGCTGGTCGAAGACCTGTTCGAAGAACAGGACCGCGCCCGCGTACGCCTGTATTACATGACCCTTAGCGGTTCGTTTGTGGCGCTCTCGCCGCTGATCGGCTCCTGGCTGCAAACCACCTTCGACTGGCAAGGCAGCTTCTACGGCTTTGCGCTAATGGCACTGGGCATGTTGATCCATGCGCTCTGCATCCTGCCGTCCAAGGCCGCCAGCCCGCACCGCGCGCCGGTATCAATCATCGGTACGCTCAGAGCCGTCGCTGGCAACCGCGACTTCCTGCGCTACTGGTGGATCGCCGCGCTGGTGTTCGCCTGCTATTTCGCCTTGATCAGCGTGACGCCGCTGATTTTCATGGATGCGTTGAAACTGTCCGAATACCAATACGCACTGGTGTTGATGGTGTACGGCGTGGCCTACCTGCTCGGTGGCGTCGCGGCATCGTACTTGCAGAAGCGCATCTCGCTGTCCCGGCAAATCAATATCGGGCTGGGATTGCTGCTGGTGGCCGGCATTTTGTTAACGCTGATTATCAGCGTTGAGGCCATCACCCCCCTGACTCTGCTGATCCCGATGCTGATCAGTGCCCTGGCCGTCACCCTTGTGCGGCCTGCCGCGATTTCGGCGGCGATGCTGCTGTTTTCCAGCAGCGCGGGCACGGCGGCGTCGGCGGGCAACAGCATCATGTTCCTGACCGCGGCCATCAGCAGCGCCGCCCTCGCGCAGACCGGCAACCATTTGCTGATGACCATCGCCGTAAGCTTCATCGTTTTCAGCCTGTGGGGTTGGGTGGCGAATGCACGTGTGGGTCGCTAGCAAGCGCCCTCGCCACAGACGGTCATTCCCTCCAGCCGCCAGCGGTGTAGAATCGGCCTTATTCATCGCCAGTCATCCCCCGGCGGGTTTATGAGCTCGAGGCCCAGGCACGCGGCGATCCCGCGACGCGAGTGGCAACGTTTGGACACACGGCCATTTTCTGAGTGCTCCATACGTCAATAGAAGCTCACTTCCCTTTAGTACTTGATTAGCCGCCCGGAGTGCTCCATGCCAGATTACCGCTCGAAAACATCCACCCACGGCCGCAATATGGCCGGCGCGCGCGCACTGTGGCGTGCCACGGGGATGAAAGATGACGACTTCAAGAAGCCGATCATCGCGATTGCCAACTCCTTTACCCAGTTCGTACCGGGCCACGTCCACCTCAAGGACCTGGGCCAGCTGGTCGCCCGCGAGATCGAACGCGCCGGTGGCGTCGCCAAGGAATTCAACACCATCGCCGTGGATGACGGCATCGCCATGGGCCATGACGGCATGCTGTATTCGCTGCCGAGCCGCGAGATCATTGCCGACTCCGTGGAATACATGGTCAACGCCCACTGCGCCGACGCCATCGTCTGCATCTCGAACTGCGACAAGATCACCCCCGGCATGCTGATGGCCGCCCTGCGCCTGAACATCCCGGTGATCTTCGTCTCCGGCGGCCCGATGGAAGCCGGCAAGACCAAGCTCGCCTCCCACGGCCTCGACCTGGTCGACGCCATGGTCATCGCCGCCGATTCCAGCGCTTCTGACGAGAAGGTCGCGGAATACGAACGCAGCGCCTGCCCGACCTGCGGTTCGTGCTCCGGCATGTTCACCGCCAACTCGATGAACTGCCTGGTCGAAGCCCTGGGCCTGGCCTTGCCGGGCAACGGTTCCACCCTGGCCACCCACAGCGACCGCGAACAGCTGTTCCTGCAGGCTGGCCGCACCATCGTCGAGCTGTGCAAGCGTTACTACACCGAGAACGATGAGTCGGTGTTGCCGCGCAATATCGCCAACTTCAAGGCGTTCGAGAACGCCATGACCCTGGACATCGCCATGGGCGGTTCCACCAACACCATCCTGCACTTGCTGGCCGCAGCGCAAGAAGCCGAGATCGACTTCGACCTGCGCGACATCGACCGCCTGTCCCGTCATGTGCCGCAACTGTGCAAAGTCGCGCCGAATATCCAGAAGTACCACATGGAAGACGTGCACCGCGCCGGCGGGATCTTCTCGATTCTTGGCTCGCTGGCCCGTGGCGGACTGTTGCACACCGACCTGCCGACTGTGCACAGCAAATCCCTGGCCGAAGGCATCGCCAAGTGGGACATCACCCAGACTGACGACGAAGCGGTGCATCACTTCTTCAAGGCTGGCCCGGCGGGTATCCCGACCCAGACCGCGTTCAGCCAGTCGACCCGTTGGGAAACCCTGGATGACGACCGTGAAAACGGCTGCATCCGCAGTGTCGAGCACGCCTACTCGCAAGAAGGCGGCCTGGCCGTGCTGTACGGCAACATCGCGCTGGACGGCTGCGTGGTGAAAACCGCCGGTGTGGATGAATCCATCCACGTGTTCGAAGGCCGCGCCAAGATCTACGAAAGCCAGGACAGCTCGGTACGCGGCATCCTCGCCGACGAAGTGAAAGAAGGCGACATCGTGATCATCCGCTACGAAGGCCCGAAAGGCGGCCCGGGTATGCAGGAGATGCTCTACCCGACGTCTTACCTGAAATCCAAAGGCCTGGGCAAAGCTTGCGCCTTGCTGACCGACGGCCGCTTTTCTGGCGGCACCTCGGGCCTCTCGATCGGCCACGCTTCGCCAGAAGCCGCTGCCGGTGGCGCGATTGGTCTGGTGCAGGACGGCGACAAGGTGCTGATCGACATTCCGAACCGCTCGATCAACCTGTTGATCAGCGACGAAGAACTGGCGGCACGCCGGGTTGAGCAGGACAAGAAAGGCTGGAAACCGGTGGAGAAGCGTCCGCGCAAAGTCACCACCGCGTTGAAGGCTTACGCCCTGCTGGCCACCAGTGCCGACAAAGGTGCTGTGCGTAACAAGGCGATGCTCGACGGCCTGTAAGCCCCGCGCATAAAAAAGCCCCGCCACGTGCGGGGCATTTTTTTGCCTGAATAAAACTCCCCAGACAACAGAGATCAACTGTGGGAGCTGGCTTGCCTGCGATGGCGGCGTGTCAGCTTGCCTCTCTGAGCCTGACCGATCGCTATCGCAGGCAAGCCAGCTCCCACACTGACCGCGTTACTGGATTTCGTCCGGCTTGACGATCACCCAGTTCTTGTCCGCCGTCACCGGCAAGCCTTCCTTGGCCTGAGCAGCCGCGTGCTTGGCCATCATGCCGTTGAGCTGGGTCATGTATTTGTCCTTGCGGTTGATCCACAAGTGAATGCCACCCTTGGCCACGTCCACATCGTGGAATAGCATGTAACCGTCGCTGGTCGGTGTGTCACCGCCGACGATCACCGGTTTTTTCCACTCGTCGATGTAGGTCAGGATCGCTGCGTGCTTGCCGGCCATCCAGGTTGCCGGGGTCCATAAGTACGGCGTCAGTTCCAGGCCGAGGTTGGCCTTCTCGTCATATTTGCCCGCAGTGATCTGCTTACGCGCAGTGGTCAGTTCGCCGGTCTTGCGATCCTTGAGCAAGGTGCTCACGCCGATGACGTTCTCGGGTTTGACGTTGTAGCCGTACTTCGGATCGGCGGCGACCATACGCACCAACTCCTCGGAGGCGGCGGTCATCACATACACCTCGATGCCGTTTTCCATCAGCTTGTTGTACAGCTCAGCCTGGCCGGTGAAGACTTTCGGCGGCTGCACCTCAGACTTCTTCACCACATCGCCTTCAAAGTAGGTGACCGGCACCGGCTTGCCGGAAGCCATCAGCTCGTCCACCTGGACCTTGAGTTCCTTGAGGGTGAAGCCCGAGAAAATCTGCGCAACCCATGGGTAGCAGACCATGTCGTCGACTTCGCAAAGGCGGTAGTAGTAGCTGAACAGGCTTTCCTTGTGGTCGGCGGTGTCCTTGAACGGCATCAGCTTCAGCGATGGGTCCATGCTCTCGCGGGTGATCAGGCCCTTGTTTTCCATGTAGGGCAGCAAGGACTCTTCGAGGTCGTAGCGGTAACTGGTGTTGTCCATGTCGAACACCGCGAAGTTACCCTTGTTGGCGTTGGCGGCGATCATCTTGTTCAGTTGCTCGGCGGCCGGCGCCGGCCAGTGTTTCAACTCTGTGGCGGCAAATGCCTGGCTGACGAGGCCGAGGCAGAAGGCGGCGGCAAGTAGTTTTGGCGCGAGCTTCATAAGCGTTTTCTCCCTGAGTGAAAGACACCGACGCTAACAAATCTGTATGACAGTTATCGCCCGAGCACGACCGCTTGCGTCGTGATAACGCCAAGGGCATGTGCCTGAGCGCCAAATGCTTATTCCAAAAACGACAGTCGCCATTCCATATTGGTATTAAATCAATATATTTCAAACTGTTAGGCTTCCCGGTTCGCAATCGCAGGCTCACGCGATTGGCTGCCTTCTCAACGGAGCTTCAATGAATCTGCCCCTGATTCTCAACTTACTGGTGTTCGTGGCCCTGTTGCTGGGCCTGGCACAAACCCGTCGCACGAACTGGAGCCTCGCCAAGAAGGTGCTGTTTGCCCTCGTATTGGGCGTGGTGTTCGGCACGGTGTTGCACACCATTTATGGCGACGGCAACCCGGTGCTGAAGGCCTCGATCAGTTGGTTTGATCTGGTCGGCAATGGCTACGTGCAACTGCTGCAAATGATCGTGATCCCGCTGGTGTTCGCCTCGATCCTCAGTGCCGTGGCGCGCCTGCATAACGCCTCGTCCCTGGGCAAGATCAGCTTTTTGACCATCGGCACGCTGCTGTTCACCACCGCGATTGCGGCGCTGATCGGTATCGGCCTGACCAATCTGTTCGGCTTGACCGCCGAAGGTCTGGTGGCGGGCACCCAGGAGATGGCACGCCTGCAAGTGATCCAGAGTGATTACGCAGGCAAGGTGGCCGACCTGAATATCCCGCAGTTGCTGCTGTCGTTCGTACCGGCCAACCCGTTTGCCGACCTGGCCCGCGCCAAGCCGACGTCGATCATCAGCGTGGTGATTTTCGCTGCATTCCTGGGGGTTGCCGCGCTGCAACTGCTCAAGGATGACGTGGAAAAAGGCCAGAAAGTGCTCAACGCCATCGACACCCTGCAAGCCTGGGTCATGCGCCTGGTGCGCCTGGTGATGAAGCTGACGCCCTACGGCGTGCTGGCGCTGATGACCAAGGTAGTCGCCGGCTCCAACCTGCAAGACATCATCAAGCTCGGCAGTTTTGTAGTGGTGTCTTATCTGGCTCTGGGGCTGATGTTTGTGGTTCACGGCCTATTGCTGTCGCTGGCCGGGATCAACCCGCTGCGGTTCTTCCGCAAGGTGTGGCCGGTACTGACGTTTGCCTTCACCAGTCGTTCCAGTGCGGCAGCCATTCCGCTGAGCATTGAAGCGCAGACCCGCCGTCTGGGGATCCCGCAGTCCATCGCCGGGTTTGCCGCCTCGTTTGGCGCGACGATCGGCCAGAACGGTTGCGCCGGTCTCTACCCAGCCATGCTGGCGGTGATGGTTGCACCGACCGTGGGCATCAACCCGCTGGACCCGCTGTGGATCGCGACGCTGGTGGCGATTGTGACCTTGAGTTCGGCCGGTGTGGCAGGCGTGGGCGGTGGTGCGACCTTTGCCGCGCTGATCGTGCTGCCGGCGATGGGCTTGCCGGTGTCACTGGTAGCACTGCTGATTTCCGTGGAGCCGCTGATCGACATGGGCCGCACGGCGTTGAACGTGAATGGTTCGATGACGGCCGGGGCGATTACCAGCCAGATCATGGGGCAGACGGATAAAGCGCTGCTGGATGCTGATGAGCATGCTGAATTAGCGCAGGTCTGATAGACCGCTATCGCAGGTAAGCCAGCTCCCACACTTGAATCGGTTTCCTCAGGAGAAATCGGTCAACTGTGGGAGCTGGCTTGCCTGCGATGCTTTTAAGCTTTTTCCCAGACTTCGAAGTTGTAGGCAGGCTTATCGCCTTCAGCCAGGTTCTCGACGTTCGACACCAACTTCCACTGGTTCAAATCAAACGCCGGAAACCATGCATCGCCTTCCGGGCTCAACGCCACCCGCGTCAAATACAGGCGATCCGCCTGCGCCAGCCCCTGCGCATACAGCTGCGCACCGCCGATCAGCATCAGCTCATCCACGCCCTGTTCCAGCGCCCAGGCTTCAGCCCGCTCAACCGCCGCGTCCAGTGACGGAAAAACTTCCGCACCTTCCAGCGCCAAGCCGGTCTGACGGCTGACCACAATGTTCAAGCGCCCCGGCAACGGTCGGCCCAGGGAATCCCAGGTCTTGCGCCCCATGATGATCGGCTTGCCGAGCGTGGTGGCCTTGAAATATTTAAAATCCCCCGGCAAATGCCAGGGCATGCTGTTGTCGACGCCGATCACCCGGTTTTCACCAAGGGCTGCGATCAGGCTTAAAGGGAGAGTTTTTTTCATGCCGACGAGAATACCAGAGCCACGAGTCTGCGGTTATGCTCCAAGCTCACTTGCTCAACAGGACGGCGCGTGACTGCTCTGAACCCGCTGCATACACTTTGGCTGACCGAAACCGTGCGCCTGCGCGAAGAACACGCAGGCCCCTTGGAAGACCTGGAAGCCAACCGCCTGGCGCGCACGGCCGGTGGCGACCTGGCGACGCGCATCCAACAGCGCGCCCTGCACCTGGCCGAGCGCGATGGGCTGACCGCCGCCCTCACCCGCTGGCTGCAAGGCGCTCGTTTGGCGTTGGTGCTGCTGGCGGTGGTCGCGGTTATCAGTGGCGCCGGGCTGGCCTTTGCCGCCTTGGGCAACGGCCTGACGCCGGTGAACGTGTTCTGGGCCTTGGGCAGCCTGCTCGGCTTGAACCTGATCCTGTTAATCAGCTGGGCCTTGGGCTTGCTGTTTGCCGGTGAACACAGCGCCAGCCTCGGGCGGCTGTGGTTGTGGCTCAGCGAAAAACTTGCCCGGGATGCCAAAGCCGCGCAATTGGCGCCAGCCTTGTTGCTGTTGTTGCAGCGCCAGAAACTCAACCGTTGGGCCGTGGGTGTGCTGGTCAACAGCCTGTGGTTGTTGGCATTGCTCAGCGCCTTGGTGATTCTGCTGACACTGCTGGCCACGCGGCGCTACGGTTTTGTGTGGGAAACCACCATCCTCGGCGCCGATACTTTTGTCGCCGTCACCCAAGCCCTCGGCAGCCTGCCCGCCTTGCTGGGTTTTAATGTGCCGACGGTGGAGATGATCCGCGCCAGCGGCGACTCGGCCCTGAATATCGAAAGCGCCCGCCAGGCCTGGGCCGCGTGGCTGGTAGGCGTGCTGCTGGTTTACGGCCTGCTGCCCCGATTGCTCCTCGCGCTGCTGTGCCTGTGGCGCTGGAAACGCGGCCGCGCGGCATTGCGCCTGGACCTCAACCTGCCCGGCTACAGCCAATTACGCGAACGCCTGATGCCGAGCAGCGAGCGACTTGGCGTGAATGACGCCGCGCCCGAGCAGTTGCATCACGTCACAGGCGGCATCAGCGAACTGGAAAGCCACGGCGCCCTGCTGGTGGCCATCGAACTCGACGATCAGCACCCGTGGCCGCCCAAGCTGCCAAGCAGCGTCAAGAATGCTGGCATCCTCGACAGCCGCGAATCGCGCAACAAACTGCTGGAACAACTCACGCGCTTCCCGCCCGCACGCCTGGCCATCGCCTGTGACCCGCGCCGCTCGCCGGATCGTGGCAGCCTGGCGTTGATCGCCGAGCTGGCCCGCAGCGCCACTGCCACCCGCGTATGGCTGTTGCAGGCGCCACCCGGCCAGGCGCTGGACGCCGAGCGCTTGGGCGACTGGCACGCCGCGCTGCAACAGCTGGAGCTGCCGTTCGCCGACTGTGCGCCGCTGAACTGGCTGGAGACCGGTCATGACTAAACCGCTGAAGCTCGCCGTGGTCGGCCACACCAACGTCGGCAAAACCTCGCTGCTGCGCACGTTGACCCGTGATGTGGGCTTTGGCGAAGTCTCCCATCGCCCCAGCACCACCCGTCATGTGGAAGGCGCGCGTTTGTCGGTCGATGGCGAAGCCTTGCTGGAGCTGTACGACACGCCCGGCCTGGAAGATGCCATCGCGTTGCTTGATTACCTGGAACGCCTGGACCGACCCGGCGAACGCCTCGATGGCCCGGCTCGCCTGGCGCGGTTCCTGGAAGGCAGCGAAGCCCGCCAGCGTTTTGAACAGGAGGCCAAAGTGCTGCGGCAACTGCTGGCCTCGGACGCCGGTTTGTACGTGATCGACGCCCGCGAACCAGTGCTGGCCAAGTACCGCGACGAGCTGCAAGTGCTGGCCAGTTGCGGCAAGCCATTGCTGCCGGTGCTCAACTTCGTCAGCAGCAACGACCACCGCGAGCCGGACTGGCGCGAAGCCCTGGCCCGCCTCGGCCTGCATGCGCTGGTGCGTTTCGACAGCGTGGCGCCGCCGGAAGACGGCGAACGCCGCTTGTATGAAAGCCTGGCACTGCTGCTGGAAAACTCACGGCCGCAATTGGAACGCCTGATCCTCGATCAGCAAGCCCAACGCCAGGCCCGTCAGCAAAGCGCTGCGCGCTTGATCGCCGAATTATTGATCGACTGCGCCGCATGCCGGCGCAGTGTGGTCACCGAAGATGAGCAGCAAGCCATCGCAGATTTGCGCAAAGCCGTGCGCCAGCGCGAACAGAAATGCGTAGAGGCGTTGCTCAAGCTATTCGGTTTTCGACCACAGGACGCCGCGGCCAGCGACCTGCCCTTGCTGGATGGCCGCTGGGGCGATGACCTGTTCAACCCCGAAACCCTCAAACAACTCGGCGTTCGGGTCGGCGGCGGGATCGCCGCAGGCGCGGCAGCCGGTGCGGGTGTGGACCTGCTGGTCGGCGGTCTCACCCTCGGCGCCGCCGCCCTCGCCGGTGCCATTGCCGGTGGCGCACTGCAAACTGCACGCAGTTACGGCAGCCGCCTGCTGGGCAAGCTCAAGGGCCAGCGCGAGCTGACCGTCGACGACAGCGTGCTGCGCCTGCTCGCCCTGCGCCAACGTCAATTGCTCAAGGCCCTGAACCTGCGCGGCCATGCGGCGATGCACAGCATCAAGGTCGACTCGCCGCAGGACAAAACCTGGCGTGAAGGCAAGTTGCCGGATGCGCTGTATAAGGCGCGCGCCCATCCGCAATGGTCGTCGCTCAACCCTCACGCCAAGCTGAGCCAAGCCGAGCGCCAAGAGCAGGTCGAAGTCTTGGCGACCAAACTCAATGAGGCTGAGGTTAAGCCGTCTTGATGGGTTGTGTATGCCAGTCGAATGCGAGGAAAGCGTTGCACAAGACCTTAATCGCAAGTTTGTCGCGGTGGTCAGCAACAACATCCCGATCCAAGTCACTGTTGGTAAATGACTCCAGAACCCCATCACTGTCGCCGTCATAACCAGCCGCGCTGTACACCAGCGCGCGTTTACCCTGTAGTGAACAGCACTGGTAAAAATTCAGCTTGATCGCATTGGGCACACCATCTTTCGCCCAGTGACTGACGTGCATCGTCAAGTAACGCCGCCAGGTATCGCCGGGGTTAAACCAGCCTTGCTTCAAAAAGGTATCGACAAAGGCCTTGAGCAACACTTTGTCTTCCGCTGATTTATAGCCATCAGCGTTGATATCGCCGGGTAGCAGGATATCGGCAGCACCGTCAGCCGTAATATCCACGGCCACGGCTTCATGCACCAGCTCGTCAGGGTCGTTGTCGGCCCGCTGAAAAAACTGCAACACCGCCATGTCGGGTTTGCCATTACCGCTTCTGTCCTGAGCGGTGGCTTTCAAGTAACGCATCACAGACTCTCGCTTCATACTGGACATCCCTCGTCGTCAGTAAACCAATTGAACTTCAAAACCGTATCGGCGAGCACTTGCACCAAGCCCTTGTCGACGTCATTGGTGACGCCGTCACGGTTAATATCGAAGTGAATATTCCACTCCAACGCCCCGTCACTATCAAAGTCATAGGCGGCGTTCCATATCACCGGGGTGTTATCGCAAGGGTGAATAGCGCATGGAGGTTTCCTGAAAAGCTAATTCATGCCTCGTGCGCTCACCAGCGCACACAGTCGATGCCCGCTGTAAGAAGGCTCGACATGTGTCGCCCCTTAACGCCAGTTGAACTTCAGATACAGATTGGCCATTGATTGCAGTGCCTTTAGATCCATGGTGTCGAACAGCTCAAGAGGCAGCGCTTCGTCATCCAGTTGCATTACGCCCATGCCGAGGCTATCGCACGCGGTGACGCTGAACTTCAGCCGCTGTTTTTCAATCATGGGTTTTTCGTTCTGATAGAGATCCAAGCGAACTTCGGCGGGGTCGCCTGCGACGGTGAAACGGCTCACATAAAAGTTGATCGAGCGGTTGGGCATGGGTGGACGGCAGAGCCAATTCACTTTCAATACAGCATTGGCAAAATCCTTGAGTAACGCCCTGTCCCTCTCCCCCGAGACACCATTGCCGTCGATGTCACCGGTGATCTGGTAATCGACCAGGCCATCCGCAGATAAGTCGACAGCTGTGGCCTGGCGCACCAGCTCATCCGGCAGCTTTGGCGTGCGTTGAAAAAACAGAAGGTCCACGGTATCCGCCAAAGCATTAGCACTTTGATCCTTCACGGCAACTCTCAAATAACGCATCTAAATCGCTCCCTTAATCAGAGGGCGTACCTTACAGAGTGCGTGGACATTGACTCCATGCGCTGCGTCCGTGTCATCGGTCGGAATCACGCCATTCTTATGAAGGCAACGTCAGTAGCCGCCGAGCCTTGAACTTTAATACCTCCAAGTCCAGTACAGGCACGTGCATTTGCTTGGCCTGCTCATCCCAATCACGCAGGCGCAGGCTGACCTCGCAAAGCGGATCTTGCTCAAAAGCCCGAGCCTCTTCGGCCGTCATCACACCGCCCTGGTAACCCAGGGTACGGCGGCTGGCTTCACTCAAGCGCGCGCAGTAGTCCGGCTGGCTGAAGGTCAGGTAGCGTTTGGCTTGCACGTGGTACTCCACCAGTTTGGCCATGCGCTCGCTGAAGCCTGCGCGGCGCAAATAGTCCGCACCCAGGCGTTCGTGGCTGACCACGCCATAGCCGCCCATGTTCTCACCGCCCTGCCCGCAGAGATGCCCTATGTCGTGGAAAAACGCCGCCAGCACCACCTCATCGTCGAAGCCTTCGGCCATAGCGAGCTGCGCAGCCTGGGACATATGTTCGATCTGCGACACCGGCTCACCGATGTAATCGGCCGCGCCGTGCTGTTCGTATAAGCCGAAGACTTCGGCGATTGCCTGTTCCGGATTCATGATGCGTCTCCCCACAATGCTGTGATATTTCGCTCGGCCATCGCCGGGCCAACGCTCATGCCTACGCCGGAGTGCATCAACGCCGCGCTCACGCCCGGCGCCGCACGCAGGAATGAAAACGGCGCCGGGCCGCGTGAGCCATACACACCCTGCCAGCGTTCCACCACCTGGATTTTGCAGCCCAGCGTCTGCTCCGCCAGCTCGATCAGCCAGTCATCAACTTGCTCGGCATTGAACGGTGATGCATCGCTGCCGTAATCGTGGGAGTCGCCGATGATCAGCTCGCCATGGGGCGTCGGGCTGATCAGCAAGTGAATGCCGTGCTCTTGCAAATGCGGCGCTTCGCGCAGGATCTGCGCCTGCACTGGCGCAGCTTCCGGCAGGTCGGCAAACGCGCCGTAGTGCACGCAACTAAGGCCCGTGAGCAATGCGTGTTGCAGGTTCAGGTTGAGCGCAGGCCGGGCGCGCAGCATTTGCAGGCGACAGATGCTCGGGTTGAGCCCGGCAATCGACTCCGCCAACAAGGTTTGGTAGTCATGACCGGAGCATACGATGACCTGCTCACCGCGAAAGCTGCCCGCTGTAGTGTGTACTTGACCAGGCTCAACGTCGCGCACCAGCGTGGAGAAATAGAACTGCACCTTCAATTCCTGGGCCAGGTAATTGATCAGCGCCGGGATCGCTTCGCGCGAATACAGTTGCTGATCATCCTTGCCATGCAGCGCGGCACGGTGATGGCGAAACTGGCCGCCGTACAGGTCTTTCATCGCCGCGCCTTGCAACAGCTCGACGTTGTAGTCGTGTTCTTGCGCCCGGCCAGCGCAGAAGGCTTCCAGCAGATGTTCTTCGGCTTCGGTGCGGGCGAACAGGTAGGAGCCGTTGCGCTTGAGCTGGATACCGGCCACCTGTGCCCAGTGCGCCCAGATATCACGGCTTTCCTGCGCCAGATCAAGCATCGGCCCGGGGGGTTGGCCGGTGACCAGTGCCTGGCCGAAGTTGCGCACGGAGGCCCCCAGCGGTGTGGCGCTGCGCTCGAAGACCTTGACCTTTAGGCCGCGTTTGGCGGCGGCGTAGGCGTGGGACAGGCCGAGGATGCCGGCGCCGATGATTAACAGATCGCTACTCATGTGTTCCTCTCGTTCCCACGCTCTGCGTGGGAATGCATCCAGTGACGCTTTGCGTCACGACTTCCAAGAGCGGACGCGGAGCGTCCAGGGCAGCATTCCCACGCGGAGCGTGGGAACGATGATCAGTTACTGCTTCTCCGACTTTCCGTCATAACGCTTGCGCCATTCGGTCAGGATGCTGTCGCGGTTTTTCGAGGCCCAGGCGAAGTCGTTCTTGATCAAGCGTTGTTCGTAATCAGCCGGCAATTCGGTCTGCGGCTTGGCGATACCCGGCTGGGCGAGGACGGCAAAGTTGTCCTTGTACAGCTCCATCGCAGCGGGGCTGGCGGAGAAGTCGGCAAGTTTTTTGGCCGCATCGGCGTGAGCAGTGCCCTTGATCACGGCAGTCGCTTCGATGTCCCAGCCCAAGCCTTCTTTGGGCAAGATAATGTCCAGCGGCGCGCCTTGGCGTTTGAGCTGCACGGCCGGGTACTCAAACGAAATACCAATCGGGAATTCCCCGGAAGCCGCCAGCTTGCACGGCTTGGAGCCGGAGTGAACGTACTGGCCGATGTTCTGGTGCAGGTCGTCCATGTACTGCCAGCCCTGCTTCTCGCCGAAGGTCTGCAGCCAGGCGCTCACATCCAGGAAACCGGTGCCGGACGACGCCGGGTTGGGCATCACGATCTTGCCCTTGTACTCAGGCTTGGTCAGGTCTTGCCAGCTCACCGGCTTGGTCAGGCCTTGTTTCTCGGCTTCGACAGTGTTGAAGCAGATGGTCGCAGCCCACACGTCCATGCCGACCCAGGCCGGTGGGTTGGCGGCGTCACGGTAGTTTTTGCCGATCTTGTCCAAGTCCTTGGGCGCGTAGCTATCCAGCATGCCTTGCTGATCGAGAATCGCCAGGCTGGAGGCAGCCAGCCCCCACACCACATCCGCCTGCGGGCGGGCTTTTTCGGCCAGCAGTTTGGCAGTGATGATGCCGGTGGAGTCGCGCACCCACTTGATATCGATATCCGGGTTGGCTTTTTCGAAGGCCTGTTTGTAGGTCTTCAACTGCTCGGCTTCGAGGGCCGTGTACACCGTCAACTCGGTTTTGGCGGCAAAGGCATTCAGGCTGAATGCGCTGAGTAGAGCAGCGGCCAGGGCCAAGGGCTTGAACATGGAGCACCTCCTTCAGGGACTTTTATTGGCCGGGCGCGGTTTGGCGCCAGGCTTGAGAGCGGCGTAAAGCGCCACGTGAGGCCCACGCCAGCAGCAGCGAGACGCCGGCCGACGTGAACAGGATCAGGGTCGACATGGCCGCAGCGCCGCCCACATTGCCGGCGTCGTCCATGTTCAACACGGCGACGGCGGCGAGGATGGTGTCGGGGCTGTAGAGGAAGATCGCGGCGGACACGGTGGTCATCGCCGACACAAACAGGTAGCGCACGATATCCAGCAGCGCGGGCAGGCAGATCGGCACGGTGACACGCAGATAGTGGCGGTACAGCGGCGCCTTGAGGGACAGCGCGGCAGCTTCGAACTCGGCATCCAACTGGCGCAGCGCGGTGGTTGCAGTCATTTGCGCGGTGGTCAGGTAGTGCGCAATGGTGCACACCACCAGCAACGTCATGGTGCCGTAGAACACATGCAGCGGGTTGCCGTTGAGGTTGAAGAAGAACACGTAACCCAGGCCCAGCACCAAGCCCGGCACAGCCATCGGCACAAAGCTGAGCATGCGCAGCGCCAGGTTCAGGCCTTTCTGGCCCTTGGTCTTCTCCATCAGGTAGGCGCCGGTGAAGATCAGCACACTGCCGATCAGCGCGGTGCACAGGGCCATGGTCAGGCTGTTGCGATAGGCCAGCCAGCCGCCGCCGGCCGTGTCTTCAAACTGGTAGTGATTGAGCGACAAAGACAGGTTGTAGGGCCAGAACTTCACCAGCGAGGAGTACACCGCCATGCCGAACACCAGCAGCAACACGGCGCAGATCAACAACACAATCGCCAGGTAGCAGCCATCTCTTAAGCGCGACGGCGCCGGCTGGAACACTTGGGCGCGGCCGCTCATGGCGTCGCCATGACGACGGCGCAGCCAGGCATCCACAGCAAAGCTGAACAGCGCCGGCAGCAGCAACACCATGCCGATCAAGGCGCCGCGACCGAACTGTTGCTGGCCGACCACCGCCTTGTAGGCTTCCAGCGCCAACACCTGATAATCGCCACCCACCACCACGGGCACGCCGAAGTCGGTGATGGTCAGGGTGAACACCAGGCAAAACGCCGCGAATACCGCCTGACGCGTGGCCGGCCAGGTAATGCTGCGAAACGCTCGGGCCGGGCTGGCGCCCATGCTGGAGGCGGCATCGAACAGGCGCGCATCCGCCAGGGACAGCGCCGACAGCAGAATCATCAGGGCATGTGGGAAGGTGTAGATCACTTCACCCAGCACAATGCCCCAGAAGCCGTAGATATTGTCCGAGAGCAAACCACGCAACATGCCCTGGTTGCCGAACAGATAGACCAGCGCAATACCCGGCAACATCGACGGGGCCATCAATGGCAGCAGCGACAGGCCGCGCCAGATCGGCTTGCCGGGAATCAGCGTGCGTTGCAGTGCGTAGGCAAACAGGTAGGCCAGCGGTACGACGATGGCCGCCACACTGAGGGACACTTTCAGGCTATTGCCCAACAACCAATGAAAGTTGGCGCTGGTTACCAGCTCCCGCGCCGCGACCAGCCCGCCGCCCTGCCCGGCTTCGCTGCTGAAGCCGCGCCAGAAGATCGCCAGCAACGGCAACAACACCGCAATGCCCAACAGGAGTAACCAAAGCAGTTTGCCGCCGACCACAAAAATGCGGTCGCCAAGCTCAGCGCGGGAAACATGGCGAGCCACGTGGTCGGGTATCGGCAGACTCATATCGGCAGCCATCTCAGGCAAACACCTGCAGGCTGCGCGGCGGCAAAGCCACCCAGATATCCTGCGCGCCCAGGCGCGGCATGGCTTCGGGGGCCAGTTCGGCCAACAGCGGGTGGCCAGGCAATTGCTCCAGCTCAAAGCTCATGCGGCAGCGGTTGCCGAGGAAAGTGATCTCGCGGACCTTGGCCGGGAACAGGTTTTCTTCATGCACCAGCGGGTTGACGCTGATGGCTTCCGGGCGGCAGAACAAGCGGCCGGACTTGGCTTTGCTGGCGCTGTCATCCAGGCGCATGTGCAGGCCGCCGACTTGGGCATGACTGTCGCTGCTGCGGCTGAACGGCAGCCAGTTGCCCTGGCCGACAAATTCCGCCACAAACGGCGTGGCCGGGCGGTCGTAGATTTCCTGGGGCGTGGCGTACTGCTCGACCTTGCCGTTGTTCATCACGGCAATACGGTCGGCCATCAGCATGGCCTCGTCCTGGTTGTGGGTGACCATCAGCGTGGTGATGCCCAGGCGCCGTTGCAATTGGCGCAGCTCGGTACACAGATGCTCACGCACGCGGGCGTCGAGGGCCGACATGGGTTCGTCCAGCAACAGCAATGACGGCGCCGGCGCCAGGGCACGGGCCAGGGCCACGCGCTGTTGTTGGCCGCCGGAGAGTTGGCCGGGGTACTTTTTTTCACTGCCGACCAGGCCGACCAGTTCGAGCATCTGCCCGACGCGCTTGCGCACTTCGTCGCGACCACTGCCGGTGAGGCCGTAGCCGATGTTCGCTTCGACGGTCAGGTTGGGAAACAGCGCGTAAGACTGGAACAGAATGCCGTAGTCCCGCGCCTGCGGCGGTAGCAAGGAAACATCGCGTTTGCCCAGGTAAAGCTCACCGCTGTCCTGGCGCTCCAGGCCGGCGATACAGCGCAGCAAGGTGGTTTTGCCGCAGCCGGACGGGCCTAGCAGGCACACCAGCTCGCCGGCCGCGACCTCCAGGGACACGTTGTCCAGCGCGGTGAATGCGCCGAAGCGTTTCTGGATACCGCGCACCTTCATTGGCGCACCGGGTTGGGTCAGGGCTGTGTTCATGCAAGGCACCTCATCAAACTGATGAAGGCCATGCTAGGCGGGCAATGCGTCCCTCTTGTGGCAGAAAGGCAAAAGGCAGTGATAGTGGTATTGGTGGATTTGGGTGTAAGGCGATCGTTCCCACGCTCTGCGTGGGAATGCATCTTGTGACGCTCCGCGTCACGACATTCAAGCGCAGACGCGGAGCGTCCAGGGCGGCATTCCCACGCGGAGCGTGGGAACGATCAGAGCGGCGACATTTCCTGCGCCAACCCCAGAAACGCCGCCGGCAACCGCGCGCCTTTGCGCTCTTTGAGGCAGTACAAATACTCGGGAATCTGCGGTGCATTCTCGATGGTCAGCACCCGCAGTTGTGGGTCATGGGGCACTTCCTGGCGGGCAATGATGCTGATGCCGATGTTGCGCAGCACCGCCTCGCGAATCGACTCACGGCTGCCGATTTCCAGCAACGGCCCGTAACTCACGCCGGCGCCCTGCAACATCTCTTCAGTCAACCGCCGCGTGGTGGAACCGGCTTCGCGCATCAGCAGCGTATGCCCGGCCAGCGCACTCAGTGGCACATGTTCAAGCTTGGCCAGGGGATGATTGCGATGCACCGCCAGTACCAGCGGGTCGGTGCCCAGCACGCGGCGGATCAGGCGTGGGTCTTCGAGCAGTTGCGAGGAGGCCGCGACATCGACGCGGTAATCGTCCAGTGCTTCGAGCACTTGTTGGGAATTGCCGATTTCCACCGAGACGTCCACATGGGGCAGGCGTTCGCGAAAGGCTTTGACCAGATCGAGGATGTAATACGGCGCCGTGGCGGCAATCCTCAAAGCGCCCTGGACCTGGCCAGTATTGCGCAGGAAAAACTCGATATCGGCCTCTTGCTGCAACAGCGCCTTGACCATCGGCAGCAGGCGCGCGCCGTCGTCACTGACGGTGAGGCGCCGCCCGCCGCGGTAGAACAGTTCAACGCCGTATTGGCTTTCCAGGTTGCGAATCTGGGTGGTGACGGTGGGCTGGCTCAAGCCGAGTTTTTTCGCCGCCTGGGTAATGCTGCCCAGGCGGGCGACCATAAAAAACGCCTTTAACTCAGCACTCAGCACACCGCCCTCTCATCCTCTATTTGCGCAACAGGCGCAGACCGTTGAATACCACCAGCAGGCTCACGCCCATGTCCGCGAACACCGCCATCCACATGGTCGCCATGCCCAGGAAGGTGACTGCCAGGAAGATCGCCTTGATCACCAACGCCAGGGCGATGTTCTGCTTGAGGATACTCGACGTTTGCCGCGACAGACGAATGAATGCCGGAATCTTGCGCAGATCATCGTCCATCAGCGCCACGTCGGCAGTCTCGATTGCCGTGTCAGTGCCGGCTGCGGCCATGGCAAAGCCGATTTCGGCGCGGGCCAGGGCCGGGGCGTCGTTGATGCCGTCGCCGACCATGCCTACCCGGCGGCCTTGGCCGTAGAGGGTTTCAATGGCTTGCAGCTTGTCGGTGGGCAACAGATCGCCCTGGGCCTGATCGATGCCAACCTGCGCCGCAATCGCCTGGGCGGTGTGGGTGTTGTCGCCGGTGAGCATCAGGGTCTTGATGCCCAGCGCGTGCAGTTGCTGGATGGCTTCGCGGCTGCTGTCTTTTACCGTGTCAGCCACGGCGAACAACGCCAGCGGGCCGGACTTGTCGAGCAGCAACACCACGGACTTGCCTTGTTTTTCCAGGGCGAACAGCTTTTCTTCCAGCGCCGGCGAGCACAGGCCCAGGTCTTCCACCAGACGGTGGTTGCCCAAGTGGTAGGTTTCGCCGTTGATGTCGCCACGCACACCGCGACCTGGCAAGGCCTCGAAGTTATCCACAACGTGGCTTGGCAAGTTTTTATCCACAGCTGCCTTGGCGATGGCCAGCGACACCGGGTGGTCGGAGCGCCCGGCCAGGCTGGCCGCCAAGGCGGGTGCGCTGTCTTCGACGTTGGGGAACAGCGCCAGGTAATCGGTTTGCACCGGTTTACCGTGGGTGATGGTGCCGGTCTTGTCGAGGGCCAGGTAGTCGAGCTTGTAACCACCCTCCAGGTACACGCCGCCCTTGATCAGGATGCCTTTGCGCGCCGCAGCCGCCAGGCCGCTGACGATGGTCACCGGGGTGGAAATCACCAGGGCGCATGGGCACGCGACCACCAGCAATACGAGGGCGCGGTAGATCCAGTCGAACCACACGCCGGCCATGAACAACGGTGGGATAATCGCCACGCCCAAGGCAAACAGGAAGACTGCCGGGGTGTAGACCTTCGAGAAGCTGTCGACAAAGCGCTGGGTCGGCGCCCGTGCGCCCTGGGCCTGTTCCACCGCGTGAATGATGCGCGCCAGGGTCGAATTGTTCGCCGCTGCGGTGACCTTGTACTCAAGGGAACCGGCCTGGTTGATGGTGCCGGCGAAGACCTTATCGCCTACGGTTTTTTCAATCGGCAGGCTTTCGCCGGTGATCGGCGCCTGATCGATGGTGGATTGGCCGGCAGTAACTTCACCGTCCAGGCCTATGCGTTCGCCGGGTTTTACCCGCACGATCGCGCCCAATTCAATACTTTTTACCTCCTGTTCAAGCCACGAACCATCGGCCTGCTGCACCGTGGCCTGTTCCGGCGTCATTTGCATCAGGCCGCTGATGGCATTACGCGCACGGTCCAGAGACTTGGCTTCGATCAACTCGGCCACCGTAAACAGGAACATCACCATGGCCGCTTCCGGCCACTGGCCGATCAGGATCGCACCAGTTACCGCGATACTCATCAGCGCGTTGATGTTCAGGTTGAGGTTTTTCAGGGCGATCCAGCCCTTTTTATAGGTGGTGAGGCCGCCGCTGAGGATCGATACCAGCGCCACCAAGGCAATTACCCAGGTCGGTGCCACGCCCGTGAAATGCAACACTTCGGCGCCCAATGCACCTACGCCCGACACCGCCAACGGCCACCAATGTTTCTTGGCAGGCGGCGCGGCAGCAGGTGTCCCCTCTTCGATAGGGTCGGCTTGCATGCCGATGGATTTGATCGCCGCGATGATCGGCGCAGTGCTCGGCAGGTCATGGGTGACGCCGAGGATGCGGTTGATCAGGTTGAATTCCAGCTGCTGCACACCGGCAAGCTTGCCCAGTTTGTTCTGGATCAGCGTCTGTTCGGTGGGGCAGTCCATGGCTTCGATGCGGAAAGTGCTCAGGCGCGAGCCGGCCGTCGGCGCTTCGCTGAGCGTAACCACAGCAGGCGCTACCTTGCTGGAACAGCAGGAATCGCCATGGCTGCCATGCTCATGTTTTTTGACCGGGGTCAGCGTGGCGCCGTGGTCGTGGCTATGTTCGTGGCTATGGTCATGATCATGGTCGTGCTTGTGATCATGTTTTTTCGGGGTGTGGATGGAATCGCTCATTCTGTCGCGTCCGTAAAGGTGCCTGTTGCCAAGTAAAGACCCTGTAGCCACTATAGGGTCAAGCACCCATTTGGAGATTGCTGCGATGAAGATCGGTGAATTGGCCAAACTGACCGATTGTCAGGTGGAAACCATCCGTTATTACGAAAAAGAAGGCCTGCTGCCGCCCCCGGCGCGCACCGATGCCAATTATCGCGTGTACACCCAGGCGCACACCGAGCGGCTGATCTTTATCCGCAACTGCCGCAGCCTGGACATGACGCTTGAAGAAATCCGCAGCCTGCTGGGGCTGCGCGACAGCCCGCAGGACCAGTGCGAGAGTGTGAATGCGTTGATCGACGAGCATATCCACCATGTGAAAGCGCGGATCGATGGGCTGTTGGCGTTGCAGGCGCAATTGCTCGACCTGCGCCAACGCTGCGGCGGTGGGCCGGATCTGGACCAGTGCGGGATTTTGCAGCGGCTGGAGGTCAGCGGCAGTGTGGCGGCCAGCGAGGCTGAGCCTTCGCATGTGGGCAGAAGCCACGGGCATTAAGGTGTATACAAAACAACTGTGGGAGCTGGCTTGCCTGCGATAGCGGTGGATCAGAGGCATTTGTATCGCCTGATACTTCGCTATCGCAGGCAAGCCAGCTCCCACATAAGCCAGTTGCCACATTTTTGACCGAGGCGGTCTTTAGATGGCGACGTCAGCCTTGATGCTCGGATCGGCGTCGTAGCCCACAATCTCGAAATCTTCGAACTTGTAGTCGTAAATCGACGCCGGCTTACGCTTGATTACCAGTTCCGGCAGCTTCTTCGGCGTGCGCGCCAGCTGCGTACGGATCTGTTCCATATGGTTGCTATAGGCATGGGTGTCGCCGGTGGTGACGATGATCTCGTGCGGGATCAGGTCGCATTGCTGGGCCAGCATATGGGTCAGCAACGCCAGCGCGGCGGTGTTGTACGGCAGGCCGAGGAATACGTCGGAGCTGCGGATGTACAACTGCATCGACAGATGGCCGTCATGCACAAACGCCTGGTACAGCAGGTGGCACGGCGGCAGGGCTTGCTTGCCGTTGCGCGCGTTTTCCTGCGGGCTCTTGGTTTCGTCCGGCAGGTATTCGACGTTCCAGCCGTGGAACAGGATGCGACGGCTGTTGGGGTTGTTCTTCAACGTGTCGACCATGTAGTCGATCTGGTTGATGGTGCCGCCGTCCTTGGTTGGCCAGGCGGTCCACTGCTCGCCGTACACCGGGCCGAGGTCGCCGTCTTCGGTGGCCCATTCGTCCCAGATTTTCACGCCGTTTTCGTTCAGCCACTGGATGTTGGTATTGCCGCTCAACATCCAGATCAATTCGTTGGCGATGCTTTTGAAATGAAGCTTCTTGGTGGTCAGCAGCGGGAAGCCGTCGGCCAAGTTATGCCGATACTGACGGGCAAACACGGCTTTGGTGCCGGTGCCGGTGCGATCGCCCTTGGTCAATCCATTGGTCACGACGTCGTTCAGTAGTTCGAGATATTGCTTCATGTTTTTACCCGTATCAAAGAAGCCGAGGCTCGCAAAAGCCTCGGCATTCGAATTTAAAGCGCGGCGTTCTTGATGCCTTGCGGGCGATTGTAAGCCCACCACAGCAGGCCCAGGCCCGCCAGGATCATCGGCATGCTGAGAATTTGCCCCATGGTCAACCAGCCCCACGCCAGGTAGCCCAGCTGTGCATCCGGCACGCGGACGAACTCGACGATGAAGCGGAAGATCCCGTAGAACAACGCAAACATGCCGGAAACCGCCATGGTTGGGCGTGGCTTGCGCGAGAAGATATAAAGAATCAGGAACAGTGCCACACCTTCCAGAGCGAACTGGTAGAGCTGCGACGGGTGGCGTGGCAGTTGCGCCGGGTCGCTGAAGGGTGGGAACACCATGGCCCACGGCACGTCGGTCGGCTTGCCCCACAACTCGGCATTGATGAAGTTACCGATACGCCCGGCACCCAGGCCAATCGGCACGAACGGTGCGACGAAGTCCATCAGTTGGAAGAACGACTTGCCGTTGCGGCGGCCGAACCACCATGCGGCAATCATCACGCCGACAAAGCCACCGTGGAACGCCATGCCGCCCTTCCACACTTCGAAAATCAGCGTCGGGTTGGCGATATAGGCCGGAAGATCGTAGAACAGCACATACCCCAGGCGTCCGCCGACGATCACGCCCATCGACATCCAGAACACCATGTCGGAGAGCTTCTCCTTGGTCCAGGTCGGGTCGAAACGGTTCAGGCGCCGGGAAGCCAGCAGCCAGGCACCGCCGATGCCGATCAGGTACATCAACCCGTACCAATGGATTTGCAGCGGACCGATGGCCACGGCCACCGGGTTGATCTGCGGGTAAGGCAGCATTGCGACTCCTCGTTAAATCATTAGTCATGGCGCACCGGACCATGCCGGTGTGGGATTAAGCCTGCGTTACAGCCGCAATTTCAAATTAAGAAGGTTAGACACGCCCAATAGCCCGGCATGTTAACGGATGGAAGGCGCTCGGCCCAACTTCGATACGATGGATAGCCATCCGCTGTATGGGTAGAGTGAACAAAACACAAAGGGAACGCCTTATGTGCCTGATTGTTTTCGCCTGGCGGCCGGGCCACGCCCAGCCGCTGATCGTCGCGGCCAACCGTGATGAGTTCTACGCCCGCCCCAGCCTGCCGCTGGCTCAGTGGCCGGATGCGCCACATGTCTACGCTGGTCGCGACCAGGAAGCCGGTGGCACCTGGCTTGGGGTGAACGCCGAGGGGCGGTTTGCTGCCCTGACCAATATTCGCGACCCGCACCAGCCGCCTGCACGTAAGTCCCGAGGGGAGTTGGTGGCGCGATTTCTCAGTGGATCGCTGCCAATTGACGAATATTTGGCCGATGTTAACGGCCGTTCGATTGAATACTCCGGTTTTAACCTGCTGGTAGGCACGCGGGATGAGCTGTGGCATTACAACGCCAATGAGACCGAGCCGACGCGGTTGGAGGCTGGGGTTTATGGCCTGTCGAATGCCGGCCTGAATACGCCCTGGCCCAAATTGCTCAAGGCCAGGGCGGCGTTGGGTGAATTGCTGGAACACCCACAGCCGCAGGCCTTGCTGGAAATCTTGAGCGACCCGCAGACCGCACCATTTGCCGACTTGCCGGACACCGGCGTGGGCTTGGCGACCGAAAGCCTGCTCTCCAGCGTGTTTATCGCCAGCCCCAGTTATGGGACGCGGGCGAGTACGGCGTTGATTGTGAATGCCGATGGGACGCGGCAGATGGTGGAGCGCAGCTTTGGGCCACTGGGTGGGCGGCTGGGAGAGGTCGAACTGAACATTTGATGGCGCTTGGGCTGCCGTCATCGCAGGCAAGCCAGCTCCCACATTTTGAACTGTGAACACAGTCAAATGTGGGAGCTGGCTTGCCTGCGATAGCGGTCTAGAGGGTTTTTGCAGAAGCCGGGTTGATCATTCGCGTCAGCCCCAGGTTCTTCAGCGCCAGTTGCAGCGAGCTGTGGATAACTTGCGGGTTGTCGATGGTCATCAACTCGGCCAGCAGGTCCTTGGCCATGCTCAGCTCAACCTGACGCAACATCCACTTCACCTTCGGCAAGTTGGTGGCGTTCATCGACAGGCTATCAAAGCCCATTGCCATCAACAGCACCGCTGCCGCCGGGTCGCCGGCCATTTCACCGCAGATGCTCACCGGCTTGCCTTCGGCATGGGCGTCGCGCACCACATGCTGCAGGGCTTGCAGCACTGCCGGGTGCAGGTAATCGTAGAGGTCGGCCACCCGTGGGTTGTTGCGGTCCACGGCCAGCAGGTACTGGGTCAGGTCGTTGGAGCCGACCGAGAGGAAGTCCACTTGCCGCGCCAGTTCTTTGGCCTGGTACACCGCCGCCGGAATTTCGATCATCACGCCAATCGGTGGCATCGGCACGTCGGCGCCTTCGTCGCGTACTTCGCCCCAGGCGCGGTGGATCAGGTGCAGCGCTTCTTCCAGCTCGTGCGTGCCGGAGATCATCGGCAGCAGGATACGCAGGTTGTTCAGGCCTTCGCTGGCCTTGAGCATGGCGCGGGTCTGGACGAGGAAAATTTCAGGGTGGTCGAGGGTTACACGAATACCGCGCCAGCCAAGGAAGGGGTTGTCTTCCTTGATCGGGAAATACGACAGTGACTTGTCGCCGCCGATGTCCAGGCTGCGCATCGTCACCGGCAACGGGTGGAAGGCGGACAGTTGCTCGCGATAAATCGCCAGCTGCTCCTTCTCACTCGGGAAACGTTGGTTGATCATGAACGGCACTTCGGTGCGGTACAGCCCCACACCTTCAGCGCCGCGCTGTTGCGCTCGGGCCACATCGGCCAGCAAGCCGGTGTTGACCAGCAGCGGCACACGGTGGCCATCGAGGGTGACGCATGGCAGCTCGCGCAGCGAATCGAGGCCCAGCGCCAGTTGCTTCTCTTCTTCCACCACCTCGGCGTATTGCTTGCGCAGCAGCTCGCTGGGGTTGGTAAAGACTTCGCCACGATGGCCGTCGACGATCATGTCGATGCCGTCGACCTTGGAATACGGCAGGTCCACCAGGCCCATTACCGTCGGAATACCCATGGCCCGAGCCAGGATCGCGACGTGGGAGTTACCCGAACCCAGTACCGACACCAAACCCACCAACTTGCCCTCTGGTACTTCGCCGAGCATGGTGGCGGTCAGTTCTTCACTGATCAGGATGGTGTTGTCGGGGTAGACCAGGTTGGTGGTGCGGTCTTCCTGCAAGTAGGCCAGCAGACGGCGGCCGAGGTCGCGCACATCCGAGGCGCGCTCACGCAGGTAGGCGTCGTCCATCAGTTCGAAACGGTTGACGTGATCGGTGACCACCTGGCGCAACGCGCCCTGGGCCCACTGGCCGGTCTTGATCACGGTTTTGACTTCGTTACCCAGGGACGCGTCGTCGAGCATCATCTGGTACACGTCGAACAGCGCGCGCTCTTCGGGGCGCAGTTGCGTGGCCAGCTTGGTCGACAGGTTGCGCATGTCGGCGCGCACGCCTTCCAGGGCAGTCTTGAACAGTTTGATTTCAGCGTCGATGTCATCGACGGTCTTGTCCGGCACCACATCCAGGTCGGCTGGCGGCAGCATGACCACGGCCGTACCGACCGCAGCGCCCGGCGAACCTGGCACGCCGACGAACTTGGCTTCCTGGATGCCCTTGCCCTGACGGCCCAGACCACGAATCGAACCCGTCGCCTCAGCATGGGCAATAACCCCGGCGAGCTGCGCGCTCATGGTCACGAGGAAGGCTTCTTCGCCTTCATCGAACTGGCGGCGTTCTTTTTGCTGGATGACCAACACGCCGACAACGCGGCGGTGGTGAATGATCGGTGCGCCGAGGAACGAGGCGTAGCGCTCTTCGCCGGTTTCGGCAAAGTAGCGATAACGCGGGTGATCGGCCGCGTTTTCAAGGTTCAGGGGTTCTTCACGCGTCCCCACCAGGCCCACCAGACCTTCATTGGGCGCCATGCTGACCTTGCCGATCGAGCGCTTGTTCAAGCCCTCGGTGGCCATCAGCACAAAACGGTTGGTCTCTGGGTCCAGCAGGTAAACCGAGCAGACCTGGCTGCCCATGGCTTCCTTGACGCGCAACACAATAATCCCCAACGCCGCCTTGAGATCCTTGGCGGAGTTAACTTCCTGGACGATCTTGCGCAGCGTATTGAGCATGGCTCGGGGTCGAACTCCGTCGTCAGTCGCGCGCTAAAAGGCGCGGGGCAAGCTCTTTGAGAGCGCGACGATAAACCTCGCGCTTGAATGTCACCACCTGGCCCAACGGGTACCAATAGCTGACCCAGCGCCAGCCATCGAACTCCGGTTTACCGGTCAAATCCATTCGCACCCGCTGCTCGTTGGAGATCAGGCGCAAAAGAAACCATTTCTGCTTCTGGCCGATGCACAGCGGTTGGCTGTGGGTACGCACCAGGCGTTGCGGCAAACGATAGCGCAACCAGCCACGGGTACAGGCCAGAATTTGCACATCTTCGCGCTCAAGGCCGACTTCTTCATTCAACTCACGGTACAAGGCGTCTTCAGGGGTCTCGTCGGGGTTGATTCCGCCTTGAGGAAACTGCCAGGCATCTTGGTTGATTCGGCGAGCCCATAGCACCTGTCCGGCATCATTCGTAAGAATAATCCCGACATTAGGACGGAAACCATCGGGGTCGATCACGGCAACAACCTCGCAAACGCATGTCGCCGCATTGTTCCACAAAGGTTGTTCCAGCGGCAACGAGGCTTCTTACCTTATGTGCACTCTTGTGAAAAGACCGTATTCTGGACGCCTTTTTACAGACTTTTCAGCGAGTAACTGCAATGCGCCTGGCTTTATTCGACTTGGACAACACGCTTCTCGGCGGTGACAGCGATCACGCGTGGGGCGATTACCTCTGTGAGCGTGGGATTCTTGACCCGGTGGCCTACAAAGCCCGCAACGACGAGTTTTACCAGGATTACCTGGCCGGCAAGCTGGATAACGCCGCCTACCTGAACTTCAGCCTGGAAATCCTTGGCCGCACCGAGATGGCCCAGTTGGACGAATGGCACCGCGACTTCATGCGCGACTGCATCGCCCCACTGATGCTGCCGCTCGCCCTGGAACTGCTGGCCAAACACCGCGCCGCTGGCGACAAGCTGGTGATCATCACCGCCACCAACCGCTTCGTGACCGCGCCGATCGCCGAGCTGCTGGGGGTTGAAACCTTGATCGCCACTGAATGCGAGATGGAAAACGGCCGATATACCGGGCGCAGCACGGATATCCCGTGCTTCCGTGAAGGCAAAGTGACGCGCTTGAATCGTTGGCTGGAAGAAACCGGGTACAGCCTGGAAGACAGCTACTTCTATAGCGATTCGATGAATGATTTGCCGTTGCTGGAGCAGGTAGCGCATGCGGTGGCGGTGGACCCGGACCCGAATTTGCGTGCCGAAGCCGAGAAGCGTGGCTGGCCGGTGATTACCCTGCGTAGCTGATGACGCTATCGCAGGCAAGCCAGCTCCCACACTTTAGATGTATTCACAGATCAAAATGTGGGAGCTGGCTTGCCTGCGATGAAGCCGGCTCGGTCCCAAGCCCTAAACCGGCTTGGCCACCATCAAATAGAAAATCACCAGAAACGCCAGAAACGCCGGCCAGCCCAGGCCAAACCACCAGCGCATATAGGTCGCGGCCTTGATCGGCATCGCCGTGCCATCGCGCAGCGCCTGCTCCGCCATCTTGTGCACACGAATCTGCAGCCACACCACCGGCAGCCAGCAGACACCCGCCAGCACATACAACGCGAACGTCCACTGCAACCAGCTCTGCTGCATCGACCAGCCCGCCAAGTACATCAAGCCGATGCCACTCAACGGCTGAAAAACCGCCGTGGTCGTGGTAAATGCCCAATCCGCGAACACCAAGTGTTTGAAGGTGACCGCGATCACTTCCACCTTGCCGCTGCGCCAGGCGCGCAAGGCGTAATACGCCGAGCCCGCACCCAGGCCAAACAGGATGGTCGAGGACAGGATATGCAGGGTTTTCAACAGCAGGTAAGCGTTCATCGGCGGGGCTCGGTCGAAAAAGGTTCAGTCCAGAGAAGGTTCAGTCCAGAGGAGCCAAAGGGTCGCCACCATGAGTACCAGATTTTTGGCGACCGCCGCGTAAGGATCAAACCAGTAATGGGGCAGGACTATGCTGATAATCACGGTATAGCCGCCCATCAACAGTAATTGCAGGATCAGCGCCGACCTGCGCCAGCGCGCAACCAGCAACCCCAGGCCCAACAGGCCATCACACACCGCCCCGGCGATCACGGCCACTGTCGCCCAAGTGCCCTGCACACCGGCCTCGGCCATGATGCGCAGGCCCCAGGCGTAACCCGGCCCAACGCAAACCGCCGCCGTCCCCAGCCAGATCAGCACCAATACCGCCAGCATCAGCGGGCGAATGGTGCGCTGGCTGCTTTGGGCCGCCGTGGGCCAGCCTTGCAGGCGTGAGGCTAACGGCGCGGCGGTGTAGCCGCAGACCGACGCCAGCACCTCGGGGTCGGCGACGTTATCCCGCTGAGCCAGGGCAATGCTTTGTGAGTTCAAGGCGCGCCAGCCCAGGCGATCACCCAGCCAGCCGCCCAACCCCAGCAATGGCGCTTGCAGGTATCGGCCTGCGCGCCAGCCTTGAGCGACGCGCAGGTGATCAATGACTTGAGCGAGCCGCATCGGTGCTGGCCCCACCAACGGCAGTACCAATGATTCGGCAGGCCACTGGCGCAACACGGCCAGCACCGCGCCGACCAGGTCGTCGATATGCACCGGCTGCAGTTGAGCGTTGAGGTCCAGCAATGGAATCAGCGGCCAGGGCGACAGCCCCGCCAACCAGGCACTGCTGGCGCCCCCCTCGCCCACCACCAGCGAAGGCCGCAGCACCACGGCGGGTACGCCAAGGCTCAGCAGATAGTCGTCAGCAGCGCCTTTGCTGGCAAGAAATGGCACATCCGATTGCGCTGAGGCGCCGAGGGCAGAGATCTGCAACACTCGCACACCGTGATGGGCGGCCAGATCAAACAGCGCGCGGGCGCCCTGATCCTGGACGCGGCTCAGCTCGGCCGCATCCACGCTCAACAACCCCGCCGCATTGATGACTAAATCGACCGACTCAGGAAACACCCAGCAACCTGGGTCGGCAGCCAACCGGCCCAAATCCAGCGCCTGCCATTGCACCCCTGGCCAGCCCTGACTTCGAGGCTTGCGACACGTCGCGATCACACTGTGCCCAGCCTGCTGCAGGGCACGCAGCAAGTGGCCACCGACAAAGCCGGTGGCGCCGACAAGCAGAATATTCATGCGGTTAAACCGGCTTGGCGCCCATCAACCCGGCAATCGCTACAAACCCCACCAGGCTGACCACCGCCAGCACCAGGGTGAAATTCAGGTTGCCGCCACCGCCCAATCGCAGGCGATTAAGCCGCGCCACCAGCCAGAACCACGCCAGCGCCGCCACGGTGTAGAGAATGCTGGAGCCCAAAATCCAGGTTTGCCCCAGCGGCCAGCCGAGCAAATGCACCAGCCACCAGCCGGTGAACGGCATGCTCACCACGCACACCCCCATCAGCAACCACACGAACGCCCAGGGGCGTTGCACGGTAACCGTCGGGCCGGCGCTGCGTTTGCGCCAGGCCAGTACCGCCAGCCCGAGGCCGCTGAGCAACAGCAACACGGTGGCGGTGATGTGAATAACCTTGAGGGTGGTCAGCGTTTCCATGGTCTTGATTCCTTAAAAGGCCGCCCAGTCAGCGTAGTCGCTCAACCGAGGAACAGCTGGTAAGCCGGGTTTTCGCTTTCATCCCAATACGGGTAGCCGATTTCTGCCAACGCGGCCGGCACCAGGTGGCGCTCGTCTGTCGGCACTTGCAGGCCTGCGACCACACGGCCGTCGGCTGCGCCGTGGTTGCGATAGTGGAACATCGAGATGTTCCAGCGCCCGCCTAATTTGTTAAGAAAGTTGAACAACGCGCCCGGACGCTCGGGGAACTCGAAGCGAAACACCAGCTCGTCGCTGACTTTGGCTGCATGGCCACCCACCATATGGCGAATGTGCAACTTGGCCAGCTCGTTTTCGGTCAGGTCCAGCACCGGGAAACCCTGGCTTGTGAGGCTGGCGATCAACGCGCTGCGCGGGTCGTTTTCCGGGTGAGTCTGCACACCCACGAAGATGTGCGCCTCGCGGCCGGAGTGGTAGCGGTAGTTGAATTCGGTGATCTGGCGCTTGCCCACGGCCTCGCAGAACGCCTTGAAGCTGCCCGGTTGCTCGGGGATGGTCACGGCGATGATGGCTTCGCGGCCTTCACCCAGCTCGGCGCGCTCGGCCACATGGCGCAGGCGGTCGAAGTTGACGTTGGCGCCGGAGTCGATGGCCACCAGGGTCTGCCCGGTCACGCCACGGGTCTCCACGTATTTCTTGATACCCGCCACGCCCAGCGCACCCGCAGGCTCGGTGATGGAGCGGGTGTCGTCGTAGATGTCCTTGATGGCCGCGCAGATTTCGTCGGTGCTGACGGTGATCACTTCGTCTACATAGTCTTTGCAGATATCAAAGGTGTGCTGGCCGATCTGCGCCACCGCCACGCCATCAGCAAAGATGCCGACCGTTGGCAGCACCACGCGCTCGCCTGCGGCCATGGCGGCTTGCAGGCAGTTGGAGTCATCCGGCTCGACGCCGATGATCTTGATTTCCGGGCGCAGGTATTTCACATACGCCGCAATCCCGGCGATCAGCCCGCCGCCGCCCACGGGTACAAAAATCGCGTCCAAAGGCCCAGGGTGCTGGCGCAGAATCTCCATCGCCACGGTGCCCTGCCCGGCAATGGTGTGTGGATCATCGTAAGGGTGAATGTAAACGTAGCCTTTTTCGTCGACCAGTTTCAGCGAGTAGGCCAGGGCTTCCGGAAAGGAATCACCGTGCAGCACCACTTTGCCGCCACGCGAGCGCACGCCTTCGACCTTGATCTCCGGCGTGGTCTTGGGCATCACGATGGTGGCTTTCACCCCCAGCACCTTGGCCGCCAGGGCCAGGCCCTGGGCGTGGTTGCCCGCCGAAGCGGTGACCACGCCGCGCGCGCGTTCTTCGGCGCTCAGTTGGGTCAGCTTGTTGTAGGCACCGCGAATCTTGAACGAGAACACCGGCTGCAAGTCTTCACGCTTGAGCCAGACCTTGTTGCCCAGCCGCTCGGAGAGCTGGCGCGCGGTCTGCAAGGGGGTTTCTACGGCAACGTCGTAAACGCGCGAGGTGAGGATCTTTTTGACGTACTGTTCAAGCATCGGAAAGCATCACTGGGCGGGTTGGGCAGGGCCAAGGAGTCTAACCCAGCGTTTAGCCGGGCGACCACACGAATCCCGAGGTTTTGTTGGGTTATACTCGCCGCCCTCGATAATTCCCCGCCCGTTCCGGAGCCCGCATGACCCAGGATCAACTCAAACAGGCAGTGGCCCAGGCCGCCGTCGATTTAATCCTTCCTAAACTCGACGACAAAAGCATCGTCGGTGTCGGCACCGGCTCCACCGCCAACTGCTTTATCGATGCACTGGCCCAGCACAAGGGTGCCTTCGACGGCGCCGTAGCCAGCTCCGAAGCCACCGCCGCGCGCCTCAAGGGCCATGGCATTCCAGTGTATGAGCTCAACACCGTGAGCGACCTGGAATTCTACGTCGACGGCGCCGATGAAAGCGACGAGCACCTGAACCTGATCAAAGGCGGCGGCGCAGCCCTGACCCGCGAGAAGATCGTTGCGGCCGTGGCCAAGACCTTTATCTGCATCGCCGACGCCAGCAAGCTGGTGCCGGTGCTCGGCGCCTTCCCGCTGCCGGTGGAAGTCATCCCCATGGCCCGCAGCCACGTGGCCCGCGAGCTGGTGAAACTGGGCGGCGACCCGGTGTACCGCGAAGGCGTGTTGACCGACAACGGCAATATCATCATTGATGTGTTCAACATGCAGATCACCAACCCGGTGGAGCTGGAGACGCAGATCAATGCGATCGTTGGCGTGGTGACCAATGGCCTGTTCGCGGCGCGCCCGGCGGATGTGTTGCTGCTGGGTACTTCTGAAGGCGTTAAAACCCTCAAGGCCTAAAACTCAAGGCCTGGCTTTATGTGGGAGCTGGCTTGCCTGCGATAGCATCACCTCGGTCTGACTTAAAGACCGAGGCGTCTGCATCGCGGGCAAGCCCGGCTCCCACACAAGCCAGCTCCCACAGGAGGCCTCATCGTTTAGAAGATCCATGTAACAAAACCGCTACTTTTCGCAGCACCCCCGCCCAAAACCGTGCGCCATGTCACGGCATCCCACGCCGTTATTGGTATCAAATCCGTTACAAATGACAGCCAGGCGACCCAAGCGTTTAACAATGCGCCACTTCGCGCTCGCCCAGGGAATGAGGCGCGCATTGTGCAAAGGGTCTGAGCTGAAAAACTTCAATCACCTCAAGGAAGACCTTGTGATAAAGCCCCTCGCCCTCGCGATCAGCGTGGTCGGCAGCCTGCTGTCGGCGCAAACCCAGGCCTACGATTACGGCCAGCACGCCAATACCACCCTGGAAAAGCTGATCAACGATTACCCCGGCCGGTATCGCGGCACGGCCAATTTCGCCGGCGCGGCAGATTGGATGCAAAGCCAGATGGGTTCGGCCTACAGCCTCAGTCGACAGAACTTCACCTGGAACAACGGCACTCGCGCTGCGCAAAACGTGGTGGCCTATGCTGCGGGCACTAAACCGCAATACGTGGTGATTGGCGCGCACTTCGACACCTACTTCGGCCGCCCGACCTTGCAAGGCCTGGACGATAACGGCTCCGGCGCCAGCGTGCTGACCGAAGTGGCGAAGAACCTCGGCGGCTTGCAGCTGGAAAACGGCCTGCAAGTGGTCGCCTTCGGCGCCGAAGAGGAAGGCCTGCGCGGCTCCAAAGCCTTTGTCGATTCACTCAGCGCCAGCCAACGCGCGAATATGCTGGCGATGATCAACCTCGACAGCCTGATCACCGGCGACATGATGTACGCCCACGCAGGCCAGAACAGCACCGCCAACCCCGCGCTGGCATCGCTGCGCGAACACACCTTCCAGATCGCCAGGGAATTGAACATCCCGTTGTTCACCAACCCCGGCCTGGACCCGCAATACCCCAAGGGCACCGGCTGCTGCAGTGATGGCGAGCCGTTCGAACCGCTGAAGATCCCGATTCTGTATATCGAAGCCACCAACTGGGAGCTGGGCGATCTGGACGGCTACACCCAGACCAACAACCCGAAAATCCCCGGCGGCTCCACCTGGCACGACCCGGCAGAAGACAACAAAACCGTGCTGGCCAATGCCTTCGGCCAGGAACGCATCGACCAGCGCCTGCGCGATTACTCGCGCCTGCTCAGCCGCCTGGTGTTGGAACTGACCAACGCCGACCTGCTGGCCTCGACCGCTTCGGGTGGCGCCGTTGCGCGCAACATGCAGGACCACCTGCAACGCCAGCATCAGGCAATGGTGCGCCTGCATGATCGCCGTTGGTTGACCTTGCAAGCGGCCAGCCGCGAGGTCGGAAGCTTCGATGGCGAAATCGGCATGGACGGCGAATACACCCCGGACAGCGGCTTCGACAGCCCGCTCAACCGCGATGCCCGACGCCTGGGCGTACACGCCTTGGGCGACTATCAGCTCACCTCCAGCCTGAATATCGGCGCCAGCCTCAGCTACCTCAATGGTCGTGACAAGCTGCAGCAGCGCGGAAAACTCGACAGCGACACCTGGCAGGCCGCGGTCTATGCCTTGCTCAACGATGGCGGCCCAAGCTGGCTGGCGGGCGATTTGAGCATTGGCCATACGCGTTTTGAGGCCAAGCGCAACCTGCTGATCCAAGCCAATAGCGGCCCGGTGCTGCTCAATCAACAACTGAGCGGCAACACCGACGCACTGTCCCTAGGCGCACGCGTACTCGGCGGTTATGACTTCGACTTCGGCGCAATCAAAAGCGGGCCGTTTGCCGGCCTGGACTACAGCCATTCGCGTATCGACAAGTTCCACGAGAAACAGAACCTGCGCACCGCGCTGGAGTACGAAGAACAGTCTTTCGACTCCCTGGAAGCCAGCCTCGGCTGGCGCGTGCGCGGTGCCGTCGCCCTGCCCTATGGCTTGAGCCTGCTGCCATATGCCGACATCGCCTGGGTCAAGGAGCTGGCCGATGGCCGTCTCGATGACCTGCAATTGACCGCCCGCGCCGATGGCCAGGCGCGCACCGCCAAGCTGGGTTCAGTGGACAAAAGCTTTGGCCGCGCGCAAATCGGCAGCCAGTTGGCGATCACCCCGCAGTTGGGTGTGTACGCCGAGGTCAACAGCCGCCTTGGGCACGCCGAGGGCAGCCAGACCGGCTACTCCCTGGGCGTGCAATGGATGTTTTGATCAGGGCTTTTTGAACACGTAAAACAGGTTCGGCTCGCTGACCAGGTACAGCGAGCCCTCGTCATCCATGGCGATCCCTTCGGCCTGAGGCACGCGTTTTTTCAGGCCATGGCGCCCGTTGAGCAGGGAAAGACTGCTCAACGGGCGACCATCGATGTCCAGTTCCAACACCAGGAACGACTCATCCGACAGCGCCAGCAAATGCCCGCTGCGCTCGTCGTATTGCAGGCTCGACAGGTCGCGCACAAACAGCCCGGCATCGCGCTTGGGGTTGTTGATCACATGCACCGAGTAGGTTTTTTCCGGCTTGAAATGGGGAAACCCGTGCACCTCGTAAATCAGCATCGGGTCGCGCTCCTTGGCCACGAACAAGCGCTTGCCCACCGAGTCATAGGCCAGCCCTTCGAAACCCTTATTGCCGCCAAGGTGTACGCCCAAGGTCATCTGCTCCGCATCGGCGGCGTCGAGAAATTGGGTGTCGTCATTCACGTGCACCTTGATCAGCCGCTGCTGGGCTTCATCGCTGATTACATAAATGTTGTCGCTGATGAACTCCACCGCCTCGGCATCACCGAAGCCCACCAACGGGATACGCCGCAAAATCCTGCCGTCCAGCGACAATTCAATCAGCTCGGCGTTTTTGTTAGTCACCGTAAACAGGCTTTTGCGTATCGGGTCGTAAGTGAGGGCCGAGACATCATCGTCGAGCCCTTCGATGACCTTGGCTTCCAGGCTTACCCGGTAATCATTCAGGCCAATGGAGCGCTCATCGGCAGGATGGCGCCAGTGTTGAAGGTTGAACCAGGCCCGCTCGAACAAGCGAAAGTTCTGCGCGACCGCCCCGGCAATCACCAGGGCGAGCAGCAACAGGATAAAAAACGCGGGTTTGGGGCGGGCGAGTCGACGCATCAGGCAAGCTCAAAGTCAAAAAGTGGCGAATAAGTATCACGCCCGTCTGAATTTAAACTTAAACGCAGTCGACTGTCTGGCGAATGCCGCTGATAGCGAAGTATCCGACGTAATCGTCGGCTATTTCTGCTTCTCGAAACGATAGAACAGGTTGGGTTCGCTGACCATGTACAAGGTGCCGGCTTCGTCCATGGTGACGCCTTCGGCACGCGGGATGGTGTGTTTGAGGCCATTGAAGCCGCCGAGCAGGGTCATGAAGCTGACTTGCTCGCCCTGCGCGTCCAGCTCCAGCAGCAGGTGGGAATCGGCCGACAGCACCAGCAAATGCCCGGTGCGCGGGTCGACGGCCAGGGCCGAGAGGTTACGCATGTCCAGCTCGGTGCTGGCGATCTTCTGCTTATCGCCGGTCAGCGTGGCGCCATCGCTTTTCCAGGTGAACAACGCCGGTGGGCGCTCTTCCCCGAGCACGATCTGCTGGTTGCGCTTGTCCCAGGTCACACCTTCAAATGCCTTGTTCTGGTCCTTGGACGGGCCAAGGTCATAGTGCTTGAAGTCGGCATAGTTCAGTTGCTGGGTGCTGGCGTCGACGTTCACCACGCTCAAGGTGTGCATGCGCTCGTCGACAATGGCCATCAGGCCGTTTTCCATCACTGTCACGCCTTCCGGGTTGTTCCAGCCGTTGAGCGGCATCTTGCGCAACACATCGCCTTGCAGGTTCAGCTCAACCAGGAAAGGGTTTTTGCCCATCACGGAAAACAGGGTTTTGGTCTGCGGGTTGTAGGACAGGTCCGAAGCCTCGTCCTTTTCCATGCCGGGCAGCAATTTGCCATCGATCACCGCGTGGTAATCCGGCAGCCAGACGCTGGCCTGGCGTTCGGCCGGGGTTTCGAACCGCTCAGCGATCCACAGCACCCCACGGTCGTCCCAATGCATCGCCCAGGCAACGCCATACACAATGGCCCCGACCAGAAACAGCCAGGAATACCAGCGCAGGGCAAAACGTGAACGGGGCTTGGAAGTGAGGGTAGGCAGGGACACGGCCATTGAGCGCTTTTCCGCAGAGTCAGCTTTAGGTGATAGCACAGGATCAACAGGCCCGCGCGCAGGAGGCTGGGGATTATCCGGATGGCGTGTGAAAAAAATGCAAAACCAAGCGCGCGTAAACCAGTGTGGGGATTTGTGTGGGAGCTGGCTTGCCTGCGATGCAGACGACTCGGTCTTTCAGTTAGACCGAGGCGAGGCTATCGCAGGCAAGCCAGCTCCCACAGTTGATTGCATGCAGCCTTTAGCGAACGACGCTTTCGAAACGGCTACCGCCACCCAATTCCAGCACCAGCTCATCGCCCACATTCAACGGGCCTACACCGGCTGGAGTGCCGGTGAGGATCACATCACCCGCCTGCAGCGAGAAGCAGCCGGCCATGTGCTGGATCATCGGGACGATCGGGTTGAGCATCTGCGAGCTATTGCCGTCCTGGCGCACTTCGCCGTTGATGGTCAGGCGAATGCCGATGTCGGTCACGTCGGCAAAGGTGCTGCTGACCACAAAGGGGGCAATCACGGCGGCGCCGTCAAAAGACTTGGCGATTTCCCACGGCAAGCCCTTGGCTTTCAGCTCGGCTTGCTTATCGCGCAGGGTCAAATCCAGGGCCGGAGCGAAGCCGGAGATGGCATCCAGCACTTCTTCACGGCTGGGCTTGGTCGACAACGGTTTGCCGATCAACACCGCAATTTCCGCTTCGTAGTGCACCGAACCGCGCTCGGTCGGAATGGCGAAACCGCCTTCCAGCGCGACCACGCAACTGCCCGGCTTGATGAACAGCAACGGCTCGGTCGGCACCGGGTTGTCCAGTTCCTTGGCGTGTTCGGCGTAGTTACGCCCGATGCACACCACTTTGCCCAAGGGAAAGTGGATGTTGGTGCCGTCGACATACTTGTGCTGGTAGCTCATGAAACGACTCCTTCAGGGCGGTTAAACAGCGAAGATCTTGCCAGGGTTCATGATCCCGTTCGGGTCGAACACCGCTTTCACTGCTTTCATGTATTCGATTTCAACCGGGGAACGGCTGTAGGTCAGGTAATCGCGCTTGGTCATGCCCACGCCGTGTTCGGCAGAGATTGAGCCGTTGTACTTCTGGACGGTCTCGAACACCCACTTGTTCACGGTGGCGCACTTGGCGAAGAACTCATCCTTGCTCAGGTTTTCTGGCTTGAGGATGTTCAGGTGCAGGTTGCCGTCGCCGATATGGCCGAACCAGACGATTTCGAAGTCCGGGTAGTGTTCGCCGACGATCGCATCAATTTCCTTCAAGAACGCTGGCACTTTGGAGACAGTTACCGAAATGTCGTTCTTGTACGGCGTCCAGTGGGAAATGGTCTCGGAGATGTACTCGCGCAGTTTCCACAGGTTGTGCAGCTGGGTTTCGCTCTGGCTCATCACGCCGTCCAGCACCCAGCCCTGCTCTACGCAGTGCTCGAAGGTTTCCAGGGCGTGGTTGGCAACTTCTTCGGTGGTGGCTTCGAATTCCAGCAGCGCGTAGAACGGGCACTCGGTTTCAAAGGGAGCTGGCACATCGCCACGGCCCATGACCTTGGCCAGGGCTTTGTCGGAGAAAAATTCGAAGGCGGTCAGGTCCAGCTTGCTCTGGAACGCGTGCAATACCGGCATGATCGAATCGAAATCGGTGGTACCGAGCACCATCGCGGTGAGATTTTTCGGCGCACGGTCCAGGCGCATGGTGGCTTCGACCACAAAGCCCAACGTCCCTTCGGCACCGATAAACAGCTGGCGCATGTCGTAGCCGGTGGCGTTCTTGATCAGGTCGCGGTTCAGTTCCAGCACGTCACCCTTGCCGGTGACGACTTTCATGCCGGCCACCCAGTTGCGGGTCATGCCGTAGCGAATCACCTTGATCCCGCCGGCATTGGTGCCGATGTTGCCGCCGATCTGGCTCGAACCCGACGAAGCGAAGTCCACCGGGTAGTACAGGCCTTTTTCTTCGGCGACGTTCTGCAATTGCTTGGTGACCACACCCGGCTGGCACACGGCGGTGCGGTCGGTGAGGTTCACGTCGAGAATCTGGTTCATGTAGTCGAATGAGACGACCACTTCGCCATTGGCCGCCACCGCAGCGGCCGACAAACCGGTACGACCACCCGATGGCACCAGCGCCACCTTGTGTTCATTGGCCCAACGGACGATGGCTTGGACCTGCTCGATGGTCTTGGGAAAGACGATAGCGGTCGGCGCGGGGGCGAAGTGCTTGGTCCAATCCTTGCCGTAAGCCTCCAGGGAGTCTGCATCGGTCAGCACTTTGCCAGGCTCAACCAGGGTCTTCAGCTCATCAATCAGGGCAGGATGGGTCATCGACGGAACTCTCGAACAATTCATGGTCATCCTGAGAACGCTTCACGTCGCAGGAATGGGTGTTTAGCGGGGCACGTATGCTAGCATACCGCCCCCGCAGGACAGAGCCCAAGGGCGTTCTGCGGTGACGGCTTTCCTGCCGTCCGGGTCAGCTCTTGTGCACTGATTCAAGGCACTAACTGCTCGATTCCCTGCCATTTTTCTCCGGGATACAGGTTTACGCAGATGAGCAAGACTTCTCTCGATAAGAGCAAGATCAAGTTCCTTCTTCTGGAAGGCGTCCACCCATCGGCTGTCGACGTACTGAAAGCCGCTGGGTACTCCAGCATTGAGTACATCACCAGTTCTCTGCCGGAAGCCCAGTTAAAGGAAAAGATCGCCGACGCGCACTTTATCGGCATTCGCTCCCGCACTCAGCTGACCGAAGAGATCTTCGACCACGCCAAGAAACTCGTGGCTGTCGGCTGTTTCTGCATCGGCACCAACCAGGTCGACCTTAACGCTGCGCGCGAGCGCGGTATCGCGGTGTTTAACGCACCGTACTCCAACACCCGTTCCGTTGCTGAGCTGGTGCTGGCCGAGGCGATCCTGCTGCTGCGCGGCATTCCTGAGAAAAACGCTTCCTGCCACCGTGGCGGCTGGATCAAAAGCGCGGCCAACTCCTTCGAAATCCGTGGCAAAAAGCTGGGTATCGTCGGTTACGGCTCGATCGGCACGCAGTTGTCGGTGCTGGCCGAAGGCTTGGGGATGCAGGTGTTCTTCTACGACACCCTGACCAAGCTGCCATTGGGCAACGCCACCCAAGTGGCGAGCCTGACCGAGCTGCTGGGCATGTCCGACATCGTCACCCTGCACGTACCGGAAACCGCTGAAACCCAGTGGATGATCGGCGAGAAGGAAATCCGCGCCATCAAGAAGGGCGGCATCCTGATCAACGCGGCACGCGGCACCGTGGTTAAGCTGGACGCCCTGGCCGACGCGATCAAGGACAAGCACCTGATCGGCGCCGCTATCGACGTGTTCCCGGTAGAGCCACGCTCTAACGACGACATCTTCGAAAGCCCGCTGCGTGGCCTGGACAACGTGATCCTGACTCCGCACATCGGCGGCTCCACCGCTGAAGCTCAGGCCAACATCGGCCTGGAAGTGTCGGAAAAGCTGGTCAAGTACAGCGACAACGGTACCTCGGTGTCTTCGGTCAACTTCCCCGAAGTGGCGCTGCCGGCTCACCCTGGCAAGCACCGTCTGCTGCACATCCACCAGAACATCCCTGGCGTGATGATGGAGATCAACAAGGTCTTCGCAGAAAACGGCATCAACATCTCAGGTCAGTTCCTGCAGACCAACGAGAAGGTTGGCTACGTGGTGATCGACGTCGACGCCGAGTACTCGGACCTGGCGCAAGAGAAGCTGCAGCACATCAACGGCACCATTCGTAGCCGCGTGTTGTTCTAACGCTTTGAACGCTGCACAAAAAAGGGAGCCTTTCGGGCTCCCTTTTTTTGTCTGAACAAATCTTACTTGACGTTAACCGTGATGACTTTCGAGGCTACAGTCGGGTTGAACTGCATGTGCAGTTTGTCGCCAGCTACCAGTTGCAAGGTGTGCTTGCCTGGGGTGAGGGTCAGCTCGGTCTCGGTCTGGGCCTTGCCGTAGTGGATCACGGTGTCGGTGGCCGGGATCGGCACACTGGCGTCCGGCAGTTCTTTCTGGTCGATCAGCAGGTGGTGGTGGCCGGTGCCTGGGTCCTGGCTGGTCGCTGGCGCCAGTTTCAGGCCTTCCATACCGAACTTCACAGTGAAGGTTTTATCGACGGTGGCGCCGTCTTTTGGCGACACGATAAAGACTTTGGCGCCTTCCGGTGGTGCGCTGCGCGGGATACCGTCAGCGGCTGTGGCCAACATCGAAGCACCCAGCAAGAGGCTGGCCAGGGTTGCACGGGACAAAAGGGCTTTCATTCGCTTCTCCAGTTTTACGGTGAAATCTGTAGGGTTATGACAACTTCGCGACAAATTGCTGTCCAAGGCACTCAACACCATAGCAAGCGATGCTCAATGGCGCCTCGCACGCACAAATTCTTTAGGAGCGACCATGCGCTTTGTGCCTGGCCTTGTACTTTTACTGCCCCTGTTGAGCCCACTGGCTCACGCCGAACTGATCGATGACGTGTTTGATCGCGGCGAACTGCGCATCGCCCTGGAGGCCAACACCCCGCCGTACAACTTCAAGGACGGTGACAAGCTAACCGGTTTTGAAGTGGAGCTGGGTGAACAATTAGCCAAGGAAATGGAGGTTCGCCCCTCGTTCATCACTGTCGATGACGCCGACCTGTTGCCGGGTGTGGAAAGCGGCAAGTTCGACGTGGCCATCAACCATATCGCTATGACTGCCGCGCTGCAGGATCGGTTCGATTTCAGTGAGGCCTATAAGCAAACACCTGAGCTGGCCATTCCATTCCAAAAAGGCAACCCGGCATTCAAAAGCAGCCTGGACAATGCATTACAGCGGGTGAAGGCCGATGGTCGCTTGAAGGCGCTGACGCAGAAGTGGTTTGCACCTGAGTGAAACACCGTCGATGTGGGAGCTGGCTTGTGTGGGAGCCAGCTCCCACATTTGATCTGGGTTGAACCTCAAAGTTGTGCCAGGGCAATTGCCGCCTCAGGCAACTCCAGCTCACTGAACACCCGCACGCCATGGCGCTTGAGCAGCGCCGCCGTCACGCCCTCGCCGCTGACCTTCACGCCGCTGAAGGTGCCGTCATAGGTCAGCAGATTGCCGCAGGACGGGCTATTGGCCTTGAGAATCGCGATGCGGATGTTATGCCGCTGCGCCAACGCCAGTGCCTGGCGGGCGCCGTCGAGGAAGGCGGCGCTGAAGTCTTCGCCCTCGGCCGTCAGCACTTGCGCACGCCCTTCCCACACATCAATGCCCTGCCCGCCCGGGATCTCGGCGGAGGGACGCGGTGTCGGCAAACCGCCTGATACTTCCGGGCAAATCGCAACCACCCGGCCTTCGGCCTGCCAGGCCGCCAATTGATCGAAGGGGCCGCTGGCGCCACCGTCGTAGCGCACCTTGTGCCCGAGCAGGCAGCGGCTGATCAGAATCTTTTGCATGGTTAAAACGGCTCGTTACCGCGTCGGCGAAACCAGCCGGTCAGGGACAGGCGTTCGCGCGTGGCGGGCAGGACTTCGTGGGGCACCTCCCCGGACAGAAACACCACCAGGCTACCGCCGGTGGGCACCACATCGTATTCCACGCCGCCCTTGAGGTACATGCGCAACTGGCCGCCATGCTCAGGTAACCAGGCGTCATTCAAATAGACCACTGCCGAGACCATGCGCCGGTCATCGTCGCGAAAACGGTCCAGGTGCTTGAGGTAAAACGCCCCTGGCGGGTACATCGCGAAGTGGCTTTCGAAATCTTCCAGGCCCAGGAACAGGCTGCGGTTCATGGCCAGGCGCAGGCTGTCCATCACGCTCATGTAGCTCTCGCAGACAGCGGCGTCGCCCTCCTCCAGCCACTGGATATGGTCGCCGCGAATACCCTCGCGTATCTCCTGCGCCGGGCCGCGTCCTACAGCCGCCGGGGCCAATTCACCCTCAGCCGCACGTTTACGGCACTCAGCCGCCAACTCCAGGGTCAGAGCCTGGGGCAGGAAGCCGTTCTGCTGCGACCAACCTTTTTCGGCCAGGTCGTCGACAATGCGTTGCAGCAGCGGATGATCGAGGGATATTTGCATGGCGCGCATAGTATCCATACGCCTATGAATCCGACAGAGCCGCCGAGCGTCTGAACACACTTTAGTCAGGTGACTGATAGGATTTCTCGACAAATCCTACGCCCGACACGGACAATAGTGGCCGACTGACAGGAGTCCCTATGCGTCGTTTGTTTTTTTCCTTGCTGATGTTCTGCGTTTTGCCCGCCTGGGCAGACGGCCATGACCAGTTGTACAAGGTCGCCGGCTGGGCCGAACAACGTGCGCATTTTAATGACGCCCTGAGTGCCGCACAGCAACGCTATCGCAATAGCCTGCCGCCGGCGGTGTACCAGGCGCTGGTGGATAACAGCAATAAACGCTTCGCCGCCCAGGCCGTGGACCAGCGGGCCGAGGCGCAATTGCGCAAAAACCTGGCGGACCCGAAACCTGCCCTGGCGTTTTTCCAGTCGCCGTTGGGTCGCAAAATCGTTGCAGCTGAATTGCTGGCCACGCGCCGCGACCAGTTGGCAAAAAATGCCAAGGGCCTGCCGCACATCGAAGCCGACGCCACCCGCAGCCTGATCATCGGCCACCTGGCCCAGGCGCTGCCGGCCCGTGAAGCCGGCGCAGAAGTCAGCCTGGCGATTGCCGGCGTAGCAGCCGACAGTTTGAGCCAGATGATTCCCGGCCTGTTGGGCGGCGGTCAGGCGCAAGGCATGTTGAACGGCCAACGTGAGCGGCTGATGCAGCAGATCGGCAATGACCTGAACAACACGCTGCTGTACGTCTACCGAGATTTGTCCGACCCGGAACTGGAAGAATTCGCCACGTTTGCGGAGTCACCTGAAGGTCGGGCGTATTACAAGGCGGCGCTGGCCGCGATTCGCGCCGGACTTGCAGTAGGTCAAAGCACTTCCAGCCTGACGCAATAAGTAATGTGGAAACAGGCTTGTGTGGGAGCTGGCTTGCCTGCAATGGCGGCGTGTCAGTTAACACCGCTATCGCAGGCAAGCCAGCGCCCACATTTGAACGGTGTTACTTCAGATGATCCGTCAGGAATTTGAAGTACTCTTCGCGAATCTCGGGAATCTCATTGGCCAAGTGATGCCGACCACGCGGCAGCATCAGCACCTGCGGCTGGTCGAACTTGCTCCGCAGCACCTGCAAGTTGTGCTGCCAGTCCACCGTCATATCTTCCTCTCCCTGCACGATCACCGGCCGCCGTGGGCTTTGCGGCGCAGCTTCGATGCGTTTGATCCAACGCGCCAGCGCGCCCACCCACGCGGTCGGCAGTTGGCGCGGCTGCAACGGGTCGGCTTCCAGAAAGGGTTTGAATTCAGGATCGTGGGTGTTCTCGCTGAACCGCCGCGCAATGCCGTTGACGAACGGGCGCAGCAGGTAATAGCTGACCTGCGACCAACCCCATGCACGCGGCCGTACCAGGGGCGAGAGCAGGAAGGTCTTGCCCTGGGCCGGGCTGTCGGCGCCGTGGTTGAGCAAATGGTCCACCACCACCGCGCCGCCGGTGCTTTGCCCGAACAGGTGCCACGGTTGCGGCAGTTGCAAGCTGTGGGCCTGCGCAAACAGCGCCTGCACCACGTCCTGGTACACCGCAAAATCGTCAATGCTGGCGCGCTCGCCACTGGAAAGACCGTGGCCCGGCAAGTCGCAGGCGATCACCACAAAACCTTGATCCAGCGCCCAGTCCACCACATGCCGGTACAGGCCCATATGGTCGTAGAAGCCGTGGTACATGAACATTGTCGCCACCGGCGCAGACGGCCACCACACCTGCGCTACCACCTGGAAGCCATCCACTTCAAAACGGCCCAAACGGCTCACGACGGGTACTTTGCGCGCCGCCAGGTCCAGCCCATAGAAACGCTGGTAGACCCGCGCCTCGGCGCTGAGCGGTTGCGCATCCACCAGTGGCCGCAAGCTCTCGCGCAGATGATCGGGGTCAAAACTCACAGGCATAAAGGCTTCCAGACTGACGGTGAAGATGAATATCGAGCTGCGATATTCATCTGTCAGGGCAAGCATGGCAAGCTACGCGACCTTCGAGGATAGTTCCGAATGCGACAACCCTACCGCTCCGCCTTGTTTGCCGGCCTGCTGTTGGTCATCTGCGCCGGCGTGCTGTGGGCGGCTTATGACTGGTTCCAGGGCCGCTATTTGCGCGCATTCAGCGAACACACCGCGGTGTTTTCCGGTGATGCCCTGCGCCTGCCCGCCGAACTGGCAGGCCCAGGCCCGATTCGCCTGGTGCACTTCTGGGACCCGGCCTGCCCCTGCAACGTCGGCAACCAGCAGCACCTGGGCGAACTGATCGAGCAATACGCTCCCCAGGGCGTCGAGTTCTATGCCCTGCAAAAAGCCGGCAGCCACGGCCAACTGCCCGACAATTTGCGCAAAATGAAACCGCTCAATGCCCTGCTCGGCGCCGACCAAGTGCCGGCGACTCCGGCCGTAGGCATTTGGGATCGCAGCGGCAAACTCGCGTACTTCGGGCCGTACAGCGAAGGGCTGACGTGCAATTCGAGCAACAGCTTTATCGAGCCTATCCTCAAAGCCCTGGAGGCCGGGCGCGAAGTCGATGCCACCCACACCCTGGCGGTGGGCTGCTACTGCCAGTGGAGCAAGGCGTCAAACTGAACGCTGGCTGTTTGACCGGCAAACTCCGATAACCTGGCCGGCAGGCTCCTGTATTGTAAGCGTCCAGTGACATTGCAAGCATACGCGAGACTCCATGAGCCAGTTAACCATCATCCTCTGGATGCTCAACGTTATCGTCGATACGTCCGGCCAACTGGCGTTCAAAGCCGCCGCCTCGGCCAGCGCCGAGCATGACGGCCTCGCCCACTGGAAACACATGCTCAAGCGCCCGTGGATCTGGCTGGGGGTGATCTGCTATGTCTTCGAATTCGTGTTGTGGCTGGCGTTCCTGACGCTGGTGCCGTTGTCGGTCGGCGTGATGCTGGGTTCGATCAACATCGTGGTGATCATGATTGCCGGGCGTTTCCTGTTCAAGGAAAGCCTGAGCAAATGGCGGTTGATCGGCATCATGCTGATCGCCTGTGGCGTGACCGTCGTAGGGTTTGAATGATGAAACGTTTTTATATCCTGGGTTTTCTCGCGCTGATCATTTTCGACACCTTGGCGCAGGTCAGTTTCAAGTTTGCCTCAGTGCATGCTGAACCGTTGACCATGGACGTCGCGTGGCTGGCCCGGGTGTTTGGCGCACCGTGGATCTACGGCGCCTTTGTCGGCTATATCGGCGCGTTTTTTACCTGGATGACCTTGCTCAAATACGCGCCGGTAGGCCCGGCGTTTGCGGCCTCGCACCTGGAGTTGATCAGCGTGACGCTGATCTCGGTCTGGCTGTTCGATGACACCCTGACCTGGCCGAAAATCATCGGCGGCGCACTGATCATCGCGGGCATCCTGTGCCTGGCGCGCAGTGAAGACAAAGAGAGCAAAACCGTCGAGGCCGAACCTTCGCAGCCTCTGGTGTCATGAACAAAGAAATCCCGCCCACCGCCGGCCTGCCCTTGCGCGGGCGGGATTTGCTCAGTTTATCGGGCGACCTCGCCCAGTCGCTGGCCCGCCAGTTTTCGATTCCACGGCCTGCACTGCCCTGCTCCGGCACCGCCGCGCTGATCATCGCCCTGCGCGTGTTGCAGCAACGCATGCCCGGCCGCACCCGGCTGATTGTGCCGGCGTACACCTGCCCGCTGGTGGCATTGGCCGCGCATTACTGCCCGCCGTTGCGTGTGGTGCCCTGTGATTTGCAGCCCGGCAGCATTGACCTCGACGAGCAACACCTCAAGCAGCTGTGCGACGACAGTACCCTGGCCGTGGTGGTCACCCACCTGGCCGGGCGCGTGGCGGATGTGGACGCCGCCAAGCGTATTGCCGAATCAGTCGGTGCCGCCGTCATCGAAGACGCCGCACAAGCCCTCGGCGCCCTCGACGATGGCCGCAGCGTCGGGCTCAAAGGCGATGTGGGGTTTTTCAGCCTGGCGCTGGGCAAAGGCCTGACCACGGCCGAAGGCGGCGTGCTGTTCAGCCGCGACCCGGTGCTGCATCAGGCATTGCACCGCCAGTGCGCGCAGGACCTGCCCTTGAGCCTGCGCTGGGAGCTGCAACGCAGTGCCGAACTCTGGGGTTACGCGCTGCTTTACCAACCGCGCGGCTTGCACTACGTGTATGGCAAGGCGTTGCGCACGGCGCTGGCACAGGGTGATGAAGTGGCCGCCGTGGGTGATGATTTTTCGGTCAACGATATCCCGCTGCACCGCCTCGGCGGTTATCGGCAAAAGGTCGGTGCCGCCGCACTGGCGCGCTTGCCCGACTACTTGCAACAAGGCCGTACCCGCGCCTTACGCCGGGCGGCGCGCTTGAATGACTTACCCGGCGTCGCGGTGATCATGGACCGGCTGGGGCAGCAAGGCACCTGGCCGTTTTTGATGGTGCTGATGCCGTCTGCACAGGCGCGTGATGCCGCCATGGCGAAATTGTGGACGGCCGGGCTGGGCGTGACGCGCCTGTTTATCCACACCTTGCCGGACTACCCCGCCGTCGCCCCTTTGCTGCAACCGGGCGGCGACATTAGCCAGGCCCAGGCATTTGCCAGCCGCACACTGTCGATCAGCAACAGCCATTGGCTGACGGACGAACACTTCGAACGCGTATTCGCCCAGCTAAAAGCTATTGTCGCCACCCCTGATTGATACGCGCCACCAGCCGGCCATTCAGCTCGTTCTGCTGCTGTTGCCAGATCTGCACCTGCGCCGGCGGCAGTTCTTCCTGGCCATCGGAGGCACTCAACCAGCGTTTGAACTTGCTCTCATAGTGGTAAGCCGAGACATCGCCGGTGATGTCCGCTCCGATGATCCGGCCCTGGCAAGCGTCGATCAGGTCGTTCAAATGCTGCTCCAGAAACTCGCCCTGGTCCCAATTGGTGTTGACCACTTCGGGGCTCAGCACGTCTTTGTCGATGGACAGGTAAACCGGCAGTGAACGGTCGAACTGCGCGAGGAACGCACGCATCAGCTCATCGGCGTTGCCGAACGCACGGTTGCTGCGCCCGGCGCCGATCCAGTTCATCCAGCGCGTGTCGACGTTGACGTTCCAGTAAGTCAGCTTGCGCTTGAGCAGCGGCGACCAGTGATTCTCCCAGGCATGGCCCAGGCCGATATCCTGGGAACCGATGCCCAACACATGCACATGCTCGACCTGTGGCAAACGGCTGGCCCAGTAAACCCATGAGCCACAATGGATGCCGAACGGGTAGCGCATGTTGTCAGGGTGGTTGTCGCAAATGATCAGTTGGAATTTCTGCTGCGTCGGCAGGCGGTTCAACAGCAGCTGGCTGAGGTGGTGATAATCGCCGCTGCCGGTGAACACACAGCCGTAATCGCTGGGCATCTGCGCGTGCAGGGCGGTTTCCAGCTCCTTGAACTGCGCCCAGCGGCAACCGAAGCGGATTTTTTCCTGCCAGGCCTGCATGGGCAAGGTGATCGCGCCGGGAATATCACTCACGGCACTGTCGAAATCGAGGATCAGCGGCGCGCGGTCCTGGCTCATTCGGGTTTCTCCTGCTGCCACTGTGCATCGCTTTCAAAGTGATGACGGAAACGGTTGCCGAGCTTGCGCAGCAGCGGGTTGCGGATCCAGACCAGATGACGGGTGAAGGTAAAGTCGGCGCCGAGGCTGGCCTTGACCTGCGGGTCGGTCCAACCCGCCACATAAAATTTCAGCCCATTGGCCACGGCGTATTCCAGGTTCACAAACCAGCTGACGAAGTACAGGTTGAATTCCAACGCTTGTGGGTAGTTGAGCCCGATGTACTTGTCGAGCAGCTTGTCGCCCTCTACGTAGCACAGGTTGTAGCCGATCAGTTCGTCGCAGTGCCAGTAGCAGAACACCCGCCCGTTGCTGGCGGCGTCCTGCAACAAGCTGCGGAAAAACGCCGGGGTCAGCAGGTCAAAGTGAATCTCGCTCTGGTCGTACACCGCCTTGTACAGGCTGTACAACTGCGCAAGCCACGCCTCATCGTTGAAGCGCGCATCGCCAGTGTCCAGGACTTCCACCCGCAACGCCTCGCGGCTGCGCAGTTTGCGTCGGATATTGCGTCGACGGCTGTGGGACAAACGCGCCAGGTACTCGTCGATGGTGCTGAAGTTGATCGGCACATAGGCCAGCGCCTGGCCTTCGAGGCAGATAAAGCCGCGCCGGGTACAGTCCTCGATCAAGGCTTGGGCGTAGCGGTTGTCTGCATCGCTGAGCAGCGGCGAGTCACAGGGCAGATCTTTGACGACTGTGAGTTTGCGCTGCGGCGCGCACTCTTCTTGCAGCCACTGCGCGAGGTCCTGGGGTGGCACGTTGCGGGGCAATGGCGAATATTCGCTGACCGTGGTGCCGACAAAGCAGCTGTCGATACGCAGCCACGCATTCCAAAGACCAAACCCGGGCCAGCCGCGCACACGGTTCACGAACTCGTCTTCAGCCGTCGTCAGCAGGTCAAATGGCGTGAAGAAGTACGGCAGGCCCTGGGCGGACAGCCGGGCGTCAAAGCCCTCCGGCGGGAGCTGCAAAAACCGGCCGATCAACGAGGGCGCTTCCAGGCAGCACGCGTAGGCAACCTCGGGGCGGCTGGAGTCTGGGGTAGGTTGCGTGGCGCAAGTCATGGAAAAAAGCTCAAAGATGACCGGCGCAATAGTAGCGTATTCGACACATTCGGCACTTGAACCTCGGCTGTCGCTGCGGCATATCAGCATTTCCCGCAGTTCTCGCCAAACCGATTAGACTCCGTTGACCTTCAAGGTGACTGACTCAAGGACCGTCCATGAAACGCAGCCTGACCGTGCTCGCTATCCTGATTGCCGCCCTCTTGGCCGGCGCCGGCTGGTATGTGTACAGCAAGCAACCGACCCGCCAGGGCACCGAGACACTGGCCAACCTGCAAGGCGCGGTCACGGTGCGCTATGACGACCGTGGCGTGCCGCACATTCGCGCCGAGAACGAGACCGACCTGTACCGCGCCCTGGGCTATGTGCATGCCCAGGACCGGCTGTTCCAGATGGAAATCATGCGGCGCCTGGCCCGTGGCGAGCTGGCCGAGGTGCTGGGGCCGAAGGTGCTGGAGACCGACAAGCTGTTTCGCAGCCTGCGCATTCGCGAGCGCGCCTTGAGTTACGTCGAGCACATGGACCACGACTCGGCAGCCTGGAAGGCCTTGCAAGCCTACCTGGATGGCATCAACCAATATCAGGACAGCCACGCCAGCCCCGTGGAGTTTGACGTGCTGGGCATTCCTAAACGACGGTTTACCGCCGAGGACACCATCAGTGTTGCCGGGTATATGGCCTACAGCTTTGCGGCCGCGTTTCGTACCGAGCCGCTGCTGACTTACGTGCGCGACCAGCTCGGCAGCGACTACCTGAAAGTCTTCGACCTCGACTGGCAACCCAAGGGCGCCCTCAACCTGGCCGCCAGTGACTGGAAATCCCTTGGCGCCCTCGCCGCATTGAGCGATAAGGCCCTGGCTGACAATGGCTTGCCGCAGTTCGAAGGCAGCAACGCCTGGGCCATCAGCGGCAGCCGCACCAAAAGCGGCAAACCGTTGCTGGCCGGTGACCCGCATATCCGTTTCTCGGTGCCGTCGGTGTGGTACGAGGCGCAATTGTCGGCGCCGGGTTTTGAGCTGTACGGCTATCACAACGCACTGGTGCCGGTGGCGTTCCTGGGACATAACCTGGATTTCGGCTGGAGCCTGACCATGTTCCAGAACGATGACCTCGACCTGATCGCCGAAAAGGTCAACCCGGACAACCCCAACCAGGTCTGGTACCACGGCCAATGGGTCAACATGACCAGCAGTGAACAGCAGATTGCGGTCAAGGGCCAGGCGCCGGTGACGCTCACCCTGCGTCAGTCGCCCCACGGTCCGATCATCAATGACGTGCTGGGCGAGAATGCCGGCAGCACGCCGATTGCCATGTGGTGGGCGTTCCTCGACACCGAAAACCCGATCCTCGAAGGTTTCTACGAACTCAACCGCGCCGACACCCTGGCCAAAGTGCGCGCCGCCGCTGCCAAGGTTTCAGCGCCGGGCCTGAATATCGTGTGGGCCAATGCCAAGGGCGATATCGGCTGGTGGGCGGCGGCGCAGTTGCCAATCCGCCCGGCCGGCGTGAACCCGGCATTCATTCTCGACGGCAGCACCGCCCAAGCCGACAAGCTGGGCTTCTACCCGTTCAGCGCCAACCCACAGGAAGAAAACCCGGCCCGTGGCTATGTGGTGTCGGCCAACGCCCAGCCGGCCTCGCCCACTGGCATGGAGATTCCTGGTTACTACAACCTCGCCGACCGCGGCCAGCAGTTGAACACGCAGTTGAGCGACAAAAGCGTGAAGTGGGACGTGAACAACAGCCAGGCCTTGCAATTGGGCACCACCACCGCCTACGGCCCACGCTTATTGGCGCCGCTGTTGCCGGTGCTGCGTGAAGTGGTCAAGGACCCGGCACAGTTGAAACTGGTGGAGCAGCTTGCAAGCTGGAAAGGCGACTACCCGCTGGACTCCACCAGCGCCACGCTGTTCAACCAGTTTCTGTTCAACCTCACCGACGCGGCCTTCCACCCGAAACTGGGCGACGCGATGTTCAAAACCCTGATCACCACGCGGGTGATCGACGCCGTACTGCCACGCCTGGCCGCCTCGGCGGACTCGCCATGGTGGAACGGCAAGCGCGCGGACACGGTAAAACTCGCCTGGGACAACAGCCTCGCGCACCTCAAGGCCACCTTTGGCGATGACCCGTCGCAATGGCAGTGGGGCAAGGCCCATACCCTGACCCATGGGCATCCGTTGGGCATGCAGAAGCCACTGGACAAGATTTTCAACGTCGGCCCATTCCCGGCGCCCGGCACCCACGAAGTTCCGAATAACCAATCGGCCATGATCGGCCCTGCGCCGTGGCCCGTGACCTATGGCCCGTCGACCCGGCGCCTGATCGACTTTGCCGACCCGGCCCATGCATTGACCATCAACCCCGTGGGGCAAAGCGGGGTGCCGTTTGACTCGCACTATGGCGACCAGGCGGAAACCTATATCGAGGGTGGGTACGAGCAGGCGCATTTCAGTGAGGAAGAGGTGACGGCGAATACCCGTGGCACGCTGAAGCTGTTGCCTGCCCGGTAACAGCCTGTAAACCCGATCAATGTGGGAGCTGGCTTGTGTGGGAGCTGGCTTGCCTGCGATAGCATCAACTCGGTCCATCAGGCAGACCGAGTTGATGCTATCGCAGTTAGTCTGTGTTCGCCCGCATCCGCCCCGGCGCCTCGCCATAGGTTTCCTTGAACTTCTTGCTGAACGCCGCCTGGGACTGGTAACCCACCTGCGCCGCGATATCCAGCAGGCTCAGGCGCGACTGGCGCAGCAGGTTGAATGCCAGCTCCATGCGCAGCTGCGTCAGCAGCACCCACGGCGACACGCCCGCGACTTTCACAAACGCCCGCATGAAGGTGGCCCGCGACATGGTGGCGGCTGCCGCCAGGCTGTCGATGGTCCACTCATGGCCGGGCTCGGCCAGCATCGCCTGCCAGGCTTTGCTCAGGCGCTTGTCGGCGAGCAAAGCGAAGGTGCCCGCCACCGGCGCCTGGCGGGTCAGCCAGGTGCGCAGGATCAGAGTGAACAAGGCCGACGACAGCGCGTCGATAAACGAGCGTGCGCCCAGTTGCTGGCCGTCCGCTTCGCTGCGCAGTAAAGCAATCAACGCGGCCAACTGCCCATCGCCCTGCCACTCACGGCTGGACACCACCAGGTAGTCCGGCAACGCACTGAACAACAACGACTGGCGGTTGTAGTGAAAGTTGCCGCAGAGCATATCCACGTCCGGCTGCTCTCCTCCCAGGCGGTGGATCGGCAACAGGCCGCCCTCGATGACGGTCTGCGCCACCGGCTTGACCCGCGCGCCCTGGCTGCGTACCAGGTGCGTCGCGCCACCGGGCATCAACAGGATGTCGCCCTCCTCCAGCGTCACCTGCTGGCCGCCCGACAACTCGGCGTGGCAGGTGCCCGCCAGCACAATGTGATACGGCGCCACGCCCAGCGGCTCAGGCTCGTGGTCCATGGCCCACGCGCCCTGGAACTGGCAGCGCAGGTCCAGGCTGCCGCGCAGGTTGGCCAACGCAATCAGGGTGTCGATAGAGTTCATTTGCGAGCATCGGTCAAAAAGGTGAGTGGATCGAACAAAAGCGCCAAACCTGAACCGCGCAGACTGGCTTCACACCCAACCCGTTCAGGAGTTACCGCAATGTTCAATAACTGGTCCAACTTGCTTGCTAACGTAAACAAAACCTTTGGCGCGCTGGGCAAGAGCAACCCGAAGATGGTCAAAGCCTACATGGCGCTGGGCGAGGCTGCCGAGGAAAACCAAGTACTCGACGCCAAGACCCGTGAGCTGATTTCCATCGCCGTGGCCATCACCACGCGCTGCGACGGCTGTATCGCCGCGCATGCCGACGCGGCGATCAAGGCCGGCGCGACCCGAGAAGAAGTTGCCGCCACCCTGGCCACCGCCATCTCGCTGAATGCCGGTGCTGCGTACATCTATTCGCTGCGCGCGCTGGAAGCCTACGACACGCTCACACCGGCGCCGCAAAGTTAAGCCGGAACTGTTGCGGCGTCACGCCCAGCCGGCGGTTGAACACACTGCGCATGTGCTGGGCGTCACGGAAACCGCATTGATAGGCCACAGTCTTGAGCGGTGCGGGGCTGCTTTCGAGCATCACCCGCGCCGCGTCCACTCGCGCCCGCTCGACAAACTCGGCAGGCGTTATGCGCGCCTCACGAGCAAACACCCGAGAGAAATTACGCGCACTCATGTTGGCCGCCTTGGCCAGATCGGCAATGGTCAAATCCCCGGTCAAGTTCGCCAGTACGTAAAGCTGCACCAACGCCACCGCCGAAGTGCTTTCGGCGTGAGGCGTGAGGAACGGGCTGAACTGCGACTGCCCGCCCGAGCGCTGGGTGAACACCACCAGTCGCTTGGCCACGCTCAGCGCAACTTCCGGGCCGTGATCCTGGGCCAGCAGGTACAGCGACAGGTCGATGCCGGCCGTGACGCCCGCCGAGGTGTAGAGATTACCGTCCTGCACGTAGAGACGGTCGGCATCCACCTGGGCCGAGGGGCACAGGCGCGCCAGGTCGGCGGCATCGTTCCAGTGCGTGGTGACGGTTTTGCCATCGAGCAACCCGGCGCGCGCCAGCATGAAGGCGCCATTGCAGATCGAGCCAAAGCGCCGTGCGCGGGCGGCGGCACCGCGCAGCCAATCATCAAACTGGGCGCCGAAATCCTCGAAGGGCAGCTGAGGGCCACCAGCGACCAGCAGCAAGTCGTAGGCTTGCAGGGCTTCGGGGTAATGCCGATGGGCCTGCAATGAAAGGCCGTTAGAGGCGGCCATCGTACCGTGGCCCAGGCCGATCACTTCAAGCTGATAATGGTCTTCGGGCAGCAGGAAACGGTTGGCCTCGCAGAACACATCCATGGGGCCGGTCACGTCCAGTGACTGGACGCCGGGGAAGATCAGGATGGCGACGGTTTTGCCCATGAACAACACACCTTCTACTGGAGGAACATAAACCCCTGTGGGAGCTGGCTTGCCTGCGATGGCCTCCCCTCAGTCTAACTGACAGACCGAGTCGTCAGCATCGCAGGCAAGCCGGCTCCCACATTTGACCGCATGTGGCTTGATATCGAGCCACATTGGCCGACATCGCACCCTCGCCGCGATAGCCCCATCGCGGGCACGCGACCAGACTTCACTCATCGGCGCCACCCCCGGCGCTTTGTTGAGGAGAACGACCATGAGCAACTCCATCGCAGGCATCCAGATCCCGGACAGCGCCCTGGCCAAGGCCACCACCGAATACATCCGCGACGTCGAGTCCGACTTGCTTTACCACCACTCGCGCCGGGTGTTTCTGTTCGGTGCGTTGAGCGGTGAGCGCAAGCAACTGGCCTACAACCCGGAACTGCTTTACGTCGGCGCGATGTTCCACGACCTGGGCCTGGTCGAAGGCCATCGCAGTAACAACGAGCGTTTCGAAGTGGACGGCGCCAACGCGGCGGCCGCATTCCTCAAGCCTTACGGGCTGAGCGATGACGATATCGAACAAGTCTGGCTGTCGATCGCCCTGCACACCACGCCGGGTGTACCGCAGCACTTGCGCCCGACCGTGGCGCTGGTGACCGCTGGTGTCGAGATGGATGTGCTGGGCATGGACTACGCCGCCTTTTCCAGCGTGCAGCGCGAAGCCGTGGTGCATGCGCATCCACGCGGCGAAGGGTTCAAGGAATGCATCATCTGCGCGTTTGCCGACGGCTTGCGTCATCGCCCGCAGACCACGTTTGGCAACGTGAAGACCGATGTGCTGGTGGATCAGGAGCCGGGGTTCAAGCCGATGAATTTTGTCGAGGTGATTCGCAAGTCGCCGTGGGCTGCATAGCTGACTTGAAATGCAATCAAATGTGGGAGCTGGCTTGCCTGCGATAAGGCCATGTCAGTCGACTCATCCTTCGACTGACACACCGCTATCGCAGGCAAGCCAGCTCCCACATTGTTTACGTGTTGCGCCAGTTAGACCGGCGCAGGCGCCCGGCGCTTGTCCGGTTGCTGCCAACCGTCCGCCGCCGCTTCTTCGATGGCTTGTTGGATCGCCTTCTTGCGCATCTCTTCGGCCCGACGGCTGAAGAACCACACCAGGAAGGTCACCAGCGACACCGCCAGCAGAATCAAACTGGCCACGGCGTTGATCTCGGGTTTAACCCCCAGACGTACTGCCGAGAACACTTCCATCGGCAACGTAGTCGAACCCGGCCCCGACACGAAGCTGGCCAGTACCAGGTCGTCCAGCGACAGCGCGAACGACATCATGCCGCCCGCTGCCAGGGACGGCGCGATCATCGGGATGGTGATCAGGAAGAACACCTTCCATGGCCGAGCGCCCAAGTCCATCGCCGCTTCTTCGATCGACAGGTCCAGCTCACGCAAGCGCGCCGACACCACGACCGCCACATACGCGGCACAGAACGTTGTGTGAGCGATCCAGATGGTGACGATGCCACGTTCCTGGGGCCAGCCAATCATCTGCGCCATCGCCACGAACAGCAGCAACAGCGACAGACCGGTGATCACCTCGGGCATCACCAATGGCGCGGTCACCAGGCCGCCGAACAGCGTGCGGCCCTTGAAGTGACTGATACGGGTCAGCACGAACGCCGCCAGCGTACCCAATGCCACCGCCGCAACGGCGGTGTAGCAGGCGATTTCCAGCGAGCGCGCCACCGAGCCCATCAACTGGGTGTTGTCCAGCAAGCCCACGTACCACTTGATCGACCAACCGCCCCACACCGTCACCAGTTTGGATTCGTTGAACGAGTAGATCACCAGGATCAGCATCGGCAGGTAGATAAACAGCAACCCCGCCACCAGCATGAAACTCGAGAAACTGAAGCGCTTCATATCTTGCCCTCCATCTCTTTGGCTTGGCTGCGGTTAAACAGGATGATCGGCACGATCAGGATCGCCAGCATCACCACCGCCAGGGCAGACGCCACCGGCCAGTCACGGTTGTTGAAGAATTCTTGCCACAGCACTTTACCGATCATCAGGGTTTCCGGGCCGCCGAGCAGTTCAGGAATCACGAACTCGCCCACTACCGGAATGAACACCAGCATGCAGCCGGCGATGATGCCGTTCTTGGACAGCGGCACGGTGATTTTCCAGAAGCTGTTGAAGGTGCTCGAACCCAGGTCCGATGCGGCTTCCAGCAGGCTCTGGTCATGTTTGACCAGGTTGGCGTACAGCGGCAGGATCATGAACGGCAGGTACGAATAGACCACGCCGATATACACCGCAATGTTGGTGTTGAGGATCTGCAGCGGCTCGTTGATCAGCCCGATGGACATCAGGAAGCCGTTGAGCAACCCGTTGTTGCTGAGGATGCCCATCCACGCATACACGCGGATCAGGATCGCGGTCCAGGTCGGCATCATGATCAGCAGCACCAGCACGGTCTGCATCTCTTTGCGCGCGCTGGCAATGGCGTAGGCCATCGGGTAGCCGATCAACAGGCACAAGATCGTGCTGAAAAACGCCATCTTCAGCGAGCCCAGGTAGGCGGCGATGTACAGCTCATCGTCGCCGAGCATCGCGTAGTTGCCCAGGTTGAGCACCAATTGCAGCTTTTGCTCAACGAAGGTGTAGATCTCGGTGTAAGGCGGGATCGCCACGTCGGCTTCGGCAAAGCTGATCTTCAGGACGATGAAGAACGGCAGCGCAAAAAACAGGAACAGCCAGAGGAAAGGGATCCCGATGACCACATGCCGGCCACCGGGTGTTATTCGTTGCAGTTGGCGTTTGAACTTCTTCATGTTCATGAGCGAAGTACCACGCCGCTGTCGTCTTCCCACCACACGTACACCTGGTCACCCCAGGTTGGGCGCTGGCCACGGCGTTCGGCGTTGGCCACGAAGGACTGCACCAGCTTGCCGCTTGGCAGTTCCACGTAGAACACCGAATGGCCGCCCAGGTAGGCGATGTCGTGCACCTTGCCGCTGGACCAGTTGTGCTCGCAGGTCGGCATTTCGGTGGTGACCAGCAGCTTTTCCGGGCGGATCGCGTAGGTCACCGACTTGTCTTCCACCGAGGTGGCGATGCCGTAGCCCACGTAGATGTCGCGGTCCAGGTCCGGGCACTTGAGCACCGCGTGGCCTTCGGCGTCGTCCACCACTTGGGTGTCGAAAATGTTCACGTTGCCGATGAACTCGCACACCAGGCGGCTGGTTGGGGTTTCGTAGATGTCGATCGGGCTGCCGATCTGCGCGATCCAACCCAGGTGCATGATCGCGATGCGCTCGGCCATGGTCATGGCCTCTTCCTGGTCGTGGGTCACCATCACGCAAGTCACGCCGACGCGCTCGATGATTTCCACCAGTTCCAGCTGCATCTGCGAACGCAGCTTTTTGTCCAATGCGCCCATCGGCTCATCGAGCAGCAGCAGTTTCGGGCGCTTGGCCAGGGAACGTGCCAACGCCACACGCTGGCGCTGGCCACCGGACAGTTGGTGCGGCTTGCGCTTGGCGTACTGGCTCATCTGCACCAGCTTGAGCATCTCGGCCACGCGGGCGTCGACTTCAGCCTTGGGGATCTTGTCCTGTTGCAGGCCGAAGGCGATGTTCTGCGCCACGGTCATGTGTGGGAACAAGGCGTAGGACTGGAACATCATGTTGATCGGCCGCTCGTAGGGCGGCATGTCGGTGATGTCCACACCGTCGAGGTAGATGCGACCTTCCGTTGGGCGCTCGAAGCCTGCGAGCATGCGCAGCAGGGTGGATTTGCCCGAACCCGAGCCGCCGAGCAAGGCGAAGATCTCGCCTTTTTTGATTTCCAGGGACACATCGTCCACGGCAATCGTCTCGTCGAACTTCTTCGTGACCCGGTCGATTTTGACCAACACCTTTTTCGGTGTCTGGTCGCCCTCGAGGGCTTTCTTATAGGCGCCGGAGGCAACTGCCATTTACGAAACTCCCAACAAAATTTGAGGTTCGCCCAAGACGGGCAAAACCTTGGATAGTTTGAGCTTTACTTGCCCGTCTTGACCTTGGTCCAGCTACGGGTCATTAAACGTTGCACTTTCGGGGGTAGCTCGAAGTTGACGAACGTCCGGTCGAGAACCGCCTGCGGTGGGTAAACCGCTGCGTCAGTGCGTATCGATTGCTCCATCAGTTTGTCCGCGCCTGGGTTAGGGTTGGCGTAACCGACTTGATCACTGACCTGAGCGATCACCTCAGGTTGCAGTAAATAGTTGATGAAGGCGTGGGCCTCTTTGACGTTGGTGGCGTCCTTGGGAATCGCCAGCACGTCAAACCACAAATTGCCGCCTTCTTTGGGAATCGTGTAGGCGATGTTCACGCCTTTGCCAGCCTCGGCCGCACGGGCCTTGGCCTGGAACACATCACCGGAGAAACCGGCTGCCACGCAAATGTTGCCGTTGGCCAGGTCCGAGATGTATTTGGAAGAATGGAAATAGGTCACGTAGGGCCGCACTTTGAGCAGCTTCTCTTCGGCCTTCTTGTAGTCTTCAGGGTTGGTGCTGTTGGGGTTCAGGCCCATGTAGTTGAGCACCGCCGGCAGCATTTCATCGGCCGAGTCCATGAACGAAACGCCACAGGTGGCGAGCTTCTTCATGTTCTCCGGCTCGAACAGCACGGCCCAGGAGTCGATATGGTCGACGCCCAGCACTTCTTTGACTTTATCGACGTTGTAGCCAATGCCGTTGGTACCCCACAGGTACGGCACGGAATACTGGTTACCTGGATCGTTCTTTTCCAGGCGCTTCAGCAGCGCCGGGTCGAGGTTGGCATAGTTTGTCAGCAATGACTTATCGAGCTTCTGGAACGCGCCAGCCTTGATCTGCTTGCCGAGAAAATGGTTGGACGGCACCACCACGTCGTAACCGGTACGACCGGCGAGCAACTTGCCTTCCAGGGTTTCGTTGGAATCAAACACGTCATACACGGGCTTGATGCCTGTCGCCTTTTCAAAGTTGGCCAGGGTGTCCGGGCCAATGTAGTCCGACCAGTTATAAATATGCACCGTCGGTGCGGCCTGCACGCTCACAGCCAGCGTGATACCTGCACCCACCAGCATGGCTTTGCGAAATAAAGAAATTGGCAAGTGGAGGTCCTCTTAAATAGTTGGGCCTTAAAGTTGTTGCCCGGCAACAAAACCGGCGCGCAACTTACCCTCGATAAACCGATCCGGCAAAACTTTCTGTCATTTAATTTTTGTGAACGGGTTTGTGCAGGAGCGGGCAAGCCCGCTCCCACAGGTTTCAACGTTTATTTACCCGATTTGATCTTGGTCCAGCTGCGTGTCATTTCACGCTGGGTTGCAGCCGGCAAGTCAGCAATGGCGTAGAGCTTGGCCTGCACATCGGCTGGCGGGTAGATGCCCGGGTCGCTGGTGATGTCTTTGTCGACCAGTGCGGTAGCCTTCTCGTTACCGTTCGGGAATCGCACGCTGTTGGTGATCGAGGCCATGACTTCCGGCTTGAGCAGGTAGTTCATGAACTTGTAGGCTGCGTCGACGTTTTCGGCATCTTTAGGGATGGCGACCATGTCGAAGAAGCTGCCGGCGCCTTCTTTCGGAATGTCGTAGGCCACTTTGACCTTGCCACCGGCTTCAGCCGCGCGGGACTTGGCCTGCTGGATGTCACCCGAGTAACCCACGGCTACGCAGATGTTGCCGTTGGCCAGGTCCGAGATGTACTTGGACGAGTGGAAGTAGCCGATCGATGGACGCAGCTTGAGGAACAGGTCTTCAGCTTGCTTGAGGTCAGCTTTCTTCTGGGTGTCGGTCGGCAGGCCCAGGTAGTGCAGTGCCACCGGGAGCATTTCGGTTGGCGAATCAAGGAAGCTCACACCACAGCTTTTCAGCTTGGCGATGTTTTCAGGCTTGAGCAGCACGTCCCACGAGTCGATCTTGTCGATACCCAGTGCAGCCTTGACCTTCTCCGGGTTGTAGCCGATGCCGATCGAGCCCCACATGTACGGGAAGGCGTGCTTGTTGTCCGGGTCGCTGATCGACACGGCTTTGAGCAGGGATTTATTCAGGTTGTCGTAGTTAGTCAGCTTGGACTTGTCCAGCTCCTGATAGACACCGGCCTTGATCTGCTTGGCGAGGAAGTTGTTCGACGGCACGACGATGTCGTAACCGGACTTGCCTGCCAGCAACTTGGCTTCGAGGGTCTCGTTGCTGTCAAAAACGTCGTACACCACCTTGATGCCCGACTCTTTTTCAAAGTTGGCGATGGTGTCCGGTGCAATGTAGTCGGACCAGTTGTACACATGCAGGACTTTATCGTCTGCCTGGGCCGCGCCCGCCATTGCGCCCAACAGGGACAAGGCGAGGAGGGTCTTGCCAGCGTTCTTCAAACCTAATGCCTTCATTTGGTGATGCTCCAATTTTTCTTTTTTGGGCCACGTTCTTACAGTGTTAAGCGGCCCGTCTAAAGGGCAACAAAACAGGGCGACAGTCTGGCAAGTTCCGAGGCCGGCTTTCAACCAAAGCCTCATTTATAGCTGCTCAGAATGCAGCGCCCGAAAGCCGCTGCGTTCTGAGCCTAGCACTTAGCCCTGCAATGCCGCCAAAGTCAGGTCCAGGCAGTGGCGAGCCTTGGTCACCAGCTCGTCGATTTCCGCGTTGCTGATCACCAGCGGCGGCGAAATGATCATGGTGTCGCCCACGGCGCGCATGATCAGGCCATTCTCGAAGCAGAACGTGCGGCAGATCATGCCCACACCACGGCCTTCGTAACGTTTGCGCGTGGCCTTGTCCTGCACCAGCTCAATCGCCCCGAGCATGCCCACACCGCGCACTTCACCCACCAGCGGGTGATCAGCCAGTTCCCTCAGACGTTTCTGCAAATACGGTGCCGCTTCTTCGTGCACACGCTTAATGATTTTTTCATCGCGCATGATGCGGATGTTTTCCAGGGCCACGGCGGCGGCCACCGGGTGACCGGAATAGGTGAAGCCGTGGTTGAAATCGCCGCCTTCGTTGAGCACGGCAACCACGTCGTCGTGCACGATCAGGCCGCCCATGGGGATGTAACCCGAGGTCAGGCCTTTGGCGATGGTCATCATGTGCGGCTTGAGGTCGTAGAAATCACTGCCAAACCACTCACCGGTGCGGCCAAAACCGCAGATCACTTCGTCGGCGACGAACAGGATGTCGTACTTGGCGAGGATTTCCTTGATGCGCGGCCAGTAGGTCTCAGGCGGCACGATCACGCCACCGGCACCCTGGATCGGCTCGGCAATAAAGGCCCCGACGTTGTCCACGCCCAGCTCCAGAATCTTTTCTTCCAACTGGTTGGCAGCCCAGATCCCGAACTCTTCCGGGCTCATGTCGCCGCCTTCGCCATACCAGTACGGCTGGGCGATGTGGGTGATGCCCGGAATCGGCAGGTCGCCCTGTTCATGCATATAGGTCATGCCGCCCAGGCTCGCGCCGGCCACGGTGGAACCGTGGTAGCCATTCTTGCGGCTGATGATGGTTTTCTTGTTCGGCTGGCCCTTGACCGCCCAGTAGTGGCGGACCATGCGCAGCATGGTGTCGTTGCCTTCGGAGCCGGAACCGGTAAAGAACACGTGGTTCATGCCGGCAGGCGCGACATCGGCAATGACTTTGGCCAACTCCAGCACCGGCGGGTGCGCGGTCTGGAAGAACAGGTTGTAGTACGGCAATTCTTTCATCTGCTTGGCGGCGGCGTCAGCCAGTTCATCGCGACCGTAACCGATCGCCACGCACCACAGGCCGGCCATGCCGTCGAGGATCTTGTTGCCTTCGCTGTCCCACAGGTAAACGCCGTGGGCTTTGGTGATGATCCGTGGGCCTTTCTCTTTCAATTGCTTGAAGTCGCTGAACGGCGCCAGGTGGTGATCATTGCTCAAGGCTTGCCATTCACGGGTTTGCGGGTTGTTGCTGGACATACCGGTCTCCTAGACTTTTCGGTGAAGGGCGCGCAGGTTGCCCCGCGCGCCCGGCGCATCAGACGGCGAAGAGCAGGAATTCCCGCTCCCACGAACTGATCACGCGCTTGAAGTTTTCATGCTCGGCCCGCTTGACCGCGACGTAGCCTGTGATGAATTTCTGCCCCAGGTACTTCTCGATGGTCTTGCTGTTTTCCATGCGCTCCAGGGCGTCTTCGATGGTCAACGGCAGGCGCAGGTTGCGGCGCTCGTAACCACGACCCACTACAGGTGCGCTGGGGTTATGGCCTTCGACCATGCCGATGTAGCCACACAGCAAGCTGGCGGCAATCGCCAGGTACGGGTTGGCATCGGCGCCTGGCAGGCGGTTTTCGACACGGCGGTTCTGCGGGCCGGCATCCGGTACACGCAGGCCCACGGTGCGGTTCTCTTCGCCCCACTCCACGTTAACCGGCGCCGAGGTGTCGGGCAGGAAGCGGCGGAACGAGTTCACGTTGGGGGCAAACAGCGGCAGCAATTCAGGGATGAATTTCTGCAGGCCGCCAATGTGGTTCAGGAACAGCTGGCTCATGGTCCCGTCTTCATTAGAGAAGACGTTCTTGCCGGTGGCGATGTCGATGATGCTCTGGTGCAAGTGCATCGCGCTGCCCGGCTCGCCGGTCATCGGCTTGGCCATAAAGGTGGCGGCCACGTTGTGCTTGAGCGCGGCTTCACGCATGGTGCGCTTGAACACCAGAATCTGGTCGGCCAGGGACAAAGCATCGCCGTGACGGAAGTTGATTTCCATCTGCGCCGTGCCGTCCTCGTGAATCAGCGTGTCGAGGTCCAGCTCCTGCAATTCGCACCAGTCGTAGACGTCTTCGAACAACGGGTCGAATTCGTTGGCGGCTTCTATAGAGAAGGATTGACGGCCCGTCTCCGGGCGACCGGAACGGCCAATCGGCGGTTGCAACGGGAAGTCCGGGTCTTCGCAGCGCTTGGTCAGGTAGAACTCCATCTCCGGCGCCACGATCGGCTGCCAGCCCCGGTCGGAATAGAGCTTGAGTACCTTCTTGAGCACGTTGCGCGGCGACAGCTCGATGGGGTTGCCTTGTTTGTCGTAGGTGTCGTGGATCACCTGGGCGGTGGGCTCGATGGCCCAAGGCACCAGGAATACCGCGTTCTGGTCGGGGCGGCAGATCATGTCGATGTCGGCCGGGTCGAGCAATTCGTAATAGATGTCGTCTTCGACATAGTCGCCGGTCACGGTCTGCAACAGAACGCTCTCGGGCAGGCGCATGCCTTTTTCGGCGATGAACTTGTTGGTCGGCGAGATCTTGCCCCGGGTGATGCCCGTGAGGTCGCCAATCATGCATTCGACTTCTGTGATCTTGTGGTCTTTCAACCAATCGGTGAGCTGGTCGAGGTTGTTACTCATAAATGCCTCTGGGCTGTGTTTCCTGACATCCATTAAAGGTCAGGCGTTGGTTGACGCAGCATCCGCGTCGCGTTGCATCGCCCGCTTTCGACAAGCCGAGCCAAAGGCCTGGAAGATCGCGAGGTAGTGCGGGTTAGAGCTTACCTGCCATTCGGGGTGCCATTGCACTCCTAAAGCAAAAGCCTTGCCCGACGTGTAAGAAAAAGCTTCGATCAACCCATCGGGTGCGGTCGCTTCGACCTGCATACCCGGCGCCAGGCGATCAACGCCCTGGCTATGAATCGAGTTGACCTGGATCGTCGGCGGCAAACCCAGGCCTGCCAATACCCCATTGGGGGTAATCGCCACGGCGTGCGCCGGGCCGTACTGGACTTCCAGCGGCTGGGTCTCGTCTTCGCGGTGATCCATCATGCCCGGTACTTCATGAACCTTCTGGTGCAGGCTGCCGCCGAACGCCACGTTCATTTCCTGAAAGCCACGGCAGATGCCCAGCACCGGCACGCCGGCCGCAATCGCGGCGCGCAGCAACGGCAGGGTGGTCTGGTCGCGTGCAGAATCATGAGCAGTCCCGGGCGCGCTGGCCGGACCATCGTAGTGAAAGGGTTCGATATTGGACGGGGAGCCGGTAAAGAGAATGCCATCCAGGCCGTCAAGAATATTGGCCGGGTCGAGCAGATCACCCAAGGATGGAATGATCAATGGCAAGCCCTTGGCAGCGACTGCGACTGCACGGACGTATTTGTCGCCACTGATGTGATAAGCATGCAAACCGACCTGTTTGGAGCAGGCGGTGACGCCGATTAACGGCAGGCGAGACATGAAGCACCCCGGTATTATTGCTGTTATGGGTTTGAATCGAGCTTAGCCTTGTTCATTTTTTTACACAACACCCCCGTAAAAAATACAACACGGCCCGCTTTAGCCTGCTAGTCCCAAGCCCTTCAAACCCAAAAAACCGCCCCAAAAAGCCCCAAAAAAGGCCTCAAGGCGCTTTTTTAGGGCAAAAAAGGCCTCGCTTGACTTCGGCATGCCGTTCGGGTTGACTGAAACCAGAAAAGATCAATGATTGATATTTTTAACAACAAAGGTGTTGCATCATGTCGGTACCCCCGCGTGCCGTTCAGCTTAACGAAGCGAACGCGTTCCTTAAGGATCATCCTGAGGTTCTGTACGTAGACCTTCTAATTGCGGATATGAATGGTGTGGTGCGCGGTAAGCGCATCGAACGCACCAGCCTCCACAAGGTTTACGAGAAGGGCATTAACCTGCCTGCCTCTTTATTTGCCCTGGATATCAACGGCTCGACGGTGGAAAGCACCGGCCTGGGTCTGGACATCGGTGATGCTGACCGAATCTGTTATCCAATCCCCGACACCCTGTGCAATGAACCCTGGCAAAAGCGCCCAACCGCGCAACTGCTGATGACCATGCACGAACTTGAAGGTGAACCTTTCTTCGCCGATCCTCGCGAAGTGCTCCGCCAAGTTGTAAGCAAATTTGACGACCTCGGTCTGACCATCTGCGCCGCCTTCGAGCTTGAGTTCTACCTGATCGACCAGGAGAACGTGAACGGCCGCCCACAACCGCCCCGCTCGCCGATCTCCGGCAAACGCCCGCACTCGACACAGGTGTACCTGATCGACGACCTCGACGAATACGTCGACTGCCTCCAGGACATTCTGGAAGGTGCCAAAGAGCAAGGCATCCCGGCTGACGCCATCGTCAAGGAAAGTGCCCCGGCGCAGTTCGAAGTGAACCTGCACCACGTCGCCGACCCGATCAAGGCCTGCGACTACGCGGTACTGCTCAAGCGCCTGATCAAGAACATCGCCTACGACCATGAGATGGACACCACCTTCATGGCCAAGCCTTACCCAGGCCAGGCAGGCAACGGTTTGCACGTACACATCTCCATTTTGGACAAGGACGGCAAGAATATTTTTGCCAGCGAGGATCCCGAGCAGAACGCCGCATTGCGTCACGCGATCGGCGGTGTGCTCGAGACCCTGCCCGCCCAAATGGCGTTCCTGTGCCCCAACGTCAACTCCTACCGTCGTTTCGGCGCACAGTTCTACGTGCCGAACTCGCCGTGCTGGGGCCTGGATAACCGCACTGTGGCCATTCGCGTACCCACCGGCTCGTCCGATGCCGTGCGTATCGAACACCGCGTGGCCGGTGCCGACGCCAACCCGTACCTGCTGATGGCTTCGGTCTTGGCGGGCGTGCACCACGGTCTTACCAACAAGATCGAGCCTGGCGCTCCAGTGGAAGGCAACAGCTACGAGCAGAACGAACAGAGCCTGCCGAACAACCTGCGCGATGCATTGCGTGAGTTGGACGACAGCGAGGTGATGGCCAAGTACATCGATCCTAAATACATCGATATCTTCGTCGCCTGTAAGGAAAGTGAGCTGGAAGAGTTTGAACACTCCATCTCCGACCTTGAGTACAACTGGTATCTGCATACGGTGTAAGCCGTTGCTGCTTTAAAAAATGCCGCAGGCTTTATGGCCTGCGGAATTTTTTTGAGTTTATTCCGGTAGACCGCGTTGTATTCATCGCAGGCAAGCCAGCTCCCACACTTGAATGCGTTCACAGATCAAAGTGTGGGAGCTGGCTTGCCTGCGATGAGGCCCTGGCAGACAACACACCCTCCTGCTCATACAATGCGCTCTGCCTTGTAGGAGACTTCCATGCCCACCCGCCCCGCCGCCACTCGCAAACCCCGCGCCCGCAGCCAGGCCCGGATCGATGCGATCCTCGACGCCGCCCGCACCTTGCTGGCGAGCGAAGGCGTGGCGAGCTTGTCGATCTACAGCGTGGCCGAACGGGCGCAGATCCCACCGTCGTCGGTGTATCACTTTTTCGCCAGCGTGCCGGCGCTGCTGGAGGCATTGACCGCCGATGTCCATGCCGCTTTCCGCGCGGCGATCCAGGCCCCCATCGAGCATGATTCACTCAAGGTGTGGCGCGACCTGTCCTCTATCGTCGAGCAACGCATGCTCAGCATCTACAGCAACGACGCGGCCGCACGCCAGTTGATCCTGGCGCAGCACGGGCTTGCCGAAGTGACCCAGGCGGACCGTCAGCATGATTTGGAGCTGGGGGATTTAATGCTTGACGTGTTCAACCGCCACTTCGAAGTGCCGACCTTGCCCACCGACGTGGACGTGTTCGCGTTGGCGCTGGAGTTGAGCGACCGCGTGTACGCGCGCTCGGTGCATCAGCATGGGCAGATTACGCCGCGCATGGCCGAAGAAGGGATGCGGGTGTTTGATGCGTATGTGGGGCTTTATTTGCCGGCGTATTTGCCCAAGCGCTGATCGTTCCCACGCTCTGCGTGGGAATGCCGCCTGGGACGCTCCGCGTCCCGCCTGCATTGCGGTGACGCAGAGCGTCACGGGATGCATTACCACGCAGAGCGTGGGAACGATCAGTGGAGTGATCACAACTTGGCGATCGACACCTCGGTGGACTTCACAAAGGCAATCACTTCGCTGCCAATCACCAGTTCCAGCTCTTTGACCGAGCGAGTCGTGATCACCGAAGTCACGATGCCGGACGCGGTCTGCACGTCGATTTCCGACAGCACGTCGCCTTCGACGATTTCCTTGATGGTGCCTTTGAACTGGTTACGTACGTTGATGGCTTTGATAGTCATGATGGTTTTCCTCTATGCGTTATTGAGCCCAACGCAATTGCGTAGGCAGCGGTGAAACAGGTTCAGGTTCCGGCGGTGAGCCTGGCAGCGACAGCACCCGGTTAAGCACTTCAGCTTCCAGCGCGGCCAGGCGATGTGAGCCACGGGCACGCGGGCGTGGCAGATCGACGATCAGGTCGAGGCCGATTTCGCCGTCTTCAATCAGAATCACGCGGTCAGCAATCGCCACGGCTTCGCTGACATCATGGGTGACCAGCAACACGGTGAAGCCGTGCTTCTGCCAAAGATTTTCGATCAGTTGCTGCATCTCGATGCGGGTCAGGGCGTCCAGCGCCCCCAACGGCTCATCGAGCAGCAACAGGCGCGGCTGGTGAATCAACGCGCGAGCCAAAGCCACGCGTTGCTTCTGGCCACCGGACAAGGCCGCCGGCCACTCATTGGCGCGCTCGGCCAAACCCACTGCCTCCAACGCTTCCAATGCCTTGGGACGCCAGTTGCCTTTAAGGCCCAGGCCCACGTTGTCGATGATTTTTTTCCACGGCAGCAAACGCGCTTCCTGGAACATCAACCGCGTGTCTTCAATCGCCTCGCTCAACGGCGCGGAGCCGGCCAGCAGCTCGCCGCCACTGGCTTTATCCAGGCCTGCGAGCAGACGCAGCAAGGTACTTTTGCCGCAGCCGCTGCGGCCGACCACGGCCACGAACTGACCGGCCGGAATGTGCAGATCAATCTCTTTGAGTACTTCCCGCGCACCAAAGGCCTTGCGCAATTTGCGCACCGCCAGCGGGATGCCCTTGAGCAGGCGCGGAGGTTGTTGAGCGGTCATGCCGCACCTCCTTTATTCACTTGGTAAGCCGGATGCCAGCGCAGCCACACACGTTCCAGGCCACGCGCCGCGAGGTCGGCGAGCTTGCCGAGGATGGCGTAGAGCACAATCGCCAGTACCACCACGTCGGTTTGCAGGAATTCGCGGGCGTTCATCGCCAGGTAACCGATGCCGGAACTGGCCGAGATGGTTTCCGCCACGATCAGCGTCAGCCACATAAAGCCCAGGGCGAAGCGCACGCCCACCAGAATCGAAGGCAACGCGCCCGGCAGGATCACTTGCCAGAACAGGCTGAAACCGGACAAACCGTAGCTGCGCGACATCTCCACCAGCGCCGGGTCGACGTTGCGGATGCCGTGGTAGGTATTCAGGTAAATCGGGAACAGCGTGCCGAGGGCGACCAGGAAAATCTTCGCGGTCTCGTCAATGCCGAACCACAAAATCACCAGCGGAATCAACGCCAGGTGCGGCACGTTGCGGATCATCTGCACCGAGCTGTCCAGCAGGCGCTCGCCCCACTTCGACAGGCCGGTGATAAAGCCCAGGGCCAAACCGATGCTGCCACCGATCACAAAGCCCAGCCCGGCACGCCAGCCGCTGATGGCCAGGTGCGTCCAGATTTCGCCGCTGCGTACCAGGTTGACGCCCGCTTCGATCACGGCGCTGGGCGCCGGCAGAATGCGCGTCGACAACCAGCCCGCCGACACCGACAACTGCCACACCGCCAGCAGTAAAATCGGCAGCACCCAGGGCGCAACACGATGACTTAATTTTTCAAAATCCATAATGGCGCCTCAGCTCTGCGACGCAGCTTTGGGAAGAATGTCGTTGGCGACCATTTCGCCGAACGGGCTGACGTAACCGGCGCTTTTTGGCAGCTCGGGACGCTCGATATCCAGGTGCGGGAACAACAGCTCGGCAACCCGATACGACTCTTCCAGGTGTGGGTAACCGGAGAAGATAAAAGTGTCGATGCCCAGCGCGGCGTATTCCTTGACCCGCGCCGCAACGGTTGGGCCGTCACCCACCAGTGCGGTGCCGGCACCGCCGCGCACCAGGCCGACACCGGCCCACAGGTTGGGGCTGACTTCGAGGTTGTCGCGGTTGCCACCGTGCAAAGCGGCCATACGCTGCTGGCCAACCGAGTCGAAACGCGCCAGGGATGCCTGGGCGCGGGCGATGGTTTCGTCATCCAGATGGGAAATCAGTTTGTCGGCGGCTTTCCACGCTTCATCGTTGGTTTCGCGCACGATGACATGCAGGCGAATACCGAAGCGCACGGTGCGCCCAAGTTTTGCTGCCTTGGCCCGCACCTGCTCGATCTTTTCCGCGACGGCGGCCGGTGGTTCGCCCCAGGTCAACACCATTTCCACCTGTTCGGCTGCCAGGTCCTGGGCGGCTTCAGACGAGCCACCGAAGTACAGCGGCGGACGTGGCTGCTGGATCGGCGGGTAAAGCAATTTGGCGCCTTTGACACTGATGTGTTCGCCGTCGTAATCCACGGTTTCGCCTTCCAGCACACGGCGCCAGATGCGGGTGAATTCCACCGAGGCCTGGTAGCGCTCTTCGTGGCTGAGGAACAAGCCATCGCCAGCCAGCTCTTCCGGATCACCGCCGGTGACCAGGTTGAACAAAGCCCGCCCGCCGGACAAACGGTCCAGGGTCGCGGCCTGACGCGCCGCCACCGTCGGGGAGATGATGCCGGGGCGCAGCGCGACAAGGAATTTCAGTCGCTGGGTTACCGGGATCAGCGAGGCGGCGACCAGCCACGAGTCTTCACAGGAGCGGCCGGTAGGAATCAGCACCCCGCCGAACCCCAGGCGGTCAGCCGCCTGGGCCACTTGCTGCAGATAACCGTGATCGACGGCGCGGGCGCCTTCGGCGGTGCCAAGGTAATGGCCGTCGCCGTGGGTAGGCAGGAACCAGAAAATATTGAGGCTCATGGAGTTGTCTCCTGAAGAAGTCGGATTACGGCGCTGTGGCGACGGCGGCGGATGGAGTCCAGATCACGTCCTTGATGCTCAAGGGTTTGGGGATCAATTTGAGCTGGTAGAAGGTGTCGGCGATTTTCTGCTGGGCGGCGACCACTTCCGGGGTCAGGAACAGCGCGCCGTAGCCTTGGCGCTTGACCGAGGTCAGGGTGATGTCCGCCGGCAAGCCGAGCAGTGGCGCGACTTGTTCGGTTACTTCCTGAGGGTTGGCCTTGGACCATTCGCCCACTGCGCGCACTTCTTCCACCAGCGCCTTGATCACGTCCGGGTGCTGCGTGGCGTAGGGCTTGGTGGCCAGGTAGAACTGGTGGTTGTCGGCAATGCCGGTGCCGTCACGCAGGGTGCGCGCTTGCAGTTGTTTCTCGGCGGCTGCCTGGTACGGGTCCCAGATCACCCAGGCATCGACGCTGCCACGCTCGAACGCGGCGCGGGCATCGGCGGGTGGCAGGAAGATGGTGTGCACGTCGGTGTATTTGAGGCCGGCATCTTCCAGGGCACGTACCAACAGGTAGTGCACGTTGGAGCCTTTGTTGAGCACGATTTTCTTGCCCTTGAGCTCGGCCACCGATTTGATCGTCGAATCCTTGGGCACCAGGATCGCTTCACTGGTCGGCGCGGGTGGCTCATAGGCGACGTAGAGCAAATCTGCACCCGCCGCCTGGGCGAACACGGGCGGCGTTTCGCCGGTGACACCAAAGTCGATCGCACCGACGTTCAGGCCTTCGAGCAACTGCGGGCCACCGGGGAATTCGGTCCATTGCACTTGCACGCCCTGGGCGGCCAGGCGTTTTTCCAGCGAGCCCTTGGCTTTGAGCAGCACCAGCGTGCCGTACTTCTGATAACCGATCCGCAACGTCTCGGCGGCCTGGGCTTGAACAATGGCGCCGAAGGACACAGCCGCAGCAAACAGTGCGACCAGACCACGACGCAAGATGACAGTGCGCATGGCGCTCTCTCCAAATAATGCGATGAGGGGGTTGGCTGCACCTGCTTGGCCGTTGGCGGCTGAGTAAGGTGAGTACTACAAATTTCGGTACGGCTTAAATGCTCCAGCGAGCACTCAACAAACGTTCATTCAACACATTGGGGTCCAGCGGTTTGGGGCGACGGGCCATGGCGCCATAAAGCGTCTCCAGGGCCTCGTGCAGTCGCTGCTCAAGCACCGGCACCAGTTGCGCCTGGGCACTGCCTTCGGCGTAAGCGATCTGGCTGTCTTCGGCAAAGATGCCGTGGAGCAGTTCCTGGGCCTTGAGGGCCGAGAGCACCGGCTTCAAGGCGTAGTCCACCGCCAGCATGTGGGCGATGCTGCCGCCGGTGGCCATTGGCAACACGATCTTGTGGGCCAGGGCGCGCTCGGGCAGCAGGTCGAGTACGGTTTTCAGCGCGCCGGAAAACGAGGCCTTGTACACCGGCGTGGCGATGGCCAGGCCGTCGGCATTGGCGATTTGCTGCAACAGATCGATGACTTTGGGGCTGTCGAAGCGGGCGTGCAGCAAGTCTTCGGCGGGGAAGTCCCGTATCTGATAACTCACCACTTCCACGCCTTTGTCTTGCAGCCACTGACGGGTTTTTTCCAGCAAGACCCCGGAGCGCGAACGCTGGCTGGGGCTGCCTCCAAGTGTTACGACCAGCATGCAGGTATTCCTTGGGCAAGTGTCGGCGGTTCGCTGGGTGGCGATGTCGCCAAGATGGAACAGACCCTATCAGCATATTTATATATCTTAAAATCTTATTTTTTCATTTGTTTATTCTATAAATGCATATGGAGAATATAAATCTCAAGACGAAAAAAAAGGCCGTCGAAACGGCCTGAAAACCCCTGCTATGTGAGACTGGAAATACCGACAAATGTGGGAGCGGGCTTGCTCGCGAATGCTGACTTTCAGTTGATGCATCTTTGAATGACACACCGCTTTCGCGAGCAAGCCCGCTCCCACATTTAGTTCTGCGTTAACGGTTAGGCTGTGGGGTTAGCCGCAAGTACGGCTTCACCGCACGGTAGCCCTTCGGAAAGCGCTGCTTGATCTCTTCCTCGTCCTTGAGCGACGGCACAATCACCACTTCATCGCCGTCCTGCCAGTTGGCGGGCGTGGCGACCTTGTGGTTGTCGGTCAGCTGCAACGAGTCGATGACCCGCAGGATTTCGTGGAAGTTACGGCCGGTGCTGGCCGGGTAAGTGATGGTCAGGCGGATCTTCTTGTTCGGGTCGATCACGAACAAGGAACGCACGGTGAGCGTGTCACTGGCATTCGGGTGGATCAGGTCGTAGAGGTCCGACACCTTGCGATCGGCATCGGCCAGGATCGGGAAGTTGACGACGGTGTTCTGGGTTTCGTTGATGTCTTCGATCCACTTGTGGTGCGAGTCCACCGGGTCGACCGACAGGGCAATGGCCTTGACGCCACGCTGCGCGAATTCGTCCTTGAGCTTGGCGGTAAAGCCCAGCTCCGTGGTGCACACCGGAGTGAAGTCCGCGGGATGGGAAAACAACACGCCCCAGCTATCGCCCAGCCATTCGTGGAAACGAATCTTGCCGGCGCTGGAATCCTGTTCAAAGTCGGGGGCGATGTCGCCCAGTCTTAGGCTCATGGTGTGGCTCCTGGTGAGTGCTTATGGAGCCCACTGTGCATGGGTTAGGAATTATTTAAAAAGAATAAATATCGATTTATCTAGACGATAAAGGAATATTAAAAATCTGTTCATTGGACTTGGGAACGGGCGAGGATCAACATCCATCACAAGGTTCGAGAAGGCCTTGAGACGCTGTACAAAGAGGGGTTTCAGGAAGGGCTTGCGGGGGTTGAGCCCGACTTGAAAAGCAAGACACCTTGCCCGGCGTTGCGCCGGGCAAGGTTTACAGTCTTACAACAGCTTCACACTACTAGAACAGTGGCAGCGAGTAGCTGACGATCAGACGGTTTTCGTCCTGGGAACGGGTGTTCGCCAGGTCGGTACGCCACATCGCGTTTTTCCAGGCCACGCCGAGGTTTTTCAGCGGGCCTTCTGGAATCACGTAGGCAACGGTGATGTCGCGTTCCCACTCGGACTGGCCAGTGGTTTCAGTACGTGCGTTAGTGTTCGCGATGGTGTCGATGTTGCTACCTTTGAGGTACACAACGCCAGCCGTCAGGCCAGGTACGCCAACCTTGGCGAAGTCATAAGCGTAACGAGCTTGCCAGGTACGCTCGCCAGCACGGGCGAACTTCTGGATCTGCATGTCGGTAGTGATGTAAGCCGACGAGCCGTCACCTTGGTTCAGCCAAGGGAAGTCGCTGCTGCCATTGCTGACTTGGTAACCGCCACCAAAGGTGTGGCCGGCCACGGAGTACAGGAAAAGTCCGCTGTACAGGTTGTTGTCGACTTTACCCTTACCGGCACGGAAACCGTTGTAGTTACCGCTGGTGTAGTAGGCAGCCGTATTACCGTTCAGGCCGTCGTCAGAACTGTTGAAATAACGCAGGTCAGACTTCAATACGCCCGGGCCGATCGACCAGTTATGGGTCAGACCCAGGAAGTGCTGCTTGTAGAAGTCTTCCAGGTTGCCGTAGTAGTACTGTGCGGTCAGATCTTTGGTGAGCTTGTAGTCACCACCGGCATAGTAGAACTTGTTGACGAACTTGCCTGCGGTGTAGTTCGAGCCACCGTTGGCACCACCCAGCGACAAACCTTCGTTGTTGCTGGAGTTACGGCCTTTGGCATGCTCAATCTGACCGGCAACCAGGGTCAAATCCTTGATGTCGTTGGTAGTGATCTGGCCACCCTGGAAGGTTTGCGGCAGCATACGACCATCGTTGGTCACGATAACTGGCAGCTTAGGCTGCAACGTACCCAGTTTCAGTTCGGTTTGGGAGATCTTCACCTTACCGGTCACACCGAGGCTGGCGAAATCGTTGACCGCGCGATTGCCGTCGCTTGGGAACACAGTACCGCCGGACGAAGTACCGGTGATGTTACCGCTGGTGCCGCGGCCAGAATCGAGGCGCACGCCGTACAGGCCGATTGCGTCAACGCCGAACTGAACCGTGCCTTGGGTATAGCCCGAAATGAACCGCAGATCGAAGCCTTGGCCCCATTCTTCGTTCCTGGACGGGTCTGCAGCACCATCACGGTTATCCGTGTTGATGTAGAAGTTACGCAGGCCCAGTGTGGCCTTACTGTCTTCGATAAAACCGGCAGCGCCTGCTTGCTGAGCGATTGCGCCCAGGGTCACAGCCAACGCCAAGGTGGACTTCTTCATGTACCGCTCCTCTCATTTCTAATTTTTGTATTTCTTTGGTCTCGGGTCTGACGCCCTCGATCCACAGATGCGCGATTAGCGCCAGATAGTGACTACCAAGTCAATCGTAACCTTGTGTGTCTACTACCTTCGTCTAACCGCAGTTGATTTGGTCCCTGCAGGGTAATGAGTTTTTCATACACCCAAAAAGAATTGTTTCATTCTTTTTCATACGATTCAGGAATAAGCCTCAGCAGGCAGTGAGTCGATCAGCATAGATCAACCGCTCCATAAGCTAATTCCTAAAGGGTATTTACCAGCCTTTTTTTAGATCGATTAGTGTGATCGTACTGTTGCATACGTCACCCACGATCAAAAAGGCGACGCCATCATGGCCAAACGCACATCCTCCCGTCAATTTGTTACAGTTTTTGTGTCACTAATACTTTCTTTTGGTGTCAAAGCCGCCGATTTGACCATCGGCTATCAAACCGGCATCGACCCCAGCAAAGTCCCCCAGGCTGACGGCCTCTATGAAAAGGCCATCGGCGAGAACATCGCCTGGCGCCGTTTCAACAGCGGCCCTGAAGTGGTCACCGCTATCGCCTCCGGCGATGTGCAAATCGGCAATCTCGGTTCCAGCCCCCTTGCAGCAGCGGCGTCACGTAATCTACCGATCGTGGCGTTTATCGTATCGGCGCAGATCAACACTTCTGAAGCCCTGGTGGTACGCAACGGTAGTGGCATCGACAAACCCGCAGACCTGGTGGGTAAAACCATCGCCACCCCGTTCGTCTCGACCTCCCATTACAGCCTGCTCGGTGCGCTGAAGCACTGGGGCCTGGACACTCAAAAAGTCAAAGTGGTGAACCTGCAACCGGCAGAAATCGCCGCCGCGTGGAAACGTGGCGATATCGACGGCGCATTCGTGTGGTCACCGGCGCTGGGGGAGATCCGCAAGACCGGAAAAACCCTGACCGACGCGGCCCAGGTGGGTCAGTGGGGCGCGCCGACGTTCGAAGTGTGGGTGGCGCGCAAGGATTTCGCGCAAAAACATCCTGACGTAGTGGCCAAGTTTGCCAAGGTCACGCTGGATTCGTTTGCTGACTATGCGGCCCATAAAGACCGCTGGACCGTCGATTCCGAACCTGTGCAAAAAATCGCCAAATTGACAGGTGCGAATGCCGCCGATATTCCTGAACTGTTGGCCGGCACCACCTTCCCGGATGCCCAGGCACAGCAGACCGAGGCACTGCTTAAAGGCGGCACCGCGAAGGCGATTGGGGAGACGGCGAAGTTTTTGAAGGAACAGGGGAAGGTCGAAACGGTGCTGCCGGATTACTCGGCCTTTGTGACCGATAAATTCATCAAAGAATAAATGCAGTCCCCTGTGGGAGCTGGCTTGCCTGCGATTGCATCACCTCGGTTTATCTGAAAAACCGAGTCGCCTGCATCGCAGGCAAGCCAGCTCCCACATGAGCCAGCTCTGTATTGGGCCGAAAGAACGGGCTTACAGCGCCTTCTCGAAAATCTTCGAATTACGCTGATAGTTGTACAGCGAGGCCCGTGCCGACGGCAGGCGGTCCACGCTGCTCGGCACAAACCCGCGCTCGCGGAACCAGTGGGCGGTGCGCGTGGTGAGGACAAACAAAGTCTTCAAACCCTGGGCCCGCGCGCGGGTCTCGATGCGCTCCAGCAATACATCACCGCGTGCGCCGTGACGGTACTCCGGGTTCACTGCCAGGCACGCCAGCTCACCGGCATCCGAATCGGCGATCTGATACAACGCCGCACAAGCGATGATCATGCCTTCGCGCTCGACCACGCTGAACTGCTCGATCTCACGCTCCAACACCTCACGCGAACGCCGCACCAGAATGCCCTGCTCTTCCAGCGGGCTGATCAGGTCGAGCAAGCCACCGACGTCTTCAATCGCCGCTTCACGCACCAGTTCGAATTGCTCCTGGGCCACCAACGTGCCGCCACCGTCGCGGGTGAACAGCTCGGTGAGCAACGCGCCGTCTTCGGCATAACTGACGATATGGCTGCGCCCTACTCCGCCACGGCAAGCCTCGGCGGCGGCATCCAGCAACTCAGCCTGATAGTTGTTACCCAGCCGCTGCAGGTGCGCCGGCACTTGTTGCGGGCGCAACTCACGCACCAGGCGACCATGCTCATCGAGCAAACCGAGGTCGGCGCCAAACAGCAGCAGCTTGTCGGCGCCCAGGTCGATGGCGGCGCGGGTGGCGACGTCTTCGCAGGCCAGGTTGAAGATCTCGCCGGTGGGCGAATAACCCAATGGCGACAGCAGCACGATGGAGCGCTCGTCCAGCAGGCGATTGATGCCTTTGCGGTCCACCCGGCGCACTTCGCCGGTGTGGTGGTAGTCCACGCCTTCGAGTACACCGATCGGCCGTGCAGTAACGAGATTGCCGCTGGCCACGCGCAAGCGCGAGCCCTGCATCGGCGACGAGGCCATGTCCATGGACAGCCGCGCCTCGATAGCAATGCGCAGATGCCCGACCGCGTCGATCACACATTCCAGGGTCGCCGCATCAGTGATGCGCAAACCTTCGTGGTAAGCCGGGGTGAGGCCGCGTGCTTCAAGGCGGGTTTCAATCTGCGGGCGCGAACCGTGCACCAGCACCAGCCGCACACCCAGGCTGTGGAGCAGCACCAGGTCGTGGACGATATTGCCGAAGTTAGGGTGGTCCACGCCATCGCCGGGCAGCATGACCACAAAGGTGCAGTCGCGGTGGGCGTTGATGTAAGGCGAAGCGTGACGAAGCCAATTGACGTATTCGGGCATAAAACCTGGGCCTGTAATAAAAAGCAGCCAAAAAAGGATGAATCGTGAAAGCGCACAGCGGGCTGATGGTTATCGTCGGAACAGGCTTGGCGACACGCTCGCTCTCCTTCTATGTACGAATAGGCAGGGGTTAATTTATGCAGGTTTCAGGCAGTAATGCTCGATCAGTTCCCGCAATAGACGCACTGTAGGCGTCAAGCGTGACATTTCGAGGTACTCGCCCGGTTGGTGAGCACAGGCGATATCGCCAGGGCCGAGCACCAGGGTTTCACAACCAAGGCGCTGAAGATAAGGCGCTTCGGTGCCGAACGCTACTGCTTGCGCACGATGACCGGTCAATCGTTCCGCCACCCGCACCAGCTCGGCATCTTCGGCCTGCTCGAACGGCGGCACTTCGGGGAACAACGGTGCGTAGTCGATCTTGACTTTATGACGCTCCGCCAAGGGTTCGAGCTTCTGACGAATGGCGGCGCGCAGTACCTGCGGGTCCATGCCCGGCAACGGCCGCAGGTCGAATTCCAGCGAGCATTGGCCGCAGATGCGGTTGGGGTTGTCGCCACCGTGAATACAACCAAAGTTCATGGTCGGTTGCGGCACGCTGAATTGCGGGTTGCGGTACTCACGCTGCCAGGCCAGGCGCAGGCCACGCAGTTCGCCAATAGCATCGTGCATGGCTTCAAGGGCGCTATGACCCAGGCTTGGGTCCGACGAATGGCCGCTTTGGCCCAGAATATCGATGCGCTCCATCATCACGCCTTTGTGCAGGCGGATCGGCTTGAGCCCCGTCGGCTCACCAATCACCGCCGCACGGCCCAACGGGCGTCCGGCCTCGGCCAGTGCACGAGCACCGGACATTGAGCTTTCTTCATCGCAGGTGGCGAGGATCAGCAAAGGTTGCTTGAACGGCTGATCCAGCAAGGGCAGCAAGGCTTCGATGGCCAGGGCAAAAAAACCCTTCATGTCGCAGCTGCCCAAGCCTACCCAGCGGCCGTCGACTTCCGTCAGTTTAAGCGGATCGGTCTTCCACAGCGCGGCGTCATACGGCACGGTATCGCTATGCCCGGCCAGCACCAGCCCGCCGGGGCCACTGCCGAAACTGGCGAGCAAGTTGAACTTGCCGGGGCTGACTTGCTGGATATCGATGGCAAAACCCAGGTCGCCCAGCCAACTGGCGAGCAGGTCGATGACCGGGCGGTTGGTCTGGTCGAGAGACGCTTGGGTGCAACTGACCGACGGCGCGGCAATCAGCGCGGCGAATTGCTCTTTCATGGACGGTAACGGCATGCGCGGCCTCTCAACTTCCCGGATGAGCCCCACTATAGAACCATCTGCACGACACAATAAACCGTTGCGGCACGTTGCCGGGCTCAGTCCTGTACACTGCACGACCTTGGCAGCCACACATTTCCCCGGCTGCGCTCCCGATCCTGGATTTTCCGGCCATGCAGAAAGAAACCGAAATCAAGCTCCGCGTCAGCCGCGAAACCCTCGCCGCGCTACGTGAGCACCCGCTACTGAAAAAACGCAACAAAAGTGGCTGGGAACGCCGTGAGTTGATGAACCAGTACTTCGACACCCCTGAACGCGACCTGGCCCAGGCCAAAGTCGCCCTGCGCCTGCGCAAGGACGGTGACGACATCATCCAGACCCTCAAGACCCGCGGCCAAAGCGTCGCCGGCTTGTCGGAACGCAATGAATACAACTGGGACCTGCCCAAAGCCAAGCTCGATGTGAAGAAACTCGACGGCGAGTGCTGGCCCGAGCAATTGGCCGAGCTGGACAAAAAGACCCTCAAGCCAATCTTCACCACCGATTTCGTGCGTGAGCGCGCCGAAATCGCTTGGGGCCGTGGCAAGGCCAAGGTGGTGATCGAAGCCGCCCTGGACCTGGGCCATGTGGTGGTCGGCAAGCAGAAAGAAGAAATCTGCGAGCTGGAACTGGAACTGCGCGAAGGCGAACCGGCTGCCCTGCTGGAACTGGCCGCCGAACTGGCCGCGACCCTGGCGCTGATGCCGTGCGATATCAGCAAGGCCGAGCGCGGCTACCGCCTGTACGACGCCAGCAGCTACTCGCTGAGCCTGCCAGCCCCGCAGATCCACGCCGAAATGCCGTTGGACGACGCCTTCGCCGCAATCATGTGGCACCTGTTGGGCAGCAGCCAGCGTCTGGCTGAGCAATACCGTTTCAACGGTCATTGGCGTCTGCTGCAGGACTGGGTCGACAACCTCGGTGAACTGCGCGCCCTGGTCGGCAGCCTCGGCCAGGCCGCGCCGCGTCAATCCACCAGCGAACTGCGCAGTGCACTGGACGCACTGCTGGAAGACTGGCGCCCACTGGTACAGGCTGGCGATGACGATGAAGACATCCGCAAAGCCGCGCCGGAACAGTTCGCCGAAGAACTCGAAGACGTGCGCTGGGGCCTGTTCTCGCTGAACACCTCGCGCTGGCTGCTGGCCCGCGCCTGGACCACCGACCGCAATGTGCGTGGCAACCGCCAGGGCGCCGCGCAAATCACCAACTGGCTGCCACGCCTGCTGGCTGACGACGCCGTCGCCCTGCAACTGCCGCGCTACCAGCAGCAACCGGAAGACCTGGCCGAGCAACTGCCGCGCATCGAGCGCATCCAGGCCTGGCTGCACCACGCACGTAACGTGGTGGACATCCCGGAACTGGACCGTTTGTACGGCGAACTGAACAAGTTGGCGCTGCTGGCCAACCAGCCGATCACCGATGAATCGCTGGATGCGCGCATGCATCAGGCGATTGCGGTGTATCAGAACCGGGCCTGGAAGACCCTGCTGCGCCTGTAAGATCGCTATCGCGGGCAAGCCCGCTCCCACAGGGGAATGCATTCCAATGTGGGAGCCGGGCTTGCCCGCGATGAGCATAGGTATCTACACAACTTCTGAAGGCAGCCGATTTCTCCTGTGGCGAGCAGGCTTGTCCTGCGTTGGGCCGCGAAGCGGCCCCAGTAAAGGCACTGCAATTTTCCTGAAAGAATTCAGTGTCTGGGTTTGGGGCTGTTTCGCGGCCCAACGCAGGACAAGCCTGCTCGCCACAACAGCCCACTGGCCACTAACCGGTTGTGTAGATACCTATGCCGCGATGAGGCAGGCCTTATCAACGCAAGACTGGCAGGCTGGTGGTGGACTTGATCTCCGATAAAGCCACGATCGAGTTCACCTCCTGAATCCCCGGCACCATCGACAGCTTCTCGAAGAAAAACCGCTCATACGCCTCGATGTCCGAGGTGACGATGCGCAGCAGAAAATCCACCGCACCCATCAGCACATAACACTCCAGCACTTCCGGAAACCCGCGAATCGCTTCGGTGAACTCGGTGAAGTTGGAACGGCCGTGGGCGTTGAGTTTGACCTCGGCAAAAATCTGCGTGTTAAGGCCGATCTTCTTGCGGTCCAGCAATGTGACCTGGCCGCGAATCACCCCTTCCTCCTTGAGCCGCTGGATACGCCGCCAGCACGGCGACTGGGACAGGCCCACCTGTTCGGCGATCTGAGCACTGGACAGCGAAGCATCCTCTTGCAGCAGCGCCAGGATACGGCGGTCGTAGGCGTCCAACTCACTGTGCATAAAAATACCTTTGAATGTGCTTATCCTGAATTGTTCTATTCAATAAATCGCAGATAGGGCCCATCTTAGATAAGAAATCTCCGCCCGCGAATGTAAAAATTTCTCCAGTCGAATTTGGAGAGTCAGCATGCACGCCGTCGAAACCACCCACACTCCCGCACGCGTCGACGCCTGGGCTGTCAACAGCGCCCATTGCCAGGCGCATTATCAGATCGTCGCCGAGGCCGAGCCGGACGTGCTGTGCCGGGTGCTCAACTATTTCGCTTTGCAGTTCCTGACCCCGCAACAGGTCAATGTGAGCCGTGAAGACGACCTGTTGAACATTGATATCGTCATGGACGGTTTGAGCTGGCACCGCGCCCAGGTGATCGGTGAAAAGATTAGAAACCTGATCAGCGTCTGCTCGCTGGAAGTGTGGCGAGCTGACTCTCTGCGGCCTGCAGCGATGACGGCGGCCAGCCTGTAAAAGCCGGCAATACTCATGGGAAGGTGGATGTTCGGGGGCAGGCTAGCCTGGGTTTACACCCGACGCCTGCCAGGAAATGCCCATGCCTACCGCCTTGCACACTCACCGCCTGGAACTGCATCAGTTGCTGCCGACGCTGGTCGAGCAAGGGCTGATAACCGCAGAGGTGGCACATTCACTGGCGGCGGCGCCCGCTACCCAACAACACCCTCTGGCATGCATCGCAGCCCACGGGCTGTGCCTGGAAACCTTGACGCAATGGCTGGCCACGCAGGTCGGGCAGCCTTATCTGCGTATCGACCCGCTCAAGATAGACGTGGCAACGGTAGTGCCATTGATGTCCCACGCCTTTGCACAGCGCCACGGGATCCTGGCGGTGGCCGTGGATGCGCAGACCGTCACCGTCGCCAGCGCCCAGCCCCATGTCCGCGACTGGGAAGCCGGGTTGGCACAGGTGCTCAAGCGCTCGATCAAGCGCGTGGTCGCCAACCCCAAGGCTATTGAGCGCTGCATCGGCGAGTTCTACCGCTTGGCCAAATCCGTCAGCGGCGCCGATCAAAAGGCGACGGTGGCCGGCAATGTCGAACTGCTCAGCCTCGGCGCCAGCGATCAGGAGCCGGATGCCAATGACGCGCATATCGTCACTATCGTCGACTGGCTGTTGCAGTACGCCTTTGGGCAGCGGGCCAGTGATATCCATGTCGAACCCTGTCGCGACCAAGGCCGCGTGCGTTTTCGCATCGACGGGCTGCTGCACGATGTGTATCAGTTTCCGCCTCAGGTCACGATGGCGGTGGTCAGCCGCCTCAAGAGCCTGGGTCGGATGAACGTCGCGGAAAAACGCAAACCCCAGGACGGCCGGGTCAAGACCAAAAGCCCGGCGGGCATAGAGGTGGAACTGCGCCTTTCGACTTTGCCAACAGCGTTTGGTGAAAAACTGGTGATGCGGATTTTCGACCCACAGGTGCTGCTGAAAGATTTTGACCAGCTTGGTTTGTCAGATGACGACCAACAACGCTGGCACGCCATGACCGGCCAGGCCAACGGCATCATCCTCGTCACCGGGCCAACCGGCTCCGGCAAGACCAGCACCCTCTACGCCACGCTCAAGCAACTGGCAACCCGCGAGGTCAACCTGTGCACGGTAGAGGACCCGATTGAAATGATTGAACCGGCCTTCAACCAGATGCAGGTGCAGCACAACATCGACCTGACCTTCGCCAGCGGCGTCCGCGCCCTGCTGCGCCAGGACCCGGACATCATCATGATCGGTGAGATCCGTGACCGGGAAACCGCAGAAATGGCGATTCAGGCCGCATTGACCGGGCATCTGGTGCTGTCGACGCTGCACACCAATGATGCGCCCAGCGCCATCAGCCGGTTGCAGGAGCTTGGCATTGCTCATTATTTGATCAAGGCTACCCTTATAGGGGTGATGGCGCAGCGTTTGGTGCGGCTTTTATGCCCTCACTGCAAACGCGCGGTGGGCGCGCCGGGCACCGCGCATGAAGCTGTCGGCTGTGCAGGATGCCGCGAAAGTGGTTATCGAGGCCGCGCCGGGCTCTACGAAATCATGCCGATGAGCGAGGCGCTCAAGGCGCTGATCACCCCAGGTGCCGACGTGCAGGCTCTACGCCGGGCCTCAGTGGAGCAAGGCATGCGCAGCCTGCGCATGGCTGGTATCGACAAAGTGAACGCCGGGCTGACCACCCTGGCAGAGGTATTACGGGTAACGCCTGGGGATTCAGAAACAAATGATTTGATTGTTCGCCCGTGAAACCGTCCTTATCCGTGACTGGGCCGTTACAATCGGCCACACGTCGCATCACTGACACCATCAGATAGGGAATCGCTATGCAGATCGGAACCGTACTGCTTCTTTTCGTGGGTTTGGCCGTTGCCATCCTGTTCATGGGCTTTAAAGTGGTGCCCCAGGGCTACCAGTGGACTGTCGAGCGTTTCGGCCGCTACACCAACACACTCAAGCCCGGCCTCAACATCATTATTCCGATCATGGACCGCATCGGTCGCAAGATAAACGTGATGGAAAGCGTGCTGGATATTCCACCGCAGGAAGTGATCACCGCCGACAACGCCACCGTGCAGATCGACGCCGTGTGCTTCTTCCAGGTGGTCAACACCGCCCAGGCCGCCTACGAGGTCAATAACCTCGAGCACGCCATCCGCAACCTGCTGCAAACCAACATCCGCACCGTGCTTGGCTCCATGGAGCTGGATGCCATGCTGAGCCAGCGTGACGGCATCAACGAAAAGCTGCTGCGTACCGTGGATGAAGCCACAGCGCCGTGGGGCATCAAGATCACCCGCATCGAGATCAAGGACATCAGCCCGCCTGCCGACCTGATGGCCGCCATGTCCGGCCAGATGAAAGCCGAGCGGATCAAGCGTGCGCAGATCCTGGAAGCCGAAGGCCTGCGGGCATCGGCGATCCTGACGGCCGAAGGTAAAAAACAGGCGCAAATCCTTGAGGCCGAGGGCAGTCGCCAGGCGGCTTTCCTGGAGTCCGAAGCCCGTGAGCGTCAGGCCGAGGCCGAAGCCCGTGCCACACAAGTGGTCTCCGAGGCCATCGCGTCGGGCAACGTGCAGGCGGTTAACTACTTCGTCGCGCAAAAATACATCGATGCCCTGGGCAAGCTGGCATCGGCCAACAACAGCAAAGTCATCCTGATGCCGCTGGAAGCCAGCCAGGTAATTGGCGCCGTCGGTGGCATCGGCGAAATCGTCAAGGCAACCTTCGACAACAAGAAAGGCTGAGGCAACTGCCATGTGGGAATTCCTGCAGCATCTGTCGTTCTGGGATTGGCTGGCACTGGGCACGGTGCTGTTGATTCTTGAAGTGTTCGGCGCCGGCGGTTACCTGCTGTGGATGGGCATCGCCGCTGCCGCTGTAGGCGTGATCAAGTTCGTGGTGCCGCCGCTGGGGTTGGAATGGCAACTGCTGCTGTTCGCCGTGCTGTCGATTTTGACCGCCGTCTATTGGTGGAAACGCCAACGCAGCAGCGCCAAGGTCAGCGACCAGCCGGGGCTGAACATGCGTGGCTCGGAGCTGGTTGGCCGCACGTTTGTGGTGCACCAGGCCATCGTCGATGGCCGGGGCAAGATAAAAGTCGGTGATGGCGTGTGGATGGCCACTGGCCCGGATACCCCGATAGGCGCTCAAGTACGTGTCATTGGTCAGGACGGCGTGGTTTTACAGGTCGAAACTGTTTAGTCAGTGATGGAACTCGACTGAGCTAACTACAATCAAACTGTTCAGATAACCCAGTCGGAGTCACCCATCATGCGTTTCAAATATGCTGTCGCAACCCTCGCTGTGCTTTCCCTTCCTGTCGGTTCAGCCATGGCCGACAGCTTTTGGCGTAATGTCATTTCATCGGGCGCTACTACCGGCTCGACGTACCTGACCTTCAAGGACCACAAGCTGGTGGTCGCCGCCCAAGACGACGCAGGCAGCTTTGTTGCCAGCGACGGCGGCATCCGCGGTCCATACCTGGAAGCCGCCATGCAGAAAGTCCGCGCTGACAACCCAGGCCTCAAGGCCACCGATATGGAATTGGCCAACGCTATCCTCGCGAAAAACGCTGTGACCGAGTAAAGCGCCCATAAAAAATGCCGCTCTTTGGGAGCGGCATTTTTTTGCTCGTAACATGACGATTCATTCACGTGTGACAGGCTATATTCAGTCGAACCGTGCAACCATGCGGTACTGATACGTTTATTACTCATCGCCTATCTGAAACGGATGCCTTCGTCGTTATGAGCCAACAGCCCTTTCTGCCGTTTTCCAAACCTACCATTGATGAAGCCACCATCTCGGCGGTCGGCGATGTACTGCGCTCGGGCTGGATCACCAGCGGGCCAAAAGTGCAGGCGTTCGAAGCACAGCTGTCGGAATACTTTGGCGGCCGGCCGGTGCGGACGTTCAACTCCGGCACCTGCACCATGGAAATTGCTCTGCGCATCGCCGGGATTGGCCCAGGGGACGAAGTCATCACCACGCCGATCTCCTGGGTCGCCACTGCCAACGTGATCCTGGAAGTCGGTGCCACGCCGGTATTTGCCGATATCGACCCGGTAACCCGCAATATCGACCTGGCCCAAGTAGAAGCTGCAATCACCCCACGTACCAAGGCGATCATTCCGGTGTACCTGGCGGGCCTGCCCCTGGACATGCCGATGCTGTATGCACTGGCCAACAAGTACAACCTGCGTATCGTCGAAGACGCCGCCCAGGCACTGGGTTCCAGCTGGGATGGCGAACGCATTGGCGCAACCGGCGACTTTGTATCCTTCAGCTTCCAGGCCAACAAGAACATCACCTCTTCCGAGGGCGGTTGCCTGGTATTGAACAATGCCGAAGAAGCCCGCCTGGCCGAGAAATATCGCTTGCAGGGCGTTACCCGCACGGGTTTCGATGGCCTGGACGTAGATGTGTTGGGCGGCAAGTTCAACATGACCGACATTGCCGCAGCCATCGGCCTGGGCCAGTTCGCTCATATCGAGAAGATCACTGCCCATCGCCAGAACCTGGCGCGCCACTACTTCAAATGCTTCGGCAGTGATTTCGAAGCGCAATACGGCGCACAACTGCCACCGGCAGACTTCGAAAACAGCAACTGGCACCTGTTCCAACTGGTATTGCCGGAGCGTCAGGATGGCAAGCCGGCACGCGCCACCTTCATGGAACAGATGCAGGCGCATGGCGTCGGCATTGGCTATCACTACCCGCCGATCCACCTGCTGAGCCTGTATCGGGCACAGGGTTTCAAGGAAGGCATGTTCCCGGTGTCGGAACGTGTTGGGCGTTTGATCGTGTCGTTGCCGATGTTCACGGCGATGACAGAGGCGGACGTAGAGCGGTCGGTTGCGGCGGTTAAAGCGGTATTGAAAGCGGGTTAAACAAAAAAGCGTTGGCTTGCAACAATCAATGTGGGAGCTGGCTTGCCTGCTCCCACATTGATTTGTGTCGTGTTTACTCGCCGATGGCAGCTTTGTAACCCGCAGCATCCAGCAGTTTTTCCAGATCGGCCGGGTTGCTTGGCTTGAGCTTGAAGATCCAGGCGCCGTAAGGGTCGGTGTTCAACAGCTCAGGGCTGCCACTCAGTTCCTCGTTGACGGCAATCACTTCGCCAGCAATCGGGGCGTAGATATCCGAAGCAGCCTTCACCGACTCAACCACGCCAGCCTGGCCTTCAGCTTCAAACTGGGCGCCAACTTCCGCCAGCTCAACAAACACCACATCACCCAACGCTTCCTGTGCATGGTCGGAAATCCCGACGGTCACAGTGCCGTCGGCTTCCAGACGGGCCCATTCGTGACTTTCGGCAAAACGCAGGTCAGCTGGGATATCGCTCATAATCTGTGTCCTCAAGAAGAAATGTCAGCGGCCTTCGGCCTGCCGGAAATAGTTAGATCAAGGTTTTGCCATGGCGTACGAAGGTCGGCTTGACCACTCGAACCGGGTACCACTTGCCGCGGATTTCCACTTCGGCCCGATCGGCGGTGGCCGTCGGTACGCGCGCCAGGGCAATGGATTTGCTCAGCGTAGGAGAGAAACTACCACTGGTGATCTCTCCTTCGCCAACATTGGCGATACGAACCACTTGGTGAGCGCGCAAAACCCCACGCTCCTCCAGTACCAGCCCGACCAATTTGTACTGCACACCCGCCGCTAACTCTGCTTGCAGCGCGCTGCGACCAATGAAGTTGCGACCGGCAGGTTCCCAGGCAATGCTCCAGGCCATGTTAGCCGCCAAGGGCGAAACATCCTGGTGGATATCCTGACCATACAGGTTCATGCCGGCTTCCAGGCGCAGGGTATCGCGGGCGCCAAGACCAATGGGTGAAATACCCGCGCCGACCAGGTCGTTGAAAAAGCCTGGCGCCTGATCGGCAGGCAGGACTATTTCCAGGCCGTCTTCACCGGTATAGCCGGTACGGGCGATAAACCAGTCACCGTCGGCCTGGCCTTCAAAGGGCTTGAGTTGATGAATCAGGTTGCTGCGCGACTGGGTGACCAGTTCGGCGATTTTCTGCCGGGCATGGGGACCCTGAATGGCGAGCATGGCCAACTCGGGCCGCTCCTGCAGTTGCACCGAATAGTTGCCCAGTTGCGCCTGCATCCAGGCCATGTCCTGGTCGCGGGTGGCTGCGTTGACCACCAACCGGTAACCGGCTTCGGTGCGGTAGACGATCATGTCGTCCACCACGCCGCCCTGCTCATTGAGCATGGCGCTGTAGAGCGCACGGCCGCAGCCATGCAAACGATCGACATCATTGGCCAGCAGGTGCTGGAGCCATTCCTTGGCCTGAGGGCCGGTGACATCGATCACGGTCATATGAGATACATCGAACACCCCGCAGTCGCGTCGCACCTGATGGTGTTCTTCAACTTGCGAGCCGTAGTGCAGAGGCATATCCCAACCGCCAAAATCGACCATTTTCGCGCCGAGGGCGAGATGCAGGTCATACAGAGGCGTACGCTGTCCCATGGGTTTCTCCTTCCGGGCTTGGCGAAGGTGCGCGGAGCTGCTGTTTGCGCTGAACACCTTGAATTACAAGGCCTGCAGCCACGCCCAGCGACTCGCTCCGAAAGACGAAGCGCACCGAATGCCGCGCATTGTAGCCGCAAGCCGTAGGACTGGCACCTAACCGATTTGCCTCGCAGAGCGTCGGATCAAGCCGATGACCGGCAGTAACCCCACCAGTACGAGGGTCAGCGCCGGCAACGAGGCTCGCGCCCATTCGCCTTCACTGGTCATTTCAAAGATGCGAACCGCCAGGGTGTCCCAGCCAAATGGGCGCATCAGCAAAGTTGCGGGCATTTCCTTGAGCACATCGACGAACACCAGCAACGCTGCGCTCAACGTGCCCGGCAGCAATAACGGCAGATACACTTTGCAAAACAGTCGTGGCCCGCTTACCCCGAGACTGCGTGCCGCTTCCGGCAACGACGGGCGGATTCGCGCCAGGCTGTTTTCCAACGGCCCGTAGGCCACCGCCAGAAAGCGCACCAGATAGGCCAGCACCAGTGCCGACAGGCTGCCAAGCAGCAAGGGTTTGCCCGCGCCGCCGAGCCACCCCGAGAGCGGTACCACCAGCTCTCGGTCCAGGTAGCTGAATGCCAACATGATCGACACCGCCAGCACCGAACCCGGCAAGGCATAGCCGACGTTAGCCAGGCTGATACCAGAGCGAATCGCCCGTGTCGGCGCCAGCCGGTTGGCGAAGGCGAGTATCAACGCCACGCTGACCGTGATCAGCGCCGCGATACCGCCTAAGTAAAGGGTGTGAACGATCAGGCCGGTGTAGCGCTCATCCAGGTCGAAGCGGCCGCGCTGCAAGAACCAGGCGACCAGTTGCAGCATGGGGATGACAAAGGCGCAGGCGAACACCAACCCGCACCACGTGCTGGCCGCTGCCGCCTTGAACCCTCGCAAGTGATACAACGCCTGGCCCCGTGGCCGCTCGTTGCTTGGGCGGCTGGCACCGCGGGCTCGCCGTTCGCCGTACAGCACCAGCATCACCACCAGCAGCAACAGGCTGGCCAGTTGGGCAGCGCTGGAAAGACTGAAAAAGCCGTACCAGGTCTTGTAGATGGCGGTGGTGAAGGTGTCGAAATTGAACACCGAGACCGCGCCGAAATCCGCCAGGGTTTCCATCAAGGCCAGGGCCACGCCGGCACCAATCGCCGGCCGTGCCATGGGCAGCGCGACGCGCCAGAACGCTTGCCAGGGCGATTGCCCGAGCACACGTGCCGCCTCCATCAGCCCTTTGCCCTGGGCAAGAAACGCCGTGCGCGCCAGCAGGTAGACGTAGGGGTAGAACACCAGCACCAACACGATAATCACGCCGCTGGTGGAGCGCACGCGCGGCAGCCGCAGGCCGGTGCCGAACCATTCACGCAGCAGGCTTTGCACCGGGCCAGCGAAATCCAGCAGGCCGACAAACACAAAGGCCAGTACGTAGGCGGGAATGGCAAAAGGCAGCATCAAGGCCCAATCGAGCCAGCGCCGCCCAGGAAACTCGCAGAGGCTGGTCAACCAGGCCAGGCTCACGCCCAGCAGGGTCACGCCCACACCGACGCCCAGCACCAAAGTAAGGGTATTGCCCATCAAGCGCGGCATCTGGGTGTCCCACAGGTGCGACCAGATTTGCGCATCAATGCTTTGCCAGGACAGCAACAGCACACTCAGCGGCAACAGCACCAGGGCGGCGACGCTGAAGACCGGCAGGTACCAGCGGCGTTGGGCGGGGTGGGCCAAGGGCTAGCTCTCAGGTTGGTAAAAAATTCAAGGTGAACACAAAGCAATGTGGGAGCTGGCTTGCCTGCGATAGCAGCACCTCGGTGTGTCAGTTACACCTGGGTGATGCTATCGCAGGCAAGCCAGCTCCCACACAAGCCCGCTCCCACATTTAGTTCGGCGCTTGCCTGCAAATTGTAGTTAGTTCCAGCCGGCGCGATCCATCAGGCGGATAGCCTCAGCCTGGCGCTTGCCTGCCACTTCCACCGGCAAGGTGTCAGCCACGAACTTGCCCCAGGTCGCCACTTCTGCTGATGGCGGCACCGCCGGGTTGGCCGGGAACTCCTGGTTCACATCGGCAAAGATCTGCTGCGCCTCAGGCGTGGTCATCCACTCGACCAATGCCTTGGCCGCTTCCGGATGCGGCGCGTGCTTAGTCAGGCCAATGCCCGACAGGTTCACGTGCACGCCACGGTCGCCCTGGTTCGGCCAGAACAGTTTTACCGCCAGGTCTGGCTTCTGCTTGTGCAGGCGGCCGTAGTAGTAGGTGTTGACGATCCCCACGTCGCATTGCCCGGCGTTGATCGCCTCCAGCACCGCGATGTCGTCGGAGAACACGTCGGTGGACAGGTTGTTGACCCAGCCTTTGACGATTTCCTCGGTTTTGGCCGCGCCATGGGTTTCGATCAGGGTGGCGGTCAGCGACTGGTTGTAGACCTTCTTCGCCGTGCGCAGGCACAAGCGGCCTTCCCATTGCTTGTCGGCCAGGGCTTCGTAAGTGGTCAGGTCACCGGGTTTTACCCGGTCGGTGGAATAGGCGATGGTCCGTGCACGCAGGCTCAAGCCGGTCCAGGCGTGGTTAGAGGAGCGATATTGCAGCGGAATATTCTTGTCGATCACCGCCGAGGTGAACGGCTGCAGGATGCCCATTTGCTCAGCCTGCCAAAGGTTGCCGGCGTCCACGGTGAGCAACAGGTCAGCCGTGGCGTTCTCGCCTTCGGCCTTGATGCGCTGCATCAGCGGGGCTTCCTTGTCGGTGATGAACTTCACCTGCACGCCGGTCTTTTTGGTGTAGGCATCGAACACCGGCTTGATCAGTTCGTCGATGCGCGAGGAGTAGACCACGACTTCGTCGGCTGCCTGCACGGTGGTGCTGCCGATAAGGGTGAGTGCCAGGGCAGTCAGGAGGCGCTTGGGTGCCAACATGGGTGCGGTCTCTCATTTGCAAAAAGAGGGCAAATGATAAGGACTCACATTTGGTAGCGCTTGGTGGAGGCGTTACGAGATGTTGCATGGCTGGGATTTGTGCTGGGGCCAATGGCCCCATCGCGGGCAAGCCCGGCTCCCACAGGGTACTCAGGCGCCCTCAGGGTTTGGCCAGCTCCGGGAGGTCGCCGGTCAGGCCCAAGGCCTGGCGGACGAAGATGGCCTTGGCTTCGGGCATCTGGTCGACCATTTTCAGCCCGGCGTTGCGCAGCCAGCGTAATGGCAACTGGTCGGCCTGGAACAGGCGCTCAAACCCTTCCATAGCCGCCATCAGCGCAAGGTTATGCGGCATGCGCCGACGTTCGTAGCGGCTCAAAACTTTCACATCAGCCAGGCGCTCACCGCGTTCATTGGCTGCCAGCAGCACCTCGGCCAGCACCGCCGCATCGAGGAAACCCAGGTTTACGCCCTGCCCCGCCAACGGGTGGATCACGTGGGCCGCGTCGCCGATCAACGCCAGGCCTTCTGCCACGTAGCGTTTGGCGTGTCGTTGGCGCAATGGCACGCACACACGTGGATCGGCGCTGAGCACCGTGCCGAGCCGCCCTTCAAAGGCGCGCTCCAGCTCACGGCAGAAATTTTCATCATCCAGCGCCATCAGGCGCTCGGATTCGGCCGGTGTGGTGGACCAGACGATCGAGCACCAGTCTTCCTGCCCCTCGCGCACCAATGGCAGAAACGCCAGCGGGCCAGTGTCGGTAAAGCGCTGCCACGCCGTGCGCTGGTGGGGCTGGCTGCTGCGAACGCTGGTGACAATGGCGTTATGCAAGTAATCCCACTCGCGGGTCGCTGTGCCGGTCAGGCGGCGTACGGCGGAGTTGGCGCCATCGGCGGCGACCACCAGCGGTGCACGCAATGTGCGGCCGTCGGCAAGGGTCAGCAGCCAGTCATCGCCGGAGCGGCGCATCTGTTCCAAGCGGGCGTTGGCCAGCAGGCCCAGGTCGCAGTCATGCAGGCGGTCGAGCAGCGCGTCCTGAACCACGCGGTTCTCGACGATATGCCCAAGCACTTCGGCGTGCACACTGGCCGCCGAGAAGTGGATCTGCCCGGTGCCGCTGCCGTCCCACACTTGCATCTCGCCATAAGGGCTGGCGCGCCGCGACACAATGCCGTCCCACACGCCGAGGCGCTCAAGGATGCGCTGGCTCGCGGCCGACAACGCGCTCACCCGTGGCTCGAAGGCAGCCTCACGGTCAAATGGCTTGACGCTCAGCGGGCTGCCGTCGAGCAGCAGCACCTGCAGGCCACTGCCCTGCAACGCGAGCGCCAGGGCGCTTCCGACCATTCCGGCCCCGACAATCAGCACATCTGCGCGCATGTCCATGCTTTAAGCCTGCTTTGCTGGCGGCTTGCGCCGCACGTAAAGGGTTTTGTCGACCCGCGCCACCAGGGTGCCGGAGCCGTCATGAATCTCGACCTTGAGGTGGGGCAGGTACTTCTCGCCACCTTCGGTTTGCCGGCGAATCTCGTCCAGCAAGGCGTCGTCGATGGAGAACTCGGCGTACACCGGGCCTTTGCCCGGCGACACAAAGTCGATGCCCGCGGCCTTGTCCCACACGATGTAGTCGCGGCCCAGGTTCTCCATCAACAGCAACATGTAGAACGGGTCAACCATCGAATACAGGCTGCCGCCAAATTGCGTGCCGACGTAATTACGGTTGTACCAGCCCAGGCCCATGCGCACTTTGACATGACGAAAGTCAGCGCTCATGTGCTGCACGCTTATCCCCGCCCCGAGATAAGGCGGATAAAGGGTCATGACCCAACGCAACAGCCGCGCTTTACCCAAACGTTGGATCAACCACTTACGCATCGGGGCGCGTACCCAAGCCCATGGCCTGACGGGCGAACCAGCGTTTGGCCGGCGGTAGCAGGTCCAGGCCAAGCAGGCCCATGTTGCGGCCCAAAGCCACTAACGGCTGGGCACTGCCAAACAGGCGTGTGACTTGATCGGAGAAACCCACCGTGAGTTTCTGGTCCAGATGCTGGCTTTCGCGATAGCGCTGCAAGGTCGCCAAGTCGCCCGGCACCGCCGGCCCGGCCAGCAAGGCTTCGGCCAAGGCATTGGCATCGCGCAGGGACAGGTTGAACCCCTGCCCGGCTATCGGGTGCAGGCTGTGGGCGGCATTGCCGAGGATCGCTAGGTGCGAGCGCACTTGTTCTTCGGCTTCCACCAGCGTCAGCGGGTACAGGTGCCGTGCGCCGACTTGCTTGAGGGTGCCCAGGCGATAGCCGAACACGCCCTGCAGTTCGCTCAAGAAACTGCGCTCATCGAGGCTGGCCAAACGCTGGGCGTCCATGCCGATGCGTGTCCACACCAGCGCGCAGCGGTTGTCCGGCAACGGCAACAGGGCCATCGGGCCTTCATCGGTAAAACGCTCGAAGGCCTCGCCGTTGTGGGCTTCGCTTGGGGTGATGTTGGCGATCAGCGCGCTCTGGTTGTAAGGGCGGGTTTTCACGCCAATACCTAACTGCTCGCGCAAACCGGAGCGGCCGCCATCGGCCAATACCGCCAGGTCGCAGTCCAGCACGGTTTCATCGTTGAGGGTCAGGCGATAGCCGTCGGGCAGCGGCTCCATACGTGTGACTTCCGCCGGGCAGCGCCAGCTCACCACCTCTTTGTCCAGGCCTTGCCACAGGCACTGTCCGAGCCAGGCGTTTTCCACCACATAGCCGAGGGCCGGCACGCCCTCCTCCATGGCGGACAAGCGCGCAGTGGAGAAACGCCCACGGTCAGACACGTGGATCTGCTTGATCGGCTCGGCGCGGCGGGAGATGTCCTGCCACACACCCAGGCGCTGATAGATCTGACGGGCACCGTAAGACAACGCCGAAGAACGTGCATCGTAGCTCGGTTGGTAAGTGTCGCCTGGGGCAAATGGCTCGATCAGCACGATCTTCCAACCCCGCGCCTTGGCGCCGGCCTGCAAGGCCAACGCCAGGCTGGCGCCCACCAGGCCACCACCGATAATCGCCAGGTTGACCCGGCTCATCGGGCAGCCGCCATCAGCGCTTCGATCTCAGCGACAGTTTTAGGCACACCACCGGTCAGAATTTCACAGCCTTGCTTGGTCACTACCACGTCATCCTCGATGCGTACGCCAATGCCACGCCATTTCTTTGCCACGTTCTGGTTGTCCGGCGAAATATAAATCCCCGGCTCCACGGTCAAGGCCATGCCCACTTCCAGCACTCGCCATTCACCGCCCACTTTGTATTCGCCCACATCGTGCACATCCATGCCCAGCCAGTGGCCGGCGCGGTGCATATAAAAGGCACGGTAGGCTTCGCTGGCGATCAACTCGTCGACGTTACCTTGCAACAGCCCCAACCTCACCAGCCCGGCGGTGATGACCTGCACGGTCGCCTCGTGGGCCTGGTTCCAATGTTTGTTCGGCGCAATCTGGGCGAAGGCGGCTTCCTGGGAGGCCAGCACAATCTCGTAGATCGCCTTTTGTTCTGGCGAAAACTTGCCGCTGACCGGCCACGTGCGCGTGATATCGCTGGCGTAGCAGTCGATCTCGCAACCGGCGTCGATCAACACCAGATCGCCGTCCTTGAGCAGCGCGTCATTCTGCTGGTAGTGCAGGATGCAGCTGTTGCGCCCGGCGGCGACGATGGAGCCATAGGCCGGCATCTTCGCGCCGCCCTTGCGGAACTCGTAATCCAGCTCGGCTTCGAGGCTGAACTCATACAACCCCGCGCGGCTGGCCTGCATCGCCTTGACGTGGGCCGCACAGGAAATTCGCGCAGCCTCGCGCATCACCTTCACTTCTGCCGCCGATTTATACAGGCGCATGTCGTGGAGCAGATGATCCAGGGCAACAAATTCGTTCGGCGGCTGGGCGCCCAGGTGCGCCTTGGAACGGATCACGTTGATCCACTCCATCAGATGCCGGTCGAATTCGGCGTTGCTGCCCATGGCCGAATACACCCGGTCGCGGCCTTCGATCAGGCCGGGCAGGATGTCGTCGATATCGGTGATGGGGAACGCATCGTCAGCACCAAAGTCGCGAATGGCGCCTTCGGTGCCGGCGCGCAGGCCGTCCCACAGTTCGCGTTCGACGTTGCGCTCGCGGCAGAACAGCACGTACTCGCCATGCTGGCGACCGGGCATCAGCACGATCACAGCTTCAGGTTCAGGGAAGCCGCTCAGGTACTGGAAGTCGCTGTCCTGGCGGTAGACGTGCTCGACATCACGGTTGCGGATGGCCACGGCGGCGGCCGGCAGGATCGCGATGCTGTTGGGTTCCATCTGCGCCATGAGCGCCTTGCGGCGACGGGTGTATTCCGCTTTCGGGATATGGATCATGGGCAGATGGGCTTCCTTACTTAGTGCAGCGACGGCTTGGGTGCGGCGGGCTCAGCGGATTTTTTGGTCTCGGTGAACAACAGCAGCGGCGCGACACGCAGGTATTCCATCACTTCCATATAGTCGCCTTCGCCGTCTTCGGATTCTTCCAGGGCATCTTGCACCTGGGAGATGGCCGCCAGGTCTTGCAACACTTCCTTGGCGTCGGTGCTCAGCTCCAGGCCGCCGGCGTTCACGCCAAAGCCGTGCAGGAAGCCCTGGCACCATTGGCCCAGTGCGGCGGCGCGTTCGGTGAGCGGTGCATCGTCGGTCGGCAGCAGCAGAACGACGGTGACGTCATCACCGGTCAGCTCGCCTTTAACCATCTCTTGCAGGCCGATCAGCGCGTTACGCACGTTCTCGGTAGGTTCGGTTTCCAGCAGCTCGGCCACATCGGCCAGCCAGTTGTCGGCATCGAAGCCAACGCCCGTGCAGCTGCGGCCCAACAGCACGCCGTGCAGTTCGGCAGGCGAGCAAGGATGACCGCTGGAGCTCAGCAGTTTGGAAAAAGCGTCGTACGGGGAGTTCTGAATAGGCATGGTGAGCTAGGCGCCAGACGGCGCAATGTCTAGAATGAAGCGCTGTATCCTAGCACCGGCAGACGTACCAAGACTATCGAGGGCGTCAGATCGTTTATCCTGAAGTTGCCATTCATCAGACAAATCCAGTGGAACCCAATGGAAGACACCGACCTGCAAGCGCTGATGGCCAGACTCGAACTGCTAATTGATCGGGTCGAGCAACTTAAGAGTCAAAACGGACTCCTATTAGCTCAGGAAAAGACCTGGCGCGAGGAACGCGCTCACCTCATTGAAAAAAACGAAATCGCCCGGCGTAAGGTCGAATCGATGATTTCGCGCCTGAAGGCCCTGGAGCAAGACTCATGAGTTCAAGCAATAGCGTTACCGTGCAGATCCTCGACAAAGAATATTCGATCATCTGCCCCCAGGAAGAACGTAGCAATCTGGTGAGTGCTGCCCGCTATCTGGACGGCAAGATGCGTGAAATCCGCAGCAGCGGCAAAGTCATCGGCGCCGACCGTATCGCCGTGATGGCCGCACTGAACATTACCCACGATCTGCTGCATAAGCAGGAACGGCCTGACGTGCAGGCCAGCGGCTCGACGCGTGAGCAAGTGCGTGACCTGCTCGAACGCGTGGATCTGGCACTTTCTACCGAGCCAGAGCCACCCAAGGGCTGATTGACGCGTCTGTTTAAGGTATACTCGCCCCACTCCCTGGCGTGTTTGCCAGTCGGCGATGTCCCTGAGCCGATTCGCACTACCCTGGAAGTTGCACGTTGGGCTGGTGTGCATGTCCGCTAGACGGAAAGCCTTAAAGCCTACTGCATCTTCCACCTTGAACTTTCGGGTTCAAGGGCTAAGTCGACAGCGGCTCTGTCGGGGAGCCTGAATTCCCAAACTCAATGCCAGTCCCAGGACTGGCATTGTTTTATGAGCCGAACAACCATGACCGAACCTGCGCCGCTTTCCCGTCCGCAACTTCGACGCATGTTGCGCAAAGCCCGCCGCGCGCTTACGCCGAGCGAGCAGCGCAAGGCCGCTCACGGCCTGTATCGGCAACTGGCACAGCACCCGTTGTTTCGCCGGGCCAAACATATCTCTTTATATCTGCCCACGGACGGTGAAATCGATCCGCGCCTGCTGCTGCGCGCTGCCCAGCGCCGGGGCAAGGCCACTTATCTGCCGGTACTCAGTGCCTGGCCGCGCACCAAGATGGTGTTCCAGCGTGTGCGGCCTGGAGATAAGTTGTTGCCCAACCGCTTTCGCATCCTTGAGCCGCACGTAAATGCCAACCGCCAGCGCCAAGTTTGGGCGCTGGACCTGGTGCTGTTGCCGCTGGTGGGCTTCGATGATGTGGGTGGGCGACTGGGCATGGGCGGTGGGTTTTATGACCGCAGCCTGGCCTACCTGGCTCGGCGCAAAAACTGGCGAAAACCCACGCTGCTGGGCCTGGCCCATGAATGTCAGAAGGTCGAGCGCCTGGCACAGGCAAGCTGGGATGTGCCATTGGCTGGCACGGTCACCGATAAAAAATGGTATGTCGCAGAAACGTCGCTGGAACCAGCGACGCCTTAAAAAGCAGTGTTAGCGCTTGAACGGTTGTGGCTGCTGCTGAGCCAGTTCAACCGGTGCATCGGTCTTGTTCGACCACAAGCTCTGGGCATATCCGGTGGTCACGACGCCCAGGCCAAACAAAATAACCAAAATCCATAGTAAATCCGGTTTACGTTGCATCGATTGCCCCCCTTCAGGCACCTCGTACACGATGACAACAACGTTCCAAAGTAGTCCGTTGCAGCTGCGTCAAGCTTAAAAGCGGGCATTCTGCGGTAACGTGACCCAACACGCAAACCTTGACGCCAACCGACTGTCGGTTTGTCATGGAATTGCCTGACAACTTATCCAATGCCTTTTTCAGGAGCCCAAAAATGGCCTACTGGCTGATGAAATCCGAGCCCGATGAACTCTCCATCAAAGGCCTGGAAAAGCTCGGTGAAACGCGCTGGGACGGGGTGCGCAACTATCAGGCACGCAACTTTTTGCGCGCCATGGCCGTTGGTGATGAGTTTTTCTTCTACCACTCCAGTTGCCCTGAGCCGGGCATTGCCGGTATCGGCAAAATTGTCGAGGCGGCCTATCCGGACCCGACCGCGCTGGAACCCGAAAGCCACTACTTCGATGCCAAAGCCACGCCGGAGAAAAACCCGTGGACTGCACTCAACGTGGCCCACGTCGAGACCTTTGCAAAGGTGCTGGGCCTTGGCTACCTGAAACAACAAACCGCCCTCGCCGAATTGCCGCTGGTGCAAAAAGGCAGCCGATTGTCGGTGATGCCGGTGACGGCCGAACAATGGGCAGCGGTACTCGCCCTGCGCTGAAAAGGCAGAACCCTGCGGTCACACCTGTGATGCATGCATCTGCACGCCAAGCGGGTTAGGCTTGCGCTTCATTTGACCGGTATCAAGACCCTTCGGGCGGTATCGGTCAAACTAGGATGCTAATGCCGCAGGATGCCGTCATGTCTACGAATCACACTATGTCGCGCCTTTTCGCCGTTGCGCTCATCACCTTGTTGCTGGGTGCCGGCGGCTTCGGTTATTGGCGATCGACTCAGGACCGCCTGCCCGAAGGCCTGAGCATGGGCAATGGCCGCCTGGAATCCACCGAAGTGCAGATCGCCGCCAAGATCCCCGGGCGCCTGGCCGAAGTGCGCGTAGATGAAGGCGACAAGGTGCTCAAAGGTCAATTGCTCGCACGCATGGACACCCGCACCCTTGAAGCCCAGCGCACCCAGGCCGAAGCCGAAGTGCTGCGCGCCAAGGAAAACTTCGCCGCCGCCGAGGCCAACGTGCAACTGCGCCAAAGCGAACAATTGCTGGCCCACCAGGAACTCAAGCGCACCCAGGAGTTGTACAAGCGCGGCTTTGCCAGCAGCCAGTTGATCGACCAGCAGCAAGCACGCCAGAACACCGGCAATGCGGCCGTGATCGCAGCGCAGGCTCAAGTCAACGCAGTGAAAGCGGCCATCGGCGCGGCGCAGGCCCAAGTGGCCCAGCTCACCAGCGAAATCGACGACAGCAGCCTGCGCGCGCCCATCGACGGCATCATTCAATTGCGCCTGGCTGAACCGGGTGAAGTGCTCGGCGCAGGCGGCAGAGTGTTACTGCTGATTGACCCGAATGATCAGTACATGAACCTGTACCTGCCCGCCTCCGTCACCGGCCGCCTGACCGTTGGCAGCGACGCACGCATCCTGCTCGACGCCCTGCCCCAGCAGCCGCTGCCGGCAAAAATCAGCTTTGTTGCAGCCAAATCGCAATTCACCCCAAAAGAGGTTGAGACCCGCGACGAACGCCAAAAACTGGTGTTCCGCGTCAAGCTGCGCCTGACCCAACCCAGCGCCGTACCACAAGCCAAACCGGGCATGCCTGGCGCGGGTTATGTGCGCACGGCAGATATCGACTGGCCGGCCAACCTGCAATGACCGACCTGGCGCTGCACGCCACCGGCATCCAACACCGTTACGGCAAGCAACAGGCGCTAATCGACATTGCCTTCAGCCTGCCGGCGGGCACCCGTTGCGGGTTGATCGGCCCGGATGGCGCGGGCAAGTCGAGTTTGCTGGGGCTGATCGCCGGGGTCAAAAAACTTCAGGCAGGTCAGCTTGAGGTGCTCGGCGGCTCCATCGAAGATCGCCGCCATCGCAATAGCCTGTACCCGCGCATCGCCTTTATGCCCCAAGGCCTGGGCGGAAACCTTTACCCTGAGTTGTCCATCAGCGAGAACATCCGGTTCTTCGCCACGCTGTTCGGTTTGTCCAAAGCCGATTGCGAGCAACGCATGCACAACCTGCTGCTGGCCACCGACCTCGCACGCTTCGCCGAGCGCCCGGCCGGCAAGTTGTCCGGCGGCATGAAGCAGAAGCTCGGCCTGTGCTGCGCGCTGATCCACGACCCTGATTTGTTGATCCTCGACGAACCCACCACGGGCGTCGACCCACTGTCGCGCCGGCGTTTCTGGGAGCTGGTCGACACCGTGCGCAGCGAGCGCCCACAGCTGACGCTGCTGGTAGCCACCGCCTACATGGAAGAGGCCGAGCAGTTCGAACATTGCCTGATGCTCGATCGCGGCAAGCTGATCGCCGACGGCCTGAGCCGCGAGCTGGCGGCCGTTACACCCAGCGGCAAACTGGATGAGGCTTTTACTCATTTCCAGGGTGACAGCGCCCACGACAACCAGGCGCTGGTGATCCCGCCGCGCGAAAGTGGCAACACTGACATCGCCATCGAAGCCCACGACCTGACGCTGCGCTTTGGGGATTTTACGGCGGTGAACAAGGTCAGCTTTGCGATTGGTCGCGGCGAGATATTTGGCTTCCTCGGCTCCAACGGCTGCGGCAAGACGACCACCATGAAAGTCCTCACCGGGCTGATGCCGGCCACCGAAGGCAGCGCCACGCTGCTGGGTAACCCGGTGAATGCCAAGGATTTGGCCACTCGCAAGCGCGTGGGCTTTATGTCGCAAAGCTTTTCGCTGTACGGCGAACTCAGCGTGCGCCAGAACCTGGTGCTGCATGCGCAACTGTTCGACTTGCCCAAGGCCGACAGCGGCCCGCGTATCGACGAGCTGATCCAGCGCTTCGACCTCGATGAAGTGGCCGAGCAACCCTCCGGCGAGTTGCCCCTGGGCCTGCGCCAGCGCTTGTCACTGGCGGTGGCGGTGCTGCATCGCCCCGAAGTGCTGATTCTCGATGAGCCCACTTCGGGCGTCGACCCCGCGGCGCGGGATGATTTCTGGCGGCTATTGGTTGAGTTGTCCCGCGAGCAAGGCGTGACGATCTTTCTGTCCACCCACTTTATGAACGAGGCCCAGCGCTGCGACCGCATCTCGCTGATGCACGCGGGCAAAGTGCTGGCCTGCGACACCCCCGACGCGTTGCAGCAGCAATTCCACGGCGACACATTGGAGGCTGCGTTCGTCACCTGCCTGGAACAGGCCCAAGGCGAACCCGAACCTGCCGCACCGAACAAAACTGTCAGCGAAAGCAGCACGCCGCCCGTCAGCAAACGCGGCTTCAGCATCGCCCGACTGCTGGCCGTGGCCAGCCGCGAAGGCAAAGAGCTGTTGCGCGACAAAGTGCGCATGGCCTTCGCCCTGCTCGGTGCGATGTTCATGATGGTGATCTTCGGTTACGGCATTTCCCTGGACGTGGAAAACCTTGCCTTCGCCGTCTACGACCAGGACCAGACTCCGCAAAGTCGCGCCTACCTGGAAGCCTTCCGCAGCTCGCGCTACTTCGCCGAACAAGCCCCCATCCGCGATGCCAACGAACTGCACCGGCGCCTGCAACGTTCAGAAATCAAACTGGCGCTGGAAATTCCACCCGGTTTTGGCCGCGACCTGTACGCCGGCCGCCAACCCACCGTGGCTGCGTGGATCGATGGCGGCATGCCGTTTCGCGCCGAAACCAGCCGTAACTACGTCGAAGCGGTGCACCAAGGCAATCTCCAGCAACTGGCCGAACTGAGCAGCCTGCCCGGCAGCACACAAGCCGCCGCCAAGCTGGAAACACGCTTTCGCTACAACCAGGATGTAGTCAGTGTGAACGCCATCGGCCCTGGCGTGATGGCGCTGATCCTGGCGTTTATCCCGGCAATGCTCACCGCGTTGGGCATCGTGCGTGAAAAGGAGCTGGGGTCGATCACCAACTTCTACGCCACGCCGCTGACGCGCCTGGAGTTCCTGTTGGGCAAACAGGCGCCGTATCTGGCCGTTAGCCTGGTGAACCTGGCACTGCTGGTGGCGATGAACCGCTGGCTGTTCGGCGTGCCATTCAAGGGCAGCGGCGTGGCGCTGGCGGTAGGCGGCCTGTTGTATGTACTCGCAACGACGAGCATGGGTCTGCTGATTTCCGCGTTCACCCGCACCCAGATCGCGGCGATCCTCGGCACCATGATCATCACCAGCCTGCCGACCATCCAGTTCTCCGGGCTTATCGTACCGCGCTCGTCCCTGGAAGGCGCGGCCGCGCTGATGGGCACGTTATTCCCCGCCGGGCACTTTCTGGATATCGCAGTGGGCACCTTCACCAAGGCCCTGGACCTGCGCCAGTTGTGGCCGCAATGCCTGGCGCTGTTCGGGTTTTTCGTCGGGTTCACTGGGCTGAGCCTGATCATGCTCAAAAAGCAGGAGGCCTGATGCACAAGCTCGCTCATATCCTGCGCCTGGGCTTCAAGGAATTGACCAGCCTGCGTCACGACAGCGTGTTGCTGCTGTTTTTGTTCTACGCCTTCACTGTCGCGATCTACATGCCCGCCGCTGGCTCGGTCATTGGTGTGCACAACGCCAGCGTGGCGTTTGTTGATGAGGACCACAGCGCGCTGTCGCGGCAAATGGCCGAGGCGCTGCAGCCGCCCGAGTTTCAACCGCCTGCACCACTGGACTACGACCAATTGGACAAGGTCATGGACAGCGGCGAGTACACCTTCGTGATCAATGTGCCAGCCAACTTCCAGGCCGACCTGTTGGCCGGGCGCCAGCCGGGTGTGCAGGTGAACGTCGATGCCACAGCGATGAGCCAGGCATTTATGGGCGCAGGCTATATCGGCCGGATTTTCCAGCGTGAGTTACAAAGCTACGGCGGGCAAACCGACGCGGCTGGCAAGACGCCTGCGCGGCTGACCACACGGGCGTTGTTCAACACCAACCTGGAAGGCGGCTGGTTTTTGGCGGTGATCCAGATCGTCAATAACATCACCATCCTGGCCATTGTGCTCACCGGCACAGCGCTGCTGCGCGAGCGTGAGCACGGCACGCTCGACCATTTGCTGGTGCTGCCACTGACCGCGCTGGAAATCATGCTGGCAAAAATCTGGAGCAACATGCTGGTGGTGGTGCTGTGTACGTGGCTGTCGCTGGAGCTGGTAGTCAAAGGCTTGCTCGGTGTGCCGCTGGCCGGGTCTTTGAGCCTGTTTTTGCTGGTGACGGCGCTGTACCTGTTTGCGAGCACGGCACTGGGGATCTTCCTCGCCACCCTTGCGCGTTCGACGCCTCAGTTTGGCTTGCTGGCGATTCCGGTGATTATTCCGATGCTGCTTCTGTCTGGCGGCAGTACGCCATTGGACAGCATGCCCGAGTGGTTGCAATGGGTGATGCAGGGCTCGCCGTCGACGCACTTTGTGAGTTTGAGCGCGGCCATACTGTTTCGTGATGCGGGCGTGGGTGTGGTGTGGCCGGATTTGCTGGCGTTGGTGGGGATTGGGTTGGTGTTTTTTGCGGTGGCCTTGGCCAGGTTTCGTAAAAGCCTGGCTTCCTGAAGCGTCTGTACCGGCGCCATCGCGGGCAAGCCCGCTCCCACCCTTGGAATGCATTCACCTGTGGGAGCGGGCTTGCCCGCGATAGTCGCGCAGCGACTTACTGGATGATCAAGTTGTTGAACAACAGGTCTTCCACCACCGGCTTGCCGGTCTCGTCATTCATGACTTGCTGGGTTTGCTTCAGGGCTTCCTGGCGCAGCTTTTCTTTGCCTTCGACCGTGCTCATGGCTTCGTTGGTCTGCTGGGTAAACAGCGCCACCAGTTGGTTACGAATCAGCGGGTCGTTGGCTTTGACGGCCGCTGCCGCTTCAGGCCCGGTCACGCGCAGGGCGATGTCGGCCTTGTAGACCCGCAGTTTTGCCGTGCCATCCAGGCCGTAATTGCCCACAAAGGGTGGGGTCAGGCTGATATAGCTGACCTTCGGCGCCTCGCCTTCTTTCGCTTCTTCGGCCTGGGCTGCCAACGGCAAGGTCAGGGCGAGCATCAACAGGATCCACGCTTTCACAGTTCATTCCTCGAATTCGGTTGCCGGGTAGCATAACGCTAGCGAGGCTGAGTACAAGCTTATGGCGACTTATCAGGGCCAGGCATGCTCGTTGACCCACGGGCGTACCCTCCTACACTTATCGGCCACGACGCCAAAAGGAATAGTCCGATGAAAGCTGTGCTGTGCAAAGCCTTCGGCCCCGCCGAAACCCTGGTGCTGGAAGAGATCGCCAGCCCCGCGATCAAGAAGAACGAAATCCTGCTGGACGTGCACGCGGCCGGGGTGAATTTCCCGGACACCTTGATCATCGAGGGCAAGTACCAGTTCAAGCCGCCCTTCCCGTTCTCGCCGGGTGGCGAAGCGGCCGGCGTGGTCAGCGAAGTGGGTGAAAAGGTCAGCCACCTCAACGTCGGCGACCGGGTCATGGCCCTGACCGGTTGGGGCAGCTTTGCCGAGCAGGTCGCGGTGCCGGGCTATAACGTGCTGCCGATCCCGCCGAGCATGGATTTCACCACTGCCGCCGCCTTCAGCATGACCTACGGCACCTCGATGCATGCACTGAAACAACGCGCCAACCTGCAACCTGGCGAAACCCTGCTGGTGCTCGGCGCTTCCGGCGGCGTGGGCCTGGCGGCGGTGGAAATCGGCAAAGCCATGGGCGCCCGGGTGATTGCCGCCGCCAGCAGCGCCGACAAACTCGCCGTGGCCAAGGCGGCCGGTGCGGATGAGCTGATCAACTACAGCGAAGCCAGCCTCAAAGACGAGATCAAGCGCCTGACCGACGGCAATGGTGTCGATGTGATCTACGACCCCGTCGGCGGCGACCTGTTTGACCAGGCCGTGCGTGGCATTGCCTGGAACGGACGCCTGCTGGTGGTGGGCTTTGCCAGCGGGCGCATTCCCGAACTGCCGGTAAACCTGGCGCTGCTCAAGGGTGCGTCGGTAGTCGGGGTGTTCTGGGGCTCGTTCGCCCAGCGCCAGCCGCAGGACAATGCGGCGAACTTCCAGCAGTTGTTCACCTGGTATGGCGAGGGCAAGTTGAAGCCGTTGGTGTCGCAGACTTACCCGCTTGAGCAGGCTGCGCAGGCGATCAATGACCTGGGGCAACGCAGGGCTGTGGGAAAGGTTGTCGTCCAGACCCGCTGAATGCGGTTCATGTGGGAGCTGGCTTGCCTGCGATGGCGGCGGGTCAGCTCACACAGCTGCAATTGATAGACCGCTATCGCAGGCAAGCCAGCTCCCACAGTTGATCTCTTTAGGTCTTAAGACCTGATACCGACCCACACTTATCTATTAGCGACATGTTCGTAAGAGAACATGCAATCGCTCCAATTTCCTGTGTTTGCAGATAAGAGGCGATGCTATTTTCGGTAACGAAACTGTAACATTCGCATCCGCAGTCAAAACAAGAAATTTGGAGCTCTTGAATGTTTGCTTTCTTTCGTCCTGCCGCACACCAGGCGCCCCTGCCTGAAGAAAAAATAGACAGTACCTATCGACGGCTGCGCTGGCAGATCTTCGCCGGTATTTTCTTCGGTTACGCGGGCTACTACCTGCTGCGCAAAAACTTCTCGCTGGCCATGCCGTACCTGATCGACGAGGGTTACACCCGTGGCGAGCTGGGCCTGGCAATGTCAGCCATCGCGATTGCCTACGGCTTGTCCAAGTTCTTGATGGGCCTGGTGTCCGACCGCTCCAACCCACGCTACTTCCTGCCCTTTGGCCTGTTGATATCGGCCGGGGTGATGTTCATTTTCGGTTTCGCACCTTGGGCGACGTCCAGCGTAACCATGATGTTCATTTTGCTGTTCATCAACGGCTGGGCCCAGGGCATGGGCTGGCCGCCGAGTGGGCGCACCATGGTGCACTGGTGGTCGCAGAAAGAACGCGGCGGCGTGGTGTCGGTGTGGAACGTGGCGCATAACGTCGGCGGCGGCCTGATCGGCCCGCTGTTCCTGCTGGGTATGGCGTGGTTCAACGACTGGCACGCAGCGTTCTATGTGCCGGCGACCGTGGCATTGGCCGTGGCGGCATTTGCCTTCATCACCATGCGCGACACCCCGCAATCGGTCGGCCTGCCGCCCATCGAGCAGTACAAGAACGACTACCCGGAAGGCTACAACGCCAGCCACGAAGACGAGTTCAGCGCCAAGGAAATCTTCGTCAAGTACGTGCTGCGCAACAAAATGCTGTGGTACATCGCCTTCGCCAACGTGTTCGTCTACCTGCTGCGCTACGGCGTACTGGACTGGGCACCGACCTACCTCAAAGAAGCCAAGCACTTCGACGTGGATAAAACCTCGTGGGCGTACTTCTTCTACGAGTGGGCGGGCATTCCAGGCACGCTGCTGTGCGGCTGGATGTCGGACAAGATCTTCCGTGGCAACCGTGGCCTGACCGGCATCGTGTTCATGGCGTTGGTCACCGTGGCGACCCTGGTTTACTGGCTCAACCCGCCAGGCAACCCAATGGTCGACATGATTGCGCTGTTCTCCATCGGCTTCCTGATCTACGGCCCGGTGATGCTGATCGGCCTGCAGGCGCTGGAACTGGCGCCGAAGAAAGCCGCGGGCACCGCTGCTGGTTTCACGGGCTTGTTCGGCTACCTGGGTGGTTCGGTGGCAGCGAGTGCGGCCATGGGCTACACCGTGGACCATTTCGGCTGGGACGGTGGGTTTGTGTTGCTGGTGGGCGCATGCCTGTTGGCGATCGCGTTCCTGATCCCGACGCTGTGGCACACCAACAGCGTCAGCGCGGCGCGTTAATTCCCGCCGCAGTCTTTGGCACAACGCTTGAGCCGCGCCTCCAGATTCTTATCTGGCATGGCGTGGCTACGCAGGGCGTTCACGGTCTGCTCGACATAATCGCGAGTGGTGCCGTAACGCCCGCAAGCGCTTTCCAGCACGTGGTTAAGCACGATATCGGGCAGGTTGCCAGCATAGCTGGGCAAGTGCCGCTCCAACACAAACCCCAGCGCCTGCACTTGGCTGCCATCTTCCAGGCGGCAGCTGAGCCAGTGCGGTCGGTACGACGGGTAAGGCATCTCGCGCTGCCACAAGGCATAAAGCGAGGCCTCAAGCTGGTCTTCCGGCAAGCGGTAGGCAAACCCGCTGCAAGAACCGCCGCGATCCAGGCCGAACACCAACCCCGGCGACTCCGGCGTGCCTCGATGCTCATGTGACCACAGGTACAAACCCCGGTGATAACCGTGAACCCGTGCGCGCATGCGCTGGGTCGACGAGCATTCGGGACGCCAGATCAGCGAACCATAAGCGAATAGCCAGACCGGCCCGCCCTTATGCCTGGCCATGGTGGCCTGCATCGAACTCATTAATTGCTCGTGAGTCAGTTGCGGCCCCAGATCGAGCCGCGGAGGGTAAGCCAATTGCAACAGATCGGTTTCAATAACGGTCATGGCGGATCGCTTAGGTCCCCTGCGTGTTACCAGTTGTAAGCAACTTTACCGTAATAAAACGCGCCGCTGTAACCGTACGGCGAAAAAGTGCTGTAGGCGAGGTTGCCGCCGCTGCTGGCGTAGGCATTGACCTTCTCCGGGTATTTATCGGTGATGTTGTCGCCGCCCAACGTGAAGGTCCAGTTCTTCAACTTATAGTCTGCCGACAGGTCCAGCACCCAGGCGGCCTTGAAGGTCTGGTCGTTGACCTTGTCGGCCTGGTAGCTGGTGAATTCCCCATAGCGCACCAGGTTGCTGTGCAGCGCCCAACGACCGTAGGTGAAGTCGTTGCCCAGGCTGAGCTTGTGCTGCGGCGTGGTATCGCCCAGCAAACCAATGCGCTCACGGCGGTCTACCCGCACCAGGTTGGCGCCCAGGCTGTCCAGAATCGCCGGGTTGGGCTTCACGTCGGTGACTTTGGTGTGGTTGTAGTTGTAGCCCACGGTGCTGTTCCAGCGGATGCCGTTATCGAACGGGTAACGATAGTTGGCCACCAGGTCGACACCGTCGGTGCTGGTGTCGGTGGCGTTGGTGAAGTAGCGGGCGCTGGTGTAGTTGATGTTGCCGACGCCATTGGCTTGCAGGTAGGCGATAGTCGCCGGGTTGAGATTGAGGTTGGATGACAAGCTGATGCGGTCGCGGATGTCGATGCGGTACACATCGAGCGTCACCGTCAGGTCATCGGCCGGCTCCAGCACCAGGCCAAGACTGTAATTGCGCGACTTCTCGGCCTTCAGGTCTTCGGCGCCCAACAGGCGGGCGACCTGGCTGTTGGCCGGGAAGGTGCCAGCTTCCTGGATGGTGTTGCCGATCAGCTGTGACGAGGTGTAGGCAAAGTTCTGCTGGGCCAGGGATGGCGCACGGAAACCATTGGAAATGCTGCCACGCAAGGCGACTTGCGGGGTGAAGTCATAACGCGCCGACAGCGAGCCGCTGACGTTGGAGCCGAAGTCGCTGTAGTCCTCATGACGCACGGCGGCCGAGGCGCTGAGTTTTTCGGTGAAGTTGGTTTCCAGGTCCAGGTACTGAGCCCAGTTGTGCCGCGAGGTACTACCGGCGTCGGCATCACGGAACCCACCCAGGCCCGAACTGCCGGTCTGGTAGTAGGACGCTGGCTCGCCCGCTTCAATTTGATAACCCTGGCGCAGGTATTCGCCGCCAAAAGCCAACGACACCGGGTACGGCAAAAAGCCCACGTCGAACTCACGGGACAGGTCCAGGCTGACCTGGCGCTGATCGTTGCTCAAGGTACCGTTGTTAAATTTGCGCGGAGTGACCAGGCCGAGTGAGGTGTTGATGGTTTCGGTGCCCAGTTCGTACTGGTTCTTGCCATAGTTGGCCGACAGGTCGTAATGCCAATCGTAGGCCAGCACGCCGCGCAGGCCGACCACCAAGGACGTGTCTTCAAGATTGCCCTTGATCAAAGGCAGGTAGCCATTGGGGTTGAGCGCCGGGATGTTGTTGGACGCGTTGCTCGCCCGATAGAACGCCGCCGTTTCGCCACGACGCTTGCTGTAACCGCCGAAGGTGTAGAACTCGGCTGCATCGTTGAAGGAATATTCGGAGTTGAACTGGAATTTGCCTTCATTGGTGGCCGGCTCGCCCTGACGAAACACGCGCTGACCATAGGTGGTGGAACCCACGCTGCCAGGGCGGAAATCGTCACCGGCGCGGTTGGTGTAGTCGTTGTCGGTGCCTTCGCCCGAAACGTTGATAAAGCCGTTTTCGCCCAAGGCAAACCCGGTGTTGCCGCTGACGTTGCGCTGGATGCCGTCACCCTTCTTGTACTCGCCAAATTTGGTCGAGACAGAGCCGCCGTGGTCGTCGTGCTTGAGGATCACGTTGATCACCCCGGCAATCGCGTCCGAGCCATAGCGCGCCGACGCGCCGTCGCGTAGCACTTCGATATGGTCGACCGCCGACAGCGGGATCGCATTCAAATCCGCTGGCGCCGAACCGCGCCCCACGGCCCCGCCCAGGTTGACGAAAGCACTGGTGTGGCGGCGTTTACCGTTGACCAGCACCAACACCTGATCCGGCGACAAACCGCGCAACTGCGCCGGGCGTACCAGTTCGGCACCGTCCACCAGACTGGGGCGCGGGAAGTTGATGGAAGGAATCAGGCGCGCCAATACCGCGCCCAGCTCATCGGAGCCGGTGCTGCGCAATGTGTCACCGGAAATGACATCGATCGGCGACAACGAGGCACTGGCGGTGCGCTCTTGGGCACGGGTGCCGGTGACGATCACGGTGTCGAGTTTTGGTGCATCGGCGGCTGTTGCGTCCGCCCAGACCGGATTGAATCCCACAGCAGTCAGCAAATTGGCCGACAAAATAGCTGTGTACGCATGTTTCTTGTAACTCCCCATACCGCTCCCCTGCCATTCAAGCCCGGCAATCAAAAAATCAAAGCTTCAATGCTCTGAGTTCACACGATCGGTCCGGCTGGCGGGCGGTAGCGGTCAGTTACTGGTTATTGACGATAAGGCGGTAGTCCGTCGCCTTATAGCTTAATGAGATTATTCCTACATCTAAAATACCTTAATTGCATAAGCATAGGCGGCCGTGTTTTCAGCGCTGGTTCAGGTCATGCCCAACATAAGCCGCCAAACTGCAGATGTTTAGCGACCCACATTAGCCGCTTCTTCAAACGACTATCGAGGTCGAACCATGAAATACCTTTTTTCCGGTCTGCTGCTTTTGCTGCAAACCACCACTGCTCTGGCTTCCGAGGCCGCCGCCAATGACGACAAAGGTTTCTGGTACGCCCAGACCAGTGTCTACACCAAGCATTTTTCGCCGGACCCAAAGCACAACAACAATCAGGACTTGATCAACCTGGAACGTAACGAGGCGTCGGGGTTGGTGTATGGCGGGGCGACGTTTCGCAACTCGTTCAGCCAGCGCTCGTATTACGTCTACGCCGGCAAGCGTTACGATATTGGCGACTCACCGTTTTATATGAAGGTGACCGCGGGCGCGCTACAGGGCTATCGCGGTAAGTACCGCGACAAAATCCCGCTCAACCGTTATGGCGTTGCACCGGCGATCATTCCGTCTGTGGGGGTTCACTTCGGCCCGGTGGCCAGTGAGTTGGTGTTACTGGGGTTCAATGCGGCGATGCTGACGGCAGGCGTGCGTTTCTAGGAACGCCGCCTACCCATGTGGGAGCTGGCTTGCCTGCGATAGCGGCGGGTCAGCTAACACACCTGCAACTGATACACCGCTATCGCAGGCAAGCCAGCTCCCACACTGGTTCAGCTCAAGGCTTCAAGGGCGTGGCGCGTAGGCAAACACATCGGCGCGCATCTGGTGTGCATCCATACCTGCGTCGACCAATGCGTCCAGCGTGCCGTAGATCATCGCCGGTGAACCACTGGCGTAAACGTGCACCGCCTTGAGGTCGCTGATGTCTTCACACACGGCCTCATGCAGCAGCCCGCAGCGCCCTTCCCAACCGCACAGGTCGCTGACCACTTTGTGCAGGAACAGGTTGGGCAGTTGCTGCCATTGCTCCCAGTGTTCGATTTCGTAGAAGTCTTCCGGGCGGCGCACGCCCCAATACAGGTGCACAGGGTGCTTGAAGCCCGAGGCGCGGCAATGTTCGATCAGGCTGTGCATCTGCGCCATGCCGGTGCCGGCAGCGATCAACACCAGCGGCCCGTCCGGCAGTTCGGCCAAGTGAGTATCACCAAACGGCAGTTCAACACGGGCCATCTGGTTACGCTGCAACTGCTCGATCAAATTGCGCGCACTGTCCTCGCGAACCAGCACATGCAGTTCCAGCTCGCGCCCGGCATGGGGCGCCGAGGCCAGGGAAAACGCCGATTTATCGCCGTTGTCACGCTCGATCATCAGGTATTGCCCGGCGTGGTAACGCACCGCCTTCCCGGCCGGCGCACGCAAGCGCACGCGCCATACATCGCCACCGACGTCCACGCACTCACTCAATTGGCACGACAACTTGCGCAACGGCAACTCTCCCGGCGCCAGCACGCCATCCCACAACACAATGCAATCTTCCAACGGCTCGGCGATGCAGGTGTAGAACTCACCATGGTCGCGCACCTCTCCGGCTTGTTGCACCCGGCCTTCCACCAGCAGCGCGGCGCACACATGGCACACGCCATTGCGACACGCCTGTGGGCATTCGTAGCCCAGGCGACGCGCGCCTTCAAGGATTCGCTCACCAGGGACCAGCTCCAGTACGGCGCCGGAAGGTTGCAGGGTTACACGCATCAATCTATTCCCAATTCTTTCCAGATCGCATCAACACGTGCGGTCACAGCGTCATCCTTGACGATCACCCGACCCCACTCGCGGGTGGTCTCACCCGGCCATTTGTGGGTGGCATCCAGGCCCATCTTCGAGCCCAGGCCCGATACCGGCGAAGCAAAGTCGAGGTAGTCGATCGGCGTGTTATCGATCATCACCGTGTCGCGCTTGGGGTCCATGCGCGTGGTGATGGCCCAGATCACGTCGTTCCAGTCCCGGGCATTGATGTCGTCGTCAGTGACGATAACGAACTTGGTGTACATGAACTGTCGCAAAAACGACCACACACCGAGCATTACCCGCTTGGCATGGCCTGGGTACGACTTCTTCATGGTCACGATGGCCATGCGGTACGAGCAGCCCTCGGGCGGCAGGTAGAAGTCGGTAATTTCCGGGAACTGCTTTTGCAGGATCGGCACGAACACTTCGTTGAGCGCCACACCAAGGATGGCCGGCTCATCCGGCGGACGGCCGGTGTAGGTGCTGTGGTAGATCGGTTTGATGCGGTGGGTGATGCGCTCGACGGTGAACACCGGGAAGCTGTCGACTTCGTTGTAGTAACCGGTGTGGTCACCGTAAGGGCCTTCATCGGCCATTTCGCCCGGATGAATCACGCCTTCGAGGATGATTTCGGCGGTGGCCGGCACTTGCAGGTCATTGCCACGACACTTCACCAGCTCGGTGCGGTTGCCGCGCAGCAGGCCGGCGAAGGCATATTCGGACAGGCTGTCAGGCACCGGCGTCACGGCGCCGAGGATGGTCGCCGGGTCGGCGCCCAGGGCCACGGACACGGGAAACGGCTTGCCTGGGTGCTTTTCGCACCACTCACGGAAGTCCAGCGCGCCGCCACGGTGGCTCAGCCAACGCATGATCACCTTGTTGCGGCCGATCACTTGCTGACGGTAGATCCCCAGGTTCTGGCGATCCTTGTTCGGGCCTTTGGTGACGGTCAGGCCCCAGGTGATCAGCGGGCCGACATCGCCCGGCCAGCAGGTCTGCACCGGCAACATGGCCAGGTCGACGTCATCGCCTTCGATGACCACTTCCTGGCACACCGCGTCCTTGACCACTTTGGGCGCCATGGCAATGATCTTGCGAAAGATCGGCAGCTTCGACCAGGCGTCCTTGAGGCCCTTGGGTGGCTCGGGCTCCTTGAGGAAGGCCAGCAACTTGCCGATCTCGCGCAGCTCGCTGACCGACTCGGCGCCCATGCCAAACGCAACACGGTCGGGCGTGCCGAACAGGTTGCCGAGCACCGGAATATCAAAGCCGGTCGGGTTTTCGAACAGCAGCGCCGGGCCCTTGTTGCGCAAGGTACGGTCGCAAATCTCAGTCATTTCCAGCACCGGGGAAACCGGCACCTGGATACGTTTCAACTCTCCGCGCTGCTCAAGTTGCTGCACGAAATCCCGAAGATCCTTGAATTTCATTAACCATGCCACCCGTAAAATAGGCGTACATCCTACCTGCTCTTAAGAGCGCTGGCAGCTTATTGCACGTCATTGCGACTCACACCCGACTCAACGGACTCATTACGCATGGTGTGGAAGAAGGGCTCAAGGAACCCTTCCACATAACGCGTGCCTACGGCCGAGAGGTGGTTGTCATCGGTATACAGCGACTGGCCATCGCGCTCGACCCGGCACCAGCCATTCGTCTCGCACAGCTTGGGCGCGGGGTCCATGAGTTGCACACCGGGGTCTGCCGCGGCGATGCGCTCAAAAACGCTGCTGATATAGGCCTGGCGCTCGACGTGCTCGGCCAGGGGCAAGCCTTCGCGGTCGGTCGGGCGTCCCAGCATCGCCAGGCGGCTGAGCCGGTAAGGCACGTTGAAAGCCTGCAGCGGTACCTCCTTGACCAGCCACACCCTGTGCCCGCTGGCACGCAGTTGCTGCACCAGCGCACTCACACCCTCGGCAAACAGCCGTTCAGCGACGGCGCGGTCGTACTTGCCCGTTTGCGGGTCATGAAGGGAAGCGCCGGTGTCGCCGGAGCGCTGGCCATAAACGTAAAGGCTCCAGCGGGCTACCAGCACCACATCACTGAACTGTTCCTTGCTCAACAACTGGGTGACACGCTCGTTGAACGCTCGGCAGCCTGGGGTGTTTTCTTTGCGGTCGAACGGCAGGCACCCGGCGTAACCGGCCTGAGTGATGCCGAAGTCGTACTTGCGCGAGCCGTCGTTCAACGCCGGGATGAGTGCCGAGGCATGGCTGTCGCCCCAGACCAATGCGCGGGCAGCACTCGCCTGCGGGCCAAAATGGCAAAGTTTGCGGTTCGGGTCTTTCTTGTCATCCGACAGGCACTTAATCAGCGTGGGGCTCCAGGTATACGCTTGGGCGAACTGCAACGCCTGGGGCGACAGCCGCGATGCAAACCCATCCGACCACACCAGGCCTTTGCCGATCAGACCCAGCCCGGCGAGCCCGACCACGCCCGCGATCAGAATCGACCGACGACCCGCCAGCAGGCGCCGCTCACGAAACGGCCCCTCGACGAACCGCCAGGACACATAACCCAGCACCAGGCTCAAGACGAACAGACCCGCCAGCGCCCAGGAGGGCAGGCCAAAAATACTCGCGTACTTGCCAAACACCAGCACCGGCCAGTGCCACAGGTACCACGAATAGGAAATCAGCCCGATGCCCACCAGCACGCGACTGCCCAGCAAGCGCCCTACCCAGGTTGGGTGTTGGCCGTTAGCCCAAATCAACCCCACCACACCCAATACCGGCAACAAAGCCGCCGCCCCAGGGAACGCGGTGTTGGCGTCGTAGCCCAATACCGCCACCAGAATCAGGCCCAGGCTGAACAGACTCACAGCTTGCGCCAACAGGGGACTTGCGCGCCCTGCCCGCACTGGCATCACAGCCAGCATGGACCCGGCCAACAATTCCCAGGCACGCATGGGCAGCAGGAAGAAGGCTTTGTCCGGCTCATTGGCCACCGCCCACACGCTCGCCGCAAACGACACCAGCAGCAACACAAACAAGGCGCTGCGCCACTGCTTCAGCCAACTCGACAACAGCGCCAGCAAGAGTGGGAAGGCAATGTAGAACTGCTCTTCAACCGACAGCGACCAGGTGTGCAACATCGGCTTCATGTCGGAGGCCGTGTCGAAATAGCCGTCCTGGCGCATGAAGAACAGATTTGAGATGAACACCACTTGGTTGTGTATCGAGCGTCCCAATTCCGAATAGTCTTTGGGCGCCATTAAGAACCAGCCAGCCACCAATGACGTAAACATCATGACCAGCAAAGCCGGCAGGATACGCCGTGCCCGTCGCGCCCAGAAATCGACGAAGCTGAAACGCCCCGCTTCACGCTCGCGCCAGATGATCGAGGTAATCAGGAAACCTGAAATCACGAAGAACACATCAACGCCGACAAAACCGCCAGTAACGCCGGGAACCCCAAAATGGAACAAAACCACAGCCAGGACAGCAATGGCGCGCAGGCCATCAATGTCTCTTCGGTAAGCAAGAGCGGTCATAAATCGTAATCAGCCTGATACAAATTGAAGAGAGCGTAGGCGTACTCGCCATTTTTGTTTCTTTACTGACACTCTCGGCACACAAACCTCCCTGTTTGGCGCAAAAAAAATGGCACCCTTCAAGGGCACCATTTTCTCAGACCTGAACCGTAGTATTACTTACGCTTCATAGACAGGAAGAACTCGTCGTTGGTCTTGGTGGTTTTCAGCTTGTCGATGAGGAACTCGATGGCGGCTACTTCGTCCATCGGGTGCAGCAGCTTGCGCAGGATCCACATGCGCTGCAGTTCGTCGTCGGCGGTCAGCAACTCTTCACGGCGGGTGCCGGAGCGGTTGATGTTGATCGCAGGGAACACACGCTTTTCAGCGATACGACGGTCCAAAGGCAGTTCCATGTTACCGGTACCTTTAAACTCTTCGTAGATCACTTCATCCATCTTCGAGCCGGTTTCAACCAGCGCGGTGGCGATAATGGTCAGCGAGCCGCCTTCTTCGATGTTGCGCGCAGCACCGAAGAAACGCTTTGGTTTCTCCAGGGCGTGGGCATCGACACCACCGGTGAGTACCTTGCCGGAGCTTGGGATCACGGTGTTGTAGGCACGCGCCAGACGGGTGATGGAGTCGAGCAGGATCACCACATCCTTCTTGTGTTCGACCAGGCGCTTGGCCTTCTCGATCACCATTTCGGCAACCTGCACGTGGCGGGTTGGCGGCTCATCGAACGTCGAGGCAACCACTTCGCCGCGCACGGTGCGCTGCATTTCGGTTACTTCTTCCGGGCGCTCATCGATCAGCAATACGATCAGGTGAACTTCCGGGTTGTTACGCGCGATGTTCGCTGCAATGTTCTGCAGCATGATGGTCTTACCGGCTTTCGGCGGTGCGACGATCAGGCCGCGCTGGCCTTTGCCGATCGGGGCGCACAGGTCGATGACACGACCGGTCAAGTCTTCGGTGGAGCCGTTACCGGCTTCCATCTTCATGCGCACGGTCGGGAACAGCGGCGTCAAGTTCTCGAAGAGAATCTTGTTCTTCGCGTTCTCAGGACGATCGAAGTTGATCGTGTCGACCTTGAGCAGGGCGAAATAACGCTCGCCTTCCTTCGGAGGACGGATCTTGCCGACGATGGTGTCACCGGTGCGCAAGTTGAAGCGACGGATCTGGCTCGGCGAGACGTAGATATCGTCTGGGCCGGCGAGATAGGAAGCGTCTGCAGAGCGGAGGAAGCCGAAGCCGTCCTGGAGAATCTCCAGCACGCCATCACCGGAGATTTCCTCGCCGCTTTTCGCGTGCTTTTTGAGCAGGGAGAAAATCACGTCCTGCTTGCGCGAACGGGCCATATTTTCTATGCCCATTTCTTCGGCCAATTGGAGCAGGTCGGTAATCGGCTTTTGCTTGAGTTCAGTCAGATTCATATAGGAATGACGTAATCATTTATGGAGGGGGGAAATTAAGCTTTTGGCTTAATGAGGCCGCGCCGCAGAGAAGGCGACAGGATCGCGTACTAATCGAAAAGGAATGCGTCGGCGACGGCTTGCAGGGGGCAGTGGAGAAACCAGTGCGGGGCCGAATGTACCACCTGAATTTCGGAGCGTCTAGCCCTGTTTCACGAAAAAGCCCCGCTATTTTGCGGGGCTTTTTTGACGACGCTTAGATGTTCGCGTCGAGGAAAGCTTGCAGCTGGGACTTCGACAGCGCACCCACTTTAGTGGCTTCGACGTTGCCGTTCTTGAACAGCATCAGGGTCGGGATACCACGCACGCCGTGTTTGGCCGGGGTTTCCTGATTGTCGTCGATGTTCAGCTTGGCAATGGTCAGCTTGCCTTCGTAAGTGGTCGCAATGTCGTCCAGAACAGGGGCGATCATTTTGCAAGGGCCACACCATTCAGCCCAGTAGTCAACCAGTACCGGGCCTTGAGCCTTGAGTACTTCGGCCTCAAAGGTCGCGTCGGTGACGTGCTTGATAAGATCGTTGCTCATGGATGTCTCCGGATTGTAAGCAAAAAAAACGTGGCCCATCATAGCCGCCCTTCCCCCGTTCAGGAAGCCGCCTCTGATTGAGTCTTGCTATGGCGTCGCATGAGTTTGGGTATAGCCCACTCACGGCGTCACGGGAGTCACGAAGGCGATGCCCGTGCGCAATGCCGCATTGCGCACGTGTTCCTGCATGGTTTTCTGCGCCGCAGCACTGGCGCGCCTGGCCAGGGCACGCAGGATCTTGCGGTGCTCTTGCCAAGTCTCCATGGCCCGTTCCGGTCGGATGAACGGTAGCTTCTGGCTCTCCAGGAACACCTCGGCACTGGCACTCAGGATGCTCACCATCGCCTGGTTACCGCTGGCCAGCAGGATCCGCTGATGGAACTCGAAGTCCAGCCGGGCAGCGGCTTCGAAGTCGCCAGCCTTGAGCACTTTGCGCATGGCCTCGACATTGTCTTGCAGGCTGTCCAGTTCATCGAGAGTCAACGTCACTGCCGCCAACCCCGCGGCGAACCCTTCCAGGGCGTAGCGCAACTGGAAGATATCCAGGGGCGTGGCCTGGGCAGCGAAGGGCCAGGCGAACCCCGGCGTTTCTTGCACCTCTTGCACAAACACGCCTTTACCCGGCTGCACACTCACCACGCCCAATGCACTTAAAGACGACAACGCCTCGCGCAACGATGCCCGACTCACGCCCAACTGTACCGCCAGGTCGCGCTGGGACGGCAACGCGTCACCCGCTGCAAAGCCCTGTTCCTTGATCAGTTTGCGGATGGCCTGCAGGGCCGCTTCCGGTACGGCTTGGGCGATGGAATTCATAGAAAACTCAAGGTTGCAGTCAACGGAGCGGCTAGTTGTAAAGCTATTCGCAGCCGGCGGCAAGCCGCGCCCCAAAGGGGCTCGCGAGGTTTTATCGGCGCTCGAAAAAGGTGCGAAAAACTTGCTCACTGTTCAGACCAGTAAGACCACCAGAACTCAACAAATACCAGCGTTCCAGGCCATTGGCGCCGTGATGGCATGGGCCGTGCAATGGCTCGAAACAGAATATTCCCGCGCCCTTCCCCGGAGAGTTGCCATGACCAAGCGCTACAGCGCCCTGCTCACTGCCCTGTTTGCCAGCCTGATGCTGAGCCAGGCGCCCGCCCATGCCAACGGTCTGGACGATATCGTCGCCCGTGGCACCCTCAAGGTTGCCGTGCCCCAAGACTTCCCGCCGTTCGGCTCGGTTGGCCCGGACATGAAACCCCGTGGCCTGGACGTCGACACCGCCAAGCTGCTGGCCGACCAGCTCAAGGTCAAGCTGGAACTGACCCCGGTGAACAGCACCAACCGTATCCCGTTTCTCACTACCGGCAAGGTCGACCTGGTGATTTCCAGCCTGGGCAAGAACGCCGAGCGCGAAAAGGTCATCGACTTCTCCAAGGCCTACGCGCCGTTCTACCTGGCCGTGTTCGGGCCACCTGATGCGGCCATCCACACCACCGATGACCTCAAGGGCAAGACCATCAGCGTGACCCGCGGCGCCATCGAAGACATCGAGCTGACCGCCGTCGCGCCCAAGGAAGCCACGATCAAGCGCTTCGAAGACAACAACTCAACCATCGCCGCCTACCTGGCCGGCCAGGTCGACCTGATCGCCAGCGGCAACGTGGTGATGGTGGCGATCAGCGAGCGCAGTAATAAACGTGGGCTGGAGCTGAAAGTGAAACTCAAGGATTCGCCGGTGTACGTGGGAGTTAACAAGAACGAGCCAGCGCTGCTGGAGAAGGTCAACCAGATCCTGGTCGCGGCCAAAGCCGATGGCAGCCTGGAAAAGAACGCGATGCAGTGGCTTAAAGAGCCACTGCCTGCCGATCTTTGATGCGGAGCTGATTCATGGCGTATCAATTTGACTTTGTGCCGGTGCTGGCCAATACCGACCTGCTGCTACGCGGCGCGCTGTTTACCCTTGAGCTGACGGCTATCGGCGCGATCCTCGGCGTGGCCCTGGGCACCGTCGGCGCTGTGGTGCGGGCATGGAAGATCCAGCCGTTTTCCTGGGTCTTCGGGGTGTATGTCGAGTTGATCCGCAACACGCCGTTTCTGGTGCAGTTGTTTTTCATCTTCTTCGGCCTGCCATCCCTGGGGCTGAAAATCACCGAGTGGCAAGCCGCCGTACTGGCGATGGTGATCAACCTGGGGGCGTACTCCACCGAGATCATTCGCGCCGGCATCCAGGCGGTCCCAAGCGGGCAGCTGGAAGCCGCAGCGGCATTGGCGATGACGCGTTTCGAGGCGTTTCGCCATGTGGTGCTGTTGCCGGCACTGGGCAAGGTGTGGCCGGCCCTGAGCAGCCAGATCATCATTGTGATGCTCGGCTCGGCGGTGTGTTCGCAGATCGCCACCGAAGAGCTGAGCTTTGCCGCCAACTTTATCCAGTCACGCAACTTCCGCGCGTTTGAAACCTACGCACTGACCACCCTGGTGTACCTGTGCATGGCGCTGATGATTCGCCAGTTGCTCAACTGGATCGGCCGTCGCTACGTGATGAGGAACAGCCGATGAGTGATTTCTCCTTCTGGGACATCGTGCGCAACCTCGCCACCGGCTTGCAATGGACCTTGCTGCTGTCGCTGGTGGCGTTTGTCGGTGGCGGCGTTATCGGTTTACTGGTGATGACGATGCGCATCAGCCGCAAAGCCTTCCCGCGCAATCTCGCGCGCACCTATATTGAACTGTTCCAGGGCACGCCGCTGTTGATGCAGCTGTTCCTGGTGTTTTTTGGCATCGCGCTGCTGGGTGTGGATATCTCGCCCTGGCTGGCGGCGGCGATTGCCTTGACCCTGTTTACCAGTGCTTACCTGGCCGAGATCTGGCGCGGCTGCGTCGAGTCGATTGCCCACGGGCAATGGGAAGCCTCGGCCAGCCTGGCGCTTAACCCGCTTGAACAACTGCGCTACGTGATCCTGCCGCAAGCCCTGCGCATTGCCGTGGCGCCCACCGTGGGCTTTTCGGTGCAGGTGGTCAAAGGCACCGCCGTGACCTCGATCATCGGTTTTACCGAACTGACCAAAACCGGCGGCATGCTCGCCAACGCTACCTTCGAGCCCTTTATGGTCTACGGCCTGGTGGCGCTCGGCTACTTCCTGCTCTGCTACCCCTTGTCCCTCAGTGCGCGCTACCTGGAAAGGAGACTGCATGCCTCTGCTTAGAATTTCCGCCCTGCATAAATATTACGGCGATCACCACGTACTCAAGGGCATCGACCTGACGGTTGAAGAAGGCCAGGTGGTGGCGATCATCGGCCGCAGTGGCTCGGGCAAGTCGACCTTGCTGCGTACCCTCAATGGCCTTGAATCGATCAACGACGGCGTAATTGAGGTCGACGGCGAATACCTCGACGCCGCCCGCGCCGACCTGCGCAGCCTGCGGCAGAAAGTCGGGATGGTGTTCCAGCAGTTCAACCTGTTCCCACACCTGACCGTGGGCGAGAACGTCATGCTCGCGCCACAAGTGGTGCAGAAAGTGCCCAAGGCCAAAGCCGCCCAGCTTGCCCGGCAGATGCTGGAGCGGGTGGGGCTGGGGGAAAAGTTTGATGCCTTCCCTGATCGTCTGTCCGGCGGCCAGCAGCAACGGGTCGCCATAGCCCGTGCGCTGGCCATGTCGCCCAAGGTGCTGCTGTGCGATGAAATTACCTCGGCACTGGACCCGGAGCTGGTCAATGAAGTGCTCAGTGTGGTGCGCCAATTGGCCAAGGACGGCATGACCCTGATCATGGTGACCCACGAAATGCGCTTTGCCCGGGAAGTCGGGGACAAGCTGGTGTTCATGCATCAGGGCAAGGTGCATGAAGTGGGCGACCCCAAGACCTTGTTCGCCAACCCAAAGACGCCGGAGTTCGCCAATTTCATCGGCTCGGTGGAGCAGCCGGGCTGATCGATTAACCGCCGGGCAACCATTCAAAGTGCCCCTGGCCTTCGAAGACGGTCTCGTGGCGCACTGAAAAGGCATCGGGCGGTAAATACGTGTCGATCTGCACTTGTGCTGAAAAGCGTGTGCCGGTCAGCGGCAAACCACCGGCTTTGGCTATCAGCACGTGACCGGGCAGTAAGTGCCCGCTGGTAGCCGTTTCTGTGGGCTGTGACGTACTCAGTTCAACGGCGCGACCATCGACCTGGGCATGCTTGAGGGCCAGGGTGAAGCTGCCCTGTCGGCCGAATCGATAGCCTTGCGTCCCCGCCGGAACACCCGTAAAGCGCAAGGCGACAGCCCCTGGTTCGGCACATACGACACTCAGCTGCAGCGTTCGCCTGCCCAGGATGATCGGCTGGCTTGCGAGCGGCTCGCCCAACAACTCCGCGCGCCGGAGCACGCCGTGGTCGACCCTTGGCTGGCTGAGGGAAAGGCGGCAGTCATTCGCCGAAGCCTCCGGGGCCGCTATCGCGAGCATGAACAACAAGCTAACGCCCAGGCACAGTCGACGCAGGGTGTATTGCGCCGATTCATTGGGCACGACATATCGCCGAAGCCGTTTCATAGAGCTTGTCCTCTGGGGATTGCGACTCAAGGTTCAGATGCAGCAGGCACGCGCGGGCAGAGCCCGGCGGCGAAACGCTGAGGATTTGCCCGTCATCCATGTTGTTCAAAAAGATCAGGCCCTCACCCACCACATTGGTCAGGTAGGTGTTGTCCGGGCCAAACACCGCAGAGCCCTGGGGCAGAGGTGTACCTTGCTCATCGCGCACCTCAAGCAGTACCCGGCGAACATTCACCACTTGGAAATCCACGGTATTGAATGATCCGCGCCCGACGGCGAGGATTTTGGTGCCGTTCTTGAGATCGACCCGCTTGGGCAAGGACTGGGTCTGCACCTCCAGGTGGCTGGTGGTATAGGCCGGCAAGCCGGGAATCACCGCATGCCCACGGTAATCGGTCCACACCGGGCCTTGTGGGGTCGTAACCTTGGCCGCTGACACTTCCCCCACCGAAAGCACACCAAAGGTGTCCTGCACTGCGTAGGGGGAAAAGGTCAGGCCGCGCGCGTGAGCCACCACGGCACCCTGCAGTTGCCCGCTGTAGCTGGTGCTCGTGGGCGTGCGGTTCACGCCCAGGCCCACACGGGTGTAGCGCGGCATCACGTCAACATTCGCGCGAACCGCTTGCTGGCGCTCCTGCAGATCCCGCTCAACCCCCACTTCGTAGTTCACATACTCATTGACCCGCTCGGACAATGCCGTGCCCATATCGGCACGGCCATTGCGGCGACTGGCGTAGGACGTCAGGCGGCGATCTTCTCCAAAGGGCACCGTGACCTGCAGGCGCAAGGACAGCCCCTCTGGCGTGACCTCATCACGTGTTTCTCGCTCACGGCTTGCGGTCTTGCGCCGCCGCGAAGCGCCCACCTGCGAGTCGGCGATCAACGCTACATCCACCTGCCTGAACCCCTTGTTCCACGAGGCAAATACATGTTCGGCAAGCTGCCCATCAAACTGCGTACTGCGTGAGTAGCTGACTGAAAAAGCCCCCAAGGTCGGTTCTGCCCAGTTGAACCCTACCGTGTACTGATTCTGGAAACGGGTCTGCAGATCATTTTTTTTCAAACCCGGGCCTGCCTCGAGGACATCGCGATAACCTGGGCTTTGGGTCGTCGCACTCAGGCTCATCTCAACACCCGCCACCAACGGGCTGCCCAGGGATACGGCGCTGCGGCTGCCGTTCACACCCGCCTCACCATCGCGCGAGATGTTTTGCCGAGCACTGACGGTAACCCGCTGGAAAAACACACTGCTCATAGTGCCGCCGGCCGACTGGTACTCATCTGTACTCAATAAACCGAACCCCAGGGATGACTGCCGGCCAAGCCCCCAGGTGCCGCTGCCCATGACAACAGTCGGCGCCTCGCGGCCTTCGCTCAGCTGTTCACGTACCTTGCCAAGGGCGAAGTCAAAGCCTGGGGTTATGGCAATAGCCGCACCAAAGGAAGCCGCCGGCACCACGAAACTGCGGGTGCCGCCCCGCGTGCCGATAACGCTGACCTCCAGGTCACTGGTGCCATTGAGCAAAGGCAAGCCTGTCAGGCTGAACGGCCCCTCGGGCACTAACGTGGTATGGATCAGCGCACCGGACTGGCGCACCTCGACACGCGCCTGGCTGTGGGCCAAACCCTCCACCACCACACCATGATTGGCGCCGGCGCGGGAGACACCATCAGGAAACAGCTGTAACCCCGATAGCTGAATCCCACCGAACACCGGGCTTCGGGTAGAAATCTGGCCCACCTGGAAAGTTGACTGCAACGCCGCGATATCACGCTGGGCGTAGGCCTGCACATGCTCGCTGCTGCTTTTGCCGTTATCAGAAATATAGAACTGCCGGCTGCGGACCACCCAATTACCCAGGTTGAATCCCGCCTCGGTATAAGCCGAAACGAACCGGCTGGGGCCACTGCGCGACTGGGTCTGAAACCCGAGCACATCGTAGTTGAACAACGCCGCCGCACCGCCCTCGGAAAAACCTCCCACTTCCCATTCAGGCTCACGCAAGGACTGGGTAGGCACAACCAGCACCACTTCTTCGCTGCCCGGCTGCAACCTGACGATGGTCGCGGGGAACTCACCCACGAAATCGTGACAGGCCTGATCCGCCGAGATGTCCGATTGCACGATCGCCAAGGGCACTTTAAGGCCAGCTTTCTCCAGCAAACCCTGGGTAAAACACAGCTGCCCCTGATAATCGAAACGGGCCTCGACCAACCCCAGGGAATTCCCGTTGACCCGCAGCCCCACTATCTGCCTGCCCTCACGAAACCGCGCCGCACTGCGAAAGTAGTCGGAGACCTTCGGGTCGATGCCATAGCTGGCCAGGACAGCCAGATCAAAGCCCTCTCCCAACTCGACTGCCAAAGCAAAACCGGGAGCACCCCACAAGGCTGCCAACCCCATGAAAAGCCCCGGGCGGCGAACCGTCAGTCCAGTCATCGAACGCTTAGCGCCCATGACCCAGAACATCTGCCTGGTAGTCATCGACAGCAAACCCAAAGGTCGTGGCCGGCTGCAGCACCACCGAGGACACCTCGGCCACAGGCCCTTGGGTATTGAGCGTCAACACCTCACCCGGCAGGATATAAGTGCGGGGCAGCAAGCCGGTTTGTTTCAGCGGATTAAGCTGCACTTCCAATCCCATGCGCACCACATAGGCACTGTCGTTATGCACGCTCAAGCGATCACCCTGGCGCTTCCACTTGAGCAGTTCCCAAGGTGCCTGGTGCCGGGGCAAACCTGCCGGGTGCAGGATCAGCGGCAAGTTTTGACGCAGGGTGATACCAATGGTCGCACCACCTGGCTCACGCGCCTGGGGAATTCCCTCGAAGGACACGCGCTTGAGGCGTTGAGTCTTGAGCGGCGACTTCAGGGTGCTGATAAAACGGACCAGTTGCGTTTCCCCTGGCTCCACGCGAGCAATGGGCGGGGTGACGATCAACAGGGTTTCAAGATCCTCGGGCACATTTTCTATGACGGAGTGCAGTAACGCAGGGGTTGGATCAGTGTTTTTTATATTGATCGTGGCTTCGCCATTCTCCTCATAAAGAATGACAACCGTTGTTTCAGGCAACATACCGTCGGCATGGGCTACGCTATACAGCAACAAAGCCATACAACACGATATGAAACCAATTATTCTTGAAAGACCGTTCACCGAGTTCTCCCTGGAACATTCACAAACAAATGAGTACGTGTAATTGCACAGCTACATGAAAACAGCCGATAACTAATAAGAGTCCCCCTGACTGACTCTGCCTCGCTATCGACTGTTGCTCAAACGTTTAGATGTAATCCAGAACCAGCGTCGCGTGACCATCCAACGCAATATTGCCGGTAAGGTTCAGATCACTTGCGCGATTGATCACCGCTTTGACGGCAATAACACCGGTTAGCTGAGAGATCGAAGCTGGCGCATTGACAGCGCCGTTACGCCAGGAATGCTGGTTAGGTGTCTGGGAAACCTTACCGTCGCTGGCTTGCCAGGCTGCGTCCTTGCTCGACCGTACAATCGGGTTGAGCGCCACACCGTTGGACGTCAGGTTTCTGAGGGTGACCGAATAGCCGCCGGTGCGCCTGCCACCATACGTACCGAGACCATAGTTTTGGGCTTCGGTGTAGCCAGCGCCCAATATGCCAGTAACTTTACTGGAGGCCCGCAAGTCAGTGACAGACAAGAAAAACCTGGCAGGTGTAGTACCGCAATTGACGACCAGCGAAGTGGAACGCTCCGCAAGTGGGTTGAAATTCGTCTGGGACAATTGATTGGCTCGAATCGTGCCATAGTCGATAACCCCGCCGGCGCTAACGCTCATACTGCAAGCCGCCGGAATAATGGTGCCCTTGACGATCAGGTTGCCGGTCGGGTTGGTAGTTGCATAGGCGCCTACACTGGCAAACAGGCACGCAATCCCCACGGCCAAACCAAATACTTTTTTCATCTTTTACCCGTCATTAGAAGTTAACAGACGTTACTTATTAAAGGCTGAAAAGCTCCGCTTCTAAAACACGACATTCCCTGACATAAAACGCCATAAACAAATAACACCACGGCATCATTGCCGACGGGCAGTCTCGCTTGTAAGTGACCTAAAAAAGAATAGGAGAGCACGTCAACTGCTGTCCGAATACAACAAAAATATGACCACCCTTTTCAACTGCATCAGTAGTCATAACTAAAAAACCGAGCAGAACAAATACAAAACCCTTGTAAGGAAAGTCCCGAGAGTTTTTATAGGCATAAATTTAATACCTCGTACCTAGCCTTAAGTTTATTCGCTAGAGCAAAGGAGAATCGCCCTACATCTCCAACAGGCATTGCCTCCCGCACCGACAGGAAGATTCCTGAAGCACAACGCGTTGGCGCCAGCGGTCGATCGTGGCACGATGGTCGGGTTATCGACCGAGACCCCCAAACCATGCCGCAATCCCAAGCCAAGAATTTGTCCCTGATCGCCGCCATCGACCTGGGCTCCAACAGCTTTCACATGGTCGTGGCCAAGGCCCAGAACGGCGAAATCCGCATCCTCGAGCGGCTCGGCGAGAAAGTTCAACTGGCTGCCGGCATCGACGACCAGCGCCAGCTCAATGAAGAATCCATGCAGCGCGGCCTCGACTGCCTCAAGCGTTTTGCCCAACTGATCAACGGCATGCCATTGGGCGCCGTGCGAATTGTCGGCACCAACGCCCTGCGTGAGGCGCGCAACCGTGTCGAATTCATCCGCCGCGCCGAAGAAATCCTCGGGCACCCGGTAGAAGTCATCTCCGGCCGGGAAGAGGCGCGCCTTATCTACCTGGGCGTGTCCCACACCCTGGCCGACACGCCCGGCAAGCGCCTGGTGGCGGATATCGGCGGCGGCAGTACCGAGTTCATCATCGGGCAAAGATTCGAGCCATTGCTGCGCGAGAGCCTGCAAATGGGCTGCGTGAGCTTTACCCAGCGCTATTTCAAGGACGGCAAGATCACTCCGGCACGCTATGCCCAGGCCTACACGGCCGCGCGGCTGGAGATCATGAGCATCGAGCATGCGCTGCACCGCTTGACCTGGGATGAAGCCATCGGCTCGTCCGGCACCATCCGCGCCATCGGCCTGGCCCTCAAAGCCGGCGGCCATGGCACCGGTGAGGTCAACGCCGAAGGCCTGGCATGGCTCAAGCGCAAACTGTTCAAGCTGGGCGATGCCGAGAAAATCGACTTCGACGGCATCAAGCCCGACCGTCGTACCATCTTCCCGGCTGGCCTTGCGATTCTCGAAGCGATTTTCGACGCCCTCGAACTGCAACGTATGGACCACTGCGACGGCGCCCTGCGCGAAGGCGTGCTGTATGACCTGCTGGGCCGCCATCACCACGAAGACGTGCGTGAGCGCACCCTCACCTCGTTGATGGAGCGTTATCACGTCGACCTGGAACAAGCGGCCCGGGTGGAACGCAAAGCCCTGCACGCCTTTGACCAGGTAGCCGAGGACTGGGACCTGGAAGACGGCGTCTGGCGCGAACTGCTGGGCTGGGCCGCCAAGGTGCATGAAGTGGGCCTGGACATCGCCCACTACCATTACCACAAGCACGGCGCCTACCTGATCGAGCACTCGGACCTCGCCGGTTTCTCCCGCGAAGACCAACAGATGCTCGCCCTGCTGGTGCGTGGCCATCGCCGCAACATTCCCAAGGACAAATTTGCCGAGTTCGGCGACGAAGGCATCAAGCTGATCCGCCTGTGCGTGCTGCTGCGCTTTGCGATCCTGTTCCACCACATCCGTGGCACCCAGGAAATGCCCCAAGTCACCCTGCGCGCCCATGGCGACAGCCTGGACGTGGTGTTCCCCAAAGGCTGGCTGGATGAAAACCAGCTGACCCAGGCGGACTTTGCCCAGGAAGCGGAGTGGTTGACGCGGGTGGGGTTCGCGCTGAACCTGCGCTGATACGATCTATGTAACGCCACAAAACAAATGTGGGAGCGCGCTTGCTGTGGCGAGCAAGCTTGCTTGCGCTGGGGTGCGTAGCGCCCCCAAAAAGCCGGAGACTGCTGCGCAGTCAACGGGAGCAAGCTCCCTCGCCACAGCAAGCCCGCTCCCACATTAGGTCTGTGCAGGCTTTTAGTTCACCGCAAGAATCGGGCTACCCAGCTTCTCCAGCAACGTCGCCTGCGCACTGCGCGGGTTCTGGTTGCCGGTCGGGGTGTTGCGCACGTAGCGCCCGTCCGATTGCAGGCTCCAGCTGTGGGTGTTGTCGGTGAGGTAGCTTTCCAGCTCTTTCTTGACCCGCATGATCAGCTTCTTGCCTTCGACCGGGAAGCAAGTCTCCACACGCTTGTCGAGGTTGCGCTCCATCCAGTCGGCACTGGAGAGGAACATCTGCTCCTCGCCGCCGTTGAGGAAGTAGAACACCCGTGTGTGCTCCAGGAAGCGGCCGATGATCGAGCGCACGTGGATGTTATGCGACACACCCACAATGCCAGGGCGCAGGCAGCACATGCCACGCACCACCAGGTCGATGCGCACCCCGGACTGGCTGGCCTTGTACAGCGCGCGGATGATCTTCGGATCGGTCAGCGAGTTGAACTTGGCGATGATGTGCGCCGGCTTGCCGTCGAGGGCGAACTGGGTTTCGCGGGCAATCATGTCGAGCATGCCCTTCTTGAGCGTGAACGGCGCGTGCAGCAGCTTCTTCATGCGCAAGGTCTTGCCCATGCCGATCAACTGGCTGAACAACTTGCCGACGTCCTCACACAAAGCGTCGTCGGAGGTGAGCAGGCTGTAGTCGGTGTAGAGCTTGGCGTTGCCGGCGTGATAGTTACCGGTGCCCAAGTGGGCATAACGCACGATCTCACCAGCTTCGCGACGCAGGATCAGCATCATCTTGGCGTGGGTCTTGAAGCCGACCACGCCGTAGATCACCACCGCACCGGCCGCTTGCAGGCGGCTGGCCAGTTGCAGGTTGGACTCTTCGTCAAACCGCGCACGCAGCTCGATCACCGCCGTGACTTCCTTGCCGTTACGCGCAGCGTCTACCAGCGCATCGACGATTTCCGAGTTGGCGCCAGAGCGGTACAGGGTCTGGCGCACAGCCAACACATGCGGGTCCTTGGCGGCCTGGCGCAGCAGGTCGACCACTGGCGTGAACGACTCGAACGGGTGCAACAGCAGAATGTCCTGCTTGCTCACCACGCTGAAAATGTTCTCGCTGTTTTGCAGCAGTTTCGGGATCTGCGGCGTGAACGGCGTGTATTGCAGCTCCGGGTGGCTGTCCAGGCCGGTGATGCTGAACAGACGCGTCAGGTTCACCGGGCCATTGACCTGGTACAGCTCGGACTCGGCCAGGTTGAACTGCTTGAGCAGGTAGTCCGACAGGTGTTTGGGGCAGGTGTCAGCCACTTCCAGGCGCACCGCGTCGCCATAGCGCCGCGAGAACAGCTCGCCGCGCAGGGCGCGGGCCAAGTCTTCGACGTCTTCGGAGTCCAGCGCCAGGTCGGCGTTACGGGTCAGGCGGAACTGATAGCAGCCCTTGACCTTCATACCCTGGAACAGGTCATCGGCATGCGCGTGGATCATCGACGAGAGGAATACATAGTTATCGCCAGCGCCCCCTACTTCTTCCGGTACCTTGATGATCCGTGGCAACAGACGCGGCGCCGGGATGATCGCCAGGCCAGAATCGCGACCGAAGGCATCGATGCCTTCCAGCTCAACAATAAAGTTGAGGCTCTTGTTCACCAGCAACGGGAACGGGTGCGTCGGGTCGAGGCCGATCGGGGTGATGATCGGTGAAATCTCGTCACGGAAGTAGCGACGCACCCAGGTCTTGATCTTGGTGGTCCAGTGACGACGACGGATGAAGCGGACCTGATGTTTTTCCAGTTCCGGCAGCAGGATGTCGTTGAGGATCGCGTATTGGCGGTCCACATGGCCGTGCACCAGCTCGCTGATGCGCGCCAGGGCCTGATGCGGCTGCAGGCCGTCGGCACCGGCTTGTTCGCGGGCAAAGGTGATTTGCTTTTTGAGGCCGGCAACGCGGATCTCGAAGAACTCGTCCAGGTTGCTGGAGAAGATCAGCAGGAATTTAAGCCGCTCCAGCAGTGGGTAGGACTCATCCAGCGCCTGCTCCAGCACGCGGATGTTGAATTGCAGTTGTGACAGCTCACGATGGATGTACAGGCTGCTGTCATCCAGGTTGGTCACCGCTGCCACCGGGGCCGGCGCGGGCGCTTCAGCCACCACAGCAGGCGCAGCCGGCTCCAGCTCCGGTGGGGTTTCGGCGATTTGTTCAACCACCGGGTGAGCGTCTTTTACAGCAACTTCGGAGAGTCCTTCGGTATTCATCGAGTGTTCCTGTGAGGGCTATTGTTGCTCTCTAAGCAATTGGGCAGCGCGGGCGGCGAAGTAGGTCAGAATGCCATCAGCACCCGCACGTTTAAAGGCAGTCAGGGATTCGAGGATCACCCCTTCACTCAACCAACCATTCTGGATCGCGGCCATGTGCATGGCGTATTCACCGCTGACCTGATAGACAAAGGTCGGCACCTTGAATTCCTCTTTGACCCGATAAAGGATGTCCAGGTAAGGCATCCCGGGCTTGACCATCACCATGTCGGCGCCTTCGGCCAGGTCGGCCGCCACTTCGTGCAGCGCTTCATGGCTGTTGGCCGGGTCCATCTGGTACGAGGCCTTGTTGGCCTTGCCCAGGTTCAACGCCGAACCCACCGCATCGCGGAACGGGCCGTAATAGGCGCTGGCGTACTTGGCCGAGTAGGCCATGATGCGCACATTGACGTGGCCGGCCAGTTCCAGGGCTTCGCGGATCGCCTGGATGCGGCCGTCCATCATGTCCGACGGTGCCACCACCTGGGCGCCTGCTGCGGCATGGGACAAGGCCTGCTTGACCAGCGCATCGACGGTGATGTCGTTCTGAACATAGCCGTCTTCGTCGAGAATGCCATCCTGGCCGTGGGTGGTGAACGGGTCCAGCGCCACGTCGGTGATCACCCCCAGTTCCGGGAACCGCTCACGCAAGGCCCGGGTGGCGCGCTGGGCGATGCCATCCGGGTTCCAGGCTTCGGCGGCGTCGAGGGACTTGAGCTCGGCCGGTGTCACCGGGAACAGCGCCAATGCCGGAATCCCCAGTTCAACCCAACCGGCTGCCTCTTCAAGCAGCAAATCAATGGTCAAGCGCTCCACGCCCGGCATCGACGCCACAGCCTCCCGACGATTTTCGCCGTCCAGCACAAACACCGGCAGGATCAGATCATTCGGCGTCAGTACATTTTCACGTACAAGGCGGCGAGAAAAATCATCACGGCGATTGCGTCGCAGACGGGTGGCGGGGAACAGGCGATTGGCAGGGGTAAAGCTCACGACAGACTCCTGAGCCCGCGTTTACGGGCGAGCGTTGCAGTTATAAGCGGCCATTATGACGAAGGAATGACAGTTGTGCTTATCGATGCGACCTGTAGTCGCATTCGTCGTTTATGTAGGAATTGTTCACTTCGTGACACATCTCGATACTTTCATGAATGTTCACGAAGGCGTAGGCTGCGCGTTCATTTCGCCAGCACCCCAGACCATGCTTCAACAATTTCTGCATGACTTCGGCTACTTTGCGCTCTTCCTGGGCACCTTCTTTGAAGGCGAAACCATTTTGGTTCTCGCAGGCTTCCTGGCGTTCCGTGGCTACATGGATATCAACCTGGTGGTGGTCGTTGCCTTTTTTGGCAGCTATGCCGGCGACCAGCTGTGGTATTTCCTGGGGCGCAAACACGGGCGCAAGCTGCTGGCGCGCAAACCGCGTTGGCAATTGATGGGTGACAAGGCCCTGGAACATATCCGCAAGCACCCGGATATCTGGGTGCTGAGCTTCCGCTTCGTTTATGGGTTGCGCACCGTGATGCCGGTGGCGATTGGCCTGTCGGGCTACCCGCCGGCCCGCTACTTGATCCTCAACGGTATCGGCGCCGCCATCTGGGCCGCGGCCTTGGGCGCGGCGGCCTACCACTTCGGTGCGGTGCTGGAAGGCATGCTCGGCAGCGTCAAGAAATACGAGCTGTGGGTGCTGGGCGCGTTGCTATTGTTGGGCTTTGGCCTGTGGCTGCGCCGGCGCTTCAAGAACGCGCGTATCGCCCGCGAAGCCTGTGCTGAGGCCAAGGCCCGGCTGGCTGCCGAGCAGGCGCCGGAGCAACCGCCTAAGACGCCAGTCGAGTAAGCCGGCTTCTGCAACAGTAAAGGCCGATCGCACTGAGCAAGCTGTAACTCACCAGGCCCAGCCAGCCCAGGCTGCTGGCCGGCCACAAGCCGACCAGCGGCGCCAGCCACACCAACGGCACATTCAGTCCCAGGCGCACCAGCTCGGCTTTCAGCGCCCACGGCCGATTCTCCAGGGCCACGCCCAAGGTGAACAGCCCCAGCGCCATCGCACTCCAGCCCAGCACCAGCGCCGCCGTGGGCAGCCCCTCGCCGAAATTCATCAGGTAACTGCCAAACCCTACATACGCTGCAAATTGCAGGGCGATATATACCTGCTGGCGCGCGTCCAGCGGCACCTCGAATTTACGGAACTGGCTCAAGTCGGGCTTGGCCATCGGGTACTTGGCTTTCACGTCCGCCGGGCGCCAGCCGGTGCGCATGAACCAGATACGCAGCTTGTCCCACCAGCTCTCAGTGCGCCGCGCATCACTCCACAACTGTGCATAAAACTGCAGGTTGGCCCATAGCGGGTTCCAACTGGCCAACGGCGTGGTTACGCCGAAGATCACCGGCTCGTTATCGTCTTCTTCCTGGAAGCTGCCGAACAGGCGGTCCCAAATAATGAACACCCCGCCGTAGTTGCGATCCATGTAGAGAGCGTTTTGCGCATGGTGGGCACGATGATTGGACGGCGTGACGAAAAACCACTCGAACCAGCCGAGCTTGGGCACGTGACGGGTGTGTACCCAGAATTGATACAGGAGATTGAGCGAGGCCACGCTGATAAACACCACCAGCGGCACGCCCACGACGGCCAGGGGCAAGTAGAAGATCCAGCTCAGCAGGAAGCCGGTACTGGTCTGGCGCAACGCGGTGGTGAGGTTGTAGTCCTCGCTCTGGTGATGCACCGAGTGCGCAGCCCAGAGGATGTTGCGCTCATGGCCGCAGCGGTGCAGCCAGTAGTAACAGAAGTCGTAAAACACAAAGGCGAACACCCAGGTCCACACGCTTTGGGCAGGCAGCTCAATCAGCGCCAGGTGCTTGAGGGCAAACGCGTAGGTCAGCAGGCCCACGCCTTTGGTCAACAACCCGGTGGTGGTGGACAGCACACCAGTGCTGAGGCTGTTGATGGCGTCCGCCACCCGATAATTGCGTTCACCGCGCCAGCGATCGGCCAGCAGCTCGACCACGATCAAGGCAATAAAAAACGGTACCGCGTAAGGCACGAAGTCCATGGGCTAGTCCGATGTATTTTTGTTACATCAAGATTAGGTGTAGCCGCAGGAGATCCCATTGGCAACAGGTGACAAATTAGTAGACATTTAACGCCACAAAAACAGGAGAGATGCCCATGAGCAAAAAGATTGCAGTGATCCTTTCCGGCTGCGGCGTGTACGACGGCGCAGAGATTCATGAAAGTGTGATCACGCTGCTGCGCCTGGATCAGCGCGGCGCTCAGGTCCAATGTTTTGCGCCAGACATTGCGCAGCTGCACGTGATCAACCACCTTACCGGTGAAGAGATGCCCGAGTCGCGCAATGTGCTGGTGGAGTCGGCGCGCATCGCTCGAGGTGAGGTGAAAGACATTCGTGAAGCCAACGCCGACGAGTTCGACGCACTGATCGTGCCTGGCGGGTTTGGCGCAGCGAAGAATCTCTCGAACTTTGCCGTGGAGGGCGCCGGTTGCAGCGTCAACCCGCAAGTGCTGGAGCTGGCCGAAGCCTTTGCCGAAGCCGGCAAGCCTGTGGGACTGATCTGCATCTCGCCAGCCCTGGCCGCAAAAATCTACGGCCCCGGCGTGACCTGCACCATCGGCAACTGCCCCGACACGGCGGCGGCCCTGGACAAGATGGGCGCCACTCATCAGGAGTGCGCTGTCGAGGATATCGTCGAGGACAAGGCCCGCAAGCTGGTGACCACGCCGGCCTACATGCTCGGCAAGCGCATCAGCGAGGTGGCGTCAGGCATCAACAAGTTGGTGGATCGCGTGCTGGAACTGACCCACGAGAATGATTAACCCGCGATAAATGGGGTGGCGAGCAGGCTTGCCCTGCGCTGGGTGGCGAAGCCGCCCCAATTCAGGCCGCGCGGTGTGTCAGGCTGGGCGAGGTTGTGGGGTCTAGGGCTGCTGCGCAGCCCAACGCAGGGCAAGCCTGCTCGCCACAACAAGCCCAGCTGCTACAACAAACCCACTCACTGCAAGGTCAGGCCTGGCGCATTAATCGGGTGAGGATACGATCCAGCGCATTGGCAAACGCCTGCTTGTCCTTTTCCCCATGGGGCGGTGGGCCGCCGCCCATCTGGCCCTGCTCACGCAGGTCAGTGAACAGGTTGCGCACCGCCAGCCGTTCACTCATGTTCGCCGGGCTGAACTCCTTGCCGCGGGGGTCGAGGGCTGTGACGCCCTTCTTCACCAGGCGGTCGGCCAACGGCACGTCGCTGCAGATCACCAACTCACCGGGCACGGCGTGCTCCACCAGATAGTCATCCGCCGCGTCCGGGCCGCTGGGCACCACGATCAGCTTCACACAGGCAAAGCTCGGCTTGATCTGGCTCTGACCCGCCACCAGCACCACTTCGAACTGGCGCTTGAGCGCGAACTTCACCACTTGGTCCTTGGCTGCTCGCGGGCAGGCGTCTGCATCGATCCACACCCGCATGCTTATGCCACCACTCGACGCTTCTCGGCCAGGCGACTGCGGCCGTACAGCACCACAATCGCCAGGATCGCCACAGCCTGCGCACTCAACGAGTACGCATCGGCGTGAATGCCCAGCCAGTCGAAATCAAAGAACGCCACCGGCCGTGTGCCGAAGATGCCCGCTTCCTGCAAGGCCTTGACGCCGTGCCCGGCGAACACCACCGACAGCGCGCACAGCAGCGCCGCGTTGATACCGAAGAACAACGCCAGCGGCAGTTTCGCCGAGCCGCGCAGGATCACCCACGCCAACCCTACCAGTAGCACCAGCGCCGTGGCGCCGCCCGCCAGTACCGCGTTGTGTCCGGCAGGACCCGCCTGCAGCCACAGGGTTTCGTAGAACAGGATCACCTCGAACAGCTCGCGGTATACCGAGAAAAACGCCAGCATCGCGAAACCGAAACGGCCACCGCCACCGACCAGGCTGCTCTTGATGTAATCCTGCCAGGCCGCCGCGTGGCGTCGGTCATGCATCCATACGCCCAGCCACAACACCATCACACTGGCGAACAACGCCGTGCAGCCTTCGAGCAATTCGCGCTGGGCGCCGCTCACGTCGATCACATATGCCGCCAGTGCCCAGGTCGCCAAGCCAGCCAGCAGCGCCAAACCCCAGCCGACGTTGACACTGCGCACCGCCGATTGCTGGCCGGTGTTACGCAGGAACGCCAGGATCGCCGCCAGTACCAGGATCGCCTCAAGGCCTTCGCGCAGCAGAATCAGCAAACCAGAGATGTAGCTCAGCGACCAGCTCAGGCCATCACTGCCCAACAATCCGGCGGATTCGGTGAGTTTGCCTTTGGCCACGTCCAGGCGCTGTTGCACCTGCTCGACCGGCAGGCCGTCCTGCAACGACTGCCGGTAGGCCATCAAGGCTTTCTCGGTGTCTTTACGCACGTTGGCGTCGACGTTATCCAGGGAGCTTTCTACCAGCTCAAAGCCTTCCAGGTACGCTGCGACCGAAAGGTCATAGGCCTGTTCGTGATCGCCGTTGCGGAACGCGGCGAGGCTCTTGTCCAACGTGGTCGCGGTGTAGTCGAGCAACTGCGCCGGGCCACGCTTAACCTGTGGCGGCTGCGCACGCTGGGCGCGGAACGTCGCGGCAGCGGCTGGGCCACTGGCTGCCAGCACCTCGTTGGGGGTTTGGCGAGCGAGGTCGGCAAGGTTGAAAGGCTGTTCGCTTTTGGCGGCAGCCGGGTCGGCGGTGAAGCCTGCAATGTAGGTGGCCAGGTCCCAGCGCTGACGGTCATCCAGTTGGTCGGCGAAGGACGGCATGTCGGTGCCTTCAACACCCAGGCCCAACGTGTTGTAAATCGCGTAGAGACTCAGGCGGTCCAGACGTACCGCATCGCGCAGGTTCGCTGGCGGCGGCGTCATGCCCGTGGACGCCGGGCCATCACCCGCACCGGCAGTACCGTGGCACACCGAGCAGTGCTGGGCGTACAGCGGCGCCCCCCGCGCAGGGTCTGGCGTGATAGCCGGTGCCTGGCTGACTTCATAGGCCACCGCCAACTTGGCGCCCAGCTGACGGGCTTGGCGGGCGACGGTCGCGCCGTCCTGGTGAGCGGATACAGCCGCTAACAATTCGTCGACGCCCTTGACCAACTCGGCGCGCTCCGGCCTTTGCGGCAGCTCGGCCACCAGCCCCTGCAACACCCCGAGAAACTCTACTTGTTCGCGATATTCGGATTCATCGATAACCTTGCCCGCCTCCACCGTCGGAGGGTAGTCAGCGCCAATGTAGTCCAACAAATGCAGGGCTTGTGGGGCGCCCTCGGCAGTCGCGGCCAGCAGGTTGAAGCTGCATGACATCAAGGCTGGCAGCAGCAACCAGGCGAGAAAACGGATGGGGGCAATCATGAATGAATCTCAAAGGGAAATACGAAGTAACACATTGTTGAATTTTAAAGCGTTTGACTCAAGGCGTTCGTGATTTGGCGCCTGTGAGCCCCGTGCAATCAAGAGACAAGCAATGGCATCTCAGCGCCACTTGCAGCGGCAAAAAGCCATTGTTTTGCCAGCAATGACGCCTATAATGCCGCGCCCTGTTATTGCAAAAGGGAATTTATTTCCTCGTTTTTATGAGGAATTTGCACATCAGCCGATCACTCTCAGGGAAGAAGTTTGCATGGCATTTCGCGCCTTAACCCCGCTCACACTGGCGGCGGTTACCTTGCTCTCCGGTTGTTCAATGTTTCGCAGCTACGACACCGAGCTGCAAGCCACCAACCAGCAGTTGGCCACCGGTAACGTCGACGGCGCCCTGACCCTGCTGGAAAAAAACAACACCGGCGAAGACAAGGACCTGCTCTACTTCTTTGAAAAGGGCGAGTTGTTGCGCGCCAAAGGCGACCTCACCGGCAGCCAGACCGCCTGGCGCAGCGCCGACCTGCAAGTGTTCAAGTGGGAAGAATCGGTCAAGTTCGACAGCGAAAAGTACCTCGCCCAGTTCGGCAGCTTCCTGGTCAACGACAAGGTGCGTCGCTACGAAGGTTATGACTACGAAAAAGTCATGCTGACCACCCAGATGGCCCTGAACCTGCTGGCCCTGAATGATTTCGACGGCGCCCGCACCGAGATCAAGAAGACCCACGAGCGCGAAGCCGTAATCGCCGACCTGCGGGACAAGGAATACTTAAAGCGCGAAAACGAAGCCGAGCGCCAGGGCGTCACTACCCAGATCAAAGACCTGCGCGGCTACCCGGTGGAAGCGCTGGACGCGCCGGAAGTGGTCGGCCTGAAGAACAGTTACCAGAGTGCGTTCAGCCATTACCTGGCAGGCTTTGTCTACGAAGCCCTGGGTGAAAAAGACCTGGCTGCACCGGGCTATCGCAAGGCTGCCGAGTTGCGCCCCAACACACCGCTGCTGGAACAGGCGTTGTTGGACCTGGACAAGTCCAAGGTCGGCGCCGACGAGACCGATGTACTCATCGTGGTGCAGAGTGGCCTGGCACCGGCGCGTGACTCGATCCGCCTGCCGCTGCCGATTCCGATTGACGGCCACTTGGTGATCACCCCGCTGTCGTTCCCGGTGATCAAGGCCGACACTTCCACCCAGGCCTTCGGCCAGATCGGCGTCGACGGAAAACAGCAGAACCTCACCGCGCTCAACAGCACCACCGCCATGTCCCGCCGCGCCCTGCGTGACGACATGCCGGGGATCATCCTGCGCACCACTGTGCGTGCGGTCAGCCGTGGCGTGACACAAAACAACCTGAACAAGACCAACCCCATGGCGGGGCTGGTGCTGGGCATCGCCTCGGCCGTGACCGAAGGCGCCGACACCCGCACCTGGCGCACCCTGCCGGACATGACCCAAGTGACACGCCTGCGCCTCAAGCACGGCGAGCACCAAGTCAGCTTGCCCAACGCACTGGGCGGCACGCGGGTGACGGTCAAGGCCGACCAGCGCTATCAGGTCATCACCCTGCGCGTGGTCGGCAACCAGGTGTTCGCCGGTGGCCTTGCAGCCCATGTGGTGCCGAGCACTTCCGTCCAGGCTATCGCCCTCAAACAACCTTAAGGAGCACGCTATGCGTCATTTCATCCTCGGCGCCCTGGCGCTGGTCCTGCTCGCCGGCTGCGCCACTGCGCCGCCACCGGAACCCGGCAGCGCCGCCAGCAAAATCGTGGTGATGGGCAAGTTCAAGGGCATCGCCGTCGGCGCCATTCGCGTGGCCCGCGAAAATGGCTTCCTGACCGCCAAGGTGCAGTTGAGCAACATCACCAGCAGCAACCAGATGATGTATTACCGCTTCGCCTGGCTGGGTGCCGATGGTTTCCCGGTGGGTGATGAAGAAACCTGGAAAGTGCTGAACCTGTACGCCAACCAGGCAACGTTCCTGCCTGCGATCGCCAACCTGCCCCAGGCCGCTGACTTCCGTCTCGAAGTGAAAACCCCTTGAGCCGCTGCGCTAACCGTATTCAGAGAGATTTCCCCATGTTTGCACGCTTCTCGATTCTCGCCCTCGTTGCCCTTCTGGCCAGCGGTTGCTCCAACACCTCGCCGGTACTCGGCGGCAAGAACATCAGCTACGGCGACTCCAAGGCCGTGGAACTGGTGACCAACGAGTTCGGCTCCACCGACCTGCAGATGATTGCCGAGAGCATGACCCGCTCCCTGGCCCAGTCCGGCATCCTGCAAGGCCGCCCGGTGGTACAGGTCTATGACGTGAAGAACAAGACCAGCGAGTACATCGATACCCGCGAGATCACCACGTCGATCAAGACCCAGCTGATGAAAACCGGCACCGCGCGTTTCGCCAGCGATAACACCGACATGCAAAGCCAGGTCGACCAGCTCAAGCTGCAAAACCAGAGCGGCCTGTACAAGAAATCCACGGTGAGCAAGACCGGCAACATGGTCGCCGCCAAATACCGCCTGGAAGGTTCCATCAGCTCCATCGTCAAGCGCAGCTCGGACTACAAGGACGTGTTCTACAAGTTCAGCCTGCAACTGATCGACGTTGAAAGCGGCCTGGCCGAATGGATGGACGAGAAAGAAATCCGCAAGACCACGGAGCGCTAAGCAATGCGTGCATGGATCGGCATGATCAGCCTGCTGTGCGCCTTTGGCGCCTCGGCCGCCCCGAAGATCGCGGTCACCGACCTGGCGTATGAGGCGCGCGTCGAGGAGTACATCCACGCGGTGTCGGCCAGCAACAACTTCCAGGCCAGCGCGTACAACGCCAGCGGTGCCTCGACCTACAGCGAGTACGAGAGCCGCACCAGCTACATCGAACAGACTGAGTTGCGTAAATTCAGCGGTGATATCAAGGGCGAGATACTCAAGTCACACCAGTTTCAGCTGGTTCAGGGCACGCCCTACACCGCCGACGCCAAGGGTGACGTCTATGATGTGATCAAACGCATCAAGGCCGGTAACTTCAAGGGCGCGGACTATGTGCTGTTCGGTACGCTGTCAGACATCGACTTCACCCAGGACATCAACGCCCTGGACCACACCAACAGCTACTCCGCAGTGCTGGGCCTGACGTTGGTGGCCGATTTCAGCCTGATCAATACCCGCACCTTCGAGATCACCTCGGCATTTACCGCCATGGGTGAAGGCCAGGACACCAAGCTGGTGAACAACCGTGACGTGCGTGTGAGCCTGAACCGGCCGCGTGTGGTGCGGGAAGTGTCGAAAGCCTTGGGTGAGGATGTGGCGCGCCAACTGGCGGAACAGCTGGGAGGTGGCTACGCAGACCCGGGCAAGCCTGCATTGCGCAATAACCTGCCAAGGGACGAAGCGCCGAAGATTCTGCGCTGAGCACGCGTTTCAAAGCCAACACATAACAAATGTGGGAGCTGGCTTGCCTGCGATGCAGACACTGCGGTGCGTCAGTTACACCTCGGTGATGCTATCGCAGCGGTGCGACGACTCGACAAGTCAGCTCCCACATTTTTAGCCGGTTTTCGTCAATCAAGCCGTTGCGCGATGCAAACTGGCGAGAAACCCCGCAGCTCCCACAAACAAGCCTGCAAACGTGCGGTTCATGCGTTTTTGCTGCTTGGGTGTGCGCAGCAGCCGCAAGACTTTCGACGCAAGCCCCGTGTAACCCGCCATTACGATCATATCGACGCTGATCATGGTTGCGCCCAGGATCAGGTACTGGACCAGCAGCGGCGCTTGCGGGTTCACGAACTGCGGCAGAACCGCCAGCATGAACACCAGGGCCTTGGGGTTGCTGGCGTTGACCAGGAAGCCACGGAACATCATCGCCATTGGCTTGCCGATCGGGCGTATCGTCGCATCCTCGCTCATGTCCATCGGCAAGGCGCGCCACTGTTTGATGGCCAGGTACACCAGGTACGCCACACCAAACCATTTGATCGCATAAAACGCGGTCGAAGAGGCCGCAAGAATGGCACCCAGGCCGCCCGCCACCACGGCGATCTGCATCGCCAGGCCCAGTTGCAGGCCAATGGCGTTCCAGTAGCCGCGCAGGAAACCGTATTGCAGGCCGCTGGACATCGAAGCGATGGCACCAGCGCCGGGGGAAAGAGAGATGATCCAACTGGCCAGGAAAAAGGCAAGCCATGTGTCGAGTGCCATTACACACCTCGGAGAAGAATTAGCGGTTGTGCCTAAAGCTAACTCCGCCGAGTGAAGGCTGGCTACAGATTTTTACCCGCATTGAGTGTCAACGGTCACCCGGAAACATATGGGTACCTGGCCAACGTCGCACCGAGCGCTGGAAGAACAGACTATTTGGCACCTGTACCATCGCACTGTCAGTGCCAGCCTCCTCCACTTCGATCAATGTGGTGTAGAGCAAGTTAATCGCCACCACCCGGCCTTTTACACCCGGCTTGTCGACGGTATCCACCAGCTCGACGATATCACCGAGGCGAAACGGCCCGACAGTGAAGATTAAAATCGCACACAGCAGGTTGGACAGTACCGACCACATGGCAAAAAACGCCACGGCCGCGACTGCGACAAACCCCGACAACGCCGTCCACAAGACAGTGGCGGAAACGCCCAGGCGCTCCAGCACAAAAATCAGCGCACTGCCCATGATCAGCCAGCGCAGGCCGCCACGCAGTGGCATCAGCAACTGCGGTGGGAACGGGTAGCGTTCACCCAGTCGATTCAAGCCTTTGGCCACGAAGCGCTGGGCGAAATAACCCGCCAGCAGGATCAGCAGTATCTGCACGCCGACCCAGATCGGCGCGATCCATTGTGCCGGCAGCGGCAACTGCAACGCTTCCATCAGGACAGCGCCTCCAGCTCCGCTTGCAAGGTTTCGAGCACTTCGAGGGCTTCCATCCAGGTTTCCTCCAACTGCCCTTCGCGCACCTTGAGCTTGGCCTGTTCGGCCAGCAGGTCGCGCAGCTCGTCCTTGCGCGCCGCCTCGTAGACGGCGCTGTCGCCCAGGCTGGTTTCGATTTTGGCCAGGCGCTCATGCACCTTGCCCAGTTCGGCTTCCAGCTTGTCAGCTTCGCGCTTGTGCGGCGCCAACTGCTGGCGCAGGGCAGCGGCGGCCTGGCGCTGGGCCTTCTTGTCGGTCTTGTCGGGGTTCACCGGCGTATTACTCACCGGCGCGTTGCGCAGGCGGTAATCGGTCAGCCAGCGCGCATAGTCGTCCAGGTCGCCGTCGAACTCTTCGACCTTGCCGTCAGCCACCAGCAGGAAGTTGTCGGTAGTGCTCTTGAGCAAGTGGCGATCGTGAGACACCACCAGCACCGCGCCACTGAACTCCTGCAGGGCCATGGTCAGCGCCAGGCGCATTTCCAGGTCCAGGTGGTTGGTCGGTTCGTCGAGCAGCAGCAGGTTCGGCCTGTCCCAGGCAATCAACGCCAGGGCCAGACGGGCTTTTTCGCCACCCGAGAAATTCAGCACCGGCTCATCGATGCGTGCGCCACGGAAGTCGAAGCCGCCGAGGAAGTCGCGCAACGTTTGCTCGCGCTCTGTCGGCGCCAGACGCTGCAGGTGCAGCAACGGGCTCGCCTTGGAATCCAGGGAATCCAGCTGATGCTGGGCGAAGTAGCCCACCACCGTGTTCTCGCCACGGGTCAGGCGGCCGGCCAAAGGCTCAAGCTCGCCGGACAGGTTCTTGATCAGCGTCGATTTGCCCGCACCGTTAGGGCCAAGCAAACCGATGCGCGCACCCGGCGTGAGCTGCAGCTTGACCTTCTCCAGGATGGTTTTGTCGCCATAACCCAGGCGGGCGTCCGACAGGTCCAGGAGTGGGCTGGAGATCTTCACCGATTCACGGAATACAAAGTCGAACGGCGAATCGACATGGGCCGCCGACAGCTCTTCCATGCGCTCCAGCGCCTTGATCCGGCTCTGGGCCTGGCGGGCCTTGGTGGCCTGGGCCTTGAACCGGGCGATGTAGCTTTCCATGTGCGCACGTTGCGCCTGCTGCTTTTCGAAGGCCTGTTGCTGCTGGGCCAGACGCTCGGCGCGCGCGCGTTCGAACGCGGTGTAGCCGCCTCGGTACAGCGTGATTTTCTTCTGTTCGACGTGGGCAATGTTGTCGACCACGGCGTCGAGGAAGTCCCTGTCGTGGGAAATCAGCAACAACGTGCCCTGATAGTTCTTGAGGAAGTCTTCCAGCCACAGGATCGCATCGAGGTCCAAGTGGTTGGTCGGTTCGTCGAGCAGCAACAAGTCCGAGGGGCACATCAGCGCCTGGGCCAGGTTCAGGCGCATGCGCCAGCCACCCGAGAAGTCGGCGACCGGGCGATCCATCTGTTCGTTGGTAAACCCAAGACCGGCCAGCATCTTGCGGGCGCGGGCGTCGGCGGTGTAACCGTCGGCACTGTCCAGCTCCGAGTGCAGGCGGGCCTGAGCGGCGCCGTCCTGGGCTTTCTCGGCCTCGGCCAGGTCGTGTTGCACCTGGCGCAGGCGCAGGTCGCCATCGAGCACGTAGTCGATCGCAATGCGGTCGAGGGTGTCGATCTCCTGGCGCATATGGGCGATGCGCCAGTCGGCCGGCAGCAAGCAGTCCCCGGAATCCGGGGTCAGCTCACCCAGCAACAGGGCGAACAACGTGGATTTGCCGGCGCCGTTGGCACCGATCAGGCCGGCTTTGTGACCGGCGTGCAGGGTCAGCTCGGCGTCTTCAAGAAGACGTTGCGGGCCACGCTGTAATGTTAGGCTTTGAAGTCGGATCATAATGGCGGCGGAGTCTACCAGCTTCGTTGGCCGCTGGCTTGGGTGTGAATATGTGCGCTGACCTGTGGAGCTTTGCCCTATCAATTTACGCCCGCCCAGGGTGCGAAGCCGCCTGCCTGCGCTTGCAGGAACACGGCGCGGATGTGTGCCTGTTGCTGTGTGGCGCCTGGCTGGAGCAGCGTGGCGTTGCACTTGAGCCTGCGCGTATTCAGGCACTGCAGCAGCTAGCACGCCCTTGGCAAAAAACGGTGGTCAAACCGTTACGACAGATGCGCATGCAATGGCGATCCCTGGCGCAACAGGATTTGCCGCTTGCGGCGTTACGCGAGCGAGTCAAAGCTCTGGAGCTGGAGGCCGAACGGGAATTGTTAGCGCGCCTGGAAGCGTTGGCGCAGGCATGGCCGACTGGGGAAGTGAGGCAACCGAAATGGCTGGAAGGCTTGGCGACCGAAGCCGCCAACCTTGACCACGACGCGCTGCAGCAGCTGCGCGTCGTGGCCACCCGCACTTAGGAAGCGCTGGTTGGGGTGGTGCTTGGCGCTACCGGTGCAGGGGTGCTGCTGGCCGATGCGGTTGGAGCGCTGGACGCTGCCGGGGTAGCAGGCGCGGCTGCCGGAGTTGCTGGCTTGGCCGGAGCAGGCTTGGCAACGGCTGGCTTTGCAGCTGGCTTAGCGGCAGCAGGTTTGGCAGCTGGCTTAACGGCCGGTTTCGCGGCAGCAGGTTTGGCAGCTGGCTTAGCGGCTGGTTTTGCAGCAGCGGGTTTAGCCACTGGCTTGGCGGCTGGTTTCGCAGCAGCAGTTTTAGCAGCTGGCTTGGCCGCTGGTTTTGCAGCAGCGGTTTTAGCTGCTGGCTTGGCCGCTGGCTTTGCAGCAGCGGTTTTAGCTGCTGGCTTGGCCGCTGGTTTTGCAGCAGCGGTTTTAGCTGCTGGCTTGGCCGCTGGCTTTGCAGCAGCGGTTTTAGCTGCTGGCTTGGCCGCTGGCTTTGCAGCAACGGTTTTAGCTGCTGGCTTGGCCGCTGGCTTTGCAGCAGCGGTTTTAGCTGCTGGCTTGGCCGCTGGTTTTGCAGCAGCGGTTTTAGCAACTGGCTTGGCCGCTGGTTTTGCAGCAGCAGTTTTAGCAGCTGGCTTGGCCGCTGGTTTTGCAGCAGCGGTTTTAGCAGCTGGCTTGGCCGCTGGTTTTGCAGCAGCGGTTTTAGCAACTGGCTTGGCCGCTGGTTTTGCAGCAGCGGTTTTAGCAGCTGGCTTGGCCGCTGGTTTTGCAGCAGCAGTTTTTGCAGCTGGCTTGGCCGCAACCTTGGCTGGAGCTTTCGACGCGGCAGCTTTTGCCGGTGTGCGGGCGCCCAATACTTTAGCCACAGCTTCTTTCACTCGACCAACGCCCTGGGCCAGTTTCAGGCTTTCCTGAGCATCTTTTTTGAGTTGGGAAATGTAAGTGCGGGTTTCAGCTTGGCGATCCTTGAGAGCGTCCAGCAGGTCCTCAAGTTCTTTGACCGCGTCTTTGGCTTTGGCTTGTGCCTTGGCTTTGCCGGCAGTCGCGGCGTCTTGCAGTTTGGTGCGGGATTTGTGCAGCTTTTCTTGCGCTTTACCGCGTTGTTTTTCCAGTTTGGCGAGCAGTTTTTCTGCATCGGCCAACGCTTGGGAACATGCGCTTTCCAGATGTTCGAGCAAGCTGCCCGAAAGTTGTTGGAGTAAATGCAACGGGGTATTAACAGGCTTCTGTTTGGCCGACATGGTTTACCTCCTGGCTGACGTGGGTGCGGCTCATACTAGCCCTCTGCTCTTACCGCCGCTAGGGCATGTTGACAGTATCGTTTGCCTTGCGTTGCACCGTGAGTAAATTCTTATCGATATAACAAAAAACTGCGGCACTTTTTGCCCACTCACACTGGCATAATCCGTCGCACTTTCGGCGGGAGAAACAGCATGTCGCGTTATCTTTTTTTAGTGCTTGGCTTGGCGATTGGCGTGGCCAATGCAGGCGAGCAATCGCCGTCCAAAACCACCGCCCCAGACCCACACGACCTTGCCTACAGTTTGGGCGCAAGCCTCGGCGAGCGCTTGCGCCAGCAGGTTCCCGACCTGCAGATCCAAGCCCTGCTCGATGGCCTCAAGCAAGCCTATCAGGGCAAGCCATTGGCGCTGGACGATGCACGCATCGAACAGATCCTTGCGCAACACGAAGCACAAAACGCTGCCGACGCCGAGGTTCCACAAAGCGAAAAAGCCCTCGCTGCCGAACAGCAGTTTTTAGCCAAGGAAAAATCCGTCAGCGGCGTGCGTGAACTGGCAGATGGCATCCTGCTAACCGAGCTGGCACCCGGCAACGGCAGCAAACCGCTGGCCAGTGATGAGGTGCACGTAAATTACGTAGGACGGCTGCCCGATGGGACAGTCTTCGACAAGAGCATTCAGCCCCAATGGTTTCGCCTGGACAGTGTGATCAGTGGTTGGAGCAGCGCGCTGCAGCAGATGCCGGTAGGCGCGAAATGGCGCTTGGTAATTCCCTCCGCCCAGGCCTATGGCGCCGACGGTGCGGGTGAGTTGATCCCGCCGTATACGCCACTGGTGTTCGAGATCGAATTGCTCGGCACTCGCCACTGACCCAATAAAAAACGGTGCGCCATGCGCACCGTTTTTTTATCTCACTCTGAGGGTCAAGCCTGGGCGGCCGACTCTTCTTTGTGAGCGTTGTGCAGCACTTCGATCAGGCAGTCTTCCAACTCGAAGCGCTCATGCAGCAACCCACCCAGCTCTTTGAATTTCTCAATGACACACTTGCCGGCATCACACAGGTCGTTAAAGGCAACGAGCTTCTCAGTGATAGCCTCCAAGCGCGGATAGATAGTATCAGCCAGCTCCAACCCTCGATCATCGCCAAAGGCTTTAGCCTCCTTGGTCAGTTGATCGTAGACACCAAAGTGGCCCGTAGATACGTAATCCATCAGCACGCCGCAGAACTCTTGCAACGGTTTGCGATTCTCAGCCAGTGCCTCGGGCTTGGCGCCAAGAGCATCAAAGGCTCGAACCAGTTCGTGACGTGCCTTCAACCAGCTGTCGATCAGCTTGTGCACCCCACCCCAGCGTTCCTGAGCATTCTGACAACTTTCCAGCATGGTGATCTCTCTTCCCTATAGGGGCGCTGCCGCCTGTGCCCGCGCAACACCTCAAACATTGAGGCGGGAGCCGGACAAGGCCGCATGTCACAAACGGTTTCTATAACGCGTGCGGGCCAGATTATGCCCGCATGACTATGGCTTCAAGGTACGCAGGAGAGAAAGTTCATACAAGTGTTTAATCCCGTCCTACACATTACGGCGAATTTTCAATACCTCGCAGGGTGCAAGCGACGGCCCGGCAACAATCGTGAAAACTGCATGATGCCGAGCACCAGCATCGCCAAAAAGAACAACAGGCTCCATTCGGGCAGGCTCAGGTCAAACAGTGTCCAGTTGAGCTCTACGCAGTCCACGGTGCCTTTTACAGTCAGTTGCAGTGCTTGCCATAACGACAGGTTTTCAATCATGTAGTGAAGGCTGGGCCAGCAATCATTGGCCTGCTCCGGCGCGGCATTTTGTAGCAGCACCTGGCGTACCGCAGTGATGGCCCCGAGCATTGCGCAGCCCATGCTGGCCAACCCGTATAGGTAGACCCCTGAACGTTTTGGGTTATGAATCGCCGCAGCCAGGTTAATCAGAGTGAATGCGACCAAAAAGATGCGCTGCACCTGACACAGGAAGCAAGGACGCAAGAGCGCGCCGAACTCAAGATAAAAAGACGCACCCAACGTCAGCGCACCAGCCAAGAACGCCAGGAGAAACAGAGAGCGTGAAGGGGCCAAAGACATTGTCATCCGTACCGCAGGAGATAGACCCTTACGGTAGAGTAAAGGCCTGACTCCTTTCAATACGCGCCAGAGCAGACAATTCCGCAACAGCCTGGGGATATGCCGTCAGAACCTGGATGACTTCAAGCAGTTGGCGGTAGGAATTTGCTACGTAGAGCTTTAGCGCCCGGGTTTTACGCGATAAAGAAAGGTTGGCCCTCAGAAAGGTCCGGCCAACCTTGACCTTCATTCCTACACTCGCGCAGGCACCGGCAGCGGTGATGCCAGCAAGCGGCTGTCCAGAAGCCCCAGACCTTCCTGGAACAACTGGTTGCTGCGCTCGGTGTCGCCCAGTTGGGCCAGCAAGCGCGCCAGCTCGGCACAGGCTTCGGGATTACGCTGCACTTGCAGGCTGCTTTCCAGATAGTCGCGTGCTTTGCCCCACAGACTGTTTTGCAGACACAGGCGACCCAGTGTCAACAACAGGCTGGCATCCCCCGGATGGTCTTTGAGCCAGCCTTCGGCAAATTTCAGCTGACGGCCCGGGTCACTGCCACGCAACAAACCGTAAAGCCGGATCAGATGGCTGTCATAGCCGCGCTTGATTGCGCCACGCAGCACTTCTTCGGCCTTGGTGTCAGCACCCAGCCGACGCAGTTGCTCAGCGTAAGCCAACACCAGTTGCGGTTCCTGGCGCTGGGCGGAGGTCAGTTGCTCCCACGCTCTCTCCAAAGACTGCAACCCGGCTTCGCCCTGCTGTTCACGCTCGACCGCCAGCCCAAGGTTTTCACCCCAGGCACGGCGCTCAAGCTCAGCCAGCTCGGGAGCGGGAAGTACCTTGTCCTTTCGCAGTTCGGGTAACAAGCGAATCACCGACGGCCAATCGCCCCGCTGCTGATGCAGACGCTGCAATTGGCGCAAGACCTGCGCGTTATGTGGGTGACGCTCGTACATCGCTTGCAACGTCACCAGCGCACCTTCAGTGTCGCCACGGTCCATCTGCAGTTGCGCATGGCTCAGGGCCACAGCCAGTTCCGCCTGTGGCTGGCGTTCCAAGGCACGCTCCAGCAAACCGTCGGACTCCGCATACCGGCCCAGTTCGTTGGCAGCACGTGCGGCGCCGAGGTAGTACAACAAGGGCTGACGCTCGGCTTCAGCAGCGCGATGCAGGTGACGTTCGGCGCTGGCCCAGCGGCCCTCGGCGAGGTCCATCTGGCCTTGCTCGATGGCTATCTGCACACGACGGCTGCGGTTACGCCGCGACCATGGGTTGACTACGCCACCGGAGGTGGTGAGCAAGCTGAGCAGCACACGCAGCAGGTAGATCACCAGAAAGACGGCAAACACCGCCACCAGCGTGGCCCACAGGCTCGATTCGTAATGCAGCAGATGGGGATAGGTAATCAGCACGTAGCCGGTGTGTTTCGAAATACCCACGCCCAGTGCCAGAGCGATCGCAACCGCCAACACCAGGATCACATAAAAACGCTTCATCGGCTCTACTCCTGGGTCGCCGGCGTGCCCGCCGACGCCTTGGCTTCATCGGCAGACAGATGACGGCGCTCAAGATAGGCCTGCACTGCGGCCAGGCTGCTGGCCAGGTCCGGCGTCACCACCGAAACCGCCTTGGGCTCGAGCTCGGCAATGCGCGCCAGCATCGCCTTGCTCTGCGGGTTGTCCTGATTGAAGTTGTCCTGCAGCACGCTGCGCGCTTCACCCAGCGAGCGGCTGTACACCGCCGTTTCGCCGTTAAGTGCGGCCCACTGGGCTTGCTCCAGCGCCAGGCTCAGCGCCAGGCGCACCTGATTCAGGCCTTGGCCGGCGAGCAACGGGCGAATGTTGTCATCGGGGTTGAAGTCGATTCGGAAGTAACGAGAGATCTGCTCCCACCACTGGCTCAGGCGATTTTCCGTATCGGTGGTCGAGCGCCCTTCGGACGCAGGTTCAGTGAGCTGATACTCCGGTGCGATAGCCGCAAGCGCTACGACCTGATCGCGCAGTGCCGCCAGTTGCAGGTACAAACCGGTGCGGTCGGGTTGCTCGGTACTGCGTAGCGCGGCAAGGCTCTTGGCCAACTGCTCGCGGGCGGCGTAGGCGCCTGGGTCACTCTGTTCGCGCAGAATTTCGTCAGCACCCTGGACCAGTGACTGGGCGCTGTTGATGTCCTGCAAGGCAGAGAGGCGCAAGCTGGCCAGGCGGATCAGGTGTTCGGCTTCAGCCAGGCGCCAGTCCTGGCGACTGGCGCCCAGCACGGTTTCAAGGCGTTGGCTCAGACGCTGCTGGTCACCCTGCAATTGGGCGACCAGGCGGCGGCGCTCCTCAAGCTCGTCCGCCCCAGGCAACTGCGCCAGGCGCGCCGCCAGCTGTTGCTGGCTTTGCTTGAGGGATTGGGATTGATCATCAAGGGTCTGTACCTGGCCCAACTGCTGCTGGTTGCTGGCTTGCAGGGCACGGACCTGCCAGATCCCCCAGCCACCGGCGGCGACGCCTGCGGCACCGAGCAACAGGGCCACAACCGCCAGGCCATTGCCACGGCGTGGCGCGGCGACCTGCGACTCTACCGGCGCATCAAGTGCGGGTTGGGTGTCATCTTTAGGCAAGGTTGTTTCGCTCACGTATCCGTCCTTTGCGTATCAGAGAGTGGGCGCCGCATGCCTTATGAGGCAGCGCTGCGCAACGCCACTAACAAAGCCGCGGCACTCGCGCCGCGACAATCCACAACTTTTTCTGCACCAGCGGCCCGCGCCATTTCAGACACGCGAGGGCTGGGCACGAACAACGGCAGCTGAGCCACCTTCGGCCAATCGGGGCCGGCCAGGGCTTGCAGGTGTAAAAAACCCTGCCCACTGCTGACCACCAGGCCGTTCAAGCGTTCCAACTGGATGCGTTGCATCAGCGCCCCGGCGGGGTAAGCCGGGAGGAAACGACGATACAACTCCAGATAATCGACACTAGCACCTTGCTCACGCAAACGCTCAGCCAGCAACTCCCGGCCGCCCTCGCCACGCAGGATCAACACCCGGGCACCGGGCTGCGCGGCAGCTTCGCGCAAGGCCGGCAATTGAAGCAAGGCCTCGCTGTCGTCGCCGGTTTGCGGATAGTGAACGTTGAGACCGTGATCGGCCAGTACCTGCGCAGTGGCAGCGCCCACACTGAACCACGGCAACGATGGCCAGGGCTGCTGCAATTGCTGCACAGCCAGGCGTGCAGCCGGTTTGCTCACCACAATCACCGCGCTATAGCGGCCCAGGTCAGCAAAAACAGCCCGTTGCTCGGGCGTGGCGGGCAAAGCTTCGGTATCCAGCAACGGCAGGCTGCTGCTGAAAATACCAGCTTGGGCCAACAACGCAGCCACGGCCGCCGACTCTTCAGCGGGCCGCGTCAGCAGCACGCGCCAATCGGTCACTGCGGGCCGGCCTCGCCGTAGACTTTTTGCAGAATGGCGCCGGCGCCCTTGCCCAGCAACTCTTCTGCGACCTGGATACCCAAGGCGGTCGCGTCACGTTGTGGCCCACGCACCTGGGCGGTGAGCAACGTGCCGCCGTCCGGATCACCGACCAAGCCACGCAGCCAGAGGTTTTCACCTTCAAGCACCGCGTAGCAGGCAATCGGCACTTGGCAGCCACCGTTGAGGTGCTTGTTGAGGGCACGTTCAGCAGTGACACGCACTTCGGTGTCGTGGTGGTCGAGGGGTTTGAGCAAGGCATGGATTTCGCTGTCGGCGGTGCGGCATTCAATGCCGACTGCGCCCTGCCCGCCGGCTGGCAAGCTGTCTTCGACGCTGATGGCCGAGGTGATGCGGTCTTCGAAGCCCAGGCGGATCAAGCCGGCAGCCGCAAGGATGATCGCGTCATATTCGCCGGCGTCCAACTTGGCCAATCGGGTGTTGACGTTGCCGCGCAAAAAACGAATCTGCAGGTCCGGGCGACGGGTCAGCAATTGCGCCTGACGACGCAGGCTGGAGGTGCCGACGACGCTGCCCAACGGCAGGTCATCCAGGGACACGTAGGTATTGGAGACGAAGGCATCACGCGGGTCTTCACGCTCGCAGATGCAAAAAAGGCCCAGGCCTTCGGGGAAGTCCATGGGCACGTCTTTCATCGAATGCACGGCGATGTCGGCTTGGTTTTCGAGCAGCGCGGTTTCCAGTTCCTTGACGAACAAGCCCTTGCCGCCGATCTTCGACAGGGGTGAGTCAAGCAGCTTGTCGCCGCGACTCACCATGGGCACCAGGGATACTTTGAGGCCTGGATGAGCCTGTTCAAGGCGTGCTTTGACGTATTCGGCCTGCCACAAGGCCAGGGCGCTTTTACGAGTGGCGATGCGGATTTCGCGAGAGGACATGGATCAATCCGTACTGAATAGATACGGCAGATAATAACAGCTCAGGCAAACACGCTTTGATTTGAATCAGCAAGTGCGGGGCCTCCCTGGCCACGTCGCACCGGGATATCGGAATGCAGGCCTCGCTACAGCCCTTGGGCTAAAGCTGCTGCATCATCTTGCGCACGCCGGCGACATGACGTCGGCTGACGATCAAGGAATCACCGTTAAGCCCTTTAAGGAACAACTGAAAGTGCCCCAAAGGCGTGCGCTGCAAGCGTTCTATTCGCTCGCGCGCCACCAGTGCGTTGCGGTGGATGCGCACGAAGCGGTCGCCAAACTCATCTTCAAGGGCCTTGAGCGGCTCGTCGAGCAACACTTCGCCGGTCTCGTGACGCAGGGTCACGTACTTGTGATCGGCAATAAAGTAGACCACCTGGTCCAACGGGATCAGCTCGATGCCCTTGCGGGTCCGCGCGCTGATATGGCTGCGCGGCCCATTGCCACTTTGGGCGGCCGGCTGGGTCAGCGCAGCGAGTTGCACGCGGTTTGGTCGCTCGGCCTTCTTAAGGGCCTTGAGCAATGCTTCACTCGCCACCGGCTTGACGATGAAGCTGACACCGCTGGCTTCCAGGGTCTCGGTGGAAAACTCTTCTTGAGCGGCACACAGCACCACGGCAGGTGGCGATTCTCGCTCACTCAAACGGGCGGCGACTTGCAGGCCATCAAGGCCCGGCAAGCGGATATCGAGCAACACCACGTCCGGCTTGAGGCTGTCGATCAGCGTCAACGCCTCTTCGCCGTTGGTGGCGCTCGGTTCAAGGACTGTATAACCCTCGAGTTCACTGACCAAACGGCTCAGTCGCTCGCGGGCTTGGGGTTCGTCATCAACGATCAGGACATTCATATTGCGCTGGATTCCTGCGTGAGTCTCGCACAAGGATAGCGTAGACAGGTGCGGTGACTTGCGTCACAGCGATCCACGCTAAGACTAGCGCGAGCGGCAAAAAGTGCCCCGGCAGCGGCACCCAAATTTACCCGGACCTGTTCAATTGCGCCCAAGACCTGCTGCCTTTGGGCATCGTCGTAGGGTTTGCTGATACACAATCCGAATACCCCCCTTTTTTAATGGATAGTCTGGGCTATGACCGCATCACCCGACTTTGGTGCATTCACGCTCTATCAGTGCAACTGTAGACGCTCGCTGAGACGATATTGCTCAATCGTCAAATATCGTTTCAATTAACGCCTGCCCCCAGTCTCGTCCCGGATGCGTTCGGCGGCAAGGCACTTAGCCATCCTTGGCGCAAATAAAAATGCCGATCACCCGTAGCATCGCCTCAACGGGCAACCCTGTTATTATCGGCGGCACACCTCCACGCCTCTTTTTAAGCAGATCACGAGCGAATCCATGAGCACCGACAAGACCAACCAGTCCTGGGGCGGCCGCTTCAGTGAACCCGTCGACGCCTTCGTCGCGCGCTTCACCGCCTCCGTCACCTTCGACCAGCGCCTGTACCGCCACGACATCATGGGCTCGATCGCCCACGCCACGATGCTGGCCAAGGTCGGCGTGCTGACCGACGCCGAGCGCGACAGCATCATCGACGGCCTGACCACCATCCGCGGTGAGATCGAAGCCGGCACGTTCGACTGGCGCGTCGACCTGGAAGACGTGCACATGAATATCGAGGCGCGCCTCACCGACCGCATCGGTGTGACCGGCAAGAAACTGCACACCGGTCGCAGCCGTAACGACCAGGTGGCCACCGATATCCGCCTGTGGCTGCGCGACGAGATCGACCTGATCCTGGCCGAAATCACCCGCCTGCAAAAAGGTCTGCTGGAGCAGGCCGAGCGTGAGTCCGGCACCATCATGCCCGGTTTCACCCACTTGCAAACCGCGCAGCCTGTGACCTTCGGCCACCACTTGCTGGCCTGGTTCGAAATGCTCAGCCGCGACTACGAGCGCCTGGTGGACTGCCGCAAGCGCGCCAACCGCATGCCGTTGGGCAGCGCGGCATTGGCCGGCACCACTTACCCGATCGACCGCGAATACACCGCGCAGCTGTTGGGTTTCGACGCCGTGGGCGGCAACTCCCTGGACGGCGTGTCGGACCGCGACTTCGCCATCGAATTCTGCGCCGCCGCCAGCATTGCGATGATGCACCTGTCGCGCTTCTCCGAAGAGCTGGTGCTGTGGACCAGTGCGCAATTCCAGTTCATCGACCTGCCGGACCGCTTCTGCACCGGCAGCTCGATCATGCCGCAAAAGAAAAACCCCGATGTACCGGAGTTGGTGCGCGGCAAGAGCGGCCGTGTGTTCGGCGCGCTGATGGGCCTGCTGACCTTGATGAAAGGCCAACCTCTGGCCTACAACAAGGACAATCAGGAAGACAAAGAGCCGCTGTTCGACGCTGCCGACACCCTGCGCGATTCGTTGCGTGCGTTTGCAGACATGATCCCGGCGATCAAGCCCAAGCACGCGATCATGCGTGAAGCGGCATTGCGCGGTTTCTCCACTGCCACCGACCTGGCGGACTACCTGGTGCGCCGTGGCCTGCCATTCCGTGACTGCCACGAAATCGTCGGCCATGCTGTGAAGTACGGCGTGGACACCGGCAAGGACCTGGCGGAAATGAGCCTGGAAGAACTGCGCCAGTTCAGCGACCAGATCGAGCAGGACGTGTTCGCCGTGCTGACCCTTGAAGGCTCGGTGAATGCCCGTAACCACGTGGGCGGCACTGCGCCGGCGCAGGTCAAGGCAGCCGTTGTGCGCGGCCAGGCACTGCTCGCCAGCCGCTAAAAGCATCGCAGGCAAGCCAGCTCCCACACTTGAATGGGTTCACAATTCAAAATGTGGGAGCTGGCTTGCCTGCGATAGCGTCATCCCTGCCGCCAAATATCTACTTCTTGGCCGCAATCATCGCCATAAACGCCGGCATCGCTGCCTCCCTGTCCGCCGCCACCCTCCTGGCGTTGGGCATCTCATGCAAGCGCTCCAGCAAGGCCTTGGCCTTCGGCAACTGCGCCAGCAAATCCAGGCCAAACAGCTTCTCGCCCACCGCGCAGGCGAGGTTCACGCTGTACATGAAATACAGATCGGCAATCGTGAAGCTCTCACCCGCCACATACGGCGCGAACTTGCCGTGCCGGCCCAAAGAACCAACCCCCAGCAACAACTCAGCCTTGGTTTTGTCCTTGATCGCATCCGGCACCGGCATACCAAAGAACGCCTCGGCAAAACACGCGCGGGCGGGCAACTCGATATACAGCTCGATCTCCCGGCACAACGCCAGCACCTGGGCGCGCTGATACGGGTCGGCGGGTAGCAATGACGGGCCTTCCTGGGTTTGCTCGATGTACTCGAGGATCACGCTGGTTTCGTTGATAAAGCCTTGCTTGACGCCCAGCACCGGCACCTTGCCACGCGGGCTGACGGCCAGGGCTTCAGGGGTTTGGCCTGCGTAAAACGGCACTTCTTCGAACGGCAGGCCTTTCTCCAGCAGCGCCAGTTTGACCATGTTGTAGTAGTTGCTGACCGAAAATCCGTAAAGCTTGAGCATTGCGAATGCCTCCAGGCCGGGTGTGGGGTTGGCTGCAAGAGTTATAGATCCATGCAGGCCGCCTGACCAGCAGCATCAGTTGCCTGAATGGCGGTAGACTGGCGCCCTTTCCTTGAGGAGCCTGCCATGAGCGAGCCGACCGATATCGACAGCGACGAAGAAGAGTTCACCGAAAATACACTGATCGAAGCGATCGAAAATCAGATCGAAAGCGACAACCCGCCTGCCGCCAAGGCTACGTTCAACAAACTGACCCTGGTGGGTTATGAGCGTGAAGAGATCCTGAATCTCATGGCTCACGTGCTGGCTTTCGAGATCGACGCGATGCTGGACGAGGATCGCGCATTCAATACCGAATGGTACGAAACAGCACTGCGGGCGCTGCCTGAGTTGCCGCCGGAAAAGGAATAGTCCGGGCACGCAGCAACACGCTGGACAGTTCGGCAAAGTGCGTTCACCTTATGGCCTGCTAGCCTCTAATAAATTTTAGAAAGTCTGGAGTCCTTATGTCGTATACCCCTGAGTTGGTTGCCGAACTGGAAATCCTTGTACTCTTCCCCTTGGACAGCACCAAGGAAGGTCTGAAAGTCCACCAGACCGCCGCGCCTACTGCCATCGCCGCTGCCAAACGCCTTCATGCCAAAGGCCTGATCGACCAGCCGGATGGGGGCTACCTGACCAGCCTCGGCCGCGACGCTGCCGAGCAAGCGCAAACCCTGCTGACTATCCTGACTACCGCCACTACCAAAGAAGCTGCCTGACACCTTACTGTCGCCCATGGGGTCCGCCTGCTGCGGATTCCGAGGGCGTTGCTGTGGGCCGCACAAAATTCTGACGCCAAAAAGCCACATATCATCTAAACCTCCTACGCTTCTGGCTGTAAACTCCTACACGGCCGCCCACGTCGGGCTCTGCGAGCCAACGACCCAGAAATGACCCGCACCCATGAAATCCGCCCCGACTTGGACGAAGGCATCGACCGCAAGGTGCTGGCCCAGTTGCGTGCGCGCTTCATGGCCCTCAATGCAGGCCGCATGGCCCGCGCCGTCGAAGGGCTGACGCCGCGCCAACAAAACGTGCTGACCCTGCTGCCGTTGTTTTTCCACGTCAACCACCCGCTGTTGCCCGGCTACGTCTCGAGCAGCACGCCGGCAGGCTTGTCGAATTTCGAACCCGACGCCCAGGCCCTCACCGAAGCCCAGCGCCTGACCCGCTCGTTCTCCTATAAGCCGCGCCATGGCAACCCGCCGCGGCCGATCCATGGCCTGTTCCTGATGGGCAGCCTCGGCACCCTGGCCCAGGCGGACCAGAGCGACATGGACGTGTGGGTCTGCCACGCTCCGGACCTTGGCGAGAACGAACTGGCCGAGCTGCGCAAAAAGTGCCAGTTGCTGGAAGCCTGGGCCTTGACCATGGGCGCCGAGGCGCATTTCTTTCTGATCGAGCCGACGCGCTTTGTTTCAGGCGAGCGCGATACGCAACTGAGCTCTGACGATTGCGGCACCACCCAGCATTACCTGTTGTTGGATGAGTTCTACCGCACCGCCATCTGGCTCGCCGGGCGCACGCCCATCTGGTGGCTGGTGCCGGTCTATGAAGAAACCCGTTACGCCGAGTTCACCCACGCGCTGATCTCCAAACGTTTTATCCGCGCCGATGAAACCCTCGACCTCGGCCACCTGGCGCACATCCCGCCTGGCGAATTTATCGGCGCGGGGTTGTGGCAACTGTTCAAGGGCATCGAGTCGCCTTACAAATCGGTGCTCAAGCTGCTGCTGACCGAGGTGTACGCCAGCGAACACCCGAACGTGCACTGCCTGAGCCTGCGCTTCAAACGTGCGGTGTTTGCCAACCAGATGGACCTGGACGAGCTGGACCCGTACATCGTGGTCTACCGTCGCATCGAGGAATACCTCAGGGCGCGCAATGAACCCGATCGCCTGGAGCTGGTACGCCGCGCGCTGTACCTGAAGGTCAATCGCAAGCTCAGCGCCGGCCAACGCAGCACCAGCTGGCAGCGGCTGTTGCTGGAACGCCTGGCCCATGAATGGGGTTGGGACCAGCGCCAACTGGCCTTGCTGGACAGCCGCAGCCAGTGGAAAGTGCGCCAGGTGGCTTCCGAGCGCCGCGCATTGGTCAGCGAACTCAATTACAGCTACCGCTTTCTCACCCAGTTCGCTCGCACCGAGCAGACCGTCAGCCTGATCAACAAGCGCGACCTCAATGTGCTGGGTCGGCGCCTGTATGCCGCGTTTGAGCGTAAAGCCGGCAAGGTCGAGTTCATCAACCCCGGCATCGCCCCGGACCTGGCCGAAGACACCCTGACCCTGGTGCAATCGCCCAACCGCAAAGAGCCCGGCCAGCACCACTGGGGCTTGTACAACGGCAACCTCACGGCGCTGGAATGGGAGCACTTCGCGCCGATCAAGCGCAGCCGCGACCTGTTGGAAATGCTCACCTGGTGCCATCGCAACGGCGTGATCGACAGCAGCACGCGCCTGGCCTTGCACCCAGGCGTCAGCGACATGACGGAATTCGAGCTGTTCAACCTGCTGGGCTGCCTGCAACAGACCATCGCCCTGCCCCTGGCCAGCGTTGATGAAGACCGCCTGTTGCGCTCGGCGGTACCGGAAGAGGTGCTGTTGCTGATCAACGTCGGCGTCGACCCGCTCAAGCATCACCGCGACTTGAATATCCTGATGACCACCGAGCGCACTGACTCCCTGAGCTACGCCGGTGTGCGCGACAACCTGGTGCTGACCCTGGATCAGGTCACGCTCAACAGTTGGAACGAGGTATTGGTCAGCCGCTACGACGGCCCCCATGCACTGCTCGACTGCCTGCGCGACTACCTCAACCAACTGCCGCCGAACCACCTGCCACGCCTGCGGGTGCGCTGCTTCTGCCACAACCGTGCGCAATTCATTGCCCAGCGGGTGGAAGAAATTTTCGACACCGTGCAGAACCTGCTGCTGAGCCAGTCCAATCACCGCTACCTCCTGCAGGTGCAGCAGCACTATCACGTGATGGAACTGACGCCGGGCCAGGCCACTCACGTGCCACTGCTGACCCAGGATGCGCTGATCGCCTACCTCAGCGAAGAACTGGCCAGCTACAGCCCGCTGCACCTGGATGCCATGGCGCTGGAAGACCACGACCTGGCCCTGCTGCTGCCCATGGGCATGGCTGATTGTGTGCAGGTGTTCTACCGGGTCAATGAAGGCTTCGCCGAGCTGTATGTGCTGGATGAGTTCAACGCGCTGTGGCAGCAACGCTTGCCGTTTCATGATGAGCAAAGCCTGCTGGCGCCGCTGCAGCGCTTCCTGCAGTCGATCATCTATCGTCGCGAAGCCCTGGCACCGCTGGATACACAGCAACAGCTAGGTGAAGTGCAGACTTTGTATTACCAACTGTTGCCGTCAGGCAGCCACCGCGCCCGCGGCATCGAGCCTCGGCCGGTGCCGCAAAACCCGACCAACAAGCCGTTTTATGACGTGCAGGCGATTATCGGCAAGGCCGCACCCGGCCAGGTCGGCATCACGCTGTATTGCAATCAACGGGAGTTTTCGGAGTTGGAGTTCGGCGACCAACTGTTTGCCGTGGTCGCCCAGGAAATCGTCGGGCAACGCCGGGAGACCGAGCTTTACCGCTGCTACATCACCGACCTGGACCTGTCCGGCCTGCTCGGTGATGTGCAAAGCCCGAGCAACTTGTATCTGCGTTACAAGGCCGAGCTGGAGTTGTCGCTGAATGCGGCGCTGAGCCAGATTTAGAGAGGGAAGGCGCCGCCATCTTTGGGCTGGCCTTCGACGCTGAGCAATTCAAGCTTGAGGGTTTTGCCGCCCGGCGCCGGCCAGTCGATGTGCTGGCCCACTTGCAGGCCAAGCAAGGCGCTGCCTACCGGAGCCATGATCGAAATTTTGCCTTCATCGGCGTTCGCGTGCTTCGGGTACACCAGGGTCAGGTGGTAGTCCTTGCCGCTGCCTTGCTCACGGCAATGCACGCTGGAGTTCATGGTCACGACACCCGCAGGCACTTCATCGTGGCCAACCACGTCTTCGGCGCGGTCGAGTTCGGCTTGCAACGCTTCGGCGCCGGGAGAGTCGTCGCCCAAGCGGTCGATCAATTGCTCCAGACGCTGCACGTCAAGACGGGTAAGAATGATGGAAGGTGCGGTCATGATTCAGGCAGACTCCTTTTTTCTGCACAAAAAAGCAAAACCCCGCCAGGAAAAGGCGGGGTTCTCACGGGCCTCGATGAGTTGAGGCGTACCCGGACACTACCACAGCGTCACAAATAAACAAGACGGCCTCAGGCGCGCGCCCTGCGCTGTTCGGCCTCGGCGCAGATCACTCGACGCCGGGCATCGTCGGCGGAGCGCCATTCGCGGATGTCTTCCACGTGCCGGTAGCAGCCAAGGCAGACTTTTTGCTCGTCCAGGCGACACAAACTGATACAAGGTGACGGCACTGCCGGGCTGACATTGCTGAACAGCGGCTTGGGTGGGCGTACAGGTGCAGGCTGGGTCACGATCAGATCTCGTCGAAGTCCAGCTCGGCGCCGGCTTGTTCCTGGACCAGGCGTGCGAGCATTTCGCTTAACAGCTCATCGCTGGTATCGCACTGCCAGTTTTTGTCTTCTTCGTTGTAGTCGAAGTGAAAACCACCCGAACGCGCCGCCAGCCATAGCTGACGCAGCGGCTCCTGACGGCTGAAGATCAGTTGGGTGCCGTTTTCAAACTTAACGGTCAGCACGCCAGCCGAGTTCTCCAGGTCCACATCCAGGCCGCTGTCGTCGAAAATATCTTCCAGCGCCTGCTGGGTCGAATCCACCAGGTCGTGAAAACGGGCTTCGGTCAAACTCATTGTGGGAACCTCGAAAAGTGTCTGGTCACGCTCAAGCGGCGCACGATACGGACGCGCCATGATGATTGCAAAGGATACCGATTTCATTACCCGCAGCCGCGTGAAATATCCTCATTTAGCGTAGGCCGAATCGCGACATGCTCGGCAAACCCCCGCCGGACGGGTATTACGGCGCATAGGCAAGCTGCCGGGTGGTCGGTATACTCGGGCGCAATTAATGCATATTCAAGGATTTCGCCATGAAGCGCCTGATCTCTTCCCTTGCTGCGCTCGTCGCGGTCGCTTGCCTCGTTAGTGCCTGTGGTCAAAAAGGCCCGCTGTACCTGCCCGATGACAGCAAAGACCCGAACGACCAGGCACAGTCGTCGCAGAAAGCTGCGAAAGCGCATAAGCACGACACTTACTAAGGGAACATCATGGACGCTTTTAACTACCGGGACGGCGAGCTGTTCGCGGAAGGCGTGGCGCTGTCCGCGATTGCCGAGCAGTTTGGCACCCCGACCTATGTGTACTCGCGTGCGCACATCGAAGCCCAATACCGCTCGTTCACCGACCCACTGGAAGGCGTTCCACACAGGGTGTGCTACGCGGTCAAGGCCAACTCCAACCTGGGTGTACTGAATGTCCTGGCGCGTCTTGGCGCTGGTTTTGACATCGTTTCCCGTGGCGAGCTGGAACGTGTTCTGGCTGCCGGCGGCAAGGCTGACAAGATCGTCTTCTCGGGCGTCGGCAAAAGCCGCGAAGACATGCGCCGCGCGCTCGAAGTGGGCGTGCATTGCTTCAACGTCGAATCCACCGACGAGCTGGAGCGCCTGCAAGTGGTCGCCGCCGAGATGGGCGTTCGCGCGCCGATCTCCCTGCGCGTCAACCCGGACGTCGATGCCGGCACGCACCCTTACATCTCCACCGGTCTCAAAGAGAACAAGTTCGGCATCGCCATTGCCGACGCCGAGGACGTGTACATCCGTGCCGCACAGCTGCCGAACCTGGAAGTGCTGGGTGTCGACTGCCATATCGGCTCGCAACTGACCACCCTGCCTCCGTTCCTGGACGCCCTTGATCGCCTGCTGGCGCTGACCGATCGCCTTGGCGAGTGCGGCATCTACCTGCAACACATCGACCTCGGTGGTGGTGTGGGTGTGCGTTATCGCGATGAAGAACCGCCGCTGATCGCCGATTACATCAAGGCTGTGCGTGAGCGCACCGAAGGCCTCGGCCTGACCCTGATGTTCGAGCCGGGCCGTTATATCGTTGCCAACGCCAGCGTGCTGCTGACCCAGGTCGAGTACCTCAAGCACACCGAACACAAGGATTTCGCCATCGTTGATGCGGCGATGAACGACCTGATCCGCCCGGCGCTGTACCAGGCGTGGATGGACGTCACTGCCGTAACCCCGCGCGAGGGTGAAGGCCGCACCTACGATATCGTCGGCCCGATCTGCGAAACCGGCGACTTCCTGGCCAAGGATCGTCAGTTGGCCCTGGAAGAAGGTGACCTGCTGGCCGTGCATTCGGCCGGTGCCTACGGGTTTGTCATGAGTTCCAACTACAACACCCGCGGCCGTGCCGCCGAGGTGCTGGTGGACGGTGATCAAGCGTTTGAAGTGCGTCGCCGCGAGACGGTAGCCGAGTTGTTTGCTGGCGAAAGCCTGCTGCCGGAGTAAGCCATGCTGCTGCGTTTTACCAAGATGCACGGGCTGGGTAATGATTTTATGGTCCTGGACCTGGTCAGCCAGCACGCGCACATCCTGCCCAAGCACGCCAAACAGTGGGGCGACCGGCACACCGGCATCGGTTTCGACCAATTGCTGATCGTCGAGGCGCCGAGCAACCCGGAGGTGGATTTCCGTTACCGGATCTTCAACTCCGACGGCTCCGAAGTGGAACAGTGCGGCAACGGTGCGCGCTGCTTTGCGCGCTTTGTGCTGGACAAACGCCTGACTGCCAAGCGCCAGATTCGTGTCGAGACCAAAAGCGGCGTGATCGAGCTGGACATTCGCAGCGACGGCCAGATCAGCGTCAACATGGGCGCGCCACGCCTGGTGCCAGCGGATATTCCGTTTCAGGCCACCGAGCAGGCCGCCAGTTACGCGCTGGATGTAGAAGGCAAAATCGTCGACATCGCTGCCGTCTCCATGGGCAACCCCCATGCCGTACTGCGGGTCAACGACATCAACAACGCCCCGGTGCATGAGCTGGGGCCGAAGATCGAGCATCACCCGCGCTTTCCAGCGCGGGTCAATGTGGGCTTTTTGCAGGTGATCGACCGTACCCGCGCGCAGCTGCGTGTATGGGAACGCGGCGCCGGCGAAACCCAGGCGTGCGGCACCGGTGCTTGCGCCGCAGCCGTCGCCGCGATCAGCCAGGGGTGGATGGATTCGCCCCTATTGATCGACCTGCCGGGTGGGCGTTTGTCCATCGAGTGGGCAGGGCCTGGCCACCCGGTGATGATGACCGGGCCGGCCTCGCGTGTATACGAAGGACAGGTCCGTCTATGAGTGAGCCAAGCTAATGACCGATAAGCCTCAAGTACCCGCCCAAGCAACCCCAAGCGAAAGTCTGGAGGCCGCTGCTGTCGCGGCGTACCTTGAGGCTAATCCGGACTTCTTCGTCGAACACGAAGAACTGCTGCCCGCCCTGCGCATCCCCCACCAGCGTGGCGATACCGTGTCGCTGGTGGAGCGGCAGATGAAGATCCTGCGCGAGCGCAATATCGAAATGCGCCATCGGCTTTCACACCTGATGGATGTGGCCCGCGACAACGACCGCTTGTTCGACAAGACCCGCCGCCTGATACTGACCCTGATGGACGCCAACAGCCTGGAAGAAACGGTCATCGCCGTGGAAGACAGCCTGCGCCAGGACTTTCAGGTGCCGTTTGTCAGCCTGATTTTGTTCAGCGACAACCCGATGCCGGTGGGCCGTTGGGTCAGCGGCAGCGACGCGCAAACCGCAATCGGCGGCCTGCTCTCGGAAGGCAAGACCATCAGCGGCACCTTGCGTGAACACGAGCTGGATTTCCTGTTTGGCGCCGAACAGCGCAAGCAGATCGGCTCCACCGCCGTAGTCGCCCTCAGCCATCAAGGCTTGCACGGCGTGCTGGCGATTGCCAGCCGTGACCCTGCGCACTACAAAAGCTCGGTGGGCACGCTGTTCTTGACCTACATCGCCGAAGTGCTGGGTCGCGTCTTGCCCCGCCACACCACCACCCTGCGCGCGGTGCGCTAGCCATGGAACGGCAACTGGACGCTTATTGCGCTCACCTGCGCAACGAGCGCCAGGTGTCGCCTCACACCCTGGAAGCCTATCGACGGGACCTGAACAAGGTCCTGGCGTACTGCGAAAAACAACAGATCACCAGCTGGAAGGCGCTGGATATCCAGAGCCTGCGCAGCCTGATCGCGCGCCTGCACCAGGCGGGCCAGTCTTCGCGCAGCCTGTCGCGCCTGCTCTCAGCGGTACGCGGCCTCTATCACTACCTCAACCGTGAAGGCCTGTGCGACCACGACCCGGCCAACGGCCTGTCGCCGCCCAAGGGCGAACGGCGCCTGCCCAAGACCCTCGACACCGACCGCGCCCTGCAACTGCTGGACGGCGCCGTTGAGGATGACTTCCTGGCCCATCGTGACCAGGCGATTCTTGAGCTGTTTTATTCCTCGGGCCTGCGTTTGTCGGAGCTGACCGGCCTGAACCTGGATCAGTTGGACCTGGCGGACGGCCTGGTACAAGTGCTCGGCAAGGGCAGCAAGACCCGTGTGCTGCCGGTGGGCAGGAAGGCCCGCGAAGCCTTGCAGCTGTGGTTGCCGCTGCGCCTGTTGACCAACCCGGCCGACGATGCGGTGTTTGTCAGCCAGCAAGGCCGACGCCTGGGGCCACGGGCGATTCAGGTGCGGGTCAAGGCTGCCGGCGAACGCGAGCTGGGGCAAAACCTGCACCCTCACATGCTGCGACATTCTTTTGCCAGCCATATGCTGGAGTCGTCCCAGGACCTGCGCGCCGTGCAGGAGCTGCTCGGCCACTCCGATATCAAGACCACGCAGATCTATACCCACCTCGACTTCCAGCACCTGGCGACGGTATACGACAGCGCCCATCCACGGGCCAAACGCATCAAGGGCGGCGACTCATGAGTATCAAGCTGATCACCTTCGACCTGGACGACACGCTCTGGGACAACGTACCCGTCATCATCAACGCCGAGGCGTCGATGCGCGAATGGCTGGCACTTAACGCCTCCAAGGTTGGCGACTTGCCCCTGGAACATTTCGCCAGCCTTCGCCAGCAGGTGTTGGAGCGCCATCCAGAGCTTAAATATCGCATCAGCATCCTGCGTCATAAGGTCCTGATGCACGCGTTTGAAGAGGCGGGTTACCCACAGCCTGAGGCCACGCAGATGGCGGATGTGTGCTACGAGGCGTTTATTCACGCCCGTCACCAGCTCACTCCGTTCCCGGAAGCGGAGCCCATGCTAAAGGCGTTGCGCCAGCACTTCCTGCTGGGCGTGATCACCAACGGCAATGCCGATGTGCAACGCGTGGGGCTGGCGGATTACTTCCACTTTGCCCTGCGCGCCGAGGATATCGGCATTGCCAAGCCGGATGCGCGGCTGTTTCAGGAAGCCTTGCAGCGCGGTGGCGTGGATGCAAATCAGGCCGTGCATATTGGCGATCATCCTGGCGATGACATCGCCGGTGCGCAGCAGGCCGGGCTTCGCGCGGTGTGGTTCAACCCGACGGGCAAACCGTGGGAAGCGGATAAACAGCCGGATGCAGAGATTCGTAGCCTGACAGAGTTGCCGGAGCTGCTGCGCAGCTGGCAGTCACGCTGAAGATTCAAAGTGGGAGCTGGCTTGCCTGCGATAGCGGTCTGTCTGACCCACCGCTATCGCAGGCAAGCCAGCTCCCACAGGGCTATGCAATGAATTTTAAGAATTTGTTTCAGGCATGAAAAAGCCCGCAGCGACGGCGGGCTTTTTCTTACAAGCAGTCTGCTGACCTCAGATAGGTCGGCTGCCGTACTTGTTATCCGGCTTCTTCGGTGGGTCTGCCACCACGTTGGCCTCGACTTCCTGCACTTTGCCGCCTTTAGCGAGGAATTCTTCCATCGCACGGGCCAGCGCATCGCGCTCTTTGTTCTTGGCTTCAACGCTCGGCAGTTCGTCTACCGAGACAGCGGCCTTGGCTTTGCCTTTGGCTGCCGGGGCGGGTGCATCATCGCCACCGTCGTCGTCAGCAACGTCTTCAGCTGCCGCTTCAAGGCCTTCTTCAGCCTCGTCGTCGTCGCCTACTTCAAGGTCGTCGTTTTCCAGATCATCGTCGCTCATGTTCTACCTCATGACTTGCGAAAAGCAGATTAGTTATAGCCCAGCTTCACCCTCTGTCGAGGTCGCCGGAAAAAAATCACATCCACTGGATAACCAGTGGCTTATGCCCCATCACCGTGCAAGGTGGCGAGGACTTTACGAGCACCGCCATGATCACGGTGCTCGCCCAGATAAACACCTTGCCAAGTCCCTATCGCCAAGCGGCCGGCCTTGACCGGCAAACTCAACTGGCAGCCCAGCAGACTGGCCTTGAAGTGCGCCGGCAGATCATCCGGACCTTCGTCGTTGTGTTCGAACCCTGCACGCCCTTGCGGCACCAGCGAGTTGAAAAAACGCTCGAAGTCACGGCGAACCGCCGGGTCGGCATTCTCGTTGATGGTCAACGAGGCCGAGGTGTGCTGCAGCCACAAATGCAACAGGCCTACTCGGCAAGCCTTTAACTCAGGCATGCCGGCAAGCAACTCATCCGTTACCAGGTGAAAGCCCCGGGGCTTGGCCCGCAGGGTAATCAGGGTCTGTTGCCACATACAGTTCTCCGCCCATCGGCGCGCATTCTAGCGCGGTCTGGGAAAAAACAAAGTGTCGAATACGCCTACATGCATGTAAGACTTTCGCATCCTCAAAAGTGCCGTGTGGATCCCATCACAAACTCGGCAAAAAACCCATCCGCCTTTAGCCACAGACAAACACCAGACAAAAAAATGCCCGGCAAGCCGGGCATCTTTTTTTCGCGTACTTACAAGTTGTAGCCGCGCTCGTTATGTTGCGCCAGATCGAGGCCCACCGCCTCTTCTTCGTCGGTCACCCGCAGGCCCATCACCATGTCCAGCACCTTGAGGATGATGAAAGTCACGATGGCCGTGTAGATCACGGTGAAGCCCACGCCTTTGCACTGGATCCAGACTTGCGCCGCGATGTCAGTAGTGGCCGCGTTGAAGCCGCCCAGCGAAGGCGCTGCGAACACGCCGGTTAGGATCGCGCCGAGGATACCGCCGATACCGTGCACACCGAAGGCGTCCAGGGAGTCGTCGTAGCCCAGTTTGCGTTTCAGGGTGGTGGCGCAGAAGAAGCACACCACGCCCGCTGCCAGGCCGATGACCAGAGCGCCCATCGGGCCAACAGTGCCGGCAGCCGGAGTGATTGCAACCAGGCCGGCTACTACGCCCGAGGCAATGCCCAGTGCGCTTGGCTTACCGTGGGTGACCCACTCGGCGAACATCCAGCCCAGTGCCGCAGCAGCGGTAGCGATCTGAGTGACCAGCATCGCCATACCGGCAGTACCGTTGGCCGCCGCAGCAGAACCTGCGTTGAAGCCGAACCAGCCAACCCACAGCATGGCTGCACCGACCAGGGTGTAACCCAGGTTATGCGGTGCCATCGGGGTGGTCGGGAAGCCTTTACGCTTGCCAAGTACCAGGCACGCCACCAGGCCAGCCACACCGGCGTTGATGTGCACCACGGTGCCGCCGGCGAAGTCCAGCACGCCCCAGTCGCCCAGCAACGAGCCCGGACCGCCCCACACCATGTGGGCAATCGGCGCATAGACCAGGGTGAACCAGACGCCCATGAAGATCAGCATCGCGGAGAACTTCATACGCTCGGCGAATGCACCGACGATCAGCGCAGGGGTAATGATGGCAAAGGTCATCTGGAAGGTGACAAACACCGCCTCAGGGAACAGCGCCGCAGGGCCGGTGATGCTCGCCGGGGTTACACCCGACAGGAACAGTTTGGACAGGCCGCCCACGAACGAGTTGAGGTTGACGACGCCTGCTTCCATACCGGTGGTGTCGAACGCCATGCTGTAGCCGTAAACGAACCACAGGATGGTGATCAGGCCGGTGATGGCGAAGCACTGCATCATCACGGAAAGAATGTTTTTGGAGCGCACCATGCCGCCGTAGAACAGCGCCAGGCCCGGAATGGTCATGAACAGTACCAGCGCGGTGGATGTGAGCATCCACGCCGTGTCGCCGGAATTGAGGACTGGAGCAGGGGCTGGGTCCGCCGCCAATGCCAGGGCCGGCATTACGAGGGACAACAGGGCTCCTAGCCCTGCGAATTTACGCAGAGTCATATTGTTTTCTCCTGGGGCGTTGGGGGTTTGGCGGCTTAGATTGCGTCGGTATCGGTTTCGCCGGTACGGATGCGAATAGCCTGTTCCAGATTGACCACGAAGATCTTGCCGTCACCGATCTTGCCGGTGTTGGCCGCCTTGGTTATCGCCTCGATAACCCGGTCAAGATCCTTGTCGTCAATGGCGACATCAATCTTCACCTTTGGCAGGAAATCGACCACGTATTCCGCGCCGCGATACAGCTCGGTGTGCCCCTTCTGCCGACCGAAGCCTTTGACCTCAGTAACGGTAATGCCCTGCACGCCGATCTCGGACAGTGACTCGCGTACATCGTCCAACTTGAACGGCTTGATGATGGCAGTGACTAGCTTCATGAAAACTCTCTCCCGAATTGGTGGACTTGCCCCAGGAAAACAAACCCGTCTCAAGTCTAAGCGCAGTGCCTGGCTTTGTAACGCGTCGTCGCCTCGGCATTTGCCGTTGCGACGCCAGCGAACCACTGGTGACGAAACCTGTACCCCTGATCCGTCGGCGCACTGCATTCGTCACAGCGACTGCATCAGTGCATGGGTCATGATCGTCTAAGCAGAAACCTTGCCAGCTCCGTAAAAACCACTGAAATCAGTCCTTTGCCCACTTATGCCCACCTGCGGGGCGTATTGGCGGCTGCAATGCGCACAAAAACAGTGCGTAGCCGCCCAGCCCTCTGCGCGAAAAGCGTGCGCTCGCGGCCGTGAAAGGACTATAGACGCTGCGTGATACACTGCCGACCAACAGTTTTCCGGAATATTTCCCATGCTCGCGCCCAAAGACCTCCTCGACGCCCTGAGCGGCCACGCCTCTCGCCTGTTCAGCGGCGAAACCCCGCTGCCCCGCAACGAAATCGAAAGCCAGTTCAAGGCGCTGCTGCAAAGCGGCTTCAGCAAGCTTGACCTGGTGAGCCGGGAAGAATTTGACAGCCAGATGGTCGTGCTGGCCCGCACCCGTGCGCGGCTGGAGAGTCTGGAAGCGAAGGTAGCGGAGCTGGAAGCGCGGTTGACGCCACCCGCTGCTGAATAAACCCGGCCCCTGTGGGAGCTGGCTTGCCTGCGATAGCGGTGTTGAATTCACTGGCGCTATCGCAGGCAAGCCAGCTCCCACGGTGTTCTGCGTCGCTCTTTGGATACGTTCAGTAAAACCTCCCGCCCTCGAAAGCATCTCACCTCGTCTACCCTTGAAAAACCCGCAGGAAGCGGCCTCCCACTCAAGGAACGAGCATGTCCCTCGCCATCGTCCACAGCCGTGCCCAAATTGGCGTAGAAGCCCCCGCCGTTACCGTCGAAGTGCATATGGCCAATGGTCTTCCATCGCTTACCTTGGTGGGCCTGCCGGAAACCGCCGTCAAGGAAAGCAAGGACCGCGTGCGCAGCGCCATCCTCAACTGCGCGCTGCAATACCCGGCCCGCCGTATCACCCTCAACCTGGCGCCCGCCGACCTGCCCAAGGATGGTGGGCGTTTTGATTTGGCGATTGCCTTGGGCATCCTGGCCGCCAGCGTGCAGGTGCCGGCATTGATGCTCGATGACGTGGAATGCCTGGGGGAATTGGCCCTGTCCGGTGAGGTGCGGGCGGTCAAAGGTGTGCTGCCGGCCGCGCTGGCCGCACGCAAGGCCGGGCGCACCGTGATAGTGCCGCGGGCAAATGCCGAGGAGGCGTGCCTGGCGTCGGGGTTGAAGGTGATTGCAGTGGACCACCTGCTGCAAGTGGTGGCGCACCTGAATGGGCTGGTGCCGATTGAGCCGTATAAATCCGACGGCTTGCTGTACTTGAACAAACCCTACCCGGACCTGAGTGAGGTGCAAGGCCAGCTTGCCGCCAAGCGCGCACTGCTGATTGCGGCTGCGGGCGCGCACAACCTGCTGTTCAGCGGACCACCCGGCACCGGCAAGACCTTGCTCGCCAGCCGCCTGCCTGGTTTGCTGCCGCCCTTGAGTGAGCAGGAAGCCCTGGAAGTGGCGGCCATTCAGTCAGTGGTCAGCCTGGCGCCGTTGAGCCATTGGCCGCACCGTCCGTTTCGTCAACCGCACCATTCAGCGTCGGGGCCGGCGCTGGTGGGCGGCGGGTCAAAACCGCAGCCGGGGGAAATTACCCTGGCCCATCATGGCGTGCTGTTTCTGGATGAGCTGCCGGAGTTTGATCGCAAGGTGCTGGAAGTGCTGCGCGAGCCGCTCGAATCCGGGCATATCGTGATCTCCCGCGCCCGCGACCGGGTGAGTTTTCCGGCACGTTTTCAATTGGTGGCCGCCATGAACCCCTGCCCTTGCGGCTATTTGGGTGAACCCAGCGGGCGCTGTCGGTGTACGCCGGAGCAGATTCAGCGTTATCGCAACAAGCTCTCAGGGCCGTTGCTGGACCGGATCGACTTGCACCTGACCGTGGCACGGGAGACCACTGCGCTGAACCCGACCCAACACACTGGCGATAATACGGCGACGGCTTCGGCGCAGGTGGCAGAGGCTCGAGAACGCCAGCAAAAGCGCCAGGGCTGCGCCAATGCCTTTCTGAATCTGCCGGGGTTACGCGAGCACTGCACACTGGCAAAAGCCGATGAAGGCTGGCTGGAAAGCGCCTGCGAGCGACTGACCTTGTCCCTGCGCGCAGCCCACCGGCTGCTCAAGGTAGCGCGCACCCTGGCGGACCTTGAGCGGGTTGAAAACATTGCCCGGCATCATTTGCAGGAGGCCTTGCAGTACCGGCCTGCGGCAGTCGGCTAGCGCTTAACGAACGCAAATTCTGTGGCATGTGGGCTTTTGTGGCGAGCGGGCTTGCCCCGCGTTGGAGTGCGAAGCGCTCCTGGTCCGGCCAATACGATTCAACCGGTAGAGCCGGGGCCGCCGTGCAGCCCAACGCGGGGCAAGCCCGCTCGCCACAGTGAAATGGTGTAAATACCGAGCCCTTATGCGGAGAAACCCAACAGCAGCTGCGCCACTTCCATGACCTCATCCAGCACCGCCTCGGCCGACGCCGCAGACGGTTTGAGCATCAGGTCATCGGCATACCCCATCGCCAATGCGAAAATTTGCCGGGCCGCGCGTTGCGGCGAGTCGCAGCGAAAAATCCCCTCAGCCACGCCTCGCTCAATCACCTCAGCCAGCATGCCTTGCCACTGCGCGTTGATCACCAGATACGCCTGGGCCATTTGCGGGTCGTGCATGGCTTCGTCCCAGGCATCCAGCCACAACGCCCAGCCGGCATCAGCGGTGCTCGGCAGGCAATCACCTAAAAAACCCACCAGCGCCTCAAGTGGCGGAGCATCTGCCAAGGGCTCGCGCACTTCATCCAATTGCTCATTGGCAAAGCGCACAAAGGCTTCGCGACGCAGTTCGTTCCAGTCGCTGAAGTAGTGATAGACGTGGCTGCGCGACAAGCCGGCATGCTCGGCCAGGTCGCGGGTGGACACATCGGCAAAGCCCTTGCTGCGAAACAGCTCCAGGGCAGCGGCGATGATCTGGTCTTTACGGTCGATACGCGACATGGGCAATTCCTTTGGGCGCCGGTAGATAAGCGGCGCTTGCTTTTTGAGCGATCGCTCAAGGATACTTGAGCAGTCGCTCAATAATAGCGTCTATCACTCCTTTGGTGCACCCATGTCATCCGTGACCCCGCAAATCCTGATTGAAGAAAGCAAGAAAATCGGCCAGCAATCCGCCGGCCAAACGCTCAAGGCGATCGCCAAGGCATACCCCGGCAAGCTGTTCTGCACACTGTCACTGGTGGCGCTGGAGAATGCGCTGCTGTTGGCCTACCCGTTGTTTGCCGGGTTTGCGGTGGACTCGATTATCCGTGGCGATGCCACCAGCGCATTGTTCTATGCGTTGGTGGTGATGGCGTTCTGGGTGGTCGGCGCGGCGCGACGGGCGCTGGATACGCGCACCTTTACGCGAATCTACGCCGACCTTGCGGTGCCGGTGATTCTTAACCAGCGCCTGCAGAACCACAGCACCTCAAAATCCGCCGCACGGGTGGTGCTTGCGCGCGAATTCGTCGACTTCTTTGAAAAGCACGTGCCGATTATCGCCACGGCGCTGGTCTCGATTATTGGCGCGGCGGTGATGCTGATCGTGATTGAGCCTTGGGTCGGCCTGGCGTGCCTGGCCGCCCTGCTCTTATGCGTGACGCTGCTGCCACGCTTTGCCCAGCGCAACCAGGAACTGCATGAGCGCCTGAATGATCGCCTGGAGAAAGAAATCGGCCTGGTGGAAAAAGTCGGCGCACCGACCTTGCGTCGCCACTACCACGTGCTGTCACGCCTGCGCATCTGGCTGTCCGACCGCGAGGCCGCCGCGTACCTGTTTCTCGGCACGCTGGCAGCCCTGCTGTTTGTGGTCGCGATCAGCCAGCTGGCTTTGTCGCCGGCGGTCAAGGCCGGCCACATCTACGCGGTCATGACCTACCTGTGGACCTTCGTCACCAGCATGGACGAGGCGCCTGGGATGGTCGACCAACTGGCGCGCCTCAAGGATATCGGCAAGCGCGTGGACCCAGGCCTGGGCGAGCATTAAGCCTTAACGAAAACGGTCGACCTCCTGCCGCAAGCCTGCCGCCAGGGTTTCCAGTTCCTTGGCGGTAATGGCCAGGTTCGACACCACTTCGCGCTGTTCGCTGTTAGCCAATGCGATGCTTTGCAAGTTGCTGCTCAGCACGTTGGCCGTGCTGCTCTGCTCCTGGGTCGCGGTGGTAATGGCAGCAAATTGCTGGCCTGCCGAACGGCTTTGCTCGTCGATGCGCGCCAGGGCCGAGGCCACGTCGGCGTTGCGCGACAGGCCTTCCTGCATCAACACGTTGCCGTGCTCCATGGTGCTGATGGCGTTGCCGGTTTCCTGCTGGATGCTTTGGATCATCACCGAGATTTCGTCGGTGGCCTGGCGCGTACGCGAGGCCAGGTTACGCACCTCGTCGGCAACCACCGCAAAGCCCCGGCCTTGTTCACCGGCCCGCGCCGCCTCGATGGCGGCGTTGAGCGCCAGCAGGTTGGTTTGCTCGGCAATCGAGGTGATCACGCCGACGATTCCGCCAATTTCCTGGGAGCGCTGGCCCAAGGTGTTGATCACCGTGGCCGTGCTGTTGAGGGCAGTGGCGATATGCTCCAGCGACGACGACGCCTCTTGCATCGAGGTGCGGCCAATACGCGTCTGCTGGGCGTTTTCCTGGGCCAATCGCTCGGTATTGCCCATGTTGTCGGCGATGTTCAGCGAGGTGGCGCTGAACTCTTCCACTGCGCCAGCCATGCTGGTGATTTCGCCGGACTGCTGCTCCATGCCCTCATAGGCCCCACCCGACAGGCCGGACAACGCCTGAGCCCGGCTGTTGACCTCTTCTGCCGCTTTGCGAATATGCGAGACCATGGTCGAAAGCGCCTCACCCATCTGGTTGAAGCTGCTCGCCAACTGGCCGATTTCATCATGGCTGGACACATTCAAGCGTGCGCTCAAATCGCCAGCGCCCAAGGCTTCGGCCTGGCGCACCAAGTCGCTCAAAGGCTGCAATTTGCTGCGCAGCAACCACACCGCTGCGCCTACTGCCAGCAACATCGCCAGTACGCTGCCGATCACCAGGCGAATGCCGACCGCCCATGTGACTGCACGTATTTCGGACTTCGGCATGCTCGCCACCACCGACCACGGCCCGCCTTCAAACGGCACCGCAACGCTGTAGAAGTCTTCGTCCTTGTCGCTCCAGAAGCGGCCTTTGCCTGGGTTCTTGGCCAGATCAAGCATCACCGGAACCGCCTGATCCAGCGCCTGCACACCCGCCGGTGGCACCAGCCAGTGCTTCTGTTCGTCCAGCAAGGCAAGTGAGCCAGTCTGGCCGATACGGAAGCGCTTGAGGTTGTCGAACTGGGCCTTCTGCTCATCGGTGTAATCAAAGCCGATAAACAACACGGCGATCACCTTGCCGGCGGCATCGCGCACGGGGCTGTACTGGGTCATGTAGGCGCGATCGAACAACACCGCCCGCCCGATGTAATTCTGCCCGGCCAACAGGCGCTGGTAGGCCGGATGCTGGTGATCCAGCACAGTCCCGATGGCCCGATTGCCATCTTGTTTGGTCAGGGAGGTACTGATGCGAATGAAGTCTTCGCCACTGCGCACAAACACAGTGGCCACGCCGCCGGACATCTGCTTGAACTCGTCCACCTCCGCGAAGTTGTTGTTCAACACCTCATCGCCCAACAGCAGGCTCGGGGTCTGCACACCGGCCACGGCGACTTGCTGGTCAGCGCGCACACTCAACCCGGCGCCAAAGCGCTTTTCAAACAGCCCGCTCAATCGCTGAGTACTTTCGCGCAAGGTGCTGTGGAAGGTGTTGAGTTGATCGGCCAGCAAGCGTGCCTCGCTGGCCAGGTGTTCCTCGCGGGTGTCGAGGTTGGCCGAATCCAAGGAACGCAGGGCAAAAACAGTACTGCCGCTGATGACGACCGCCAAAATAACGGCCAAGGCGAGGCCTAACTGGGAGGCGATCCGAGCGCGAGGTTGAGACATGACAGCTCCTGGCCGAGGCCAGGATCATCCTGATCTCTTAGCGCAGCTCGGCAAATTATCTGGTGGGAAACGCTGGAAAATAAAGGTTCCAGCACACCTTATTCGGCAAGCGCAGACAATACTTGAGCGATTTACAGGGGTACCGCGCAAACGATTGCACCGAAGCGCTAGGCAAGGCGTTCGACCTGGGGCAATTCCATGGCATTGACTTCGCCTTGAAGAAACTCCGCCAATCGCCGCAAACGCTCACCACCGGGACGGGTTTTCGGCCACACCAGGTAGTAATTTTCCCCACTGGCCACCGCCGTCGGCCACGGCAGGCTCAAACGGCCCTGGGCCACATCTTCGGCCACCATCAGCAAATCGCCCATGGACACGCCGTAACCCCGCGCGGCGGCGATCATGCCCAACTCCAAGGTATCGAACACCTGCCCACCCTTGAGCGACACCTGGGACGACAACCCCATGCGCTCCAGCCAATTGCGCCAGTCACGGCGGTCGGGTGTGGGGTGCAGCAGCTCGGCGCTTGCCAGTCGTGGGACGTCCCACGGCCCGTCATTGAGCAGGTTGGGCGCACCCACCGGAATCAGCAACTCGGGGAACAGGTAACAGGCCTCCCAGTCCGCAGGAAAGTGCCCGTAGCTCAGTAATACAGCGCAGTCGAAGGGTTCCTGGTTGAAGTCCACTTCATCCACGCTCATCCATGCACTGGTCAGTTGCACTTCATTGCCAGGCTGCAAGGCGCGAAAGCGACTGAGCCGCGCCAGCAACCAGCGCATGGTCAGGGTCGATGGCGCCTTCATGCGCAGGATGTCGTCTTCGGCGTTCAGGGTGTGGCAGGCGCGTTCCAGCGCCGCGAAGCCTTCGCGCACGCCGGGCAACAGCAGGCGCGCCGCTTCGGTGAGCTGCAGGTTGCGGCCACTGCGCTGGAACAGGCGGCAGGCGAAGTGCTCTTCGAGCGTACGGATATGCCGGCTGACAGCACTTTGCGTGATGGAAAGCTCATCCGCCGCACGGGTAAATGAGTTGTGCCGGGAGGCGGCTTCAAAGGCGCGCAAGGCATAAAGCGGCGGTAGACGGCGTGCCATAGAAGAACCCCCTCAGATCAATACCCAACCCTACCATGAGTTTTAATCATGCGAATGATCGCTTTTATCCTTTTGTGTAATGCCTCGGGAGCGCCGAGAATCAGCCCTTTCCCAACCCTCTGACTTTTTGAGTGTGATGATCATGCAACATCCGGTGCGTACTGAACTCTGGGCCATTCTGCGGCTGTCGGGGCCGTTGATTGCCTCACAGTTGGCGCACATGCTGATGGTGCTGACCGACACGCTGATGATGGCCCGCCTGAGCCCCGAAGCCCTGGCCGGTGGCGGCTTGGGCGCCGCGAGCTATTCGTTCGTCGCGATCTTCTGCATCGGTGTGATTGCCGCCGTCGGCACGCTGGTCGCCATCCGTCATGGCGCCGGTGACATCGAAGGCGCCACTCGCCTGACCCAAGCAGGTCTTTGGTTGGCGTGGTTGATGGCGTTGGTGGCCGGCTTGCTGTTGTGGAATCTCAAGCCCGTGCTGCTGATGTTCGGCCAGACCGAAACCAACGTGCAGGCGGCTGGGCAATTCTTGACCATCCTGCCGTTCGCCCTGCCCGGCTACCTGAGCTTCATGGCCTTGCGCGGTTTCACCAGCGCCATCGGCAAGGCAACGCCGGTGATGGTGATCAGCCTGGGCGGCACGGTACTCAACTACTTGCTCAACCATGCCTTGATCGAAGGCATGTTCGGTCTGCCGAAGCTCGGCCTGATGGGCATCGGCCTGGTAACAGCGATCGTCGCCAACAGCATGGCCCTGGCGCTGATGTGGTACATCCGCAGCAACCGGGCTTACGCAGCCTACCCGCTCGGCGCGGGCCTGCTGCGCCTTAACACTCAGTATCTGCGTGAGCTATGGCGCCTGGGCCTGCCGATTGGCGGCACCTATGCAGTGGAGGTCGGTTTGTTTGCCTTCGCGGCGTTGTGCATGGGCACCATGGGCAGTACGCAATTGGCAGCGCATCAGATTGCCCTGCAAATCGTTTCGGTGGCGTTCATGGTGCCGGCGGGGATGTCCTACGCGATTACCATGCGCATCGGCCAGCATTACGGCGCCGGGCAATTGCTGCAGGCGCGCATGGCCGGGCGGGTCGGCATCGGTTTTGGCGCGTTGGTGATGTTGGGATTTGCCGTTGTGCTGTGGCTGTTTTCCGATGCGCTTATCGGGCTGTTTCTGGACCATAACGACCCAGCCTTCCACGACGTCATCGTGCTGGCGGTCAGCCTGTTGGCCGTGGCGGCGTGGTTTGAGTTGTTCGACGGCGTGCAAACCATTGCCATGGGCTGTATTCGCGGGCTGAAGGACGCCAAGACCACCTTCCTGGTGGGTTTGGGTTGCTATTGGCTGATCGGCGCGCCGTCTGCTTGGTTGATGGCGTTCACCCTGGGCTGGGGCCCAACGGGCGTGTGGTGGGGTTTGGCGCTTGGGCTGGCGTGTGCGGCCGTCAGCCTGACGTGGGCGTTTGAGGCGAAGATGAAGCGGATGATTCGGCAGGAGCCTGAAGTGCGCACGCAATTCCCGGCCATGCAACCAGACTAGAGAATGTACTCGGTCAATGTGGGAGCTGGCTTGCCTGCGATGGCGGTGTGTCAGATGCCAAATTGGCTGGCTGGCCCACCGCCATCGCAGGCAAGCCAGCTCCCACATTTTTGATTGGGTTTACAACCTTCAGCCCAGCAGCGCCTGCTGGCTCTTGCCGAACGTCAAATACTCCACCAGTTCCGGCAACGGCAACGGCTTGCTGATCAGGTAACCCTGGGCCTGATCACACCCAAACAGCCGCAACAACGCCAGCTGTTCAGGGGTTTCCACCCCTTCGGCCACCACTTCCAGGTTGAGGTTGTGGGCCAGGTTGATCATGGCATGCACCAGCTTGCGGTTTTCTTCGCGCTCTTCCATGCCGCCGACGAAGCTCTTGTCGATCTTCAGCAAGGCAATTGGCAGGCTGTTGAGGTGCACGAATGAGGAAAAACCGGTGCCGAAATCATCCAGGGAAAACCGCACACCCAAGCGGCCAAGGGCGTCCATGGTCTGCTTGACCAAGTCACTGCGGCGCATCACGGCGGTCTCGGTCAGCTCGAACTCCAGCCACTGCGCTTCGACACCACGCTCGGCGATCAGCCGGCTCAACGTCGAAAGCAACTGGCTGTCCTGGAATTGGCGAAACGACAGGTTGACCGCCATATGCAGCGGCGGCAGGCCGCGTTCGCGCAGGTCTTGCATATCGCGCAAGGCCCGCGAGATCACCCAGTAACCCAATGGCACAATCAGGCCACTCTGTTCGGCCAAGGGCACGAATTCGCTGGGTGGCAACAGGCCACGCTCGCCGTGGCGCCAGCGCACCAGCGCTTCCAGGCCGACGATATGCCCGTCGTCCAAATCCAGGCGCGGCTGGTAATGCAGCTCCAGTTCGTCGCGGCGCAGAGCACGGCGCAGCTCACTTTCCAGGTCGGCCAGGCTGCGGGCGTTGCGGTTGATGCGTTCGTTGAAGATGTGAAAGGTACAGCCCTGGGTACTCTTGGCCTGCTGCATGGCGATGTGCGCGTGCCACATCAGCGGGTCGGCCCCGGCGCGGGCACGGGCATGTGCCACGCCCAGGCTGCAGCCGATCAGCAGGCTTTCGCCATCCACCCAATACGGCTCGGCCATGGCTTCGGTAATGCGCTCGGCCATCCACTCGGCGCGCTGGGGCGCACGGCGGGTGTCGATCAGCAGGGCGAATTCGTCGCTGCCCAGGCGCGCCAGTTGGTCACCGGCTTCGAGTTGGCTCTTGAGCCGCGAGACCACTTGCAGGATCAAACGATCGCCGGCCTGATGGCCCAAGGCGTCGTTGGCGTGACGAAAATTGTCGAGGTCCAGATGGCCGAGGGCCAGGCCACGGCCTTCGTTTTCGGCTAGACGCGCCGCCAGCAAGGTCTGGAAACCCTGGCGGTTGGCGATACCGGTGAGCGGGTCCTGCTCGGCCAGGCGCTGCAGGGTGTTTTCCAGCACGCCGCGCTCACGCACGTGGCGCAGGCAGCGGCGCAAGGTATCGGTATCCAATGCACCAAAGACCAGCCAGTCGCTCACACCCAGCGGTGAAACCAGCGGTTCCTGCTCCAGCAGCAATATGCACGGCAGGCTGCAACGGCCTGGGCCGGGTTGCAGGCTGGGCGTGGTCAATAACATGGCACTGTGGTCGTCATCGAACAGACGACTCACCGAGTCCCAGTTGGGCGCGCTGACCAGCACAGCCCCATCGCCCATCGGCGCCAGGCACTCGCGCAACAACGCTGCCCACGCTGGCTCATCGGCCAGTAGCAGCAAACGCAAGGGTTCGACAGGCGTAGACAAGCTAGCTCCCTAGACTCTGCAAAATTTTTTGGCGGCGGGCATTATGACGCGCGGCCTGATAATCACCAATGATAAGGGTTATCAAATACGCTAACGGTATACATTCGCTGCAGTTACCCGTCACATCCTGCGGCAAAGTATCAAAACCGGCAAATTTAGATCGAGTGGTACGTCACACCGTCGTTCTAAAGCAGCAGAATCTTGCCAGCCTGTTAAAATGCCCGCCCTTTTGAACAACGACTCCCTGATTTCTGT